>NZ_JBITJO010000011.1:0-256843 GCF_044460045.1 Microbispora rosea | reverse complement strand
CCCGGAAGTTAAGCCTGCCAGCGCCGATGGTACTGCACCGGGGACGGTGTGGGAGAGTAGGACGCCGCCGGACAATCTTTTGGAAGGGCCATCCTGGTTGGGGTGGCCCTTCCGCATTTCCGGGGGGTGTTTCCTTCTTCCGGGGTTCCCGCAGGGGTTGCCCTCTGGGGGTTGCTTTTGTGGTGTCCCGCGCCTGCTGGGGTGGGTGGCGTGTTGTGGGTGGTGCCCCGGTCGTGTTGGCCGGGGCTTTCGCATGTCCGGGGCCCGTTCTTTCGGGGGCCTGTCTAGAGGCCCGTTCCTTCGGAGCGCCCGTCTTCTGGGCGCACTCGTGTAAGGGGTGCCTCGTGCAAGGGGTGCTGAGGGACGCGGGGAGGGGGCGTCCCCCTGGCCTACGCTGGGTTGTGTGGGATTGCCTGGCTGCTTCGTTGTGTGGGCCGGCTCGTGTCACGGGGTGACGCTGTCGGCGGTGCGACCGCCTGGCCCCGCGGGCTGGGGCCGGAGTGAGTAGCCGGGACATCGAGCGTCACCGTTAACGACCTCACTGACAACGAGCTCACCGACTACGCACCCTGGTTCACCTGCTGGCCGGGAGCCAGCCCCTGGGAGGCGGTGGAGCAGTCCGCTGAGGGCGAGGAGCCAGTCGGGCGTCTGGCCGGCGGAAGATCCACGTCACTGCCACTGCGCTCGGCCTGCGGCAGCGGCTCGACCCCGAGGAGCCGTACGCGCCGGTCGAGGCGGGGTGGGAGCCTCCGGGTGATTGCGAGCGAGCCGCCCTAGCCGTGGGATGAGGGGAACGCTGGGTGCGCGAGCGGCAGCGCGGGAGGAGCGGAGCGGGCGGGAGGGAGAACCGCAGCGAAGGCCCAGCGGAGCGGGCTTCGCGAGGACCGGAGCTTCCGGCCGGCGCAGTGACGTCTCAACACGACTCCAACCACCACCCGACCCCAACCACCCGACCCCGACCCAACCGACCGTAACCCCCGGCCTCGACCCGCCTGACCCGATCCCCGCCGGACCTAACCTTGACCTATACCAACGTGAGCCACACCCGGCGTCGGAGCCACCCGCCCTCGAGCGAAGCGACTCCGGCCCACTCGACCCCAACGGCCTACGGACCGCGACAGCCCCCACTCCAGGCGCCATGTCCTAACCCAGCCGATCAAGATCTCCGCCGTGCCTGATTATTGAGCCCGAAATTCAAGGGCGGGGGGCATCGACCGGCCCAGTGCACGCGCGAGAGAATCGGCGAGTGCTTCCGGAGAGATCATGGCTGTGGGTACATCGCTTCCGGCCTGACACCGCGCGGGCGCTTCATGCGCACCGTCCTCGTCTCCGGCCACCACAGCGGCACCACCGGCCGAAGCGACGCCAGTGGCCGCGATGGTCGCTCACCTCGCCGTACTGGTCACACTGGACGTACTGTGTCGGGCGGTGTCCTGCACGGTTCACTCGCGGCGAGCCGGCATCGTCCATCGGTCCGCGGCATGGCCACTGCCTCCCCGCGGTCGCGAGCTCGGAGACACGGTCCGACTCCTTCGTCTCTACCGGCCTGGCACGCTTCTCAGGTACCTCTGTGCTCCCTGCATGGAGGGTGAGCAGGCCGGGGGTCTGCGCGGCTTCGAAAACCGGCGGCCGGTCGAAATGGTGCTCGATATCGGTTCCCCGGGAGGCGCTGCCAGGAAAGAGTTTTCCCTGGCCGCTCCCACAATTGCGGGCTCTTCTGTCCGCGGTCCGCCGCCCTGAGAGCGGCGATCAGGCGACCGGGCTGCAATCGAAAAAGTTTTCGAAACACGAATTTGAGGCGTCTCCATGCGTAATTCGATCTTCATTGACGTCGCTTCGATTCGTGGCTCTCGGCCGGGGCATACCCGGCCCGACCAGCAAGATCGTATTTTGGGAACCCGGCATCGGTGGCGTCCGTTGTGATCTACTGAAGGTATGCCGTCGTTCGAGGCGACTGTGAGAAATGTTTGCGAAGGGTTCCATGGGGTAGACGGGTTCGCGAGTTACCCTGGAAGGGCTGACGAAATTGACGATGAAGACACACTTACCCGGCCTCCACATTATCCAGCCAACAACACTTAAACGGCCGGGCGTGTCGGCGGGGGTTCGCTGAATCGTCGAATACGGTCCCGCGTGTCGGGACGAGCCCGGAAAAGGACAAGCCGGAAAAGGACAAACCGATGGGGGCTGTGCGCAAGGTGGCGAGCTACCTTGGCCTGGGTGGGGCAGAGCAGTTCGACGACGAGGCCTACGCCGAGGACGAGTACGAGGACGACTGGATGCCGGCGGCAGAGCGTGCCGCCAAGCGCTGGCACCCCAACGCCGACCCGGCCCGTATTGTCATGGTCCGCCCGCGGAAGTATGACGACGCCCTGACGATCGGCCGGCATTTCCGTGAGGGCCACACGGTGGTCATGGACGTGGCGAGCATGTCGACGGCGGAGGCCACACGAATGGTGGACTTCGCAGCGGGCTTGGCTTACGGCTGTGAAGGACGTATCGAGCGGATCGCGGACAAGGTCTTTTTGATCACTCCGTCGACGGTGGAGGTCTCCACCGCCTGAATCGGCCCGGCTCGACTCCTGATCTGGTGCCCGCCGCCCATTCGGTCGGCGGGCACAGTTGTGCCTGGCTCCGGTTCCTCGGCAATCAGCAGGCCCGGCGCCGACGCCTCGCGCGTTCTGTAGCCCAGGCACGAGGTGTCGACCGCCTCACGCGTTCGTCAGCCCAGGGACAAGGCGCCGTCCGCCTCAGCGCCCTGCAGCCCAGGCGGAAGACGCCGACAGTCTCACGCGCTCACAGCACCTGTGGCGATGGTCCCCGGCCCACCCACACGGTCCACAGCACAGTTCACCCACGCAGCCCACCCACGCGGTCCGCAGGCAGCACCGACGGTGAGCACTGGCGACCGCAGAAGCCGGCGTCGGCGTTCCTACGCGGCCCGAGGGCCCCGGCGCAGGAGCGTGGACACCTCAGTCAGGTCCCGGGCGGCGTCAGAGGCGCGCTCCTCCGACTCTCTGGCGTACTCGTGCAGGGCCCACACGGCCTTGTCGGCGAGGTCGGTGAGCTTGCCCGCCCGTGTCTGGACGTACCGTACGTCGGAGTGTTCCCGGACCCGGTGCCGCCACAGCAGATGCGCGCCCACGGCGGCGATCAACAGGCCGACGAGGGCGAGCGGCAGCGAGACCACGAACCCGGCGACGACGACGCCGACGGCGAGGACCAGGAGGACGTATCCGGGCCAGGGGCGGGTGCGCTTCGGCACGCACTCGGTGACGAGCAGCTGCTCGGCGGCCGCCATCGACTCCTGGTCGGGCCCCTCGGGCCTGAGCCTGATCGGATAGCCGAGGATCGGCACGTCCAGGGTGTCGGGCGGCGGCTCGCGCACCACCTCGACGAGGGACTCCGCCGCCGCCCTGACCGCCGGCGCCGCCACGTGCAGGGCGAGCGCGGCCAGGTGAAGATCGGCGTCGGAAGCCAGGTCCTGCAGCAGATGCCCGGTGAGCGAGCTGAGCGGGCCTTCCTGGCCGCCCTGCCCTGCCAGGGCGCGGAGCACGGCCAGCGGCTCGTCCTCGGCCCACACGGTGCCGCGTACGACCCTGGTGACCTCCCCGGCCTGCCGGGTGGAGGTGATCTCGGTGCAGCGCTCGCGCAGACGGCGCAGGGTGGCCGACGCCCGGAGCGACCGCTCGATCTCGGCGACCTTCGCCAGCTCGGGGAACGGCTCCAGGGAGGCGGGCACGGACGTTTCCGGCAGGCCGGGCACGAGGGCCTTGAGCCACCGGTCGTCGGTGGGCGGCACGTCCACCGCGTCGAGCTTGCGGAGCACGAAGATCTTGCCGACCGGCCCGTACGCCCCGCGAGCGGCGGCGAGCCACAGCGCCCGCTGGCCGGGCGTCACCGGATTGTCCTCCGACAGGTCGCCGAAGGCGGTGCCGAGCCAGGAGGCGTGAATGCGGTCGCCGTGGCCGCATACGGCGAGGGCCAGGCACAGGAACAGGGCGGTGCGCCGCTCGTCCAACTCGTTGGCCAGGGCCAGCGGCTCCAGGGCGTCCTTGCCGGACAGGATGAGGACGAGGGCCTCGACGGCGGGCCCGAGCCAGTAGCCCGGCACGTCGGCGATCCCCGGCGGCAGGCCGGGCGCCGTGCCGTCGGCCGCCAGGCTGACGATCAGCGCCTCGGCGTAGCGGTGCAGCTCCGTGGCCTCGGCCAGGTTTCCAGGGTCCGGACTCGTGGTCAGGTCCATGCTCACGCGGAACGCTCCCCGAGGGATCGGCTGGCACTCCCTTGACCGCGCCAGACTAGACGCTTGGTGTGACAGTCACAGACGAGGCGCGCCGTGGACGCGCCTGACCCGCGGGAACGGAAAGGACGGTCCGCCCTGAATCGGGCGGCCCGCCGTGCTCCCGCGGGGGCGCCGGCCTCGGGAACGCCATCGCCGGCCTCGCGGAGGCGACTTCCAAGACCGGGGACGCCGGCTCCCGCATCAGGGAGGCCATCCCCGGTTTCGGAGCCGAGGCCTCCGGTCTGGGAGGTGCCGGTGTCGCCCTCTCCCGAGTCCGCCGAAGCGGAATCCGGCACCCCGCTCACATCCGCTCGGGGACTTCGATGCCGAGCAGGTCGAGCCCGCGCAGCAGCACCCGCAGGGTGAGCGCCGACAGAGCCAGACGCGACTGCCGTACGGACTCCTCCTCGGCCTTGAGGACCGGGCAGCTCTCGTAGAACGAGGTGAACGTCTGGGCGACGTCGAACAGGTAGTTGCACAGCCGGTGGGGCTCGGACAGCTGCGCGACGGCGGCGACGACCGAGCCGAAGCCGAGCAGTTGCAGCGCGAGCGCCCGCTCGGCCGGGTGGCCCAGCGTGATCGGGCCGGTGACCGACTGCGGGTCGATCCCGCCGTTGCGGAAGATCGACCGGATGCGGGCGGTGGCGTACTGGAGGTAAGGCCCGGTGTTGCCGGTGAGGGCGAGCATGCGGTCGAAGTCGAACACGTACTCGCTGTCGTGGCTGACCGACAGGTCCGCGTACTTGACCGCGCCCATGCCGACCTGACGCGCGATCTGCCTGCGGGCCTCCGGGTCGTAGCCGCGGTCGGCGATGACGGCCTCGGCCCGCACGACGGCCTCGTCCAGCAGGTCGGTGAGCTTGATCGACTCGCCGCTGCGGGTCTTGAACATCTTGCCGTCGCTGCCGAGCACGCTGCCGATCTGGACGTGCTCCGCCTTGACGTCGTCGTGCAGCCAGCCGGCCGTACGCGCCGCGGCGAAGACCATCTGGAAGTGGAGCGACTGGGTGGCGCCCACGACGTAGAGGATGCGGTCGGCCTTCAGGTCGCGCACCCGGTAGCGGATCGCGGCGAGGTCGGTCGTGGCGTAGCCGTACCCGCCGTCGCTCTTGCGGACGATGAGCGGCAGCGGCTGGTCGTCGCGGCCCTTGAAGCCGGGCGGGAACACGCACAGCGCGCCCTCGCTGATCTCGGCCACGCCCGTGCGCTCCAGCTCGTCGCAGACGTCGGGGAGCATGGGGTTGTACATGCTCTCGCCCGCGATGTCGTCGTCGGTGAGCGTGACGCCCAGCGTGCGGTACACCTTGCGGAAGTAGCGGTTGCTGTACTCGATGAACTCGCGCCACAGGCGCAGGGTCTCCGGGTCGCCGCCCTGCAGCAGCGGCACCCGGCGGCGGGACCGCTGCTGGAACTCGGGGTCGTTGTCGAACTTGTGCCGCGCCGCCTGGTAGAAGGCGTTGCCGTCGCCGGCGGCCAGCATGCCGAGCGCCTCCTCCTCGCCGATGTCGAGGAGGTGCTCGATGAGCATGCCGAACTGCGTGCCCCAGTCGCCGAGGTGGTTCTGCCGGATCACCTGGTTGCCCAGGTGCTCGTGGGTGCGCGCGAGGGTGTCGCCGACGATCGTGGTGCGCAGGTGGCCGACGTGCATCTCCTTCGCGGCGTTCGGCGCCGAGTAGTCGACGATCACGGTCTGCGGGGCCGGCTGCGGCACGCCGATGCGCTCGTCGAGCAGCCGCTGTGCGGCCTGCTCGGCGACCCAGCCGTCGCGCAGCGTCAGGTTGAGGAACCCGGGCCCGCTGACCTCCACGCTGACGTCGGCCGTGTCGAGGTGGTCGGCGATGGCCTGAGCGACCTCCCGCGGGGCACGTCGGAGCCGCTTGGCCAGGCTGAGCGCGACGTTCGCCTGGTAGTCGGCGAACTGAGAGGGCCTGATCAGCGGATCTTCGGTGGCGTGCTCCGGACCGAAGGCGGAACCCAGCGCCTGCTGGACCCGCTCGGTGAGCACGAGCTGCGGGTCGGTCATGAACCAAGCTTATCGGCGTGCGCCTTCAGCCCGCCGTTCCATATCCGGCGTCACCAGCGGCGGTGCGACTTGTTGGTGGAGGCGATCCGCTCGCCGATCCTGGCGATGATGCCCTGATCCGACAGATGAGCCGCGAGCTCGCAGGCGGCGGCCACGCCACGTGCCCGCGACGAGCCGTGTGCGATCACCACGGTGCCGTTGAGGCCGAGCAGCACGGCCCCGCCGTGCGCCTCGGGGTCGAGCCGGCCGGCCAGCTCCCGCAGCCGGGCGCGCTGCAGCATCCCGCCGAGCCTGGCCACCCGGCTCTCCGCGATCGTCTCCCTGACCTGTTCGAAGGCGTACCGCACGGTGCCCTCGACGGTCTTGAGCGCCACGTTGCCGGTGAACCCGTCGGTGACGACCACGTCGACCTTCCGGGTGAGCAGGTCGTGGCCCTCGATGTTGCCGGTGAAGTCGACGCCGGGCGTGGCGGCGAGCAGCTCGTGGGCTCGTTTTGCGAGCTTGTTGCCCTTCTCGGCCTCGGCGCCGATCGTGA
Organism: Microbispora rosea; assembly: GCF_044460045.1. NCBI lineage: Bacteria > Bacillati > Actinomycetota > Actinomycetes > Streptosporangiales > Streptosporangiaceae > Microbispora > Microbispora rosea. The sequence continues at coordinate 250,000 of NZ_JBITJO010000011.1, read as the reverse complement.
GCAGGCCGACGCGGGGACGCCGCATGCCGAGTGCCGTCTCGGCGTACGCCACGCCGAGGTGGGCGAACTGCACCAGCATCTCCGGCTTGGCGTCGGCCGTGGCGCCCGCGTCGAGCAGCACGGTCGGCTGTGGCAGGGTCGGCAGGCCGACCGCGATCGCGGGGCGTACGACTCCCTGCTGGGCCCGCAGCCGCAGCCTGCCGGTGGCGACGACGCCCGCCGTCGAGCCCGCGGACACAACCGCGCAGGCGTCGCCGCGCCGTACGAGATGGCAGGCGATGGCGATGCTGGAGCGGGGCCGTCTCAGGCTCGCCAGCGCGCCCTCGTCCATCGCCAGCGCCTCCTCGGCCCGCACGATGGGGATCTCGGTGACCGCGTCGTGCCGGGCCAGCTCCTGGTAGAGCAGGCGGGGATGGCCGACGAGCACGACGGGCACGCCCCGCTCGCGAACGGCCTGTACGGCTCCCGCGACGATTTCCCCGGGCGCGTTGTCGCCGCCCATGGCGTCGAGGGCCACGGGCAGCGGACGACCGGCGGGCTGCATGGCCGCATCGTAGGCCGTCAGCGACGGGTCCCGCGGTAGACCACGATCTTGCCGAAGCGCGCGTTGCCGGTGACGCGGATCAGCGGGCCGTCGCCGTCGCCGTCCCCTCCGGTCACCGAGCGCTTCGAGAAGATCGCGCTGCCCTCGTCGACCACCCTGGCGTTGGCCGGCACGGTGACGATGAGTTTGCCGCAGAAGGAGTTCAGCTCCAGCGTCACCTCACGGCCGGGCAGGACCGCGTCGCTGAGATCCACGATCAGGGCGCCGAAGACCGAGCTGAGTTCGGTGTGCCGCCCGGCGACCCAGCGCCCGCGCCGTATGATCTTGCTGAACACCGCGGAGACCTGGTGTCTCTCGGTGGAGAGCGTGGCCGGGGGATGGGCCGTGTCGGGCAGGTCCCCGGTCAGGGGCGCGAGGTCGCCGACGGTCACGGCGCTGTAGGCGGCGTCGAGCCTGTCGGCGTGCTCCACGCTCGTCAGGCGACCGGTGGCCAGCGCCTCGCCGAGGACGGCCGCCACCCGGTCGCGGTCGGCGTCCGAGGCGCGCTGCGCGGGATCGTCGCCCGCGTACGGTGTGAGGGAGGTCACCTCGCCAGCGTAGCTCTTATCGAGATATGTCGCGATAGGGCGGGTTCGTGGCCGGTCCCCGGCCGATCGGGTCGCGACCTCTGTCGGCGCGGCGCTAAAAGTGAGCGGAAAGATCTGCCGCAGGGCCTGGGCGCGGTGTTTACCGTCGCTTTCTCCGGAGGCGGGATTGGGGTGACCGCGAAGTGGTCGTCCGGTGCTCGATATACCGACTTTCCGGGCGGGGCGCCTGCCGGGCATCCCCTGGTCAGCAGGGCTTTCCCCCGTGATCGGCAGTGATAGAAATGCCGACGTCTTTGTCGGCGTGCTCGCCGACGCACGGGGGTTCTTGGGTTCGTCATTCCCACTCTCGTGAAAAGGAATATGAACCGGGGGCAAGTCAATGAAACGAGTGGTTAGGACAGCCGTCGTCGCCGTCACGATCGGCATCGCCGGCATGCTGGCCGCGCCCGCGCAGGCTGACGTGTGCGCCAAGAAGTGCACGGAGCACCGGGTCACGACAGTGGCGAGGCTTCTGGCCGATCTGCAGGCCACGGCCGTCGGCGGGGCGACGGCCGGCGTCGTCGCGCAGGCCGACGCGGCCGCCGAGGTGGCGGTGAGCCTGACCGCTGACATCAGGGCCGACCTCGTCGCGGTCGCGAACCTCGCCGGCACCGTCACCGCCAATCTGTCCGCCGACGCGAACGCGCAGATCAGCGCGGCCGCCGACATCGCGGCCGACATCGTGGCCGACGCAGCCGTCACCGTCGACGCCAACGTCGTCGCCCGGCTGGAGGCCCACCTGTCGGCAGCCCTGGTCGCGGTCGCGGACGTCAACGCGGCTCTCGTCGCCAAGGCGAACGTCGCCGCAGGCGTCGTCGCCCAGGTCGGCAAGCCGGTCGTCGCCGTCTCCGGCCAGGCCGCGGCCGCCGCGGACGCCTCGGCGGCGGCCGTCGCCACCGCGGGCGCAGCCGTTCACGCCGGGCTCAACGTCACCGCGCGGCTCAACGCGCTGCTCAGCCTCAAGGGCGCCGTCGCGGCGACCGCCGGCAGCGCGGGCGGCCTGCTGGCGCTGGTGCCGTGCGAGACTCCGGCGGACGGCGTCATGAGCAGCACCCAGGCGACGACCGCGGACGCCGCCGCCCAGGCCGACGCCGGCACCCGCGCGGTCACCGGCACCGTCAGGAACACCACGGACGCTCCGGCGCAGGGAGCCGCGGCGACGGCGGGGGCCGCGGCCGATGTCGCCGCCTCCGCGTCGGCCACGGCCGACGCCGCCGCGTCGAGCGCCGTCTCGTCCGCCCCGGACGCGGTGACCGGCGTCGCGCCGACCACGCACAACGGGTACACCAAGTGACCCTCGCCTGAGGCCTCCCTCGCCGTCAGGGCGACCTGGCGGCCCTGCCTGCGGTCCCGCGCGCATGGCAGGGCCACCGGAAAGACGTCGATGACGAAAGCGGCCGGCGCCCCCAAGGGGCGCCGGCCGTCCGGTGTCATGCCAGAGTGCGCGCCGCAGGGCGCACGCGGCCACCCGCCGCCCCCGCCGCCATACGCGGCAGGGCTCAGCCGGCCCTCAGTTGGGCGAGGCCGGCGAGTCGAAACTCGCGCGCAGGTGGGTGCGCCTGGCGATCTGGGCCTGCAGGCGGGCCATCTGCCAGTGCAGCTCGATGAGCTGCTCCGCGATCAGCCCGACGGGAAGCTCCGAGGGATCTTCGGAGGCCAGATTGTCGATCGCCGTCGCCAGGTCGCTCATCCGACCCTCCCCTATGTCGAATCTCCGTTCGAATCATAGTGGAACGAGCGGCCCTCCCGCATCAGGTTTCGTACACAGGTGCGATATAACCGCGCGCGAGCGTGTTGGCCGTGATGTTGAAGCCGACCACGGCCGGAGGCGTGTCGGTGTCCACGCCCAGGGACTCCACACCCAGGGCGTGCACGGCGAACAGGTAGCGGTGCGGATAGCCGGGCGGTGGCGCCGCCCCGCCGTACTCCTTCGTGCTGAAGTCGTTGCGCGCGTGCTTGGCGCCCTCCGGCAGCCCCTTGAAGTCGGGGCCGTTGCCCGCGCCGGTCGGCAGCTCGGCGACGGTGGCCGGGATGTCGTAGAGCACCCAGTGCCAGAAGCCGCTGCCCGTGGGCGCGTCGGGGTCGAAGCAGGTGACGGCGTAGCTCTTGGTGCCCTCGGGGGCACCCGACCAGCGCAGATGCGGGGAGGCGTTCTGCCCGCTCATGCCCCAGTCGTTGAACACGTGAGCCTCGGGGAGCCGCTCGCCGTCGTGCACGTCGTCGCTCTCGACGGTCAGCGGGGGAACCTCGGGCAGATGGTCGTACGGGATCGGTGGCGGCGTCGGCACGGTCACCCCTCCGTTTCTCTCAGGCCTTGTTGTACGCCTCCAGGACCTCCTGGGGGTCGCCTTCCATTCTGATCTTTCCCTTGTGCAACCAGATCACCCGGTTGCACGTCTCCTCGATCACGTCGAGGTTGTGGGCGACCAGGAAGACCGTGCCGGCGGAGTCGCGCATCTGCTTGATGCGCTGCTGGCTCTTCTTCTTGAACTCGCGGTCACCCGTCGCGAGGGCCTCGTCGATGAGCAGCACGTCGTGCGTCTTGGCCGAGGAGATGGCGAAGCGCAGCCGGGCGCCCATGCCGGACGAGTACGTCGACATGGGGAACTGGACGAAGTCTCCGATGCCGGAGAAGTCCACGATCTCGTCGTACTTCTCGCGCACCTCGGCCGGGTTCATGCCCATGGCGTAGCAGCCGAGGATGATGTTGCGCTCGCCCGTCAGCTCCTTCATGAGGGCCGCGTTGACGCCGAGAAGGGACGGCTGGCCGTTGGTGTAGACGGCGCCCTTGTGCGGGGGCAGGAGGCCGGCGATCGCGCGCAGCAGCGTCGACTTGCCCGAGCCGTTGCGGCCGATGATGCCGATGGCGTCGCCGTGGTGGGCGACGAAGCTCACGCCCTTGACGGCGTGGACCTCCTTCATCTGCGGCCGGCCCTGCCGGCGCAGGATGCGCATGAGCGCGCTGGCCGCGTTGCCCTTCTCGGCCTCGCCGGCGGCGCCGTACACCTTGTAGACGATGTGGAGGTCGTCGACGATGACGGTCGGGGTTCCGGCCTTGGGGTTCTGCGTCTCGTGGTTCTGCGTTTCTGAAGTTTGGGGCGCCACCTGCGACAGCTCCTTGGTCAGCTCAGCCACGGCCGTACCTCTCCTCGGCCCGCCAGAAGTACCAGAAGCCGACGATCAGTGCGAACACTGCCCAGAATAGACAGGTAACCCACGCCCAGCGTTCGGGGAACCGCTGGTAGATCAGCAGGTCGCGCATGAACTCGATGTAGGCGGCGGCCGGGTTGAACTCCAGCGCCCATCGGAGGAAGTCCGGCAGGTCCTTGGTGCGGTCGTCGATCGCGTAGAAGACGCCGGAGGCGTACAGCCAGGTGCGCGTGATGAACGGCAGCAGCTGGTTCATGTCCCGCATGAACGCGCCGAGGCGGGCCATGAACATACCGGTGCCGATGTTGAAGACGAGCTGCATGATCAGCACGACGGGGATCAGCAGCCAGAGCCAGCTCACCGGCTCTCCGGTGACGAGCACCAGGAGGACGAGCACGGCCATGGAGTAGCCGAGCTGCTGGAGCTCCTGGATGGTGTACGCCAGCGGGAGGGCGGCCCGGGGGAAGTGGAGCGCCCGGATGAGGGACAGGTTCGACGAGATGGACTTGGCCCCGCTGATCACCGTGCGCTGGGTGAAGGTGAAGACCATGACCCCGGTGATGAGGAACGCCGGGTAGTTGTCGATGTGCTTGCTCTGCCCGAGGATGACGCCGAACATCAGCCAGTACACCGCGGCGTTGAGCAGCGGGGTCAGCACCTGCCAGAGCTGGCCGAGCATCGACTCGGAATACTTGGAGACGTTGCGCGAAGTGGCGTACGTGAGGATGAAGTGCCGCCGGTCCCACAGTTGGCGCAGGTAGGCGGGCATGCTGGGGCGTGCGATGGCGCGTCGTAGTCCGTGACGCTCGGCGAGCGCGGCCAGCGACTCCGGGGCTCGGCCGCCACCCTGGGCCTCCGCGAGCGCGGATTCCGGCTGGCTCATGGCATGGACTCTATTGGATGGAGGTCGGTGGGACGGCTGTCGCACCGAACGTGGCTGCGACTGGTCAAAGGTAGCCCAGGACATCCTGATCTGGAGACCGGGGCACGGGTGTCGCCCTCAGCCTCGGTCAAAGGACTGGCCGTATGTCGTCATATGTACTCTAAAGGGGAGTTTGATGCCGTGCTGGGCATTTAAGGTTGGGCTCGCAGGAATGTGTGTGACGCCCGACTGACGCACGTGTGACCGAACTGCAACGTGCCGGAGACTCCTCTGGTGCGTCCGGTAAGGGATGCTCCGGACGACTGGCAGGACGTCAGCTGGTTTGACGATGCCCGGCAAACCGGGTGCTAACCAGCGCGAACGCCCATCCTTAGAGGGAGGACCAATCCACTATGCGCGTGACTAAGGGCGCGAAGATCGCCACCGGCACCGCGCTGCTTGCGCTCGGCGTCGCCGCGTGCGGCGGGGGCGGCGGCTCCAGTAGCGGCGGCGGGGACAACCCCCGGGCCGCCACCGGGACCGTCTACATCCGCGGTTGTGAGCCGCAGACCGGCTTTGTCCCCGGCAACATCAACGAGACCTGCGGCGGCACGATCAACGACTTCGTGTACAGCCGGCTCGTCAAGTACAACTCGGACACGGCCGCTCCCGAGCTCGACCAGGCGGAGTCGATCGAGACCACCGACAACAAGGTGTGGACGATCAAGCTCAAGCCCGGCCTGAAGTGGACCGACGGCACGCCGGTCACCGCGAAGAACTACGTCGACGCCTGGAACTACACCGCGTACTCGCCGAACGCCCAGCTCGGCAGTTTCTGGTTCGGCGACATCGTGGGCTTCGACAAGGTCAACACCGCCGACCCCGACGGCCCCGACGGGCCGAAGGAGGCCCCGAAGCCGGAGACCGACAAGATGGAGGGCCTGGAGGTCGTCGACGACCTCACCTTCAAGGTCACGCTGAGCGCGCCCGTCGCCGTGTTCCGCACCAAGCTCGGCTACTCGTCCTTCTCGGCGCTGCCCGACGCCTTCTTCAAGGACCCGAAGGGCTTCGCGCAGAAGCCGGTCACCAACGGTCCCTTCAAGTTCGTGCAGTGGGACCACAACTCGCAGATCATCGTCGAGGCGAACCCCGACTACCCCGGGCCGGAGAAGCCCAAGGTCAAGAAGATCGTCTACAAGATGTACAAGGACGACAACGCGGCGTACGCGGACCTGGTCTCCAACAACCTCGACTTCACCGAGCTGATCCCGCCGTCGGCCCTCGCCGGCGACAAGTGGAAGAGCGACCTCGGCGACCGCGCGATCGACGGCCAGCAGGGCGTCATCCAGACGGTCACCTTCCCGCTGTACGACAAGGAGTTCGGCGGCAACGCGGATTTCCGCAAGGCCGTGTCGTACGCGATCGACCGGAAGACGATCACCGACAAGATCTTCAACAAGGGCCGCGTGCCCATCAACGGCTGGGTCTCCCCGATCGTCGAGGGCTTCAAGGACGGGGCCTGCGGCGACCTGTGCACCTACAACCCCGCCAAGGCCAAGGAGTACCTCGCCAAGGCCAAGGCCGAGGGTTACACCCCGCCGGCCGAGTTCCCGATCTGGTCCAACGCGGACGGCACTCACAAGGAGTGGATCGAGGCCACGGTCAACAGCATCAACCAGGCCTTCGGCGCCGACGCCGGCGTGAAGTTCGTGCACAAGGACATGCCCACCTTCGCCGAGCTGCGTGACACCATCACCCAGCACAAGATCAAGGGCGCGTTCCGCACCGGCTGGCAGATGGACTACCCGCACATCGAGAACTTCCTGAACCCGCTGTACAAGACCGGCGCCTCCTCCAACGACGGTCTCTACAGCAACAAGGAGCTCGACAAGAAGCTCCACGAGGCCGACACCGCCACCGACCCCGCGCAGGCCAACGCCCTCTACCAGGAGGCCGAGGCTATGCTGCAGCAGGACATGCCCGCGATTCCGCTGTGGTCGTACGGCCTGCAGGCCGGCACCTCCAAGTGGGTGACCGGCGTGAAGGTCACTCCCTTCGGCGTGCTCGACCCGCTGTCGATCGCGATCAAGGAAGCGTAGGGACAGCTCGTAAGGTGAACCCCCGAGGCCGGTTCCCCCAACCGGGGCCGGCCTCGTGGGCTGTCCATTCGCGACTTCCCGTGTTGACCCACGGGGGGCGCATGTACGACCTTTAGCGTCAGATCGGAGGTGCGCATGGGCCGATACGCGATCCGGCGCCTGCTGCAACTCGTGCCTGTCGTGCTGGGCACGACCTTCATCATCAACTACATGGTCTGGCAGCTCCCGGGTGACCCGTTCGCCGGCAGATGCGGCCAGCGGCCCTGTCCGGACAGCTACGTCACGGCCATGCGCGAGCAGTTCGGCCTGGACCAGCCAATCCTGGTGCAGTACTGGAACTTCCTGAAGAATCTGCTCACCGGTAACTTCGGCACCGACTTCAACGGTGTGTCCGTCGCGACCCAGCTGGGCGACGCCTGGCCGATCACCATCAGGCTCGCGCTGATGGCCGTGGCCTTCGAGGCGATCATCGGTATCGGCGCCGGCGTGCTGTCGGGCCTCAAGCGCGGCGGCTTCGTCGACAACGTGGTGACGGTCTCCACGCTGGTCCTGCTGTCGCTGCCGATCTTCGTCACCGGTTACCTGCTGCAGTGGATCCTCGGCGTGCAGCTGCACATCATCGAGCCGACCGTGTCGGACGCGGCGCCGGTCCAAGAGCTGATCGTCCCGGCGCTCGTGCTGGCCAGCCTCAACATGGCCTTCACCGCGCGGCTCACCCGTACGAGCATCGTGGAGAACCTGCGCGCCGACTACGTGCGGACGGCCGTGGCCAAGGGACTGAGCAACCGGCGGGTGGTCGCGATCCACCTGCTGCGCAACTCGCTCATCCCGGTGCTGACGTTCCTCGGCACCGAGGTCGGCTCGCTGATGTCCGGCGCGATCATCACCGAGGGCATCTTCAACATCCACGGCATCGGCGGCCTGCTGTGGCGGGCCATCAACGGCCAGGACTACACGATCGTGGTCCCCGTGGCCACGTTGCTCGTGCTCGTGTACCTGGTCTCCAACCTGCTCGTCGACCTCCTCTACGGCGTGCTCGACCCGAGGATCCGCTATGAGTGACCCGACCGCGACGCAAGATCTGATCAAGGGTGCGGGCGAGCCGACCGCGAGCCCGGTCGCGGTCCGGGGCGACAGACGCAGCCTCTGGCGCGACACGTGGGACATCCTGAAGCGACGCAAGATCTTCTGGATCTCGTTCGTGATGCTGATCGTGTTCCTGCTGATGGCGGCCTTCCCGACGCTGTTCACGCACAAGGACCCGGAGTACGCCACGCTCGCCAAGAGCATGGAGGGGCCGAGCGCGGACGCCTGGTTCGGCTACGACCTGCAGGGACGCGACGTCTTCGCCCGCTCCGTGTACGGCGCCCGCACCTCGATCATCGTGGGCGTGCTGGCGACGCTCGCCACCGTCCTGCTCGGCGGCCTGACGGGCGTGCTGGCGGCCTACTTCGGGCGCTGGATCGACGCGGTCGTCTCCCGCGTCGGCGAGATGTTCCTCGGCCTGCCGTACGTGCTGGGCGCGATCATCATCCTCGGCACCGTCACACCGGCCCAGTCGAACCCGGGCAAGGCGATGATCATGGCGGTCGTGATCATCGTGCTGGCCCTGCTGGGCTGGCCGATCCTGATGCGCATCGCGCGCTCGGCCGTCATCCAGGCCAAGCACCAGGACTACGTGCAGGCCGCGAGGGCGCTCGGAGCCGGACCGCTGCGGCTCATCTTCCGGCATCTGCTGCCCAACTCGCTGGCGCCGATCCTCGTGTACGCCACGATCACGATCGGCAGCTACATCGGCGCCGAGGCCACGCTGTCGCTGCTCGGCATCGGCCTGCGTCCGCCGGTCATCTCCTGGGGCATCGCGATCGCCGACCACGCTTCCTACATGAGGACCGGGGCGCACGCGTTGCTCTTCCCCGCGGCGTTCCTGTCCCTGTGCGTGCTGACCTTCGTCATGCTCGGCGAAGCCGTACGCGACGCCCTCGACCCGAAGCTTCGATGAGGAGGCACAGCGAGTGACGGAAGTGCTTTCCGAGCAGATGGGCAGAGGCTCCCACAGCGGCGCCCTGCTGGAGGTGGACAACCTCCACGTCGAGTTCCGCACCCGGGCGGGCGTGGCCAAGGCCGTCAACGGCGTGACCTACAGCGTGGACGCCGGCGAGACGCTCGCCGTGCTGGGCGAGTCGGGCTCGGGCAAGAGCGTCACCGCCCAGACCATCATGGGCATCCTCGACATGCCCCCGGGGAAGATCACCGGTGGTGAGATCCGTTTCCGGGGCGTCGACCTGCTCAAGCTCCCGGACGACCAGCGCAGGAAGATCCGCGGGGAGGGCATCTCCATGGTCTTCCAGGACGCGCTGTCCGCGCTGAACCCGGTATTCCCGGTCGGCTGGCAGATCGCCGAGATGTTCCGCATGCACCGCGGCACGTCACGGGCGGACGCCAAGAAGATGGCCGTCGAGCTGATGGACCGGGTCAGGATCCCGGCCGCCAAGGAACGGGTCAACGACTTCCCGCACCAGTTCTCCGGCGGCATGCGGCAGCGCATCATGATCGCCATGGCGATCGCGCTCGACCCGGAGATCCTGATCGCGGACGAGCCGACCACCGCGCTCGACGTGACCGTCCAGGCACAGATCATGGGTCTGCTCGCGGAACTGCAGCGCGACAGCAACATGGGCCTGATCCTGATCACCCACGACCTCGGCGTCGTCGCCGACGTCGCGGACAAGATCGCGGTCATGTACGGCGGACGCATCGTCGAGAACGCCCCGGTGCACGACCTGTACAGGGACCCGGCCCACCCCTACTCGAAGGGGCTGCTGGAGTCCATCCCCAGGGTGGACCAAAAGGGCCAGGAGCTCTACGCGATCAAGGGCCTGCCGCCCAACCTGCTGGAGATGCCGACGGGCTGCGCCTTCCACCCGCGGTGCCCTTACCGGCGGGACAACTGCGTGACCGACGTTCCCCCGCTGTACACGATCAGTGGCACCCGCGGCAGCGCCTGCCACTACTGGAGGGAGGTCCTCGATGAAGGCGAACGCTGAGTCGATCCTCGAAGTCCGCGACCTGGTCAAGCACTTCCCGCTCACTCAGGGCATCGTCGTCAAGCGGCAGATCGGCGCGATCAAGGCCGTCGACGGGGTCTCCTTCGACCTGCACCGGGGCGAGACGCTCGGGGTCGTCGGCGAGTCGGGCTGCGGCAAGTCCACCCTGGCCAAGCTGCTGATGGCGCTGGAGCGGCCCACCTCGGGCTCTGTGCGCATCCACGGCAGGGACATCACCACGGCCAGGGGCTCCGAGCTCAAGCGGATGCGCCGCAACATCCAGATGGTCATGCAGGACCCCTACACCTCGCTGAACCCGCGGATGACCGTCGGCGACATCGTGGGGGAGCCGTTCGAGATCCACACGGACGTCGTGCCGAAGGGCGGCCGGCGGCGCCGGGTGCAGGAGCTGCTCGAGGTGGTCGGCCTCAACCCCGACCACATCAACCGCTACCCGCACCAGTTCTCCGGCGGCCAGCGTCAGCGCATCGGCATCGCCCGCGGTCTGGCGCTCCAGCCTGAGATCATCATCTGCGACGAGCCGGTGTCCGCGCTCGACGTGTCGATCCAGGCCCAGGTCATGAACCTGCTGGAGCGGCTGCAGAACGAGTTCGACCTCGCCTACATCTTCATCGCGCACGACCTGTCGGTGGTCCGCCACATCTCCGACCGGATCGCGGTGATGTACCTCGGCAAGATCGTCGAACTGGGCAGCGACGCGCAGATCTACGACGGCCCGACGCACCCGTACACCCAGGCGCTGCTGTCGGCCGTGCCGGTGCCCGATCCCGAGGGCCGGGAGACCCGCCAGCGGATCATCCTGCAGGGCGACCCGCCCTCGCCGGCCAACCCGCCGTCGGGCTGCCACTTCCGCACGCGGTGCTGGAAGGCGCAGGACATCTGCGCCGAGCAGACGCCCGCGCTCGAGGCGCGCCCGGGCAGCGACCATCCCAGCGCCTGCCACTTCGCGGAGGCCCGCGACGTGGTGAACGCCCAGTAGGACCCGGCCGGGTCAGCGTCCCCCGGGCGACAGCCGTACGTGCGCGCCCGGGGGCAGACCCAGACGGTCGGAGGCGTCCCCGGCGTTGATCGCCATCGCGACCAGGCCGGCGGAGTCGGTGAACGCGACCAGGTCGCCGGGCGGCACGGCGGTGAACGTCTCCCGGTACGGCACGGCGACCTGGCGGCGCCCGAGCCACACGGCGACGGTGTCGCCGAGCCGTACGCCGAGCTCGGCCATGTCGGAGGCGGTGATCGACAACTGGACGTTGCCGTGCCTGTCCACCGACAGCACCTCGCCCTCGGCCGTGCCGTCCCGCAACCGGCAGGTCGGCGCGGGCAGGGTCACCAGCCGGTCCACCGGCATCGGCGGCCCCACGTCGGCGACCGCGTGTCCGGTGCACAGGTGGGCGGCGACCGGGGCGAACAGGTCCCGTCCCGGGAAGGTCGGCGAGACGTTCTCCAGGAACAGGTCCTTGTTCGTCAACTCGTAGGCGGCGTCGGCGCCCCCCGCGGCGCGGACGGCCCACGACAGGATGCCGTTGTCGGGACCGAGGAACACCCGTCCCCCCGCCTCCACGGCGACCGGGCGCCGGTTGCCGCCCACGGCGGGATCGACGACCGCCAGGTGGACGCCGGCCGGCAGGTAGGGCAGGGTCTGCGCGAGGATGGCCGCGCCGCGTCGTACGTCCCCGGCGGGGACGAGATGACCCACGTCGATGATCCGAGCCTGCGGGGCGATGCCCGCGATCACGCCGTGGCACGCGGCGACGTACCCGTCCTCCAGCCCGTAGTCGGTCAGAAGCGTGATTACAGAGCTCACACCACGTGACATTACGTCTGTCCTGCCCGGCCTGAACACCCCGGGTTCGCCTCGCGGGCTTGGCATTACCATGGGACGGGCCCGCGAGCCGATCGAGGAGGAGCGGATGGACACCGAACCGGCCGGCGGCGACGGGCCCGACCTCTCGGACCGCGACCGCGAGATGCTGGCGTTCGAGCGCCAGTGGTGGCGTTACGCGGGCGCCAAGGAACAGGCGATCAGGGAGGCCTTCGGCATCTCCGCGACCCGGTACTACCAGTTACTCGGGGAGCTGATCGACCGGCCCGAGGCGCTGGAGCACGACCCCATGCTCGTCAAGCGGCTGCGCCGGATGAGAGCCGGCAGGCGGCGCGACCGCTCGGCCCGCCGCTTCGGGCTCAACTCCTGAGCTTTCCCTCCCCTCCGCACGCATGAGCCCCGCTGCCGGGGCATGAGGCCGTCGAGGCGTACGCACTGAACCCCCTTCGGAGTGAGGCCATGACCCTGCCCGTGCACGCAGGACTCGACGCGATCGCCGCCGATCCGGGCGGCGCCGTGATCGGGCTCGACTACGACGGCACGCTCTCCCCGATCGTGCCCGACCCCGCCGCCGCCCGCGTGCACCCCGGCGTGCCCCGCGTGCTGGCCGCCCTCGCCCCGCTGGTGCGCGCCGTCGTGATCGTCACCGGCCGCCCGCCGCGTACGGCTCTCGCCCTCGGAGAGGTCCCTGGCGGGCCGTCCCTCGCCGACGTGCCCGGTCTGGTGATCCTCGGCCACTACGGGCTGGAGCGCTGGGAGGACGGCCGTCTGACGGCCCCGCCACCGCCGCCGGGACTCGACCTGGTCCGCGCCCGGCTGCCCGGGCTCGCGGCGGGCCTCGACGGGGCGTGGGTCGAGGACAAGGGCCGCGCCGTCGCCGTGCACACCCGGCGGTGCGCCGACCCCGCGGGGGCGCTGGAGGCGCTGCGCGGGCCGGTCGAGGCGCTGGCCGCGGAGGCCGGGCTGGCGGTCGAGCCGGGCCGCATGGTGCTTGAGCTGCGGCCGGCCGGAATGGACAAGGGGAAGGCCCTGTCGGCCTTCCTCGCCGAGCGGGACGCCCGCTCGGTCATGTTCGTCGGCGACGACCTGGGGGACCTCGCGGCCTTCGACGCGGTCGAGTCGGCCGGGATCCCCGGCGTACGGGTGTGCAGCGGGTCCACGGAGGTGACCGCCCTGGCGGAGCGCGCCGACGTGGTGGTGGACGGGCCCGACGGCGTCGTGGCCTTCCTCGGAGACCTCGTCGCGACTCTCGGCAAGCCGTCTGCAAGCGGCCGGGCGTAGCGTGCCGGGCATGAGGACAACGATCTCGGCCGCGGCGGCCGGCCTGGCCGTGCTCGCGGCGTCCCTGGCGGCTCCGGCGGCGGCGTTCGCGAGCGACGGCGCGGCGACCAAGGCTCTGCACCTGCGCAAGGGCCTCACCCTCAGGATCCCGTCGTCCTGGAAGGTCGACGACAGCCGCAAGGACTGGGTGCGCGTCATCACCGGCGCGTGCCCCACCAAGGGCACGGACACGTACGGCTTCCGCGACTCGGGCTGCCACAGCTTCTGGATCATGGGGCCCAAGGCCATCGAGATCGGCCACGAGCTGTTCCAGAAGTACACGCCGGACGGCCCGTTCTATCCGGCCACCGACGTCGGGCCCTGCCCGGTGAAGAAGAACCTCTACATCGGAAGGACCACGCTCGCGGACAAGGGGTTACGGCAGGTCGGGCCGGGACACAAGGCGTACTACCGCGACTGGGCGGGCACGTGCGCGCCCCTGGGCCCTGGCAGGCAGAGAGCCCGCTTCCACCAGCGCGAGTGGTATCTGCCCACGTCGAAGATTCTGGTGATCGACCAGTGGAGGACGCCGGGCCTGAGCACGATCCTCAAGAACGCGACCTGGCACTGACGCCGCGTTCGGTGACCTTCCGCCTGCCGGGCCGCATGTCGTCCATCGGGCCGCAAGTCGCCTGCAAGCGAACACGCCTAATGTGCCCGGCATGTTCAGAAAGACGATCCCGGCCGCGGCGGCCGGCCTGGCCGTGCTCGCGGCCACCCTGACCGCTCCGGCGGCGGCGTCCGCGAGCGAGAGCCGCGCCACCAAGCAGGTCCACCTGCGGAGCGGCCTGACCCTCACGATCCCCGCGTCGTGGAAGGTGGTCAAGGACGACAAGGACTGGGTGCGCGTCATCACGGGCTCGTGTCCCACCTTCGGCACCGAGGACTTCGGCTTCCGCGACTGGGGGTGCCACAGCTTCTGGGTGCTGGGCCCGAAGGCGCTCAAGATCGGGCTCCGCACGTTCCAGGCGTACAAGCCGAAGTACGGCTACGACCCCGCGACCGACGTCAGCATCTGTCCCAGGAGCTACAAGCTGTACAAGGGCGAGTGGAAGGTCGCGGACAAGGGGCTGCGGCAGGTCGGGCCGGGCCACAAGGCGGACTACCACAAGTGGGCGGCGACCTGCGTCGACAAGAAGTGGCGGGTGAAGCTGCACTACAACCAGCGCGAGTGGTATCTGCCCACGTCGAAGATCCTGGTCCTGGACCAGTGGGACCACCCGCAGCTGAGCACGATCCTCAAGAACGCGACCTGGCACTGACCGTGCTCTCGCCCGGTGCGCCGGTAGACGCGGTGCGCCGGGAGGACGGGTGGTGACGGCCGGAGTCAGTGCAGCGCGGCGAGCTGGTCGTCGAACCAGCGCTGGGGCGGCAGTGCGGTGGCGGCCTCCCGCAGCCGCAGGCCGCGGCTGAGCCGCTCCTGCTCCGGCAGCGTCAGCGCCTCGTGCAGCGCCGCCGCGGTGCCGGACACGTCGTAGGGGTTGACGAGCAGGGCGTCGGCCCCCAGTTCGGCCGCCGCGCCCGCCTCGCGCGACAGCACCAGCGCGCACCGGGGCGACAGGATCGGGCCCTCCTTGGCCACCAGGTTCATGCCGTCCCTGATCGGGTTGACGAGCAGGACGTCGGCCAGCCGGTAGGCGGCCAGCGAGCGCGGGTAGTCGTCGTTCACGTTGAGGATCAGCGGGTCCCAGTCCTCGGTCGCGTACTCGTCCTCGATCTCCTTGGCGCAGCGCTGCACGGCCGCCGTGTACTCGCGATACTCCGGCAGGTCGTGGCGGGAGGGATAGGCGAACGCGAGGTGGACGACCCGGCCGTGCCACTCGGGATGGGCGGACAGGAACTCCTGGTAGGCCCGCAGGCCGCGCACGATGTTCTTGGACAGCTCGGTGCGGTCGATGCGCACGATCAGCTTGCGGTCGCCCACGAGGTCCCTGATCACGGTCATGTGCGACTCGACGTCCTGCTCGGCCGCCCGAACCCGCAGCGCCTCGCCGTTCACGCCGAGCGGGTGCACGCCGATCCTGGTGGTCCGCCCGTCGTACGTCACCGTGCGGGCGGCGTGGTCCACGCAGGCGCCGAGCAGGGTTTCGCAGCAGTCCATGAAGGCGCGGGCCCAGCGCGCGGTGAGGAATCCCGCGTGGTCGGCGCCGAGGATGCCGGTCAGCACCTCCGCCACGACGTCCTCCGGCAGCAGCGCGAAGTATTCCGGCGGCGCCCAGGGCGTGTGCGAGAAGTGGGCGATGCGCAGGTCCGGCCGCTCGACCCGGAGCATCGCCGGGGCCAGCGTCAGGTGGTAGTCCTGCACCATGACGCGCGCCCGGTGGGCCGCCTCCTCGGCCAGGGCCAGCGCGAAGGCGCCGTTGTACGTGCGGTACGACTCCCACTCGCGGCGGAAGCGCGTGCCGAACTCGGGGGAGAAGGGCGTGTTGTAGAGCAGGTGGTTGACGAACCAGAGGGTCGAGTTGGCCACGGCGTTGTAGGCCCGGTGGAAGACCGCGGGCGGAATGTCCAGCATGCGGATCGGCCCGGTCTCGAAGGCCCGGTCGAGCCGCCCGCCGGGGGTCTGGCGCACCGCGCCCCGGTCGCCGTCCGACAGCGCCGCGCAGACCCACAGGACGTCGGTGTCCCTGACCACCTCGGACAGACCGGAGACGAGCCCGCCCCCGCCTCTGCGCATGGTCAGGCCGCCGTCGTCCGACAGCGTGAAGGACACGGGGCCCCGGTTGGACGCGATCAGGACGGAGCTGCTCATCTTCGGGTTCCCTCGATCAGAGCGGGCGCGCATGCCGGAAGATTAATAAAAGCCGACCTCCGTCAATAGGATGTCAAGCGATCGCGGGAGGGCTGGATACGGCATGGCACTGGACGACACGACCGAGGAACTGGCCCGATCGGCTGCCCGGGGGGACCACCGCGCGCTCGGTGAGCTGCTGCGGCGCATCGAGCCCGACGTGCTGCGGCACTGCGAGCGGCTTCTACCGTATCGGCAGGACGCCGAGGAGGCCGCGCAGGACACGCTGCTCGCCGTGGCGCGCAACATCGCGAGGTTCGAGGGGCGGGCCAAGTTCAGCACCTGGCTGCACATCGTGACCGTGAACTGCGCCAGGACCACCTACCGCTCGCTCAAGCGGCGCTCGTCGGAGCAGGTGGAGGAGCTGCCCGAGCAGCGGCCGGATCCCCAGCGGGTGAGCGTAATCGCGGGGTCGCGGCTCGACCTGCTCGACGCGATGGAGGCGCTGGAGGCCGAGCGGCCCGACCTCGCCCAGGCGCTCGTGCTGCGCGACATCTGCCAGCTCGACTACGCGGAGGTCGCCGACCAGCTGAAAATCCCCCTCGGGACGGTCAAGTCCCGCATCCACCAAGCCCGCAAGTACGTGCAGAGCGCCCTCGGCGAGGCGTACGGCTGATACAAATCGTCTCGCGATGTGAGACGTAAGAACGGACACCGGGGACGCCGGGGTACAGTGCTAGGGACCTTTCCTCTGAAGGTCCTACAACTGAACATGCTCATCCAGAGGGGTGGAGGGACCGGCCCTGCGAAGCCCCGGCAACCTCCCCGGTGTCGAACTCGTGCCCACGAGGCCCGGCCGGGACAGGTGCCAATTCCGGCTCGCGGCCAGGGTGGTCGCGAGCGAAGATGAGGGAAAGGCCTCGCTTCATGGCGCACACCAGCACTGCCGCTAACACTGCCGCGAACACCGTCGAGTTCGGCCCCGCAACCGGTCTTTCGTGTCGCGAATGCGGCGCTCTTTATGAGCTCGGCCCGATTTTCGCCTGTACGGAGTGTTTCGGCCCCCTTGAGGTGGCGTACGACTTCGGCGAGGTTCGCCGGGAGGACATCGAGTCCGGCCCCGCGAACATCTGGCGCTACCGCTCCCTGCTCCCCGTTCCCGCCGGCGTGGCGGCCAAGCCCAACCTCCAGCCCGGCTGGACCAAGCTCGTGAAGGCCGACAGGCTGGCGGCCGAGCTGGGCCTTCGGTCGCTCCACGTCAAGGACGACTCCGGCAACCCGACCCACTCCTTCAAGGACCGGGTCGTCGCGATCGCGCTGGAGGCCGCGCGCACCTTCGGCTTCCACACGCTGTCGTGCTCCTCCACCGGCAACCTCGCCGGCGCGGTGGGCGCGGCCGCCGCCAGGGCCGGGCTGGACTCCTGCGTGTTCATTCCCGCCGACCTGGAGCCGGCCAAGGTCACCATGGCCGCGGTGTACGGCGGCCGCCTGGTCGCCATCGAAGGCACCTACGACGAGGTCAACCGCTTCTGCTCCGAGCTCATCGGCGACGAGCTCGGCGAGAAGTGGGGCTTCGTCAACGTCAACCTCCGGCCCTTCTACGCCGAGGGCTCCAAGACGCTGGCATACGAGATCGCCGAGCAGCTCGGCTGGCGGCTGCCCGACCAGATCGTCATCCCGGTGGCCTCCGGCTCGCAGCTCACGAAGATCGACAAGGGCTTCCGCGAGCTGGTCAAGCTGGGGCTGGTCGAGGATCGGCCCTACCGGATCTTCGGGGCGCAGGCCGAGGGCTGCTCGCCGGTATCCCAGGCGTTCAAGGCCGGGCAGGACGTGGTGCAGCCGGTGCGGCCCGACACCATCGCCAAGTCCCTCGCCATCGGCAACCCGGCGGACGGGCCGTACGTGCTCGACATCGCGCGGCGGACGGGCGGCGCCGTGGAGGACGTGAACGACCGGGAAGTGGTCGACGCGATCCGCCTGCTGGCCAGGACCGAGGGCGTCTTCGCGGAGACCGCGGGCGGCGTCACGGTCGGCGTGCTGCGCAAGCTGGTGCGCGAGGGCCGCCTCGACCCCGACGCCGAGACCGTGGTGCTGAACACCGGCGACGGGCTCAAGACGCTCGACGCGGTGGCCGAGCACGCCCGTCCCGCCGCCGTCATCCGTCCCTCTCTCGACGCGTTCCGTGCGGCATTCGCCAACTGAAAGCGTTTCAAAAAGCCCATCGGCAGTAACGAAAGCGAGCGAACAATGAGCGTTTCCGTGCGGATTCCGACGATTCTCCGGACGTACACCAACGGAGCCGCGGAGGTGAGCGGGGAGGGAGGAACGCTCCGCGAGGTCCTGCAGAAGCTCGACGCGGACTACCCCGGCATCGGCGGGCGCATCCTGGACGAGACGGGTAAGATCCGGCGTTTTGTCAACGTCTACGTCGGAGAAGAGGATGTCCGATTCGCCGACGGTCTGGACACCGCCACGCCGGACGGGGTGCAGATTTCGGTCATCCCCGCCGTCGCCGGAGGCTGAGCCGCCGCACCGGAGCCGAGCATCTGACATGCGCTTCTATCGGTGAAGAAGTCATACGAAGCCGTGGCAAATGGTGTAGCTCTCAACTATTCAACAGCAAAGTGAATATTCTTCGGTCCCGCTTTGAGCGAACGCCAAGTAGTAGTTTGCGGATTGACTCTGTTGTCCTACGGCTTGACACGGGTATGGTCGATGACGATCGACAAAACCGGGGGCTTCTTGGGTGTGGTCCCCAGCCCAGCAAGAGGAGTCGGAAGTGGCGCAGGGCACCGTCAAATGGTTTAACGCGGACAAGGGCTACGGCTTCATCGCGGTAGACGGTGGTAAGGACGTGTTCGTCCATTACTCGGCAATCATGATGGACGGCTACAAGGCCCTCGAGCAGGGTCAGCGGGTTGAGTTCGACATCACGCAGGGTCAGAAGGGCCCGCAGGCGGAAGCCGTACGGGCCGTCTGATCCCGTCATCGACCTTGGAAGGCCCGGCGCGCGGGACTCGCGCACCGGGCCTTCCGCTTGCCGGTCCCACCCGCCTCGCTCCGCACGGCCACTCCGGGCGCCTGCGGGCCACTGCGGGCCTTTCAAGGCCCTTCCGCGGCCCTTCCACGGCCCTTTTGCGGCCACTCGGGCGGGTATGGGCCGCTGGGTCCGGAGCGGGGCCGCACTCCTCGCGGCTCCCGCTCGGCTCTCGCTCGGCTCCTCGGTCCTGACCGGCGGCGCGTCGCTCCGGAGGGTCGCTCTGGACATACCGTCCAAGCTGGTCAGCACGGCTTCCGCTTGCACTCTCAGGGGTAGAGTGCTAAATACTTGTTTGGCACTCTGAGGTCGAGAGTGACAACAACCGGGATCGGGGCGATGGGGCCCGCGCAGGGATAGCGGGTCCAAGCCGTCGCGGGCGTCGGCTCGGTCCGTTGAAGACACCCTGCTACTGGGAGGTCTAGCCTAATGGCAGCCAAGATGATCGCGTTTGACGAGGACGCCC
Organism: Microbispora rosea; assembly: GCF_044460045.1. Lineage (NCBI taxonomy): Bacteria > Bacillati > Actinomycetota > Actinomycetes > Streptosporangiales > Streptosporangiaceae > Microbispora > Microbispora rosea. The sequence goes on along the minus strand of NZ_JBITJO010000011.1, from coordinate 230,278 downwards.
GGCGCGGTCTCGAGCGCGGTATGAACCAGCTCGCCGACGCCGTGAAGGTGACCCTCGGCCCCAAGGGCCGCAACGTCGTGCTGGAGAAGAAGTGGGGCGCCCCCACGATCACCAACGACGGTGTCTCCATCGCCAAGGAGATCGAGCTCGAGGACCCGTGGGAGAAGATCGGCGCCGAGCTGGTCAAGGAAGTCGCGAAGAAGACCGACGACGTCGCCGGTGACGGCACGACGACGGCCACCGTGCTCGCTCAGGCGCTGGTCCGCGAGGGTCTGCGCAACGTGGCCGCCGGCGCCAACCCGATGGCGCTGAAGAAGGGCATCGAGGCCGCCGTCGAGCGCGTCAGCGAGGAGCTGTCGAAGCTCGCCAAGGACGTGGAGACGAAGGAGCAGATCGCCTCCACCGCCTCCATCTCCGCCGCCGACACCGAGATCGGCGCCCTCATCGCCGAGGCGATGGACAAGGTGGGCAAGGAAGGCGTCATCACCGTCGAGGAGAGCAACACCTTCGGCCTGGAGCTGGAGCTCACCGAGGGCATGCGCTTCGACAAGGGTTACGTGTCCGGCTACTTCGTGACCGATCCCGAGCGCATGGAGGCGGTCTTCGAGGACCCGTACATCCTGATCGTCAACTCCAAGGTCTCGGCGAACAAGGACCTGCTGCCGCTGCTCGACAAGGTCGTGCAGTCCGGCAAGCCGCTGGTCATCATCGCCGAGGACGTCGAGGGCGAGGCCCTGGCCACCCTGGTCGTCAACAAGATCCGCGGCCTGTTCAAGTCCGTGGCCGTCAAGGCTCCGGGCTTCGGCGACCGCCGCAAGGCCATGCTGGGCGACATCGCCATCCTCACCGGTGGCCAGGTCATCTCCGAGGAGGTCGGTCTCAAGCTCGAGAACGCCACCCTCGACCTGCTCGGCCGCGCCCGCAAGGTCGTCATCACCAAGGACGAGACCACGATCGTCGACGGCGCCGGTGACGCCGAGCAGATCTCCGGCCGGGTCAACGAGATCCGCGCCGAGATCGAGCGCACCGACTCCGACTACGACCGCGAGAAGCTCCAGGAGCGCCTCGCCAAGCTGGCCGGCGGCGTCGCCGTCATCAAGGCCGGCGCGGCCACCGAGGTCGAGCTCAAGGAGCGCAAGCACCGCATCGAGGACGCCGTCCGCAACGCGAAGGCCGCGGTCGAGGAGGGCATCGTCCCCGGCGGTGGCGTGGCTCTGCTGCAGGCCGGCGCCAACGCGTTCGACAAGCTCGAGGTCAACGGCGACGAGGCCACCGGTGCCGCGATCGTCCGCAAGGCCCTTGAGGAGCCGCTGAAGCAGATCGCCGTCAACGCCGGCCTCGAGGGCGGCGTCGTGGTGGAGAAGGTCCGCAACCTCCCGGCTGGTGAGGGCCTCAACGCCGCGACCGGCGAGTACGTCAACATGTTCGAGTCCGGCATCATCGACCCGGCCAAGGTCACCCGCTCGGCGCTGCAGAACGCGGCGTCCATCGCGGCGCTGTTCCTGACCACCGAGGCCGTCATCGCCGAGAAGCCCGAGAAGGAGAAGGCCCCCGCCATGCCCGGCGGCGGCGACATGGACTTCTGATCCATCTGCCTGCTTCGTCTCAACGGAAGGGCGGTTCCCCCTCGGGGGAACCGCCCTTTCCCGTGGTGCGCCTCAGGTGAGGCGCCTGACCCAGCGGGCGCAGTCGGTCTGCATCGTGTATCCCGCCGCCGTCCAGGCGTGGTGCGCCAGGGCGTTGTCGTGCAGGACCATCGCGTCGGCACGGAACGCGCCGAACTCCCTGAACCGCTCCTCGGCGGCCCCGATCAGCCGTGATCCGATGCCCATCCGCCGGTGGGCGGGATCAACGGCGAGCCGGTAGAGGTGGGCGCGCCAGCCGTCCCATGCGGCGATGAGCGTGCCGACCATGCGGCCGTCGATCTCGGCGATGAGCAGCGCCTCGGGGTCGCGCTCGATCAGGGCCACGACCTTGCCGGCGTCGTCGTGCCTGTCGGTGTTCTCCGCGGCCTCCAGCCAGAACCGCAGGAGGGCCGGGACGTCGTCGAGCGCTCCGTGGCGGACGCTTACGCCGGTCGAAGTCATCGCAGCTCCTCGGGAAGATCGCGGCCGTGCAGGACGGTCAGTGACGTTACCGCCCGGGTGAGGACCACGTAGAGGCGGGCGAGGCCGCGCTCCTCCGCCTCCACGATCGCGGCGGGCTCGGCGACGATCACGTGGTCGTACTCCAGGCCCTTGGCGAGCGTCGCGGGGACCAGCAGCACCCGGTCGTCGCCCGTCGAGTCCGGGCCGAGCACCGTGTGCGGCACCGCGGTGGCCTCCAGGGCCGCTGAGAGCGCGGGAAGGGCGGAGTCGGCGGCGATGACACCGACGGAGCCCTCCTGCGCGAGGGCCTGCCGTACGGCCTCGGAGAGGGCCGCGGCGACGTCGGTCTCGCGGCGTACGGACAGGGAGCCGGCACCGGGACGCAGCGAGCGCGGCGGGGCGAGCTCGGGGGCGACGGAGGGCAGCAGCCGTGCGGCGAAGTCGAGGACCTCGCGAGGCACACGGAAGCCGAGCGTGAGCTCGGTGACCTCGCCGGACGGCTGGCCGAGGTGGTCGAGCACGGTCTTCCACGAACGCGCCGACCAGGGTGTCGTGCCCTGGGCGAGGTCGCCGAGCACGGTCGCCGAGCCGTTGCGGCAGCGGCGTCCGAGCGCCCGCAACTGCATCGCCGACAGGTCCTGCGCCTCGTCCACCACGAGGTGTCCCCGCGAAGGGGTCCGCTCGATCAGGTCGCCGAGTTCGTCCAGCAGCGCCGCGTCGGCGGCCGTCCACTTGGCCGACCGGTGTGACTTGTACGGCTTGCGCCACACGAGGAGCTGTTGCTCCTCCGGCGAGAGGTCCGACCGGGCCGCCTTGGCCAGGAACTCGGGGTCCGACAGCAGCCGGAACAGCACCTGCTCGGGGGTGAGCTTCGGCCAGACGGCGTCCAGCACGGCCTTGACCGGCTTCGACCGGGCCACCGCGTCCTGGACCCGGTCGTCGGGCGACTCGCCGCGCCGTTCCATCTGGACGAGCACGGCGTGGGCGAGCCGCTGGGCCAGGGTGGCGCGGCCCGGGCCGTACCGCGTCGTCCCGCGCAGCGAGGCGACGATCTCACGGACCTCGTGATCGGGCACCCGATAGCGGTTGATGCCCTTGGTGAACAGCACCCCTTCGACCGGCTTGGTCACATGCAGCCACAGCGCCCGCCTGACGACCTCGGCCATGCGGGCGTCGCCCTTCACGGCCGCCACCGCGGGGTCCTCGGGATGGGCGTGGTCGCCCAGGACACCGGCCACCGTCGTCTGGTCGACCTTCACCTCGCCGAGCGCCGGCAGCACCGAGGAGATGTAGGAGAGGAAGGCCCGGTTGGGCCCGACGATCGTCACGCCCGAGCGCGACAGCTTCTCCCGGTGGGTGAACAGCAGGTAGGCCGCGCGGTGCAGGCCCACGGCCGTCTTGCCCGTGCCCGGCGCGCCCTGTACGCAGACGGTCACGCCGAGGTCGGCGCGGACGATCTCGTCCTGGTCGGGCTGGATGGTCGCCACGATGTCCCGCATCGGGCCGGTGCGGGGCCGCTCGATCTCCTCGGTCAGCAGCCTGCTCTGCCCGAGCGCCCTGCCGTCGAGTGGTTCGTCCTCGTACGCGGTGAGATCGCCGCCCTGGTAGCCGAACCTGCGGCGCAGCGCCACCCCCATGGGGTCGGCGGGGCTGGCCTGGTAGAAGGCACGCGAGATCGGGGCGCGCCAGTCGATCACGAGGGGCCGGCTGCTCTCGTCGTGGACGTGCCTGCGGCCGACGTAGACCGTGCTCGGCAGGTCGTCGTCGGCCGCACGGTCCAGGCGGCCGAAGAACAGCGGCGCGTCGGGGTGGTCGGCCAGTGCGGCCACCCGCTGGTCGAGCAGGCCCTGCAGAACCTGCTGCGACACCCAGTCGCCGGCGGCGTCCGCCGACAGCGACTGCGCGTGCTCGCGCATCGCTCGCAGTGCGGCGCGGGAGGCCGCGAGATGGGCGCGCTCGGCTTCGAGCACATTTCCGGGCATGCGGAAGCTCCTCCGGGCATGACGGGGACAGGACTGGTGGAAGCGGGAAACACAAGAGCTTAGCGATGGGCGGCGCGATGCCGAAACGGTATTTCTCTCGCGTGTCGCCGTTTCTCGAGGCGGGTATCTGTACCCGGGTGACGCGCACCGTGGTTCCTCCGGCGATCCCGGCGGCGGCCAGCCTGTTGCTGGCCGCGCTGTGGGGGTTCGCGGTCTTCGGCGACTGGAGCACCCAGGCCTTCTGCACGACGAGCCTGGGACCGCCGCCGGGCTGTGCGGACCGGATCGCCTCGGTGGTCGCGCTGTCCGTGATGGTCGGGGTGGTCGCGGTGTGTGCCACCGGGGTCGCCTGGTTCGCCCGGCGCGAGTCCCTGTACGGCGTCGCCGTGGCGGCCTGGGTCGTCGCGCTGGGGGTGCTGTTCGTCGGCGGCCTGACCGCCCAGTGACCGCGCCTCCCATGATCGGCACGGAAAGCTTTCCGGCGGAGACGGTGGAGCGCTCCATCGGTGGTCCGGCGGGCGAACGACATGCAGTAGTGGGGTGATTTGTCCTGATATGCCGCGTTGGGTGAGCCGCGAACGGCTCGCCGGCGGGCGGGGCAATGGACAGCGAGAAACCAGAAGTAAGACGAAAAATGGGTATATTGCGTGATTCGCCTTGTCTGCTGGGTATTGCCGCCATCACGACTGCATCATGTGAAGGTAAAGGCGCGAGGGGGTGATGTGGTGACACGGCCCAAGGGCATCTCCTGGACCTAGTGGTGCGCTGTCCGCGCACGTTCACCGGGCTCGGGGAGCGGAGCGGGCTTCGCGAGGACCGGAACGAGCCCGCCACCGGCTCGCCGGTCATGCGCTCGACCTGGTCGCGCCGCGCCCGCCCCGCCACGGTGGCCCGTCTCCCCGTCGTCGATCAGCCCGCGCGCGCTGAGCCGGTCGCGCGCGGCGGCCATACCTCGTCGTTCGGGCCGGGTCTGCGACGTTCTCCCGCCGAAGCCGCGGTCAGCGCGCCGGGTCCTCCTCGCCCACGTCGTCGGCGTCGATGATGTGGTAGGCGTATCCCTGCTCGGCCAGGAACCGCTGCCGGTGCGCCGCGAACTCCTGGTCGACCGTGTCGCGGCTGACCACCGAGTAGAACCGCGCGCCGCCGCCGTCCGCCTTGGGGCGCAGCACCCGGCCGAGCCGCTGGGCCTCCTCCTGACGCGAGCCGAACGTGCCGGAGACCTGGATCGCCACGGCCGCCTCGGGCAGGTCGATGGAGAAGTTGGCGACCTTCGAGACCACCAGCACCCGGATCTCCTTGTCGCGGAACGCCTGGAACAGGCGCTCGCGTTCCTTGACCTTGGTCTCGCCCTTGATGACCGGCGCGTTCAGATGCTCGCCCAGCTCGTCGAGCTGGTCGATGTACTGCCCGATGACCAGCACCTGCTCGTTCGCGTGCCGCCGCACCAGCGCCTCGGTCACCCGTGTCTTGGCGGGCGTGGTCGAGCAGAACCGGTAGCGCTCGTCGCTCTCGGCCATGGCGTAGGCCAGCCGCTCGTCGTCGCCGAGCGTCACCCGCACCTCGACGCACTCGGCGGGGGCGATGTAGCCCTGGTTCTCCATCTCCTTCCAGGGCGTGTCGTAGCGCTTCGGCCCGATGAGCGAGAAGACGTCGCCCTCCCGGCCGTCCTCGCGTACGAGCGTGGCGGTGAGGCCGATGCGCCGGCGGGCCTGGAGGTCGGCGGTCATCCGGAAGATCGGCGCGGGCAGCAGGTGGACCTCGTCGTAGACGACGAGCCCCCAGTCGCGGGCGTCGAACAGCTCAAGGTGCCGGTAGGTGCCCTGCCGCCGGGTCGTCATGACCTGGTAGGTGGCGATCGTGACCGGGCGGATCTCCTTCTTGGTCCCGGTGTACTCGCCGATCTCGTCCTCGGTCAGCGAGGTGCGCCTGATCAGCTCCTGCTTCCACTGGTGGGCCGAGACCGTGTTGGTGACCAGGATCAGCGTGGTCGCGCGGGCGTGCGCCATGGCCGCCGCGCCCACGATCGTCTTGCCCGCGCCGCACGGCAGCACCACGACACCGGAGCCGCCGTGCCAGAACGCGTCGGCCGCCTCCTTCTGGTACGGCCGCAGCGACCAGCCGTCCTCGCGCAGGTCGATGGGGTGGTGCTCGCCGTCGACGTACCCGGCCATGTCCTCGGCCGGCCAGCCGAGCTTGAGCAGCGTCTGCTTGATGTTGCCGCGCTCCGAGGGGTGCACGGCCACGATGTCGGCGCCGAAGCGCTCCCCGACCAGCGGCTGGATCTTCTTGGAGCGCAGCACCTCCTCCAGCACGGCGCGGTCGGTGCTGGTGAGCACCAGGCCGTGGACAGGGTGCTTCTCCAGGCGCAGCCTGCCGTACCGCGCCATGGTCTCGGCGACGTCCACGAGCAGCGCGTGCGGCACCGGATAGCGGCTGAAGCCGATCAGCGCGTCGACCACCTGCTCGGCGTCGTGCCCGGCGGCCCGGGCGTTCCACAGCGCGAGCGGGGTGACCCGGTAGGTGTGGACGTGCTCGGGCGCGCGCTCGAGTTCGGCGAACGGGGCGATGGCCTTGCGGCACTCGTCCGCCCTCGGGTGGTCGACCTCCAGCAGCAGCGTCTTGTCCGACTGGACGATCAGAGGCCCGTCACTCAATGCCTGCTCCCCCTCGTACGGCTATCGCCTATCAAACACGAGGCCGGGCCGAATCAGTCCCGGTCGCGGGAATCAGTCCAGGTAGCCGTTGAACCCGGCCCAGATGACCGCGCCGATCCCGATCACGAACAGCGCGACGTTGATGCCGATGGCGATCCACGTCCACTTCAGCAGTCTGCGGGCCTGGTCCGGCGCGGTGTCCACCTTGCTGAGCGCGACCCCGGACAGGATCGCCCCGGCGATGCCGCCCAGGGAGATGTAGCAGCTCAGCGCCAGCACGATGCTGATGACGAGGGCCACGATCGCGTGCGTGCGCGGGCCCTCCTGCCTCGGCGGGTAACCGCCGGGCGGGTAGTAGCCGTACTGCTGCTGCCCGTACTGGCCATATTGGCCGTATTGGCCGTACTGCTGCCCGTACTGCTGCCCGTACTGCTGGCTGGGGTCGGGGCCCGGCGGCGGGCCGTACGGCCCGTACTGCTGTTGTCCGTGGGGGGCGGAGCCGGACGGCGGTCCATAGGGGTTGGACGGCGTCTGCCAATCCTGGGGTCCCTGCCCCGGCTGCTCCGGAGTCGTCATCCTGAAATCCTTTACTACGAAGGACCTCAAGATTTACCACGGATGTGTCATCGGCCGATCTCGGCGATGCCCGTGATGCGGTGCAGGGCGAAGCGGTGGACGGTGGCCCGGGTCTCGTCGTACGCGGTGAGGTAGCCGCCCTCCATCCGGGCCGGTTCGAGGATGCGGCTGGTGGCGTGTCCCTGCGAGTCGAGGTAGCCGATCCACACCCGCGACCCCTGCCGGATGGCCTCCTGGAGCGCGCTGATCGTGGCGGTCGCGGGGGAGCGGGGCACCTGGCCCTCGGGCGCCTCCGCGGGCCGCCGCCGTGAGTCCCCCGCCCGCATCGCCCGCACGGCCGCGGCGACCACCTCGGGATCGGGTGCGGTGTTCGCGGTCACCCGGGCGGCGAGCTGTCCCTCGGTGCGCCGGGCGTCGGCCCGCGCGACGACCACGTCGCCCTCCAGCGACTCGGCCACCGGCGCGTATCCCATCGCCCGCAGCGAGTCGACCAGCGCGGCCCTGGACGTCTTGGACGCCAGCACGGTCGGCGCGAGCCGCCGCAGCCGCAGCAGGTGGGCCCGCTTGTCGGCGAGCACCTCGTCGAGCAGGGCCGGGTCGTCGCACCGGATGTACGCCGAGGCCGTGCCGACGCGGATCCGCCCGTGGCGGCGGGCCACATCGGTGATCAGGTAGCTCAGCGGCTGCGGGACCGGGGTGGCCGAGTGCCGCTCCAGCACGGTGAGCAGGTCGTCGGCCGAGTGCCCCGCGTCGAGCGCCCGGCGGACCGACTGCTCGGAGAAGCGGTACACCGTCGCCCCGCCCTTGCTCTCCACGTCGGCCATGAGGGCGAGCCTGCGGCCGAGGTCGGTGGTCAACGGGCCCGGCGCCACGGCCGTGAGGTCCGCCTGCAGCAGCACGTGGTCGACCGGCTCGGGCAGCAGCGGGCCGAGCAGGCCAGCCGCCGTGCCGTCGCCCCGGGCCACGGCGCGGCCGTGTGAGGACGGCACGCCGAGCCCGGTCACGCCGATGTGCTCGGCCTCGCGCAGGGCGAAGCGTACGAGCCGGTCGCGCAGCGCGGGGCGGCGGCGGGGCTGCTCCCAGGCGAGCCGGGCCAGCACGGACTCGGGCGTCGGCGCGAGGCCGGGCGGTGCCGGCTCCAGCACGGCGAGCGTGCGCCTCCGCGTCTGGGCGGCCCCCGGCCTGCGCAGGTCGGGGTGGAGGGCGTTCAGGGGACGGTCGCGGTCGTCGCGTTCGCCGATCAGCCCGGGGGCGCGTTCCATCGCGGCCCACGCGTCGGCGAGCACGGCCCAGCGGTCCTCGGTGGCCTTGATCCGCCAGCCGTCGTAGGCGCCCGTCGGCAGCCATTCCCCCTCGCCCGCCGCGACCAGCCCGGCCGCGTGCGCGACCTCGACCACCAGCCCCGCCGCCCACTCCGGCAGGTCGAGGAGCTGGGCCGTCCGCCTGAGGTCACGTATGGCGAGGCCGCCCGCGCGCAGCACGCCCGGCGGGTCGACGCTCCACAGCTCGCACAGCTCCTCGACCGTGCGCACGAACGTGAACGCCTGCCCGGCGGCCGTCCGGTCGGCCAGGTCCTGGTCGCGTACGGACCCCTCCAGGGCGGGCGGGCCGGGGGACAGGTCGCGGTGCACCCGGCCGTCGCGCAGCACGAGGGCGACCTCGCGGGGGAGCGCGACGGTCTCCTCCCCGGTCGCGCCGAGCAGCCCGCGGGCCAGCAGCTGTTCGATGGGCGACTGGGCGTTCGCGGCGTCGACTTCGCGGCGGGCGTTCGGCAGCCGTCCGCTCGCCGGGCCCCAGACGAGCTCGTTCAGGGCCGTCCTCGCCTGCGGGGAGACCTCGCCGACGAGGCGCGCGACCGTCGCGGGTTCGGCCAGCAGCGCCGCGAGCCGTTCCCTGGCCGGCCGCCCGTCGTCCGTCCGGCCGCCGCCGCCCTCGTACGCCGGGTCGATGTCACGCAGGAGCACGTCGAGCCGTTCCGGCGAGTGGTGGCGGAACACCTCGGCGGCCGGCGGCCCCAGGGCGGCCGGGGGTTCGAGCGCCTCGGCCACGCCCGGCGCGGGCAGCAGCGCGTCGTCGGTCCCGTAGACCAGGGCGCGCGTGGTCAGCACGTCGAGCGCCGCGTCGAGAGCGGACCCGAGGGCCGCGTCGCCCAGATCACCGGGAACGGCACGGCGGAGCAGGGACAGCAACGCCTCGCGATCGGCGGGACCGGGCCGCAGGGCCAGCGTCTCCAGCACGGCGAGTGAGAACCGGTCGAGCCGGTCCAGCGCCCGGCCGATGGCGGAGGGGCTGCAGGCGCGGGCGGCCAGGCCGTCGATGTGCGCGGGGACGGGCGTCACGAGTTCGGGCCGCGTCGCCACGAGCGCCCGCAGCCGCTCGTCGGAACGGCCGCGAAGCCACTCGTTGAAGTCCGTGCCCGTCATTCTCTCCATGGTAGGGCGGGGCCTTCATCCGGCCGCCGGAGCGCCCGTACGGCAGGGGTTTCGCGCGGTTTCCCGGCACCGCGAAGGAAGATCCACACGAATCTGGTCATGGGACGCTTCAATCGCCTCTTGGTGGGTCCACGGGGCCGGTCTGTGGGCATAACCTACATCCATCACCTTCACGACAGTCTGAACGAGGTCACCCCTGTGCCGAGTGGCAAGGTCAAGTGGTACGACGCCGACAAGGGTTTCGGCTTCCTCACCCGCGACGACGGCGGTGAGGTCTTCGTGCATTCCTCCGCCCTGCCCAAGGGGGTCGACGCGCTCAAGCCCGGGCAGAAGGTCGAGTTCGGTGTCGCCGAGAGCCGCCGCGGTCAGCAGGCGCTCTCTGTGCGGGTGATCGACCAGCCCCCGACGCTGGCCAAGACCGTCAAGGGCAAGGCGAAGCGGAAGAAGCCCGACGAGATGGTCGTGATCGTCGAGGATCTGATCAAGCTGCTCGACGACATCTCGAATTCCTACCAGCGGGGCAAGCACCCGGACGCCGCGCACGCCAAGAAGATCGCTACCGTGCTGCGCGCCGTCGCCGACGACCTCGACGCCTGATCCATCCTCCGGCCTGCCGCATCCGTTTTCCGCCGCCCGGCCAAGCCCCGGGCGGCAGGGTGCGGCGCGGCCGGGATGCGGTGCCGTGTGATGCCGTGCCGTGTGATGCGCTGCCGTGCGGTGGGCACGATGCGGCGGCCCCGGAAGCGCGGGTGGCCTGGGGCGTGGGTGACCGGTTCAGGTGGCCGTGGCCGTGCGCGCGGCGAGCCTGCGGCGGCGGAGCATGACGAGGCGGCCGAAGGAGAGCGCGAGGGCGGCGGACATCACGCCGAGCCCGGCGGGACCGGCCACGAACAGCGACATCACCAGGCCCAGCAGCCCGCCGAGGACCCAGGCGATCTGAAGCAGCGTCTCGGCGACGCCGAACGCGGAGGAGCGCACCTCCTCGCCGATCTCACGCTGCACGATGGCGTCGAACGCGAGCTTGCCGAGGCCCTGGGCGAACGCGCCCACGAGGGCCACGACGGCGGCGGTCCACACGTCGAAGAAGAAGGCCGCGGCGACGGTGGCGACCGTGGCCAGCGCGAGCGTGGCCATGACGGTCAGGTGTGGCGACCGGGAGCGGGACCAGGAACCGGCGGCGGCCCCGGCCAGGCCGCCCGCGCCCGCGGCGGCGGCCAGCAGCGCCAGCGCGGCCTTCGGATCCACGCCGCGCAGGTGGCCGTCCTGGACGAGGAACAGCAGGAAGAACACGAGGAAGCCCGACTGCACCCGGATCGCGGCGTTGGCCCCCATGGCCTCGCTCACCACCGGGCCCAGGTGGAGCACGGTGCGCCATCGGGGGCGCGGCCCGGCCTCCTCCAGGTCGGGCGCGTCCACGTGCCGCGGCAGCCGTACGGCGAACGCCCCGGACAGCAGGAACAGCGGCACGGCGGCGCGCAGCACCCAGTCGGCCCCGGCCGCGGCGGACAGGCCTGCGGCCACCCCGGCGCCGACGCCGGCCGACACCAGCGCGAACAACGCGACCCTGGCGTTGGCCGTCACCAGTGGGATGTTGGCGGGCAGCACGCTCGGCATGATCGCCGCCCGGGACACGTTGTAGGCCTTCGACAGGACCAGTACGGCGAGCGCCGAAGGGAACAGCGTGACCGCGTCGGAGGTGTGGACGGCGCCGGCCATCCCCCAGCACAGCAGGCCCCGCGCGAGCAGGGTGCCGGCCATGATGTAGCGGCGGCCCGATCGGAGCCGGTCGAGCACCGGCCCGACGAAGGGCGCCACCACGGCGAACGGCAGCATGGTGATCAGCAGGTACGCCGCGACCTGGCCGCGGGCCTGGCCGACCGGCAGCCCGAACAGCAGCGCTCCGGCGAGGGCCACGGTGACCAGTGCGTCCCCGGCGGAATGGGCGGCCGTCACCTCGATGAGGTGGCCGAGACCGGTGCGGCCCGCTCCCTGGGCGTGCGTCAACCGGCGCGTCGCGCGCGCCGGTGCTCTCACAACACGCGTAACTTTCGCCCAAATCTTCACCATAGGCACCGAGGGTCCTTCCATGTTTTGCCCATCGAGCCGGTGCGGTCCGCTCGCGGCGTGGGTGAAAATGGAGTGTGAGTCGTACCCGAATCCGTAGCACTCCAGTCGACCAGGCCTGTGCCGCGGCGGTCGACCTCGCCCGCCGGGCCGCGGAAGACATCGCGCGCCCCGGGGAGGTGGGAGAGCACCTGGGCTTCGACAACGAGGGCGACCGAGTCGTCGCCCATTACTTCGAGTGCCTCGACCGCGCCTACCGCGGCTGGCGCTGGGCGGTCACCGTCACCCGGGCCTCCCGCGCCCGCGTCGTCACCGTGAGCGAGACCGTGCTGCTGCCCGGCTCGGGCGCGCTGCTCGCTCCCCGCTGGGTGCCGTGGAACGAGCGGCTGCGCCCGGGCGACCTCGGCGTGGGCGACCTGCTGCCGGTCGAGGCGGACGACGACCGGCTCGTGCCCGGGTTCGCCTCCGCCGACGAGGACATCGACAAGCAGATGCTCTTCGAGCTGGGTCTGGGACGCGCCCGCGTCCTGTCGGTGCTCGGCCGTGACCTCGCCGCGCGGCGCTGGCGCGCCGGTGAGGCCGGGCCGCACACCCCGATCGCGCACGCCGCCCCCGCGCAATGCTCCACCTGCGGCTTCTACTGGCCGCTCGCCGGAGCGCTGGGCCTCGGCTTCGGCGTCTGCGCCAACGAGTACGCGCCGGACGACGGCCGCGTGGTGTCCGCCGACCACGGCTGCGGGGCGCACTCCGAGGCGACCACCGTGCCCTCGATGGTCACGGATCCGGCGCCCCCGATCCTGGACGACTTGGGATACGACCTCATCGAGTCGGGCTCCGTGGACGAGGCCGGCTCCGAACCCCTGGGCCACGCCTGATCATGTTCGATACCGCACGCCTGCGTGACACCGTTCTCGCGGCCTGGACGGCCTCCCCTGCCCGCTTCCGCGAGGACGCCAACGCCGAGGAGGACTTCGCCCTCGGCGGCTACCGCGACCGGCTGGTCGTGGAGCTCGCCCAGAACGCCGCCGACGCCGCGCTGCGGGCCGGCATCCCGGGCCGCCTGCGGCTGACGCTCGCCGACGGCGTGCTGCTGGCCGCCAACGTCGGCGCGCCGCTCGACCAGACCGGCGTCGAGGGCCTGTGCACCCTCCGCGTCTCAGGCAAGAAGGACGAGGCGGGAGCGGCCGGCCGGTTCGGCGTCGGCTTCGCCGCCGTGGTGTCGGTGACCGACACGCCCTCGATCGCCTCTCGGCTGCCCTCGGGCGAGGTGCACGGGGTGCGGTGGTCGCGTGAGGAGACCGCCGCTCTGGTCGCCGCCAGGCCGGAGCTCGCGGCCGAGCTGGAGGGCCGCGAGGGGCACGTCCCGCTGCTGCGGCTGCCGTTCTCCGACGACTCGCCCGAGGTCCCCGAGGGATTCGACACGCTGGTCCGGCTCCCGCTGCGTGACGAGGCCGCCGAGCAGGCCGTACGGCGGATGCTTGAGGAGGCGGGGCCCGCGCTGCCGCTGTCGATGCCGGCGCTGGAGGCCGTCGAGATCGAGGTGGACGGGCGGACCCGCACGATCTCGGCCGAGGGCTGGCACGTGGTCGCCGAGTCGGGCACGTTCGGCCCCGAGCAGGTGGCCGAGTTGTTCGCCGACCGGCCGACCGAGGAGCGGGCCCGGCCCTACTGGGAGGTCCGCTGGGCCGTCCCCGGCGACCGCCGCGGCGACGTCCGGGGGGTTGTGCACAGGGTCGTGCACGCGCCGACACCGAGCGACGAGCCGCTCGACCTGCCCGCGCTGCTGATCGCGTCGTTCCCGATGACCACCGACCGGCGGCACGTCGCCCCCGGGCCGCTCACCGACTTCCTGGTCGCCAGGGCAGCCGAGGCGTACGTACGGCTGCTGGGGGAGCTTCCCGCGACTCCGGACCTGCTCGACCTCGTGCCCGGCCTGATGGGCAAGGGCGCGCTCGACGCGGCGATCAGGCGGGAGATCGTCAAGGCGCTGCCGGACACGCCGCTGCTGCCGACGATCTCCGAGGGCGTCGTGCCGGGAAACCAGGCCCGGGCGGTCGAGGGGCAGGCCGCGTTCCTGGAGAAGATCGCCGGCATCGTGCCCGGGCTGCTGCCCGCGGGCTGGTCCTCCCGGAACCCGGCCCTGACCACGCTCGGCGTGCGCAGGGTCGACCTGGCCGACGTCGTGGACATGCTGTCCGGCGAGGCCGTGGAGGACAAGGACCCGGCGTGGTGGCGGTCGCTCTACGAGGTGCTGCCCGCCGACGACCCGGAGGCGATCGGCGCGATCGCCGTGCCGCTGGCCGACGGCCGCCTGGTGCGCGGCCCGCGCGGCACGCTCGTGCTGTCACAGGAGTCGGGCACCTTTGACCCTGCCCTGCTGGCGCCGCTGGGGCTGCGGATCGTCCACCCGGACGCCGCGCACCCGCTGCTGCTGCGGCTGGGCGCGGCCGAGGCGACCCCGCGTACGGTGCTGGAGGACCCGCTCACCCACGCGGCCGTGTCCGAGTCGCTGAACAGCACCGACCCCGAGCCGGTGGCCCAGGCCGTGCTGGCTCTGGTCGACGCGGCGGGCCTGACCGCGGGGGAGGCCCCGTGGCTGGCCGAACTGGCGCTGCGCGGCGCCGACGGCGAGCTGTACGCGGCGGGCGAGCTGCTGCTGGCCGAGGGCTCGCTGGCCGGTCTCATCGACCCCGAGGTGCCGTTCGGCGTCGCCGCCCCCGACCTGGTGGAGAAGTTCGGCCCGCACGTGCTGGCGGCGGCCGGGGTGCTCGACGGCTTCGCCGTGGTCAACGATTCCGACGTGCTGCTCGACCCCACCGAGTGCGACCACGACCTCGACCTCGAGGACGAGTGGCTGGAGGCCGTGCTCGACCTGCTGCCCGGCTTGCTGAACACCGATCTCGACGTGCCGCCGGTGGTCCGGGAGTTCACCGCCGTACGCGACCTGGAGTATGTCGCCGACTGGCCGAGCGCCCTCGCGCTGCTGTCGCGGCCCCCGCTGCGCGCCGCCCTGCGGCCCCTGCGGGTGCTCGCCGCGGGGGAGACCGTCGAGGTGCCGTCGTACACGGCCTGGTGGCTGTCGCGGCACCAGGTGCTCGGCGGGCGCAGGCCGACGGAGCTGCGGCTCCCGACGGGCGACCCGCTGCTGTTCGGCCTGTACGGCGAGGCGCCGGCGGGGATCGACGCGGACGCGCTGAAGATGATCGGCGTCCGGTCCACGCTCGCCGAGCTGCTCGACTCGCACGGCGGCCCGGAAGAGCTGCTCGACCTGCTGGCCGACTCGTCCCTCGAGGTCGACCGGGCCCAGCTGCGGTCCCTGTGGATCGCGCTGGCGGCCGTCGATCCCGCCCGGGTGAGCCCGCCCGAGGCCGTACGGGTCGTGCTGAAGGGCACGGTCACGGTCGCGGACGTCGAGGACGGCCCGGTCGTGGTGGAGGCGCCCGACCTGCTCGCCCTGGTGGAGGACCGGCCGCTCGTGCTCGCGCCGTTCGACCTCGCCGAGGCGCTGTCGGAGGTGCTCGACCTGCCGCTCGCCGGTGAGGTGGTCACCGGCGCGGTCACCTCGGCCGGAACCGAGAAGCCCGTGCCGCCCGAGGTGCGGTCGCTGCTGCCCGGCGCCCCCGCGACGTACGTCGAGCACGACGAGCTGCTCGTGGACGGCAGGCCGGTGCCGTGGCGGTTCTTCGAGGGCGCGGTGCACGCGACCGGCGTCGACGGCCTGGCCAGGGGACTCGCGTGGGCGGCCGGCCAGTGGGGCGACCGCCTCGCCGTGGCGGCGCTCCTGCGCGATCCCGCCCGGGTCCCCCTGCTGCTCGCCGAGGCCGACCTCGACCCCACGGCCTCGATCTAGGCGTCGCAGGAGGCCTGGCCGGACGCGGTGAAGTACGCGGCGGTCTCCACGTCCGCGGGGTAGTACGACTCGATCGCGACCTCGTCCAGGGTGATGTCCATCGGGGTGCCGAACGTGGTGGTGGTCGAGAACAGCCGCAGTTCCCGTCCGCCGAAGCGGAAGATCATCGGAACGGCGATCTCGGCCTCGATCGGGTGCCGCGCGTCCTCGGGGCCCGCACCCGGTGCCAGCAGCTCCTCGTAGAGCGCGGTCAGCTCGGCGCTGGGAGCGACGACGAGCTGACGTCCGATCCGGATACGGAGCAGCGCGCGTACCTCGGCCAGGTTGACGATGTGCGGAGCGAGCCCGCGCGGGTCGAGCCCGAGCCGCACCATGTTGATCGGCGGCCGCAACAGATCGGGCGCCACGTGGGCGAGGAACGGGTCGAGGGCGCTGTTGGCCATCACGATGTTCCACCGGCGGTCGACGACCAGCGCGGGGTACGGCTCGTGCGCCCGGATGACCCTCCCGATCGCGTCGCGGGCGGCCGACAGCTCGTCTCCGTCGAGCGGCCGCTCGGCGTAGCGGGGTGCGAAGCCGGCGGCGAGCAACAGCCGGTTGCGCTCGCGCAACGGCACGTCGAGCTGTTCGGCGAGCCGCAGGATCATGTCGGCGCTCGGGTGGGACTTGCCGGTCTCCACCAGGCTGACGTGGCGGGCCGAGACGTCGGCGGCGATCGCGAGATCCAGCTGGCTGAGCCGCCGGTGATGCCGCCACCGCCGCAACAGTTCCCCGACCGTGTGCATGGCCGCCGATGCTACTCCCGGGTGAGCCGTACGCCGATGAAATGCCACTTCATCGACAATCCACGCGAGCGGCGGAAACACTGCCGATCATGCAAGCCAAGGACATGACCACAGACAACGGGAGCACAGACAACGGGAGCATCGTGCGGCAGGCACTCGCCGCACTGATCGCGACCGGTGACGTCGACGCGCTCGCCTCGTCGCTACGCGACGACTTCGTCCATCACCGGCCGGACGGGACGAGGACCAAGGCGGAGTGGCTCGCCGACGTCCGCGCCGCTCTCGTCCCGCTCGCCGGCATGCGGGTGGAGATCCGGCACCTGCTGGCCGACGGCGATCACGTCGTGATGCACTCGCTGCGCCGGCTGCCCGGCGCCGGGCCGGAGATCGCGGTCGTCGACATCTGGCGGCTCGACGACGGTCTGATCGCCGAGGCGTGGGAGATCATCGAGCCGGTGGCCGAGGCGACCGGCCACCTGACGTGGTGGGAACCCGCGAGGGAGGGCGGGCTCGGCTGAAGCTGCTCCGCTCAGGGGCGGCGGGGTTCCGATTCGCCGGTTTCGGCGGCGGGGACGGGCTCTCGCAGGCGGGAGTCGCGGCGGCGGATGTAGAGGATGCCGAACAGGCCGAGGCCGATCCCCGCGACGCAGACCCAGACGGGCCGTGGGTCGGCCGGTCTCACCACCAGCAGCACGACGACCAGGGCGATCGCCCACAGGGCCGTCCCGACCAGGATCGTGAGGGTGTCCCTCGTCCTGAGAGGCATGGGGTCCGGCCGGCGCTCGCTCACGTCAGCCAGCTTAGAAGGTCGCGGCAGCGAGCCGGTATCTTCATGACAAACCAGTCACGAAAGGACAACGCTGCTCCCCTGGCTCTTTCCGCGGATGGTAAGGGCCTGCGACTCTGCGCGCGTGAATGCGAACCCCATGAAAGCCCCTGGTTTCCTCGATCGATACTTCTCCATCTCAGCCCGTGGTTCCTCCGTCGGACAGGAGGTCCGCGGCGGCTTCGCCACCTTCTTCACGATGGCCTACATCGTGGTGCTCAACCCGCTCATCATCGGCACCGTAGCCGACAAGACGGGCCAGTTCCTCGGTGACGGGAACAACCCCAACATCGCGTTGGTCGCCGCGGCCACCGCGTTCGTCGCCGGCATCCTCACGATCATCATGGGCGTCTTCGGCCGGGTGCCGTTCGCCCTGGCCACCGGCCTCGGACTGAACGCCTTCCTCGCCTTCGGCATCGCCAGCCAGATGTCGTGGGAGGACGCGATGGGCCTGGTGGTGCTGGAGGGCATCGTCATTGCGATCCTCGTGGTGACGGGTTTTCGTGTGGCGGTGTTCCACGCGATCCCCGCCCAGCTCAAGACCGCGATCAGCGTCGGCATCGGCCTGTTCATCGCGCTGATCGGGTTCGTCGACGCCGGGTTCGTCCGGCGCATGCCGGACGCGAGCGGCACCACGGTCCCGGTCAAGCTCGGCGCGCTGGGCAATGGCTCGCTGACCGGGTGGCCCACGCTCGTCTTCGTCGTCGGCCTGCTCGTGACGGCCTTCCTCGTGGCCCGCAGGGTCAAGGGCGCCATCCTGCTCGGGATCGTCGGCACGACCGTGCTCGCCATGATCGTCGAGGCGATCGGCAAGATCGGGCCGCAGATCCCGGACGGGAGCAACCCCAACGGGTGGTCGCTCAACGTGCCGGCATGGCCCAAGAACTTCATCGAGCTGCCGGACCTGTCGCTGCTCGGCCAGTTCAGCCTGTTCGGCAGCTTCGCCAAGATCGGCGGTCTGGCGGCCGTGATGTTCGTCTTCACCCTCATGCTGGCCGACTTCTTCGACACGATGGGCACGATCGTCGGCGTGGGCCGCCAGGCGAACCTGGTCCAGGCGGACGGGACCGTCGAGCGCACAAAGGAGATCCTGCTCGTCGACTCACTCGCGGCGGCGGCCGGCGGCGCGGCGAGCGTGTCGTCCAACACCACCTACATCGAGTCGGCGGCCGGCGTCGGCGAGGGCGCGCGCACCGGCCTGGCGAGCATCGTCACCGGCGTGCTGTTCCTGCTGGCCATGTTCTTCGCCCCGCTGACGGAGATCGTGCCGTTCGAGGCGGCGACCCCGGCCCTCGTGGTCGTCGGCTTCCTGATGATGACCCAGGTCAAGGAGATCGACTTCAGCGACTTCGAGACCGCGATCCCCGCGTTCCTGACCATCGTGCTCATGCCGTTCACGTACTCGATCACCGTCGGGATCGGCGCGGGCTTCGTGAGCTACATCGCCATCAAGGCGTTCCGCGGCAAGGCGCGCGATCTCCACCCCCTGATGTGGCTGGTGGGCGCGCTGTTCGTCGTGTATTTCGCGCTGGAGCCCCTCAAGAGCCTGCTCGGCCTGAGTTGATCCGCGCGGTACGGAGGCCGCCGTGGCGACGCCGCGGCGGCCTCTTCGCATGTCAGATCGCGCGGGCGGCGGCGAACGCGCAGACGGTGGCCAGGAGCATGAGCATGTGCAGGATCATGTGCTCCAGATTGGGCCGTGGACGATCTCCCCGGCGGGGGAGCACGATGACGGTCTTCGCGTAGGTGCGCGCGTGCAGCGCGGCCCAGGTCTCGCCCGTGCCCGCCGTCGCCCACGGCACGGTCACCCCCGCCAGGTACGGCAGCCACCACAGGGCCAGGCCGCTCAGGAGCGCGAGCAGTTCGACGGCCGCCCCGGCGTAGGCGAGGACGGGCAGGCCCGCCGCGGACGCCCAGACCAGCAGCAGGGCGGGGAGGGCCAGGACCGGCGCGTTCACGGTCACCTCGGTCAGCTTCTCCGACCTCTTCGCCTCCCGCACGTTGTTGAACGGGAAGAGGTCGGCGAGCGTGGTCAGGACGAAGTAGGCGTCGGCGGCGACGACCAGGAGCAGCGCGGCGAGTAACACGGCGGGGAGTCCTTCCTGAGCGGGGGGCGAGGGGTCACGCGCCGTGCCGCGCCTGGATTCCGTCCAGGAACGTCGAGACGGCGGTGTCGAACCAGGCGTCGTAGTAGGCGGCGGGTGCGGCCGGTGGATCCGGCGTCTCGCCGAACTCGGCCAGGGCGAGACCGGTCACCAGGACGTACAGCGCCTGCACCAGATGGAGCGCTTCGTCGTCGGTGAGGCGCAGCCCTTCGTGCATGGCCGACAGGACGAGGGGAACGGCCTCCTCGAACACCTCAGGCGAGGCGTTCCGCACGGCGACGACGGCCGCGGCCCCGGGGTGGGTCCGCAGGGCCTCGCGCAGGTCGCGCGCCATGCCGTGCAGCAGTTCCCGCCAGGGCAGGCCGGGGGCGAACGCCGCGGTCACCTGACGCGCGACGCGGTCCGCGACCAACTGGAGCAGGGCCGCCTTGTTCGGCACGTGGTAGTAGAGCGACGCCGCCTTCACCTCCAGTCGCGCGGCCAGCGTGCGCATCGAGAGGGCGGCGAAGCCCTCCCGGTCCAGGACGTCGAAGGCGGCGCGGACGATCCCCTCGGTGTCGATGCGTGAGGCCGGGCTCATACGGTTCCTTTCTAACAGCGTTAGAACCAATCTAACGCTGTTAGAAAGCCTCGGCAAGTGCGGGAATCTGTCGGTGGGGCGGGCTAGGGTCGAAACGTGGCCGTGAGGGGACAGCGGGCGGTGCCGGCGGAGTTGCTGCCGCGGCTGCGCCTGGCCAGGGACCGCATGGACCGCGACTACCGGAGTGAGCTCGATCTCGACCGGCTCGCGGCCGTCGCCGGGGTCTCCAAGTTCTACTTCGTCCGTTCCTTCGAGGCGGCGTACGGCGAGACGCCGATGCGCTACCTCACCCGGCGGCGGCTGGAGCGCGCCCAGGATCTGCTGCGTTTCGCCAACCTGACCGTGACCGAGATCTGCATGGCCGTGGGCTTCAGCAGCCTGGGGTCGTTCTCGGCCAAGTTCCGCCGGATGGTGGGGGAGAGCCCGAGCGAATACCGCGACCGGTGGGCGGCGCGCGGCGGCCCCCGCGTCCCCGGCTGCTACCTGTTCATGAACGGAGTGCTCCACCTCGAGGGCGCGCCGAAGCGGCACGACGATTGTGCAATTTCGGAGAAGCCCAGGTCGGAGGGGGCGCAGTAGCGTCTTCCGCATGATTCGGAACGTCTCCTTGATCACGCTTTACTGTCAGGACCAGGACGAGGCCCGCGACTTCTACGTGGACGTCCTCGGCTTCGTCCCCAACACCGACGTCCAGTTGGACGGATTCCGCTGGGTCACCATCAACCACCCGGACCAGCCGGAGCTCGAGATCACGCTGATGAAGCCGGGGCCGCCGCTCGACGAGGAGGGCACCGACTTCTACCGCAGGCAGCTCGACAAGGGCCAGGCCGGCGGCCTGGGGCTGCGCGTGGACGACTGCCGCAAGACCTGCCAGGAGCTCACGGCCAAGGGTGTGACGATCCTGCAGGAGCCCTCGGATCGGCCGTACGGGGTGGAGGCGGTCATCCGCGACAATCAGGGCAACTGGCTCGTCCTGGTCGAACCCAGGGAGTTCGCGCCGGAGGACTTCGCCTGACGCGAGGCGCGTACGAGGCCCGGCCCCCATGCGGGGGCCGGGCCTTGATCGTCCCTGGCGTGGACCGCGCCGGTACGGTGTGTCGCGGTCACCCTGCAGAGCAGGACGATTTGGAGGAATACGGACATGCGCCATATAGTTAGCAAAGGTAATGAGTCATGCTAACGAACGCCCAGAACTTGCGCAGCGACGCCGCTCTCGCGTCCGCCTTGCGCGTGTCCCTCGCCCGGCTGACGCGACGGATGCGCAAGCAGGCCGCGCACCACTCACTGACGCCCACACAGCTCGCGACGCTCGTCGCCGTCGAGCGCCACACCGCGATGACCCCCGGCGAACTCGCGGAGCACGAGAAGGTGCAGCCGCCCTCGATGACCCGCGTGATCGCCAAGCTGGAGGCGAGGGGTCTGCTGGAGCGCAAACCTCATCCGACCGATCGCCGGCAGGTGACGGTGAGCGTGACGCCGCAGGGAGCGGCGCTGCTGAAGGAGGAGCGCCTCACCAAGGAAGCCTGGCTGGCGCAGCGGCTCAAGGACCTGACGCCGGAGGAGAGGGCGACGCTGCGCGCGGCGGCGCCGATCCTGGAGAAGCTGTCCACGATGTAGGCGGCATGTTCCGCTCGCTGCGGACCTACAACTACCGCCTGTTCGCCTCCGGCGGCGTGATCTCCAACGTCGGCACCTGGATGCAGCGCACCGCCCAGGACTGGCTGGTCCTCGACCTCGCGCACGGCCGCGGCTCGGCGCTCGGCGTCACCGTGGCGCTGCAGTTCCTGCCGACGATGCTGTTCGGCATGTTCGGCGGGGTCATCGCGGACCGCTACCCCAAGCGTCGGATCCTCATGGTGGCCCAGACGCTCATGGGGCTGCTGGCGCTCACCATGGGCGTGCTGGTCATCACGGGGACCGCCCAGGTCTGGCACGTCTACGCCATGGCGTTCACGCTCGGCCTGGTGTCCTGTGTCGAGGTGCCCACGCGGCAGTCGTTCGTGGTCGAGATGGTGGGCCGGCGGGACCTGCCGAACGCCATCGCGCTGAACAGCTCGACCTTCAACCTCGCCCGGGTCGTCGGCCCGGCGGTGGCCGGCCTGCTGATCTCCTGGATGGGCACCGGCCCGATCTTCGTGCTGAACGCCGTGTCGTTCGCCGCCGTGATCACCGGGCTCGCGCTCATGCGGGTGTCCGAGCTGCGCTCGCCGGAGCCCGTGCCGCGTGGCAAGGGCCAGTTGCGTGAGGGCCTGCGCTACGTCGGCGGCCGGCCCGACCTGCTGCTGCCGCTGCTGCTCGTGGCATTCATGGCGATCTTCGCCCAGAGCTTCTCGACCAGCATCGCGCTGATGGCCAAGCAGGCGTTCGGCGCGGGCGCGTCCTCTTTCGGCGTGGCGTCCAGCGCGTTCGCCGTCGGGGCGTTCGGCGGGGCGCTGCTGGCCGCGCGCCGGGTCAAGCCGAGCCGCAGGTTCCTGATCGCCGGGGCGCTGTGCTTCGGGCTGTTCCAGGTCGCCGCCGGGCTCGCCCCCGCGTACGCGGCCTTCCTGCTGATGCTCGTCCCCGCGGGCATGGCGATGATCACGGTCAACACGACCGCGAACACGATGGTGCAGCTCGGCGCCTCTCCCGAGATGCGCGGCCGGGTCATGGGGATCTACGTGCTGGTCTTCACCGGGGGAGCGCCGATCGGGGCGCCGCTGGTGGGCTGGCTCTCCGAACTGGCCGGCCCCCGGCTCTCGGTCGTGGCGGCCGGTGTGCTGAGCATGTGCGGCGTCTGCCTGGCGGTGCTGGTGACCCGGATGGTCGCGGCGCGCGTGGCGCGCAGGGAAGAATCGGCACGTGAGCAGATTGTTCGTGGCGCTCCTGCCGCCGCCTGAGGCGCTGGCGGAGATCGCCACGGCGGTCGAGGCCGTACGTGCCGAGTGGTCGGAGCTGCGCTGGGTCGATCCCGCGCTGTGGCACGTGACCGTGGCATTCCTCGGCGAGGTGCCCGACGAGGTCCTGCCCGAGCTCGGCGTGCGGCTGGCCCGCGCGGCCGCCCGGTATTCCCCCGAGACGGTGTCGTTCGGCGGCGCGGGAGCCTTCCCCTCCGCCTCCCGGGGACGCATCTTCTGGGTCGGCCTGGAGGCGGGGCCCGCGTTGACGAGGCTCGCCGGGTCGGTGGCGGCCGGCGCCCGGCGGGCCGGGGCGGCGGAGACGGACCGCAAGCGGTTCCATCCCCACCTCACCCTGGCCCGCTCCAGGACCCGGTCACGCCACGGCGACGACCTGCGCCCCCTGGTCGGCGCCCTGGGCGCCTTCGGCGGGCGGCGCTGGGAGGTGTCGTCGGTGCACCTCGTGCGCAGCCACATAGGGGCGAGCGTGCGGTACGAGCAGGTCGAGGCGTACCCATTGGCAGTCCGCGACTAGGCTCCATGGCGTGGATCGTCCTCGTCGCTGGCTGCTGCCCACGGTGCTCGCGCTGCTCGTGTTCATCGTGATCGTCGGGGCGTTGCTCAACGCCTGATCACCAGGCGTAGTCCTCCGGGGCGGTCCTGAAGCCGGGGAAGATCTCGTCGAGCCGGGCGAGAGCCTTGTCGTTCAGCTCGATCTCCAGCGCCCGGATCGTGCCGTCGAGCTGCTCGACCGTGCGGGGGCCGATGATCGGCGCGGTGACCGCACGCTGGTGCAGCAGCCACGCCAGCCCGACGTTGGCCGGGTCCTCGCCGAGCTCGTCGCAGAACGCCTCGTACCGCTCGATCTTGTCGCGGTGCTTGTCGAGCTGGGCGGCGATCTGGTCGGTGGCGGAGCGGCCCTTGTCGATCTTCCGGAGGATGCCGCCGAGCAGGCCGCCCGCGAGCGGGCTCCACGGGATCAGCCCGAGGCCGTAGTCCTCACACGCCGGGATGACCTCCAGCTCGGGCGCGCGGACGAGCAGGTTGTAGTGGGACTGCTCGCTGACCAGGCCGAGGGTGTTCCTGCGACGGGCCGACTCCTGGGCCTTGGCGATGTGCCAGCCCGCGAAGTTCGACGAGCCGACGTACAGGATCTTGCCCTGCTGCTTGAGGATGTCCATGGCCTCCCAGAACTCGTCGAACGGGGTGTCCCGGTCGACGTGGTGGGCCTGGTAGACGTCGATGTAGTCGGTCTGCATGCGGCGCAGCGAGGCCTCCGCCGCCCGCCGGATGTTCAGCGCCGACAGCTTCTCCTCGTTCGGCCAGTCGCCCATCGCGCCGTACAGCTTTGTGGCGATGACCGTACGCTCACGACGGCCGCCGCCCTGGGCGAACCAGCGGCCGATGATGTTCTCGGTGATCCCCTCGCCCTTCTTCCAGCCGTAGACGTTGGCCGTGTCGAAGAAGTTGATCCCGAGCTCGTGGGCGCGATCCATGATCGCGTACGAGTCCTCCTCGGTGGTCTGCGGACCGAAGTTCATGGTCCCCAGGCAGAGCTTGCTGACCAGCAGGCCGGTGCGGCCAAGGTGTCCGTATTCCATGCCCTCCACCCTAGGTACCTGGAGTGGACTCCAGGCGAGCCGGGCACGCGTCAGATCTGGAAGTCCCAGGTGAGGCGGCCCTCGCTCAGGTCGCCTGCGAGGCCGCGCACGAACTCCAGTTCCGTGGCGACCTGGGCCCGCTGATACTCGGACTCCACGAGGAAGAGGCGGGGCACGAAGCTCAGGCTGTCGGCCATCTCGGCGTCGAGCGCGGACAGCCGCGCCTCCAGCGCCGCGATCCGCTGCCGCAGCGCCGCCAGCGCCTCCTCGGGCGTCAGCACGGGCAGGAAGGCGAGCGCGGCGGGGAACTCGGGGAACTCCCTGGCCGGGGTGGACAGCATGGTCCGCATCCACTGTTTGAGCGTCTCGCGGCCCGTCTCGGTGGCCTCGTAGACCGTCCGCTCCGGCCGGTTCTCCTCGCGGGTGGTCTCGCGGACCGCCAGCAGCCCGTCGCGGAGCAGGCGCTCGATCGTCTGGTAGACGCTGTTGCGCTGCGCGACGTTGACCACGTCGTCCTGGTGCCGTTCCTTGATCAGCTGCTGCATCCGGTACGCGTGCATCGGCGACTCGCAGACCAGGGCGAGCACGGCCGCGGCCAGGGGAGAGCGCCGTGTCGACATGGCGCCCATCATAGGGGCCTTGTCGTCGAATAGTCATAATATGTATAGTCATCTCATGACCAAGAAAGCTCTGATCATCGGCGGTGGGATCGCGGGTCCCGTCACGGCCATGGCGCTACGACGCGCCGGAATCGACAGCGAGGTCTTCGAGGCCTACGACCGGGGCGCCGAGGGCGTCGGCGCCTTCCTCACGCTCGCGGTGAACGGGCTGGAGGCCCTGCGCCTGCTCGACCTGCACGACCTCGTCCGTGACCTCGGCATGGACACGCCGGTCATGGAGATCCGCAACGCGCGCGGCAGGCTGCTGGCGACCACGAGCCAGCCGAGCCGCACGCTCCGGCGCGCCGACCTCTACCAGGCGCTGCGCGACGAGGCCGTACGGCGGGGCGTGCGGATCCACTACGGCAAGCGGCTCACCGGCGCCTCGGCCACCGCGAACGGCGTACGGGCGGTTTTCGCGGACGGCGGCGAGGCCGAGGGCGACCTGCTGGTGGGCGCCGACGGGCTGCGCTCGCGCACTCGCGCCCTGATCGACCCCGACGCCCCCCGCGCCCGTTACGTCGGGCTGCTGAACACCGGCGGCTACGCCGAGGGGGTGCGGGCGCCGGGCAGGCCGGGGGTCTGCTACTTCATCTTCGGCAGGCGGTGCTTCTTCGGGTACATGATCCACCCCGAGGGGCAGGTGTGGTGGTTCGCCAACCCGCCGAGCCGCAGGGAGATGCCCCCCGAGGAGCTCGCGGCGATCACTCCCGAACAGTGGCGGGCCAGGCTCATGGATCTGTTCGAGGGCGACGCCGGGCCGATGCGGGAGATCATCGCGGCGACCCCCGACATCCTGCCCGGCTGGAACACCTACGACTTCCCGAAGGTGCCGAAGTGGTCCGGCGAGCGCATGGTCCTCGTCGGGGACGCCGCCCACGCCACCTCTCCGTCCTCCGGGCAGGGCGCGTCGATGGCCGTCGAGGACGCCGTGGTGCTCGGCAAGTGCCTGCGCGACGTGCCGGACACCGCGAAGGCGTTCGCCGCCTTCGAGCGGCTGCGGCGCGAACGGGTCGAGCGCGTCGTGGCGCAGGGCAAGCGCAACGGGGACGGCAAGGCGCCGGGCGCCGGCGGGGCCTTCGTCCGCGACCTGATCCTTCCCGTGGTCATGCGGCAGGTGGAGAAGCGCAACGCGCTGGCCTGGATGCACGACTACCGGATCACCTGGGACGATCGCATCGCGGCTTAATTGACCGATCGTTCCCGATTGGTCTAGGGTCGAGCGCATGGCGAGAACCAAGGAGTTCGACCCCGATGTCGTGCTGGAGCGCGCCCTCGATCTGTTCTGGCGGCGCGGCTACGAGGCCACCTCGATGGCCGACCTGGTCGAGCACCTCGGCATCGGTCGCGCCAGCCTGTACGCCACCTTCGGCGGCAAGCACGACCTCTATGTGAAGGCGCTGGAGCGCTACGCGCAGACGTGCGACCCGAACCCTGTCGAACTGCTGTCGCAGCCCGGCCCCGCCCTGCCGGCCGTACGAACGCTGGTCGAGCGCTACACCGAGGACTCGATCCGCGACCGCGACCGGCGCGGTTGCATGATCGTCAATGCGGCGACCGAGCTCCTCCCGGACGACGAGCCGGTCGCCCGGGTCGTCGAGACCAGTTGGACGGGCCTGGAGACGGCGCTGACCTCGGCGCTCATCCGCGCCCGCGCCCAGGGGGAGATCTCCGCCGAGTCCGATCCCCGGGCGCTGGCGCGGTTCGTGCTCGTCTTCCTGCAGGGGCTGCGGGTGATGGGGAAGGGGCACTGCGACCCCGCCCGCCTCCGCGACGCCGCCGCACAGGCCCTCGCGGTGCTCCGCTGATCTCTCCGCGGGAAGAGGAGTGCGCTTTTTTATGCCTTCATTCTTGACCGATCGATCCAAAAATATGGCGGCGTTCGCCGTGCTCGGCGGGGCACAGGTCACGCTCGTCGCGGCGATCACCCTTCTCACCGTGCCGTTGCCGGCCATCCAGCGGGAGTTCCGACTCGGCCAGGGGGACCTGGCCCTGCTGACCTCGGCGTACGGGCTGACCTTCGGTGGGCTGCTGCTCCTCGGAGGCAGGCTCGCCGACAGGTGGGGCGCCCGGGAGATGTTCCTCGCCGGGATGGCCCTGCTCGCACTGGCGTCGGCGGCGGGCGGGCTGGCTCCGGACCACCCGGTCCTGCTGGCCGCGCGCTTCGCGCAGGGAGTGGGCGCCGCGATGGCCGCTCCCGCGGCCGTCTCGCTGGTGACGCGGCTCCGCCCGGACGTCCGGGAGCGTGAGCGCGCTCTGGCGGTGTGGGGCACCCTGTCGGTCACCGGGGCCGTGGCGGGCAGCCTGCTGTCCGGCCTCGTCGCCGCCGCGGCCTCGTGGCGCTGGTCGTTCCTCCTGCCCGCCGCCGTCGGCGTCGCGGCCGTGACCGCCGGGATCGTCCTGCTGCCGCCCGCGCCTCGTACGGTGGCCCGCCTCGACGTGCCCGGCGCGCTGCTCGCTACGGCCGGGCTGATCGCGCTCGCCTACGGCCTGCTGGAGGGGGCGACGGCCGTCGTCGTCGCCGGCCTGGTGCTGACGGCGGGCTTCGTCGTCCTTCAGGCGAGGACGCCGCGGCCGCTGCTGCCGCTCCGGCTGGTGGCACATCCCCGCAGGGGCGCGGCCCTGCTCGTGGTCTTCCTCACGGCGGCCGCCAGTGCGACGACCACGTTCCTGCTGAGTCTCTACCTGCAACAGGTGCGCGGGCTGTCGCCGATCGACACGAGCCTGGCCTTCCTGCCCTTCCTCCTGGTCGTCGTCATGGGCCCGGTGAGCGGCCGCCTGCTGCGCCGCCTCGGTGTGCGGCACGTGCTGGTCGCCGGATCGCTGCTCGCGGCGGTGTCGATGCTGCTGCTCGGCCGTGTCACGTCAGGGGGAACCGTGCTCGCCGGACTGCTGGTCTTCCCGGTCGCCTCGGGGCTGGCCTTCTCCGGCGCCACCGTGGCGGCCCTCGACGGCGTACGCGCGGAGGACGCCGGGGCGGCCGGGGGACTGGTCAACACCGCCATGGAGGCGGGGCCGACGGTGGGCCTCGCCGTGCTCGTGGCACTCGCCGCCGCCCGCGCGGGCGACGTGCCCGCCGGCGGCGCCCGGGCCATCACGGAGGGCTACGGGTTCGCCCTCACCGCGATGGCCCCGGCCTTCCTTCTCACGGCGGCGGTGGTCGCCGCCGCTTTCGCATGGACAAAGGAGCGATAGATGAGGTTCGCGGACAAGGTCGTGCTGGTCACCGGGGCGGGTTCCGGCGTCGGCCGGGCGGTCGCCCGTGGGTTCGCCCGGGAGGGCGCCACCGTTGTGGCGGCCGGGCGGCGACGGGAGCCGCTGGAGGAGACCGTCGAGCTGATCGAGGCCGAGGGAGGAAGTGCCGCCGCGCTCACCTTCGACGTGACCGACTCGGCCGCGGTGGCCGGGCTCGTCGGGGAGATCGTCACCCGGTTCGGCCGCCTCGACGTCGCGGTCAACAGCGCAGGAACGCTCGCGGGAGGGACCGTCGTGGACATGCCGGAGGAGGACTGGGCACGCGTCCTCCAGGTCAACACGACGGGCGTCTTCCTCGCCCTGAAGCACCAGATCGCCGCGATGCGCGCCCAGGGCTCCGGCGTGATCGTCAACATCGCCTCGAACATCGGGGCGCACATCCGGATGCCCGGGCTGGGCGCCTACGCCGCGTCCAAGGCCGCGGTGAGCGCGCTGACCCGCACGGCCGCGCTGGAGAACATCCGGGCAGGTGTGCGGATCAACGCGGTCAGCCCGGGGCCGCTGGACACCGGCATGTCCCTGCGCCCCGGTGAGACCGAGGACGACCGGGCCGCCCGGCTCCGGGAGACGCTGCCGATCGGCCGCGTCGGCGCCCTCGACGAGATCACCGGCACCGTGCTCTGGCTCGCCTCGGACGACGCCGGTTTCGCGGTGGGGCTCGATCTGGCGCTGGACGGCGGCGCCTCAGCCTGACCCCGCTGCCGAAGCCGCTGCCGCTCCCCCTGCCGCTTTGGCGGTCGCGCGGGCGTAGCGGGCGGTCAGGGCGCGCAGATGGTCGACCAGGTCAGGCGGGCCGGTGACCTCGAAGTCGAGGTCGAGCAGGCCGAGGTGGACGGCGAGCGAGTTCACGGTGTCGGCCCCCGTCACGAGCACGCAGGTGTGGCCGTCGACGTCCTCCACGACGCCGACGGCCGGGTTGATCCGTGCGGCGACCACCTCGGCGGGGGCGTGGACGAGCACCCGGGCGTGGTGCCGCCAGGCCGCCGACGACACGCCGCGGGCGACGTACGCCGCCGCGCCGCCCTCCGGCGGGTCGCGGGGCGGAAATCGCGGCCCGGTGGGAGTGCGCGGTGCGATGCGGTCCACCCGGAACGTGCGCCAGTCGTCGCGGTCGACGTCCCAGGCCACGAGGTACCACCGGCGCCCCCAGGACACGAGCCGGTAGGGCTCGGCCAGCCTGACGCCGGAGGAGCCGTCGTGGCCGCGGTAGTCGAACCGCAGCCGCTCGCGGTCACGGCAGGCCGCGGCCAGCACGCTCAGCACGGCGGGATCGACCGCGGGACCCGGCCGGTCGGGCGGCACCGGCTCGGTGTACGCCTGCACGGCGCCGACGCGGCGGCGCAGGCGTGACGGCAGCACCTGTTCGAGCTTGGCGGCGGCGCGCTCGGCCGCCTCCTCGACGCCCGTCACGCCGGCGGCGGCCCGCAGCCCGATCGCCACGGCCACCGCCTCGTCGTCGTCGAGGAGCAGGGGTGGCATCGCCGTCCCGGCGACCAGGCGATAGCCGCCGTCCGTGCCGCGAGTGGACTCCACCGGATAGCCGAGATCGCGCAGCCGATCGACGTCGCGGCGCACCGTCCGCTCGCTCACGCCGAGCCGATCGGCCAGGATCGCGCCGGGCCAGTCGCGTCTGGCCTGGAGCAACGACAGCAGGCGCAGCAGCCGCGCCGAGGTTTCCAGCATGTCCTCAGTCTGGCGTCACTTCAGGACAGAAGCTGTCCGGAAGGGTGCGTAATGTCGGCGTCATGAGCGAGAACACGCAGATCAGGCCTTTCCGTATCGACGTCCCGCAGGCCGACCTCGACGACCTGAAGGACCGGCTCGGCCGGACCCGCTGGCCCGACGAGATCCCGGAAAGCGGCTGGGAGTACGGCGTGCCGGTCGCGTACGTGAAGCGGCTGGCCGAGTATTGGCGCGACGGGTACGACTGGCGCGCCCACGAGGCCGAGATCAACCGGTATCCGCAGTTCATCACCGAGATCGACGGGCAGGACATCCACTTCCTGCACGTGCGGTCGCCGCACGAGGACGCCTTTCCGCTGATCCTCACCCACGGCTGGCCGGGCTCGATCGTGGAGTACCTCAAGGTCGTCGAACCGCTGACGAACCCCGAGGACCCGGCGCAGGCGTTTCACCTGGTGATCCCGTCGCTGCCCGGCTTCGGCTTCTCCGGCCCGACGAGGGAGCGGGGCTGGAACCGGTTCCGTACGGCCCGGGCGTGGGCGGAGCTCATGCGCAGGCTCGGCTACGGCCGGTACGGCGCGGTGGGCAACGACGGCGGCTCGTTCGTCTCGCCCGAGGTGGGCCGGGTGGACCCCGAGCACGTCGCCGGCGTCCACGTCACGCAGATCTACTCCTTCCCCTCCGGCGACCCGGCGGAGATGGCGAACCTCACCGACGAGGAGCGGAAGGGCCTGGAGGTGCTGCAGTGGTTCTACGAGAACAAGATGTCGTTCAACATGGTCCACTCGCAGCAGCCGCAGACGCTGTCGTACGGGATCTTCGACTCGCCCGCCGGGCTGCTGGGCTGGAACGCCCAGTTGTTCGGTGAGGACGTCGACGACGACTTCATCCTGACCAACACGATGCTCTACTGGGCGACCGGCACCGCCACCTCGGCCACGCGGTTCTACTACGAGGACGCGCGCGCCGAGCATCCCAAGGAGCCGACGACGGTCCCGATCGGCCTGGCGATGTTCGAGGGCGACTTCGTGTCGATGCGCACCTTCGCCGAGCGCGATCACAAGAACATCGTCCACTGGCGGTCCTACGACGGGGGCGGTCACTACGCCGCCCACCTGCGGCCGGACGTGCTCGCCGCCGACCTGCGCGACTTCTACGCGGCCCTGCGGTGACAGGCCGCCCGCATACCCGCTCCAGACTGATTCCGGGACGGCCGGGGCATGTCGCCCGCCGCACGCGGGACGGGCATCGGGAATGATGGCCGCATGGGGAGCATGACGGGGCGAACGCGGATGAGCAGGATTCCGCGGACCGCCCTGGCTCTCCTCGCGGTCGCGGGCACCGGCGCGGTGCTCCCGGCGACGGCGACGACCGTGACGGCGGCCCGGGCGGCTACGGCGACGACGGCGGCGCGGGCGGACGACCGGGAGCGGCTGCTGTTCCGGATCAGGGACGAGCGTGTCGGCGAGTCGAGCGGCCTCGCCGTCTCGCCCACCCACAAGGGCATCGTCTACACGCACAACGACAGCGGCAACGGACCCCAGGTCTACGCCATCGGACCGGACGGCCGCACCCGGGCGACCTTCACGATCGGCAACGCCGAGGCCAGGGACTGGGAGGGCATCGCGGCCTCCACCGACCGCGCGACCGGGCGCGGCGTGCTGTGGATCGCCGACATCGGGGACAACATGGACGGCGCCTGGCCGGACGTGTCGGTCTACAAGGTCGTCGAGCCCAGGACGATGGAGGACGCCACGCTGCGGGCCGTCCGGTATCGCTTCCGCTACGCCGACGGCCCCCGCAACGCCGAGGGGGTGATGGTCGATCCCCGTACGGGCCGGTTGTACGTCGTCAGCAAGGAGCTCTCCGGGGGCGTCTACGCCGCTCCCGCGAAGCTGCGCACCGACAAGGTGAACGTCCTGCGCCGGGTGGGGTCCGCCCCCCTCATGGCCACCGACGCGGCGTACGCGCCCGACGGGTCGAGCTTCGTCATCCGCACGTACTTCTCGGCGTCCGTCTACCGCTCGCCCGGCACGCTGATCGCGCATGTGACGATGCCGCCGCTGCGCCAGGCCGAGTCGATCGCGTACACGCGGGACGGCCTGGCCCTGCTCACCGGGAGCGAGGGGAAGGACAGCCCGGTCTACCGGGTGCCGCTGCCCGCCGCCGCCCGGCCGGCTCCGTCGCCCACGCCGGCCCGGGCCTCCGCCCGGCCGAGGGCGGTCAAGGCGACGAGCGGGGCGGCCGCCGGGGACGGAGTCCTCGCCGTGCCGATGCCGGTGTTATGGCTGGCGGTCGCTGTCGGGGCGATCGGGATCATCGCCTTCGTGGCCTACCGCACGGGCCGCTGAAGGCCCTCGGGCGACCTCGGGGAACGGGGCATGCGGAGGGCCGGGCCGCCGTTCCCGGCGACACCCGGCCCGGAGATCGCCGCGAGAGTCAGCTCCGCGCGTAGATGCGGTGCACGAACTCCGCGAGCTTGCTGTCGGGTAGCTCCTTGGCCAGGTCGGCCTCGGTGATCATCCCGACGATGCGATGGTTGTCGATCACCGGCATGCGCTTGATCTGGTGCTCCTCCATCTTCGCCAGGGCGTCCTCGACGCTGGCGCCGGCGTCGACCCAGACGAGGCCGCGGGCGAGCTCGCTCGCCGTGGTCTGGTCGAGATCTCTGCCCTCGGCGCAGCACTTGATCACGATGTCGCGGTCGGTGATGATGCCCTTGAGCCGGTCGTCGTCCCCGCAGATGGGAAGGGCGCCGACGCTCATGTCCCGCATCATCTCCGCGGCCCTGCGCAGGCTCTCGTGCTCGCCGATGCACTCGGCGCCCTCGTGCATGACCTGGCCGGCGGTTTTCATCGCTCCTTCTGTGGTCATGGCTAACCCCCGATTCCCTCTTTATGAGTGATATGCCCCATATGTCCGGATTTAAGAGCGTGGTCGCAGGCGAGGGAGGAAGTGCTCGCCGCGCAGGGCCCGCTCCACGAGCGCGACCGACTCGGCCAGCCGTACGAGCCGGGGGCCTTCCTGGCGGTAGGCGTCCAGGACGGCCTCGATCGCGTGCGGGGGCAGGTGCTCCTTCAGGTCCACCGCCGCCCCCCGGTATCCCTCCCTGGCCGCCTGGATCGACGCCGCCACCTGCTGGCGGGCCATCCGGGCGAGCGCGAGCGGGTGCCGGCGCAGCACGCCGTACGCGCGGTAGTCGGGGGGCACCGCGTCGAGCAGCCACGACACGGCCGAGACCTCCCAGTCGGGGCTGCCAGGAGGGCGCACCTCCGGTGGCCAGCCGGGTGGCACGTACACGCCGCCATCGTACCGAACACAGGTTCGATCACCGTGGAGCGGCTCCGGCTGAGACAATGTCCGGCATGCTGTCGACAACCACGCGGACATGAGGATCGGGATCGTCGGCGCCGGGATCCTCGGTCTGGCCGTGGCCCGGCAGATGGCGCGGGCGGGTGCCGAGGTGACCGTCCTGGAGAAGGAGTCCCGGATCGCCGCCCACCAGACCGGGCACAACAGCGGGGTCGTGCACGCCGGGATCTACTACCAGCCCGGCTCGCTCAAGGCGACCCTGTGCCGGGAGGGCGCCGCCATGCTGCGCGAGTACTGCGCCGAGCACGGCCTGCCGTACGACGAGGCGGGCAAGCTCGTCGTGGCCTCCACCCGGGCCGAACTGCCCGGACTGCGCCGCATCGCCGAGCGGGCCAGGGAGAACGGCGTGCCCGGCATCGCCGAGCTCGACGCGATCGGCCTGCGGGAGGTGGAGCCGCACGCGGTCGGGGTCGCCGCCGTCCACTCACCGCACACCGCGATCACCGACTTCTCCGCCGTCGCGCGCCGCCTCGCCGCCGACCTGGCCGAGGCCGGCGGGTCCGTACGGCTCTCGCGTCCCGTGCGCGCGATCAGGCAGACCACCGACGGCGTGGCGGTGGCGGCCGGGCCGGAGAGGCTCACCTTCGACCGGCTGGTCTCCTGCGCCGGCCTCGGCACCGACCACGTGGCGGACCTGGCGCGAGCCGGGGGCGACGTGCGGATCGTCCCGTTCCGCGGTGAGTACTACCGGCTCGCCGGCCCGGCACGCGGCCTGGTGAAAGGGCTCATCTATCCCGTGCCCGACCCCCGCTACCCCTTCCTCGGCGTTCACCTGACCCGCAGGATCGACGGGGAGGTGCTGGTCGGGCCCAACGCCGTGCCCGCGCTCGCCCTGGAGGGCTACTCCTGGCGGTCGGCGTCGCTGCGCGACCTGCGGCGGATCGTCGCCTGGCCGGGCGCCCGGCGCATGGCGGCCGAGCACTGGCGCACCGGCCTGCGTGAGGTCTACGGCTCGCTGGTCAAGCGGGCCTTCGTGGCCGCCGCCCGGCGGTATGTGCCCGAGCTGGCCCCGGCCGACCTCGTACGCGCCCAGGGCGGCGTGCGGGCCCAGGCCGTGGCGCGGGACGGCAGGCTGCTCGACGACTTCGTCATCGACGTCCGCGGGCGGATCGTGCTGGTGCGGAACGCGCCCTCGCCTGCGGCGACGAGCAGCCTGGCGATCGCGCGGCACATCGCTTTAACGGTTCCCTTAACTTTCTAGGTCTAGAGTGCTGCCGCCATGGTCGTTGAATCTCCCGAAGCCCGGCTGCTGATCGTCGAGGACGAGCCGAACATCCTCGAGCTGCTCGCGGCCAGCCTGCGGTATGCCGGATTCGAGGTCCACACCGCATCCAACGGCGGCGAAGCGGTGGCCGCGGCTCAGCGGCACCGGCCGGACCTGATCGTGCTCGACGTCATGCTGCCCGACATGGACGGGTTCGACATCCTGCGCAGGCTGCGCAGCGGTGGAACCCTCACCCCTGTGGTCTTCCTCACCGCGCGGGACGCCACCGAGGACAAGATCCGGGGCCTGACGCTCGGCGGCGACGACTACGTGACCAAGCCGTTCAGCCTCGAGGAGGTCGTCGCCCGGATCCGGGCCGTGCTGCGCCGCACCGCCGGAGACCCGATGATCACCCCGCCGCGGCTGACCTTCGCCGACATCGAACTGGACGAGGAGTCCCACGAGGTCTGGCGCGGCGGCCGGGCCGTACCCCTGTCGCCGACGGAGTTCAAGCTGCTGCGTTATTTCATGTGCAACGCCGGCCGGGTGCTGTCCAAGGCCCAGATCCTCGACCACGTGTGGGACTACGACTTCCGCGGCGACGCCGGGATCGTCGAGTCGTACGTCTCGGTGTTGCGCCGCAAGCTCGACAACGCCCACTCCCGGCGTCACCCCCGGCTCATCCACACGCTGCGCGGCGTCGGCTACGTCATGCGGACACCACCCAGCGGCGCCTGAGCCGTGTCGGGGCGCACGCCGCTGCGGATCCGGCTCAGCGCGGCCATGCTCGCGCTGGTCGCGGTCGCCCTCGCGGTCATCGGCGTGGGCAGCGTCTCGGTGCTGCGCGACTACCTGGTCACCCGGGTCGACTGGAAGGTCGCCGTGCTGGCACACGAGGCGGAAAGACGGCTCGACCGGGGCCCGGGGGCGTTCCCGCAGCTCAGGGTGCTGCCCGAGGGCCGGGTCGAGATCCGCGACGGCGCCGGCAGGACGTTGCTCGCGCAGGCGGGCGTAAGCGTGGAGTCCCTGCCGGGGCCCGGCGCCGTGACCTCCCGCGCCCCCGTGACGGTGCCGGCGCTGTCGGGTGACGGAAAGTGGCGGGCCCGGGTGGTGCCCGTGGAGGGCTTCGGCACGGTCGTCGTCGCGGTGGACATGGCCTCGGTCGGGCAGATCACCGGCCGGCTCGCTCTCATCGAGGCGCTGGTCGGCGGCGCCCTGATGGTCCTGCTCGCCGTCGTCGGCGTCGTGATCGTACGGCGCAGCCTGCGGCCCCTGGCGGAAATCGAGGCGACCGCGGAGGCCATCGCCCGGGGGAACCTCGGCAGCCGGGTCCCCGACCGCGACCCGCGCACCGAAGTCGGGCGGCTCGCCCGTTCGCTGAACGGCATGCTCGCCCAGATCGAGGCGGCGTTCGAGGCCCGGGCGGCGTCCGAGGCCGCGGCCAGGGAGTCGGAGGCGCGCATGCGCCGCTTCGTGGCCGACGCCTCGCACGAACTGCGTACGCCGCTCACCTCGATCAGGGGCTTCGCCGAGTTCCACCGGCAGGTGCCGGACGCCGACGCCACGCGCCTGCTGTCGCGCATCGAGAGCGAGGCGGCCCGCATGGGCCTGCTGGTGGACGACCTCCTGCTGCTCGCCCGGCTCGACCAGCAGCGCCCGCTGCGTACGCAGCCCGTGGACCTGCTGGCCCTGGCGGCCGACGCGGTGCACGACGCCAGGACCCTCTGTCCCGACCGCGACGTGTCGCTGGTGGTCGAGGGGGACGTGGCGCTGATCGTCTCGGGAGACGAGGTGCGGCTGAGGCAGGTCCTGGGCAACCTGATGAGCAACGCCACGACCCACACGCCCGAGGGAACGCCGATCACCGTGCGCGCCGGCAGCCTGGACGGCGCGGCGTTCATCGAGGTGGCCGACAAGGGGCCCGGTCTCACACCCGAGCAGGCGGCCCGGGTCTTCGAGCGGTTCTACCGTGCCGACCCCTCCCGTACGAGGCCGGCCGGCGGCAGCGGCCTCGGGCTCGCGATCGTGGAGTCCCTCGTCCGGGCCCACGGCGGCGAGGTCGGCGTGAAGACGGCCCCCGGCGCCGGCGCCACCTTCCGGGTCACCCTCCCCCTCGCCCCGGAAACCCGCACCTGACCGCTGTTTTCCGTTTGACGCACGCGCCCTCGGCGGTGGAGCTTGGGGGGCGGGAGGTGCGCATGGCGATTCCCCGGAAGGGTTCACGGCTCATCACGGTCGACGGCGTCGCCTACCGGTGGCGTCTTCCGCGGCCCCCTTCCCCTCGCCCTCAAGCCCAGGGCGTCTGGTCCTGCAGAAGTTGGTCAGGCAGGCCTGCGACCTGGAGAAACGGCCACTGCGGACAAAGGTGAATTGAGATAACGATTACCTAGAATGAGCTTCGTCACCTCGCCTTACGAGAGGCGCTGTGCGATTATCGCACCATGAGAGGGCCTGAGGAGTGGGCGGATATTGGCGAGCGCGTACGCGAATGCCGTTTGGCGGCGGAGATGTCCCAGGAGCAGTTGGCGGCGGCGCTGAGGCTCGACCGGACGATGATCGCCAAGATCGAACGGGGAGTGCGTCGAGTGGACGCGCTTGAGCTCGCCAAGCTGTCCTCGGTGTTCAAGGTGCCTCTGACCTACTTCCTCAGCTCGTCGCCGCAAGTGGTGTCCCGTCGTACCGAACTGGCCGACGACACCCTCACCGACGCGGCGCGGCAGTCCTATCATCTGGAAGTCGCTCTTACCACCTGGCTGGCCGATATTCGGCAGCTCATCGGCATGGGAATGTTTCACCCGCGGATAGCCGAGCGATATCCAGATGCGATTCAGGACGGGCCGAGCGCTCGACGTGCGGCTCACTGGGTCAGGGAGCACCTCGGCCTCGGACCCGGGCCGATCGACTCGCTCATGAGCGTGTGCGAGCGGCTGGGGCAACTCGTCGCGGTGGTCGAAGCGCCCGGTGAGGGCGCTTCACTGATCGAAGGCGACCTTGCCGTGGCGGTCGTGAGCAGGAGAGGTGATCCTGGGCGCCGCCGCGCGACTGCAGCCCACGAGCTGGGGCACCTCATTCTCGGCGACGAGTACTCCACGGACATAGGTGTTCACCTATCACGCGACGACAGAGAGGCGATGATCGACGCCTTCGCCGCGGAGCTTCTTCTCCCGGTCGAGGCGTTCCGCGCAACCGGTCGTCCGGGCGAAAGGATGAGGCGAGAGGACCTGGTGATTCTCGCCGCGCGTTTCCGTACCTCGTGGTCGTTGACGGTCCGGCAGGCCGTAGAGGCCGGAGCCGTAGACGGTGGCGCCGCGAAAGAGATGCGCAGGAGGAATCCGACGCGAGCGGAGCTGATGGAGGCGGTCGGCTGGGCACCACAACCCGATCTCGAAACGGTCCGGGTGCCTCCCGGCTATGCCCATGCGGTGGTGGAGTGCTACAAGAGGTCACTCATCACGGCGTCCCGCGCCGTCGAACTCATGCGAGGCCAGATTGTGCCGGCTGACCTCCCGCTGCGAGACGATGCGGATATCGAGCTTTGAGCAGCGCTGAGTCGGCATGCGTCTTCGTGTTCGATGCCATGTGCCTCAACCACTTCGCCCGCGCGGAACGCCTGGACGTGCTACGTGACCTTCTGACGGACGACACCTCTCTGACCACTCAGGTGGTAAGGGAGGAACTACGCGCCGGGGTGCAGGAGCACCCCCTGCTGAGGACGGTGCTGGACACGGATTGGCTCGGCCTGGCGCGACTCGATTCGATCGATGAGATCAGGTGCTTCGCGAAATGGACGCAGCGCATCGGCTGTTCGGAACGCGACTGGGGGGAGGCCAGTGTGTTCGCGGCGGCGGACCTGTTTCAGGGCGTCGCCATCACCGACGACCGTGAAGCCGTCGCGGTAGGCAGGGCCCACGGGTTGGAGGTCCACGGCACTATCTGGCTCCTGGCCCGTGCATGTTTCAACGGCAAGCTCAACGAGGTGGCCGCCGGGAACATCGTGGATGCGCTGAGAGCTACGGGAATGCGTTTACCGTGTTCCGGCTCCACTTTGGGATCCTATGTTCGTCGCGATATCGGCTCATGTCGCTGCGTGCCGATGTGGAAGACGACCACACTCTAGGCAGCGCCACTTCGAACCCTCACTTTCAGCGGGCGGCGGGGAAGCCTTCGTCGGGGAAGGCGGTGGAGGCGCCGGGCAACACGACCTGGTCGCCTTCCGAGAGGCCGCCGGTGATCTCCACGTAACTGTCGCCGCGTACGCCGACCTGGACCGTCCGCCGGGACTGGGTCCCCCCGTCGGCCACCGTGACCACGGCCGTGCCGTCGCCCTGGGCGCGTACGGCCTGGGAGGGAACGTAGAGCGCGCCGGCCGCCTCGCCGGTCGTCACCCGCACGGTGGCGCTCTGGCCCAGCAGCAGCCGGGCGGGGCGTTTGTTCAGGACGATCGTCACGCCGTAACGCACCAGGCGGTTGCTGGTGGTCGCGGTCGGGTCGATGTGCGCGACCGTTCCCGGATACTCCTGCCCCGGTTGTGCGGGCAGCGTCACGGTGGCCGCCTGACCGACCTTGAGGAAGCGGATGTCCGACTCGGTGAACATCGCCTGCACCTGCAGGTCGTCGAGGTCGCCGAGGGTGATGAACGTGCCCGACGTGTAACGGGAGCCGGCGGTCCCCGCGACGGACAGGATCGTGCCGTCCGCCGGAGCCTTGATCCTCACACCGTCGAGCGCCTCCTTGGCCTCGGCCAGTTCGGTCGTCGCCTGGCTGACCTGTGCCTCGGCCTGTGCCTCGGTGAGCCGGGCGCCGCCCCCCTGGCGGCCCTGAGCGCCCTGACCCGCCTGGCCACCGAAGCCCGCACGTCCTTGCGCGCCGCCGAACCCTGCACGTCCCTGCGTGCCGCCGCCCTGCCCCTGCCCGGGCTGTCCCTGCGAGTTCTGTCCCTGGTTCTGTCCCTGACCGCCCTGGCCGGGTGCGCAGGCGGAGGAACCGCTGGAGGAGGGGCTCGGCGTGGCGGACGGCTGCGGCGCCGGTGGCGAGGGCGGGATCGAGACGCTCACCTCGGGGTTCGGCGCGCTCGCGCCGTCCGTGGGGGCCGGACGGTGTGTCTTGGACGGATGCGGATGTAGATGCGGGTGCGGGCGTGCCGTGGCCGTCGGGGCCGGACTGGGCTGCGGCGTGGGGCCGCTGTGGGCACCACCCCGGTACGCCACGAGCGCGATGCTCGCCGCGCTCGCACCCTTGTTCACCGCGGCGTCCGCCGGCCAATTCGAAGGCCGGGCGGTCGGGGAAGGCCGCGACGAGGGCTGCGAGGAGGGGCGCGTGGACCCCTGTCCGGAAGGCCGGACGGAGGGGGTCGGGCACGAGACAGGGCCGCCGCCGCCAATCCCGCCCACGTGGCCCGAGCCGGTTCCGCCGCCTGAGCCGCCCGCGTGGCCCGAGCCGGTTCCACCGGCGTTCCCCGCTCCGGAGCCGCCCCTGGCCCCATTCGCGTTTCCCGCCCCCGCGCCCGTCGCGCCGCCGGGGTTCCGGGCCCCGCCGCCGGTGGACGCGCCCGCGCCTGAGCCGCCTGACCCGCCTGAGGTGCGGGCTCCGGAGCCACCCGCGCTCGGGGCCGCGGCTCCGCTCCCGGCGGCGGTGCCGTTCTGGACGTCGTCGAGGGTCTCTTTGGCGGCGGCGAGGGCGGCCTTCGCGGCCTCGTAGTTCTCCGTGGCGATGGTGTCGTCGATCCGGGCGAGGACCTTGCCGCGGCGGACCTTCTGGCCCACCTTGACGTAGACCTTCTCGACCGTGCCCTCCGCTCCGAACGCGAGATCGCGCACTCCGGTGTCGATCGTGTTGCCGGCGGCCGAGACGTACGACTCGACCGTGCCCCGCTTGACCGAGGCGAGCGCTATCCGGTCGGCCACGGAGGTGTCGCCGCCGGTGGCGGAGATCACGGCGACGCTCGCGATGACGATCCCCGCCAGCGCGAGCCCTCCGACGCTGAGGGGAGTGCTCGGTCTCATGGCGGACATCCTGCTGACGTCACGTGACCGGTGGCTTGGCCGTACCTGAGAGTTGTCTGTAAATGCGGGTCCTGACGAGGACTGTCAGCAAACCCTCAGCATCGGCCTAGGTTGCCCGAAGCGGGGTTTGCCATGGTTCGACGTCGTGAAGCTGTCGACGAAGCGCAGGACACTGATCATCAACGGTGTCCTGGTGGTACTGCTGCTCGGCGGGATCGCGGCGGCCTGGGCGTCCGTGGGAGGCGACTCCTCCCGGGACGGCGCCGCGCCGCTGACGACCCGGGTGACCCGCGGGACCGTGCTCGCCTCGGTATCGGCCTCCGGTTCCGTCGAGAGCGCCAGGACGCGCGCCCTCGATTTCGCCGCGAACGGCACCGTCGAGTCCGTCCTGGTCGAGAGCGGCGACAAGGTCAAGAAGGGTCAGGTGCTCGCGCGCATCGACGACACGGCCGCCAGGGAGAGCCTGGAGGCGGCCCAGGCGAGCCTGGACGCCGCCGAGGAGGCGGACACCTCGACCGCCTCGGGCTACTCGCAGTACATCAACGCGAGGAACGCCTACCGATCGGCCAAGCGGGCGCTGGCGGGCACGGTGATCAAGGCGCCCTTCGCCGCGGTCGTTACGGCGGTCAACGGAGCCGTGGGCGGCTCCTCGGGCGCGTCCGGCGGATCCGGCGGGTCCTCCCAGGGCGGCCAGGGGCAGTCGCAGAGCGGCTCCGCGGCCTCCGGCGGCACCGGCAAGTCCAGCGGCTTCATCGAGATCGCCGACCCCGCCCACCTGCGGATCGTGGGGAACTTCACCGAGGCCGACGTCGGCAGGATCAAGGTCGGCCAGGCGGCGACCGTGTCCTTCGACGCTCTCCCCGGGGTCACCGCCGCCGGCAAGGTGACGGTGGTCGACCCGCAGCCGCAGACGAACAACAACGTCGTCCAGTACGCCGTGACGATCTCGCTGACCGACGTGCCGTCCACCGTACGGCTCGGGCAGACGGCCACGGCCCAGGTGGCCGTGGGCAAGGCCGACGACGTGCTCACGGTGGCCTCCTCGGCGGTCACGACGGCGGGCGGCCAGACCACGGTGACCGTGCTGGAGAACGGCAGGCAGGTCGTGAAGCGGGTGGAGGTCGGCCTGAAGGGCGACACCACCACCGAGATCAAGTCGGGACTCCAGGAGGGCGACCAGGTGGTGCGGCCACAGGCGTCGACGACCGGCGAAGGCGGCGGCATCCAGTTCCCCGGCGGCGGAGGCGGGTTCGGCCGCGGCTTCGGCGGCGGCGGTGGCGGTGGTGGCGGCGGCCGCGGAGGCAGCCGATGAGGGCCGGCCCGCCGCCGGTGCCCGGCCGCGCTGTTCCCGGCCCCGCTGCTCATGGCCTCCCTGTGTTCGACCCCCCTGTGCT
Organism: Microbispora rosea; assembly: GCF_044460045.1. Taxonomy (NCBI): domain Bacteria; kingdom Bacillati; phylum Actinomycetota; class Actinomycetes; order Streptosporangiales; family Streptosporangiaceae; genus Microbispora; species Microbispora rosea. Next base: position 188,294 of record NZ_JBITJO010000011.1, on the reverse strand, counting down.
CGATCTGGACCACGTCACCAAGGTGTACGGCGAGGGCGAGACCGCGGTGCGCGCGCTGCGCGGCGTGTCGCTCAGGGTGGAGCGCGGCGACTACGTGGCGATCATGGGCGCTTCCGGCTCCGGCAAGTCCACGCTGATGAACATCATCGGCTGCCTCGACGTCCCGTCCGGCGGGACCTACCACCTCGACGGCACCGACGTCGGCGGGCTCGACGAACGGCGGCTCGCGATCGTCCGCAACCGCAAACTCGGCTTCGTCTTCCAGTCCTTCAACCTCATCCCCCGGATGAGCGCGCTCACCAACGTCGAGCTTCCCCTGGCGTACGGCGGGGTCAAGGCCGCGGAGCGGCGCCGCAGGGCGCTGGCCGCGCTCGACCGGGTCGGGCTCGCCGACCGCGTCCACCACCAGCCCAACGAGCTGTCCGGAGGCCAGCAGCAGCGGGTGGCGGTGGCCCGCGCGCTCGTCACCGCGCCGACCCTGCTGCTGGCCGACGAGCCCACGGGCGCTCTCGACAGCAAGTCCAGCGAGGACGTCATGAACATCTTCGACCGCCTCAGTGCGAGCGGCCGGACCCTGGTCGTCATCACGCACGAGGAGGAGGTCGCCGCGCACGCCAAACGGGTCGTCCGCCTCATGGACGGCCGGATCGTGGAGGACGTGCGCACCACGCCGGTCGGCGGGCTGCCTCCGCGGCTCGCGGGGGTGGCCTCGTGAACGCGGTGGAGGTGCTGAGGTTCGCCCTGCGCGGCCTGTCCGCCAACAAGATGCGCAGCGCGCTCACCATGCTCGGCATCCTGATCGGCGTCGCCGCGGTGATCCTGCTGGTCGCCATCGGCGAGGGGTCCTCCCGGCAGATCCAGCAGAACATCCAGAGGCTCGGGGCCAACTCGCTGACCATCACGCCCTCCACCTCGGGTGGCGGGGGCGGCCCCGGCGGCGGGTTCGCCCGCGCCTTCGGCGGGGGAGGCGGCGGCCAGGCCGGACGGCAGAACAGCGGCCCGCGCACCCAGGCGAAGAACCTGACCGTCGAGGACGCGCGTGCGCTGGCCGACCCGGTGAACGCCCCCTCGGTCAAGAGCGTCACGCCCGTCGTGACGGCCCAGTCCCAGACCGCGACGTACGAGGGGGCGAGCCACGCGATCAGCCAGCTCGTGGGCGCCTACCCGAGCTACTTCGAGGCGTCCAACAAGCCGGTGGCCAAGGGCGCGTACTTCTACAACGACGACGTGCTCGCCGCGCGCAAGGTCGTGGTGATCGGGCAGACGGTGGCCGACGACCTGTTCGGCACGGTCGATCCCCTCGGCAAGCAGATCACCGTGTCGGGCGTGCCGTTCACCGTCGTGGGAGTGCTCAAGGAGGCCGGTTCGTCCGGATTCCAGGACGCCGACGACGTGGCGATCGCCCCGCTGCCCGCCGTGCAGCAGAGCCTGACCGGATTCGGGCCGCTGGGACAGATCCTCGTCCAGGCCAAGAGCGCCGAGGCGGTGGACGCCGCGCAGACCGAGGTCACCGAGGTGCTCAACCAGCGGCACGGCATCACCGGCTCGGCGAGCGCCGACTATCGCATCCTCAACCAGGCGACCCTGCAGGAGACGGTCAGCGCGGCGACCGGGACGTTCACGGTCCTGCTCGGCGCGGTGGCCGCGATCAGCCTGCTCGTCGGCGGCATCGGCATCACCAACATCATGCTCGTCACGGTCACCGAGCGGACCAGGGAGATCGGCATCCGCAAGGCGATCGGCGCGCCCAAGGGCGCGATCCTCGGCCAGTTCCTCGCCGAGGCGACGATGCTCAGCCTCGTCGGCGGCCTGCTGGGCGTGCTGATCGCCGTGGTCGGCGCCCAGTTCACCATCGCGGGCGTGCAGCCGGTGATCGTCCCCACGTCGATCGTGCTGGCGCTCGGCGTCTCGGTCGCGATCGGCCTGTTCTTCGGCAGTTATCCCGCCAACCGTGCCGCCGGGCTGCGGCCGATCGAAGCCCTCCGCTTCGAGTGATGGCCGGACCCATGGAAGGGAGATGGATGTGAGCAGGAGCGACACCGAGGAGCTTCTGGAGACCTCGCCGTACGACGACGACCTCCAGGAGGTGCTGGGGGCGCGTCCCGCCCGGGCGGGCGGGTCGAAGCTGACGCTGGCCCTGGCCGGAGGCGTCCTGCTCGTGGCCGGGCTGCTCCTCGGCATCCAGGTGCAGAAGCTCCTGGGCGGCTCCACGGCGGGCCGGTTCCCGTCCCGCGCGGCCGGCGCCGGTGCGTACGCGGGCGCCGGTCAGGCCGCGGGAGGCGGCGGACCGGGCGGCGGGTACGCCCGGGGCGCGGGCGGGGCCGGAGGCTTCGCGGGCGGTGGCGCCGGGCGTGCCGGTGGCGGAGCGGGCACAGGGGCAGGCACAGGGGCAGGAGCGGGGCCCGGTGGCATGACCTTCGGCACGGTCAAGCTGGTCGACGGCGACAAGATCTACGTTCAGACCGTGAACGGCGGCGTGGTCACGGTGACGACCTCGGGCGGCACCAAGGTGCGGGTCACCCGCTCGGGGAAGGTCTCCGACCTCAAGCCGGGCAGCTTCGTCACCGCCGCGGGGACCGCCGACGCGGAGGGCCAGGTGGCGGCGACGTCCGTCACCGAGGGCGCGGCCATGGGCCGGAGGGCGGGGTCGTGATCGGGGAAGGCCGTCTGCTGGTCGTCGACGACGAGCCCGACATCAGGGAGTTGCTGTCGGCGAGCCTGCGCTACGCCGGGTTCGAGGTGATCACCGCGTCCTCCGGCCGCGACGCGGTCCAGATCGCCGGCAAGGTGCGCCCCGACCTGATCGTGCTCGACGTCATGCTGCCCGATCTGGACGGCTTCGCCGTCTCCGACCGGCTCCACGCCTCCGGGCGGCGGATCCCTGTGCTGTTCCTCACCGCCAGAGACGCGAACGAGGACAAGATCATCGGGCTCGGCTGCGGCGACGACTACGTCACCAAGCCGTTCAGCCTGGAGGAGTTGCTCGCGCGGATCCGGGCCGTGCTGCGGCGCACACGCGGCGACGCCGCCCCCGCCCGGCTGCGCGTCGGCGATCTGGAGCTCGACGAGGAATCCCACCAGGTCTGGCGGGAGGGCGCCCCCGTACGGCTGTCGCCCACCGAGTTCAAGCTGCTGCACTACTTCATGGTCAACCAGGGCCGGGTGGTGTCGAAGGCGCAGATCCTCGACCACGTCTGGCACTACGACTTCGGCGGCGACCACAACGTGGTCGAGTCGTACGTCTCCTATCTCCGGCGCAAGATCGACACCGCCGAGCCCAAACTGATCCACACGCTCCGCGGCGTGGGCTATGTCCTCCGTGCGCCGCGTCAGTGACCTGCTCCACGCCCGTAGGCCGGCCGGCGACGCCGGCGCGGAGGCCGGTGCGGAGGCCGGCGCGAAAGCCGGAGCGGCGGACAGTGCGGAGGCCGGTGAGTCCGGGCGCGCCCGCCGGTGGCCCCGGCTGCCGCGCGTGGCCGAGGTGCTGCGCCTGCTGAGCATCCGCGAGCTGCGGCGGCGGGCCGCGAGGACCCCGCTGTGGCTGCGGCTCGTGGCGGGGACGCTGCTGCTCGTGACTCTCGCGATCGCGCTCACCGGCGGCTTCGCCGTACAGCTCCTGCGGGGCTACCTGGTGGACCGGGTCGACGCGCAGCTCACGGCCGTCGGCCGGCGCCCGACGGAACTGCCTCCGCCCCAGGTCATGGGCAACGCGTTCCGGCCGCCGCGGCAGTTCGGCTCGTTCTACATCGTCCTGCTCGACCGGGACGGCACCGTCGTCCGCACCGTCCAGGAGCCGCCGAACGCCGACCCGCTGCCCGCGCTGCCCACCCCCCGGCAGGACCGCAGGCAGTGGCTGTTCACGGTCGAGGACCCTTCGGGAGCGCTGTGGCGGGCGATCGCCGTACGCGAGGAGGACGGCACCCGCTTCCGCGTCGCGGCCATCAGCCTGGCCGACATCGACGGCACGGTCTCCCGGTTGGCGGTGATCGTCCTCGGGGTCGGCCTGGCGGTGCTCGTCGCGCTCGGGGTCGCCTGCTACTGGCTCGTACGGCGAAGCCTGCGCCCGCTGGGGGAGATCGAACGGACGGCGGAGGCGATCGCGGCGGGCGACCTGTCGCGGCGCGTCCCGCTCCGGCACCGGCGCACGGAGATGGGCCGTCTCGGCCGGTCGATCAACGGCATGCTCGCCCAGATCGAGACGGCCTTCCGGGAGCGGGAGGCGTCGCAGGAGCGGATGCGCCGGTTCATGGCCGACGCCTCCCACGAACTGCGCACCCCGCTCACCTCGATCCGCGGCTTCGCCGAGCTGTACCGGCAGCAGAATTCGCAGGACCCCGTCCTGCTGCTGCGCCGCATCGAGGACCAGGCCGTACGCATGGGCCTGCTGGTGGACGACCTGCTGCTGCTCGCCCGGCTCGACCAGCAGCGCCCCCTCGAACGCCGCCCGGTCGACGTGCTCAGCCTCGCGGCGGGGGCGGTGCTCGACGCGCAGACCCTCGCGCCGGACCGGGAGATCGACCTGCTGCGGCTGGACGACTCGGACGAACCGGTGCGGGTGCTCGGAGACGAGGCGCGGCTGCGCCAGGTCGTCGGCAACCTCGTCGGCAACGCCCTGAGGCACACCCCCGCGGGCACCGCGTTCCGCGTCGGTGTGGGGATCGTGTCCGGATCGCAGGTCCTGATCGAGGTGGCCGACGACGGGCCCGGCCTGGGCCCCGGCGACGCCGAGCGCGTCTTCGAGAGGTTCTACCGCGCCGATCCCTCACGTAGCCGGTCGCACTCCGGCGGCACGGGGCTCGGGCTGTCCATCGCCGCCGCTCTCGTGCATGCCCACGGCGGCACCATCACGGCCGACAGCGAGCCCGGCCGCGGCGCGGTGTTCCGCGTCCGCCTCCCCGCGTGCCCTCCTCGAAGACAGACCCCTCGACAAGAGGCTCCGACGAAAGGCTAGGGTGATCCCCCTTGCGATACCTGTCCATCGCCGTCGCCGCGGCGGCCCTGGCGCTCACGGTGACCGGCTGCGGCGGCGGTGACGACACCGCCGCCACGACCACCACGCAGGCCGCCGCCGGCGGTGGTTCGAGCGCCGACCCCCGGGCCGCGTTCACCGAGTGCCTGCGCAAGAACGGCGTCACGCTGCCCACCGGGCGTCCTTCCCGGGGGCCGGACGGACGGCCGAGCGGCAGGCCCAGCGCCTGGCCGAGCGGGCGGCCCAGCGGCGGATTCGGCGGGTTCCGGTCGATGGACCCCGCCATGAGCAAGGCGTTCGAGGCGTGCCGTTCCCTGATGCCGCAAGGCGGCCGGGGCGGGTTCGGCGGCCGGCGCGGCGCCGACCCCCAGGCCATGCAGGCGTTCCGCACCTGCATGAAGGACAACGGCGCCGAACTGCCCGCCGACGGGCGCGTACGCGGCCTGGCCACGGCGGACCCCAAGGTGGCCAAGGCGTACGACAAGTGCAAGGTGCTGCTCCCGACGCCCACAGCCGCGCCCACCGGCTGACCCCGAGATCGGCCGGAGCCACCCGGAGCTAGCCGGAGCGGTTGATTCGGCGGCCTTCCACAGGGAAGGTCGCAAGTATGGCGGGGAACGACAGGCTGCGGGCCGCCCTGGAGAGCCTGCGGCGTCACCTCGATCAGGACCTGTTCCCCCTGGCAATCGGGGACGCCGCGGCCGACCGGCGCGTCCTGGGAGAGTTGCGCGGGCAGCTCGACGACTACCTGCTGCCCCGCCTGTCGGCCATCGACGCGCCGCTGCTCGCCGTGGTCGGCGGCTCCACGGGGGCGGGCAAGTCCACCCTGGTCAACTCGCTGGCCGGTGTGATCGTGACCGAGCCCGGGGTGCTGCGTCCCACCACGCTCGCGCCGACCCTGGTGTGCAGCCCCGCCGACGTCGCCTGGTTCACCTCGGCCACCGTCCTGCCCGGGCTGGCCAGGGTGACGGGCGGGGCGGCCTGCGCGGGACGCGGCGAGCCGGGCACCCTGCGGATCGCCCCCGTGGACGCGCTGCCTCCAGGGCTGGCGCTGCTCGACGCCCCCGACATCGACTCGGTCGTGACGGCCAACCGCGAACTGGCCGCGCAGCTGCTCGCCGCGGCCGACCTCTGGCTGTTCGTCACGACCGCCGCGCGGTACGCCGACGAGGTGCCGTGGAGCTTTCTGCGCCTGGCCCGGGAGCGGAGCACGGCGCTCGCGGTGATCCTCCAGCGGGTCCCGGCCGAGGCACGCGAGCCCGTGGCCGCCGACCTGACCCGGCTCCTGCACGAGAACGGCCTGGGCGGCACACCGCTGTTCGCCGTCCCCGAGCTGGAGCTGCCGTCGGAGCGCGCCCGGCTGCCCGCCCACGTCGTGCAGCCGATCGCGACCTGGCTCGCCGATCTGACCGTGGACGCCAAGGCGCGGGCCGAGGTCGTACGGCGGACCCTGACCGGCGCACTGGACAGCCTCGGCACCCGGGTGCCCGACTTGGCCGACCGGGTGGAGCGCCAGCGGGCGGGGATCGCCGAGCTGCGCGACATCGCGGGCAGGGCGTACGACGTGGCGATGTCGGCGTTCGACGAGGGGATGCGCGACGGCAGGCTGCTGCGCGGCGAGGTGCTGGCCCGCTGGCAGGACTTCGTCGGCACCGGCGACCTCATGCGGGCCCTGGAGTCCCGCATCGGCTGGCTGCGCGACCGCCTCGTCGCCGCGTTCCGGGGCCGTCCCGCGCCGGACAGGGAGCTGCGGATCGCGCTGGAAAGCGGGGTGGAGTCGCTGATCCGCGCCACCGCCGACGCCGCCGCGGAGCGGGCCGTGGAGGCGTGGCTGGCCCTTCCCGCCGGGCGCGACCTGCTGGAGAAGTCGGGCGTCGCCGTCTCCGGGCGGCTCGGCCGCGCGTCCGCCGACCTGCCCGGCCGGGCCGGCACGGCCGTACGCGCCTGGCAGGGGCACGTGCTCGACCTCGTCCGCTCCGAGGGCGCCGACCGGCGCACGCTCGCCCGGGCGGCGTCGTTCGGCGTGAACAGCCTCGGCGTGCTGATCATGCTGGCGGTGTTCTCCACGACCGGCGGGATCACCGGCATCGAGCTGGGCATCGCCGGTGGCACCGGCGTGCTCAGCCAGAAGCTGCTCGAAGCCGTCTTCGGCGACCAGGCCGTGCGCACGCTGACCCAGGAGGCCCGCGAGGACCTGCGGCGGCGCGTCCGCGCGCTGCTCGACGAGGAACGCGCCCGCTTCATCTCCCTCGTGGAGGGGCTGGGCCCGGCCCCGGAGACGGCGGCCCGGCTGCGGGAGGCCGCCAAGGCCGTGCAGGAGAGGGGCCTCCTGTGAAGCTCCTGGGCAGGAAGACGGAGGTGTCGCTGGACGACCGGCTGGAGGCGCTCGCGGAGGCCGGCGACCTGGCGGAGGGCCGGCTCGGCCAGGAGGCCGTGGACCACGCGCGCGCCGTGGTCGCCCGGGCCGGCGTACGGCGCGGCCTGTCGGTCGAGCACACCGCGGTCGCCCTCGCCGGGGCGACGGGGAGCGGCAAGTCGTCGCTGTTCAACACCCTTTCGGGAACCGAGCTGGCGACGGTGGGGGTGACCCGGCCGACGACGGCCAAGGCGCAGGCGGCCCTGTGGGGCGCCGGCGGCTCGGGACCGCTGCTCGACTGGCTCGACGTCCCGCTGCGTCACACGGTCGAGGGCGACGCGTCGGGGCTGATCCTGCTCGACCTGCCCGACCACGACTCCATCGAGCTGTCCCACCGCAGGGAGGTCGACCGCCTGGTCGCCGCGGTCGACCTGCTGGTCTGGGTCCTCGACCCGCAGAAGTACGCCGACGCGGCCGTGCACGAGCGCTACCTGCGCCCGCTCGCCCGGCATCGCGACGTCATGGTCGTCGTGCTCAACCAGGTCGACCGGCTGCCGGAGCGGTCGGTCAAGCGCTGCCTCGACGACCTGCGCGGCCTGCTCGCGGCCGACGGGCTCGAGGGGGTGCCGGTGCTCGGCGTCTCCGCCCGCACCGGCGAGGGCGTCCCCGAGCTGCGGGCGCTGCTCGACCGGCAGGTCTCCCGCCGCCGCGCCTGGTCGTCCCGGCTCGCCGCCGACGTGGCCTCGGCCGCCGCCGCGCTATGGGCCGGCGCCCGGCCTCCGGACGCCCTCTCCCCGGACACGCAGCCCCCACACGCGCAGCCCCCGCACGCGCAGCCCCCGCACGCGCAGCTCCCGGACGCCCTCTCGCTGGACGCGCAGCCTCCGGGCGCCCTGCCGGCCGCGCGGGAGCCGGAGGCGGCCGGCACGCCGCCCGCGCCGGGACAGGTCGCGGTGCCGGAGGTCGCCGTGAGCAGGGCGCTGACGCGGGCGCTGGCCCGGGCGGCGGGGGTGCCCGCCGTGGTCGAGGCGGTCGCGAAGTCGCATCGGCACCGCTCGATCGCCGCGACGGGCTGGCCGGTGACGCGCTGGCTGCGCAGGCTGCGGCCCGACCCGCTGCGCCGTCTCCACCTGGCCAAGGGCGCCCGTTCCTCGCTGCCCGCGGCCACCGCCGTGGAGGTCTCGGCCGTGGACACCGCCCTGCGCGACGTCGGGGCCGCCGCCTCGGCCACGGTGCCCGAGCCGTGGGCGACGGCCGTACGGCACGCGGCGCGGTCGCGGTCGGAGGAGCTGACGGACGCCCTGGACCGCACGGTCGCGGCGGCGACTTCGGGCCGTGTCTCCGGTGCCCCTCGGTGGTGGCGTGTGGCGGGGACGGCGCAGTGGCTGACCGTCGCCGCGATGGTCGCCGGCGCGCTCTGGCTTCTCGTGCGCTTCGCGCTGGACTATCTCATGCTGCCCGGGCTTCCCACCCCCACGGTCGGCCGCGCGCCGTGGCCGACGGTGCTCCTGCTGGGCGGCGCGCTGGCGGGGGTGGTGATCGCCGCGCTGTGCCGGGTGTTCGCCTGGGCCGGAGGGCGGCGCAGGGCCCGCAGAGCCGCCAAGGCGTTGCGCGCCGGCATCGCACAGGTCGCCGGGGAGCTGATCGTCGCACCGACACGCGACGAGCTGGCGCGTTACGCCCGTTTCGCCGATCGCATCGCCCGTGCCACCTCCTGACCCTTCAGCGGGCGGAGGAGTCACCCTTGTCCGGCGCGGCTTCGCTCATCGCGTGCAGGGCAAGGGTGGAGTGCGCGTAGGCGCCGCCGGCGCGCATCTCCGCGGCCACCCAGATCGCCTCCATGATCTCCTCCGGACTGGCCCCCTTGCGACGGGCCAGACGGGTGTGCCCGTCTATGCAGTACGGGCACTGCGTGACGTGCGCGACCGCCACCGCGATCAGCTGCTTCGTCTTCTCCGGCAGCGCACCGTCGGCGAACACGGCACGGCCGAAGTCGTCGAACGCCTCGTGAATGTCCGGGGCGAGTTGCCTGCGCCACTTCGCGATCTCAGGCGTGGTCCTGTGGTAGACGGGCTCGGTCACGACGTCGCCTTCCTTTCCGTAGGCGTGCGGTGGTGCCGGTGAGCCCGAGCGTCGTCAAGCCTCGGCACGTCGTACGGGCGTCATCGGGACGTGTGTTCCATGACCTTCGCCCTGCGCCCCTGCCACAGGTTGTCGGCGGCGAGGGCGCCTCCTCCGCTGAAGGCGATGGCGAGGCTGGCCGCCGCGAGACCCAGGACGAACTCGACGCCGTCGTCGGCGATGAAGAAGCCCTTGCTGCCGTGAACGAAGACGATCGCTCCCAGCATGTCGAGCGTGAGCAGCGTGCCGACCACCGGCAGCAGCAGCCCGAGCACCAGTGCGATGCCTCCGGCCAGCTCCAAGGTCGCGATCCCCAGGGCCGACACCCACGGGAAGGGCACGCCCTGAGATTTGAAGAATGCCGCCGTGCCGCCGATGCCGGACATCGCGAACTTCTCCCACCCGTTCGCGATGAAGACGGTGCCCAGGCCGATGCGGGCGAGCAGCAGCGAGATCCGCCGTGCCCTCTCGATCAGCGCCGGCTGTTCGTTCGACGTGGGGCTACCCGCACGCGCGTCCATGGCGGCCTACCGAGCGACGAGGCGACATATTCACGACGCTATGGTCCGGTTGGACAGGCGGACAAGCCCTGTCCGGTCAATGGTCCGTCCGGTTATCCACGGGCCGTCCTGCCCGAATGCTTCATCCGGGCTGCCGGTCGGCGCGGCGCTCGACGAACACGTCGGCGACCCCGGCGGCCAGGGCGGCCAGCACGAACACGATGTTGACCAGCAGTGCTTGCTGGAACGACGCCGCATAGATGCCGTGAGCCGAGCCCACCGCCGCGATACCGATGGAGGCGCCGATGCGCTGTCCCATCTGCAACATGCCGGCGGCAACCCCTGCCTCGGCGACAGGCACAGCCGACAAGGTCAGCGTCTGGTTGGGCGAGACGATCAGCCCGTTACCCACCCCGGCGACGAACAATGGCGCCGCGACCGCCCAGGCCGCGTTCTGGCCGGAAACCAGCCGCATGGCGGGTTCGGTGGCGGCCAATCCGAGGGTGACCAGCACCAGCCCGAACACGACCAGCGGGCGGCCGAACCGGACGACGACCCGGCCGCCGAACGCGGCGCTGAGTGCCGATCCCAGCGCGAACGCCGCGCTCACCCAGCCCGCTCGCAGCGCGGAGTAGTGCAGGCCCTCCTGCAGATACTGGGTGATGATGAAGAAGATCGCGGTGAATCCGCCGAAGTAGAGCAGCGCGAGCAGGGTTCCGAGGGCATACGAGCCTCGGCGGAACAAAGAGAGATCGACTATCGGGTCGTGGCGCTTCCCGTACCAGCGCTCCCAGCCCACGAAGCCGGTGAGCACGACGGCCCCGGCCAGTATCAGCAGCCACTTGCTCGGTCCCGGCCATGCGCGCCCCTCCACGAGCGGAAGGATCAGCAGCAGGACGCCGGCGGCCAGGAGCAGCACTCCCACAGGGTCCATGCTTTCCCGCCGCCGCCGCTTCCCAGCCGGCCGCCCGGGGATGTACAGGTACGCCAAGATCATGGCGATGAGGCTGATGGGGATGCTGACGTGCAGGACGTGGCGCCACCCCTCCCGCTCACCGCTGAACCGGATAAGCAGGCCGCCGAGCAGCGGGCCGACCGCGGTCGAGATGCTCATCGTGGCACCCAGCAGGCCGAACGCCCGGCCGCGCTCCGCGTCCTGGAAAAGCTGCTGGATCAGACCGGTGACCTGCGGAGCGATCACTCCGGCTGCCGCCCCCTGGGCGACCCGTGCCACGATCAGCCAACTCGATTCGGGGGCGGCTCCCGCTGCGGCGCTGGCCAGGGTGAACAGGGCCGCGCCGAAGAGGAACACGTTGCGCCGGCCGTGCGTGTCACCGAATCGCCCGGCGGGCACCAGCAGCAGCCCGAAGGCGAACGCGTATCCCGACACCACCCACTGCAGGTCGCTCGGCGGGGCGTTCAGTGCGATGCGGATGGAGGGCAGCGCCACGTTGACGATGCTGATGTCCAGCCAGGTGACGAAACCGGCGATCAGGCAGACGGTCAGCGCCTTCCAGCGGCGGGGGTCGGCGACCTGCTGCCCCTGCCTGCCGGGCGTCCCACCTGCGGGGACCTCGCTGCTGACCCGGTCAGGCACCGGTGCGCGCACCTCGTCTCGGCGAAGCAGCGGGGAACCGCTCACCCTCCCCGGAGATGTCCACGCACCCGGTCAAAGCGTTCCCCCATGTGTCCGGCAGCAGTAGTCCCCCTGACCGGGTACCCGCCAACTCCCTCCTCACCTACAGCGACGACAGTCGTCACGGGAATTTGGTGGGGCGACGCGGCGGCAGGGCGTGGCAGGTGCCTGACAGGGATTTGGCAGAGCGGCCTGTCACGGTCGGGACATGCCTGAGAACACGGACGTACTGATCGCCGGGGCCGGTCCCACCGGGCTCACCCTCGCGGTGGACCTGGCCCGCCGGGGCGTCGCCTTCCGCATCGTCGACCAGGCGCCCGAGCCCGCGGCCGGCTCCAAGGGCAAGGGCCTGCAACCGCGTACGCAGGAGGTCTTCGACGACCTCGGGGTGATCGGCCCGATCCTGGCCGCGGCGACGCCCTACCCGCCGTTGCGGGTCAGGATGGGCGCGGTGCCGATCTGGCGGGCCCGCATGCACAGGTCCGCCGCGGCCACGGACGCCGTGCCGTACCCGACGGTGCTGATGCATCCGCAGTGGCGCACCGAGGCGGTGCTGCGCGAGCGCCTGGCCGAGCTGGGCGGGGAGGTGGAGCAGGGCAGCGCGTTGACCGGCTTCGAGCAGGACGCGGACGGGGTGACCGCCGGGCTCGGCACGGGAGAGTGCCTGCGGGCGCGTTACCTGGTCGCGGCGGACGGCGGCAGGAGCCCGGTGCGCAAGGCCCTCGGCATCGGCTTCACCGGCGAGACCCGCGAGGAGGAGCGGATGGCCCTCGGCGACGTACGAGCCGAGGGGATCGACCGGGACCACATCCACGTCTGGGTGCGGCCGGGCAGGGGGATGGTGGCGCTCTACCCGATGGCCGGCGCCGACACCTTCCAGATGATCGCCTCGCTGAGGCCGGGGGCCGCGCCGGAGCAGACGTTGCCCGCGTATCAGCGGATCCTCGCCGAGAGGTCCATGCTGCGCGGGGTGCGCCTGACCGAGCTGCTGTGGTCCTCCCTCTATCGGGTGAACATCCGCCTCGCCGACCGCTATCGGTCCGGCCGGGTCTTCCTGGCCGGGGACGCCGTCCACGTGCACCCGCCGGCGGGCGGGCAGGGGCTGAACACCGGCGTCCAGGACGCCTACAACCTGGGCTGGAAGCTCGCCAGGGTGCTCGCGGGAGCGCCGGAGGCGCTGCTGGACACCTACGAGGAGGAGCGCAGGCCCGTCGCCGCCCGGGTGCTCGGCCTCAGCGTGGATCTCGCCGGCAAGAAGTCCTACAAACGCGGAGAGGAGACCTACCAGCTCTCGCTGAGCTATCGGGGCGGCTCGCTCGCCCGGCGCGGCGGCGACCGGGTGCCGGACGGCCCGCTGACGCTCGCGGGCGGGACGCGGGCCCGCATGTTCGACCTGCTGCGGGGCCCGCACTTCACCCTGCTGTCCCCCAACCCCGCTCCGCACGTCCCCGGCGGTCCCGAGGTGCGCGCGTACGCGCCGGCCGAGCCGTACGGCGGCGAGCGGCACACCCTCGTGCGCCCGGACGGATACGTCGGAGTCTCCACGTCCTCGAACGAGGAGCTCGCCGCCTACCTGGCCATGGTCTGACGCCGGGCTGCGGACCGGTCGTGCACAGCCGGGGCGGCGCCCCGCCCGGGGGCCGGGAAGCCGCGGCCGGGCAGGGGGCGAGCCGTCCGGGAGCTACGGCCGCTCGTCCGGGCGTACGGCGTGGGCCGGGTCGGGGTTGGGCACGCCGTCCGTGCCGAGGGAGGGGCGGCCCGCCTCGATCTGGCGCGGTCCCAGCTCGCTGTCCTCGGCCGCCGCCTTTGCCTCGGCGGCGGCGCGCTCGGCCTCGGCGACCGCCTCGTTGCCCGCCGTCCTCCGCTCGTGCTCCCTGGCGTCCGTCACGGTGGCCCGGCTCGCGGGCAGCGACTCGGTGAACGCCTTGGACAACGTGTTGAGCGCCGAGGTGACCTCACTCGGGATCACCCACATCGTGTTGCCCTGGCCCTGGGCGAGCTGGGGCAGCACCTGGAGGTACTGGTAGGCGAGCAGCTTGGGGTCGGGGTCGTTGCGGTGCACGGCCTGGAACACCTCGTCGATCGCCTGCGACTGACCCTGGGCCTTGAGGATCTGGGAGGTGCGCTCGCCCTCGGCGCGCAGGATCGCGCTCTGCTTGTCGCCCTCGGCGGTGAGGATCTGCGACTGCCGCTGGCCTTCGGCGGTGAGGATCGCCGCTCGCTTGTCCCGCTCGGCGCGCATCTGCTTCTCCATGGCGTCCTTGATGGTCTTCGGCGGGTCGATCGCCTTGATCTCGACCCGGTTGACCCGGATGCCCCACTTGCCGGTGGCATCGTCCAGCACGCCGCGCAGCTGGCTGTTGATCATGTCACGAGAGGTGAGCGTCTTCTCCAGATCCATGCCGCCGACGACGTTGCGCAGCGTCGTCACGGTGAGCTGCTCGACGCCCTGGATGAAGTTCGCGATCTCGTACTCCGCCGCCCGGGGATCGGTGACCTGGAAATACAGCACCGTGTCGATGTCCACGACGAGGTTGTCCTCGGTGATGACCGGCTGCGGCTTGAACGACACCACCTGCTCGCGCAGGTCCAGCAGCGGGCGGACCCGGTCGATGTAGGGGATGACGAAGTTCAGGCCAGGGCCCAGCGTGCGGTAGTACCTGCCCAGGCGCTCGACGTTGCCGGCTCTGGCCTGGGGCACGATCCGGACCGCTCGCAGCACCGTCAGGATCGCGACGAAGGCGATGACGATTCCGGCGATCAGTGCAGCGTCCATTGCTCACTCCCGGGGATATACGAGGGCGGTGGCGCCCTCGATCTCTATGACGTCGACCGTGGCCCCCGGTGGGATCACGAGCGTCTCGTCGTAGGCACGGGCCGACCACTCCTCGCTGCCGATCTGCACCCGGCCGTCCCTGCCGGTGACCTCCTTGGTCACGTACGCGGACTTGCCGACGAGGGCGGACACCCCGAAGCGCTTCAGCGGCGGCTGCTTGATGTGCCGGAGCGCGATCGGGCGCACTCCGGCGAGGCCGGCGGCGGAGGCGATGACGAACACGGCCAGCTGGAGCGCGGGCGGCAGCCCGACGGCCGCGACGGCGGTCGTGAGCAGCGCCGCGATGGACAGCAGCCCCAATGACGCGGTCAGCGTGAAGATCTCCGCCACGCCCAGCGCCGCCGCCAGGATGAGCCAAATGATCCACGGGTCCATTGCCGCCTCCATAGCGATGAACGAACACCGCTCGGGTGGGGTTCCTCCTCAAACCTAACGCGTTAGGTCGCGTTGTCCCAGAGGCCGGGCCTCACCCAGGGGACTCGGAGCCTCACGCAGGGGAAGCGGTGACGCGGAACTCGTTGTCCTCGGGGTCGGCCATCAGGATGTGGTCGTCGAACGCCTCCAGAATCGTGCCGCCGGCGCGCACCAGCCGGGCGGCCTCCGCTCTGATCCGCTCCCACCGGTCGGCGGCCGTGCCGTCCCCCGGCACGCGGACGTCGATGTGGAGCCGGTTCTCCGCCGTCTTCCGCTCCGGGACGCGGAAGATGGAGAGCCGGGGACCGGCCCCCTCGGGGTCGCGGAGGCAGGCGCCGTCGTCCTCCGCGCCGCCGGCCGGCAGCGCGAACGACTCCTCACCGGTCGCGTGCCCGGCTGCCGGGATCTCGTCGACGTAGCCGAGCGCCGTCTTCCAGAACTCGGCGACGAGCCGCGCGTTCTCGCAGTAAAGGGTCAGATCGATTGCTACTGCCATGACTCGACCGTAATGCAGAACGCTGACTTGAATGCGGCCACCTCTGTCAAGAGGCGGCGGAAGGGGTCGTGGCGCCCTCGTGCCGGAGGGCGCTGCCGGCCAGCCATCGGGGCCAGGAGAGCTGCCAGTAGCCCCAGCCGTTGTTCCACTCCAGCTCGCGTGTGGTGCCGGTGACGATGACGGGATCGCCGCGCAGCGCGTGGTCGTAGAACCACCGTGCCTGGTCGGGACGGACGTTCACGCAGCCGTGGCTGACGTTCGCCCGGCCCTGCGCCCACACGTTGTCCAGCGCGTGGACGTACTCCCCGCTGTTGGAGATCCGCACGGCGTAGTCGATGAGCTTGTCGTAGTAGCCGGGGTCGCCCTTGCGGCGGCCCGGCGAGACCATGCGGACGGGGTTGCCCTTGTCCATCGTCAGGTGGATCCCGCTCGTGGTCGTGTATTCCCTGGTGGTCGCCCTGCCCGCACTGATCGGTATGTGCTGGGCCGGCTTCCCGTCCTGCCGCACCACCATCTGGTGGGTGCGGGTGTCGACGGTGCTGACCATGGCCCGCCCCACGGTGAAGGCCACGGTCCGGTCCGCGGAGCCGTACGTGCCGGGGGCGGCGCGGACGCCGGCGAGATGGGCGGTGACGCGCACCTCGCCACCGGCCGGCCACCACTTCCGCGGCCGGTAGACGACCTGGGTGGAGCTCGCCCAGTGCCAGGCGCCCTCGGCCGGGCCCCGGACCTCCAGCGCCCGCTCGACCGCCGCGCGGTCCTCGACCGGACCGGTGAACGTCACGATGACCGGCATGCCGACCCCGACGGTCTCCCCGTCGGACGGGACGACCGAGGCCACGGCGAGCTCATGGCGCGGGGTGAGCGTGCGGAACCGGCCCGCGACCTGGGCGGTGACACTCTGGGGCCCGGTCGCGACGGCGTTGACGACATATTGGGTGCCCGGACGCAGCGTCCACGACGACCGCCACACCGTGTGGGCCGGATCGAACGCGCCGGGCACCGGGTCGCGTCCCGCGAACGCCAGCACGCTGGTCAGCCTGCCGCCATCCGCCCTGACGACCAGTCCCGCGTCCGGCGGGACCGCCGCCGCGCCGGAGGCCGGGCTCATCGTGATGCGCGGCGCGGGCGGCACGCGTACGGCGCAGCCCGCGGCGAGCGCGGGACAGGCCACGAGCAGCACCGCGAGCAGGGCGCGGGCGGCGGGAGGCAGGGTGCGTGGCTTCACGGGCACCCAAGATAGCGAGGGGTGACGACAGAAATACGCTAAGTCGCCGGAAGGACCTTCCCCGAGACCTCGCCGAGGCTGATCCCGTGCGAGGTCCAGGCGGTGATCGTGACGGTGTCGCCGTCCTCCAGGAAGGTCCGGGTCTCGCCGGGCAGCTTGAGCGGGTCCGCGCCGTTCCAGGTCAGCTCGATGAGCGAGCCGGGCTGCCCGACCGACGACACCGTCCCGCTCGCGAACAGGTCGCCCGTGCGCAGCGAGGCGCCGTTCACGGTCATGTGGGCGAGCATCTGGTCGGGCGTCCAGTACATGTCGCGGAACGACGGCGTCGAGACCGCCTCGCCGTTCAGCTCGACGTGGAGGGTGAGGTCGAGCCCCCAGGGCGCCTGCCGGCGAAGGTAGGCGGGCGGCTCGGGCTCCTGCGACCGGCCCTCGACCCTGGCCTGCTCCAGCGCTTCGAGGGGCGTGATCCACGCGGACATCGAGGTGGCGAACGACTTGCCAAGGAACGGCCCGAGCGGGACGTACTCCCACGCCTGGATGTCGCGCGCGCTCCAGTCGTTGACGAGCGTCACCCCGAACACGTGGTCGTCGAACGCGCCGGCGCGCTCGCCGAGCCGCGTCGGCGTCCCGACGACGAAGCCGACCTCCGCCTCGATGTCGAGCCGCTGCGAGGGGCCGAACGACGGCCGCTGCCCGCACGGCCGCCTGATCGGCGTCCCCGAGACGACGACGGTGCCCGCCCGACCGTGGTAGCCGACGGGCAGGTGCCGCCAGTTCGGCTTCAGCGGCTCGTCGTCCGGGCGGAAGATCCGCCCGAGGTTCGACGCGTGCTCAAGCGAGGCGTAGAAGTCCACGTAGTCGGCCACCTCGACCGGCAGGTGCAGGGTCACCTCCGCCAGCGGGATCAGGTGGTCGCCCGTGGCCGCCGCCTCGCGTGCCCGCGCCCGCGTCTCCTGCCAGGCCGCACGGCCCAGGGCCAGCAGCGGGTTGAGGCTGGGCGCCGCGTAGACGTCCCCGCCGAGGGCCGCCGCCAGGTCGAGGACCTGGTCCCCGACCCGGACGCCGACCCTGCGGGGCTCGCCGGGCCGGGAGAACACCCCGTACGGCAGGTTGTCGAGCCCGAAGCTCATCGCGCCCACGTCCACGCGTAGTCGGTGTCCTCGCACGCGAGGGCGGCCTGGCCGAGGTCGAGCGGGCGGAACGTGTCGATCATGACGGCCATCTCGGTCGTCTCGGTGTGTCCCCGGCGCACGGCCTCGACCGCCGCCTCCACCGCGCCCGGCTGCGGACCGTGCGTGAAGCCGGCCGGGTGCAGCGAGATCGAGCCGACGTCGATGCCGGACCCCTTCCTGGCCGTGTAGTCGCCGCCCACGTAGAACATGAACTCGTCGGAGTCCACGTTGTGGTGGTTGTACGGGATCGGCACGGCCTCCGGGTGGAAGTCCAGCGGCCGGGGGCAGAACGAGCAGACGACGAAGCCCGGGCCCTCGAAGGTCTGGTGGACCGGCGGCGGCGCGTGGGTGCGCTTCACGATCGGCTCGAAGTCCTGGATGTTGAAAGCGTACGGATAGAGGCAGCCGTCCCAGCCCACCACGTCGAAGGGATGGTGGGCGTAGGTCAGCCTGGTCAGCCCGCCCCGCGTCCTGACCAGGACCGGGACCTCCTCGCCGTCCACGAGCAGCGGCTCGGCCGGCGCGCGCAGGTCGCGCTCGCAGTACGGCGCGTGCTCCAGGAACTGGCCGAACTGGGACAGGTAGCGCTTCGGCGGCCTGATGTGCCCGGCCGCCTCCACCACCAGCGCGGTCACCGGGCCCTCGGGCACCCACCGGTGGATCGTCCCCGTCGGGACCACCACGTAGTCGCCCTCGGCCACGTCGAGCGCGCCGTACGCGGACTCGAACCGGGCCCGGCCGCTCGCGATGTAGACGCACTCGTCGCCCATCGAGTCGCGGTACAGCTCGCTGGGCACGTCCGTCGCGGCGTACGAGATGCGGACGTCGGAGTTGCCCGCGAGGAGCATGCGCCCGGAGACCAGGTCGCCGTCGGGCGTCAGATCCCGGGTGCGGAAATGGCGTGGGGACAGCGGCATGTTGGGGGTCAGCCCGGGCGCTCCCGCGTCCACGGCCTCGGCCTTGACGATGGCCGTCGGCGCGTGGCGGTGGTAGAGCAGCGAGGAGTCGGAGGAGAAGCCCTCCTCTCCCATGAGCTCCTCCTTGTACAGCCCGCCGCCGGGCGCGCGGAACTGCACGTGGCGCTTGCGCGGCACCTCCCCGACAACGCGGTAGTACGGCATGACACCTCCCAGGCTTGTCCGTTAATCGGACGTCAGTGTCCTATATATGTACGACGATTCGCCATGCCGCCGGGAATGTCAAGCTGTGCGGCATGAGCACCGCGGAGATCCACCTGTCCGTCTCGACCTGGCGGCAGCCGACGCCGGCGCCCGGGTCTCCCGCGCGTACGGCGTTGGTCCGGCGGGTGGCGGAACGCGTGCTGGCTCTGGGCCCGGGCCGCCTGCGCGTCGGCGTGGACGGGCTCACGGCCGCGGGGAAGACCAGCTTCGGCCACGAGCTGGCCGAGCACCTCGCCCGGGCGGGGCGCCCGGTGCTGCGGGCGAGCCTCGACGACTTCAAGCGGCCGTGGCGTGACCGGCACCTGTACGACCGGGAGTCGGGCGAGGGGTACTACCGCAACGCCTACGACTACGACGCCGCGATCGCCCTGCTGCTCGAACCGGCGGGTCCGGGCGGCTCGGGGGACGTGGCGCTGTGCTCCATCGACCCGCTGACCCAGGTGGACCACTCGTCGGTGCGGACGACCGCCGCGCCCGGCGCGATCACGATCGTCGACGGGGTGTTCGCGTTCCGCCCCGAGATCGACGCGTACTGGGACCTGCGCGTCTGGATGGAGGTGTCCGCGGAGACCTCGGTGCGTCGCGGAGCCGAGCGCGACCAGGACTGGGCCGGGTCGGAGGCCGAGGCGCTGCACCTGCACCGCTATCTGCCCGCCGAGCGCCTCTACATCGCGGAGGCCGATCCGCTGGCGCGGGCCGACGTGATCGTCGACAACACGGTGTTCGCCGAGCCGCGGCTGCTGAAGTGGTGACCGTCAGCGCGGGGGCTCGGACAGGGCGGAGGCGAGGCGGCAGGCGGCCTCCAGGACCAGGGGGCCCACCTTGTCCGCGTCGAGGTCGGCGAAGCTGACCACGCCGACGGACGCGTCCAGCCACGGCAGGCCCGAAACCGGCGCGGCGATGCCCTGGGCGCCCTCCTGGAGGTGTCCGCTGCTCGTGTGCAGCGCCGGCTCCGTGCGGCCCTCGCGCAGCGCGAGCAGCGCCAGCCCGGCCGCGCCGCGCGTCAGCGGATGGCGAGAGCCCTCCCGGTAGGCGACGTGGAAGTCCGTCCACGACGGCTCGACCACCGCGACCGCCAGGCCCTCGTCGCCCTCGGCCACGGTCAGGTGCGCGGTCGCCCCGGCCTGCTCCGCGAGCGCGCGCAGCGCCGGCAGCGCCGCCGCCCGCAGCAGGGGCTGCACGGCCTGGGCGAGCACGAGCACCCCGAAACCCAGATGCACGCGGCCGTGCGCGTCCCGCCGGGCGAAGCCCTCGGCCTGCAGGGTCGTCAGCAGCCGGTAGACGATCGGCCGGCTCAGGCCCAGCTCCTGGGCGAGCTCGGTCGGCGTGCGGCCCCGGTTCGCGTCCGCGAGTAGCCGTAACAGCCGTAAACCCCGTTCGAGCGTCTGCGCCGATTCGGCCGCCATCATGTCTCTGATTATCGCCGCACCGACGCGTCTGTAGGCGGAACCCGCATCCGACGTAGCCTACGTCGGATGCAGGTGTCGGTCCGCGATCAAGGAGCGGTGGATGAAGTCGGCGATCGTCGTGGGGGCGGGGATCTGGGGGACGTCGCTGGCGCTGAGGCTGGCCGACGAGGGCTGGACGGTGACGCTCGTCGAGCAGTACGCGCCGGGTCACATCCGTCAGGCCAGCGCGGGGGAGACCCGCCTGCTGCGCTGCGCCCACGGCTCCGACGACTGGTATCCCCGCTGGGCCTGGCAGGCCCGCGACGCCTGGCGCAAGCTGGAGCAGCGGACCGGCGAGGAGCTGTACGTCGAGTCGGGGCTGATGTGGTTCGCCCGCGACCCGGACGGCTGGGAGGCGCGCAGCGCCCGGGTGCTGGAGCGGCTGCACATCCCCTGCGAGCTGCTCGACCCGGCCGAGGCGGCGCGGCGGTTCCCCGGCCTGCGCGGCGACGACCTCGCCTTCGTGCTGTGGGAGCCGAACGCCGGCGTGCTGCGGGCCCGGCGGGCGACGCAGGTGACCGCGCGCCTGGCCGGCGCGGCCGGCGTCCGGCAGGTCCGCGCCCGGGCCGTGCCGTACGGACGGGGGGCCGGGGTGGTGGCGGACGGCGAGGTGCTGACGGCGGACCGCGTGGTGTGGGCGTGCGGCGCGTGGCTGCCGCGGCTGTTCCCGCATGAGGCGGGACACGTCGAGGTGACGCGGCAGGACACCTTCCACTTCGGGGTGCCCAGGGACTGGACGACGCCGCCGCTGCCCGCGTTCTGCGACTACGACCTGGCGGCGTACGGGCACGGCGACCTGGACGGCATGGGGATGAAGGTCACCGGCGACGCCGAGGGCGAGCCGTACGACCCGGAGAGCGGCGGCAGGCGGGTGCTGCGGCACACCGAGGAGCAGGCGCGCGCCTACCTGGCCAGGCGGTTCCCTTCGCTGGTGGGCGCGCCGGTGGTGTTCAGCCAGGTCTGCCAGTACGCGCTGACCAGGGACGCCGAATGGATCGTCGCCGAGATCGACGACGGCGTCTGGCTGCTCGGCGGCGAGTCCGGGCACGGGTTCAAGCACGCCCCGGCTCTGGCCGGATACGTCGCGGAGATCCTCGACGGCGCGCGGGAGCCGGAGGCCCGGTTCGGCCTGCACGAGCGGCGGACGGCCCGGGGCCTGCGCACCAGCGGCGGCACCCTCTCCTAGGCGTTTTCCTAGGCGTCGGGCGGCTTCCGGCGGGCCTGACGGGCGCGCAGGACGATCTCCAGCTCGAACCGGACGTCGGGGTCGGCGAGCGCCTCGCCGTACAGCTGCTCGATCTGGCGCAGGCGGTAGCGCACGGTCTGCGGGTGGACGTGGAGCGCCGCGGCGACCTCCGCGACGCCCCGGCCGTGACGCAGCCAGGCGAGCAGGGTCTCGGCCAGGCGGTCCTGCTGGTTCTGGCGAAGGTGGGCGAGCGGCGCGAGACGCACCTCCGCCAGGGCGGCCACGAGGTCCTCGTCCTTGAAGACGACCAGTGTGGCCATGTGGTCGGCGCAGCGCAGCAGCCTCCGCCGGGGCAGGATGCCGCGGGTGCCGAGGTCGAGGGCCTCCCTGGCCCAGCCGAGCGAGTTCGCGACGGCGGCGAGCGGCACGGCGGGGCCGATGGCGGCCCGCCAGCCGCGCAGGGCGTTCTCCAGCGCCTGCACGCGCCCGGGGCCGCCGGGGTCCGGCACCACGAGACACGGGACGTTGCGGTCGAGCCCGGTCAACACGTCGGGCGGCAGCACCGGCAGGGGAGAACCGCCGTTACGTTCCTCCAGGGCCACCCCGGCGACCATGCGGGGGAGCCGCCAGCCGGCCGCCCTGGCCAGGTCGGCGACCGCCTCCGGCGAGGCCGCGGGACGGGTGAGCAGCAGGTCGAGCAGCCGCCGGCGGCGGCGCGCCATCTCTCCTGCCGCGTGCGCCCGCGCCTCGGCGAAGCCGGCCGCGGCCGCGTCGGCGAGCTGGTCGAGGTAGACGAAGATGGCCTCGCCCAGGTCGTACAGCGTCCGCGGATCGAGGCCGAGCTGTTCGGACTGCTCGGTGAGCCGCCGCCACGCGACCCGCGCGCCCAGCCGCATGGCGGTCTGGAAGGGCTCGAGGCCGCGCCCCTCGGCGGCCTCGCCCCTGCCGATCGTCCGGAAGACCTCGGGGTCCCACGCCGCCCGCGGGTTCTCGATGCGTTCGAGGAATCCGTGCAGCGCCTGGTTGACCGCCAGCCGCAGGACCTTGATGTAGACCCCGTCCTCCGGGCGGGCGTACTCGGGCACTCGCCGCTGGATCTCGGCGATCACCCGGTCCGCGACGTCGCCGACGCGGGGACGCAGCAGCCTCGCGACACCCGCAGGCACCGCGCCCCAGAACTCGTCGTCGCCTTTCAGCGCCCGCTCAACGCCCGCGCGCTCGACGCCCGCCTGCTCAACGACCGCTCAACTACCGTTCAACGACCGCTCAATGCTGCTCGGCGCTGCTCAGCCAGGCGCCGAACTCCTCCAGGTCGATAAGGCCGTCGCGGTCGGCGTCGACCCTGTCGATCGCGCCCTGCGCCCCCTGCGGCGTGAGCGGCCGGCCGAGCACCTCCATCAGGCGTACGAGTTCCTCGGCGGAGATCCGCCCGTCCCCGTCGGTGTCGATAAGTTGAAAAGTCGCCGCATATTCGCTCATGCCGTCCTCCTCCGGGATTGCGATCAGCACCCTAGCTGAAAGCACGTGCTGCCCCCAGGGATCGCGGCCAAGCCGCGGGACGTGTTTTTGTCGGTGGCGGGTGCCAGCATGTCGTCTCATGACGAGCAGCCTGGAGGGGAAGGTCGCCTTGGTGGCCGGGGCGACCCGGGGCGCGGGGCGCGGCATCGCGGTCGAGCTGGGCGCGGCGGGGGCGACGGTCTACGTGACCGGCCGCAGCACCCGCGAGCGGCGTTCCGAGATGAACCGGCCGGAGACGATCGAGGAGACGGCGGAGCTGGTGACCGCCGCCGGTGGGCGGGGGATCGCCGTGCCGGTGGACCACCTCGACCGCGAGCAGGTGCGAGCCCTCGTGGAGCGGATCGACGCCGAGCAGGGCGGGCTCGACGTGCTGGTCAACGACATCTGGGGCGGCGAGCTGCTGTTCAGCTGGAACGACCGGCTCTGGGAGCACTCGCTCGACGACGGCCTGCGCATCCTGCGGCTGGCGATCGACACGCACATCATCACCAGCCATTACGCGCTGCCGCTGCTGATCCGCAGGCCGGGCGGTCTGGTGGTCGAGGTCACCGACGGCACGGCGGAGTACAACGCGGCCAACTATCGCGTCTCGTTCTTCTACGACCTCGCGAAGACGTCCGTCAACCGCATGGCGTTCGCCCAGGCCAAGGAGCTGGCGCCGCACGGCGCGACCGCGGTGTCGCTCACGCCGGGCTGGCTGCGCTCGGAGCTCATGCTGGAGCACTTCGGCGTGACAGAGGCCAACTGGCGCGACGCGCTTGCCACAGTGCCGCACTTCGCCATCTCCGAGACCCCGGCCTTCGTCGGACGCGCGGTGACGGCCCTGGCCGCCGATCCGGAGGTGAGCCGCTGGAACGGTCAGTCGCTGTCCAGCGGGCAGCTGGCCCAGGTGTACGGCTTCACCGACGTGGACGGCAGCCGTCCCGACTGCTGGCGATACATGGTGGAGGTCCAGGACCCCGGCCGCCCCGCCGACGTCACCGGCTATCGGTGACAGAGCCGGTCCGGGTGCCGGGGGACATCGGGCATCGGGCACCTGGGGACGCGTGCTTGCCGGCCGGGCCGCCGCGCGGCGGCCCGGCCCGGTCCGATCGAGGTCAGGCGGCCGCGCAGGCGGGCGTGGGGGCCGGGTTGGCGGCGTTCCAGGAGGCGATGAAGCCGAAGGTGGTGCTCGCGCCGGCGCCGAGCGAGCCGTTCCAGCTCTCGTTCTGCACGGTCACGCTCGCCCCGCTCTGCACGGCCTTGCCGCCCCACGCCTGGGTGACCTGCTGACCGTTGGCGAAGGTCCAGGTCACGGTCCAGCCGCTGACGGAAGAGGCGCCGGTGTTCTTGACCGTGACCTCGCCCTGGAAGCCGCCGCCCCACTGGTTGGTGACCTTGTATGTCGCGCTGCAGCCCGAGGGCCCGGACGAGGGCGAGGGGGACGGAGAGGGGGACGGCGACGGAGAGGGCGACCGGGTCGGCGAGGGGCTGGGACTGGCGCTGGGGCTGCGACTCGGGCTCGGGCTGGGGGACGGCTGGGCGCCGCCGAGCAGCGCCGACAGCGCGGGATACCACTTGTCCGACATCTTCTGGTTGCCGCTGTCGTTGGGGTGCACGCCGTCGTAGGTGTCCGTGCTCGTGCTGAACCCGGTCCACTGGTCGACGACCACGATCGGGGAGGCCGCGGTGGTCTTCGCGGCCGCCCAGCCCGGGATCGCGCTGTTCAGGGCGACGGCGCGCTGGGCGCACTTGGGGCAGGTGCTCGGGTTCATCGGGATGATCTGGGCCACCAGGATCTTCATGTTCGGGTTGCTCGCCCGCATCTGGTCCACGAGCTTGCTGTAGGCCGCGAGGATCGTGTCGGTGGGCCTGTTGCTCCACACGTCGTTGGTGCCGAAGTGCATCATCACGATGTCGGGACGGGTCGCCGAGAGCCAGCCGGGGAGCTGGTTCTGGTCGGCGACGTTCGTGACGAGGAAGCCGCCGTGGCCCTCGTTGTCACCGTCGTACGGCACCCCGCACCCCTGGGCGGGCAGTGTCCCGACCATGTCGATGTTGGTGAAGCCGCCGTTCTGCAGCTTGTTCCACAACAGGGCCCGCCAGCAGCCGGGCGACCCGGTGATCGAGTCGCCCAGGGGCATGATCCGCACCGCGGCCGCCTCGGCGGGCCGGGCGACGAGCAGCCCGAGGACCACGAGCAGGGCCGCCAGCACCGCACTTGTCTTCGACATCGCGTCTCTCCCTCGTGCCGTCCGGCGCGATGGTAAGGAGCGCTCGGTCGCCCGGCCCAGGGACGGGGCGCGGCAGAAGCCGTGACCAGCGGGGATATATGTACGTTTCACCCGATGTGTCGCCGGTGCCGGCGGGCGTCGCCTCCGGCTCGTGGGGTCTCTCCCGGCACAGCGGCCTCTGCCGTACGCCGCCCGGGGACGGTGCCCTGTTCCACCGCCCGGCACGAGCGAATATGCTGCTCGGGATTCACTTTCCGCACGTCACCGAGAGGATTCGGTCCCCATGTACAAGGAGTTCCTCGGCGAGGTCGTGGTGTGGCTGATCCCCATCGTCATCCTTGTGGGCATCGCGCTGCTGGTGACCAGCCACGCCTGACGACGCGTCGTGAGAGGCCGGGCCGCAAGGCCCGGCCTTTTTTGTTTCGCTCCTCGCGGTGTGGCGGCCCACCTGCGGCAGGAACCAAACGCCACTGATGTCTCAACTGGTGACTAACGACTACAAAAGTATCACTAGGCAGGAATCTTGATCATTTCGACCGGATCATGTGATACTCCGCGAGTGATGTTCGGTGTGATCGCCGGACGAGGCCCAGGCGAGGGGCGTCCGGACACACGCGTACCGCGAGAGGGTGACGGCCGTGAGCTCCGAGGCGCTCAACATCCATCGGATCGCAAGGCCGCCCGCCCTGCCGCTACGCCGCACCCTTCGTCCGCTGCTCCGCGATCCGGTGAACGCGCTCGGCGGTTTCGCGAGGCAGGCTCGCGGTCAGGTCGTCCGATTAGGCCTCGGGCCGTTCCGTCCCTACCTGGTGAGCCACCCGGACCATGTCCAGCACGTTCTGCGCCGTGACTGGGAGAATCATCCGCGCGAGGGGATGTTGTGGAAGCCGGTGGAACGGCTCGCCGGCAGAAGCATCATCAGCGACGGCCCCGACTGGGAGTCCGCCCGACGGATCATGCAGCCTCTCTTCACCGCCAGATACGTCGCGAGCCTGACCCGGGACATGGCCGAGACGATCGACGAGGGCATCACGGCGTGGGAGCCGTACGCGCGGGCGGGGCGGTGGATCGACATCTACGAGGAGATGAGCCGCCTCGTGAGCAAGACCGTCATCCGCGTCCTGTTCGGCAGCAAGATCTCAGTCGCGGACGCCGAGCGGCTTGGCCCCGCCTACGGGGTCGCCGCGACCTCGTTCGCCTCCCGGCTGCTGCTGCCGTTCGCGCCGGACTGGATCCCGCTGCCGGGAGACCGGGCCTTCATGCGAGCGGTGAAGACGATCGACGAGGTCGTGATGCCGCTGGTCAGGAACGCGATCAGGGAGCCGGGGGACGGCAACGACATCATCTCGGCGTTAGCCCGCGCCCGCCGCGACGAGGAGGCCACGACGGCGGAACGGCGGATCAGGGACGACCTCGTCAGCATCTACGGTGCGTCGGTGGAGACGACGGCGGTGGCGCTGACCTGGCTGTGGCCGATCCTCGATGACCATCCAAAGGTCGCGGCCCGGCTGTACGAGGAAGTGGAGACCGTGGTCGGACGCGGGCCGGTGGACGCGGAGTGCCTGCCCCGGCTCACGTACATGAAGGCGGTGTTCAACGAGCTGCTGCGACTGTACCCGCCGGGCTGGATCCTGCCTCGGCGGGCGGCGAAACCAAGCCGGCTCGGTGATGTGCCGATCGAGGCCGGTTCCACGCTGTTGATCAGCCCCTTCGCCACCCATCGCCTTGAAGAGTTCTGGGACCGTCCTGAGGAGTTCGACCCGGAGCGGTTCGCCGAGGGCGGCGACCAGGAACGCCGGCACCGGTACGCCCACTTCCCGTTCGGCGGGGGCCCGCACATCTGCATCGGCCAGCACCTCTTCTTCGCGGAGGCGCCGCTGATGGTGGCGGGCATCCTTGCCCGCTTCCGCCCGGAGGTGCGCGCTCCCCGTCCGCTCACGCCGTTCCCGGCCGCGTCGCTGCGCCCGAAGGAGCTCGTCGAGGTGCGCCTGGTTCCCGTCGGCGGGGGCGCCGCGGCATGACCTTGGCACGAAGCCGCGAAGCCGCGCACCTGACGGCGGCGGCCGCAAGTGGCAGGACCGGCGCCCTCGCGGCGCGCTGTCAGCGAGACCTGCAGGAATGCGCGCGGAACTTCCCCGAGCTGTTCGCCGCCAAGCCGTTCGACGCGACGCTTTTCGCCACGGTGTCTCTCGCCAACGCGTTCGGCTCGCCTTGGGCGACCGCGGAGCAGCTCAGGATCGCCAATCGCACGTCCTTGTGGATCTTCGCGGTCGACTGGCTGATCGACCACGAGGCCACCTCGCAGGAAGAGATCGACGAGATCGTACGCGGCTGCCTCGCGGTGGCGTACGCCAGGGAGCCCGTCTCGCATACGCCGCTCACCCGGTTTCTCGCCGCCATCCGCGACGACCTCGCCGCGTCCCCGCTCTTCCCGAGCCTCCACACGGCCTGGCGCGCCGAACTCGAACGCATGCTCGGCGCCATGGCCCGGGAGTGGCAGTGGAAGCAGGGCGGCGAGGCCGCGCTGCCGACGTTCGAGGAGTATCTCGGCAACGCCGACAACTTCGGCTCGACCCTGGTGAACCTGGGGCACTGGATCCACTCCGGCGATCCGCTCCTCATCCCCCACCTGGACGAACTGCTTCGGGCGAGCGGCGTCGTCCAGCAGGTGCTGCGCCTGCTCAACGACCTCGCGACGTACGAACGCGACGTCGGCTGGGGGGATCTGAACGCCCTCATGCTCGGCGTGTCCCGGGACGAGGTGCTCGCGCGTGTCGCGGCCCTCACCGGCGAATGCCGCGCCGCGCTCGAGCCGCTGCGGTCGATCCGCCCGGACGAGTCGGCCTACCTCGAACGACAGATCGGTTACAGCACGGGCTTCTACGGGCTCGCGGACTACTGGGGCGAACTGTGAGCACGAACGACATTGCCCTGAAGGTGGCGGCCGACGCAGGCCGTGCGGCCCAGGAGCTGGTGCTCGGACTGATGTCCATGCCCTGGGGGCAGGTGTCCCCGTCGGTCTACGAGACCGGCCGTCTGGTGACACTGGCTCCCTGGCTCACCGGGCATGGCGAGCGGGTGCGGTGGCTGATCGACACCCAGCGGAGCGACGGCGGCTGGGGAGCCCCGGAGGGCTACGGGCTGGTGCCCAGCCTCAGTGCGACCGAGGCGCTCCTGTCGGTGCTGCGCCGGGGCGACGACACCGGCGTCGGTGTGGAGACCTTGCGGGAGGCGGCGGCGCGCGGGCTGCGACTCCTGTCGAGATGCCTCAGCGGAGCGGGGCTGTCGCTGCCCGACATGCCGGCCATCGAACTGATCGTCCCGTCCCTGGTCATGCTCATCAACGAGCACCTCGAGGAGAACGGGATGAGCGTCCCCCTGACGCTGCCCGTGGGAATGAGCGCCGCTCCGCTGGAGGCGGTGCGCGCCTGGGTGGCGTCGGAGGCGGAGATCCCGCAGAAACTCCTGCATGCGCTGGAGATCGCCGGCGACGCGGCCAACGGGGCGGCCGTGGCCCACGTGACCGATATCGGCACGATCGGCGCCTCGCCGGCGGCGAGCGCGGCGTGGCTGGGGGACAGAGGGCCGAGCGAGCCGGGGCATCCCGTCCGCTGGCATCTGGAGGCCATCGTGCGCAGGCACGGCGGTCCGGTGCCGGTGGGCCTGCCGATCACCGTGTTCGAACGCGGGTGGGTGCTGAGCTGGCTGGCCCGCGCAGGGATTCCGTTCGAGGTCCCTCCCGAGATGCTGGCGGACTTGAGGGCGGCCATCGGACCCGCGGGCACCCCCGCGGGAGCGGGTCTGCCGCCCGACGCCGACACCACGTCCGTCGCGTTGTACGCGCTGGCCCTGCTCGGCGTGCCGCGCAGGCCGGACAGCCTGTGGGCCTTCGAGACGCCGACCCATTTCTGCACCTGGCAGGGGGAGGAGGGCTCCTCCGTCAGTGTGAACGCTCACGTGCTCGACGCCTTCGGCCAGTACGCCGCGGTACGGCCGGCCGAGGCGGCGCGGTACGCCCCCGCGATCGGCAAGCTGAGGGGCTGGCTACTCGAGCGGCAGCGGGAGGACGGAAGCTGGGACGACCGCTGGCATGCTTCGCCCTACTACGCGACCGTGTCCTGCTCCCTCGCGCTGCACGAGTTCGGCGGTCCCGTCGCGGTGCCGGCGGTGCGTGCCGCGGTGGAATGGGTGCTGGACACCCAGAGCGAGGACGGATCGTGGGGCCGGTGGACAGGCACGGCGGAGGAGACGGCCTACGCCCTGCAGCTCCTGCTGTTCGCCGGAGGCGAGGAACGCGTACGGGACGCGGCGGCGCGCGGATACGCCTACCTGCTTCGGGTCGCGGACGTCGCCGAAGGGCCGCCGCTGTGGCACGACAAGGACCTCTACCGGCCGCTGGCGGTCGTCCGCGCGGCCGTCCTCGCCGCGATCCACCTCGCACAGTCCCGATCACTTGGTGTGAGGCCCATCAGTCAAGTATGATCTCGTCACGGGAAATCCGCCTAATTCGGAAAAGTGGACATTTTCGCCACTATATTTCCGACTTGAGGGCTTTTCGGCCCCTTTGCTAAGGTGGCCGGGATATTGCGCGGGTGTGGGGTGAGCAGCTCTTGCGACCCATGACGTCGTGCGCGTGTTAATCGTCGCGAAAACCTCGCGTATCGCCGATTTCGCAAGGTGGTCTCATGCGCTTCCGCAATTCCAGGGTGCGGACCAAGGTGACGGCATTGCTGGTGTCCCTTGCCGCGCTGTGGGCGTTCGCCGCGTGGGTGACGCTACGGGAGGGTCTGAACCTCGTCTGGGTCGCGGTCTACGACAAAGGGGTGGCCCAGCCCAGCGAAACGCTCCTGGTGGAGTTGCAGCAGGAGCGGCGGCTCACCGCTGTGATCCTGGCCCAGTCGTCGTCCACCAACCGTGCCGCCCTGACGGCCCAGCGAGCGCGCACCGACGCCGCGGCCGCCGACTTCCGCCGCCTCGCCAAAGGCGGTGACGTGCAGTTCGCCGCGGACGAGGTGCTCCAGCGGCGCATCGACGACATGATCCGCCAGCTGGACGGCCTGCGCAAGAGCCGCGGTCTCGCCGACGGCGGGCAGATGGACCGCGTCAAGTCGTTCGACAGCTACACCACGGTCATCGACTCCGTCTACCGCACGTACGACGCCCTGGCCACTCTGGACGACGAGGGCGTCGCCGAGGACACGCGGGCGCTCATCGAGCTGAGCCAGGCGCGGGAACTGCTCTCGGAGGAGGACGCCCTGCTCGCCGGCGCCCTGTCGTCGGGACGGCTGACGGCGCCGGAACGCGCCCGCTTCTCCCAGATCGTCGGTGCGCAGCGATTCCACCAGAGCGAGGCCGTGCAGGCGCTGCCCGACGCCGACCGTGCCGCCTTCGACCGCCTGGAGCGGAGCCAGACCTTCGTCCGCCTGCGGTCGTACGAAGAGACCGTCATGGAGGTCACCCGGCCCGGGGGTCTGCCGCCGATCGGCGCGGAGCAGTGGAGATCGGCGATCGAACCGGCTCTGACCCAGTTGCAGAAGACGGTCCTGGACGCCGGTGACCGTCTGGTCGAACGGACCACACCGGTCGCCGTCGCGGTCATCGCCCGCCTCCTGCTGGCCGGTGTGCTCGGCCTCGTGGCGGTCATCGCGTCGATCGTCCTGTCGGTCACCACGGCCCGGGCCCTGGTGCGTCAGCTGGAGAAGCTGCGCGAGGCCGCGCTCGAACTGGCCAACGAGCGGCTGCCCGGAGTGGTCGCCCGCCTCGCCCAGGGCGAGAAGGTCGACGTCAAGGCCGAGGCGCCGCCGCTCGACTTCGGACCCGACGTCATCGGCCAGGTGGGCGCGGCGTTCAACACCGTGCAGGAGACCGCCATCCGCACCGCCGTCGAGGAGGCCCAGCTCCGGCAGAGCATCCGCGACATCCTGCTCAGCCTCGCCCGGCGTACGCAGTCGCTGGTGCACCGCCAGCTCACGCTGCTCGACGTGATGGAGCGGCGCGAGTCGGACCCGGCGGAGCTGAAGGACCTGTTCCGCATCGACCACCTCGCCACCCGCATGCGGCGCAACGCCGAGAACCTCATCGTCCTGTCCGGAGCGTCTCCCGCCCGCGCCTGGCGGCGCTCGGTGCTGATGGTCGACGTCGTACGCGGCGCGCTGGCCGAGGTCGAGGACTACACCCGCGTCACCGTGATGCCCATGGGGGAGACCGCGCTCATCGGACGCGCGGTGGGCGACCTCATCCACCTGCTCGCCGAGCTGATCGAGAACGCGGTGTCGTTCTCCCCGCCGTACACGATGGTGCAGGTGGGCGGCCAGGTGGTGGCCAGCGGCTACGCGATCGAGATCGAGGACCGCGGCCTCGGGATGAGCGCCGAGGACCTGGAGGCGACCAACCAGCGGATCGCCGACCCGCCCGAGTTCAACCTGTCGAGCACCGCCCGGCTCGGCCTGTACGTCGTCAGCCGTCTGGCCGAGCGGCACGGGATCAAGGTCTCGCTCAAGGCGTCGCCGTACGGCGGCACGACCGCGGTCGTGCTGCTGCCGCGCGACCTCGTCATCGAGGGCGGGGATGCCCTGCCCGAGGAGGAGACGACCGGTCCCGGTCTCCCGCAGCGGGAGCCCGGCTCCCGGAGGATCGCGCTGGTCGGCGCGCCCGAGGCGGTCCCCGGACCAGTTCAGGAGGTGGTTCCTGTGCCGAGGGCTCCCGAGCCGCCCAGGCCTGTGCAGAGCGTCCCACCGCCCGGCGGCGCCGATCCGGACAGGCCGGCGCCCCCGGCCGGGTTCACGCCGTCAGGCCTGCCCTTCCGGGTGCCGCAGGCCAACCTCGCCCCCGCGCTCGCCGAGGAGTCGAGGAACGCGAACGAGGCGGAGGACCAGGAGGACCGCTCGCCGGACGACATTCGTAAGATCATGGGCTCGTTCCAGTCGGGGACGAGGCGCGGCAGATCCGAGGCCGCGAAGCTGCTGGGTGACGAGGAGGACAACCTGTGACGCAGAAGACCGGGGCCTCCGCGGACCTCGCATGGCTGCTCGATGATCTCGTCGCGCGGGTCCGCGAGGTCGAGCACGGCATCGTGTTGTCCACCGACGGCCTGCTGCTGGCCGGCTCGCAGGGACTGCACGTGGAGGACGCCGAGCACCTGTCCGCCGTCGCCTCCGGGCTGCAGAGCCTGGCGCGCGGCGTCGGCGAGCGCTTCCAGGGCGGGTCCGTACGGCAGACCATCGTGGAGATGAAGTCGGCCTACCTGCTCGTGACCGTGGCGGGCCAGGGCGCCTGCCTGGCCGTGCTCTGCTCGGGAGACGCCGACGTCGGCCTGGTGGCGTACGAGATGGCCATGCTCGTCGTGCGCGTCGGGCAGTACCTGACCTCGCCCGCCCGGACCACGATCGACCGGGCCACCGGGAGAGAGGTCCGCCTGTGAACGGCGAGTGGGGCCCGGACGAGGAGCGCTTACTCGACGCGCCGACCATCCGGCCATACGTGATCGCGCGCGGCCGCACGGAGGCGCAGGACCGCTTCGACCTCATCTCGCTCGCGGTGACCGTCCGGCCCACCACGGGCACCGAGATCGGACTGGACCCCGAGCACCAGGCGATCGTGCGGCTGTGCCGCAGGCCGCTGTCGGTCGCGGAGATCGCGGCCCATCTGGACCTGCCGGCCGGGATCGTCCGGGTCCTCCTCGGCGACCTGTTCGACCGGGGCTTCGTGGCCGTGCAGCAGCCCCAACCGGAGATGGACGTGCTCGACGAGCGGATGTACAAGGCGGTGCTCGATGGCCTTCGCGCGCTCTGATTCCGTGCAGACCCCGCCGAAGATGCCGAAGGCGATCAAATTGCTGATCGCCGGCGGCTTCGGGGTGGGCAAGACCACGATGGTCGGCGCGGTGTCGGAGATCCGGCCGCTGCGCACGGAGGAGACGCTGACCGACCGCAGCGTCGGGGTGGACGACCTGTCCGGGGTCGAGGCGAAGGCGACCACGACGGTCGCCATGGACTTCGGCCGCATCAGCATCGGGCAGGACTTCGTCCTCTATCTCTTCGGCACCCCCGGCCAGGAGCGGTTCTGGTTCGTCTGGGACGAGCTCGCCCGGGGGGCGCTCGGCGCGGTCGTGCTGGCCGACACCCGCAGGCTCGCCGACTGTTTCCCCTCCGTCGACTACTTCGAGCGCCGTGGCACGCCCTTCGTCGTCGCGGTCAACTGCTTCGAGGGCGCCCCGGTCTTCGAGCTGGACGAGGTCAAGCTCGCGCTCAACCTCAGCCAGGACGTGCCGATCATGCTGTGCGACGCGCGCAAGCGGGAGTCGGGCAAGGAAGTCCTGATCGAGCTCGTCAAGCACGCGTACGGCAAGCGGCCGACCACCGCCGCCCACTGACGCTTTCGCCGGTTTCTCACCCGGAGGCGTCCGGGTTTATTCGCGTACGCGGCTTTTGATCCCTTGCGTACGATTTACGTTTCGTAGCCGAGTGGCGTTTCCGTACCTCAGTTCTCATGTGACCCACGCCCGGGCGGGGCGCCTATCCGGTTTCGGTCGCCCGTTAATGCCGCCTGATTGCTCCCAATTCATCCCTTTTGGGCATCATCGATCGGCCGTACTTTCGTTCGCCGTCGACCATGCGTAACAGGTGCACAACAGCCGTTGATATGAACCTAACCCCCCTGTAACGTCTGCCCCATCGCAGAAACTATCGGGCGACTGCCGAAAGTTTCGGTCGGAATCCAGAAGGGAAACCACCGTGAAGTTGAGTCGGCGAAGTGCGGCGCTCCTGGCGGCGTCGGCACTGGTCCTCGGGGGATGTGGTAGTACCGGGAACGACGCCGGGGAGAGCAAGAGCTCAGCCGGTGGAAAGGTGACCGTCGAGTTCTGGAACATCTGGACCACCGATCCCCTGAAGACCTACGGCGCTCAGGCGATCAAGGATTTCCAGGCCGCGCACCCGAACATCACCATCAAGAGCGTTCCCTACGAGAACGAGGCGTTCAAGGCGAAGCTGACGACGCTCACCCAGTCCGGCAAGGCGCCGGACATCTTCCAGACCTGGGGCGGTGGCGTGCTCAAGCAGCAGGTCGACGCCGGCCTGGTCAAGGACCTCACCTCCGACGCCGGCTCCTGGCTCGGCACCTTCACGGACGCCGCGCTGTCGGCCTACCAGGTGGACGGCAAGACCTACGCCCTGCCCGAAGACATCGGCATGGTGGGCTTCTGGTACAACAAGGCGCTGTTCAAGAAGGCCGGGATCGCCGAACCTCCGGCGACCTGGTCGGCGCTCATCGACGACGTCAAGAAGCTGAAGTCCGCCGGGGTCACCCCGATCGCGCTCGCCGGCAAGGACAAGTGGCCGGGCCACTACTACTGGGCGTACCTCGCCATGCGGATCGGCGGCCTCGACGCCCTCAAGCAGGCCGGCGACAGCAAGGACTTCACGGGTCCCGCCTTCGTGCAGGCGGGGCAGAAGCTCAAGGAACTGGCCGATCTCCAGCCGTTCCAGAAGGGCTACCTCGGCGCGACGTACGGCGACCCGGGCGGTCAGGCCGCCACGATGGGCGACGGCAAGGCCGCCATGGAGCTGATGGGCCAGTGGGCGCCCGCGGTGCAGAACGACGCGGGCAAGGGCCTCGGCGACGACCTCGGGTTCTTCCCCTTCCCGGCGGTCGACGGCGGCGCGGGCGCGGTCACCGACGCGTTCGGCGGCGGCGGCGGCTACGCGATCGGGGCCGACGCCCCGGCGGAGGCGATCGAGTTCCTGAAGTTCCTGACCGACAGCGCCGAGCACCGCAAGGCCGTCGGGACCGGCGGCGTGCTGCCGGTGCTGAAGGGCGAGGAGGACGCGGTCACCGACCCGAACCTGAGCGTGGTCGCCAAGAACCTCGCCGGTGCCACCGGGTTCCAGCTCTACCTCGACCAGGCGTTCCCCCCGGCCGTCGGCCAGGAGGTCAACGACTCCGTGGCCCAGCTGATCGGCGGGACCAAGACGCCCGAGCAGGTGGCGCAGGCCATCACGGAAACCGCGAAGTCGGAGTAACTGTCGCGTGAAGACGACGAGACCCCGGAGCCTGCGGCTCCGGGGGTTCACCACGATCCTTCTGTTCCTGCTTCCCGCGCTCGTGCTCTTCTTCGGGCTCGTCGTGGCCCCGATCCTGCTCGCCTTCTACGCGAGCGTGTTCAAGTGGAACGGCATGCGCGGGCTGCCGACGGACTTCATCGGCATGGCGAACTTCACCCGTCTGCTGGCCGACGAGGTCTTCCTCGGGGACCTGTGGCGCGGGCTGCTGCTGATCATCTTGTCGGTGGCGATTCAGCTTCCCCTCTCGCTGGGCATCGCCATGCTGCTCAACCAGAGGATCCGCGGCCGGGCGTTCTTCCGCCTGCTGTTCTTCGCTCCGTACGTGCTGTCGGAGGCGATCACCGCCGTCCTGTTCATGATGATCCTGTCGCCCACCGAGGGCCTGGCCAACTACATCCTCGGCTGGTTCGGGGTCGACCCCCTCGACTGGTTCGCCGACCCGTCGTCGGTCATGATGTCGGTGTTCATCGTCATGACCTGGAAGTACTTCGGCTTCCACATGATCTTGTACATCGCCGGCCGCCAGGGCATCCCGAGGGAGCTCACCGAGGCCGCCCAGATCGACGGCGCGACGGGGTGGAAGGTCTTCCGCTACGTCACGCTGCCGCTGCTCGGCCCCACGATCCGCATCAGCGTGTTCCTGTCGGTCATCGGTGCGATCCAGCTGTTCGACCTGGTGTGGATCATCACCGGCGGAGGTCCCTCGCACTCCTCCGAGACCATGGCCGTCACGATGTTCCAGTTCGGCTTCAAACGCTTCCAGGTCGGTTACGCGAGCGCGATCAGCGTGGTGATGTTCCTCATCAGCCTCGTGTTCGCGGTCTTCTACCAGAGATACGTCATGCGACGCGACCTCGAAGGAGCGAGCACCGTGCTAGGGGACCAGCGATGAGCGCCAACCGTCACAAGCAGTCGCCGACGTCGGGCGGTCCGCTGCGCAGCCTGTCCCTGCACGCGATCGTCGTGATCACGGCGCTGTTCGTCGGCATCCCGCTGCTGTACGGCGTGCTCGGCGGTTTCAAGACCACCCGGCAGCTGTCGAGCAACCCGCTTGGCCTGCCCAACCCCTGGGTGCCGGAGAACTACACGAGCGTCCTCGGCTCCGCGTCGTTCTGGCAGATGCTCTGGAACAGCACCTACATCGCGGTGCTGACCACGCTTGTGGTCGTCGCGGTGTCCGCGCTGGCGGCCTACGTGTTCGCGCGCTTCGCCTTCCGGGGGCGTGAGGCGCTGTTCACGATGTTCGCCGCCGGGCTCATGTTCCCGTTCGCGGTGGCGATCCTGCCGCTGTTCGTGCTGCTGCGGATGTTCGGGCTGCTCGACAACCCGCTCGGCGTGATCCTCCCGCAGGCGGCATTCGGCATGCCGATGACGATCATCATCCTGCGCGGCTTCTTCCGGGCCATCCCCGGGGAGATCGAGGAGGCGGCGATCCTCGACGGGTGTACGCCGTTCGGGTTCTTCTGGCGGATCCTGCTGCCGATGGCCAAGCCCGCGGTCGCCACGGTCTCGGTGCTCGCGGTCGTCAACAGCTGGAACCAGTTCATGCTGCCGCTCGTGGTGTTCAGCGACGACAGCCT
This sequence comes from Microbispora rosea, assembly GCF_044460045.1. Classification (NCBI taxonomy): domain Bacteria; kingdom Bacillati; phylum Actinomycetota; class Actinomycetes; order Streptosporangiales; family Streptosporangiaceae; genus Microbispora; species Microbispora rosea. The sequence continues at coordinate 151,379 of NZ_JBITJO010000011.1, read as the reverse complement.
GTTCACCATCCCCCTCGGCGTCCAGCAGTTCCAGGGGCAGTATGCGACGGACATCGCACGCGTCATGGCCTACATCGTGGTCGCGATGCTGCCTGCCCTCGGCTTCTACGCCGTGGCCGAGCGCCAGCTCGTCAGCGGTCTGACCGCGGGGGCCATCAAGGGCTGACCCGCGCGCAGCCGTACGGCGTGACCGAGCGTCGCGATCCCGCCGCACGCGCCCTAAGGTGATCGGAACACAGGGCGACATCGCAGGGGGAGACCGATGGCGGAACCGATCGTCCGCCCCGCCGCAGACGCCGACATGGCCGGCGTACGAACCGTCGCCGGCCACTTCGGCCTCCTTGGCCTGTGGCCGGAGCGGCCGGACTTCGTGGACGCGGAACGCGAGTTCGGCGAGGTGCTCGTCGGCGAGGTGGACGGCACGGTCGCGGGGTTCGGCGGCACGCTGCGCCGGGGGACGGTCACGCACCTCGGAGACCTGTTCGTCCTGCCGGAGCACCAGTCGTCGGGGGTGGGCCGCACGATCCTGTCCCGTCTGCTGACCGGCGACACGCCCAGGGTCACCTTCGCGTCGGACGACAAGAGGGCACTCGCGCTCTACGTCAGGAACGGGATGCGCCCCCGCTGCCCGCTCTTCTACCTGAAGCGGCGGCCGTACGGCGACCAGGCGGCGCGGCGGGAGAGCGATCCGGTGGTGCGGCTGGAGAGCGGGCGGGCGGCGCCGGGGGAGGCGGACGTCAAGGCGGCGGCGGCCATGGACGCCCACGTCTCCGGTGGCGACCGCACCTCGACGCTCACCTGGTATGCCGGGCTCCCCGACGTGACCCTGCACGTCAGCGGGCCGGGCTACGCGTTCGTCAGGACGTCCGGAGACAAGGCCGTCATCGGGCCGGCCGGGGGTGCGACCCCGCAGGACTGCGCCGACGTCGTGCTGGAGGCGGCGAACGCCCATCACGGTGCCGGGCCGGTCCACGTGGCGGTGCCCGGCGCGCATCCGCTGCTCGCCCTGCTGCTGGACGAGGGCTGGCACATCGGCGACATGGACACGCTGCTGACCAGCGAGGACTTCATGCGGCTCGACTGCTACGCCCCACACCCAGATCTCGGCTGAAGGCCGCGGCCCCCGTCCCCGACCAGGGGGACACCGGGGACGAGGGCAGCGCGGCTTCGCCGTGCCCGGCACATGCCGGCCGGCGCGTCCCGGGCCTTCCGGCCCGGGCCGTCACACCCTGCGGAGGAAGCGGGCGGCGGCCCATCCGGGAATGCCGCCGGCGCTGTCCACGGCCACCCAGCCGTGGGTGGCGTCGCAGGCTCCGGGGATGTTCCCGTCGCCCGGCCGCAGCCTGCCGACGCGGGCATGGTGGATGCCGGCGCCCTCACGGACGTTGAGGAAGCTGCCCTTGCGCACATGCCGGAGGCGGTAGGTGCACGAGAGCGAGGGCCGTCCGCTCAGGTCGAGCCTGTGGAGGTAGCGGGCGGCGGCGAATCCCGAGGCTCCACCGGCGGTCTTCACCGCGACCCAGCCGCCGGTCGCGGTGCAGGCGCCGGAGAACCCTCCGTCGGCCGGCCGGAGCTTGGCGACGGGGGCGTGGCGGACGCCGGCGTCCTTCCGGACATTGAGGAAGCCCCCCTTGCGCACACCCCGGAGCCGGTAGGCGCACACGAGACCGGGCCCCTGCGCCGCCTCGTGCACGACCTGCCCGTAAGGTCCCGACGCGGTTGGCTCACCGGGGCCGGGAGGCCGGGCCGCCGCGACTCCCGAGCCGGGATGCCCCTGGACGCCCGACGCCTGCTCCGCCACGATCTCCGTCGTGAGGCGCCCCCCGGCGCCGGAACCCGCCTGGCCCGCGAGGGCCGGCGTGGGATGGCCCACGACGAGCCACCCCGTGGCGGCCCACGCCGCCAGTGCGGGAACGACGCTCTTCGCCACTGTCACGATCTCTCCCTTCGGTCGGCATCGCCCACGCCCGGCCGGGGGGACCCGGGCCTGTGGTACTCACCCGAAGTTCTGATCTGATTACCGAGCGTTTACACCTCGGTGGAATTCCCGCTCTGATTTTTTACTCGACGCCTCGGGAAAAAGGGTGATTCTGTCACCCGCCGTGCGCGCCGTGGAAGGGCGTGGTCACTCCCTTGTACGCCAGGTGCAGCATCATGCCCAGGTCGGCGTGGCTGAGGTTGTGGCAGTGGTTCATCCACAGCCCCGGATTGGTGGCGCGGAAGGCCACCTCCCACACCTCGCCGGGCCGTACGTCGAAGGTGTCGAGCCACAGGGGGCTGCCCGTGACGGAGTGGCCGTTCCGGGAGAGCACGAGCACCCGATGGCCGTGGAGGTGCCAGGGGTGGGTGTCCCTGCCGCGGTTGACCACGGTGAGCCGGACCAGGTCGCCCTCCCTGACCACCTCGGTGGGGATGTTGGGGAAGGCGTAGCCGTTCACCGTGTGCGCGTACGCCGGCCGCCCGTTCGTCAGCGCGAGCCCCCGGTCGAGGACGAGCGTGAAGTCCCGGTCGAAGCGGCTGCGGGACGTGAACGGCGTGGGGGCGGGGGCGCCGTATCGGGTGAGGTCGAGCTCCGGCCAGTCGGCCGTCTGACCGCCCGTGGCGGGAGCAGCGCTAGCGTCGGCCGTCGTGCCCGCGCCTGCCGCCGTCGTGCTCGCGCTGTCCGCGGCGGCGGCCTCGCCGGGCGATCCGCTCGCCGGGACGAGCCGTACGGAGTCGGTGCGGTCGTCGATCCGCAGGACGGCGGGGCCGGACGGCATCGTGAACGCGAGGTCATACCGGCCGCCCGCCGCGAGCCGCAGGCCGACCCGGCCGAGCGTGCCCGGCGCGTTCAGGTCCGTCCCGTCCACCGCTGCCAGCGTGTAGGGCGTGCCCGCCAGGGTGAACCGGTGCGGCGTGTTGTCGGTGTTGATCAGGCGCAGCCGTACGGGCGTGCCGGGCGCGGCCTGCCGGACCAGGGGCTGGTCGCGATCGCCCGTCACCAGCACGCCCCCGAGGGTGTGCACGGGCAGCGTGAGGTCCACTCCTGTGGCCGCGGTTCCCTTCGGCGCGACGACGAGCGTGCCGTAGAGCCCCATGCGGACGCCGAGGTCGGAGACCTCATGGGTGTGATACCAGTACGTCCCCACCTGGGCGGCGACGAAGCGGTAGACGAACTCCCCGCCGGGCGGCACGGCCTCCTGCGTGAGGCCGGGCACGCCGTCCTCGCCCGAGGGAACGTCGTAGCCGTGCCAGTGCAGCGTCACCCCCGACGTGATGTCCGCGTTGCGCAGCCGCACCTCGACGAGGTCGCCCTGTTCGGCGGTGAGCGGCGGCCCGGGGACCTGGCCGTTGAAGGTCCAGGCCGACACCTTCCGGCCCGAGGACAGCGTGACGGTCGCCGTGCGCGCCGTCAGCTCGAACCGGCGCACGGCGCCGCCCGGCGGAGGCGTGGCCGGGCCGCGCAGGTCGGTCACCGGACGGGTCGCCCCGCCCATGGCGGAGGCGGATCCGCCCGAGGCGGAGTGGTCGTGGGAGGCGGAGCCCATCTCACCCATGGCGGCGGCTGCTTCGGGGGCGGAGCCCTCCGCCGTGGCCGGCGCCGAGGGAAGGAACACGAAGGCGGCGCCGAGCACGGCGGCCACGGCGGTGGCCGCCGTCGCCGTCCGCAGCCCGGGGACGTGCGTGCTCATCGCTCTCCAGGTCCCCAGGACGGCCCCCGCGGCGACGGCCAGGAGGAGGAGAGCGGTGCCCGGATCCGCCGGGTATCCGATCAGGAAGGTCTGCACGATCCCGGCCGCCGCGGCGTACCCCGCGCCGAGCAGCGGGACCACGACCACGGGCGCTTTGACGGCGTCCCGCGACGCCGCGTCCGCCCGCCGGGCGGCGCGAAGCACGCGCGGCCCGGCGAGCGCGGTGGCCGCGGCGCTCGCCGCGACGAGAAGCGGCAGGACGAAGGTGATCTTCTCCTGTACGAACCACCAGCCGGCCCCGGCCAGGGCGAGGACGGACCAGACCCGGGCCAGGGACGCGACCAGGGCGACCGCGAACAGGGCCGCGGCCGTCCTCGGACGGCGGGCCGCGGCGATCACGCCCGCGCCCACCCACGCCGCCGCGGTCAGGACCGAGACGAGCAGGTCGAGCGCCATGAGCAGGTCGGTCGTCATGAGGCGCTGACCGGACGGCCCTCCGCGGCGGCCTCCGACGGTGCGGGCGCGGCCGACACGAGCCGCCGCGCGTTGCGGAACACCATGCCGCAGACGCCCATGATCGCCATGCCGTTGAGGGCGTGCAGGCCGAGGATCGCCAGGGAGATCGGCGTCGTGTTGCCGGTGCTGTCGTCGAACAGGCCGCCGAGCGCGACGATCAGCGACTGCACGATGACCAGGCCGAGGGGCAGGATGGTCAGTCCGATCTGGCGGCCGGGCGCCTTGGCGGCCGCCGCGGCGGCGGTCGCCACCAGCGACAGCACCGGGATGATCATCATGCCGTTCATGCTGTGCAGGGCGAACGAGGAGTCGTCCTGCGGCTTGTCGAACGCGCCGACGGCCGCGAGGTACATCTGCACGACGACGGCGGCGAGTAGCAGCCCCGCTATTACGGCGTATACCTTTCGCATGCTCTTGTTCCCTTCGGTCAGCGGATTGCGGGTTACGGGGATCGTGTCCCACACGTCCGGCGGTGTCGTCCCTCGTCGAGCGACACACCGGCTACCGCTGGGGGAGTACGGGGGCCTGCCCGGCGTCCGTCCCTCGGCGGTGTTTCGATCGTGCCGCCGGGGGGCCTCGACGTCGTCGCACGCGGGGAGGCTCCCGGTGCTACCGCCGCCGGATCAGGGGCGTACACCGCTACGACCGGGGGAGTACGGTCATCGCGGCCAGTTGGCGATGACGGCCGGGGTGATGGCGTCGGCGTAGCAGTTCAGAGTCGTACGGCGCGGCCGGTCGTACACGCAGACCTTGACGTCCACCCGCGTGATCCGGCCGTCCGACGACAGCCGGATCGGCTTCCTGGAGGCGCAGGTCGTCTTCGGCGGGGCCCACCCGGTGCCGCCGCCGGCGTAGTGGAAACGGGCCCGGACGTAGGCGCAGTGGCCGCCGTGGGTGTCGCGGTCGTACAGCGTGCCCGAGACGGCGAAGGTCTCCGCGGTGAAGCGCGTGATCCACACATCGGCCTTGGCGTATCCGTGGTGCCCGCTCCGGGACTGTACGGGTCCCCAATGGATCAGTGAAGCCGTGGTGGCCCCGGCCGGGGCGGCCGGCAGGCTCCCGGCGATCACGAACGCGAGCAGGCCGCCGATGACGAGGTTCTTTCGCATGCCGCCGACCGTAGGCCGGGCGACTTGGAGCGGCCTTGCATCCCGCTGGTCGTCAGGGCGTGTGGTGGTCAGGGCGTACCGCTGTGGCCGCGAAGCAGGTCTTCCGCCTGCTCGACCACGTCGTCGACCGGGACCTCGGCCACCCACGACGCGTCGTGCGGGCACCGTCCCGCCCGCGGATCGTGCCCGCTGACGCCGCAGACCGGGCACCGCGCGGTCCAGGAGACCAGCGGCCGGTGGAGGGCGCGGCTGAGGGGCCCGGCGTTGATGAGATTGCCGCACCAGAAGATGCCGACGGTGGCCGTCCCGACCGCCGCGGCGAGGTGACGGGGGCCGGTGTCGTTGGAGATGACCAGGTCGCACCGCTCGTACAGGGCGGCGAGGCCGCCGATGCCGAGCGTGCCGACCGCCGTGACGACGGGCCGCCGCATCGCCGCCGCGACCTCTTCGACCACCTCCCGCTCGCTTTCGACGCCGGTGATCACGATCGGGCGGCCGAGCCGGTCGGCCGCCTCCGCGAAGGCGCGCGCCGGCCAGCGCCGCCGGGGGTCGCTCGCCCCCGGATGCAGGGCGACCAGGCCGGGCGGCGGCTCGCCGTACACGCGGGCGAGTTCGGCGCGGTCGGCGTCGGTCACGGCGATGCCCGGCTCGTACGCCTCGGCCGTCCCCCCGACGAGCGCGGCCACCTCCAGGTAGCGCAGCGTCTCGTGCTGGTAGTAGACGTACGGCACCCACCGGTCGAGCCGTTCGGCGTCCGGCGTGCACAGGCCGGCCGTCACCCGGGCCCCGATCGCCTTGAGGAAGGGGTTGGAGTTGCGCCCGCCGCCGTGGATCTGCACGGCGAGGTCGAACCGGTGCTCGCGCAGCTCCTCGAACAGGCTCTCCGGAGCCCGGTGGCCGCCGTCCGCCGACGACACCCCGGCAATCGGCGGCAGGGCGACGACGTCGTCGACCGGACCCGGCCTGCCGTCCAGGAACCGGGCGTGCCAGGACGTGCCGAGAAGGGTCAGCCGGGCCCGCGGATAGGCCCGGCGGAGCGACTCCAGGGCGGGCATCGCGAGGACCAGGTCGCCCAGGGCGTTGGCCCGCAGCACCGCGACGCGGCGCACGCCCTCGATCAGCGCGCCCATGCCGTCTCGAACACGTAGTCGTAGCACTCGGCACTGCGGTCGGTGACCGTCGTGGGCAGCTCAAGGTGGTAGGCGCGGCTCGGCAGCAGCCCCGCGCCGCCGTGTCTCTCCATGACGCGCAGCTGCGCCGCGACGTCCTCACCCGCGTGCCGGGGCGGCACCGACCGCCAGAAGTCGAAGCCGCCGCACTCCAGCAGCCGCTCCCGGTCGTACAGCACGCAGCCGCCGATCCAGGCCACCTTGTACGGCCGCCACTCCCGGGGACCCGGCGAGCCGAGATGTTCCCGGGCGAGATGCAGCGGGTTCGAGGCGTTGTGCAGGGTGTGGCGCTGCCAGGCCGGCGACTCCCGGCGCACCCGTTCGGGCCGCACGCCGTCCGTCCACTCCTCGTACGGCTCGAGCTCGGCGGGGCGCACGTCGTCGCGGTAGGACAGGCCGTGCAGGGCGTAGCCGACGAAGCCGCAGCGCAGCTCGCTCATCGCGGAAAGCAGGACCTCGATCGCCTCCGGCTCCAGCCAGACGTCGTCGTCGATGTAGAGCGCCAGCCGCCGCTCGGCCCGGCCGAGCAGGAACGCGCGCTGCTCCGCCATGCCCCGCGGGGGCAGATGGCGGTGGACGGCCGCGGGCCTGTCGCGGTAACCAAGGATCCGCAGCTGCGCCGCCACCAGCGGGTCGCCGGCCACCGGCTCGTGCGACTGGTCCGAGATCACGACGCGGAAACCGGACACGGTCTGCGCCGCGAGGCCCGCCAACGTGACGGCCAGCGCGCCCGGGCGGTCCTTGGTGGGCACGAGCACATCCAGGTCAGACGGGGCGAACATGCGCGGCTGATACCCGTGAGGTCACACGGCAAACGGAGCCCGCCGGCCGCGCACGCCCGCCGCGTCCTGCTCCTCCGTCCGTGTCCGGGCGCCGGCCCGCGGGCCGCTCCGAGGTCGCTCCGAGGCGCTCCGGCGGGAGGGGAGGCGGGCGTCAGGAGAGGCGTCTGGCGCTGGGGAACCTGATGTAGCGGCGGGCGGCGCAGCCCCGCGACGGGCGGTCGTCCCCGGCCGCCGTCCGCCCGTTGACGTGCGCGGGACCGTGCGCGTCCGCGCAGTGGGGCTCGACGGCCTCGGCCGCCGTCTCCCCGATCGCGAGAAGCTCCGGCGGGGCGTGGTCGACCTGCAGCGTGGTGTGGGCGATGCCGTACTCGTCGTGGACCATCCGCTGCGCCGCCTGCCGTACGGCGTGGCAGTCCGCGCCGGGGACGACCAGGATGTGCGCCGACATGGCGGGGTAGCCGCTGGTGACCTCCCAGATGTGCAGGTCGTGCACCTCCACCACGTGTTCCAGGGCGGCGGCCTTGCGGCCGATCTCGGCGGGGTTCATCCCGGCGGGGGCGGCCTCCATGAAGACCCGGCCGGACTCGCGCACCAGGTCCCACCCGGCCTTCAGCATCAGCGCGGCCACGACCAGCGCGGCCAGGGCGTCGGCCCGGCCCCAGCCGGTCAGCCAGATCACCGCGCCGGCGGCGGTGGTGGCGATGAAGGCGAACAGGTCGTTGAGGATGTGCTGGAAGGCGCCCTCGACGTTCAGGCTGGCGCGGTTGGCCCTGCTCAGCAGCCAGGTCGCGGCCAGGTTGACCGCGATACCGGCGATGCCGGTGGCGACGACGTACGCGCCTTCGACCTCGGGCGGCTCGATCAGCCTGCGTACGCCCTCGTAGACGAAGTAGACGCTCAGCAGCAGCAGCGTGATGCCGTTGATCTGGGCGCTGATGATCTCGGCGCGTTTCAGGCCGTAGGTGAAGCCGCCCTGGGGCGGGCGGGCGGCGATCCGCATCGCGATGATCGCGAAGGCGATGGCGATGGCGTCGGTCAGCATGTGCCCGGCGTCGGAGATCAGGGCGAGGGAGTGCGCGATGACGCCGATGACGACCTCGACCGCCATGAAGCCGAGGATGAGCGCCAGCGCGCCGGTCAGCAGGCGCCCATCGGCCTCGGCGCTGACCGCGTGCCCATGCCCGTGCCCATGACCGCGACCGTGCCCTCGCTCGTGCCCGCGCTCGTGCTCACGGTCGTGCTCGTGTCCGTGCTCACGGTCGTACTCGCGGTCGTGCTCGTGGTCGGCACCCGTCCCGGTGCGGTGCCCGTGCCTCCTGCCGGTCTCACCCATCGCTCCGGTCCTTCTCCTCATGTCCGATGTGCGTGATCGCCAGGTCGAAGAGCAGTCGCACGTGCGAGTCCGCGAGGCGGTAATAGGCCATCCTTCCCGCGCGCCGCACCTTCACCACGTTGTGGAAGCGGAGCAGGCGCAGGGCGTGCGACGCCGCGGACATGCTGTGGCCGGTCGCCGCCGCGAGATCGCACACGCACATCTCGCCGCCCTCAAGCAGCGCCGCGATCAGCCGCAGCCGCCCGGGATCGGCGAGGAGGCCGAAGACCTGCGCCAGGTCCTCCACCGTCTGCTGCGACGGCATGGACCCCCTGACCGTCTCCACCCGGTGCGCGTCCACCACCGGGAGCGCGCAGGAGTCGGCCGCCGCGAGATCCACAACACTTGAACGATCGTTCACGTGTGTGAGTTTAGGTCGCGGACGCGTCATGTCAACGCGTTCCCGGTCCTTTTCTGCCGGAACCCGCCCCAGGCGCTCTGGCCCAGGGTTCTCGCACAGCGTCCAGCGCTCGGGACCCGGGGCCCGGGGTTCGTGGCTCGTGGTTCAGGGGGTGAGGGCGGGGGCGAGCGGCAGTCGCAGCACGAAACGCGCCCCCTCGGCGCTGTCTTCGATGGTCAGCCGGCCGCCGTGGTTCTGGGCGACCTGGCGGGCGATGGCCAGCCCGAGCCCGGCTCCTCCCGCGTCCCTGCTGCGGGCCGAGTCGAGCCGCGTGAACCGCTGGAAGACCTTCTCCCGCTGCTCGCGGGGGATTCCGGGGCCGTCGTCGGCCACTTCGAGCACGGCCGTTCCGCCCGGTGGTCCGCCGGGTCCTCGCGGTTCGCGCCACACCGTGACCGTGACCGTGCTGGCGGCGTGCCGCTGCGCGTTGCCGATGAGGTTGCAGATGAGGCTGCCGAGCGAGTCGGGGTCTCCCATCACGACGACGTCCGGGCCCAGCAGGGGGACCGTCCGCTTCGTGATCGGCAGCGTCCGCAGCTCGCCTTCGGCCAGCTTCCCGAGATCCACCCGCTGCCGCCGGACGGGGAGCGCGTCGCTCTCCAGCCGCGAGAGCGCCAGCAGGTCGGTCGCGATCCGCTGCAGCCGGTCGAGGCTCGGCAGCAGCGCCCTGGCCAGGGTGGCCGCGTCGGTCTCCTGCGGTGCCTGGAGGGCGTCCTCGATCTGGGTGCGCATGGCGGTCAGCGGGGTGCGCAGCTCATGGGAGGCGTCGGAACTGAAACGGCGCTGCCGCTCCAGCGCCTCCTCCAGCCGCCCGAGCGTACGGTTCAGACCGGGGGCCAGGCCGTCGATCTCGGTGTGCGCCGGGGCAGGCAGGTGTGGGCCGGCCGCCTCCACCTCCTCGCCCTCCATCCGCTTCGCCGTGATCTCCTCTGCCCTGGGCTGCTTCGGCGCAGCCTGCTTCGGCGCGGCGTCCTTCTGCTCGTCCGGAGGCGCGGGCGCCGGCGGGACCCCGCCGCCGGTCAGGCGGAAGCCGAGATACACGACCGCCCCGGCCAGCAGGAGCGCTCCGCAGAACAGCACCAGGAGCAACGCCGGATGCGCGTACACGGGGGTCGCCGCCACGGGTTCGAGCACATCCAGCGCCCGGTCGTCCTGCGAGGCCGGGCCGGCGGCCGGTGGGTGATCGGCGGACAGCCGGCTCGACGCCGCCAGACTCGGCGGCACGACGGCGGCGCTGTGGGCCGGTGCCGGCCGGGTCGTGATCGACGAACGTTGCGACATGGCGCACATCCCCCTGGTTTCAGTGCACCACGAGAGTGCTGCGGGAAGCCGCTCGGGGGCCCAGCCGAGCCCCCGCGCCGTGCTGGGCCGACCTGTTCCGGCCCCTGACCGCCGCTGTCATTGGGCCTTTACTGTTAGGAAACTTTCCTTTACATTTGCGCCACCCCCCAGCAGTGAGGAGCACACATGCGAAGAACGCTGACCTTCCTCGCGACGGCGATGACCGGCATCGGCGCCACCGTGTTCATCGCCTCACCGGCCCAGGCGCACGGATACATCTCGTCGCCCGCGAGCCGCCAGGCGATGTGCGCCCAGGGCCGCGTGCCCAATTGCGGCGACATCGTCTACGAGCCCCAGAGCGTGGAGGGACCGAAGGGGCTGCGCAGCTGCAGTGGCGGCAACGCCCGGTTCGCCCAGCTCGACGACGAGAGCAAGCCCTGGCCGGCCACCAGCGTCGGCAACACCGTCACCTTCACGTGGTCGCTGACCGCCCGCCACTCGACCAGCACGTGGGAGTACTACATCGGAGGCACCCGGATCGCCGTCTTCGACGATCACGGGGCGCAGCCTCCGGCCACCGTCAGCCACACCGTGAACCTGGGTGGACGTACGGGCCGGCAGAAGGTGCTGGCGATCTGGAACGTGGCCGACACCACCAACGCGTTCTACGCCTGCGTTGACCTCCAGGTCGGCGGGGGCGGGACGCCCAGCCCCACGCCCAGCCCCACGCCCAGGCCCACTCCGAGCCCGACGCCGACGCGTACCCCGACCCCGACCCCGTCTCCCACGCCGACACGCACCCCGACGCCCACGCCGACCGTTCCCAAGGGCACCTGGGCCGCCGGCACGGCGTACAAGGTGGGTGACCAGGTGACCTACGGCGGGGCGACGTATCGGTGCATCCAGGCCCACACGGCGCTCGCGGGCTGGGAGCCGCCGAACGTCCCCGCACTGTGGCAGAAGATCTGAGACAGAAAAGGCGGCTGGGGCGGGCCCGCGACGTGCGTGACGCGGGTCCGCCCCCGGTCCCCGGCACGGCCCTTCGCGCGGGCGCGTGAAGGGCCGCGCATCCGCTCGACGCACCCGTCCCGGCCGGGTCCGGGACGGTGCGGCGGTCAGGCGAGGTGGACGTGCACCTCGGCGCCCTGCATGAAGGCCCGCGAATACGGGCACTCTCCGTGAGCTTGCTCCACCAGCCTGCGGGCCGCCTCGGGCTCGACCCCCGGCAGGCGTACGGTCAGGTCCGTGGCGATCGTGTAGTCGTCGGCGGTGCCGCGCTTGCGGAGCGTGACGCTCGTGTCCACGGTGGCGTCGGAGGTCGGGACGCCCTGTCGTCCGGCGACCAGCGTGAGCGAGTTGTGGAAACAGGAGGCGTACGCCGCGGCGAGCAACTGCTCGGGGTTGGTCGCCCCACCGGGGCCGCCGAGTTCCCCCGGCGCCTTGATGCGGACGTCGAGCATGCCGTCGTCCGAGGCCACCTTGCCGAGCGCGGACGAGGCCCGAGCCGTGTAGAGATCGTCATATGATCCGCCGCCGCGCTCGGGCTGCTCAAACCGCTCGGGCCGCCCGGGCCGCCCGCGTCGTTCGGGCCGTTCGGGCCGTTCGGCGGGGCGGCCCTCGGGCATCCGCCCGGTGAGCTCCGCTTCGACTCCGGGCCCCGAATAGTCGGGTCCGGGTGCCCGGTCGCCCGGCAGATGGGTGAACCGCCATATTTCCTCGCTCATCGCGCATCCCTCGTCCGCTCGCGTCGCGTCCCGGTCGGGATCGGCGGGTCACGTACCCCTGCATGCTTTCCGATATCGGACTTTGGGGGCAAAAGTTCCCATCAGTACCGCTGTGCTACGGTCCCGGCAGGCATTGCCCAATGAACGGCGAAATGTCGGCAACGGCGGCGAGGAGTGGGTGCGGTATGAGTGGCGCTGTCCGGTGGGGCGTCCTCGGAACGGCGGGCATCGCCGCGCGGGCGTTCCTGCCCGCGTTGCGCGAGGCAGGCGGGGGCACGGCCGCCGTGGTGGCGGGCCGTGACCTGTCCCGGGCCGAGGAGTTCGCCGCGCGGAACGGCGTCGCCCGCGCCGTGCGCGGCTACGAGGCCGTCATCGAGGACCCGTCGATCGACGCGGTGTACATCCCGCTGCCGAACGCCCTGCACGCGCAGTGGACCGTCGCCGCCCTGGAGGCGGGCAAGGCGGTCCTGTGCGAGAAGCCGCTGTGCCTCACGGCCGAGGAGGCCGGGAACGTCATCGAGGTGGCGCGCCGGTCGGCCCGGCCGCTCTGGGAGGCGTTCGTCTTCCCGTTCCACCCGCAGACGGCCCGGCTGCGCGGGCTGCTCGCAGAGGGCTCGATCGGCGAACTGCGGGAGATCTGGTCGTCCTTCAACTTCACCATGGAGGGCACCGAGGACATCAGGCTCGACCCGGCCCTCGGCGGCGGCGCGCTCTACGACGTGGGCTGCTATCCCGTACGGCTCGCGCACCTGCTGTTCGGCGGCGACGCCGTCGACGGGCACGCCGTCGCGGTCAAGAGCGAGGCGGGGGTGGACCTCGAGACCGCGGGGGTCCTGGAATTCGACTCCGGCCGGCTGATGCTGAGCTGCAGCTTCGCCCTGCCGTTCACCACGTACACCCGCCTGGTCGGCACCGGCGGGGAGATCCGGCTGTCCAACCCGTTCCACCCCGAGCCGCACGACGGGCTCGAAGTGTGGCGCGAGGGGCGTCTGGTCGCCCGGCACGAGCCGGGCGAGGGCACGGCGTTCTCCTGGGGAATCCGCCACATCCACGAGGTGCTGCGCGGCGAGGCCGAGCCCCGGCACACGGCGGCCGACGACTCCCTCGGCACCGCCCGCGCCCTCGACCTGCTGCGATGACCCGCCCCGGCCGGGGCGTCGCGAGGCATCCGGGACGTCCGAGTCGTCCAGGCGTCAAGGCGTCCGGGTCCAAGGCGTCCGGGTCCAAGGGGTCCGGTTCAGGGCGCGGTGAGCGTCGCGCAGAGCCCGCGCGGGAAGCGCGGCTCCGTGGCGAGCACGTCGTCGCATCCCGGCTTGGTCGTGGCCGCGATCACCCGCCAGCCGGTGGGCGTCGCGCGGTAGAAGTATCGGGTCGTCCCGGACGCGCCCGCGCAGTCGCCCGGCCTCTCGCACACCGGCCCGCCGTTGATCGAGATGTCCATGACGAGCCACTTCCCGTCGCATCCCCGCTCACGGTGATAGCTGTGCTGCGGCGCGTCCGCGTCCCTGGCGGCCTGGAAGTAGGAGTCGGAGGTGCAGCCCGTCGGCGCCGGGTGACAGCCGAGCTCGCCGCAGCGGCGCAGCAGGCCCGGCCGGTCGAGGGTGTAGAGCTGATCGAGGTTGACGACCACGTCGCGCTCGCCGAGCGGCTTGGGCAGCCGCACCTCCACCGGCACCGTACGCTCGCCGGGGCAGCCGTTCCCGGCCATCAGGAGCCGGGACTCGAAGCGGATGTCGACCCGGACCAGCTTCGGCTCGAAGCCGTCCAGCCTGCCGGTCGGCCCGCGCAGGCAGCCGTCGGGGCCGTCGGGCACCCGGGCGTCGAGCGTCAGGACCCTGCCGTCGCCGGAGAGGCGGACCTCGGTGATCGTGGACACGGCGAAGGTGACCCAGCGGGTGGTGTCCTCGTGCGTGACGACCGATGGGGTGGCGTCCCCCGTCGCGCCCGCGCGGCGCAGCGCCCGGACGCCGATCTCGTTCACCAGTGTGGCGTCCCCCGCCGTGCTCTCCAGGACGGAGACGAGACGGTCGCCGGCCCGGCCGACCAGGTAGACGCCCGTCTTCTCGGCGCCGCCCTCCCGGTAGTCGTGCTGCACCAGCATCGTGCCGGGCACGCCGATGTCCGTGGCGACGAGGGAGTAATGATCCGCCTCGTCCCGGCAGCGTCCGAGCCGCTCGCCCAGCTCGTCGAGGTAGGCCTGCGCGCCGCCGGGGCGGTAGCCGGCCACGTACTCGTAGACCTGGAAGCGGCGGTCCCCGCTCCCGGGAGCCACGCTCGCCGTGATCGCCCGTGTGTCCAGGCGGTCGTCGTCGCTGCGGAACGGTTCGGCCGCGCAGGGCGCGGGCACGAGCGGCGGATGCGCGCCGGACACCTCGGTGGGCCGCCCGCCGTACAGGTCCGCCGCGCTCAGCATGCCGTCGCCCCCGGCTCCGGCGTGGACGAGGCCGCAGGCCGCCGACGCCGCGCACAGGATCCCGCACAGCACCGCGCGCAGGACGAGGAGAGGCAGCCGTCTGACCGTCACCCGTCGATCATGTCATTCGGGGTGCGGCCACGCGTGGTATGCATGGGCGGTGACGATCCCCCGGCCGTACGACGCGGTGCTGTGCGACTTCGACGGTGTCATCCGCTTCTACGACCAGTCGGAGCTGACCGAGCTGGAACGGGCCGTGGGCCTGGCCGAGGGCACCACCGCGAAGGTCGTCTTCGCCCCCGAGGTGGACATGCCGGCGCTGCTGGGGCAGATCACCGTCGAGCAGTGGATGGAGGCGGCCGAGGCCGCCCTGGCCGTCCAGGTGCCGCGGGAGCAGGCCCGCGCGCTGGTCACGGCGTTCGTCAAGGCGCCCGCCCGGGTGGATGAGGACGTGCTCGGCCTGCTGCGCCGGGCCCAGGAGCACGTGCCCGTCGTGCTGGTCACCAACGCGACGCTGAGCCTGGAGGACGACCTCGCCTGGCTGGGCCTGAGCCACTTCGCCGACGAGGTGGTCAGCAGCGCACTGGTGGGCGTGGCCAAGCCCGGCCCCCGCATCTACGAGATCGCCGCCGAGCGTGCGGGTGTGCCGCTCGGGCGGTGCCTGTTCGTCGACGACCGTGAGGAGAACGTCGAGGCGGCCAGGGCGCTCGGCATGACGGCCGTCCTGTTCACCGGCCTGCCCGACCTGGAGACGGCGCTCGCGCCGCTGCTCGGCTGACCCCGGCCGGGCGATTCCGGTGGCCGGGTGCATCCGGTCGTCGCGGGCGGCGTCCTGGGTGAAGGCGCGGCGTGAGGCGGTCGTCGTCGGCCACGCCGCTACCGCCCATCCACCTCCGAGAGGAGGATGCCGATCGCCTCGGTCACGTCGGTGACGGTGTGGTCCGATGCGGGCTCCTGACCCGTCCAGCCGCCCCGGTCGATCCAGATCGTGGCGAACCCGATGGCCCGTCCTCCCGCCATGTCCATCACGGGGTGGTCGCCGACCATCCATCCGCCCGCGCCGAGGCTCGCGCCCGCACGGGTCGCGGCGATCTCGAACAGCCCCCGGTCCGGCTTGCGGACGCCCTCCGCCCCGGAGACGGCCCACGCGTCGACGACCTCGTCGAGGCCGACCCGCCGGATCTTGCCGAGCTGGCTCTCCGCATGCCCGTTGGTCACGATCGCCACCCGCCAGCCCGCCGTACGCAGACGGGCGAGGCCGTCACGCACCTCCGGCGGGCAGCGGACGAAGTCCGGTATGCGGCGCCGGTAGGCGGCCCACAGGTCCTCGACGCGGCCGTCGAGCCCGTAATCCTCCTTCACCTGCGCCAGGAGCGTCTCGCGCGGCAGGTAGCCGTGCTCGTCGAGGGCGACCAGCCGCTCGACCTCCTCGGCGCCCAGGCCGTGGCCGTCCACGAACTCCTCGGCCCACGAACGGAAGGCCGCGTCACGGTCGATCAGCGTGTTGTCCAGGTCGAACAGCGCGAGTCTCGTCACATCCGATCACGCTACCCGCCCCGCTCGCGGCGCTCATGTGATCACTTCTCGCCGCCGGAGGCGGTTCGCGGCGGGCGCTACTCGGTCCGTACGACGCCGGCGACGACCGTGGTGACCATCTTGTGGACGGCGTCGGCCTGGGGCGGGCCGCCGTCCCGGTCGGCGAACAGCAGGTGTGAGGCTCCGAGCAGGGTGGGGGCGAGCGTGTCGACATCGGCGTCCGCCGCGATGCGGCCGAGGTCGCGCTCGGCGGCGAGGTAGGAGGCGAGCATGGCCGCGGCCTCCGTCAGGAGCGGCAGGCCAGGGCCCGGCCTGGCCTGCCGCAGCCGGGCGCGCAGGCCGTCGCGGGAGATGATCAGGCCGACGACCGCCACGGCGACCGACCCGAACAGGTCGGTCAGCACGGCGGTGAGGTTGCCGGCGACGGTGCCGGTTCCGGCCGATCGGCGAAGGGCGGCGGACTGACCGTCGATCCTGGCGATGCCGTCCAGCACGAGCTCGGCGAGGAAGGCGTCGAAGTCGGCGAAGTGCCTGTGCAGAACGCCCTTGGCGCAGCCCGCCTCGGTGGTGACCGCCCGGCTGGTCAGCCCGCTCGGCCCGTCGCGGAGCAGGACGCGCTCCGCGGCCTCGAACAACTGCTCCCGCGCGTCGCGGAGGGCAACCCCTGTCGGCACCGTTCCATCCCTCCTGTCCGTCCGTCGAGATTATCCGAATTGACGAGTGGGCACTCGCCCACTCATAGTGGGCGCATGCCCACTTCACCTTCCGAGAACGAGTCACACAAGGCCAGGGAGATGGCGGAGTCGTTCGGCGTGGACGCCGAGCGTTACGACCGGACCCGGCCGCCCTATCCCGGCGCGATGGTGGAACGGATCGTCGCCGCCGCCCCCGGGCCTGACGTCCTCGATGTCGGCTGCGGCACCGGCATAGCGGCCCGGCAGTTCCAGGCGGCGGGCTGCACGGTGCTCGGCGTCGAACCCGACGCGCGGATGGCCGGCTTCGCACGCCGCAGGGGACTCGAGGTCGAGGTGGCGACCTTCGAAGCATGGGACCCCGCCGGCCGTTCGTTCGACGCGGTCGTCGCGGGAACGGCCTGGCACTGGGTCGACCCGGTCGCCGGCGCGGCCAAGGCGGCCGGGGTGCTGCGCCCCGGTGGCCGGCTGGCGCTGTTCTGGCACGTGTTCGAGCCCCCGCTGGTCGTGGCGGAGGCCCACGCCGAGGTCTATCGGCGGGTGATGGCCGGCTTCCCGTCGCAGGACCGGCCTGCGGTGTCCGCCCTCGACGGCTACCGGCCGCTGTTCACCAAGGCCGCCGACGGAATCAGGGACGCGGGCGCGTTCGGCGACGTCGAGGAGTGGCACTACGACTGGCAGCGGTTCTACACCCGTGACGAGTGGCTGGACCAGATGCCGACGTCCGGCGCCCTCACGCGGCTCCCGCCGGACGCGCTGCCCGAGGTGCTCGCCGGTGTCGGGGACGCCATCGACGCGATGGGAGGCGGCTTCACGATGTCCTATGTGACGGTGGTGGTGACCGCGACGCGTACCTGACCGATTCGGGCGGGACGCCCGGAGACGGGGCGATGCTCACCGAGCCGGCACCGGGCCGCCATCGGAAAATCAACTGCGTGTAATGGTGCACGGTCAAATTCTCCTCGTAGTCGCTCCCGACTCCGAGGAGAACCATGCGCCGGCGACTCGGCCTCATCGCCGCGATCGTCCTGATCGCCCTCACCTCGACCCTTACCCCTGTCGTCCCCGCCACGGCGGCGTCGGCGCCCCTGGTCGTGGCCCATCGCGGCGCGTCCGCGTACGCGCCGGAGAACACCGTCGCGGCCTTCGAACTGGCCCGCGACCGGGGCGCGGACATGTTCGAGCTCGACGTCCAGGAGACCGAAGACCACCGCCTGGTCCTGATGCACGACACGACGCTCGGCCGTACGACCGACGTGGAGGAGGTCTTCCCCGGCCGGGCGTCGTGGCGAATCGGCGAATTCACGCTGGCCGAGATCCGCAGGCTGGACGCCGGCTCGTGGTTCTCCCGCAAGTACGCCGGGGAGGCGGTGCCCACGCTCGGCGAGGCGCTGCGCGCGATGCGCGACAGCGGGCTCGGCCTGCTGCTGGAGATCAAGGAGCCCCGGCTCTACCCCGGCATCGAGGTCAGGGTGGCCGAGGAGATCGGGCGCGACCCCGCCTGGCGCGGCAGAATCGTCGTCCAGTCGTTCGACTGGAACTCGATGCGCCGTTTCCACGGCCTCATGCCCCGGGTGCCGATCGGCCTGCTCGGCACGCCGCGGGTCGCGGAGCTGCCGGGCCTGGCCCGGTTCGCCGACCAGATCAACCCGCCGTACGCCGACGTCACGGCGGAGTACGTCCGGCGCGTCCACCGGCTGCGGATGAAGGTCCTCGCCTGGACCGTGGACGACCCCGCCGCAGTACGCCGCCTGATCGGCGCGGGGGTGGACGGCGTCATCACCAACAAGCCGGACGTCGTACGTGAACTCGCGGGATGACGGCGGCGCTCAGACGGGGTAGGTCACGGCGGTGAGCCGCTGGGAGACCTCCCACAGGCGCTGCCCCAGGCCGCTGTCGTGGGCGCGGGCGGCCGCCCTGACCCGCTCGGGATATCCGCGGATCTCGAACAGGCCGCCCGGGCCGTAGTAGTCGCCGCCGGCGGCCTCCGGGTCGGTCGCCGCGCGCAGGGTGGGCAGCGCGCCCATGGCCGGAGTCCGCCCGAACAGCCGGGCGATCAGCAGGTTCGGCACCCGGAACCATGGCGAGGAGTATCGGAACACCTCCGTCGTGGCGCCGCCGGGGTGCGCGGCCAGCGCCGCGGTGGACGCCCCGGCCGTCCGCAGTCGCCGCTGCAGTTCGTAGGTGAACAACAGGTTGGCGAGTTTCGACCGGGCGTAGGCGCCTGCGCCCGAGTCGGGGTCGTCGGTGTCGATCCGGCCGAACCGGTGGCCGATGCTGCTGACCGTCACCACGCGGGACCCCGGCACGGTCAGCAGCAGGTCCAGCACCAGCCCGGTGAGAGCGAAGTGGCCCAGATGGTTGACGCCGAACTGGATCTCGAAGCCGTCCTCCGTACGGCCGGAGAGCCCGGTCACGCCCGCGTTGTTGACGAGCAGGTCGATCCGGTCGTGACGGGCGCGGATCTCGCCGGCCGCCGCCCGCACCGACGCGAGCGCGCCCAGATCCAGGCGGACCACGTCAACGGTGGCCTGCGGCGCGTCACCGCGGATCCGGGCGGCCGCCGCCTCGGCCTTGGCGATGTCGCGGCAGGCGAGCACGACCGCCGCGCCGCGCAGGGCCAGCGCCCTGGCCGTCTGGAGTCCGATGCCGGTGTTGGCGCCGGTCACCACCGCCGTACGGCCCCGCTGGCCGGGGATGTTCTCTTCGGTCCATGCCTTCACGATCACTCCTAACCTGAACCAGCCGTTCATGTTTTATTATGAACTAGTGGTTCAGGTTGGTGGCAAGAGGAGGTTGAGCGAGTGACCAAGGGGCCGCGCGCGGACGCGGTGCGCAACCGGGCCGCCATCGTCCGCGCGGCGCGCGAGCTCATCACGACGCATGGGCCGGACGCCGGGATGGACGACATCGCGGCGGCGGCCGGGGTGGCCGTGGGCACGCTCTACCGGCACTTTCCGACCAAGAACGACCTGGTCGACGCCATCGTGACCGAGCTGGGCGCGACCATCGCCCAGACCCTCGACGCCGCCGTGGGCAGGGTCGGCGACGGCCGGAGTGCGGCCCTGGACGAGATCGCCGGGCTGCTGCACCGGGTGGTGGTGGACATGGGGCAGGAACGCCTGCTCCGCGAGGCGGTGGCGGGCCTGGCGGGCGAATCGCTGCGCGAGATCCAGGAACGCGCCACCCACGCGCTGGAGACCCTGGTCGCCGCCGCCCACCGGGACCGTACGCTACGGCCCGACGTCACCGTCGACGACGTCGCCCTGCTCCTGACCACCTCCCCGGGCGCAGGGACGCCCAGGCCCTCGCGGATCCGGTGGGTGGAGCTCGCCGTACGCGCTCTCGCCCTGCCGGACGGCGGTCAGAAGGCGTAGCGGACCCGGCAGTACGGGATCTTCTCGGCGATCAGGCCGGTGAGCGCGGTGACGTAACGGCCCTTGTGGCCGGTCTTGTAGCGGACGTTCCAGCCGCCCGTCTGCGAGCGCTTCGGCTGCTGGAGGTCGGGACGCCACAGCACCTCCTCGGCCTTGGGATGCCAGCCGAGGTTGACCTCGTGCAGCCGGTCGTTGTGCGTGAGGAAGATGACCTCGGCGGCGAGCTGGTCGCGGGCGGCCGGGCTCAGCGCGTCGTCGAGCTGCCCGAGCAGCTCGGCCCAGTCCTCCAGCCAGCCGTCGCGGACGACCACCGGGCTGAAGTTGACGTGCACCTCGTATCCCGCCTCGACGAAGTCGTCGATTGCCGCGATCCGGTCGGCGACCGGCGAGGTGCGGATGTCCAGCAACTTGGCGTCGGCGGCCGGCATCAGGCTGAAGCGGACGCGCGTACGGCCTCGCGGGTCCCAGCCGAGCAGCTCGCGGTTGACGTATTTGGTGGCGAAGCTCGCCTTGGCGTTCGGCAGGTCGCGGAAGAGATCGACGAGATCGCGCACGTTGGCGGAGAGGGTCGCGTCCACCGAGCAGTCGGAGTTCTCGCCGATGTCGTAGACCCAGGCGTGCGGGTCCACCTGGTCGGGCTCGGGCTTTGCGCCCTGCCGCCGGGCGTGCCTCGCGAGATAGGCCGTGATCTTGTCGATGTTGGCGAACACCGTGATCGGGTTGCTGTAGCCCTTGCGGCGCGGCACGTAGCAGTACGCGCAGGCCATCGCGCAGCCGTTGGCCGTCGAGGGCGCGATGAAGTCGCTCGACCGGCCGTTCGGCCGCGCGGTGAGCGACTTCTTGACGCCGAGGACCAGCGCCTCGGTCTTGATCCTGACCCAGCGGGCCACGTTCGCCTCGTCCCCGTACAGCTCGGGGATGCGGTGGTGGGCCTCGATCTCGATCCGCTCGGCCTCGGGGAAACGCTCCAGGATCTCCTTGCCGCGGGGCAGCTCGGCCGCGGCGGGTTCGACGTAGATGCGGCGGATGTCCAGCAGTCTCCGGCCTTCGTTCACCTGGATATAACAACTCGATAACGGTGCGACTTCCCAGGTCAGAGGGCCTGGAGGTGCTGGTCGGCCGGGCACGCGTACGCCGTCCTCGACGCCAGTGTCCAGGTCCGGACGGCGGCTCCGCAGCGGCGGCAGCGTTCGCGTTTGTAGACCCACCGCTCGTCCGGCGCGCCGGGGTCGCTGACCACCTGCCCGGCGTCGCGGCCGAGCGCGAGGTAGTGCACCGCGGTGTCCCACAGCCGCCCGGCGGCCTCGGCGCCGATGTCGCGGGCGCCGGGGTCGAGGCCGGTGAGGAAGAGCAGTTCCGCCCGCCAGGCGTTGCCGATCCCCGACCACACGCTCTGGTCGAGCACGGCCGCGCCGACCGCGGTGCGGGCCGCGAGCAGGCGGCGCACGGCCTCCTCCCGAACCGTGTCCCGGACCGTGCCCCAGACCTGGCCCCCGACCGTGTCCCAGACCGTGTCCCGGGCGGTGGCAGAGACGGTGTCCCGGTTGGGGTCCAGGGCGGTGGCAGAGGCGGCGTCGGGGCGCAGTGGGTCGGGGCGCAGGTCGGGGCGCAGTGGGTCGGGGCCGGTCGCGGCCCGCAGCGCCGCCACCGCCCGCTCGTCCATCGGCTCGCAGCGCGCGGGCGCGATCAGGTCGAACGCCGCCTCGCCGGTCGCCAGCCGCAGCCGGGTGCCCTTGCGTGGTTCGGCCGCCGGGTCGTCGTACTGCAGGAAGAGCCCCCGCATGCCGAGGTGCACGTGGATGGGCGGAGCGCCCTCCAGCCAGTAGAGCAGGTGCTTGCCGAGTGCCTCCACGCCCTCGACGACCCTGCCGTCGTACGGCCGCGCGTCGAACCTGCCCTGCGGGCTCGCGGCCCTGACCACGCGCCCGGCGAGCGCCTCGTGCTGCTCGTCCGCGTAGCGATGGACCAGATGCCCCTCCGGCATGCCCCTCGCCCTACCCGCCCCGCCCGGAGATACCGTCTCGATCATGAGTTACGACCTCTGAAAACGCCTGCACCGCCGCTGCGCGGAACTGGCGAACGAGGTCGCGCCCCGTGTGCGGGTGGCCGGACTGTGCCCGCGCCGGTGGACGAGGTTCCTGCGCTACACCACCGCCTGCACACCGGCTCCTGGGCCCTGTCTCCTCGTCAGCCCTGTTTCCACAGCCGGGGCCGTTTCCCGGTGCGGTCCGTCCCCGTACGGATACCCTCCGCTGCATGGCCGAGGGTGGAGGTGTCTGATGCGTACCTGGTTCGAGCCGCATGAGGACGAGGAGTTCGAGGCGGCGAAGGACCTGCTGGTCCGCCGCTGCCTCGTGTGGGCGGGGGAGCGCGGCATGGCCGCCGACCCGCTGGTGCTGGAGGCGGCCCTGGACTCCCGCCACCGCAGCGTCGACGGCCGGCTGGCCTACTGGGACGAGGCGCAGGTGCGCAGGTTCCTCCTGGAATGGATCCCGCGCTACGTCACGGCTCACCGCGACGAGTTGGACACCGCGCCCGGCAGCCTGCTGACCCTGCTGCGCTACATCGCCGCGAAGGGGCTGCGCGACCCACGTGGCGCCACCCTGGCCGAGCTGGAACAGGCGGTGAAGGCCGCCGTCGCGGACTATCCGGCGGCGCTCGACGATCCCGCCCGCATGGGCATCGCGAAGTTCTGGGCGCAGACCGCGCTCGACAACGGCATCGACCTGACCGACCTCAAGGCGCTGGAGATGCTTCCCCGGGACGTCGAGGCCGGCCGGGTGCCGTACGACGCCGAGGCGCTCGACAGGGTCGTCGAGGCCCGGCTCGGCCGCCCGCACCTCGACGAGCAGCGAGCCTTCCCGCAGCCTCCGCTGGCCCTGCCACCCGCACGCGAACTCGCCGAGGCGGCGGCGCGCAGCGACGTCGTACGGCGGCTGACGGCCCTTGCCGACTGGGTGGGCGCCGAGGGGAAGACGCTCACCGAGGCCGGTCACCTCCGCCTGGCCGACGCCAGGGAACTGGCCGGACTGCTCGGCACCGGCGAGCAGGATCTGCAGGTGCGCAGCGCCGCGGACCTGCCCGGTGTCGGTCTGCTGCTCGCCTGGGCGACGCACGCCAGGATCGTCCGTGCGTCCAAGGGCCGCCTGCTCCGCATCGCCAAGGCCGCGCCGCTCCTGCGCGACCCGGAGAAGCTGTGGTCGCGGGCGTTCGAGGCGTACTTCGAGCTGGGCCGCGACATGCTGACGCCGCCGTCGTTGCTGTGGTCGGTGTTCGACGAGCTGATGCCCGACGTGCTCAACAGCGCGTACGGCATGGCGAGCCCGATGCCGGTGGCCCGGCTGGAGGAGACGGTCTGGCTGGTCTGCCAGGACTACATCCCGTCCGGCCACGTGCCGGAGGAGACGTGGCGCGATCGAGTGGGGCGGGAGCTGGCCCTGGCCATGGAGGCGCTGGCCGAGCTCGGCGCCGTGGAGCTGAGCCACGGCGTGGCCGACGCGCTGTACTCCAGCGATCTCGCCGGTGATCTCACCACCGGCGATCGCACCGCCGACGACGGGCTTCTGCTGCCGGCCGAGGCGCGGGATCGGCTGCTGCGGCGTCTCGCCGAGCCGGGCCTCCTCGTACGGCTGACGCCGCTCGGCGCGAGGGCACTGCGCGAGCGGATGCTGGCCGAGGGCCGGAACGCCCCGCTGATCGGCGAGCTGGCGGACGCCTCGGCGGCCGAGCTGCTGGGCGTGCTCCTCGAGCACTACCCGCCGAAGGCCGCGGCACAGGAGCTGGACGGCTGGCTCGCGGCGCACGGAGGCGACCCTGGGCCGCTGCTGGACGCGGTCCGCGCCTGTTCCTTCCGCACCCGGGCGGCCGCCGTGCTCTCCCTCCTGGCCGAGATCCATCCGGGCCTGCGGTCGCTGCTGCCCAGCCTGCGTACGGATCCGGTGCTGGGCCCCATGGTCCTGATGGAGCTCGCGCAACGCGGGGACCAGGCCTCCGACCGCCTCGGCGCCGACGAGAACCTGCTGGTGACGACGGAGGGCGTGCTCGGCCTGCTGGAGCTGGCGGGCCCGGAGAAGGTGCAGGAGCAGCTGCGTGCCATGGCCGGGCCGAACGCGCTCGCCCTCGTCGAGGCGATGGCCGCCTCCGGCCACCCCGCCCAGGAGAGCATGGAGGAGCTGCGCACGCTGGTCGCCGAGCCCATGCGTGCGCGGTCCCATCCGCTCAGATTCGTGCCCGGCCCGCGACCCGGTGCCCGGGGCCGCACCGCCGGACGGAAGCGCAAACGCTGAGGCGCCGGGGCGTGCTTGGATGACGTCATGGATCTTGACCGGGCACACGCGTTCGCCGAGACCTGGGTGGCCGAGTGGAACGCGCACGATCTCGACCGCATCCTGCGGCACTACGCCGGCGACGTGGTGTTCCGCTCCCCGATCGCGGCGCGGCTCATCGAGGGCTCGGACGGCACGATCCGCGGCAAGGACGCGCTGCGGGCCTACTGGGCCGAGGGGCTGCGGCGCAACCCCGATCTGAGGTTCGAGGTCGTCGGCGTCTACGCGGGCATCGACTGTGTCGTGATCAACTTCAGGAAGGAGACGGGGGCGCTCGCCAACGAGGTGCTGGTCTTCGAGGACGACCTGATCGTCTCCGGGTGGGGCACCCACGGCCCCGAATGAATCCCGTTCCTGGGGCGTCGGCGGCGTCCGAGCAAGATCCGCCGGTCGTGGCGGTCGCGCTCGGGGCGATGGCGGCCGTCGACCTGGTGGTCGCCGTGGACATGCTCCCGCCCGATTTGATCGGCGCGACCATCAGTGCGGGCAGCGAGCCCGACTACATCGACGGGGGGCCGATGACCTTCGCGCCCTACCTGGCCGGAGCGGCCGCGTACGGTGTCGCCGCCGTGGCGCTCGTGCTGGGGTCGAGGCGGCCGGAAACGCGGGCCGGTAACGCGAGCACCAGTAGGATGCCACGGTCCAGAAAGACGGAGATCCACCCTGGAAGGGCTGCACGTGGCGCAGAAGGTGATACTGGTTGACGACCTCGACCACTCCGAGGGCGACGATGTGGCGAGACGGGAGTTCCCGCTGCTGAACCGGACCTTCGCCATCGACCTGTCCGACGCGAACCAGCAGCGGCTGAGCGAGGCTCTCGCGTTCATCGAGGAAGTGCTGGAGAACGCCCGCGAGGTGAAGCAGGCGTCGCGGTCCAAGAAGGCCGCGGACACCTCCCCGCGGCTACGCGGCTACACCCTGACGGACGTCCGCGAATGGGCCCGCGAGCAGGGGCTCGACGTGCCCGCCCGCGGGAAGATGGCCGACGAGGTCATCGAGCAGTTCGTCGCGGCGCACCCCGCTACCGAGGACGCCGCCCCCGAGGACGCCGGTTCCGGGGACGCCGGAGAGTCCCCCGCGGAGCCCGCAGAGGCAGCCTCGGCGGAATCCTCGGCGAAGGCGTCTCCACGTGTGGAGGCGGCCGTCGGCGTCTGAGCGCACGTCCGGAGCCGATGTCTCGGCGGACGCTCCGGAGCCGACGTCTCAACGCAGCGTTCTAACGCAACGGTCTAACGCAACGTTTCAACACGACGTTCCAGATCGGGATTCGCCCGGCCGGCCGCCGCCACACGCAGCCGGACCGGGCGTCCGCCCGGCGTGTCGCCGCCCTGACCTCTGCCGCAGCCGAGGACTGACCTGTGCCGGAGTCGGGGATGCCGACGTGTGCCGCAGTCGGGGAGCGGCCCGCAGGAACCTTCGTAGTGCCGGTTTCGGCCACGGTCCACAGGCAACCCCAGCTTTGGGGCGCCCCTGGACCTAAATCCGGCTTGTCCAAGTTTTCCGCAAGCGGACTTTCCTAGCGTCTCCGCCGTCGCCCGATCAGGGCGAACTTCTACCGGTGCGATGCGAAGGAAGCACTCATGCGGCTCGGATACACGGTCCCCCAGTACGGCGCGTTCGCCGACCCGGATTTCATCCGGCAGGCGAGCACGGATCTCGAAGAGATGGGCTACGACAGCCTGTGGGCGGGCGACCGCATCCTGCTGCCGCTGACGCCCAGCGATCCGTACCCCGGAGGAGACGGGACGGTCCCCCCGGCTTTCGGCACCTTCTTCGACCCGCTCACCGCACTGACCCTGGCCGCCGTCGGCACGCGCGAGATCCGGCTGGGGACCAGCACGCTCAACGCGCTGTGGCAGCCGCCCGTCCTGCTCGCCCGCACGCTGACCTCGCTCGACCTGCTCAGTCACGGACGGCTGGACGTCGGCATCGGTCTCGGCTGGCTTCGGGACGAGTACGTCGCGACCGGGGTGCCCTGGCGGGGGAGGGGAGACCGGCTGGAGGAGACGCTCGACCTGATGGAGGCCGTCTGGACCGGCGAGGTGGTCGAGCACAAGGGCGCGCTGTGGACGGTGCCGCCGTCGCACATCGACCTCAAGCCCTGCCAGCGGCCGCGCCCTCCGATCCTGCTCGCCGGTTACACGCCTCCGGCGCTGGAGAGGGTCGGCCGTCGGGCCGACGGGTGGCTGAGCGCGGCCATGCCGATGCCCTACCTGACCTCTCTGTGGGGCCTGGCGCTGGAGGCCGCGTCCCGCGCGGGCCGGGATCCGTCCGCTCTGCGCATGGTGGTGCGGGTCAATCCGGAGATCACCGAGTCGCCGGCGCCCGCCGGCCAGGTGCCGCACGCGGGGACCGTACGGCAGGTCGCCGACTATCTGCTGACCCTCGCCGAGGCCGGGGCCCACGAGGCGTTCGTCGACCTTCAGACGACGACCTCTTCGCGTCAGCAGTTCCTCGACGTCGCGCACGCGCTCGTCACCATGCTGCGCGCGGGCTGAGACCGCGATCCCTGCAACGGGGATCCGCACGACGCTGAGCGGCGGTGCGGTGGCTGTTTGTAAGGAAGGGGTTACATTTCCTGACAGCGCCGCGCACAATAGGGGTCGATCTTTTGTGATCCGGCGTAGGCCGGATCATCCAGCCCGTCGAACAGGCTCTTCCTCATGTCCGCCCCCGTGCCCCCACCAGGAGAAAGTCCGGATCGATCCTCAGGAGAAAGTCCGGATATACACGAAGAAAATCGAAACAAACAGGATCGGCACTCCAACAGCCGATCGGGATTGGTCACCACGGCGCTGACCGCAGCGGTCACCTCTGTGGCGACGCTGGTGGCGACGGCGGCGGCGACGCCCTTCTCCAACAGGCTGCAGAGCCTCATCGAGCAGGCGCCGGTCACTCCGCTCATCACCGTTCCCGCGTCCGTGGGGGCGCTGGTGATCATCTGCTGCTATCCGTTGTGGCGGGGCAAGGTCAGGACGCCGGGCCGATGGGCGGCGGCCGTCGCCGCAGTGGCCCTGTGGCCTTTCCACCAGATTCAGTGGCCCCAGGGGCTGCGCAGCTGGGCGGGCCGGATGCTGGTGCCCCTCGCGGTCGGCTACATCGCCGCGTGCCTCGGGGTGTTCACCGGTCTGGTGGGGTTGGTGGTCGTCAAGGTGGTCGCGCCGTCCGGCGCGTGCGAGCCTCCGCGAGAGCTGCGGGTCATCACCGCTCTCGAGAACGTGACGGCGCTGCGTGAAAGGGCCGAGGCTTATACGAAGGAGCAGCGGACAGACGGGTGCGCGCCGGTGCGGATAGAGGTCGGCGCCGCGCCCACGATCGAGGAAATGCGCTACGGCTTCCGCAATGAGTGGCTCCGGGACGACGCGCTGCAGAATGACGAACCCTATCGCCGGATGCTCGGCCTGACCCCGGACGCATGGATTCCCACCAGTTCCGCGGAGTTCGATCTCGTCGTTCAGGACGTGTCGGAGAAGGGAGGAGAGAAGACGAACAACGTGGGCGCGCCGGAGAAAACGAGCAGCCTGCGTTCCCTCCTGCACAAGAGGAACGAGCAGGTGGGGACGGACCACATGTCGATCGCGGTGTTCGGCGCCGCGAAGAACGATCTTCTCACCGGCGAGCTGGAGAGCGCGGGTTACCCGCTTGCCGAGATCGTGCAGCGGGCCCGGAGCAAGGGCATTTCGCTCGTCTACCCGCAGCCCGCGTTCTCCACCTCAGGCGCGATCGTGGCCACGACCCTGAGCGGGGCAGGGCCGCAGCCCGGCGACGCCGCACTACGCGCGACCTTCGACAACAGCGCCAACGCCCTGCTGTGCCATCTGAGAGACGCCGGCCGGGAGAGAGCGGACGAGGACTGGGCGAGGCTGGTGGCGTTGGTTCCGTCGCACACCGCCGACGAGTACAACCGCGGCGGCGACATGGGCATCGAGGGATGCGCGCACGATCCGCTCGCGGGACGAGCGGCGCTGACCCCGGTCTCCTCCGTCGATCTGCCCACGCTCGACTATCCGTTCGTGGAGATCGACTGGTCGCAGGATCCGGCCCGCCGGGCGGCGCTGGACGGCTTCGCCACGTGGCTCGCGCACAACAAGCTGTTCGAGCCCGCCGGAGAGGGACCACAGCCGTCGTCTGCGGCCCGGATATCCGCGGACGCCGCCCGGCCGGGTCACCGGGTGGATCTCCAGATCATGATCGACGGCTCGGGATCCATGGCCCGGTCTCCCACCGCGTCCGCCTCCGCCCTGCACGACGCCCTGGCCGAGGTCAGGCAGATCCTGACGGACACCGACCAGGTCTCGGCGGGCAAGTTCTTCACCGACGACAGGGGGACCGCGAAGGCGCCCATGGCGCGGGAGGGCGACGGGGGCGGCGGAGAAGGCCCGGGAGGTTACGGCGAGGTCCTCCGCTGGATCGCGGACGACAGGCAGTCGGGTTTCGACGAGCCGATCTCCACGGCGATCGGCGGGTTGAGCCATCCGGCGAACTCGATCGCCGTCATCACCGACGGAGGCCCGTTCAACGACGAACCCGGCCCCGGGAACGCGGGACAGTCCATCAGGCGCGCAGTGCAAAGAGCCGCAGACGTGTCGAACCTCTACATCCTCACGTTCGGCGGGAGGTGCCCTGACGGGCTGGAGACCCCTCGTTCGGTGCGGCCGTCGGTGTCCGCGTCGCCGTCCGACGGGACGCCCGGGTCCTCGCAGCCTGTCGCCGAACACATCGTGTGCGACGACACGGCCGGTACGGATGTCGCGGGAGCGCTCGGACGCATGATCTTCCAGTTCAGGGAGTGGTCGTGATGGCGGCGGGCCCCTCCGGAGCGTTCTGGAGCCGATGGTACGAACGCTTCACGAGGTTCCACCTCAGGCTCGCGGCGGCCTGCTTCCTGGCGGGCGCGGTGT
Source organism: Microbispora rosea (assembly GCF_044460045.1). Taxonomy (NCBI): domain Bacteria; kingdom Bacillati; phylum Actinomycetota; class Actinomycetes; order Streptosporangiales; family Streptosporangiaceae; genus Microbispora; species Microbispora rosea. The sequence continues at coordinate 122,111 of NZ_JBITJO010000011.1, read as the reverse complement.
TCGTGATCGCGGTGAGCCAGCATTCCGGGTCGCCGTCCTCGCAGACCGCCTGCCCCGGACGCCCGGACGACCTCGTCATCGGGACGGGGGCGGAGATCGGCGCCGGCGGCGTACGGCACGACGTGATCAAGGCGTGGAACGACGAACAGCGCGAACTCAAGAAGAAGCCGCTGAAGGCGACGCTGGTCGAGATCTCCGAGTCCTCCGACGAGCAGCGTTCCGAACTGGCCGCGGCGGCGCAGTCGAAGCGCTGCGCCTACGACGTGCTCCTCCTCGACGTCGCCTACATCACCGAGTTCGCCAGGAACCACTATCTCGAGAAGTTCGAGCTGGATCCCGGGAAGCTGGGCGGCCCCCCGGAGCGATACTTCCTGCGGAAGTCGCTGGAGACCGGCCGGGTCGACGGAGAGCAGTTCGCGGTGCCGTTCGCCGCCGACGCTCCGCTCCTGTATCGGCGAACCGACGCACCGGCTCCGCCGCCGCAGGACACCGAGAAGTTCCTCGAACTGGCCAGTGAACACGGCTATGCGGCGCAGTTCGACGATTACGAGGGCGGCACCGTCAACCTGCTCGAAGCGATCTTCTCGGCCGGGAGCCAGAAGGCGGAGGATCGGAAGACACAGGCCGACGACCTCGTCTTCGACGACAGGGGAGACGTCGTCCTCGACCAGGACGACAACGGCGAGAAGGTGATGGACGCGCTGCGGGCCTGGCGCGAGGCCCTGTTCGCGGGAAACAGGGACGACACGCGCCCGCCGCCGGGCGAGAGCGCGCTGCGGGAGGAGAGCAGCCTCCAGGCCTTCCGTACGGGCCTGGTGGGCTACATGCGCAACTGGCCGTTCGCCTTCAACCGGCTGGCCGCCGACCCGATGATGCGCGACGACGACGGGTCCCTGAAGTTCCAGGTGCTCTCGTTCCCGGGAACCGGAGTGCTGGGAGGCGTCGACCTCGCCATCGCCAATGACTCGCCGCACAAGGAGGAGGCCAGGGAGCTCATCTACTACCTGATCTCCCAGGACGTCCAGGAGAGGTTGTTCGCCTGTGCCGGCTATCCGCCGGTGGTCGCGGCTCTGTACGAGCGGTACGAGAGATCGGGGATCGCGCGGACGTGCGGAGATCTCGTGGGTGACGGGGCGGACGGCGCGGGCCGCCCCGCCGAGCGGGACACCGAGATCACGGGCGATCAGCTCGTGCGGTTCGCCGGCGAGGTTCACGAGGCGGTGGACCACGCGAGGCCGCGTCCCAAGTCCGCCTACTACGCCACGTTCAGCCAGGTGTTCCGATCCTGCCTGCTACCCGTGGCGACGACCGCGTCCGGCGCGGCTCCCGACTTCCACTACTTCTCCGACGCCCTCAGGGACGCTCTGAACGGCAGACGGCGGTCGGACGACGCCTGCCATCCTCCCGCGCAGGCAGCGTCGAAATCGGACATTAGGGGATAAAGGCGGCATAAGTGCGCCGCGAAGGCCCTAACTGGGACAATAGGCATTAAATACCGTAGATCACCGTTTGTGGCTCGTTCCGCCCGGAAACAATGACGGCGCGGGGCAATGACCACCTTAACGGTCATTAGGCGACATTCCTGTTCATTTAGGAATGGCGCACATATTAGGCAGTTGATCCTTTAGAGGGGGACGAAATGCCCAAGCTCAAGAAGGTCATCGCCGGACTCGCACTTTCCACCGCGCTCGGCGGTGGTGCCCTCGCCCTGGGCGCCACGGCGGCGAGCGCCACGACCGCCCCGACCGGCTGGGGCTGTAGTAACCCGTCCAACGAGTTCGATGCCGGGTTCAACAACACCTTCGAAAACAGCGCCTTCCAGACGGCGCCCTTCCTGACCGACTCCTTCTCGAACGGCTGCTCCCGGAACTGCTCCAGTTCGGACCTCGACGACATCCTCTGGGATGTCTGCGTCGCCGGCCACTGCTCGAACGCCCTCCCCGGGCTGTTCGGCTGTGACAATTAGGAGACCGGTCTGACGGCCTGCGGAACGACCCGCCCCTCCACGACTACGCGTACGCGTGTGCGACGTGCGTGGAGGGGCGCGCAGGTCGTCCCCGGCCCGAGGGCCGCGAGGATCACCAGCGGTTGCGGGCCTCCTCGGCCCAGCCGGTGAGGCCGTCGAGGTCCACCCAGGCGCCGTCGTCGGCCCTGGCCCGTCCGGAGAAGTGGCCGAAGCACTGGTGCGTCTCGTTGCCCACAAGGCCGAGCTCGGTGCGGGCCGCCTTCTCGTGGAACGGGTGAAACTCCACCTCCACCCGCGGACCGGTGATCCGCCACGGGCGCAGCCAGTCGGCGCGATCGTACGACCACTCCAGCTCGTCGCCGATCTTGTGCAGGCGCCCGCCGGCGAACAGGGCGTTCTCCGTCGAACCGGTGCCGTCGGTCCACTTGCCGCCGAGCTGGATCGCCCGGCCGGGTCCGCTGCCCGCCGCCCAGTTCCAGGTGACCGAGTAGGGCCACTTCCCGCGACCGTGGTCGAGCACGGCGAACGAGTCCGCCTCGTCGACGGTGAATTCGGCCGATTCCAGCCGCAGTCGCCCGCGCACCGGACGGCCGACGTCCTTCACCGTGTACTGGAACCGGTTCGGCCCCCACGGCACCACCACGCCGAGCGACTCGTGGCCCTCCGGCCGCGGCACCTCCAGGTCGAGCTCGACACCGGGCGCCACGGCGCGGATCGCGGTGCCGGAAGCATCCTGCTCGATGTCGATCGTCACACCGCCGCCGCGTACGGACGCCACGCCGGCGCCGCTGCGGTCGGGGAAGACGGCGCCGCGGGCCAGCGGCACCACGACGTCTCTGGCGACCTCCACGCGGGTGTCCCGGTCGAGCACGTACACCCCGTTGACCGCGGCGTAGTCCAGCGACGACGCGACCAGGCCGACGATGTGGCGGGGGGTGACGATCCCCCAGTATTCCCAGCGCTTGCGCCGGCCCCAGCCGTGCAGGTTGGAGCGGTGCAGCGGGCGGCGGGTCCAGCCCACCGCGCCGGGGTTGAGCCGCCCGTCCGGCAGGCACAGGTCGACCGGCTCGGTGATCTCCCGCTCGTGCGTCGTCATGCGAATGCGCGCCTTTCCGGGATCGAGCGTACGAGATCCTCGGGGAGCACCCGGCCGGCAGCCCTGGCACGCCCACCGCGAGACCCGGCTGTTCGCGCCCCGATCACCGTACGGCGCCGAGCACCGCCCAACGGCCGGACCGCAACCTGGCCAGCACAGTGATCATTCGAATCAGCAGGAAGGCCGACAACCCCGACCAGATCCCCACCAGCCCCCAGCCGAATTTCAGCGACGCCCACACCACCGGCAGGAACCCCAGCAGCGCCCCGCTCGCCGTCGCGGTGCGTAGGTATGCCGCGTCCCCGGCGCCGAGCAGCACGCCGTCCAGCGTGAACACGACGCCGCCGATCGGCTGCAGCGCGACGAAGAACCACCATGCGCCGGACATCTCGGCCAGCACCGTCGCGTCGGTGGTGAACACGTGGGGGAGGACGCCGGCCAGCGCCGCGAACACCACGCCGAGCAGGGTGCCGAAGACCAGCCCGCAGCCGGTGACCTGCCAGGCCAGGCGGCGCGCCCGCTCCGCGTTGTGCGCGCCGAGCGCGGCCCCGACCAGCGCCTGTGCGGCGATGGCCAGCGCGTCGAGGACGAAGGCCAGGAACATCCACAGCTGGAACACCACCTGGTGTGCGCCGGCCGTCGCGGCCGAGGTGTGGGCGGCGACCGCGGTCGCCGACACCCAGCACGCCTGGAAGGCCAGGCCGAGCAGCACCAGATCGCGCGCCAGACCGAGCTGGGCGCGCATCGCGGCCGGAACCGGAGCGAGCGGCACGCCCTCGGCCCGCAGCGCCCGCACGAAGAGGATCGCGGAGACCGCCTGACCGGCCACGTTGGCGACCGCCGAGCCGTCGATCCCCCAGCCGAGCCCGTACACCAGCGCCGGGCACAGCACGGTGGAGATCACGTTGCCCGCGAGCACGTAGCGCAGTGGGCGCCGCATGTCCTGCACGCCGCGCATCCAGCCGTTCCCGGCCATGGTGATCAGGATCAGCGGAGCGCCGAGCAGGGCGATCCTGAGCCAGCTCGCCGCGGCGTCGGCGACCCGGCCGTCACCGGTGAGGAGATGGGCGACCGGCCCGGCGAGCAGCTGCCCCGCCACGGTGATCACCAGCCCCGCGACCGCCGCGAGCCAGGTCGCCTGCACCCCCTCGGCCACGGCGTCGGCCCGGCGGCCCGCGCCGTGCAGCCGGGCCGCGCGGGCGGTCGTGCCGAAGGACAGGAACGTCATCTGCGAGGCGATCTGAGCCAGCACGATCCCGCCGACCGACAGCCCCGCGAGCGGCACCGCGCCGAGATGACCGACCATGGCCGTGTTGACGAGCAGATAGAGCGGCTCGGCGGCCAGGACCCCGAGCGCGGGCGCGGCGAGCGCGAGTATCTGACGCAGCGGGGCCGGGCCCACGTGCTCACGCATGCGTTCCTCCGGGAAGGCCGACAGGAACGCAATCATCTTGCTGTTGCAAATAGTTCGCAACAAGACCGGCGGGAAACAAGAGCCCGGCGGGATGAGGCCGACCGCGCCGGTCATGTCGGCGCCGCTCATGCTGTCGCCGGACGTGACGAGGCGGGCCGCGTGCGCGTCACCGTACGCCCGGAACGGCGACGGGCCGGCCCCCGCCGGAAGACGGAGACCGGCCTCGCCGTCGGTCAGGACGTGGGAGCGGGGGTCGGTGTGTCCGTGGGCTCGGAGGTGGGTGCCGCGGTCTCGGTGGGAGTAGCGGCTTCTGTGGGAGTCGTGGTTTCCGTGGGGGTCGTGGCCGGGCCGGGCGTCGTGGCCGGCGGTTCGGTGGGGATGGTTGTCGGCGTCGGACAGGGCTCAGGGGTGCGCCAGGCGGGCTTCCCCGAGTGCCACTTCAGCGAGTACGGCGAGCTCTTGCCGAGGTACCACAGCCGCTTGCTCGGCCGCGAGAGGTCGAAGACGTAGGCGGCCGCCGCCGTCTCCCCCTGAGGGGCGGCGGGTGTCGTCTCCTCGGTCTGCGGGGGAGCGGAGCTCGTCTCGCCAGGGGGAGTGGGAGCCGTCGCGGTCTCGGCCGGAGGAAGGGGAGTGTTGTCCCCAGGCGTCGGCGTGCCCTCGGAGGGCGCCGGTGCGCCCTCGGAAAGCGTCGGCGAGGCCTCGGGAACCGCCGGCGAGGCCTCGGGAACCGTCGGTGTGGTTTCGGGGGCCGACGGTGGTGCGGACGGAATCGGCGCCGGGCTCGGCGGGGTGGGCGGGGTGGGCGTCGGTGTGCCGGGCTGGACGGTTGCGACCACCGAGATCCAGGCGTTCTGCCGGATCTCGCCGCCCTTGCGGGCGGTGAGCACCCGAGTGGCGTCGCCGATCGCGTACGACCGCTCGAAGCCGTCCTGGCTGCGTACGGTGACCGAGTCGTCCGCCACGGAGACGGCCTGCCCGGTCTGGGTGAACACCGTGACGGTGCCGCACCCGTCCTTGGCCGGCACGACCACCTCGCCGTGCAGCGCGCCGAGGAACGGGCCCACCATGGGCACTTCGGGGGTGGGTGTCGCCGTGGGGGCGTCGGTGGGGATCTCGGCCGGGTCGGCCGTCGGCGTGATCGTCACGGTGGCCGTGACGACGGGATCCGATGTCTCGGCCGGCGGCGTGACGGGGGCGGCGTAGGCCGCCGTCGCTCCGATGCCGCCGGACGCCGTCAGCACGAACGCGGTCGCGAGGAGCATGGGTTGGGAGATGCGCCGGCGTGGCCCGCCTGGTCCGGACATCAGTCCTTTTTTCAGGCGGTGGGGGTTGGTCGGCTTCACCGGTCCTCCGTATCGTTCGATCCATTGGTCTCCGCCGATCGGGGCGGCGGTAGTGCCGAAGCGGTTTGCTCCGATACCCGACTGAAGTAACCGGCAGATTTGTTGCCAAACCGTGTCACTTCCGATGGATTGGGGAGACCTTCCCCGTATCCGTCGGATCCATGCGGGCGAATTCGCGGGCACGAGGCGGCCTGGGTGTTTTTCGGCAGGTCACAAGGGATGAACCGATTTGAGATTCGGACATCATCTGTGGCGGTCACGCGATCGGCGGCGGGTGTGGTCTCCCGCACCCCCGGACGGCCACAGGCCTCATGGTGGCTCCACCCCGGTCATCCCTAGCATGGTCATCGTGCGAGTGGAGGATGACGGCATGGGCGGAGCCGATGCCCTCGGCGCAGGACCGGGCGTGATCGAGGCGGGGTCGCCGTGCGTGTGATGCTGGCCGAGGACTCGGCGCTGTTGCGCGAGGGCCTGGTGCGGCTGCTCAAGGAGGAGGGTCACGACGTCCTGGCCGCGGTGGGCGACGCCGACGCGCTCCTTGAGGCGGTGGACGGCCAGAGCCCCGACGCGGTGGTGGTCGACGTACGGATGCCGCCCACCCACACCGACGAGGGCCTGCGCGCCGCGCTGGAGATCCGGCGGCGCCGGCCTGAGGTCAAGGTGCTCGTGCTGTCGCAGTACGTCGAGAAGAAGTACGCCACCGAGCTGATGAGCGGCAGCATCGACGGGGTCGGCTACCTGCTCAAGGACCGCGTGGCCCAGGTCGGCGACTTCCTGGACGCGCTGGAGCGGGTGGGCGCGGGCGGCACGGCGTTCGACCCGGAGGTGGTGCGTCAGCTGCTCGCGCGCACCAGCCACGCCGACCCGCTGGCCCAGCTCACCGTCCGCGAGCGCCAGGTGCTCGAGCTCATGGCTCAAGGCCTGACCAACGCCTCGATCGCCCACACCCTGCACGTGTCGCAGAGCGCGGTGGAAAAGCACGTCAACGCCCTGTTCGACAAGCTCGCCCTGTCGCACACGACCGGCTACAGCCGCCGGGTCCTGGCCGTCCTGCGCTACCTCGGCTCCTGAACCGCCGCAATCCGCCGCGTCGCCGCCGGGCGGCTCCACGGCTGTCACCGCGGCCGTTCCGTTGAATGTTTCATCACGAGCCGCCGGACAGACGGTGAGCCCGGGCCGGAATTGCCAGGTGAACGCGTTCGAGAGGCCGAGGCGCCGCCGGAGCTTCCGATCTTCCTCTTGACGTGACCCGGTGAGTCCTAGTTTGCTCCGCCAATATCGCTGTAATCGACACCCGCGGGATCGACATCTCGCACCGCACGATATGTGAGCGCTAACACGCCCCACGGCTCGGGGAAGGAGGGGTCTCCATGATCGGAGGCGGTCCGCAGCTGCGCGCCACCCCGCAGCGTCCCGGGTGTGGCCGGCGCAGAGAGGAAGCCCACCCCTAACGGGCCCTCGTCCGCTCGTACGCGCACCACCACTGCAGGCAGTCGAGAGGAGCCCGGATTCGCCGATGAAATGTTAGCGCTAACAGGTCCGATGGAGGCCACTGCGGTGCAGCCGACGATCTGCGGAACCATGCACTCGCCCCGGTGCGGTGTGATCCGTGCCGCCGGCGTGCCGGGGAGACCCGGGGCGGACCTGCCGGCCGCGGCCACCATCGACCCTTCCAGCGCCTCTGCAGGTGCCGGTCTCGGAGTTCGGGAGCCTGTCGACCTCCTGGCCACAGAGCTCACGGGTCCGTCCCGATCGGCTGACCGACCCCGCCCGGGTCCGCGAGACCACTGCGGTTTGCCCTGCGTGGCCCGCTTCGCCACGCTTTCACCCCCAAGGAGAACGAAACAATGGATTCACCCCCCATCCGAGTGACGAGCGGCCGCATGCGCCTCGTGGCGGTCCTGGCCACGGTGCTGACGACCGTGCTGGCGTCCGTTGTGGCGTGGTCGGCGCCGGCGTCGGCGGCGGCGGCGCCGTTGGTGAGCGTGGCGTCGGGACGATGCCTGGACGTGTCGGGCAACACCGACGCGCTGGGCACCGCGCTGCAGATCTGGGACTGCAACGGGCAGGCGAACCAGGCCTTCGAGTTCACCTCCTCCGGTGAGCTGCGTACCTTCAACGGCACCCGGTGCCTGGACGCCTACAACATGGGCACCACGAACGGCACCAAGGTCGTGATCTGGTCCTGCAACGGCCAGAACAACCAGAAGTGGCGCCAGAACGCCGACGGCAGCATCGCGGGCGTCCAGTCCGGGCTGTGCCTGGACGTCGTCAACGCCGGCACCAGCAACGGCAGTCAGGTCCAGCTCTACAGCTGCTGGGGCGGCGACAACCAGAAGTGGACGATCCGCGGAGGCGGCGGCCCGAGCACGACGCCGTCCCCGACGGTGACGCCGACCGGCGGCACGTGTGACCTCCCGTCGTCGTACCGCTGGAGCTCGACGGGCGCGCTGGCGACTCCGAAGTCCGGGTGGGTCTCGCTCAAGGACTTCACCAACGTCGTCTACAACGGCAAGCACCTGGTCTACGCGACGACGCACAACACGGGATCGAGCTGGGGTTCGATGAACTTCGGCCTGTTCACGAACTGGTCGGACATGGCCTCGGCCAGCCAGAACACGATGAACTTCTCCGCCGTCGCGCCGACGCTGTTCTACTTCGCGCCCAAGAACATCTGGGTGCTGGCCTACCAGTGGGGCGGGACCGCCTTCTCCTACCGGACCTCCAGCGACCCCAGCAACCCGAACGGCTGGTCGGCGCAGCAGACCCTGTCCACGGCGAGCATCTCCGGCTCCGGCACGGGCCCCATCGACCAGACCCTCATCGGTGACGGCCAGAACATGTACCTGTTCTTCGCCGGGGACAACGGCAAGATCTACCGGTCCAGCATGCCCATCGGGAACTTCCCGGGCAGCTTCGGCTCGAACTACACCCAGATCATGAGCGACTCCACGAACAACCTGTTCGAGGGTGTCGAGGTCTACAAGCTCCAGGGCCAGAACAAGTACCTCATGCTCGTCGAGTCGATCGGCTCGCAGGGCCGCTACTTCCGCTCGTACACGGCCACCAGCCTGGGCGGTTCGTGGACCCCGCAGGCCACCAGCGAGAGCAACCCCTTCGCCGGCAAGGCCAACAGCGGCGCCACCTGGACCAACGACATCAGCCACGGCGACCTGGTCCGGTCCAACCCCGACCAGACCAAGACCGTCGACCCCTGCAACCTGCAGCTGCTCTACCAGGGCCGCAGCCCCAGCTCCGGCGGCGACTACGGTCTCCTGCCCTACCGCCCGGGCGTGCTGACCCTGCAGCGCTGACGGCATGACACGGGTCCGTCCCGGTCTCCAGTCGTTCACGGCACACACGCGTACAGAACCTGAGCGCAGTCACCGTGAACGATGAGGACCGGGCGGAACCCGACCGGCGGGCTCGGCGCACGGCCGAGCCCGCCCAGTCACGCGGAGAGCCACCGCACGATCCCCCTGCACGACTCCACGACCGGACGCCTCTTCGGGAGTTTTACGGCATGTGAGCCGCGTCAGGCGCTCCCGATCGAATCGGAGGCATGCCCGCCGCCCTCCTCGTTCGAGGCATTGGGGTGGGAGACCGGCACCACGACCTGTTCGGTGTCCTTGTCACGCGTCACCCGGAGATAGACCAGTGCGCCGGCGAACAGCACGATCGAGGTCCACTGGTTGATCCGCAGCCCCAGGAGCGTCACCGCGTGGTCGACTCCGCCCACCGGGTCGATCCGCAGCCCCTCGATCCAGAACCGCCCGAACGTGTAGCCGGCGACGTAGAGGGCGAACAGGCGGCCGTGGCGCAGCGTGAACCGCCTGCCGGCCAGGATCAGTCCGAAGCCGAGCGCCGCGTCCCACAGCGACTCGTACAGGAACGTCGGGTGGTAGAGCACGCCCGGCTCGCCGCCGTGCGCCTGGTCAATCTCCAGGCCCCACGGCAACGTGGTCGGACCGCCGTACAGCTCCTGGTTGAACCAGTTGCCCCAGCGGGCGATGGCCTGCCCGAACGCGATGCTCGGCGCGACCGTGTCGGCCACGTCGTGCAGAGACAACCCCCGGCGGCGGCAGGCCAGCCACACGCCCACGCCTCCCAGGGCGATCGCGCCCCAGATGCTGAGCCCGCCTTCCCAGATGAACAGCGCCCGGTAGGGCTCCTTGATCGCGTGCGAGCCGAAGTAGGTCTGCCAGTCGGTGATGACGTGGTAGAGGCGGGCACCGATCAGCCCGAAGATCACTCCGGGCACCGCGATGTCGCCGATCGCACCCTTCTCGCCGCCGCGGGCGCGCCAGCGTCGCTCGCTGAGCCAGACGGCGAAGACGATCGCGACGATGAAACACAACGCGTAGGCCCGGATCGGGATGAACCCGAGATACCAGACGCCTTCGGAAGGGCTGGGAACCGAGGCAAGGGGCATGCCGGTGAGGCTAGTCAACGTGAGGCCACCTGGCCGCCTTCGTGACCCGATCGCAAAGGTGTATTGCAGAAAGCGGAGCCATCCCGGGGCCTTTCGCTTTCCCGAACGGCGGTGACACCCGGAAAGGCGTGGTACGTCCGCCGGCGCCGGCCTCTCCGAAGGCTTTTCCGAGGATGTCGTACGTGCCTGCTTTGATTCTCCCGAAACAGACGCCGAGTGCGAGATGAGGTGCTGCGTGGCCGACTGCCTGGCCAGTCTCGTATACGAGGTCAACGACCTCTACGGGAACATCGACATCGTGGACGGGGACAGTGGCGACCCCCTGGCCGCCTCGCTCCCGACGGAAACTCGGGAGGAACACTGGTGGATCGAGACCGACGAGGCGTTCTTCCTTCTGGCGAATAGGGAATGCCGCGCCTACGTGCGGTTCGAATTGTGGAGCGGGCCGCCCACGGCCGTCGATCCCTCCTGGCAGCGCTCGTGGAGCGGACGGGTGCGTGTGCCCTCGGGCAGGCTCCAAGCCCGGGAGAACTTCATGGGTGGCGACCATGAGACGTTCGACCTGGGCTGTGCCGATGTCGAATGGTCGGTGGACGTGCACGCGAAGACGCTGGAAAACCACTTTGATCCGGACTTTCCCCCCGACATCTTTCGCGTAGAACTGTTCAAGCTGTGCTTCTGGCGGTTCGACCACCGATAAGGGCACGCCGGCCACTCACCGCGTACCGGGGCTTATGGCGGACGGCGTCGGCGATGCGGGAGGTGCGTCAGACGACGCAGGTGATAAGGCCGACGAGGGGCCGAGACGCCCAATCCGCCGGAGGCTAAAGTGTGGCGCATGACGCCGCTTCGGCTCGTGACCGACCGCCGGTAAGACCAGCGTGATCGCCATCGCTCAGTCGCCGTCCGCGGGCCGGGTTCTGGCCGGAGCCGCCGGAGGCGTCGCGGTGGCCGCCCTGCTCGCGTTCCGGCTGGCCGGCCACGGCGGGTTCGCCACCGACCCGGTCGGCGTGCTCGCGCTGGCGGCGGGAGCGATCGGCGCGGCCGTTGCCGCCACTCGGCTCGCCGGGGTGGGCAACCGGCGGGCCGGCACGCTCGCGACCTGGCTCTGCGCCGCCCTGCTCGCCAATCTCGTCCTGGCGGCCTTGGCGGTGTGGATGGTCACGGCAGGGCACCCGGCCGCCGCACTCGCGGTTGCCGCCTGGAATTCGGCGTGGATCCCGCCGCTCGCCCTCATGCAGCTCACCGCGTCCGCGGCGATCCGGACCGGCGCAAGGGCACCCTGGACACACCCGGTCCTGGCCGCGGCGAGCGGCACGGTCACGCTCGCCAACGCGCTGCTGACGACGGCGAGCGAGCCGTTCACCGGCCTGCCGACCATCGCGCCGGAGGACTGGCGTACGGCACTCGAGCCGGTCGGCACCTTTGCCACGCTGCTCGGCGTCCTGGCCCTCCTGCTCGTCCCGGTGACGCTGTGGCGTGCCGCGCTCGGCTCGGAGGGATCCGCCCGCGCGCGGATCGGAGTCGCCGCGGCCGGGGCGAGCGCCGCTCCGCTCACCGTCTGCTTCTGCCTCCTGCTCGCCGTTGCCCGTGACCCTGGCGCCGTAGAGCCGTCGCTCGGCTCGGTCGCGTTCCTCGTCGCTCTCGCCGGAGCCTCGATGTTCAGCACCGCCTGCGCGCTGATCGCCGCGCGCGGCGGCGTCGAGGGTCGCCAGGTGGCGATCGTCGTGCGCGGCACCGGGCTCGCCGGCGCGGCCCTGGTCGTGATCGGGACCGGGACCGTCATCGCGGCTCCCGGTCTCCGGCTCGGCGCGAGCTCGGTCGCGTTCCTCGTCGCGGCCGTGACGGTCGTCGTCGGGGGCGGCGCCTGGGCCGGGACCGGACGACTCGCCCGGGCCCTGACCCCGCAGCACCCGCAGCACCCGCAGGCCCCGCAGCACGCGCAGCACGCGCAGGACCCGCCGGCCCCGCAGGCCCTGAACGACAGGGGTCTCGCGGCGCCGGCCGGAGGGGCAACGGTCACCGGCCTGACTCCACGCGAGGCCGAGGTGCTCGCCGTCCTCGCCGAGGGGGCGAGCAACGCCGGGATCGCGGCCCAGCTCGTGGTGTCCGAGCGCACGGTCGACGCCCATCTCCGCGCGATCTTCGTCAAGCTCGGCCTCACGCCCGGCGCGGAGACGAATCGTCGCGTGCGGGCCGCGAGGATCTGGCTGGACCACGCCGCCGGGAACCGGGGCCACAGGGAGTGAGCAAGGCCGACTGAGCTGGGCTTTTCCAAAGATAGGTGCTGAGGCCGATGCCCGCACGACGCCCCGTCGTGACGGTGGACAACAGCGCGAGTCGCGCTGACACCGATCGAAGGAGGCACACGACCGTGACTGCATCCGAACTCCCCGGCACCGTGATCCCCCCGGCCGCGGCTGCCGAGCCGGTCCCGGCCCGCTGGGCCCCGCAGCGCGTCGCTCTCGCCGGGCTCTTCGTCCTGCTGCTGGTTTCGCTGGCCGGACGGACCGGGTTCACCTTCTGGGAGCCGCCGTTCGACGGCACGGTCCGGTACGACGACGTACGCGCGTTAGGCGGCGCGTACTGGCCGATGAACCTGTACCTCGGCGGTCCCGGGTATGCGATCTCCTGGGTCGCCGCCGGGGTCTTCTTCGTGCTGCTCGCCCGGGGCAGGGCCGGTGTGCTCAACCTGGCCGGCGCCCTGCTGGCCGGGATCGGCGGGATCCTCTTCGCCCTCACGATCACCGCCCAGGTGCTGCCGTTCGCGTACGCGGCCGACCCCGAGGTACTGCCCGAGGCCGAGGGCCGGCAGCTCTTCGACGTCCTGAACGCACATCTCGACCGGCTCCTGCCGGCGATCATCGGCACCCAGGTCGCCATCGCGGTCGGGGTGCTGCTCGTGCTCGTCGGGACGCTGATCTCGAAGACGATGCCGCGCGGACTGTCGATCACGGGCATCGCATACGTCGTCGTGTTCGTCGGGCTGCCGGCCGAGTCACTCGGCGCCGGGGTCGTCGCCGTCGGGTATCTGCTCCAGGTCACACTCGTCGCCGCGGTCGGCTGGTTCGGGCTTCGCGCCGGACTCGGCAGGCATTAGAGGGCAGGGACCGGCGGGCAGGGGCCCTCGCGTGGCGTCACCACTCCCGTACGGCGCCGGCCGTCGTCGACGATCGTGTCGCCGCGTACCTGACCTCTGTGGTCAGTGCACCTAGAGCAGGAGGGAACTGATCCGGGTGGCACCGGACGTCAGCTTCGCGGCGATCGACGCGACGTCCTCTTCGCCGAGTCGGGAAGGCGGCGCCGCGGCCGCCAGTGCGGCGGCGATCCTGCCGCTCGCGTTCCGCACCGGAACCGCCACCGACGCGACGTCTTCCTCGCTCTCACCGAGGCTCCAGGCGTAGCCCAGCCGTCGTGCCGTCGCCAGGACCGATGTGAGCTCCTCGCGGTCGGTGACCGTCTTGCGTGTGAGCGGGGAGAGCACGCTCGGCAGGTGGGTCTGGAGCTCCTCGTCGCTGAGCTCGGAAAGGAGGATTCGTCCGGTCGCTGTCGCGTAGGCCGGACGGAGATCACCGTCCCGCGCACCTACACGAAGTGACTTCGGCGTCTCGATGGACTTGAGGAAGAAGACCTCCGAGCCCTGCAGGACGGCGAGGTGGATGGTCTCGCCGAGCTCGGTCACGAGCTCGGCCATCACGGGGGCCGCGGCCCTGGTGAGGTCGAGTCCCCGGGAGATCGACACGGCCACGCGCAACAGCGAGGGCCCGACGACGTAGGCCTTGGACAGCTCGTCCTGCGACGCGAAGCCGTGCGCGACCAGCACCCGGAGCAGCCGGTGCGCCGTCGACCGCGCGACCCCCAGCATCCGGCTGACGTCGGCCACCCGCAGCTTGTCGTGCTGCTCGAACGCCGCGATCAGGCGCAGCACGTTGTCGGCAGAGCCGATGGGGGAGTCGAGCTTGTCCGGCGCGTCCATGGATGTCCTCACGACGATCAGCAAGATAGTGATTCTAACCTGCGGAATGACGTTCGTGTCAGCGAGACGCCTGGGCGGAGGGTTGTCGACTCCTGTACACCTGATCCGGTGGCGGGGATCAGTAGACCGCGCGGCCGCCGGTGATGTCGTAGACCGCGCCGGTGGAGAAGCTGACCTCGTCGGAGCACAGCCAGGCCACGAGCGCCGCGACCTCGGGCGGGCCGGCGATGCGGCCGAGAGGCTGGTTGGGGATCGCGCGTCCCGCCAGGTCCGGCATCGGGCCCACGATGCCCGTGTCGCCGACCGATCCCGGGGCGACCGCGTTGACCAGCACGCCACTCTCGGCGACCTCGCGGGCGAGCGACTGGGTCAGCGCGATGACACCGGCCTTCGCCGCCGCGTAGCCCGAGCGTCCCTTGTTGCCCTCGAGGCCGGCGATCGAGGCGATGTTGACGATCCGCCCGGCCGTGGCTGCGACCAGGTGGGGGAGCGCTGCCCGGCAGACCCGGAAGGTGCCGACGAGGTCGACGTCGACGACCCGGGTGAAGTCGGCATCGCTCGTCTCGGCCAGCGGGGCGTTCGGTCCGATGATGCCGGCGTTGTTGACGACGACGTCGAGGCCCCCGAGCTGCTCGACCACATGCGCCACCGCCGCGTTGACCGACGCGGTCGAGCTGACGTCGCACGGGACACCAACCGCCCGTCCGCCGAGCTCGGCGACGATCGGGGCGGTGTCGGCCACATCGAGGACGGCGACGTACGCCCCCTCGTCGGAGAGGCGGCGCGCGATGGCCGCGCCGATCCCGGCGGCCCCGCCCGTCACCAGGACCCGCCGGTGCGCAAGGCCCGGGTACATCAGCCGGCCTCGAGGGCCGCGCGAATGCCCTTGGTCAGGTCGGAGACCGCGGGCTCGAGCATCGGCGCCATCAGCACCTCGAGCATCGGCGCCATGGGGCCGCCCGGCTGCACCTGCAGCTCGAAGGTCAGCAGGGACCCCGCGCCGCTGCTGTCCGCCGGAGCGGAGGCGATCGTCGCGGCCGCGGCGCGCACGGCCTCGTCGGCGCCCTCGGCGCGCTTCATCATCCGGCGCATCATCCGCGCCTGGAAGCGCGCGAACGCCTCACGGAGACGACGGCGCTTGCGCCGTGGCGCCGGGGCGGCCGGCGCGGGTGACTTCTCGGCCGGCGTCTCGGCCTCCCGGGCGTCGTTGCCGGTCGCCGGCTCAAGGGTGAAGCTGCCGGAACCGGAGAGCTTCTCGGTCAGGCCGGTCAGGGTGAACTCGACACGCTTGAGCGGCTCCCAGAGGGTGATGTCGGCCTGCAGGTCCACCTCGCGGGCGAGCATGCCCATGTCGCCCTTCAGAGTCCAGATGGACTGCCGGTCGTTCACCTCCACGACCTTCTGGTAGCCGATCATCAGTGGCGCCCAGTTGGGGAGGTGCTCGACGAAGGCCCAGACGCGCTCAACTGGCGTCGCGATTTGCACCGTGTATCGGATCTGCGGCACGTGACTCCTCCGGACGCGCTCGGGCGGGCAAGGTCTGCCCGTGACAGCGACGAGATTAGGGATCGTCGTTGACCTGGTGTGACGACCGTCCTAGGGTTTCCGTCGTGCAGAATGCTGTGGGCCGCTCGACCAAGCCCGCCGCTTATCCGATCGAGTCCGTCGACAACGCGTTACGGCTGCTGACGCTGCTGCGCAACCGGACCGACGTGCCGGCCGTGATCGCCGGCGACGGTGCCGGCCCGCCCGGGTTCGAGCTCGGGCCGGGGCTGGGCGTCGTCGAGGTCGCGCGCCAGCTCGGGATCGCACCGTCCACGGCGCACCGCCTCCTCGCGATGCTGGTCCACCACGGCTTCGCCGTCCAGGACCTCAAGCGCAAGTACCATCTCGGCCCGGCGTTCTCGGTGACGCCGGCATCGGCGCGGTCCGGACGCGACCTGCGCGCCGTGATGAGGCCGTCGCTGGTCGCCCTGAGCCGGCAGCTCGATGAGACGGTCCACCTGATGGCGCTCCAGGGCTCGGCGGTGCGGTTCGTCGACGGCATCGAGGCGGCCCACGCCGACCGGGTCGGTACGCGGGAGGGCATGGTGCTCCCCGCCCACAACACCGCCGGCGGCCGCGCGCTTCTGGCGCAGTTCACGAAGGCCGAGCTCGAGTCCCTCTACTCCCACGGGCTCCCCGTTGTCTACGGCCCCGCCGTCTCCGAGCTCCCGGAGCTCGTCTCCAAGCTCAACGCCGTACGCCGGCGTGGCTATGCGATCAACGACGAGGAGAGCGAGCGCAACATCGTCTCGGTCGCTGTGGTGCTCAAGGACACCGACGGCGTCGTGCGGGGTGCGCTCGCGGTCGCAGTCCGCCCGTCGCGTTGTCCCAACAGCCTGATCCCGAAGATCGGCAAGGCGTTGATGGCGGAGGCGTCCCGGATGGCGCCCGACTTGTGCGACATCGACTGAGGGGCCGAGCCCGGAAGAAAACGTTCTGTCCTCAAGAATGTTCGAACGCCGCCGAGTATGAAGACGGCCGCTCCTGATTACGTCCCTTGCCAAAGGTGACGGGAGCTAACGATGAATATGCTGATCGACGGCAAGCTGGTGCCGGCGAGCAATGGTGACACCTACGAGACCTTCTCTCCGGCCTCAGGAAAGTCCCTCGGGTTCGTGCCCGCCGCCACGGCCGACGACGTCGACCGCGCGGTGGCGAGCGGCAAGCGTGCCTACCTCGACTGGGCGGCTGCGGCCCCGGCCGAGCGCGCGAAGGTGCTGCGTCGGATGGCCGCCACGCTCCGCGAGCACCGGGACGAGTTGGGCCTCCTCGACGCCCAGGACGGCGGCAACCCGGTCACGGCGATGAAGGGTGACGTCGACCTGGCCGCCGAGCTGCTCGAGGTCTTCGCCGACTGGGCGATGAACCTCGGCGGGGAGACCGTGGTCGGGCGGTCCAACATGCTCCACTACACCGTGCGCGAGCCCTACGGCGTCGTCGCGCGGCTGATCCCCTACAACCACCCGCTGATGTTCGCGGCCTCGCGGATCGCGGCGCCGCTGCTCGCGGGCAACGCCGTCGTGCTCAAGGCGCCCGACCAGACGCCGCTTTCCGCCCTGCGGATGGCCGAGCTGTTCGCGCCGCTGGTGCCGCCGGGCGTGCTGTCCGTCATCTCCGGTTTCGGTGTCACGGCCGGTGCCGCGATGGTGGCGCACCCCGACGTACGACGGATCGCGTTCACGGGCAGTGTGCCGACGGGCCAGACGATCCTGCAGAGCGCCGCGCGGGCCGGCATCAAGAACACGACGCTGGAACTCGGTGGCAAGAACCCCATGGTCGTGCTCGAGGACGCCGATCCGGCGGTCGCCGCGGCCGGTGCCATCACGGGCATGAACTTCCACTGGACCGCCGGGCAGTCCTGCGGCTCGACCTCGCGGCTGCTGGTGCACCGCTCGCTGGTCGACGAGATCGTCGAGCGCGTGGCGGCCGGTGCTAAGGCGGTCAGGATGGGCGACCCGCTGGACCCGGAAACCGAGATGGGCGCCATGGTCACCCCGCAGCACCGTGACCGGGTGATGGGGTTCGTGGAGCGGGCCAAGGGGGAGGGTCTGCGGGCCGTGGCCGGAGGCGGCGCCTCGCTCAAGGGTGCGTTCGTCGAACCGACCGTGTTCGCCGACGTGCCGCCGACCGCGGAGATCTTCAACGAGGAGATCTTCGGGCCGGTGCTCTCGGTGACCGCGTTCGACACCGAGGATGAGGCGATCGGCCTGGTCAACGACTCACCGCTCGGCCTCACCGCCAGCCTCTGGACTCAGGACGTGGCCAAGGCTCACATCCTCGCCCGAAAGGTCGAGGCCGGTTATGTCTGGCTCAACACGTCGTCCCGGCACTTCGTCGGCCTCCCGTTCGGCGGGGTCAAGAACTCGGGGCTGGGGCGTGAGGAGCACGTCGAGGAGCTGCTGTCCTTCACGCAGGTGAAGGCGGTCTCGCTGGACCTCCAACCGGGCTCCCGCTGATTTTCGGACAGTCAGGATAGGGACAATTCCGTCCTGCAGAAATGCGGCCGCGATCTGTGGCCGTCGTCACAACCCTTTCCTAGCCTGAGCGTCGCACGGTGCCCTTTCGTGCGAGGTGAGCACAGGCGCACCCACCACCTCAAGGAGCGAAACCGATGAGCGAGACCCCCCGGACCTTCCAGGGATGGGTTCGATACGACGACAAGTTCGAGATGAAGACGCTGCGCCTGAACCCGATCCGCCCGAAGGACGTCGTGATCCGGAACCTGGCGGCGCAGGCCTGCTACACCATCGTCACGAACGTGTCCGAGCTTCCCAACCAGGCTGTCCGGCCGCGCAGCCCGGGTCACGGCGCCATGGGCATCGTCGAGGAGGTCGGCCCGCTCGTCACCCGCGTGAAGCCGGGCGACAAGGTCGTCACGCCCGTCCTCCCCGCGTGCGGCACCTGTTACAGCTGCCTGCGCGGCGAGTGGTGGTGCTGCGGTCACAAGAACGACATCGACTTCGCCCACCCCGACAACCCGCCGTTCGCCGAGATGGAGGACGGCCGGTCGGTCTGGCAGGACCACACCGGCGGCTTCGCCGAGCTCGCCGTGAACGACGAATCGTGGGTCGTGCCGGTCAACGAGAGCAGGCTCTCGAACATCGAACTCGCCTCGCTGGCCTGTGTGCCGGGCCCCGGCTGGGCCTTCGGCCTGCTCGGCATGCGCATCGAGATCGCATCCTCGGTCGTCGTCCTCGGTGCCGGTCCGCTCGGTCTCGCGATCATCCAGGCCGCCAAGATGGCCGGTGCCCGTCTGATCATCGCTGTTGAGCGGATCCCGCACCGCCTCGACGCCGCCAAGGCCGCCGGAGCGCACATAGTGCTCAACTCCGACGAGGTCGGCATGGACCACCTCGTCGGGAAGGTCCGCGAGCTGTGCCGACCGGCGACCGACAACATGGACGCCGGTGGGAAGCCGTACGAGGGCTTCTACGACGGCAACGGCGCCGACCACGTTTTCGAGGCAGCCGGCATCACCTTCGGCGACCCGACCACCGGGAGCCCCGACGACAGGACCGGCGCCCACTTCATCACCCTCGGGCCGAAGATGACCCGTCGCGGTGGCACGTTCGTCGCCACCGGCGTCGTCGCGCCGACCAACGATCCCAAGGTCTGGGGCCCGGCCCCGGGGCCGTTCGACTACCACGGCAAGAGGTACCTCTCGGCCGCCTACGGCGGTGCCAACGTCCTCCGGGACATCCCGCGCCTGGCGAACCTGATCGAGAACGGCTACCTGGACGCCAAGGCGCTGTGCGACCCGATCCTCCCGTTCGAGCGCGCCGACGAGGCGCTGTGGAGCGCGCTCAACCGCGACGCCCTGCTTCCCATCATCACCTTCGAGTAAGCACCACCAACCCGCCAAGGAGAGGTCACGGGGGACACCTGATCCTTCCACCCATCCGGGAGAACCAATGAGAAAGATTCGCCGCCTGCCCATCGGGGTCACGGCAACCGTCGCCGCCCTGGTCATGATGGGCTGCAGCAACACGTCCGCCCCGACGTCCAGCAAGGCCGACCCCCTGAAGGTCACGAACGGGTCGTTCGGGATCACCGAAGCCTCGGGTAACCCGGTCAGCGGTGGTTCGCTGACCTTCGGGTACGGCGGCGGCATCGCGAGCTTCGACCCCGTCTCGCAGCAGTATTCGGGCACCTCGGGCGGCGACGAGGCGCGGGCGGTCTACGGCACCTTGACCGAGTACGACACCAAGGCCGGTAAGTACGTGCCTTCGATGGCGGACTCGATCAGCGCCAACGACGACTTCACCGAGTGGACCGTCGTCCTGCGGGACGGCGTCGAGTTCACCGACGGCACGCCGTACGACGCGGACGCCGTCCTGTTCAACTTCGACCGCATGGCCAAGAGCGGCGCGGGCTTCTCCGGCCTGTGGACCTCCGTGGTGAAGAAGGCGGTCGCGAAGGACGCCAAGACGGTGGTCATCACGCTGAAACAGAAGTGGGCCGACTTCCCCTATCTCCTCTCCCAGGCCCCCGGCATGATCGCCTCGCCGAAGGCCGTCAAGGACGAGGGCGAGTCCTACCAGCGCGAGCCGGTCGGCGCCGGTCCGTTCATGCTCGACAAGTGGACCCCGGGGCAGAACCTCGTGCTCAAGGCCAACCCGGACTACTGGGACGGCAAGCCGTACCTCGACTCGCTGACCTTCCAGACGATCACGACCGGTGACCAGGCGCTGAAGGACGCCCTCCAGGCCGGTGGCATCCAGGGCAGCCTGATCGGCACGCCGACGATCGTGAAGGATTACATCCAGCCCAGCAGCGGCTACAGCGGTTACGTGCGGATGACCAACACCGGCTCGATGCTGCTGATCAACAACGGCACGCCCAGCCGGCCGGACACCCCCGGCAAGGACATCAACGTCCGCGAGGCCATCGCGTCCGCGATCAACACCGACGTGATCAACCAGCGCGCCTTCGACGGCAACGCGTTCCCGGGCACCGGCATCTTCTCCGCCGAGTCGCAGTGGGCCAACGACAAGCCGACCTTCACCTACGACGCCGAGGCGGCCAAGAAGCACCTCGCCGACGCGAAGGGCTTCGACGGCAAGATCGAGCTGATCTACCCGTCGGCGCAGGCCGAGGCGGCGCTGACCATCGAGGCCCAGCTCGAGGCCGTCGGCTTCAAGGTGGACGCCAAGCCGGTGCAGTCGATCACCGACCTCATCAACGCGGTCCTGATCAAGCGGGACTACGACCTCGCGATGTACGGCTGGCCGGTGCCGGACGAGCCGGGCGAGCTCTACACGAGCTACCTGGAGCGCTTCGGCCGCAAGGACAACCAGCTCGGCTACTACAACGAGACGATCGCGAAGGCGCTGAGCGACTTCGCCGCCGCCGACGACACGGCGGAAAAGGCCGCCCAGATGGCGACGATCCAGGCCCAGTGGGCCGAGACGGTGCCGGCTGTGCCCTACAACACGACGGCCCAGATGGTCGTGTGGAACAAGAACGTGCACGACATCGAGGTCTCCTCACGGCTGACGCTCGACTTCTCCAAGGCATGGATCAGCAAGTAACCCTGCGTCATGCACACGGTGTGCGGGGGCGTCGTCCGCCGCCCCCGCACCACTGCCCGTCCGATCGTTCAGCCGAGGTGAAGTTGGTGAGGACCTGATGAAAGCTGCGGCGGGAAAGGTGGCCCAGCTCCTGGTGGTCATGTTCCTGGTGAGTCTGGGCACGTTCTCGCTCACCTCACTCATGCCGGGAGATCCGGCGGTGGCGATCCTCGGTGACAACCAGTCGCCCGAGGCCTACGCCCAGCTCCGCGAGAAGCTCGGTCTCAACGAACCACTGGTGGAGCGGTACTTCACGTGGCTCGGCCACGTGTTCCAGGGTGACCTGGGCACCTCCATGGTGCCGCCCAACGAGGACGTCACCAGTCTCATCCGGTCCGCGTTCGCGGTCAGCATCGAGCTCGCGGTGCTCGCGCTCGTCGTCGCACTGGTCGTGTCGATCCCGCTCGCGATGATCTCGGCGCGTCGCCCCGACGGCCTGCTCGACCGGGCGGCCAGTGCCACGACCTTCGGCATCATGTCGGTGCCGAGCTTCGTCTCGGGCCTGGTGCTGATCGCCCTCCTGGTCAACCAGCTGCACCTCTTCCCGCGCGTCGGCTGGGTGGGCGTCACCGACGGGCTCGGCCAGAACCTCTACCACGCTGCGCTGCCCGTGATCACGATCGCGCTGCTCGAGATCCCCACCTTCACCCGGGTCCTGCGCGGTGACCTCGTCCGCACTCTTCAGGAGGACTTCGTGCTCTCCGCACGTGCCAAGGGCATGCCCGCGTGGCGCATCATGATCTTCGACGCGTTCCGCCCGTCGTCATACTCGCTGATCACGGTGCTGGGCCTCAGCCTGGCCCAGCTCATCGGCAGCACGGTGATCGTCGAGACCCTCTTCTCCCTGCCGGGGATGGGCCGGCTGGTGGTCAGCTCCGCCAGCCAGGGCAACATCACGGTGGTCCAGGGCGCCGTGCTCGTCATCGCCGCCTGCTACGTGCTGATCAACGCCGGAGTCGACCTCATGTACAGCGTCATCGACCCGAGGATCCGTCGTGTCGGCGCCTGAGGCCGCGGCGCTCGCGCCCACCGCGCGGCCCGCACGTCGTCGTCGCCGCATCGACCTGCTGCTGTGGTTCTGCGGCGCGTGGCTGGCGGTGCTCATCCTCGCCGCGATCACCGCGCCCATGCTCGGACTTCAGGAGGCGCAGGACGCCGCGAAGACCCTCCTCGAGCCGGTCTACCAACCGCCGTCGCTGGGCAGCACCCACCCGCTCGGCACCAACGCCCTCGGCCTGGACATGCTCTCGCGCATCATCTACGGCGCCCGGGTCTCGTTGACGGTGAGCATCTCCGCCGTCCTCATCGGCACATTCGTCGGCGGCACGCTCGGCGTCATCGCCGGCTACCTGCGGGGCAAGGTGGACAGGGTCATCGGCACGCTGACCAACACCCTGCTCGCGGTCCCCGCCCTGATCCTGCTCGTCGCCCTGGCCACTGTGCTGCGGCCGAGCGCGCTCAACATGGCGCTGGCACTGTCGCTGGTGGCCATCCCGGGCCTGATCCGGGTGACGCGGGCCAACACCCTCGCCTTCGCCCAGCGGGAGTTCGTGACCGTGGCCCGGGCGCTCGGCGCCGGCCGGGCGCGGGTTGTGTTCCGCGAGCTCATGCCCAACGTGCTGCTGTCGGTGGTGCCGATGTGCCTGGTGTACGTCTCGGCCCTGATCGTGGCCGAGGCCTCGCTCAGCTTCCTGGGCATCGGGCTCCGTCCGCCGCAGCCGACCTGGGGCAACATGATCGGTGAGGGCCTCAACGGGAAGATGGAGGACTATCCCCACCTCGTTTACGTCCCGGCAGCGGTCCTGTTCCTCACCGTGTTCTCGTTCAACCTGCTCGGCGAGCGGATGCGCAAGCGCTGGGACAAGCGGGAGGTGTCGCTGTGAGCCGGCCGTTGCTGCACGTACGTGACCTGACCACGACGTTCACCACCTCACGTGGCGAAGTCGTGTCGGTCGACCGGGTCTCCTTCGACCTGGAGCGCGGTCAGACGCTCGGCATCGTGGGCGAGTCCGGATCCGGCAAGTCCGTCCTCGGACGCACCGTCATGGGGCTCACCAGCACTTCGCCGAACGCCACGGTCACGGGGTCGGTGCTCTTCGACGGTGTCGACATCACCAACCCCGACAAGAAGATGCGGGCGGCGTACCTGGGCGCCAGGATCGCGATGATCTTCCAGGACCCGCTCAGCTCCCTGAACCCGGTCAAGCTGATCGGCGTCCACATCACCGAGACGCTGCGGCAGCACGACAAGTCGCTCTCCCGCCAGGAGGCCAGGCGGCGCGCGATCGAGCTGCTCGACACCGTGCGCATCCCCGACCCGGCCCGCCGGTTCGGCCAGTACCCGCACGAGCTCTCGGGCGGCATGCGCCAGCGCGTCGGCATCGCCATCGCCCTGGCCTGCCGACCGCAGCTGCTGATCGCCGACGAACCGACCACCGCGCTCGATGTGACCGTCCAGAAGCACGTCCTCGATCTGCTCGGCACGCTCTGCGAGGAGCAGGGCATGGCCATGCTCCTGGTGAGCCACGACCTCGGCGTCGTCGCCGGCCGCAGCGACAAGGTCGCCGTCATGTACGCCGGACGCATCCAGGAGGAGGCCGCGTCGTCGGACTTCTTCCGTCACCAGCGGCACCCCTACTCGCAGGCACTGCTCGACGCCAAGCCACACCTGGAGAACCCGGCACGGGCGGAGCTGGTGTCGATCCCCGGCCGTCCACCGGACCCGGCCCACCGGTTTCCGGGATGCCGGTTCGCCCCCCGTTGCCGGTTCGCCCAGGACCGGTGCCGGGAGGAGGAGCCCTCCCTGGAGAGCGGCGGCACTCCGTCCCACGGCGCCGCCTGCTTCTACCCGCTCGACGCGGTCCGCAGCACGAAGGAGGTGAGCATCTGATGGCAGGGACCGGGAAGACCCACCTGCGCGAAGCCGGCAGCACCCTGCTCCGGGTCGAGGATCTCCAGGTCGAGTTCCCCGCGAAGGGCGGCCGGCGCGTCCACGCCGTGTCCGGCGTCAGCTTCGACGTCGCACCGGCGGAGACCGTCGGGTTCGTCGGCGAGTCCGGCTGCGGCAAGTCCACCGTCGCACGCGCCGTGATGCACCTGCCCGCCCCGAACAGCGGTGTCGTCAACCTCGACGACACCGAGCTCGGCAGCCTGTCGGCGAAGAAGCTTCGCGAGACCCGGGTGGCGATGCAGCTGATCTTCCAGGACCCGATGGCGTCGCTGAACCCGCGGCGCAAGGTCAAGGACCTGGTCCAGGAAGGCGTCGAGATCTGGCACCGCGGCGGCGACCGCCGTGCGCTGGAGGAGCGGACGCGTGAACTGCTCGACGACGTCGGCCTCGACTCCGCGACGGTCTGGAACCGCTACCCGCACGAGCTCTCGGGCGGCCAGTGCCAGCGGGTCTCGATCGCGCGGGCGCTGATGATGCGGCCCAGCCTGCTGATCTGCGATGAGATCCTGGCCAGCCTCGACGTCTCGGTTCAGAGCCAGATGCTCAACCTGCTCAAGCGCACCCGCGCCGAGCACGGGCTGGCGATGATGTTCATCTCCCACGACCTCGGCGTCGTGAAGAACATCAGCGACCGGATCCTCGTCATGTACCTCGGCAAGGTCGCCGAGGTGCTCGAGGTGGAGGCGCTCGATCGCGAAACCGTCCACCACCCCTACACCCAGCTCCTCCTCGCCTCGGTGCCCCGGGTGACGGGGGAGCGGATCAAGCCCTCCGTGGCCGGGGCCGCCCAGGACCTGCCCTCGCCGCTGAACCCACCGAGCGGATGCCGGTTCCGTACCCGTTGCCCACTGGCGACCGACCGGTGCGCGCAGCAGGAACCGCAGCTCGAGGAGAAGCGGCCCGGGCAGTTCATCGCCTGCCACCACGTCTCGTGACCACCAGCGACACAAAGGAGAAGAGAAACATGAACGAAGCCGATGTCGTCGTCGTGGGCTCCGGCGCCTCAGGGCTGACTGCCGCGCTGATCGCGGCCGACGCCGGGTTGAGCGTCACCGTCGTCGAGAAGGCCGGCGTTTTCGGTGGCACGAGTGTCGTCTCCGGCGGCTCGATCTGGGCGCCCTGCAACCGCTGGCTGGCCGACCTCGGCCGTACGGACAGCCGTGAGGACGCGCTCGCGTATCTGAAGACCATCACGATGGGCCGCGTCGAGGAGGAGCGCTACACGATCTTCGTCGACACGGTGAACCCGATGCTCGACGAGGTCGTCGCGCTCACGGGCATCTCGTTCGAGGCGAATCCGCACCACCCCGACTACCAGCCCGACATGGCCGGAGCCATGGCCGGCGGCGGCCGGACCCTGCAGGGCGACCTGTTCGACACCACCCTGCTCGGCGACCTGCAGCCCAAGCTGCGTCAGGCGCACAGCGGCGTGCCGATCACGCGTCTTGAGGTCGACGAGTGGGGCCAGGACACTCTCGACCGCTGGGACTGGGCCCTGATCGCCGACCGGGTCAGCAAGGGCATCGTCGGCATGGGCGCCGCGCTCGTGGGCGCCCTGCTGCACGGCTGCCAGCGCAAGGGCGTCACGCTCCACACCGACACCCCGGCGCGGCGGCTGATCCGCGGGGCGGACGGCTCCGTCGCGGGCGTCGTCGTCGAGCACGAGGGCGTCGAGCAGGAGCTGCGCGCCCGGCGTGGCGTCGTCCTCGCCAGCGGTGGGTTCGAGTGGAACAAGACGCTGGTCGACCAGTTCCTCGGCGCACCGCTCACCGCTCCGTCCAGCCCGCCGCACAACACCGGCGACGGCCTGATCATGGCCATGGGCGCCGGCGCGATGCTCGGCAACATGAATCAGGCCTGGTGGAGCCCCTCGATCTACGTCAAGGGCGACAGCTACGACGGCGCCCCGCTCTACCGGCCCACCAGCAGTCTGCGGGCACTGCCGGGCGGCATCATCGTCAACAGGTCCGGCCGCCGCTTCGTCGACGAGGCGATGAACTACAACGACATGGGCAAGGCGCTGGCGAACTTCGACCCGCAGGCCTACGCGTACGCGAACCAGCCGTGCTGGCTGATCTTCGACCAGCGCTTCCGGGACTCCTACTCCGTGGCCACGGTGACCCCCGAGACGCCGACCCCGAGCTGGTTCACGGTCGCGGACTCCTACGAGGAGCTGGCCGGCAAGCTGGGCATCGACAAGGACGGCTTCCTCGACCAGATGAAGCGGTACAACGACTACGCCGCCACCGGCGTCGACATCGAGTTCCACCGCGGCGAGTCGACCTACGACTCCTATCGCGGCGACGCCCGCGTGACGCCGCACCGCAACCTGCGCCCGCTCGAAGGCGGCCCGTACTACGCCGTCGAGGTGCTCCTCGGCGCGCTGGGCACCAACGGCGGCCCGCAGACCGACACCACGGGCAACGTGCTGGCGGCGGACGGCGGCACGATCAAGGGGCTCTATGCCGCCGGCAACGTGGCCGCGAGCCCGTTCGGTCCCGGTTACCCCGGTGCCGGCGCGACGCTGGCGGCCGGCATGACCTACGGCTACCTCAGCGCGAAGGCGCTCGCCCGTTGAGCACGTGGGCGAACCCGCTCGCGCAGCCCCTGCGGATCGGCTCCCGCACCCTCCGCAACCGGATGGTGATGACCCCGCACCTGGGACGCCTGGGTGCGGGGCGGCTGCCGGCGTACCTGAGCCGGCGTGCGGAGGCCGGCGTCGCTATGGCCATCCTGCCCGCGGGTATGGGCGTGATGAACATGCCGGTCTACCCGCCCGACATCGTCGCAGGCCTCGAAGCTGCGCGCGGTGACCAGGACGGCGTGCCGTACCACCCGCGCGACGAGCGGTACGAGACGAAGCTGCTCGCCGGCCTCGGTGACGTCTTCGCGGGCT
Source organism: Microbispora rosea (assembly GCF_044460045.1). Taxonomy (NCBI): domain Bacteria; kingdom Bacillati; phylum Actinomycetota; class Actinomycetes; order Streptosporangiales; family Streptosporangiaceae; genus Microbispora; species Microbispora rosea. Next base: position 94,923 of record NZ_JBITJO010000011.1, on the reverse strand, counting down.
TCGCCGACACGGTGCAGCGGCACGGCGCCGTGGCGATCGGCCAGATCCACCACCCCGGCGCGGAGCGGTCCTGGGACAGCTTCTCGCCGGCGCTGGCGCCGTCCGCTCTGCGCGGCGACGAGTTCGGCACGGTGCCGCACGCACTCAGCGGCACCGAGATCGGCAACCTGATCGAGGGGTACGTCGGCAACGCGGGCTCCATCGCGGCCAACGGGTTCGACGGGGTCGAGCTGCACGCCAGCCACGGCTACCTGCTCAACCGCTTCATCTCGCCGTATTACAACCGCCGCACCGACGAGTGGGCCGCCGGCTCCACCCTGCTGGTGCGCCTGCTGGAGCGGATCCGCGAGCGGATCGGCTCGACGCCACTGCTCGGGCTGCGGCTGCAGGTCAGCGAGGAGATCGAGGGCGGGCTCACTCCGGAGATGTCGGCGAGGATCGCCTGCGACATCGCGCCGTACCTCGACTACCTCTCGGTCTCGATCGGCAACCACAACGGACTGCGCAACGGCCGGCCGAGCACGCCGTACACCAGTCCCTGGCTCACCGCGCACGGTCCTGCCGTCGACGGTGCCCGGGCGATCCGCACCGCGCTGGCCGAGGCCGGCCTCGAGCGGCCGCTCCTGGTGACCGGCCGGATCACCACCGCCGCGTTCGCGCGGGAGATCCTCGAGCGGGGCGACGCCGACCTGATCGGCGCCGCGCGGGCCTACATCGCCGACCCGGACTTCGCCGCCAAGGCGATCTCGGGTCGCGGCGAGGAGATCGCCCTCTGCATCGGCTGCAACGAGTGCGTGCGGGTCCCGCTGTCGTGCCCGGTCAATCCGGATGCGGGTCGCGAGGGCTTCCACGCGGGCTCGGCGCCGGAGTCGCCGAAGCGGATCGTCGTGGTCGGCGCCGGGCCTGCTGGAGCGACCGCCGCGGCGAAGGCCGCCGAACGCGGGCACGAGGTGATCCTCCTCGACCGCGAAGACGCCGTGGGCGGTACGCTGCGGCGCCTGGTGGCGTCTCCGATGCTGGAGGAGTGGTCGGCACTGGTCGGCCGGCTCGAACGCGAGGTCCGGGCGACCGGTGTGGACTTCCGGCCGGGCACGGAGGCGAACGAGGAGACCCTCGCCGAGCTCGCCCCCGACAAGGTGATCTGGGCGGTCGGCGCGGAGCCGCTGACGGCGCCGTTCCCAGTCGACGCGCCGGTTCTGACCACCTCCGACCTGCTGGTCGGCCGACGGCCGCCGGCCGACGTGCCCGTGGTCGTCGTGGGTGGTCCCGAGACGCATCTGGAGCCGTTCATCGCCGCGGAGTTGCTGGCCGGTGAGGGCCGGCGCGTGTGGCTGCTCACCGAGCGTCACGCGCACGGTGAGGACGTGGAGCCTCGTTCGCTGAGCGGGCTGCTGTCCCGGCTCTCGAAGCTGGGGGTGGAGTTCGTCTCGATGACCGCGGTGACCGCGTGGAGCAAGGGCGTGGTGCACACCGAGCAGGTCTTCAGCGGCGCGGCCGGGGAGATCCCGGCCGGCGCGGTCGTCACCGCGATCGGCCGGGTCGCCAACCCGGTCCCGGCCGGCGACGAGGGCGAGGCGTACGTCATCGGTGACGCCCTCGCGCCGAGACGGATCACCCACGCGGTGCTGGAGGGCCGGCGCTTCGGCGCGATGATCTGACCCGCGCGCCGTCCGCCCGGCGTACGGCTCCCGGAACGACGACAGAGCCGCCTCGGCGGCCCTGTCGTCGTTCCTGTGAACGATCAGATCACGTGGCTCTGCAGCACCGAGGCGGGGAACAGGTCCGCGACCGCCAGCTTGGTGGCGGTCAGGCGCTGCTCGGCGGCATAGGTGGTGAAGGCCTCGAGCGTCGTGCGGTTGGCCTCGACCCCGTAGGGCCACATGTCCCCGCCGAAGATGTCGGCCGCGATGCCGGCCGTGGTCGGCCCCCACGGCACCGGCACATGCGGGGCCGTGCCGCTGAGCATGCGGGCGATGCTGTTGTCCTTGGCCTGCGTGAAGGCGGTGACCAGGTTCGGCCCGATCCACGGGTAGCGCTCGAACACGTCCTTGCGCACAACCAGCACGTGCATGATCGGGAAGATCCCCGTCCGCCGGTAGTACTCCTCCTCGACGGAGCGCACATCGGAGAAGAGCTGGACCACCCGCCGGGAGCCGTCGGTCGCGGCGTCGGGGGTGTGCGGCACGATCACCGCGTCCAGGTCGCCGTCGATCAGCATCTGGTTGAGGGAGCGCTCGTGCTCCGCCCGCACGGTGATGCCGTCGGGAAGCCCGACCGGCAGCGTCTCGATCCGGCCCGGTGCGTTGATGCCGCCCTGGACCCAGTCGATCGCGGTGAGGTCGAGGCCGAACTCGTGCTGCAGGAGCGCGCGCTGGTAGACCGTGGCGGTCACGGTCCACTCCGGGAAGCCGATCCGCGCACCGGCCAGAGCGGCCGGGTCGTCGACCGGACCGTCGGCACGCACGTAGATGCCGGAGTGGCGGAACGCGCGGGAGGGAAAGACGGGCAGGCCCACAACGGAGTCGTCCCCGGCGCCGCGCAGCGAGCAGTACTTGCCCAGCGACATCTCGCTGATCTCCCACTCGCGGAACTTGGTGAAGCGGAAGAAGATCTCCTCCACCTCGTGGTAGGTGACCCGCAGGTCCACCCCGTTGACGGTGACCTTGCCCGAGGCCAGGTCGCGGACCTGGTCGGAGTCGTTGATGGCCAGGGTCAGGTCGATATTGCGGCTCACAGGAAGTTCATCCCTCCGTCGACGACCAGGCTCTGACCGGTGATCATCGAGGCTGCGTCCGAGGCGAGGAAGACGGCCGCACCGGCGATGTCGGCGGAGACGATCCGCCGCTTCAGCGCCTGGTTGCCGACGATCTGCTCGACGGCCTCGGGGCGGGCGGAGTCACGCGGGATCCCGGTCTCCACGGACCCGGGCATGATCACGTTGACGTTGATCCCGGCGGGACCGAGCTCGCGGGCGAGCGAGCGGGTCATGCCGACGACCGCGGCCTTGGACGTCACGTAGTGCAGGTAGTTCGGGCGTCCGCCGAGCACGGTCGAGGAGGAGATGTTGACGATCGTGCCGGAGCCCTGGGCCCGCATCGTCGCGCTGACCGCGCGGCAGCACAGGAAGACGCCGTTGACGTTGACGTCGATCACCTTGCGCCACTCGTCGGCGCCGATCTCCTCGAACGGCTTCATGGTGAGGGTGGAGAAGATCGCCGCACCGTTGACGAGCACGTCGATGCGCCCGAACTCGGCGACGGCCGCCTCGACCATGCGCGTGACGGCGGTCTCGTCGGAGACGTCGACCCCGAGCCCGAGCGCCTGAGCGCCCCCGGCGCGCAGCCGCGCCGCCACCTTTTCGGCGTTCTCGCCGTCGAGGTCGGCGACCACGACGGTGGCGCCGGCCGCGGCGAACGCCTCCGCGAACTCTCTTCCGATGCCCTGGCCGGACCCGGTGATGACAGCCACCCGGTCCGCGAGCACTCCGCTTCGACTCATGGGATCCCTTTCGCATCGGAGAAGTCGGACGTGCTTCTTGACCGCTTCTCGAGACGACACCTAGCATGACAGGCGTTCGACGCTGCGGTCTAGCATTCCGCCTACCCGAACACTCGACGTTCAGCGCAACCCGGCCGCAGAGCCAAGAGGAGAAGCGCACCATGTCTGACACCTACGACGGCCTCATCATCGGCGCCGGCCAGCACGGGCTGATCCTGGGCACCTACCTGTCGAAGCTCGGGCTCAAGATCGCTGTGCTGGAGCGCCGGCTGCAGTACGGCGGGGGACTGAGCACCATCGAGCCGGGCCCGCCGGGCTTCTACCAGAACCCGCACTCGATCAACCACTTCAACATCACCGAGACGCCCTGGTACAAGGACCTGGGCCTCTCGGCCACGGTTGACTACGTGACCCCGCAGTACGAGTTCGCGCAGCCGCATCTCGACGGCTCGTCGCTGGTCATCTCCCGTGACGCGGAGGAGACGATCGCCTCGATCGCGCAGTTCTCCAAGAAGGACGCCGAGACCTTCCGCGAGTGGAACCGGCGCTCGGAGAAGATCAGCAACGCGATCTTCCTGGCCGAGCGCTACTCCGAGCCGCTGGCCGAGGCCGAGCGCGTGGCACTGCTGGAGAAGAGCGAGATCGGTCGCGACTTCCTCCAGATCATCGAGCGCCAGCCGCTCGACCTCGTGAAGGAGTTGTTCGAGAACGAGAAGGTCCAGCTCCTCATGCTGTTCAAGCTCTCGCTCTTCGGCACCGTCCTCTACGACGCCGTCTCCGAGAAGAGCCCGATGGGCGCCGCCGTCCGCGGCTTCGACCTGTCGGCCGGCTACCAGGTCTGCGTCGGCGGCAGCTGGAACCTCGCCCGCGGCCTGATGGAGCAGTTCATCCGCGCGGGTGGCACCTTCATCAACAAGGCGGAGGCGGCGCGCATCGTCGTGGACGGCGGCCGCGCCACCGGCATCGAGCTGACCGACGGTCGCTCGTTCAAGGCCCGGCAGTTCGTGGCGAGCTGCATCGACGTCCCCCAGACCTGGAACAAGCTCGTCGGCCGCGACCAGCTGCCGGCCGAGTACCTCAAGAAGATCGACAACTTCAAGCAGACGGCCTGGGGCCTGTTCGGCGTCCACCTCGCGCTCAAGGAGGCGCCGCGCTACGTCGGCTCGGACACCAACCCGGCGCTCCACAAGTCACTGAAGTACAACGTCGGCGCGGAGACCATGGAGGACCTGTTCGGCCTGCACCAGCAGGTCGCCGAGGGCCGCATTCCCGACCTCGTGTCGTTCGGCACCGGCAACATCACGGCCTTCGACCCGTCGCAGGCGCCGGAAGGCGGCTCGACAGCGTACGCCTGGTACGCGATGCCCTACGCGCCCGGCGGGGACCCGGAGAACATCGAGCCCGTCAAGGAGGAGATCACCCGCAAGGTGATCGACAAGTGGCGCGAGTACGCCCCGAACCTCACCGACGACAACATCGTCCACGCGTGGACCTACACGCCCAACGACTACACGAAGGAGATCACCAACATGGTCGAGGGTGACATCTTCGTGGGCTCGTTCGGCGGCGACCAGAGCATGTGGAACCACTTCGGCTACCGCACACCGATCTCGAACCTCTACATGGCAGGGTCGCCCACGCATCCGGGCGGCGCGATCTCCGGCGGTGCCGGCTACATCGTGTCCCGCATCATCGCCGAGGACCTCGGCCTCACGCCCTGGTGGACGCCTATCGACGTGCGCGCCGCCATGGAGGAGGCAGCCCGGCAGTCGCCCGCCGCGCCGACCGTGTGACGGCTGCCTGATGCGCCACTCCCCGCCGCAGACCGTGGCCGAGGTGCCGCTCGCACAACGCGACTTGCCTGGCGGCGACAGACCCACCCGAGAAGGAGACCGAGAAGATGACTGACTCACGAGGATTCGAGAACCGGGTGGCGTTCGTGACCGGCGCCGGCAACGGCATCGGCCGGGAGATGGCGCGCGACGTCGTACGGCAGGGCGGCAAGGTGGCCATCGCCGACATCGACCTGGCTGCGGCCGAGGCCGCCGCCGCCGAGCTCGGCGACGCCGCGATGGCGGTGCTCTGCGACGTCGCCGACGAGCGGTCCGTCCAGACCGCGGTCGACGCCGCGGCCGAGGAGCTCGGCGGCATCGACGTCCTGGTCAACAATGCCGGCCTGCACCTGATGAAGTGGAACGTCCCGGTCACCTCGGTCACGGCCGAGCAGTGGCACCAGATCCTCGGCGTCAACGTGGTGGGCGTCGTCAACTGCGCGAGGTCTGCTCGGCCGTACCTCGCCCGGGGGAAGAGCCCGGCGATCCTCAACCTCTCGTCGATCGCCGGCTATCTGTCGAACACCGTGTACGGGATCACCAAGCTCGGCGTCCGGGGCCTGACCGTCGCGCTCGCCGAGGAGTTCGCGCCCGACGGCATCCGCGTCAACGCCGTCGCGCCGGGTGCGATCGGTTCGGACAACGCGATCGGCGAGCTGTCCGGCCAGCTGCGGGTGCTGATCGACGACATGCAGTTGATCCACCGCATGGGGACGATGGCCGACATCGTCAACGCGATGAACTACCTGTGCACCGACGCCGCCGGTATGGTCACCGGGCAGACCCTGTCGGTCTCCGGTGGCTACCCCCTCCACCTCTCCTGAGCACGACGAAAGATCCCCGGCAAGCGGGCGGTCGTCGTCGGCGCCGGCGCGGTATCGGCAGGGCTGTGGCGACTCTGCTCGCCGGCGCCGGAGCCGCGCGAAGTGGTAGGCGTCACGCGCGTTGAGGTAGGTCTTCGTGCGTGGATCGCGTCGCTGCCGTGCCCGTAGGCGACCCGCAGGCCGGCCGGTACGCCGAGGACCGGCACCGTCTTGGTCGGCCGGGACATCAGCGGCACCTGCGCTCCTCGCGCCAGGTTCGGGCAAGCAGCCCGACGCGGCCGGGCTAGGAGTTGCTGACGATCAGGTCGGCCGTGGCCAGTGGGATCGGCTCGAACATGGGCGGCTCGTCCTCAGGGAACAGGGCCGTGGGCCCGTAGACCCAGTCGGTGAACGAGTAGTCGTCGATCGCCCGGTGGCGGAGGAGAAGGTTGCGCTGCTCGCGGGCACGCCCGTCGAGGTGCCACAGCTCGCCCCAGGTGCGGGCTGTCAACACCACGCGGCGGCAGTGCTCGGGGCGCACGGCCTCGTACGCCGCGAGGGCACCGTCCCAGTCCGGCGCGCCGTCACCCGCACGCAGCCGCTTGAGGTGCTCGGCCAGCACCCAACCGTCCTCAATCGCCATGATCGCGCCCTGCGCCATGTACTGCAGCGGCGGGTGGGCGGCATCGCCGAGCAACGCGATCCGGCCCTGGACCCAGGTGCTGATCGGGTCGCGGTCGAACATCCGCCACCACTTGTCGCGCCACATGTGCGGCATTCCGGCGCGAACGTCGTCGCACGTGGCCGCGAACGCGGTGTCGAGCTCGTCCGGCGTGCCCCAGTCCTCGAGCCCGGCCAGTGCCTTCGGCGACTCGAACACGGCGACCTGGTTGAGGAGGTCTCCGCCGCGCAGCCCGTAGTGCACGAAATGGCAGCGCGGGCCGACGTACACGACGACCTCGGAGAGGTCCACTGGGCGGGTGAGCTCGGGGATGGGGACCGTGCCGCGGTAGGCGACGTAGGAGGAGGAGACGGGCTCGTCGTCGACGAGCAGCTTGCGGGCAACCGAGTGCAGGCCGTCGGCGGCGATCACGAGCGGGGCGACCCAAGTGGTGCCGTCCTCCGTGACGACGGTGGCGTTGCCCTCGGCGTGGGCGTACGCCGTGACCCGCTGATGGGTGAGCAGCTCGACGCCGGCGGTACGGCAGGCTTCGAGGAACAGACGGTGGAGGTCGCTGCGGTGGATGACCATGTAGGGATAGCCGTAGGTCCGCTCGAGGTCGCGCAGGTCGAGCGAGGTCAGCTCGCTGCCGTCGATCGCGTCACGCATCACCATCCGCTCGGGGACGACGCCGAGAGACGTGGCCTTGTCGAGCAGGCCGTAGTCGTCGAGGATCCGGGTGCAGTTCGGCGCGAGCTGCAGGCCGGCTCCGACCTCCCCGAACTCGGGTGCCTGCTCCAGGACCCGGACCTTCAGGCCGAGCCGGGCCAGGGCGAAGGCGGTGCTCAGTCCACCGATGCCGCCGCCGACGATGATCACGTCCACGTTGCTCATAGTGCGTGCCTCCTCAGAGCCAGGGACTGACGCGCTTGGCCTCGACATCGGCGACCAGCGGGGTCAGGAAGTCCTCGGGGAGATCGGCGAAGGCCGGACCGGTCTGTCGTCGTCACGTGTTCTACGGTGGCAGGCGTCGCCGGTGCAGAACCTAAGATTCTGCATTGCGGAACCGATCGGAGAAACAGCGTGGACCCGAAGACCCCACCGGCCTACATAGTGACCAGTGCCGACCACGCGCTGCGTGCCGCGGTCATGCTGCAGCTGGAGGGCGGTCTCACGGTGAGCCAGATCGCCGAGCGGCTCGGTGTCGCCCGATCGACCGCCCACCGGCTCCTGCAGACGCTCGTCTATCGCGACTTCGCCGTCCAGGACGACCGCCGCACGTACCACCCCGGCCCGGTGCTGGAGTTGGCGACGTACTCGCAGTCGAGCGTGTCGCGCCTGCGCAGCCGGGCGCTGGGCCACCTGCAACGCCTCGTCGACGTTGTGGGGGAGTCGGCGAACCTGGCGATCCGGACGGGGGACCGAACCCGGTTCATCGCCAGCATCGAGTGCCAGCACGCGCTGAGGGTGGGCTCTCGTGAGGGGATGGTGTTCCCCGCGTACCGCACCACAGGTGGACTCGTGCTGCTTGCCGAGCTCTCGCCGTCGGAGGTTGACGGCCTCTACGCCCCGGAGCGCTACGTGGAGCGCCCGGAGGAGCGGCCCGACTTGGCGAGCCTACGGACGCAGCTGGCCCGGATCCGCCGGTCCGGTTTCGCGGTCAACGACCAGCTCTCGGAGCGCGGGGTCGTCGCGGTCGGTGTCCCGGTCCGCGATGCGGAGGGTCAGGCGGTTGCGGGGCTCTCCGTCTCCATGCCGTCGGTGCGCTACGACCGGCACCAGTTGCCCGGCCTGGTCGCTACCCTGCACCGTGCGGCCGGCGCCATCGAGGCAGGAGGTCTGGCTCCGTCGCATTGACATGTCCTTCTGGCCTACCTGGTCGCGATCGGGCGGTACCGCACGTTCACCGCGGCCGAATGGTCATCGCCGTTGAGCAGCTCGAGTCGGACGGGGGCGCTCCCGGGGCTGTCGAACAGCCGGATCCCGTCGCCGAGCAGCACCGGCGCAATGTGCAGGTCGACCTCGTCGATCAGTCCGCGTTCGAGAAGCTGTCGGCCGAGCGTGGCCGAGAAGACCTCGAGGTTCTTGCCCCCGGCGGCCTCCAGCCCGATCCGAACCGCCTCGGCCACATCGCAGCTCAGGAAAGTCACGCCCTTGGAAGGCTGCGCGTCTTCGGGGTGGTGCGTGAGGACGAACACCGGCCCCCGCCACGCGCCGCCGTAGATCCCGCTGACGTCGGGGTAGGCGTCAAAGCCGTCTCGGCCTCCCAGCACGGCGCCGGTCGTTCGGGCGTACTCCTCGATGAGGCCGGGGCGGAACGAGATCCCGGTCATCCAGTCCATCGCGTGGTTCGGCCCCGCCACGAACCCGTCCAGGGACATCGTGAAATGCCAGAGCACCTTGCCTTCGGCGGTCTGCCGTTCCGTGTCTGCCATCTGTCACTCCTTGAGCTTGTTGATCGGCGCGGTGAACGAGGTGTCGATGCTCTGCGGGGTCTCCGCGGTGCACATGATCAGGTGGCCCCGTCAGCCGACTTCGTTCGGTTCGACGATGGGCAGGTCGTAGGTACGGCGCACGCTGTTCCCTATCCGGCCGATATCGGTGCCGTATACGTGTAGGGATACGCCGACCGTCGCGCCCGAGTTGGTCACCCGGTGGATGTCGTGGGGAGGGGCGAAGCCGCTCACCGTCCCCGCGTGGTCGGTGCCGGTCCCCGTCAACAGCAGGGCTCGGCCGCTTTCGTCGAGGCTGAACCGCTCCTCGTACTCGGTACCGGCGACGACCGCGACGGCGCACCACGTCGTGTGGTCGTGCACGCTGGTCGCCTGCCCGGGCCGGGAGACGAGCGCGACGACGGAGAAGCTGCCGTCGGGCTCGACGTGAAGTACCTGGCTTCGGTCACTCCCTCGGCGTGCCCGGGCCGGGACCTGCCGCAGGACGTCGTCGGCTGGGGGGAGCTTCCCCCTCAGGCCGGCGACCACGGCGTCGACCACGGTCTGCCAGTCTGCCGGGACCCGGGTTGCGGCCCGGATCGCGGCATACATGCGTTCCAGGGAGGAGGGACTTTCCGGACCGGTCGCGGTAGCAGGAGAAGTGGACTGCATGGCGTGCATCAGGCGTCCTCGTGGTTGGTTGATGCGACGCTAGGCCAGGTAGGTGGACCTGGGTAAGGTCCAGTTCCATGGCAGTTGAGTGGTCCGGTCTGACCCCGGACGTCTTCATCCGGCTCGATCGCCAGAGCTCCGAGACGCTGGGTTCGCAGTTGCAGAACGCGCTGCGAACGGCGGTCCGGGAGGGGCGTCTGCAGATCGGCGAGCGGCTGCCGTCGTCGCGAAGGCTTGCGGTGGACCTTGGTGTCTCCCGCGGCCTGGTGCAGGCGACCTATGAGCAGTTGGAGGCTGAGGGTTACCTGCGTGCCTTCGGCGGCTCGGCGACGCGGGTCGCGTTCAGCCCGCAGACGACCGTCGTCACATCACCAGAGGGCACGCCTGCCGCCAGGATGGAGATCGACTTCTCGCCGGGACGCCCCGACCTGAACAGCTTTCCGGCACGCGACTGGTTGTGGGCATGTGGAGAGGCCACCCGCACGGCCTCTGCCCGTGACATGGGGTACGGCGATCCCCAGGGCTCGATCAGGCTGCGAGAGGTCATCGCGTCGTACCTGCGACGGGTTCGCGGAGCGTTCGCAGGTGCGGACGACGTGGTGATCTGTAGTGGGTTCACCCAAGGCGCCGCCCTCACCCTGGCCGCACTGCGAGCCGCGGGCGCCACCTCCGTCGCCGTCGAGGACCCGGGCCACCTGGACATGCCGATTCTCGTCCGCCGGGCGGGCCTGAAGCCGGTCTTCATCCCCGTCGACGACCGCGGCCTGGTCGTTGACGAGCTCGCCAGGACGAAAGCGACCGCGGTCATCGTCACGCCGGCCCACCAGACCCCAACCGGTGTGGTCCTCGCCCCCGATCGGCGGTTGGCACTGCTGGAGTGGGCTGAGCAGGTGAACGGGGTGGTGATCGAGGACGACTACGACTCGGAGTTCCGCTACGACAAGCAACCCGTCGGATCGCTCCAGGGCCTCGCGGCGGATCGCGTCGTGAGCATCGGATCGGTCAGCAAGTCTCTCGCTCCCGCGATGAGACTTGGGTGGGTGCTGGCTCCACGGCACCTGGGTGCATGGATCGCCGAGGAGAAGCACCGGTGCGACCGCTGCTCGCCGATACTCGACCAGCTCGCCCTGGCTCGGCTGATCGAGTCGGGCCGGTTCGATCGCCATCTACGCCGCATGCGCGGCGTCTATGCCGCGCGGCGCAACGCACTGGTCGAAGCGATCGGCGAGCACGCTCCCAACCTCGTGCTGACCGGCCTCGCCGCCGGCTTCCACGCCATCGCTCAGCTCCCCGAGGGAGCCGACGAGGCGGAGATCGTCGCCGCGGCGGCACAGCGTTCAGTAGGGCTGCAAGGGCTCGCTCGATACCGATCACCGAACAGCGATGGGCCGCCGGCGATCGTGTTCGGATTCGGAGACGTCAACCAGGACGCGATCAGACGCGGGATCGCGGCCATCGGCGACCTACTGCGGCAGGGATAAGCCGCGTAGCGGCACCGGCGTCCCGGCACGGTGCCGCATGGCGCGGACTCAGCGGTAACTTCCCGGTAGGGGATCCCGATGACACGCCTGTGAAGCGGCGTGCCGGTGACGGATGACGACTGACGGGAAACCCGACCGGAGAACGCCCTTTGGTCGAACGGCCCCAAGGTCATTCCGTGGATATTCCGTGAACGGTGATCCAGGCTTGCTCTCGGTGGCCTGCGGCTGCACACGGGGGAAGCCGTACCGGGGGAGAAGCCCCAGGTCATGAGGCGAATGGCAAGGTCAACTCGGTGTCCCAGTGCCTTGTCGCTCTCGCCCACCGGACCACTCGGGCGTGGGCGGCGAGGTGCGTGACGTGTGATCTGGACGCGTGCTGTGCGGCGGTGTCGCTGTACGTCCGCGCGGGTCTGTTTGGGGTCTGGGCGAACGATGGCGCCCCCGTCGACCGTCCGTCGATACCCGGCACGTGTCCGGCCATCGCGAGGTCATCCACGTGTGGAAGACGATCGCGTTCGTCTCGCGTCAGCGCGGGGTCGCCTGCCTCCGAAAGGGCGGGCGGCATTGGGCGGACCTCACGCCTTCAGGTCGCCGGCGGGCCGTTGGGCAGCATTTCTCTTTCGAAGGACTCGCGTCCGGACTCGTCGAATCGCGCACAGAGTTCTTGGACCTCGTCCTTGAGAAGCACGATCTGGGAGAAGCCGACCAGTTCGCCGTCGACCCGGATCGGTGAGACCGTGACCAGGATTGTGGTTTTTCCATAGGGTCTGGCGACGTAGCGTACCGGCTCGACGCGGCCGTCCTCGAACAGCTTGAGCATGGCGTCGAAACGGGGATTGGTTACCGCTCGGCGATGCCGTTTCCGGACGTCGTTGCCGATGTATTCGGGTCGGCGGTCGAGGTGCTCCGAAGCCCACTTGTTGTAATACATCACGGTGCCGTGGTGGTTCAGGATGGTGACTCCGACTCCAGCCTGATCGATCAGCCGGTCCGCCCACTCGTCCAGGCCCCAGTCCGTGGCGATGCGGCTCTCGGCGGCTTCGGCCGGCTCGGCCTGAGATGTCATCGATACCTCCGAGGTGCTCGTGCTCGACGGACTGCGTCCGGTCTCGCTTTGAAGCCTGCCCGCCTGACATGGGGTTGACAATGAGCCTTTTTGCGTATGAGTCTTCGGCTGAGCCGAAGGCTTCTCGGACCGGGCCGATGGGAGTAGCGTCTCGGCCATGGCGTACGACCTGACCGATCTCCAGCTGTTCCTGCAGGTGGTGGACCAGGGCAGCATCACTCAGGGAGCGGACCGGTCACACCTGTCGCTGGCCTCGGCCAGTGCGAGGATCAAAGCGATGGAGAAGGCTCTGGGGGCGCCGCTGCTGATCCGGCATCGCCGTGGCGTTGTGCCCTCGCCGGCGGGCTGGCTGTTGGTGGCCCATGCACGCGAGGTCGTCGGGCAGGTCGCCCGGATGCGTTCTGAACTGGCCCGGTATTCCGACGGCCTGCGATCCACTTTGGTGATCCTGGCGAACACTTCGGCAACCGAAACGCTCGTGTCGTCGGTGCTGGTCGACTTCATGGCCGACAACCCCGACATCGACCTGGAGTTGGAGGAGCGGGCGAGCCATGAGATCGTCGCCGCCGTCACCGACGGCCGGGTCGAACTGGGGATCATCGCCGATACCGTGGACTCGGGCCGGCTGGAACGCGCCGTGCTGCGTCCCGACCCGCTGGTCGTCATCGCCCGGCCAGGCCACACGCTGGCCGGGCGTGCTCATGTCGCGTTCAGCGAGTGTCTGGGCCACCCGTTCGTCGGTTTCACGCAGGGGAACCCGTTGCAGGAGCATCTGAGCGGGCAGACCCAGCCGCTCGGGCTCCGTCCGCGCTACCGGGCGCATCTGCCGACCACGGAGGCGATCTGCAGTGCGGTGGCGGCTGGGGTCGGCATCGCCGTGGTTCCCGCGCTCGCGGCGGCCCGTTGGCAGCGCGTCTACGACCTGCGGGTTGTGGACCTGACCAATTCCTGGGCGAGGCGCAACCTGCTGCTGTGCGGCCAAAGTTGGTCCGGGCTCTCCGAACCCGCAGCGGCGCTCGCCGCACACCTCAGAACAAGGGTCCAGCCCAAGTAAGCACGGCCTCGGGCGCGTCTCGGTGAGTTCTGGGGTACAGCCGTTGGCGGTCCGGTGGGTGATTTTCGGTGCGGACCCTCTTGATGGGCGTCCTGCTGCCGAACATGTGGAACAAGAGCTCAACCCGATCACCTCTGCGCCTCTTGGCGGACGCTCGGTGCGTCGTTTCAGAGTTCCGCCACCGCCTCCCGCAGGTACATCTCCAGCCGCCTGATCGATGCGCTCACGCCTCTCGTATCGAGCCGGCAGGTGTGGAGACGACGGACGAACGTGGGCTGCCGCATGGGCAGAGCCACAACGCTCGGCGGAGCGTCCAACAGCAACAACCGCGGCAGCAGCGCGACGCCGAGACCCGCCGCGACGAGATTGAGCGCAGTGCGGAAGTCCATGCCGTCGAAGTCCAAACGATGTCCGCTTCCCCGGTCGCCGTGGACGGGTGACGCTGCCAAGTCGCGGACGTCGACCGCCGTGTTGATCCATGCGTCCGACGGCAGATCGGCTGGGGTGACACTGTCGGCTCCGGCCAGGGGATGGCCGACGGGAAGGACGACCATGATCGGATCGTCCATGAGGTGCTCTTGCACGAGCCCGGCGGGCACCCGCCCGGGAGCGTGTTCGTAGTCGAAGGTGATGGCCAGGTCGATCTCTCCCCGGAACAGCAGCGCATGCGTTTCACGCTGCTCAAGTTCACGGAGCGTGATGTGAACCGCCGGATGGGCCGCACGCAGGCGGGCGAGTGCGAGAGGGACGATGGAGGCCGCCGCCGAGATGAACGCGCCGAGCCGCACCTCGCCGCCGGTTCCGTCCGCGAGCGCCGCGAGCTCGGTGGCGGCGCGACTCATCGACATGCTGATCGCGGCCTCGGTGTCGAGAAGGACCTGCCCGGCCTCGGTCGCACGGACGGGCCGCCGGATCACAACCCGCGCACCGACCCGTCGTTCGAGTTCCGCAACCTGCTGCGAGACCGCGGACTGGGTGTAGCCGAGCTCTTCGGCAGCAGCGGCGAACGAGCCGAGCCGCACGACGGCCTCGAGAGTCCGTAGATGGCGGGGGTCGAAACTCCATGACACGAAGTTCAGCGTAGCTAATGGCCCGTGAAGAAATCATCGCTTGTCCTAATGTTGCTGCGTGCTCGACGCTGGACCGCATGGACTTCACGCACTTCGACGCCGCCGTCAACAAGCTCCCCCGACGCCGGGTCGGGTTCTACCCCACTCCGTTCCACGCGCTGCCCAACCTGTCGGCCGCGTACGGGCTCGACCTCTTCATGAAGCGCGAAGACCTGGCAGGCCCGAGCGCGATCAGCGGAAGCAAGATGCGCCTGGCCGAGTTCATCCTGGGGCGGGCCCTCGAGAACGGAGTGACACACGTCATCACCCAGGGCGAATACCTGACCAACTCGGGTCTGCAGTTCGCCGCCGCCTGCCTGAGCGTAGGAATCACGCCGATCCTGTTTCTGACGCGGAACGTGCGCCGGCATGGTGAGCTCGGCGAGTTTCGCGGCAACTATCTGCTCAACAAGACGATGGGTGTCGAAACCAACGTCATCAACGTCAGCGGCAACGTCTGGCACTCTCCGGACGAGGCCGCGCGGATCACCGACGCCATCGCGGTGCGCAAGGCCGAACTCGAAGCGCAGGGGCACGAGGTCCTCCTTGTCGGGACCGGTGGTGCGCACCCCGACGGCTACATCGCGCACGCCCTGACGTTCCGGGAGATGCTTGAACAGTCCGATGCCGCAGGAGTCGAGCTCGACTACGTCTACCACACGATCGGCACCGGGACCGCGCTGCCGGGGATGCTGGCGGCCAAGCTATGCCTGGGACACCCGGTGAAGTTCCGGTCGATCTCCATCCAGAGGTTCAACGACGGAGACCGGATGAACCCCGGCGTGATCGTCGAACGGACCAAGGCGGTGCTGGCCACCTTGGGCGCGCCTGTACCCGACGACGCGACGATCCGCGCCGAGATCGACATCGACCAGCGCTTCATCGGCGAGGACTACGCCGTCGCGTCCGCCGAAAGCACAGCAGCCATCCGTGAGCTGGCCCGAACAGAGGGCGTCTTCGTCGGCCCCGTCTACACCGGCAAGGGACTCGCGGGATTGCTCGACCACGCCCGCAGCGGGCGGATCCCCGCCGACAGCAACGTCGCGTTCCTGCACACCGGAGACACCGGCAACCTGTTCGAGATCCCCCAAGTCGTCGGGCACATCACGGCCTGAGCCTGCAGCCCATCAACCGCGCTCGGCCTCGACCGGCACGAAGCCTCAACGTGGCGATCACCTCAATCACCACTCGAAACGCCCCGATCGGTCGTGGCCCGCGATCCTATGCAGCACACCACCTATGCACGAGGGTGATGGGCTGTTTGGCTTGATAAAAGAGTGCCCCCGGCAGGATTCGAACCTGCGGCACCCGCTTTAGGAGAGCGGGGGCCGTACACCTAGATCAGGGGGCTTGAGCTGCGGTAACACCTCGCTGAAGGTGTAACGCTCTCAAGATCATCCCGCGCATATCCCGTTACTCACACAGGCCGGCCACCACGCTACTTGGGTATCTGGTGCTGGCTACGACCTACTTCGCGTAACCGGCGTCCGGCTTCTCTCCCCGGTGAGTAGAAGCGCAATCTCATGGGGAACCCGGCGTCTTCGTAGCGCCCAAGTAAGTCGTATGGCACCAAGTGCCGTGAGCTGCGTTGGCCGTCAGGCCTATCGAAGGTAGAGACATGGGGAAGCCTTTCGTGATCTCATGGTAGATGTCTTATCAAGCAGTCGGGAGGCGCCGCATGACCACCGCTCCTCATGAGAACCGTATTCGGACGTTTCTTGCACAGCGGCTACATGTCCTTGAGCCGGGGCTACGCCTGGTCGATGAGGAATACATCCTGACCAACTCTCAGGGTACCGGAGGTCGGATCGACATTCTCGCTCGCGACCAACACCGTATGTGGGTGGTTATCGAACTGAAGCGGGCGAACCAGACGGCCCGGGAGGCCACACAAGAGATCGCAAAATATGCGGAGCTGCTTCGGCGCGAGAAGCGGCTTCCTGCTGACCGTATCAGGGTTATTGTGGTTGCCCTTGAGCAGCAGTGGAAAGAGCTTTTGGCGCCACTCAGCAATATCGCCCGTGACTGGCATCACGACCTTCGTGGGTATATTTTACAAATAGATGACGATGGGGTTCCGCTCGATGCTCAGCGGGTTGATTTTCTCCCTGAACCGCTTGATCAAAAGCTGACGTCCGTTCACTTTATCTATTTGTTTAGGCATCCTGATGGGCGGGATCGCTGCTGGGAACAGGTGGTCCGTTGCGCTGCTGAGGTTTACGAGGTTGACCTTG
The DNA here is from genome assembly GCF_044460045.1 of Microbispora rosea. Taxonomy (NCBI): domain Bacteria; kingdom Bacillati; phylum Actinomycetota; class Actinomycetes; order Streptosporangiales; family Streptosporangiaceae; genus Microbispora; species Microbispora rosea. Next base: position 78,081 of record NZ_JBITJO010000011.1, on the reverse strand, counting down.
TCGGTGTTGACCTCGACTATTGCGGACCTTCGGGGATCGTGATGTACCCCCATGCCCTGTATCTAGGCTTCGGCCGTCTCGATACTACCAAGGGCCTGTCAAATTGCCGGGAGGAGTGTAGTCACGAGGTCGTGGACGAGACTGAGCGCGACCAATATGAGCATCCCGATGAATACGACGCCCTGTGTCACGTAACGAGTTCGGTTTTTGCCGACACCTCCGAAAGCGCTAGTCCTGGTGTGTTCTCCAAGCTCGTCGGCGACCCTGGTTGGGAGATTAAGCAGATTCGAACCTCGGGGGCGTTTACGCTTGGCCCGTACGAAAATGATGACTTCATCAAGGCTCTACGCGGAAACGACGGTGGAGCGCGGCTTCTCTTCAATAGCAGCGCGAGTACGAAAATCGCGTCAAACTGGAATGAATTTCGGCAGGCGGCAATGGAATGTCTGGAAACCAATGAGGATTGGGTTGACGTTGTCGGAGGCTGGCTCGACATTGTCGGCGACCTATCTGTCGAGTACGATGTCCGGTTGCATATCTACAATCCGTGCGACCTCATGGGTGCCTTCATTTATGCGCTGCCCTACAACATCGGTGAATACCGTGCAGAGATTCTAGCGGAAAGCCTGAGCGAACATGTGCCGGTGGTATCAGCGGTGGCCCAGCCGCGCGACGATGACCACCCCTATTTCGAGCTGCGCGGGATGCTTCAGTGGAATGGTATCGGGGTTCCTGACCTGCAGTCTCGCGTCGCGCAAGTGTACGACAATGCTATGAGCTGGCACGTTGCTAGGTTAGCTGGCATGTATTGGCAGGCTGACCGGGAATTACTACAGCTTCTAGGTTTGCGGTACGTGGCCGATGTTTCGGTCTCAACGCCGCAGACCCAAGGAAGTTTCGAGGAGCGTATGAGGACTACTCTCCTGCCGAAGGATCTGAAGCCTGGTGCCGTTGAAAATTTGAGGGGTTTGTTTTCCTTGACCGACTTCATCGAGCGATACCGCGAAGAGGTCTTTCTCCTCGTCCAGGAGTACAGGCAGGACCTCCATATCATAGGCAGCTGAAACTTGTCCTTCGGATGAGGGCACATAAGGCGGGAAGTTACAGGACCTGTGCCGAATCGCATGGCATGGCTGTCACATCAGCCGCCGTCACCCGATGCCAAGCCCCTGATGGAGGACGGGTTTGGCGGTGTTCGCCCGACATAAACGATGGGAATATGCGCACGTCCCCTTGCGCCACTGACCAGTCGTAGAGGCAGTTCAAGGCCGACTTGATGTCGGTCACTCTCTCTCACGGATGTAGGTCACGCCAAACGCCCTAACCTGCCGATACTCCTGAAGCCTGGCTGCGAGGTCGAATGCATCGCCGGTGACGTACTGGAAGATGTCGAGCCCGCGGCCGAGTAAAATTTTCCATCCGGCGTTGGTGATAATCGAGCGGTCGTGGATCGTGTCGTCAAACGTTACGTCGAAGTTGATGCCACCCGCTGCTACGCCCTGCTTAATCTTCAGCAGGTATTCGAGCTGCTTGCGCAGCTTGTCTTCGTCCTTGTTCTCCGTGGTGATGAGTTTGACGTTGACTTCGTCGGCAGGGTCCTTAGCGGCGGCGATCCCCTGGATGAGCTCCATGAGGTTGCGGGCCTGGTGAAACTGGCGAATGTAGGGGTCCGTGATCGTTATATGATCAGCTCCACGTAGGTACGGGACCAAAAGCGTGGCGAACGAGACGCCGCGCTGGTTCTCCTGGAACTCACGGTGCCCCTCGAACAGCGGAGCCTCCGCGACCTGCGCGTGCTTATCCGAAGTCTCATCGTGCCCAGTGGACACCACAGCGCCCACCCTCGGTCCGACCGTCCCGCCCGCAGACTCGGACCTTTCTTGGCGCTCGCGGTGGTAGTACGCCGGGTATTCGTCCTCCTCCAAGGTCGAGACCGGGTGCCAGGATCCGCTCCTGTCTAGGTAACCGAACTTGACGTCGGCCATCGTCGAGTCGATCCGCAGGATCTGGTCCTTGACGCGCTTGCGGCCCTCGATCGCGAACCGCAGGATCTCCTCGATTTCCTCGGGTGCGGCCTCTCCGTGCGGGTAGAGGATCTTCATCAGGCCCGAGAACGTCTTGTGGATCGCGTCGCGGTCACGCGTCGAGATGTCGGAGGAGAGCGAGAAGTGCTTCTGGTAGCGGTCCGAGTAGTCCTGGGAGCGCATCGACTTGAGCACTTCGGCGATGTAGTCGACGACAAACCCGTACCCTCTCGAGAACATCTCCCCGCGGATGGTGTCGACCTCCCACCCAGGGATGTAGTGGTGCAGCCGGTCGAGGTAGGCGGAATCGTGGTAGCTCTCGGGCAGCTCGTCGAACAGGTCGGAGTGCTTGAGCATGTACGGCACGGTGTGGGAGGTGTTGCCGACAAAGACCATCGACGCCTCAGCACCGAGCGACTCAACGCCGCGGGAGAAGGACTTATTCGCCATGTAGTTCTTCATGATGTCGACGAGCGCCCTGTCGGTGCGCTTCTTCTTGCCGGCGAATTCATCGAACGCAACGACATCCCAGTAGCCGACCAGGCCGATGCGCCCGTTGGCGTTGTTGACGAACAACTTCGGCACGGTGACCTCTCCTCCGGAGATGAGCATGCCGTGGGGCGAAAACTCGGAGAAGATATGGGACTTGCCGGTGCCCTTGGGGCCAAGTTCGATGAGATTGTAGTTACGCTCGACGAACGGTATAAGCCGCACGAGCTGGATGAGCTTGGCTCTCCTCCCGAACAACTCGGGATTAAATCCGACGGACTGCACGAGCAGGTCGATCCACTCGTCGGTAGTGAACTCGCGCCGAGCCGCCAGGTAGCCCTTGTTGTCGAAGTTCGACAACTGGATAGGCTTGATCGACCCAAGTATCCATGGCACCACCCGCGGGTCTTCACTGTGGAAGTACTCAATGTCGCAGATGCACCACACCCCTCCGACGAGCAGTTTCGGGTGCGCCTTGATCGTGGCAGGCTCGACAAGCACGCCTTTTATGCCGAGATTGGCGAATTCGGCCTGGTAGACGTCGTCTTTCTCGTTGAGCGTGGCGGTGACCTTGTCGATGATGCGGTGCCGCCCGCGCTCGCGGATTGTGGACTTCACCAGCTCGGACTGGTTCCGGTGCACGTAGTGGTCGGCCAGGATCCTGCGCACCGTGTCGATGCCCGCCTGGATGGTGGCCTCGTCGTTGGATGCCGCGTACTGCCCGAGCAGGTACTCCAGCACATAGGACGGTACGATGGCGTTGCCCTTGACTGCCTTCACTAAGTCCTTGCGCACGACCGCACCCGGGAAGAGCCGGTTTATCTTGCGGTCTAGTTCGCTCTGCATCGGCGCAGCATCGACTGGCGCGTCTGGGTCGACAGATGCCCCCTGACTGACCTCACTCACTGCATCCTCCTTAGAAGTCGAAGTCCGAGGCGAATGAGCGCTTCAGCGTGTACATCGCCTTAGCGTAGACGCGCCACTGGTTGGTGTTGGGGATCAGTTCCTCCAACCGGAACTCGACCGTCCGGTTGTTGTAGTCGTTCGCATCCTGGCTGAGCAACATGACCGCACGCTGATAGCGGTCTCGCTTGTCGGTCGACTCCTGGTCGAAGACCAGTGGGGCCTGGTTTGAGATGAGGGTCTCGCCGACGTATAGGCCGGCCCGTACCTTGCGCGGCTGGATCTTCTCGCTCACCGGCTCGGTCTGGAAGAGCTTAACCACCAGCTGCCCGGTCGTGATCTTGTCCGACTCGGGCAGAATCTCCACGTTGACCAGGCGGGTGTCGCTCCTGCGCTTTTTGTTGATCGTCAGCACGGGCACGACGATCTCCTGGAGAGTCGCGCCGCCGTGGACGAACCTCGCGCCGGAGCCCTTGAGCCGAAGCCTGTGGATCGACTTCGGTACCTGCACCTCGTAGTCGCTGTCGAGCCCGAGCTGGGCAGAGGTGAACGTCTTGAACGCCGGGTCGGGTTTCAGCCCTGTTCCCAGCACGTAGCGGCGCGCCTGCACTGCGATGTTGTCGCCCTGCGGGGCGACCGACAGGTAGCCCGCGTCGTCGAGTGCGGAATCTTGGAATAGGAAGCCGTGGTCGGCGGTCACGAGGATGTTTGTGGCGTTGGCATTCGTGAGGCGCTTGACCAGGTCGACAAGCTCCTCCAGCGTCTTCTCGGCGGCCTCGAAAACCTGCCGCTCGGTGCCCTGCTTGTCGCCGATCGCGTCGATGCGATTGTGATAGACGTACAGCACCTGGTACTGCTGGTACAGCTCGCGAATCTCATCGCGGGTCATGCTGAGCAGGTCTTCGGCGGGGACCGCCGTTCCCAGCACGCCAGCGAGCATCTTGCTGCGGTTGCCAGTGCCTGCGGACGGTTGGCCGTCCACATCGACGAGATCGCCCTTGCCGGAATGCCCGATGGTAGCGTGCGGCAAGAGCGCGGCCATCCCGAGCTGGGTGTAACTCGGCAGCACCCCCAGAACGGCATCAAGGGTCGCGTCGAAACGGTCCTCCTGGCGAATGCGCGAACCCAGCTCGTCGGCGATCTCGTAGCGCAAGGCGTCAGAAACGATGACGACGGCCTTACGCCGGCCGTCCCGCGTGATCGGCTTAACGTGGTCGGCGAAGAACGAGGTCTGCGGCCGTAGCACGGCGGAACGCCACCGGTCGACGCCATCGACATGCTGCTGCCATGCGGCGCCCAAGGTGTACAGGAACTTGTTCACGTAGAACGATTCGACCTGCGCCCGCAGCTCTTCCAGCGGGCCGGTGTGCTCAGCAGTGCGGGCCGCGTAGGTGAACTGCCGGTAGAGCTGATCGATACGAAACCAGTCGCGCCGGTACTGCTCCAAGCCCTCATCGAACGACTGCATCGACAGGCTGAGAGCGCTGAGGGCGGTCAGCAGGCCAGAAGCGCTACCGATCGCGGCGTACAGCTTGCGATACCCGTCGATCCAGATGCTGCTCTGACGGCTACGGATTACCTCGGTGACCTCTCGAGCCGTGACCGCTCGGTCGGCGACGGCACGCGCAAGGTCGCTGATGATCTTCTGGTCTGCCTCCTCGAACAGATCATTGCCTAGCAGGTCTCGGAAGCTTGCGTCCTCGATCGTGCGCGCGTAGTCCAGGTCGCGAGCTACACGTTTCGCGATCTTGATCATCGCCTTCTGGCTGCGGATGTCGTAGCGCAGGCTTCCGAAGTCGAGCTGGATGTTCCGGAGGCCCCCGGGACGTTCAGACTTGAACCCGTCCATGGCCTGCCGGAACATCCACAACACGAAGTCGTCGATGCTCGGGCTCGGCGACGTGTAGCCGTAGATTGACCCGACGCCCTGCCAGTAGAAGTCGCCGAGGCCGTACTCGGCGAGTGCACTGTACTTCGTGTCCGCACCAGTACCATTCTCAATTAGCAGAGTTCGGGTGATCTCTAGCATGCTGTGCTCTCGCTGGCCGAGCAGGACGGCCGACATCTTGGCTTTCAGCAGCCGTGCGTCATCGTTAGGGTTGAGCAGTGTCTTGAGGTTCTGCACTCGCTTGGTAGCCCGGAAAAACTTTTCGTGCGCCTGGACGACCTCACCGGTGCCGTCGGCGGTCAGGCCGAGCTCTTGCTGCACGAGCGAGGCCCGATCCGCGGTGAAAATGCCGTAGGCCAGTTCCAGGTCGAGCAGCCAGTTACCGATCCCTGCTGGCACTGAACCCGAACGGTAGACGAGGAACTTCGCCTCAGGTTCTAGGTGCAGCAGCCGGTTCTTAACCGCGTACTCGTCGTTGGCGACACGCAGAATCTCGACGCCCTCCAAGGCGAGCGAGTCGAGGTCGGCGGCGTACTCGCCCTCGGGGTCGTGCCAGAACACCACCCGGTGCGTCTCGAAGCGACGCTCCAGGTGCAATCGGACGGCGGATGCCTCACTCATCGCTAGCCTCAAGTCCGGGGATCTTCTTCAGCGCAGCACCGAATTTCGGGTAGTTAGCTTTCACGCCGTCATCGAGGTCGATCTGCACCTGCTGGGTCGCCAGCGGGTACAGCACATCGTGCTCGTATTCGTCGAGTTCAAGCAGCACCTTGCGCAGGCGGTCGACCTCCTTCTGCCAGGCGGCCTTGTCCCGTGGAGTGCCAGTCCCCGCGGCGAGCCGCTCGTGGTGCTGGCGCTTGGCCTCCAGCTTCGCCTTGAACTCGCGAAGGTACTCGTTCAGCACGATCGAGACTGTCGACTTCGTGTAGCGGTGCATGTAGATGAGGGCGTTGAACGATCCCTTGGGGCTGGAGAACAGCCAGTAGATCGGACGCTTCTTGTACCGCTGAACGTGGTCTTTGTAGAAGAACTTTACGAAGTAGTCGCGCAGGTCCTTCACGCCGAGCGACTCAGCGACGAAGCGCAGGTTTTCCTCGAAGTGCTGCTCGCCGAACACCACCCGGAGGAACTGGCGGAAGCGCGCCACGATGTCGTCTTCGAACCAATCGCCATCGACGATCGGGATGACGTTGTCCTTGTCAGGCATGAACGACGGATTCGGCACCTTCGCCAGGTAGTCCTGGAACGTGTCGCCATGGTTCGCGAGAACCAGGCCCGGTTCGTCGAGGCTGTAGCGCCCGAACATGCAGCCTACCGCTAGGGAGACGAGCGACGCAGAAAAGGATCTGGCGGTGGACACGGGTCGGACCATTTCATCCCGCGCCACTGGTTGGGAGCTAGATAGGAGAGCCCTCCCGAAATATTCGTCGTTCTCCCTGCGCAATTCGGATAGTCGCGACGTCAGCCGCAATTCCTCGCAAACGGTCGAATGGAAGGCGTCCTGGACCTGCGAAGTTGCCTCGCCATTCAGCAGAAGCGAATCCAAACCTAGATAACCCGAAGACGTCTCATCCTGATCATAGAGACGTCCAGAATGAACCAGAGCCTCACGCGCAAGCGCATCAATTGACTTGTCATCGAGAACCCCCTCGGGGATGGGCAATTGCCCGAGAACGCCAACACCAAACCCCTTGGGCGACAGAAGGCGGGCCAAGGTCTCGAGCGCAGAGCTGTTCACGAGCGCAAGTAGCGTGTATGGGGAAGTTCCGGCGCGCGGGAAAACCATCGAATTCTTCTGGTCAAAGATGGCAAAATCATCCACCAAGCGACCCTTGAGATTACCTGCCAAGCCTCCGTACGAGATGCCGGAACGAAAGTAGTAAGCAGGGTTTCTCACAACCGAGCTCGGATGCTCCCGGATTCGAGCACCATCATCCGCCCAATCGACCACAAGGTCCTCCCGTCCAAACCACCTCGTCGGTGCGCTGCTCTTGACGTAGGGTACCCATTTCGCTTGCACGTCGGTCGAAGCCATCTTGATCCGTGAGGCGGAGACTTCGTACCAGTAGCGGAGAAACGCGCCATTGTCCCCCGTTTGGAGGCCAGTCCTCACCTCTGCCACGTCGCTCATCGGTGGCGCTGCCTCAAAGGTGCGATGCGCAGTCTCTGAAGCCGCGTACGGAGTTAAGACCTGCCCCGGGAAAGTGTCGAACCACTTCAGTGGATGTGTGTAGTACCGTTGAGGATTCCTAAAAAGCGCTGTCTTCTCGGCACCAGTGACGCCCTCGGTAGCGTCGATGAATACCGAATCACGGCCTCTATCTGGCTCGTTCACGAAAATAGAGGCAGCCACTTGAACGACGTCGCCGTTGACTTCAGGAAATGCCCGCTTACCAAGATGGAGCAGGGCGTAGAGCTCCAGATCCTTCCGGACGATTCCTCGAAAGTCTCGGCATTCAACGTTGCCCAGCCAACTGTCCATCGTGAGCAAGGCAATGTAGCCGCCCGCCTGCACAAATGACCGAGACCTCAGCGCGAAGGCCAAGTCGATGCCGGAAGCCCCTGCAGGGAACTGAAGTGACACGAAGTCGTACAACTGTCCCGACATGTTGCGCGCATCCATGTAGGGGGGATTCGCAACAAGCACGTGGCGCCTCAGCGACAAGTAGTCAGCCTGGAGAACCACCCGACGCGCGCGCTCGTGAAGCTCGTTCCCAATGATGTCGCCATCGTCGGGCGCATGCTTGTCGAGGTGTTGCTTGAGCGGCTGGATCAGTTGCTCACGCGGGCGGATGAGCGACCCGAAGGTGTCGGCGTGCTCAAACTGGTTCCAGAACGCCTCCTCCTCGGAGCGGTCACCGTCACGGGTGACGAGCGCGTCCAACTCCGCGGGGGTGAACGAGATTGGTTCGAGCACGCAGATGTTCGGCTTGACCTGTTTGTTGAAGAAGGTGCGTTGGCGTGCGCGCGCCTTCATCGTGAGGGCGAACGCGGCCAAAGCTCCCGCGCGGGGGTCGATCTCGGTGCCGTAGAGGTTGTTGGCGAGGATCAGCCCGGGGATATCAGAAGGTGCGTAGCCCTCTTCCTCGTAGATGGCGTAAAGCAGGTCGAACGCGTAGGTGAGCATGTGGCCGGAGCCGCATGCGGGATCGATGATCTTCAACTCTTCGGGGCTGGCGACCTTGAGGTAGTCGGTCTCCTCGTCGGCCGGGGCGATGTAGTACTCCATCTGTTCGGCGAGCCGGGAGGTGGGCCGGTTGAGCAGCCAGAGACGTCCGAGGGAGTTCTCGACGAGGTAGCGGACGATCCAATGCGGGGTGAAGAGCTGGGTGGCGGCGGGGATCTCGGCGGCCCCGGCCTTCTTGTTCTTCCTGAACCCGGCGAAGACCTCGTCCTTTCGCTCGGAGATGTAGAACTGGTACAGCCAGCCGATTACCTCAACGTCCTGGCACACGTCCTCGGTGAGCACGGCCACCGCGCGGGCCAGCACGGAGTTCTCGGCGAGCAGGTTGGCCGGAACGAGCAACTCCGTGAAGTCGCCCTCGCGTTCAAACATGAACGGCATTGAGCGGTTCCAGTGCCGGCAGTACTCGGCGAGCAGCAGTGCGTACGCCTCGCCCTGCGGGTCCTCACTGCGGCGGCTGCCGTTAAGCAAGCTGGTGATGGCCTCAACAGCGCGCTTGTTGATGACGACCGTGCTCTCGATGTTCCCGCGCTTGGCTTCGGCAAGGATCTCCGGCTGGCCGCCCTCGCGGCCTCGTTCGGGTGAGACGATCCCGACGCCGGTGTAGCCGTTGGCGTCCATAAACCGTAGCGCGATGATGCGGTTGAACCAGGTATACGCCACCCTGTCCGCGACGGTAGCGCGGCCCGTCTCACCACCACCTGCGGCGCTGACAGCTTTCTCCAGGGCGGCAACCGCATTGGTTTGCTCTACGCGCTCCGGCGAGGCAGGGGCAAGTACGACCGCGATGCGGGCCGCCACCTCTCGGAGGAGTGCGGTGCGCGCCCAAGTGGCGAAAGACTTCAGCGGAGCGGTTTCCATCAGAGTGCGATTCGCTTTCCGTCGTTGAGCGTGGACAGCAGCGCGCCGCGGAGCGCATTGACGTATCGGTCGACGTCCTCGGCGGTCTCCAGCACACCGTGGACGCCAGGCGCGGTGATCGTCTTGATCGAGACGATCTGCCTGACGGGCTTGGGCTCGGGATCATCGGTGCTGCCGGCAGACCGAGCGGAGGATACGAGTTGATCGAGCAGCGATGGGTAGATGGTCTCCTCGAAGCTGTTCCCTTGCTCGCGGATGAGCGCGATCTGCTTCTCGCTGCTGATGCGGGCGATGATCCCATCGATCACGTGAACGACGCGCTTCTGCGCGTCCTCAGTGGCGTTCTCGTAGTAGGCACTGCCGAGCACCTCGGTCTTGCGGCCCTCGATCGCTCTGACCACGACTGCGCGATTGGTTGCAAGTGCCTCTTCGATTTGTTTACAGAGCGCCTCTGCCGCCTGCTTAAGCTGTGCCATACGGTTGCCGCGGAACGCGTTCGGGTCTTCCAGCAACCGCCTCACCTCGGCATCACTGTCGATGGGCAGGTAGCCGAGGTTGTTGGCGTTCGTCGCGAGCAGCGCGACCCCGTCGTCGTAGATGGCTCGCTGCCCGCCATTGAGAAACGACTGGATCGGGTCGATCACGTTGTCCTTGGCGTCGAGTAGCTCCTCGCCGAGACTGAAGTCGGTTAGATACCACTCGGCGGGTTTGCCTACCGCCTGTTCGAGCAGCGCCATCGGTGCGTCCAACTGCTTCATGAACGGGTATTTCGACCCATTCACACGCGCTTTCAGCTCGTCGAGTTTGCCGCGCAGTTTGTCACTGCTGTACCGGGCAAGCTCCAGCGGGTCCTTCGGCGCGGTCGCCTCGTCGAAGAAGTCGGTGCAGAACTTGCGGAGCGCCGCTACCTTGCGCTCGTTGAAGACCTTCTGCAGAGTGACCACCGCGTGTGAGTGCTTCTGCGTGTTGCGCAGCACCGCCGCGACCTCGGTGCGCTTCAGGGCGTTCCCATCGACTGCGATCGTGAGCTTCGAGGTGCCCACAAGCCAAGCGAGGACGACCTCGATCGAGGCGAGATCCCAGCCGTAGGGCTTCGCCTGGAACGCACCCACAATCGTCTTGACGGTCGCCTGCTCGCCGAGCCGGTCGCGTTGCAGAATGAACGAGAACACCTCGTCGCCCGGGGTGGCGAGCTTTGAGAGCGACGGGTCGTCGAAGATAACTGACTGGTCGGGGTTGGCGAAAGTGGCGACCTGCTGCTCACTGTAGGTGGCCCCGCCGAGGAGGCTGAGCTGGGTGTAGGTACGGCTGACGAGGTCTTGGAACCCGTCAGTCACACGGGCGATGGCGTCCTGAGTTGCGGAGGTCACGTCGGTGGCATTGATTACGAGGTCTGCCTTGCCGACGGCTCGGCGGATGCGCTCGACGAGTTCCTTCTCGCGCTCGATGTTCTGTGTCGCCTTGGAACGCAGGATCTGCTCTTCGATCGCCGAGAGCGAGGTCGTCTGCTTGCGCTTGGTGTACTTCTCGGTCTTGATGAGCAGTCGCAGGTCAGATAGGGCGCGCTCGTCCGGTTCCAGGATGACGCGCAGCTCGTCTTTGCCGGCGCTGTGCATTCGGGTCTCTTCTGGGCCGAACGGGTACTCGGGGGTGATGAAGTGAACCGTCAGCTCGCGCTGCTGCCCATACACCTGGTCGTCGAGCTTGTAGCCGAACACGAAGTCCTGGCCGTTCTTGGCGTACCGCAGCTTGTTGGTGCGGATGATATCGCCCGAGAGGATCTTGAACAGGCGACTGCTGACCTCGGAGGCGTCGATTTCGACGTTCTTAATCTCTTCCTCGATGACCTGTTCTTCGTTTGTCAGGTACTCGTAGACGTTGCCATTGCGCTGCACGTACGTCTGCGTCTCCAGCAGCGTCAGGGCCTCCTGCACCTGCTTGGATAACGCGGGCAGGTCAAGCCCGAACCGGTCGTAGACCAGCACGGTTAGATTTCGCGGGGTCGCGTGGAAGCCCTCGATGTACTTGACCAGGAACAGCGCCTTGAGTAGGCGCACGGCAAGCTCGTTATCGAGGTTGCGCTCGGCGACGTCGATCGAGCGCTGCGCTGCGGACTTCAGCGAAGCACGGATGCCTGCGAACATGTGGTCGAATGTCGCGATCCTGCCGACTTCGACATCACCGACGTCCTTGGCGACTTGCTGTACGACGCCGAGCATAGAGCGCTCACCGACCGAGCTATTGCGGCCCTCGAATACGTTGTGGTCCGAGATGCCCTCTATCGCCGCCTGGAAGAGCGGGAACTGGTAGCTGACGAATGGGTACGTTCCAACAAAGTGCGCCTCGTCGGTATAGTTGCGATAGGTCTTCGCACCGTCAACGAAGTCGAACAGCGTCTTGAAATTCGCGTGTTGCTCGGCGTAGATCTTCGCCAGAGCGGACTCGCCTGCCTCGTTCTTCTCCAGCAGACGCTTGCGAATGACCTCCTCAACATCGGCACTGGTGAGTTTCACCCGAGTCTTGAATCGTGCCTGGATCTTGGAGAAGTCGTTACCCTGCTGCTTGGTGCGGTCGCCGACGATCTTATCCATGTCCTCCTGGGAGGTGACGAACACCCACGCTCGGCCCTGGCACTTGGTGTTCAGCGACTCGGCGATCGTCTGGAGGTTCAGCATCAGGTGCGTGTTCGACCCGATGAACTGGCCGACCTCGTCCACGAAGAAGTTCAGCCGAAAGCCCTCATCTTGCTTGTCGACCCACGCCTTGACCTCGTTAGCAAAGTCCTCGATCGACACCGAGTACTCGTTGCGGTACTTCGTCAGGATGTTGGTCGGCGTCCCCTCGGTCTGGCCGCTTATTTCGGCGTACGCCTTGGCCACATTGCCCTCTTCGAGCACGCCCTCCTCGCGGCCGTGCGCCCAGTCGCGTCCCGCGATCTGTGCGTATGCAGTCTTGAACGCCTCGTACTGGCCGCGGTTGTCCAGGTCCCGCTCGAATCGAGCCACGTGGCCCTGGTTGCCGTAGTAGCCGCGGCTCTCATCGAAAACCTTGACAAACACCTTCAACAGTGCGTCGGTCTGGTCCTTCGTAATGACCGTGGCCTTCTGGTCGATATTAAACAGCAGGCTCTTGGCAGGGATGCGGTCGGCCTTGACTAACAAGGCCGGGAGGAACGCACCCTGCGCCTTAGACCGGAAGCTCTCGGACACGCGCTCGCGCGGGAACTCCTGCCCCTCTACGTCGCCAAGCAGGTGGGCGAGCAACTTGAGCAAGTGGGATTTACCTGAGCCGAAGAAGCCCGAGATCCACACGCCGTTCGCGTTGGTGTAGTTCGTGTACGCCTCAAGCAGGAGTTCGAGGCCCTTGGCAGCCTCATTGGTCAGAACGTACTCGTCGACCTCGGTGCCCAGGTGCGCGGTGTCGTCAGCTTTAATGACGCCCTCAATCGGACGCTGGACGTCCTTGGCAAAGATCTCGTTCAACTTCATCGAGTCAAGCCTCCTGTTCCAAGATGTTCTTGGCTCGGTAGTACTGGTCGTCTTTGAGTCGCCCGAATAGCACGAGCGAGGACCCCAGCGTGTCCGACTGCTCGTAGCGGCCGGGAAAGAACATGAGCATCGGCTTGCCCGTCACGACGCTTTGCAAGTTATTCAGCACGTTGTGCGAGCGGATGTACGGGAAGACCTCGCCGATGCCGGTGAGGAAGAAGACGTCGAAGTCACCCTCGGCGAGCTTGGCACGGATCTTGGGCGCGAAGTGGAGCTGCGGGTCGAGCATTCCTTGAAGCAACTCGCGGAAGTCGGCCTTGTCTTGCTCCGGTTCGAGGGCGAGTAGGCGATCCCAGACCCCGCGCTCTTTGAGCATCTCCACGGAGAGGTCGTAGAGGTTGATCTCGCGGACCTCGATTCCCTTGATGGCCAATCGGTTCTTGATACGCTTCTTGGACCCCGCGATTGCGAGGGCGTCTTCGGGGTCGTAGGGGTAGATGAAGAATGGCACCTCGTTGCTCAGGCCCTTCATCTGGAGGAATCGCTCGCCGCTGAGCACCTTAAACAGATGCTCTTCCTGCTTGGACAGCTCGGTCGGCGTCACCGCTAGGGCCTTCCTATAGCGTCATCGTTAGTCGGGAAGAATCGCAGATCGCTCGGGGTGCGCGTCGACAAGACACCGGCGACCCGCTGCGAGAGCACGGCCTGGAACAGGTGCCCGCGGTCGGAGAGCAAGCCTGCCTCGTTAAGCATTCGGAACACGTTCGAGCGCAGCTTGCGCAGCGTCGAGTCCTTGACTTCAGCCAGCTCGGTGTGCCATAGAGCCTTGCCGCGCACGAAGCTGTCGAAGTCCTCGTACGTGAGTGTCGGTGTCAACAGGAGGAACCGCTCGCGCACCGCCTCCTCGGCGAACTCACCGATCAGGTCATAGCGACGGCAGGCAGCCGCCCACAGCAGGTGTCCACGCTCAGTGGCCGTCGCATCGATCAGCAACTCGATCTCATCGTCGGTGAGCACGGCGAGTCGCTGAGTGACCTCACGGGCCAGGCGGCTCCTTGAGGAGAGCGTGCGCGCTTGAAGCAGATTCCGCTCCTCGATCCATGCCCGCACCAGCCCCCAGTTGCGCTGCGCCAGGTACAAGGGCGCGACAATCACCGCCTCCCGCATAAGGAGAGCACCACTTGTAAAGGAGAGCGCGTATCGCTGCACAGTCGCGTGCCTCACAGGAACCTCCTCCCTGATTCAGGCAAGTAGATCAGCTTACAACCGACCACTGAGGTTGCTCGGCATTCAGCGAGACTTCTTGCCCTCGCTTCCCGCACTGCCACTGCGTACCCACTCATCAACCTCGCTGACCTGGAACTTCCAGAGTCTGCCGAGCTTGTGAGCTGGCATTTCTTTCTCAGCGATCCAGGAGTAGACCGTGTCCTTCGTGACACCCAGGTGAGCGGCGATGTCATCGGCGGACAGCCATGGTTCAGCCACGGGCAACCTCCAGATGGCGCACGACGGGCAACACCGGACCGGCTGCATCGTAGTAGATGCCTGACCGGTCCCCGGCAGGTTTCACCGGGTATGGTCGGGTTTATAGGTGTGGTTCGTGGCCAAATCCGATGTCATGCCGCAAAGATTGGGCCGACGTCCAACGATTTGCGCCAGGCCTCCGGGTCAGAACGGTCGGCGTCGTTCGATCTCGCCGCGCTGCACCAAACCGGCACCACGCCAGCGAGCACGCTGTGCGGTCATCTCCTCGTCGGGCAGGCGTAGCCATGCCGGGACGGACGCCTGGGGTCAGGCCGTCGTTCGCGTGTACATGTCTCCCGGTGACCTTCGGCGCCCGCTGGTTGGCCTACCCGCACTCGACGGCTTGACCTTGGGCGGCCGGTCTGGCATCCCTTCGGGGCGGCCGTCGAGGAGATGACCGCCCCTCACCCGCACCCTTTCCGGCTCATCTCTGAGGAGGGCCGGGGTGCAGGGGGCGGAGCCCCTTGCGGCTCCTCCCTCCGTGCGCCTCGGCAAGTTGGTCCGCGCTGTCCTGGTCGTCGTCCTGGCTCCGGTCCTCTTCGCTCGTCTGCTGCCCTCGTCTCGGCCTCCCGGGAGCGCCCGGTCGGCGCCGGCCGGGACCGGCCGGAGAGCCGCACGCCCGGTCGGCTGGCCGACCGGCGCGCGAGGCGAGCCGCCGATAGGCGGCTCGCCCTTGATAGCGAGAAGAAAAGTTGCTTCCGGCAGTGATCATGGTGTGCCGCCAGACCGTCTCCCTGGGCCGCCAGCATGCCGGCGAGGTCGTCACCGTGCACGTCAGCGACACCACCTTCACGATCGACCTGGACGAGGGGCCGCGCATGGTGCGACGGACCACCGACATCCCGATCCGGAACCACAAACCTCACCGACCCCGCTAGGTCGATCATGTTTCCTAGATCACCTGCCGCCCATGTCCTGGGACAGAAACGCAGCCATCTCATGGAACTAGACAAGCAGGACGGGTCGGGTCCTGCTTCGGTTGATGCTTGACAATGCGGCCGTCTAGCGGTGATCCCCGAACCATCGATTGATGTCGGTTCTCTCGCCTAGCCTTTGCAAGTGTGAGTGAAAGCCCCGAGGAAGTTCGCGCGATGTCCCCATATGAGGAGCGGCGTTGGGCGGATCTGCAGCAACACTGGGCGAAGAAGGCCAAGCGCCGCCAACTGCTCCCCCCGAAGGCCCGAGCCGCGCTCGGTGAAGCTGGTGCCCAGGTCAAGGATGCCGCCCGGAAGGCCGGCAAGGCTATGTCGAATGTAACGCCCCCGGTCGCCAAGGACGGCATAGAGAGGCTGACCGATGCGGCACTGATCCCTGTCGTCCAGGGAGCGGTTCACCTGCTCGAACTCGTGACCGACTGGACGACTGAGCTCGTCGACCCCGAGAAGGTGTTGGAGCATCACCGGGCAGCGGGACGCGACGTTGCGAAGCTGGAGGATCTAAAGGAGCTCGACCTCAAACATCTCGACGACTTCACCCGAACGATGGCCCTGAAATGGCGCACAAGCGGGGCGCTTCAAGGTGGAGCAATGGGTGTGCTCGCGATGGTCCCGTTTGCGGGCGGCCTCGCAGCCATCACGCTCGACATGGTGGCGATGCATATGCTGAGCACGGCCGTCGCGACGCGCGTCTGTTACGCCTACGGCTTTGATGTGACCGACGACGAGATGAGACACCTTGTCGATCGTATGGTCATGCGCGCCTGCCGCAACCAGGCACCGAAGGCTGAGACCGCTCGGAAGGCTGGCGCAGCGTTCAACGCCGCCAAGGACCGGGTGCGATGGAGCCAGAAGTTGCGAGACGACCACAAGCTGATGGCAGCGGTCGAGAAGCTCATGAAACAGTTCGCGAACGGACGCGCGGTTCCAGTCGACAAGGTCACCAAAGCCATGCCGGTGGTTGCTGTGTTCGCAGGAGCAGGCACCAACGCATACGTCCTTGGCGACGTAGTGCATCAGGCTCGTCTCTACGCCCAGACCCTCTATCTGGCCGAGAAGTACGGACTACCTCTTCCCGAGCACCTCCGACACCAGGGCGATGGCGAATGAACTTCATTCTCAACGGCCGAATCGTCGAACTCGATGCCGCCACCGTGCGGGCTCGGGTCCTGCCAAGCCTGCCTGATTCGATTCGTACCCATTGGGTCGAGATCGACGGTCGGCGTTGGCCACCGAAACAGGCCTTTCGGATCGCCACTGGACTGATCGACGAGCCCTTCATCAGCCACTTCGCGCTGCGCGTCTTTCAGCGCCTAGGATTCGCAACAAGCTCGATTCCAGGCGAGATCCCGCAGAGCGCGAAGCCAGTTGTCCCAAGCCCAACGACACCACACACTGACGAGGATGCACTCGAAGCCTTTCGCCGACTGGACCTCTTCCTCGCATCGAACGTCCTGACGCCGACGCTCGCAGCGCTGGAGGCGAAGCTGAATGGGATCAGCAAAGCGGCCGCCGCTGATCTCGGCCAGACCACCGGATTCGACGAGGACCTGGTTGACGCTGCGCTCGTTGTGCGTGAGCGGGTGGGAATGCTCGACACACTGATCCATGCAGGCGTCATCACTCAGGTGCTGCCGATGGTTCTCGAGGATGACGAGGTGGTCACGAAGCGGCCATCGCTCGGTGCAGGCAACGACCCCGGACGCGTATTCGACTTGGAGACCACCCATCGAGTCGCCGAGTTCAAGCTCTCGTCGTGGAAAGGCCAAGACGGCGCGCGCCAGCGCGCACTATTCGCCGACGTCGTCGGGCTGTCTCTCGACGAGACCGATCGGCGGCGCCAGGTCTTCGTCGTTGGCGCGCTGCCGGTCGCCTTCCTCACGACAAGCAAGCGCAACGCGGTCAAGACGCTCTCGAAGGGCCCACTTCGAATCCGAGACGCGCCGGGACTGACCGAGACCATGACAGTATCCGAGTTCACCGCGGCCGCGAACATCGAAGTGATCGACCTCCGGGCAATGATGCCCTGCCTCCGGTAGATCGTCGTCCTCAGCAGGGACTCCTACTTTGAGGGGAGTCCACTCCCGCCGCGGCGAGGGCGAGAACACACCCGCTCGCGGTAGTCGACAAAGCATCGACTGCGGATCGCATGTGGTCGCCACCATGTGCCCATGATGATCCCGCTACTCTCGACCATCGACGCTATCTGATATCCGCTCATCGACATGAGCGGAAGTGCCGCCAGGCGGCAGGATGGCCAGTCCGCGCAGAGTTTGAGTCGGTAGCCACGTCGTGATCATGTAAAGCTTCAGGCGAGGCCGAAGCGTCAAGCATCAACCGAGGTCCGACACAGCAGGACGGGTCGTCAGTGGAGCGGTTCGGCTGTGGCCCACACGCGTTCGAGACTCGTACGGTAGATGGCTGTGCTGTCTTCGTCCTTGGTGGCTGTCATGTACAGCACGGGGGCTTGAGCTGCCGGGACACCGTAGGCGTGGACGTTCACGAGTAGTTCGTCGTCGGCTCGGTAGATGGAGTTGTAGAGGGTCGTGCGGTGGAGGCGGATGTCCACCCCCTCGACCTTCCGGAGCGGCCGGTACAGCATGAGGGCGTTGCGTACTCGGGCGGCCATGACGTCGGCTCCGATGCCTTCTTCGGCCCCTCTGGCGGCCACCTCTGGACTGTCCGGGTCGCCGAGAAGGATGCGGATCTTCACGCCTACCACGGCTCTGCTGGCGAGCAGGCGGATCATGCCGGTGTCCTCGGCAAGGAACAGGCTGCTGTAGGTCAGGATGTCGATCTCGCGACTTGCGCCCTGGAAGAGCCGCCGCCAAATGTTCTGCGGTACGGCCCAGCGGTGGGGATAGACGGCTTTCACTTCGTGGGAAATGGTTCGCCGCGGTTGGGCGACGTCGGGCCACAGGTCACTCTCGTCGAGTTGCAGCATGTCGGCCAGTGCCCAGCGGTGGCGCGGGTAGGGGACGCGGCCCTTTAGCCAGCGGTCGACCGTCTTGGGGTCCACCTCGAGGGCGGCGGCGACGTCGACGGTTCCGAGTCTGGCTCGTGCGAGGGCATGGCGCAGGGTGTCGCTCACGGGGGTGTACCTCCTGGGGCGGCGGCTCTGCCTGCGACGTTAACACGAGACGTCCCTAGACGTCCCTTAGTCGCGGTGTAGAGGTTCCCCCACCTCGGCGGAAGCTCGTTCGGCATGGGCGCGATGAACGCGCCCACCCCAAGCCGAAAGGAGCGTGTCAGGCATGGAACAACTGCGGCCGATCCAGAAGCGGCAGCGCGAGTATCAGGAACAGCTCTTGACGGAGCTGCGGGATGAGCTGGCACAGCGCGGGATCACGGCGGTCCTGATCGTGGATGAAAAGAACCGGCCAGCCCTGGACGTGACCGACAGCCAGCTACAGCCCCGCCGGGTCTACGTCCACCTGGCGTTCTTGTGGTTCTACTGGGGCGACCAGCACGACGAGCGGGTCTCGTGCCTGCGCCTGCTGCCGGCGGCCGACCGGATCGAGAAGGCGGCGCGCGAGGGCTGGCGCGAGGGCGAACAGGGAGAGCTCGGTATCGACCTGACGAAGATTCTCGATGCGCACCGCTCCTGAACGGCGCAAGGCGTGGCTGACCGGGCAGCGAATCTCCGGCAAGCTGGCTGAGCGCCTACGCGAGCGGATCACGACGGGTGTCTATCCGGCCGGGCGGGCGCTGCCCTCGGAGACCGCTTTGACAGCGGAGTTCCGCGTTGCCCGCAACACGGTGCGACGCGCGTTGCGCACCTTGGAGGCAGAGGTGTTGATCGTGACGGTCCCCTCGAAGGGGCGGCTCGTGCAAGGCGCTGACGCCCCGGTCGATGCCTCCTACCGTTACCAGCTCATCGCCCGCGAGCTGCGGCGGCGAATCGAGCGGGGCGACCTCAGCCCCGGAGACCTGCTGCCTAGCGAAGCGGAACTTCGCTGGCTGTACGAGGCGTCGCGCAACACGGTACGGCAGGCATTCGCGGAGCTGGAGCGCGAAGGCTTGATCGTGTCCCGGCAGGGCAAGGGCCGGTTCGTCCGCTCCAACGAGTAGGACGTCCTAGGACGTCTGGATTGGTGCCCTAGGTCGCACAGAGGCGGGTGCGCCTATCGTCTGTCTCGTGGGACAAGCTGCGTGGGCGCGTGATTTGGCCGAACGACTCCTAGCCGAGCCGCTGCCCCGGCGCTGGGCACACACCCAGGGTGTAGCGGCGCAGGCAGCGACGCTGGCCCCGATCCTCGGCGACGAGGCCGACATGCTGACCGCTGCCGCCTACCTCCATGACATCGGCTACTCTCCTGAGCTGGTCGACACCGGGTTTCACCCCCTCGACGGCGCCCGCTACCTGCGTGATGTGGCGGGCGCCGACGAGCGCCTGTGCCGTCTAGTCGCCCATCACTCCTGCGCCGTCAACGAGGCCGCTGAGCGCGGTCTGCTCGACGTGCTCAATGCAGAGTTCGCTCAGGAACGGCCGGAGCTGGTGGAGGCGCTGACGTACTGCGACATGACCACGGGCCCGGACGGCCGGCACCTCGACGTCACCGAGCGACTGGCGGAGATCCATTCCCGCTATGGCCCCGAGCATTTGGTGAGCCGCTCCATCACGACGTCTACGCCGTGCATTCTGGCCGCGGTGCGGGCGGTCGAGAGCGCGTTGGCTGTACAACGGGCCTGAACCGCCCGACTGCATTCAGCGTGCTGAGGTGCTAAGCCCTGCCAAGCGTCTCGGCCACGCGATTGAACATAGCGACTGCGCGTGCCGTGTCCGCGGGCTCGATGTCCGCGAGCGGCTGTTCGAGCTGCGGGTCGTAGCATTCGAGCCCGGTTTCCTGCTCGATGATCGGAGCCAGAGCGCGCATCGTGCGAACGACGTGGGCAGCGTCTTCCCCGTGGGTCCAGTAGGGGGCGGTCATGTCCCACTGTCCCTCGCAGTAGCCCAACTGAATGCCGGTTGCTTCGTGGCTGATCTCCCAGACGGGCGGGTTCTCAAAGACGTCAACCTCTCCAAGGACGCCACGGACCCGGGACACAATCCTGTCCCATGCATCGACGTCTAAGGGGAGGTCGTCTTCGCGCGCCTCCTCGCGCGCCTCCAGAGCCTCTTCGCGCGCCTTGAGAGCGTCATCCCAAGATTGGCCCGGCTCTCGCTCGACGAAGTACAAGTCGTAGCTCATGGGCGGACTGTATCGGCCTAATCTGACAATTCCAGGCCGCGCGTCAGGGCCTTTCAGCCGATGTACGGCAGAACGGCGCCGGTGAGGTAGTGGCCGATCCGCAGGGCCATTGAGCGGTCCATCGGCAGCGCCTCGACCTGGTCGCGGGGTACCCAACGGACTTCGCGGGACTCGCTGCTCGGGGTCGGCTCGCCGCTGACGGCGCTGGCGGTGAGGACGATGGAGAACTCCTGCCGGGCCTCGCCGTTCGAGGTGTAGAGGATCACGTGGCGGGGGTCGGTGTAGGTGCCGACGAGGCCGGTGATCTCGCACAGCACGCCGGTCTCTTCGAGGGTCTCGCGTACGGCGGCCTGTGGGAGAGACTCCCCGAGGTCGATCGCGCCGCCGGGGACGGCCCAGTTGCCGTTGTCGCTGCGACGGATCATCAGAATGTCCCCTGCGTCGTTGGTGACGACGACGTTGACGGACGGGACCAGGCTGTTCGGCTTGGGAGCGTCAGGGTCGTCGTAGTAGTCGATGCGGCGGGCCACGATCACGACCCTACCGACGTGGCCTGCTCCCACACCCGTTCGAAACTCTCGACATACGTGGTGACCATGTCTCCACCTAACACCTTCCGCAGATGCAGGACCGGGGCGTTGCCGGCGGGCACTCCATACACATGTGTGTTGACGAGAAGCTGGTCGTCGCCGCGGTAGATGGAGTTGTACAGCACCGTGCGATGGAGCCGGATCTCCACCCCGTCCAGGCCGCGGATGGGCCGGTAGAGGACGAGGACGTTGCGGATCTTGGCGGCCATGCCGTCGTCGATGCCCTCGTCCGCGCCGCGCTGAGCGACTTCGGGACTGCCGGGGTCGCCGAGCAGGATGCGCACCCTCACTCCGGCGGCGGCCTTCTCGCCCAGCATGCGCACGATGCCGGCGTCGTCGGCGAGGAACAGGCCGCTGTAGACCAGGATGCCGATCTCGTCCTGGGCCTGGGCGAACAGACGTCCCCAGGCGTCGCGGGGGACGGCCCAGCGGTGCGGGTAGACGGTGACGATCTCACTCTCGGACGCCGAGGCCACCTGCTCGCGCGTCAACGCCTCGGGCCACAGGTAACCCTCGTCCATCCCCAGATGGGTGGCGACGGCGTATCTGTGCTTCCGGTACGGTGCGCGGCCTTTGGTGATCCAGCGTTCGACGGTCTTGGGGTCCACCTCGATCGCGGTCGCCAGTTCGGCGATGCTCACCCCGCGTTCCAGAAGGGCCGCGCGTAGTCGCTCGTTGGCCATCTCACCTGCCGCGTCAGGACGTCCAGGGACGTGGCAATCGTAGACGGGACGTCTTGAACATGTCCCGTCGTGTAGTGATCTCGTCCTGCCCTTTCGCCGCACTCTCGGTGTCACAACGCACCACCACCTGCGACGAAAGGAGAAACACCGATGACAGACACCACGATCACCCCTCCGGAGGAGGCGCCCGGCTGCGAGTGCGGGGCGCTGCTGGAGGAGGGACAGACCCGCTGCTCCAAGTGCATCGCTCGTGACAGGTGGGCACGCCGTCAGCTCGCCCGCCGCAGGGCCGCCCGGCGTCGCGCCATCATCCGTCGTCCCCCGCGTGGCCCGCTCGGTGCCGCCACCCTGGGGGTGATCTGGTCGTGAGCGCGCTGCCTCTGATCATCGCCCTGGCCCTGACCGCGGTTGTGACCGTCGGCTATGTGGCGGTCCTGGTCGGCATCCGGCGGGAGGACAAGGCCATGCGTGGCGGGGTCGCCTCCGGGGACGCGTCCGCGCGGCTCGCTCGACACGTCACCGGCTTAAAGGTTCGGAACGGGGGTCCTAACTCTCGGATCGCTGAGACAAGGTTGCTTCGACCCGTGCCAGGCGTTCTGACAGGTCCTGTACGGCGGTGCGTAGCGCGATGACCTCGCTTGCCAAGTCGCCCGCCGGCCCCGGGGCGGTGTCCGGGACGTCTTCCCGGACGAACACGCCCTTGCCCTGCTGGCCGATCACCAGGCCCTCGGTTCGCAAGATCCCGACCGCGAGTTTGACGACGCTGAGTGAGGCGTCGTACCGGGCGGCGAGCTGGGTGGTCGACGGCAACGGGGAGCCGGGCGGCAGAGATCCGCCGCGGATCTGCTCGCGCAGATCGTCGGCGATCTGGAGGTAACCGGGCCGTCCCGTCTTCTTGACCATCCCTCTCCTGTCCTGGACCCAAGTCTCATCTCAGCACAGGAACACGACCAAGCCAACCGAGAGAACATTGACAACCGGGCCAACCTAGTTAACTATGTTGGCATCGAGCTAAGGAGGTCCAACACATGCGCACGATTCCGATCCCGGTCGACGTGACCAAGCTGCAGTTCGTCTGTGTCCGCGCGCCCCGTCCGCGCGTCCTCAACCAGGACACCGGCGAGATCAAGACCGACAAGAACGGCAACACCGTCTACGAGATCGTCCTGTCGGTGGAAGACGAGTTCGGCCGGATCGAACTCGTCAAGGTCGGCACCTCCGGCGAACCACAGATCACTGCCGGGCAGGACGTCACCCCGGTCGGCCTGGTCGGCTACGTCTGGGAGATGTCCCGGGGCGGCGAGGCCCGCTGGGGCATCAGCTACCGGGCCAGCTCCATCATCCCGGCGGGCGTGACCGCCCATGCGTGACGCCCTGCTGACACTGCTCGCGGGCCTGGCCGCTACGGCGGCCGGCCTGTGGGCCTGGCACCGCTACCACTTCCGCTCCTTCTGGCTGATCGTCGGCTTCCCTCTCGTCGCCCTCGCTGTCCGGGCGACTTGGCGCAAGGTCGCCCTCGGCTGCGGGCTGACCAAGAAGCGGCAACGCTGGTGGTTCACCACCGTCCCCGGCGCGATCGCCTCCACCGGGCTCGTGAAGGTACGGCGGCGTTTCCAGCGGGTCGCGGTCGACACCAAACCGTTCATGTGGCTGCCACTGCCGACCCGGCACGGCTGGCGCGTCACCGTCCACACCCTCGAAGGGCAGATCCCCGCCGACTACGCCCAGGCTGCCGAACGGCTCGCCCACTCCTGGGGCGTCCACGCCGTACGCGTCTCCTCACCGCGGCCCGGTCGGGTCGTCTTGGCCGCCACGGTGCGGGACCCGCTCGTCCGGCTCGACCACTTCCCAGCCTCGGGTGACCTCCTCATCGTCCATGTCGGGCGGCTGGAAACCGGCGGGCTGTGGACAATCGACTTCCGGACCGTCCCGCACTGGATCAACGCGGGAGCCACCCAATCCGGTAAGTCCAACCTCGCCAACGCCCTGCTCGTGGGGCTGGCCCCGCAACCGGTCGCCCTGGTCGGCATCGACCTCAAAGGCGGTGTCGAGTTCACCCCGTACGCGCCCCGGCTGTCGGCCCTGGCGACCACGCGGGCCGAGAGCGTAGGCCTGCTGGATGACCTGATGGCCGTGATGGTTGACCGGATGGGGCTGTGCCGTACGGCCGGCGCCCGCAACATCTGGCAACTCCCGCCCGGCGTGCGGCCGATTCCGGTGGTGGTGCTGGTCGATGAGCTGGCCGAGCTGTATCTGATGGCCGACAAGTCCGAGAAAGACGAGATCGCCCATACCTCAACTGCGCTGCTGCGCATCGCACAACTCGGGCGGGCGTTCGGCATCTACCTGTTCCTGTCCGGCCAGCGGATCGGCTCCGACCTCGGCCCCGGCGTCACCGCGCTTCGCGCCCAGTGCTCGGGGCGGATCTGCCACCGGGTCAACGACCCGGAAACCGCGACCATGACGCTCGGCGACCTCGATGCCGCCGCGCTGGTGTCCGCCCGCGCCATACCCGCCGAGACCCCCGGCGTCGCGATCGTCGCCCATCAGGACGGTCAGTGGTACCGCGCCCGCTCCTTCTACGTCTCCGAGCAGACCGCAGAACACACCGCCCGGCACTGGTCCCGGCTCACTCCCACGTGGGCCGAGATCGCTCAGCCCGGCCGCGTCACCGGCCTCGATGAGGCCGCGCTCTCCGAGTTGTTGTCCGCCTGATCACGAAAGGGGGTAACGATGCGACGCCTCGCCTCATGGCTGCTCGACACCGGGCCGGTTCTCGTCCTGGCCGCCATCGCGGGTGCCGGATCGTTCACCCACATCCGCGACACCGCCACCGACCACGGACAGACCGGCTGGATGTCGTGGGCCGTGGCCGTCTGCGTCGACCTCACCTGTGTCATGGCCGCCCGGGAACGGCAGCGGGACAAGAAGACCGGCCGCCAACGGACCGGCCTCGTGTCCTGGCCGACGCTGGTTCTGGCCGGTGGAATCGTGTTGTCCCTGGCCGCCAACCTGCACCAGGCCGAACCGACCGTATGGGGCTGGCTGACCGCCGCCACGCCCGCGGGTGCGTTCCTCATCGCCGTCTCGATGCTCGAACGCCGCTCCGCCACCCCTCGTCCCGAACCGTCCGCGCCCGTCCTGACCGTCGAGACCGTCCCGTCCTCGCCGTCCCCGGCCCCGGCGCTCGTCCCCGCCGTACAGGACGGGCAGGACGGCGAGGCAGGACCGTCCCCGGCGCTGGTGGCCTACGCCCGCCGCGTGGCTGACGAACACCAGGTCAAGCACGGCAAGCCGATCACCCGCGACCTGCTGCGCGCCCGCCTGGGCGTGTCCAACCAGCTCGCCTCCGACCTGCTGCGCACCCTACGCACCGCATCCGAATCCATCGCATGAGAGGAGATCACCACATGACCAACGACGACCACCGTTCCGCGCTCATCGCCGGACTCCGCGCCCTGGCCGACTTCCGGGAGGCCAACCCGGCCGTCCCCGTCCCACGCTCGGTCAACGTGCTGCACTTCCCGCACCGCGCCACGGATGCCGAGATGTGCGCCGAGGTCGATCACATCGCCGAACTGCTCGGCACGTCGATTGATCCGCACGAGCGCGAATACGGCCACTACGCCGCCTCGATCTGCTTCGGCCCTGTGGAGTACCGGGCCGTGGCCATCCTCGCCGCCCGGCGCGCCCAGTACGAGGCCGACCGCAGCTACGAGGGCTGCATCCAGCCCGACCCCATCCCTGACCAGAACACGGCGCAGGCCGCCTGACACGAAAGGAGGTGACACCCATGCCCGACACCGAGCAGGCCCCGCCCACCGAGTCCACGCCGATCACGCCCCGGCGGTGGCAGTGCTGCCACTGCGGCGGAGGCGGCCTGGACTCTTACGGCGAGACCTGCCGCCACTGTGACGGGCTCGGCTTCTGCTGATCCGTCAGCGCCCCCGGCCTGGCTGTACATCCGCCAAGACGCCTGCCAGGTCGGGGGCCATCCCTCCACCCATCGAGCGAAAGGAGGTCTCCATCTTGCCCGTAACATCCGCCAACGCGCACGCCATCCGCGGTGCCATCGCCCGGCTCAACAACCCTGACTGCTCCCGCTTCGCCTCTCAGATCCGCCGTACGGGCGGCTGCCGACAGCCGATCCACCTGCGTGGCAAGGTCGAACACTGGGACAGGGCCACCGGGACCCTGCTGCACCGCTACAGCACCCGCCTAGAACCCGACGGCGTCCTGCGTGTCCCGTGCAAAACCCGCCGCGCGTCCCGCTGCCCGGCCTGCGCCGAGACCTACCGGGCTGACACCTACCACCTCATCCGCGCCGGCCTCGTCGGCGGCAAAGGCGTCCCCGCGTCGGTGACCGGGCACCCGTGCCTGTTCGTTACGCTCACCGCGCCGTCGTTCGGCCCGGTCCACACACGCCGGCAGCACAACGGGAGCATCCTGCCCTGCCACCCCCGCCGCGACGCCGCGACCTGTCCGCACGGGCGCGTTCTGTCCTGCACCGCTCGACACGGCGCAGAGGATGACTGCCTCGGCGAGCCGCTGTGTCCCGACTGCTACGACTACACGGGCTCGGTGCTGTTCAACGCGGTCGCGCCGCTGCTGTGGAAGCGCTTCGCCGACGCCCTGCGGCGGCACCTGGCCAAGCTCGGCGGCCTGACCCTGCGCGACATGCGGGACCAGCTCGTCGTGTCCTTCGCCAAGGTCGCCGAATATCAGCGGCGCGGCGTCGTCCACCTGCACGCCGTCATCCGCCTCGACGGCCCGGCCGGACCCATCTCCCCACCCCCGGCCTGGGCTACGCTCGATCTCCTCGGCCAAGCCGTACAGCACGCCGCCTCCGTGGTCATCGCCAAGATCTCTGCATTCGACAACGAGCCCGCGCGTGTCCTGCGCTGGGGTACGCAGCTCGACGTCCGCCCGATCACGATGGACGGCGAGCTGACCGACCAGGCCGTCGCTGGCTACATCGCCAAGTACGCCACCAAGGCCACCGAATGCGTCGGCACCATGGACCGGCGCATCGTCCCCGGCGAGGACCTGGCCGCTCTGCCCGTTCGGGACCATGCCCGGCGGCTTATCGCCGAATGCCTTCGCCTCGGCGCCTTCGAGGAGCTGGCCGACCTCCGGCTGACCCAGTGGGCGCACATGCTCGGCTTCCGCGGCCACTTCTCCACCCGATCCCGCCGTTACTCCACCACCCTCGGCGACATCCGCGCCGACCGTCAAAACCACGCCCGCGACGAGGACATCACCGCCGGCCGCCTTCCCCTCCTCGACGAGGACACCGTCCTCGTCGTCAGCGAATGGGAGTACGCCGGAAAGGGCTACTCCCCGGGTGACGCCCTCGTCGCCGCATTCGCCAGCGCGTCCGGGCTCCCCTCGGGCGGGGGAGGGGCCTGATGGGTGGGCGCGATGAGTTGATGCCGCTGCGGCAGGTTCTCGACGAACTGGGCGGCGTCTCCCGCCGCACCTTCTACCGCTGGCGCGAAATGGGCCGCGCCCCTGTCTGCGTGAAGCTGCCCAACGGAGATCTCTACGTCTACAGGAGCGACCTCACGGCGTGGCTGGAGTCCCTGCGGGAGGCTGCGTGAACACCAGCTATGACGTGAAGTTCTGGGAGATCCGCCGGAACAAGTCGAGTAAGACCGCCTCGTATGAGATCCGCTGGACAGTAGGCGGACGGCAGAGATCCAAAACCCGGCGCACCAAGGCTCTCGCCGAGAGCTTCCTGTCTGATCTCCGGCAGGCGGCCAAGAACGGTGAGGCGTTCGACATCGCAACGGGCCTGCCGGTGTCGATGCTCGCACCTGACCCGAAAGCCGGCCCCACCGTCCTCACCTTCGCCCAGGAGTACATGAGGCGACGGTGGAAGGCATCGGCGGCGCGAACTCGGGAAACCGACACTTACGCGCTGATAGCCCTGGTCCCCGCCTTCGCCAAGGACCTGCCTGGCAAGCCCGACGACGCGGAACTGCGGACCGTCCTTCGGGATCACGCCCTGCTTCCTGAGGACCGGCGAGGGGAGTTGCCGGGGCATCGGGCGGCGGTCCTGCGGTGGCTGGAGACCGCTTCGCTTCCGTTGGCCGACCTGCAAGAGGCAAGCGTCCTGCGGCGCGGTCTGGACGCGATCTCCGTGACGTTCAGCGGTAAGAAGGCGGCGGCGAACACCGTCCTGCGTAAGCGAGAGGTCCTCAATCACCTCCTGGAGCTCGCCGTGGAAGAGAAGGTCTTGCCCTCCAACCCGCTGCGCGAGATCAAGTGGACTCCGCCCAAGTCGACGGAAGCCGTCGACCCTCGGACAGTGGTCAACCCTCGTCAGGCGGGGGCGCTGCTCGCCGCGGTGACCTACGTTGGCCGCTCGCGGGGGCCGCGCATGATGGCCCTGTACGCCTGCATGTACTACGCCGCGCTGCGCCCTGAGGAAGCCGCGGGCCTCCGGCGGGACAACTGCCAGTTGCCCGATGAGGGCTGGGGCATGCTGACCCTGGAGAAGGCGCGGCCACAGGCGAACAAGCGCTACACCGACTCGGGGGAGGCACACGACGAGCGCGGCCTGAAGCACCGCCCCGAGCGTGACACGCGGCCGATCCCGATTCCGCCGGTCCTGGTGGCGATCCTGCGAGAGCACATCAAGCGGTACGGCGTTGCCGACGATGGCCGGCTGTTCCGCACCGCCAAGGGCCGCCCCTACACCGCCTCGGCTATCTCCCGCATCTGGCAGGAGGCGAGAGCGATCGCATTCCCGCCGGAACAGGCGGCGTCTCCTCTGGCCGCTCGACCGTACGACCTACGGCACGCGGCGGTCTCGCTCTGGCTGAGCGCGGGCGTTCCGGCAACCGAAGTTGCACAACGGGCGGGGCACAGCGTAGAGGTCCTGCAACGCGTCTACGCCAAGTGTGTGGAGGGGCAGACGCTTCAGGCAAACAACAAGATCACGAGCGCTCTGGGCGACTGATGTAGGTCGACCCTCAGATCGGCCTCGGGTTACCCGGGGCCGATCTTTTTTCGCTGAGGGTTGTGAATGTGGAGATCGGACGGGTGGTCAGCTTCGACGTGAGCCGCGTCACGTCCGAAGATGCACAATCAGATCATGACGAGTAACAACCTGAGCACCATGGCTGAGGACTGGTTTGACCAATACCTCGTCGAGCGTGGCTACACGTGGCAGGTCGAACCGGATGTCGGGCTGCTTGGACGGATCAAGAACCCCGATCGGCTCGTCTCCGCCCATGGCTTCGAGGTGGTGTGCGAGGTCAAATCCTTCAACACGCCCGGCCTCTTCGCGGACGCCGAGTTCCGGCGCTCAGAGGACGGCAACAGAGTCGCTGGGCCGAAAAGCCGCTCTATGAAGGATGCCCTGAAGCCGCTTCGTTCACAGATCAAGCAGGCCGCCGCTCAACTGAAGGCCGCCCAGAGCCTCGGGCATCCGCTCATGGTCGTTATGGCCAACCCGATGAACTGCCCGGTCCCCTCTGACGACATGTCACTTATGGCGGCTATGTACGGTGACCATGAATTGCACGGCACGTTGGACCCGGATACGGGTGAGATCGCTGAGTGGACAATGACCCTCGGTCGCAACGGCAAGCTTACGATGGATCACCCTTACGTCAGCGCGGTGGCCTGGCTCCACCACCAGGATCGTGCCGTCGCCTGGTACGGCGTCTGGATGGACGAGAACCGTGCGCAGTACGGCGACGACGTCGCGGGCTGGCTGGAAGCGATGCGCGCGGTCGAACACGAGGCCCCGACCGGCTCCGATGTGTGGCTGACGATCGTAGAAACCGTGAGCGAGTCGGCCGTGCCGCTTCCCCGCGATGTGTTCGACGGCCCACGCGATGTCCG
This sequence comes from Microbispora rosea, assembly GCF_044460045.1. Lineage (NCBI taxonomy): Bacteria > Bacillati > Actinomycetota > Actinomycetes > Streptosporangiales > Streptosporangiaceae > Microbispora > Microbispora rosea. The sequence continues at coordinate 48,466 of NZ_JBITJO010000011.1, read as the reverse complement.
CTACGTGCCGACGCCCGACCGCACTGGCCTGACGCTCTACCAGCACTGAACAGATCCAGCCGAGATATGCCTCGTCATCCGGGGCCGACGTGCGGGCAACATGCCTCTGGCGGCCCACTCAGAAGCCATCCCGCGAATATCCCGCGACCAGCGGCGCGCGACTGCCCACAGTGACCTATGGCTGCCTAAGATCGCTAGACGGCTTCGAGATGCCCCAGGTGAGGGGCTGTTTGGCCTGATCAAAGAGTGCCCCCGGCAGGATTCGAACCTGCGGCACCCGCTTTAGGAGAGCGGTGCTCTATCCCCTGAGCTACGGAGGCGCATGATGTGCATCAGTAAGCCTAGCGAAAGGTTGGGCCCGCTCGCGCCTTCCGCGGGGTGTCGTTTCGGAGTCTGCCGGTCATCGGCAGGCTGACCTGCGGTAAAGCGATGGCAAGTGGTCGTACGCCGGCCAGGGGAGGGCGGTTACCGTCGCTGGCCGTGACCGTAACGCGACGTGGATCCGCGCGCGGGCTGCGATCGGTGGTGCTCGTCGCGGCGCTGCTCGCGCCGGCGATCCTTGCCTCGGGCATGCTCATGGCCGACTTCGCCGGCTACGGGGAGCGGGCGCGGTCCCACTCCTCGGGCGATGCGGCCGTACGTGCGGCAGCGGCCGGGACGGCAGATGAGAAGGGCGGCGAAACCGCGGCTCCCGCCGGAACACCCGCCACGCGGATCGCCATGCCGCGGAATCCGGTGGACGGCCAGGAGGCCCCGAGGATCGACGTGGTCCCGATGGCGGGGACGGTGCGCAAACCCCTGCTGAACCCGACCCCGGTTCCCGCGCCGTCCGGTCCCGCGCGTCTCTACGAGGGGCGCGTACGGATCCTTCCGATCGCTCAACCCGTCCGTCAGGTCGTCCACGGGGACACGCCGAAGGCGAGCCGGCCGGTAGAGAAACCGGAGCCTCGTGAGGAGACGACGTTCGCGTGCGCGCCGGAGTGGCAGGACACGTGGCTGTGGGAGCTCTGCCGGGAGCGTGAGGGCCAATCCGAAGGCGGGCGATGAGCTGGAAACGCGCAAATGCGACGTGTCCGGTCGATAGTACTTATGCGAACCGAGGCTCGGGCACGCGGCGCGCTGTAGTAACGTGCGTCCCTGACCCAGGTCAAGAGTTCGCAAACGGGGGAATCGATCGTGTCATCTCCTCGATCAGCCAGGCTGATCGCGGTCGTCACGGCGATGACTTCGCTGGCCGTCTCCGCCCCGTACGGCACGGCCACGGCCGCCTTGGCCGACACCACGACCGCGAAGGCTCGTACGGAGACCGCCGGAGCAAGCGCGCCGGCCGGTGCGCTCGACAAGGAGCCCACCACGCTGACCGAGCTGCGGCGGGAGGCTCAGAAGGCGTACAAGTCCATCGAGGACGCGAACAGGCAACTGGTGGCGCGGCAGAAGAAGTTCGGCGCCGTCGAGAAGGCGCTGGCGACCAAGTTGCAGAGTCTCCAGCAGGCCACCGCTGAGCTCAACAAACTGCGCAAGCCGCTGTCCGACCTCGCCTCGTCCATGTACCAGGATCCCTCGTTCGACGGACTCAGCCCGTTCTTCAGGGCGGGAAACGGCACGGAGACGCTCCGGAGGATCGCCGACCTCGACCACATCGTCGCCGGGCGGAACAACGTGCTCGGCGACGCGGTGAAGCTGCTGGAGCGGCAGCAGCAGCTCGCGCAGGAGGCGCAGGAGCTCCGGGCGGCCAACCTCCTGCAGGAGGCGCAGCTGAGTGCGCAGGTCGCTGCGCTGCGCAAACGCTCCAGCACGCTGGTGCGGTCGCTGACCAAGGCGCTGATCAAGCTCGGTGTGAAGATCGGCAGCAAGGGGGCGGGCGGCTGCGACCCGACCAGGATCGGTCAGGCGGAGCAGTACCCGAACGGCCTGCTGCCCCAGACCATCCTGTGCCCCCTGCCGCAGGCCGGAGAGGAGCTGCGGGCGGACGCGGCGATCGCCTTCGCCGATCTCAACATCGCCTACAAGAAGCGCTTCGGCAGCTCGATGTGCATCTCCGACAGCTATCGCAATCTGAGCGAGCAGCAGTCCATCTATTATCGGCGGCCCGGTTTCGCGGCCACTCCGGGTAAGAGCAACCACGGTCTGGGGCTCGCGGTCGACCTGTGCGGCGGAGTGCAGAACTTCCGCTCCGTGCAGTTCAACTGGCTGGAGGCCAACAGCAAGCGCTATGGCTGGATACACCCCGACTGGTCGTATCACAGCCCCTTCGAGCCCTGGCACTGGGAGTACGACCCCAAGCTCGGCGCGCAGGTCTGACGACCGGTTCCCCCGAGCGGGGGAACCGGTCGCGTCAGTTCGCGTCGAGGCGGACGGCCTGGCCGATGTAGTCGCGCAGCGCGTCCTCGTTCATCCCGTCCAACGTCTTGATCTTGACGTGGCGGGTCTTCTTGCCCACGCCGTCCAGGAGGCCGTGGGGGTCGGACATCTCCGCGCCCCGCTCGAAGGCGAAGGTGAGATGGGTCTTGCTCTGGCTGATGACGGCGAGGATCTTTTTGCCGCGCCAGGCGGGCGAGCCGTACGTGAGGCACTCGACGGCCTCGGGGGCCTCCTCGGCCACCAGGGTGCGCAGGGCCGCGACGATCTCGCGGTACTTCGGGTCGAGCTTCGTCTCGACGTAGGTGTCGATCTCGCTGCTGGCCATGGTCGTGATCCCTCGCTGTCTGTTCCTCTGGGGCGGCTGTGCGCGTTCAGGGCGCCACGATATGATAAAGATCCATGACGGTCAATGATCGTGACTAAATTTGGAAGACGGTGGACCGTGCGGGTTCCTGACCTCGGCATGCTGGCCGGCCAGTTGATGCGTGCTCTTCAGGAGGAGCTGTTCGAGACCCTCGCCGAGCAGGGGCATCCCGACGTGAGCCCGCGGCACGGGACCGTGCTGGCGTTCCTTGATCCGAAGGGCGTGCGCGCGACGGACCTCGCGGCCCGGTCGGGCCAGCACAAGCAGATCGTCGGCACGATCCTCGACGAGCTCGTCAGGCTCGGCTACGTCACCCGCGAACCCGATCCCGCTGACCGCCGGGCCAAGCTCATCGTCCCCACCGAGCGCGGCATCGACGAGATCACCAAGGCGCGCGCGATCCTCGCCGCCATCGAGGAGCGGCACGAACGAACCCTCGGCGCCGGGCGCTACGCCGGGTTCAGGGAGATGCTCCAGCAGGTCACGCGGGACCAGCGGGCCTGGCGGCAGGCCGGCGCGACCACGGCCTGACAGGCGCTCATGGCCTGATCAGCCCCCTTCGCCGCCCGGACAAAGGCCCATCAACGCGGGTGGATGGTCATCGACAGCCTGCCCTGCGCCTGTGCCTGGGCCAACTGGGCCGCCTGCCCGGGGGTCGTGGCCAGCACGAGCAGCGCGCCGCCGTCCGTACGACCTGGTGGCCGGGCGATCACTCGCACCTCCTGGGCGACGGTCCGGGCCTGGAAAGGCCCGTCCTCGAAGGCCGCCAGGACGTCGATCACGTCTCCCGGCGACAGCAGGCGGGCGGCGTCGGGATCGGCCATCCTGACCGGCGTCGCGACCAGACCCGGGACCACATCCGTCGCCGCGGCCGGGCCACCGCCGGCCGAGCCGCCGGATGTCTGCCCGGCCAGGGTCTGGTGGAACAGGCCCGGGCCGAGCAGTCGCGCGTCGGTGAGGAGTTCGCCTCGGCGCAACGGACCGGCGAGCACGCGGCCCGGGACCGGGGCGCCCGGCGCGTACGCCCCGGCGGGCACCGCGTCGGGCGGGAGCCGTACGACCACGACGTCGGAGGCGGCCAGTCGGCCTCCGGGGAGGTCGCGGGCGGCGGCGAGGACCTCCACCCCGTCGGGGGTGCGGACGGCCAGCAGCACGCAGGCCACCGCCATACCGGAGAGGACGGCGGCGATCGGACGGCGACGGCGCGCCCTCAGCCGCTTCAGATCACGCATGACCACCTCGCCCGCCTTTCGCCCCTCGCCTCACGACGGAGCCCGGTGGCACCGTGGGCGCTCCACGCCGACGCCCCCTCGCGCTGTCCGTCCGCGCTGTCCGTCCGCGCTGCTTGTCTGGGTGGCGCTCCGGCGGCGGTGTCGCGACCCCGGGTCCGCAGCCGGTTCCGCGGCCGGACACCGCCGTGCGGCATGGCACGCATCGGCGTCAGGGAAGCTCGATCGGCAGCTTGATCCCGTCGAGCGCGTTGCCGCAGGGGCAGGAGCGCTCCTCCGGAAGGACCTCGACGACCTGGGCGACCAGAGTGCGCATCCGCTCCACGTTGGCGGCGAAGAAAGCGAGGACCTCTTCGTGGGTGACCCCCTCACCGGCCTCCACACCGGCGTCGTGGTCGGTCACGAGGGCGAGCGTCGTGTAGCAGAGGGCGAGTTCGCGGGCGAGCACGGCCTCGGGGTGCCCGGTCATGCCGATGATCGACCAGCCCGCCCCCGCGAACCACTTCGACTCTGCCCTGGTGGAGAACCGGGGCCCCTGGACCACGACCAGAGTGCCGCCGTCGACCGTGTCCCAGCCCGTCTCGCGCGCCGTGGCCACGGCGGCCGCCCGGCCGGAGGGGCAATAGGGGTCGGAGAACGACACGTGCACGGCCCCGCCCGCGTCGTAGTAGGTCTGCTCACGGCCCTGCGTGCGATCCACGAGCTGGTCGGGGATCACGAGGGCGCCCGGGCCGATCTCCGGGCGCAGGGACCCGACCGCACTGGGCGCGAGCACCTGGCGGACGCCGAGGGACCGCAGGGCCCACATGTTCGCCCGATAGGGAATGCGGTGGGGTGGGAAGGTGTGGCCGCGGCCGTGCCGGGGGACGAACGCGACGCTCCGCTCGCCGATGCGGCCCACGGTGATCGAGTCGCTCGGCGGGCCGTACGGCGTCGTCACGTCGATCTCTTCGGCGTCCTCCAGCAGGGAGTAGAACCCCGAGCCGCCGATGACCCCGATGTCTGCGCTATTGACCATGGGCCGACCCTAGCGAACGGCGCCGTACAGCCGCCGCGTCCCGCCGGCCCCTGTGGATAACCTCAGGCCGCGGCGGTCGAGCCGGACGAGGACGTGCTCGACGAGGAGGTGCTCGACGAAGACGAAGAGGTGCTCGACGAGCTCGTGGAGGTCGCCGGCTCCTTCTTGCCCGAGTCGCCGGACGACTTCGAGGAGGACGTCGTCGTGGTGGACGTGGTCGTCGACGAGCTCGAGGAACGGCTGTCGGTCCGGTAGAAGCCCGAGCCCTTGAACACGATGCCAACGGCGGAGAAGACCTTGCGCAGCTTGCCCTGGCAGGCCGGGCACTCCGTGAGCGGGTCGTCAGAGAACTTCTGGACGGCCTCCAGCTGCTCACCGCAAGCGGTACAGGCGTACTGGTAGGTAGGCACTCGCTCCTCCTGAGACTGGCACTCGACCGGGTCGATTGCTAATGGTAAGCAGTCAACAAGCCCAAACGCCACTCCAGCCCGGTTTATTGCCCCGCGCCGTCCCATTCGATCCCACCGAGATCCGCCCGCGCCCGAGGACACAGCGACGGCGGTCAGCCGCCGCGTTCGCCATACCAGCCGGCCAGCTTGCCGCGGCGGCTGACGGCGCGCAGGCGGCGTTCGACCGTCTCCCGCTGGGCGGCCGTGGTGACCACGAGGAGCTGGTCGCCCGCCAGCAGCCGGGTCGTCTGCGTGGGCACGAACGACTGCCCGTTCCGTACGACGAGCGTGACCATGGTGTTCGCCGGCAGCCGGAGCTCGAAGATCTCCACACCGTGCATGAGCGAGCCGGACGGGATGCGGACCTGCAGCAGATCGGCGTTCAGCTCCCCCAGCGGCGCGGCCTCCACGTCGAGGTCGCGGGCCTCGCCCTCCGCCGCCAGGCCGAGCAGCCTGGCGAGGTACGGCAGCGTGGGCCCCTGGAGGATCGTGAACACGATGACGATGATGAACACGTCGTTGAACAGGCCCTTCGCCCCCGGCAGACCGGCGGCCCAGGGGATCGCGGCCAGCACGATGGGCACCGCCCCGCGCAGCCCGGCCCACGACAGGAACACCTGCTCGCGCCACGACAGCGAACCGAGACGCAGGAGCCGTGCGATCGCCGCGGACACCAGCACGGACGCCGGTCGGGCGAGCAGGACCAGCAGCAGGCCCGCCACGAGGGCGGGGACAATCACGCCCGGCAGTTCGCTCGGGTTCGCCAGCATTCCGAGCATGACGAACAGCCCGATCTGGGCGAGCCAGGCGGCGCCCTCCGCGAAGCCGCGCGTGGCGGCGCGGTGGGGGAGCCTGGCGTTGCCCAGGATCAGCGTGGTCAGGTAGACCGCGAGGAACCCGCTGCCGTGCAGCAGGGTCGCCCCGCTGTAGGTGACGAACGCCAGCGCCAGCACCGCGATCGGGTAGAGGCCGGAGGCGGGCAGCGCGACCCGGCGCAGCGCGTACACCCCCGCGGGGCCCACCGCGAGACCGACGGCCGCGCCGATGACCAGTTCGACGGCGGTGTCCAGAAGGATGTGCGGCAGCGAGAGCGGCAGCGTCGAGCCGGCGCTCAGCATGATCACGAGGATGACGGTCGGGGCGTCGTTGAAGCCCGACTCGGCCTCCAGGATTCCCGCGAGCCGGGGAGGCAGCGGCAGCCGTCTCAGCACGGAGAACACGGCCGCCGCGTCGGTCGACGCCAGGAACGCGCCGAGCAGCAGCGCCATCCGCCACTCCATGCCGAGCAGGACGGCGACACCTGCCGCGAGCACGACGACGCTGACCGCGATACCGGCCGTGGCGAGCACGAGCGCCGTCGGCACGGCGTCGCGTACGTGGCTCCAGTTGGTGGTGAGACCGCCTTCGGCCAGGATCACGGCGAGCGCGACCATGCCGAGCTGCTGGGCCGTCTGGGCGTTGTCGAAGTGGATGCCGATGATGCCGCCCTCGCCGAGCAGCAGCCCGAGGCCGAGATAGAGGAGCAGCGTGGGAAGGCCGGTGCGGTGCGCGATCCGGACGGACGCGATGGCCGCGATGACGACGACAGCGGACAGGAGCAGCCAGACGTTCAGACCGATCCGCTCCCTTCGCCGTCCGCTATACCAATCTTGTCACATCTGTACCAAACGGGCGATTCCACTCGGGAGGGCGGCGAAGCGTACGCGCTGGTCGTGGGGCTCGGCGGGAACCCCTTCCATCAGCTCGCCCTCGTGCAGGAGCGCCACCGTCGGCACGTTCGGCCCGACGCGCGCGAGGGCCCGGTCGTAGAAGCCGCCGCCGCGGCCGAGCCGTACGCCGGTCACCCGGTCCACGGCGAGGGCCGGCGCGATCACCAGCGCGGCGGTGCGGATCGCGTCGACGCCGCGCCGGACGTCCACCGGCTCCATGATTCCGTTCGGGCCGGGCGCCAGTGAGTCGGGCCCGTCGTACACCGCCCAGTCGAGGTCGCCGTCCGGGCGCTGCACCGGAAGCATCACCGTGGCGCCGTGCTTCCACAGGGCCAGGATCAGTCCCTGCGTGGACGGCTCGGCGCCGGTGGACCAGTAGCAGGCCACCAGCCCGGCCATCTGCACCCACGGCTGGTCGAGGAGTAACTCCCTGATGGCCGCCGACGACTCGCGCAGCGTCCCGGGATCGAGCTCCGACCGGCCGCGCAGGATACGCCGACGCAGGTTCATCTTGTCCAAAGACTGCTCCGTTAGTGTCTACTCATGGCTGACTTCGATCCCGTGACCAAAGCCGTCGTGCCCGCCGCGGGTCTCGGCACCCGCTTCCTTCCCGCGACGAAGGCGACCCCCAAGGAGATGCTGCCCATCGTCGACAAGCCGGCCATCCAGTACGTGGTGGAGGAGGCCGTCTCCGCCGGGCTGCTCGATGTCCTCATGGTGACCGGCCGCAACAAGCGCTCGATCGAGGACCACTTCGACGTAGCGTACGAGTTGGAGGACGCTCTTCGCGCCAAGGGCGACGAGGAACGCCTCAACCAGGTGAAGGAGCCCGTCGACCTCGCCACCATGCACTACGTGCGGCAGGGGGAGCCCAAGGGTCTCGGCCACGCCGTCCTGTGCGCCAAGCAGCACGTCGGCCACGAGCCGTTCGCCTGCCTGCTCGGCGACGACATCATCGATCCCCGCGATGCGCTGCTCAAGCGCATGATCGAGGTGCGCGCAACCTACGGCGGCAGCGTCATCGCGCTGATGGAGGTGCCGCGCGAGCACGTCTCCCTGTACGGCGCCGCCGCCATCGAGCCGACCGACGAGGACGACGTCGTCCGCGTCACCGACCTCGTGGAGAAGCCCCCGGCCGACGAGGCGCCCTCGAACTGGGCCGTCATCGGCCGTTATGTGATCGACCCCGCCGTGTTCGGCGTGCTGGAACGCACCCCGCCCGGGCGCGGCGGCGAGATCCAGCTCACCGACGCCCTGCGCACCCTGGCCGCGTCGGGCCCGGAGGAGGGCGGTCCGGTGCACGGCGTGCTGTTCCGCGGCCGTCGCTACGACACCGGCAACAAGCTGGAGTATCTGCAGACCGTGGTGCAGTTCGCCGCGAACCGGGACGACCTCGCCCCCGAGTTCCTGCCGTGGCTGCGGGAGTTCCTGGACAAGACCGGACAGTGAGCCGATGAAGCCCGTCGACCGCCATCTCGCCGACATCCTCGCGACGGTGCGACCGCTCGCACCGCTCGAGGTCGAGATCGAGTCCGCCCTCGGCGCCGTGCTGGCCGAGGACGTCGCCTCGCCCGTCCCGCTGCCGCCGTTCGACAACTCGGCGATGGACGGCTACGCCGTGCGGGCCGCGGACGTGGCCGCGGTGCCCGTCACGCTGCCCGTGATCGGGGACGTGGCGGCGGGGGACGACGGGCTGAACGCCCTCGGCCCCGGCCTCGTCACCCGCATCATGACCGGGGCGCCCCTGCCCGCGGGCGCCGACGCCGTCGTTCCCGTGGAGTGGACCGACGGCGGCACCGCCCGCGTACGGATCGACAGGCCCGCCCCGCCCGGCAACGCGATCAGGCGGGCGGGTGAGGACGTGCGGGCGGGCGACGTGGTGCTCCGCGAGGGCACCAGGATCGGGCCCGCCCAGATCGGCATCCTCGCCGGGGTGGGCCGGCGCCGGGTGCTGGTGCGGCCCCGGCCGAGGGTGGTCGTGCTGTCCACGGGTGCCGAGCTCAGCGAGCCCGGCACCCCGCTGGGCGCGGGCCACATCTGGGAGTCCAACAGCTTCATGCTCGTCGCGGCCGTACGCGAGGCCGGGGCGGAGGGGTTCCGGGCCGGTTCGGTGACCGACGACCCCAAGGAGTTCATGGACACGCTGGACGCCCAGCTCCTGCGGGCCGACGCCGTGATCACCAGCGGCGGCGTCTCCATGGGGGCGTACGAGCCGGTCAAGGAGGCCCTGTCGCCGCTGGGGACGGTGACCTTCGAGAAGGTCGCCATGCAGCCGGGCATGCCGCAGGGCTTCGGCGTCGTGGGGCCCGACCGTGTGCCGATCTTCACGCTGCCGGGTAACCCGGTCTCGTCGTTCGTGTCGTTCGTGCTCTTCGTCAAGCCGGCCCTGCGGGCGATGCAGGGACTCCCGGCCGGGCCGCCCGCGACCGTGCGCGCGACCGTCACCGGGCCGGTGCGGTCCCCGGCCGGCAAGCGGTCGTACCTGCGGGCCGTGCTGAGCAGAGACACCGAGGGGACGGGAGAAACCGTCGCGCCGGTGACCGGGCAGGGCTCGCACCAGCTCGCGGCGCTGGCCGCAGCGAACGCGCTGATCGTGGTGCCGGAGGACGAGACCTCGCTGCCCGAGGGCGCCGAGGTGGAGGTGATACCGCTATGAAGCTGACTCACGTGGACGAGTCGGGCGCCGCTCGGATGGTGGACGTCTCGGAGAAGGACGTGAGCGCGCGTGCCTCCGTCGCGACCGGGCGGGTGCTGCTGTCGTCCGAGGCGGTGGCCGTGCTGCGCGCGGGAGACGTGCCCAAGGGCGACGCGCTCGGCGTGGCGCGGATCGCCGGGATCATGGGCGCCAAGCGCACCCCGGACCTCGTGCCGCTGTGCCACCCGATCGCCCTGACCGGCGTGAAGGTCGAGCTGGCCGTCGTGGACGAGGGGGTGGAGATCACCGCCCGGGTCCGTACGGCCGACAGGACGGGCGTCGAGATGGAGGCGCTCACGGCCGTCACCGTCGCGGCGCTCGCGCTGGTGGACATGGTCAAGGCGGTCGACCCGGCGGCGGTGATCAGCGATGTCCGGGTCGAGGAGAAGACGGGCGGCAAGACGGGCCACTGGACCCGGTCCGGACAGGAGTAAGGCGTGCGCGCTTTGGTGGTGACGGTGTCCAACAGGGCGTCCGCGGGCGTCTACGAGGACCGCTCCGGGCCGCTGCTGGCCTCCCTCCTCAAGGAGGCGGGCTGCGATCAGGTGGACGGGCCCCGCGTGGTCCCCGACGGGGACGCCGTCGAGGCCGCGCTGCGCGAGGGCGTCGCCGCGGGCTACGACGTGATCGTCACCACGGGCGGCACCGGGGTCACCCCTCTCGACCTCACCCCGGAGATGACCCGCCGGGTGCTCGACCGGGAGATCCCCGGCATCGCCGAGGCCGTACGGCAGGTCAACCGGGAGAAGGTGCCGACGTCGATCCTGTCCCGCGGTCTCGCCGGGCAGGCGGGCACGACGCTGGTGGTCAACCTGCCGGGGTCCTCCGGCGGCGTACGGGACGGCATGGCCGTGCTGACCCCGATCCTGGCCCACGTCGTCGACCAGATCCACGGCGGCGACCATGCCCGCTGAGGAGTCCGCCGAGCCCGGGGCGCGTCCCGCGTGGCGCGTTGACCGTGTTCCGGTGGATGATTGACGAATGGATCGACTTCGCGGCTGGCCGGCATCCATGGCCGAGGGGCCCGTCGGGCTGCGGCCGCTGCGCCTGCGTGACGTCCGGGACTGGCGCGACACCCGGCTGCGCAACGCCGAATGGCTCCGCCCCTGGGAACCGAGCAACCCCGAGACCCCGCTGTTCCGCACCGGCCTCGGGCCGTACGTCTCGATGGTCGGCACGCTGCGCCGCGAGGCCCGCCAGGGGATGGCCATGCCCTGGGTGGTCACGTACGAGGGGCGGTTCGCCGGGCAGCTCACCGTGGGGGCGATCGTGTGGGGGTCGGCCCGCTCCGCGCAGGTGGGCTACTGGGTCGACGGCGCGCTCGCCGGGCGGGGCATCATCCCGACCGCGCTCGCCATGGCGGTGGACCACTGCTTCTTCACGACCGGTTTACACCGCCTTGAGGCCAACATCCGGCCGGAGAACCAGGCCAGCCGCAGGGTCGTGGAGAAGCTCGGGTTCCGGGAGGAGGGCATCCGCCGGCGTCAGCTGCACATCGACGGCGCATGGCGCGACCACATCTGCTACGCGCTGACCGTCGAGGACGTGCCGCGCGGACTACTCGTCCAGTGGCGCCGCACCATGAACTCGGCCGCCCGCCGCAGCGAGTCCAGCCCGGGGTAGGAGACGGCGCACGACCGGCTGCAATCGAAGGACAAGCCGATCACTAGCGGGCGCTGTGATGCTCGGTGGCGGTAGACCGAAACCGCGTCACTGGAGGCATCCCATTGCGGAAGCGGACCCCGTCCCTCGCCCCCCGGCCGCCGCTGGCCCACCGGTAGCGGGTCCTCACGGCGGACGACGGGCGTGGCCTGTGGGAATGCGCGCTCGCACGGGATCGAATTACATGAAGAGCTTTGACGATCTCGCGACACACCGGACTGAATGCTCGTCATTCAGTGACACACAGTCCTACGGTGCGTGACGTGAACACCTCTCCGCCGACACAGGGCCACGGATGTGTTCACCATGCCCTCAGGCACGCCCGTACGGCGGTCCGGAGGTGGCCGCATGGGTAGTGCCCTGCTCTACCTCGCCATCGTCGTCATGTGGCTCAGCGTCCTGCTGCCCATGTGGCTGCGCCGGGACCGGCACACCGACGACGAGCTGTTCGAGGAGCAGGCGGAGGCGTCCACGCTGTCCGAGCCGCCCGCCGCCGACTTCACCGAGGCTCCGGAGGTCTCGGCGGACGACTCCGCCGACGCCGACGCAGACGCGGACGCCGATGCGGACGCGGGCGACGCCGACACCGTCGTCGCCCCGCCGGCCGCGTCATCGGGCTCCGCCGGTCCCGCCGCGTCTTCCGTCGCGGAGCCGGGCGCCGAGGCCGTCACGGCGGACCGGATCGCGGCGGAGCGGCACGCCCGGGCCCGCCGCGTCGCCGCGCACCGCCGCGCCCGGATCCTCGCCCGCCGCCGGCGTCGGCTCCTGTGGAGCATCCTGCTCGTGCTCGCCTCCGTGGTCACCGCGGCCGTACGCGTGATGCCCTGGTGGGCCGTCGCGCCCTCGGGCGCGCTCCTCCTCGGCTACCTCGCCGTGCTGCGCGTGGCCGTGCGCGCGGACAGGGAGCAGCGGGAGAAGGCCGCCCTGGCGCGGGCCGAGCACCTGCGCCGCCGGCGGGAGCACCGCCGCGCCCTGGCCGCGGCGGTCCACGAGGCGGAGATCATCAAGTTCGAGGCGCGCAAGCGCGTCCAGGTCTTCGACCAGTACGCCGACGGACGCCGCGCGGCCGGAGACTGATTCGGTGGCGCGAACACCCCGCAGAGTTTGCTAATCTAGTCGAGGTCGTTGGGGCTATAGCGCAGTCCGGTAGCGCACTTCGTTCGCATCGAAGGGGTCTGGGGTTCAAATCCCCATAGCTCCACCACGACGAAGGCCCGTCAGGTGATCCACCTGGCGGGCCTTTTCGCTGCCCGGGGCCGTACCGCCACGTCCGGGGCCGTTCGCCGTCGAGGCCGATCGGTACGGCTACCGCCTCGTTCCCGCTGCCGGCAGTCAGCGAAAAGTCAACGGCCGGGCGGGTCGCGCCGTCATGCGGTGTTGCGGTTCAACGATCGGGGGCTGCAACGATCGAACCCGTGGTGTTCGGCATCGCGGTGAGCGCGGCCCTCGGTTGGCGCTGTCGTGGCCGGCCGGATCGATCAACCGTTCGTGGCGGCGGATTCGCCTCCGAGCTGCCACATTTCGTAGTTGCCGCATTCCGCTGTGATCTCGGCGGTCGCCCGAGCCGCGGCGACGAAGTCGTCGACCAGAGGCGAGGTGCGTGCCGCCGGAACGGCGAGGCACACCTGTTCGGGGGACAGGTCCGGGATGGGCACGTAGCTGACGTCCGGATGGGAGTAGAACACGGTCGCTGAACGGGCCAGAAACGAGATACCGCGGCCGGCTGCGACGTGCTCGAGCGTCTCGTCCACCCCGCGCACCTGGTATCCGGCGTTCGGGTGCGGGCGCCTCGTGGGCTGCGTGCTCGGGTCGGCGTTCCAGACCAGCGGTTCGCCGGCCAGGTCGGCCTCGGTGATCTGTTCCTTGCCGGCCAACCAGTGGTCGGCGGGCAGCACCGCCACCCGCGGCTCGGTGTACAGCGGGGTGACGCGCAGGCCCGCCTCGTCGATCGGCAGCCGTACATAGCCCACGTCGATGCGGCCGTCGAGCAGCATCGCGGCCTGTTCATCCCCCTCGATGCGCTGTACGTCGACGATCACATCCGGATGCCGGGTCTCGAACGCCCGTACCGCTGGTGTGACGGCGACACCGACCCGGAAACCAACCGTCAGCCGCCGGATGCCACGCGCAGCAACGCTCACCCGGCGGCGGACCCCCTGCGCGGCGGCCAGTAGCGGGCCGGCGTCGTCCAGCAACTGCTGGCCCGCGTCGGTCAGCGTCACGCCGTGGCTGTCCCTGACGAACAGAGGGGCGCCGAGGTCATGCTCGAGCGCGCGGATCTGGCGGCTGAGGGCCGGCTGCGCGATGTGCAGGTCGTCGGCGGCGCGGCCGAAGTGCAACCTCTCAGCGACCGCGACGAAGTAGCGCAGCTTGCGTAAATCCAGATCCATCACGCCCCCCGTCTGGTGATGCCTTCAGGTTATCGCCACGGCCACAAGAGGTCTTGGACACCGAGATCGGCTGGTGGCACGTTCGGGTCGAGCGCCGAACAGCGCGCTTCCCGAGGCGTCGATGACTTGTTCGTCGACGACCTTCGCAGCTTCAGAAAGGCATGACTCATGAGCGGCATCAGCATTGTCGGCGTGGGCGGCATGGCCCGCGCCCTGGGCGCCCGCGTGGTCGCGGGCGGCAACGACGTCGAAATCATCGGCCGCGACATCTCCAAGGCCAAGGAGATGGCCGCGGCGCTCGGCGGCGGCGCTACGGCCGTGACGTTCGGCACCGCCCCAGCCGGCGACATCGTCATCCTCGCGGTCCCGAACGCCAGTGCCGTGCCCGTGGTCACCCAGTACGGTGACGCGCTGGCCGGCAAGGTCATCATCGACCTCACGAACCCGGTCAACGCCGACGCCACCGGGCTGGTCACCGCTGACGGCGCGTCCGCCGCACAGGCGATCGCCGACGCCGCCCCGGCGAGCGCACACGTCGTGAAGGCGTTCAACACCGTCTTCGGGCACACGCTGGTTCCGGGCCGCTCGCTGGACGTGTTGTTCGCCGGCGACGACGCTCAAGCCAAGGCAACCGTCTCGGCGTTCATCGAAAGCCTGGGGTTGCGCCCGCTGGATGCCGGAGGCCTGGAGATGGCGCACTGGCTGGAAGGGCTGGGCCTGCTGATGATCAGCCTCGCCCGAAACGGTGTCGGGACCTTCGACTTCACCCTCGGCATCAGCACTCTCCGCTGAACCGATCACACCCACACTTCTTCACCCACGGAGAGCCATATCATGCGCGTTTTTGTTACCGGTGGAACCGGCCACTCCGGTTCCCACATTGTCCCCGAGCTCGTCGCCGCCGGTCACGAGGTCACCGGCCTGGCCCGGTCGGACGGGGCGGCAGCGGCGCTGTCCGCGCTCGGCGCCAAGGTGCGTCGAGGCGACCTCGAGGATCTCACCGGGCTCCGGGAGACGGCCGCGGAGTTCGACGGCGTCATCCATGTCGCGCATCGACAGGACCTGCTCTTCTCCGGTGGAATCGATGCCGTGGCCGCCGCGGAGGTCCCCATCATGCTCGCCTACGGCGAGGCGCTGGAGGGAACCGGAAAACCGCTGGTTGTGGCCGGCAGCATCGGCTCGCCCGGGCAGCAGGACCTGGGCCGGCCGGCCACCGAGGAGGACCCGGCCCTGCCCGTCCGCGACGAGCACAAAGGCACTCTGCATGCTCGTAATGTCGTGGAGTCGGCCGTGATCGGGCTCGCTGAACGAGGAGTGCGGTCGTCGGTCGTGCGGATCGCGAACATCGCGCACAGCACCACAGACAGTCGGGGTTTCCTCGTACAGCTGATCGCTCTGGCGAAGGAGAGAGGTTTCGCCGGCTACCCCGGGGACGGCGCGAACCTGTGGAACGCCGTGCACATCCGTGATGCCGCCTCTTTGTTCCGGTTGGCACTGGAGAAGGGGCCGGCGGGCCGGTATTGGCACGCGGTAGCGGATGAGGGCATCGCGTTCCGGAAAATCTCCGAGGCGATCGGCAGCCGCCTGGGCCTGCCTGCCCTGAGTATTCCCATGGACGAACTGGTGTTGCCGGGATACTTCGGGTTCCTCGCCAACATCGTCACGCGCAGCTACCCGGCGTCCAACGCCATCACCCGTCAGATCCTCGGGTGGGAACCGGTTCAGCCGCGACTGCTTGACGACCTGGACAACGGCCATTACTTCCCCGCCGGCTGACGGCAGGGTCTCGGATCGAAAGAGGCTGAGATCGTGACCACTGTGGGCTTCCTGGGAACCATCCGAGCGGCGTTGGCCTCGGCGAGGCGGTAATCGCAGGCGGCGTGAACCGGTTGACCTGGCCGACCAGGAGAACCAGACCCCGGCGAAACGCACTCGGTGAGTGTTGCCGGCGTAATCATCGGCGACCATGACCTCGTCCTGCTCACCCGATGAGCCGACAACGGCCATTGGCAAGCGCCGGGCGGAGTCCTCGAGTTGGGGAGGCCATCAGCGACGGCCTCCGCCGAGAAGTCCTCGAAGAAGCGGGTCTCATCAGCGAGCCCATCGCTCTGCCCGGCGCCTACACGAACATGGTCCTGATACAGCGGTGGCCTGAGGCATCGCCACCCACCACGACACACGAAACGCCTGATCAATCACACGGCTGTCCGTGTGGTCTTCGATAGGGACGGACAACAGCGGGTGACGCGCCTGTGTGACGTCCAGAGCCGCCTGCAGCTGATCGTGTGGCAGACGGACTTACCCCAGTGGTTACGCCGGCACGATGTTGTGGTTCACCCGGAACACGTTGAGTGGGTCGTACGCCTTTTTGATCTCAGCCAGACGCCGGTAGCGGTCCGCGCCGTACACCAGACGCAGTTCTTCCGCAGTGGTGGCCTCGTCCGCGGACAGGAAGTTCACCATGCGGTTGCCCTCAACCGCCCACGGGGCGAGGCGGCGCATGATCCGGTCGAGGTACCCCTGCAGCAGACCGGCCTGGTCAGGCCCGCCGACGCCGGCGGCGAACACGATGAACGGTATCCCTCGTGTGGGCACCGCGTCCGGCACGGCCGGCTCCCGGTCCAGCGCTCCGCCGAGGGCACGGATTTCCACGCTGGCCAGCGGGCAGTCCGAGCCCGGCCCGGTGAGTTCGATGAAGGCGTCCATGGTCTCGGCGGACAGTTCCCGTAGCGCCGTGGTCCGGTCGTAGTAGGGCATCGGCTGCGGGGGATCCATGTGGATCATGCCGACGCTCGTGTACGGCATCTTCGTCACCGCGTCCAGCAGTGGGGTGGTGACGGCCCGGATCGGGGCGATCAGGGCCTCTCCCTCGGAGGCGGGGCCGAGGTGGGCGAACCGCACGTGCAGCACGAACGCACCGCGAAGCGGTTCAGGTAGTTCCGGCAACGCAGGCAGCCGCTGGACCGCGACCGAGGTGGTGGCCTCCTCCGGCAGTCCGGCCGCCCACGTCCGCCAGACGTGCAGGACCTCGGCCATCTGCTCTCCGGCGAAATAGAGTCCACCTCCGTAGAACTCCGTCACCGGGAACAGGCACATCTCCAGTGCGGTCACTACCCCGAAGTTCCCCTTGCCTCCGCGCAGCGCCCAGAACAGGTCTGGTTCGCTGTCCGCCGTCACCTTTCGCAGTTCGCCGTCGGCGGTCACGACCTCGATCATCTGTACGTGTTCTGAGGCATAACCCTGGGACCGGCTGAGGACAGGGCCCTGCCCGCCCCCGAGGACGTAGCCGATCACTCCGACGTCCAGTGAGGAGCCGTTCAGCGGCGCCAGGCCGTACTCGGCCGCTTTCTCGACCACCTCATGCCAGCACACTCCCGCCTCCACGCGGACGATCCGGTTGACGGCGTCGACGTGCACTCCGTTCAACCGCGAGGTATTGATCAGTACGGCTTCGCGCGTCGATCGGATGACCTGATGTCCCGTGGCTCGCACCGCCACCGGCCGATTGTGCCGTGCGGCGAAGCGCACTGCGGCCTGTACGTCGCCCGTGTTCGCGGCGCCGACCACCAGCGCCGGTTCCAGCGGATTGTTGAGGTTGTACGCACTACTCTCCGCGGCGTAACCCTCCTCACCCGGCACCAGCAACGGCCCGTGTATCTCGGTTGCGAGCTCTGCGACCTCCTCGTGGACACGCTCGGCATTGAAGTCAGAAGGCGTTGCACTCACAGGGTGTGTCTCCAAGTATTTCTTTGGGGTGTCGCGTTCCCGGCAGGCTCGCGACCACCGTGATGCCGGCATCGCCCGGCAGCGACGTGAGGGGGCGCGCCTCGACGGCCGCGTGCTCCGCGAGGGTGCCGCAGCGAGTCCAGTCGGTGAGGCCGAACGTCCGCTGTCCCGCCGACAGCCCCGTCGTTCCACAGTCAAGGGCGCTGATCACACCGGCCGACTCGGGCCCGGGGATCGACGGCGTCCGGTCACGCCCGAGGCGATCCGTCCAGTTCGATGGCCACGACAGTTCACACCGGGGTGAATCCCGACGCGTGAACCGCAACGAGGACGTCGTTCCCCGCCGCCTCCGGCTCGGGACGCTCGGCCGGCGTCATCCCGGCCGTTCCCGCGGCCTGATCCGTCACCACAATCGCCTTCATCCGGCACCTCGGTGTGTCCAGTCTTTGCCTGCGCGGCATGTACGATCCAGCCAAAACTGGACGAACTGGTCCAGACTAGTATGGATTCGGAGTCGTTGTGCCCGGTGAGCGGCGAGCGCCTGGCGGCGAGATCAAAGATGTCGATAGGCCTGCGAGCGGGTTGTGTGCTCGATGGTCGATGGGACGCCTCAAGGGGCATCAACGGTCAACCAAACTGGACTAAATCGTCCAAATCGGTGTCGTGCGTCTCCTTCGGCACCACGGCCTTCAGCCACCCTCCACGAGCTGCCGCTGACCGCGACCGAGAAAGGCCCCGGCACCCACATGATCAACCGCGGTGCCGGGGTGCGGCCCGGCCTCTCCGCTTTCCGGTAAACGTCCGAGCGGCCGCGGGTGTCCCGCCCAGAGGCGCCTACGAACGAGAGGCGGGGATTCCTTGGTGTTCCGCCCAAGACGTGGATCGGCCGTGGCGACCTGTCGAGATAGGACAATCACCTCTTTCCCGGCTCTTTCCGCCTCGTATGGTCCACTGGCCAGGAGGGGGGAGGATGCGCCTGCACGACCACTTCTCCATCACGTTCCGCATCACCCTGTTCACCGGGGTGACGGCGGCCTTTCTGTGTGCGCTGCTGGCCCTGTCCATCATGATGGGTGTCCATCATTACGCCAGCGACGACACCACAGGGGAGATCACGGCGGCGGGTGGCCGCGTCGCCGTCCAGCTTGAGCGGGGGGAACTGACCTACCCGCTCGACGTGTACAAGAGTCGCGATCTCCAGGTGGTCAACCCCTCCGGCACTGTGGTCGCCTCGACCGCGAACATGCGAGGCAAGCCGAGAATGGCGCTGTTCTTTCCGCCGGACACCAGGAACAGCGTGACCCGTACCGTGTGCAGCGGCGACTTCCCGACCCCCGGATGCCACGTCGTCGTGGCGCAGTGGGCGCACCGCAGCAGCGGCCGATGGCTGGTCTACAGCGCGGCCCCGGAGGTGCCGCCATGGGTCGATCCCTGGCTGGCCGCGCTGGTGGGAGTGAGTGCCGCGGCGCTGGCCGCGGCCATCACCTATCTGGGGTACCGAGACGTGCGGGCATCGCTCAGGCCGATGGACGCCATCCGCGCGGAACTGGACACGATCAACGAGACCTGCCCCGGCCGCCGGGTGCCGATGCCGCCCGCGGACGACGAGATCCGCGCGATGGCCGACAGCGTCAACCGTACGCTGAGCCGGCTGGACAGCGCGCTGCACCAGGTGCAGAGCGCGCTGCGACACCAGCGCGAGTTCGTCTCCAACGCCTCCCACGATCTGCGCACCCCGATAGCCGCCATGCGTGCCGAGGTGGAGGACGGCCTCCTCGCACCTGAGGAGACCAGCGTGCCCCAGTTGGGTGCGGCCCTCCTGCCCAGTCTCGACCGGCTGCAGGCGATCGTGCACGACCTGCTGACCCTCGATCGGCTGGAGCAGGGCGCGTGCGGCGAACAGTGCAGGGTCGATCTGGCCGTGCTCGTGGCCGCGGAGCTGCGCAACCGTCGGCAGGAGGCCAAGCATGTCGAATGCGCCCTCAAGTCCGGCGTCGTCGTGGTCGGCGACCGGGTGCGTCTCGCTCAACTGCTGACCAACCTCCTCGACAACGCCGAACGGCATGCCAGGACGACGGTCACCGTGTCCGTACGGCACGAACCCGGCGAGGATCACGGCACCGCGGTGCTGGAAGTCAGCGACGACGGGCCGGGCATCGACCGGGACAAGCGCGAGATGGTGTTCGACCGGTTCACCCGGGTGGACACGGCGCGCAGCAGGAACGCGGGGGGCGCGGGGCTGGGTCTGGCGATCGCCCGGCAGATCGCGGAGGCCCACGGAGGCAGCCTGAGAATCGAGGACAGCCCCGTCGGCGCCCGCTTCGTCCTGCGCCTCCCGGCCGTTCCCGACGCGGAGACGACGGCTTCGACCGACGACAGCGTCTCCTCGTGAAACGACGAGGTCATGTCTCCGACGTGACCGACTGGAGGCCGAAGACCCTGGCGGCGTTGTCGTGGCAGACGGCGCGCAGCCACCCGTCCCCGAGGTCCAGGCCGGCGAGGGCCGACAGCGCCTCGGCGTACGGGTAGGGGATGTTGGGGAAGTCGGTGCCGAGCAGGACGCGGTCCTGAAGCTCCAGCAGCAGCGGGACGGCCTCCCGGGGGAAGGGCGCGGTCTCCTCGGTGAAGCCGGTGAAGGCCATCGTCGTGTCCAGGCAGACCGCCGGGTGACGCAGGGCCAGGGCGAGGAACTCGGCATACTCGGGAGTGCCCATGTGGGCGATCACGAGCGGCAGCCGGGGATGCCGGGAGAGCAGGGCCGCGATCGGTTCCGGCCCGGTGTGCGGCCCGGGGGCCGGGCCCGACCCGCAGTGCGTGACCACCGGGATGCCGTGGTCCTCCAGCAGCCCCCAGACATCGTCGAGCAGCGGGTCGTTCGGGTCGTACGCGCCGACCTGGAGGTGCGCCTTGAACACCCGGGCGCCCCGCTCGATGGCCCGCGCGACGTACCGCCCGGCGCCGGGCTCGGGGAAGAACGTCGCCGTGTGCAGGCAGCCGGGCACCCGGGCGGCGAAATCGGCGGCCCAGTCGTTCAGCCACTCCGCCATGCCGGGCTTGTGGGGATAGAGCATGGAGGTGAACGCGCGCACGCCGAAGGCCCTGAGCCGTTCGACGCGGTCGTCCTCGGGCAGCCGGTAGGCGATGGGCCAGGCCCGGCCGACCAGCGGCCCGGCCGAGTCGAAGTACGCCCACACCTTGGTCAGGACGCGTTCCGGCATGAAGTGCGTGTGGACGTCGATCAGGCCGGGCAGGCCCAGTCTCCGCCAGAACGCGTTCACGTATCGGATGTCGTCGTCTGCGGTGAGTATCTCGTCGGGCATGACCTCACACGTTATCCGCCTCCTGCGGCGAGGTAGCGCGCGGCCAGCGCACGCAGGTGGGCGCGCAGCTCGGGAGGGTCGAGCACGGTGAAGGGCACGTCGAGCGCGGTGAGGAAGGCCGTCAGGTTGCGGAGCGAGTCGCCGCCGGTCTCCAGCACACAGGTGTCCGCGCCCTCGGCGCGCAGCAGCCCGGCCGCGGGGGTGAGCCGCGCGCCCACGACCTCGACGGGCGCGTGCAGCCGTACGACGGCCCGGTGCCGCCAGGCGGCCGAGCCCGCCCCGCGTACGACGTGGGCGGCGGCGTCGCCCTCGGGCGGTTCACGCGGGGTGAAGCGGGGGCCGTTCGGGACGCGGAGCCGCACGCGGTCGGCGCGGAAGGTCCGCCAGTCGGCGCGGTCGACGTCCCAGGCCAGCAGATACCAGCGCCGGCCGGTGAAGACGAGCCGATGCGGCTCGGCGGTGCGGCGTCCCTCGTGCCCCCGGTGGTCGAGGTAGTCGAACCGCAGCGTCTCATGGTCGCGGACGGCCGCGGCGATCGAGGTCAGCGTCTCGGGGTCCACCGTGGGACCGTGCCCCGGCACGGCGACCGTCGCGGCGCGCACGGCCTCGATCCGGTGGCGCAGCCGGGACGGCAGCATCCGCTGAAGCTTGGCGAGCGCGCGCAGCGAGGTCTCCTCGATGCCGGTCACGGTGCTGCCCGCGGCGGCCTGCAGGCTGACGACCACCGCGACGACCTCCTCGTCGTCCAGCAGCAGCGGGGGCAGCGAGGACCCCGCGCCCAGCCGGTATCCGCCGGCCGTGCCGGTGGCCGAGCGGATCTCGTATCCCAGGTGGCGCAGCCGTTCGACGTCGTTGCGCACGGTCCTGGTGGTCACGCCGAGCCGGTCCGCGAGGTCGGCGCCGGACCATCCGGGCCGGGTCTGGAGCAGCGCCAGCAACCGCAGCAGCCGTACGGAGGTTTCCAGCATGGTCACAGTCTCCCGCGCATTGCGGAACCGTACGTTCCTCAAGCCCTCCTAGCGTTTGTCTCCGAGGAAGGGAGCACGAGATGTTGCGTGGACTGACGACCGTGAACTTCTGGGCCGACGACGTCGAGGAGGCGACGCGGTGGTACGCCGAGGTGCTCGGCGTGGAGGCGTACTTCGAGCGCAGGGGGCCGGACGGGCGGCTCGCCTACGCCGAATTCCGCCTCGGCGACCATCGGCACGAACTCGGGTTCATCGACCGGCGCTACGCGCCGCACCCGACGGCCGAACCGGCCGGAGCCGTCGTCTACTGGCACGTGGACGACCTCACGGCGGTGCTGGACAGACTGCTGTCGATGGGCGCCAAACAGCACGAGGCGCCGACGGAGCGCGGTCCCGGGTTCGTCACCGCCTCGGTCGCCGACCCGTTCGGCAACATCCTCGGGATCATGTACAACGCCCACTACCTGGAGGTCCTCGAAGGCCGCGGCTGAAAGTTGCAGCGCCGTGCGCGGCCCATCAGGCGCGTACGGCCTGCCGCGCCGGCGTCCGTTGACCGGCCGCCCGCCGATACGGACGATCACGTCATCGGGGCCGTCGACCGACATGAGGAGTGCCGCCGATGAGATCGAAGACGGAGATGAGCGCCTGGCTGACGGCGGTGCTCCTGGCGGTCGCCGCGCTCGTCGCGCCGGTGGTGGTCGAGACCGAGCCGGGGGCCGCGGCCTACGCCCTCACGACGGCGCCGCCACCGCCCACGCCGATCCCGTGCGAGCCCGGCACACCGTCCGCGGGCACGCCGCCGACCGCTCCGGGGACGCCGGAGATCGTCAGCGTCCTGCTGAACTCGGTCAGCCTGCGCTGGGCCGCCGCCACCGACGAGGACGGCATCGCCTGTTACCGGGTGATGGAGACCCGCGACGGCGTCACGTTCCGCGTAGCGACCTTCGGGCCCGACGCCACCGGTGGCGCCTTCGCCCTGGGCTGGCCGCCCAGCGGCGTCGCGTACGTGGACCACGAGTTGCACGTCGTGGCCGTGGACACACTGGGGGCCGTCTCACCCGCGTCGGGGTCGGTGACCGTGCGGATCTACAACGACGTCATCACCACGCCGTCGCCGTCCCCACGGACGATCAACTGCCGGGTGGACTACCGGCAGGTCACCTGGGCGGGCGGGATGACCGCGACCATCGAGCTCACCAACACCGGCACCACGCCCGTGCGGGACTGGCGGCTCACGTTCCTGTTCACCAATCCCGGCCAGACGGTGTCCTTGGGATGGTCGGCCACCTGGTCCCAGACCGGTGCCGAGGTGACCGCGGTGGCTCCCTCCTGGGGCACCGACATCGCTCCCGGTCAGACGGTGCACCTCGGCTTCAACGGCTCCTACGCCGGGGGCGGTTCCAACCCGATGCAGTGGCGACTCAACGGCGAGCCCTGCACCGTGAAGATCGTCACGACGTGAGGTGACGTCGTCGGCACGGCACGGAGAAGCCCGTGCGTTCAGCCGAGGCCGGCGTATTGGCGGGGGCGCAGGGCCTGGGCGCGCAGCGCGGCCAGCGCGGCGCGCCGCCCGGCGTCCGTGAGCCGCCACGGCGGGGCGCCCGCTACACGCGTCTCGGGTTCACGGCCGGCGCCCTCGGGCGCTCGGCCCGGACCATCCAGGCCCAGGGCGTCGAGGCGGTGGCGGAGCCGGGCGAGCGGACCGGTGAGGTCGGCGCCGCCGACCCGGCCGCCGTCCGTCGCGCGCCAGCCCTCGCCGTTGACCACCTCGGCGACCCGGTCGCGCAGCTCGCCGTCCCGCACCACGTCGCCGTCCACCAGGATCATCAGCGCCGACTCGCGGATGGAGACCTCGAAGTCGTGCTCCCCGGGGGCGGGGACGAGCAGGGTGGGCGCCGCCGCGTCCCACATGGCGGCGCGGTCGTCCAGCAGGTTCCTGCCGGTGGTGGTGAGCACCAGCCTCCGGCCGCTGCGCCTCAGCGCCCCGAGATCGTGCACGGCGATCTGCCGAAGCTCGGTGAGAGCGGGCACGTCGGCCTCGCCGCGTACGGCCCCCGACCTGGTCCGATTGCCCCAGCCGAACCGGTCGGCCGCCTCGGCGGCCACGGCACGCCCGACGTTGAGCCGCTCGGTCAGCCGGACCCCGGTGCGGGCCAGGCCGAGTAGCCAGCGCAGCGGTTCCAGGTGCGGCTCGTCCGGAGCCGCGATGGGGGCGTGCAGCCGCACCTCGAAGGGCTGGGCGAGCTCGCGGCGGGCGGTGCCGCGACCGAGCACCCAGCGGTTCAGCCGCTCGCCGTGGACCCGGTGCAGCCAGCAGTCGCCGCCCAGCTCCGGGCGGGGCGCGGTGAGCCACCGGCGGGTCAGCTCCTCGCGGTCCACCGGGTCGCCGGTCACGATGGCCAGCTCCAGGGCGGCCGCGCACGCGACGTGCGCCCCGAGCTCCTCCGGCCCCATGATCGAGCTCCACGACAGCTCGGCGACGTCCGGGGGCAGCACCCCGGTGGCCTCGAGCTCTCGGTGGTAGGCCGCGGCTCCGGCCTCCTCGCCCTCCCTGACGTACGTCAGCAGGATCCGGACGGTGGCCGGGGAGTCGCACAGGGCGGCGTAACGCTCCATGCCCGCGAGCCGCAGCAGCCGGCCGAGAGCCCTGGCGATGGTCGTCTGGTCGCCCGGCACCTTGATCGGCAGCGTGTACCAGAGGAACTCGCACACATCGAACTGACTGATGGTCTCCAGCGCCTCGCCGCCGGCGAGCCACTCGACCGCGACGCGGGCGGACTCGGCGATGTCCGGCTCGGAGCGCTCCAGCTGGGCGAGGAGCGCGGCGACGTCAGGTGCGGGCATGACCCGCAGTCTGCCGTATCGACCCCATCGTTGACGACGACCGGGCATCACTCGCGACCACCCCCCCTCTGGGTGCACCCTAGGGCGCACAGTACGCGCCCAACGATACGGGGGGGTCAGATCCACGAGTCGAACAGCATCCTCGCGTGCCAGGAGTCGTACGAGATGGACTCGGCGGCGATCACGGGATAGAGCCAGCCGAAGTTGACCAGAGCCAGGAGCACGAACGCCCCGACCACGGCCGTGCCGACCACCCGCCGGTTGGGCCGGGCAGGGTCCTCCCTGCCGATGATCAATCCGCACGCCAGCACGAGTGCCAGGATCATGAACGGCACCATCGGCATCGCGTAGAACATGAACATCGTCCGGTTGTCCGCGACGGCGAAGTAGAACCACGGCAGCCATCCGGCGGCGTAGCCGAGCAGCACCGCGCCCGCCCGCCAGTCGCGGGTTGCGACATACCAGGCGATCATGCCGATCAGCGCGAGCAGACCGGCGTACCAGATGATCGGCGTCCCGGTGCCGAGGACCGCCCAGGAGCAGGAGGCGGCGCCGCAGTTCTTCGGCGACTCGTAGAAGAACGCCACCGGGCGCAGCAGCAGCGGCCACTGCCACGGCTCGGACTGGTACGGGTGGGTCGCCTCCAGGCCCGTGTGGAAGCTGAACACCTGCTTCTGGTAGTCGAACCACGAGCGGAGCGAGTCGATGACGAAGTAGACCGGGCCGCTCGAGGTGGCCTGGTCCCAGTTGCGGCCGTAGCCCTTGTCGGTGACGAACCATCCCGTGAACGACACGATGTAGGTGACGATCGGGACGGCCGCCATCCACGCCGCGGCGAGCGGGAGGTCGCGGCGGATGACCGTTCCGTACGGCCGGGGCGTGCCGACGGCCCGCCGGGCGCCCACGTCCCACAGCAGCGTCATGATCGCGAAGGCGGCGATGTAGAAGCCGCCGGTCCACTTGGTCGCCATGGCCAGGCCGAGGCACAGCCCGGCGGCCAGGCGCCAGGGCCGCAGGCCCAGCCGCGGCCCGTCCGCGGGCGACCCCGCCTCGTGCCACGCGGCGAGGCGGCTGCGGGACCAGTCCCGGTCGGCCACGAGGCAGGCGAACCCGGCGAGCACCCAGAACATCAGGAAGATGTCCAGCAGCGCCGTGCGGGACAGCACGAAGTGGAGGGCGTCGAGAGACAGCAGCAGGCCGGCCGCGCAGCCGAGCAGCGTCGAGCGGGTCATCCTGCGGGCCGTGCGGGCGAGGATCAGGATGGACAGCGTGCCGAGCAGCGCGGCGACGAAGCGCCAGCCGAACGGGTTCGCTCCGAAGATCAACTCGCCGAGGCCGATCAGCCACTTGCCGACCGGCGGGTGCACCACGTAGGAGGCGCACTCGCTCACCGAGCCGCACTGCTTGAAGATGTTCTCGTTGCCGGAGAGCAGGAGCTTGTCCGCGCCGTCGACGAACTGCCGCTCGACGCCGTACTTGATGGTGGCGAAGGCGTCCTTGACGTAATACGTCTCGTCGAAGACGACGGAGTGCGGCGTGCCCAGGCGGTAGAACCGCAGGAATCCGCCGAAGAGGGCGACCAGGATGGGGCCGAGCCAGCCCCACATGGCGCTGCCGGGCATGGGCGGCACGAGCCGGTCGCGCAGGGAAACCGCGGGAGCGTTCTCCTGTGGTCCCTCTTCCGGCTGCTCGAACGCCTTGTGAGAATAGTCGGTCACGGCCACGCGGACAGATTACTGGTGAGTCCCCGCCAAGGACACGGGTCGCGCGCGGATTCGGTCATCTGGCCGTTCGTCGATGAATGTTTCACGCCCGCCATAGGGTGGACGGATGCTCGTTCTCGCCGGAGCCCCGATCGGCCAGCCCAAAGACGCCTCCCCACGGCTGCGCGAAGTGCTCGCCGCGGCCGACGTGATCGCCGCGGAGGACACCCGCCGGCTGCGGCGGCTCGCGGCCGACCTGGAGATCGCCATCGGCGGCCGCGTGGTGTCCTACTACGACGCCAACGAGAGCGCGCGGGCCGCCGAGTTGCTGGAGGCGCTGCGCGAGGGCCGGACCGTCGTCGTGATCACCGACGCGGGGATGCCGGGTGTCTCGGACCCCGGCTATCGGCTCACCCGCCTCGCTGTCGAGGCCGGCCTGCCCGTGACGGCGTTGCCCGGTCCGTCGGCGGTGACGACCGCCCTCGCGGTCTCTGGCCTGCCGAGCGACCGGTTCTGCTTCGAGGGGTTCCCGCCGCGCAAGCCGGGGGAGCGGTCCAGGCGGCTGGCGGCGCTGGCGGCCGAGGAGCGCACGATGGTGTTCTTCGAGGCGCCGCACCGCCTGCACGCGACTCTGGAGGCGATGGCGGAGGCCTTCGGCGCGCAGCGGCCCGCCGCCGTCTGCCGTGAGCTCACCAAGACTTACGAGGAGGTGCGGCGCGGCGGCCTCGGCGAGCTGGCCGAATGGGCCGCGGGTGAGGTCAGGGGCGAGATCACGCTGGTGGTGGCGGGACGGACCGCCGAGGAGGCCGCGCCGGGCATCGAGGAACTGGTCGAGGAGGTGGCCAGGCGCGAGGGCGCCGGCGTGCCGCGCAAGCAGGCCATCACCGAGGTGGCCAAGTCGGCCGGCGTCCCCAAGCGCGACCTCTACAACGCCGTCCACGCCACCCCACCGTCGTGATCTTGTAGTTTGTCGCACCGATGATCACGGAGACTGGCCGCCCAGGTCAGCGGCCACGTCTGCGACTAACTACAAGATCACGCGCGGTGATGGCGGCGGCGAGGCAGGCGAGGGGGGCGGCGGGCAGCAGGTAGCGGTAGTCGAACTCGGCCGTCGCCGCCGGGGCCAGGATGAGCCCCACCGCTCCCAGCCAGGGCAGCAGCGCGGGCCCGCCGAGGTCGCGCCAGCGCCGCGCCAGGCCGTAGAGGCCGAACAACAGCAGCATGCCCAGCACGAGGCCCGGCAGCCGTACGACCTTCTGGTAGCCGATCATGATGTCCGACCACGGCGAGACCACGTGCGTCGCGGCCGGGCCGTTCTCGTACGCCTCGGCGTCCTTGTCCGTGGTGCTGTGGTAGGAGCTCCACTTGGGCAGCTTGCGGGTGTACTCGTTGTCGAACTCGTACTGCAGGAAGGTCTTGGCGTCGGGGAACCGCGGACGGCCCCACTGGAAGGCGCGGAAGAAGTCCTTGGCCACCGCGGCCAGGTAGTCGCCCGGCTGGGCCAGGATCGCCTTCTTCGCGAAGGCGCTCGCGTTCGCGTTGATCTCGGGGGTGAACTTCATGCCCGAGCCGAAGACGTGGAGCTGGTTCTGGTCGTCCCACCACAGGTACGCCTGGGCGGACAGGCCGCGGTCCTTGGGCGCGACGTTGATGCACAGCAGCGCCAGCTCCAGCTCGCGGCGCTCGTCGATGTCCATCTTGTGGCAGTCGGCGAACAGCGACGTCCTCATGTAGAGGATCACCCCGTCGCTGTTGGTCATCGCGAACTGGCCGTTCACCGCCTTGAACCAGCCCATGTAGGCCAGCACGGGCAGCGCGCACGCGGCGACCATGGCGGCGATCGGCTTCCAGCCCGCCCGTTTGATCACCAGGTAGGCCACGACCAGGGCGAGGATGGGCAGGCCGATGCTCCGGGTCAGCGCCGTCAGCGCGAGCAGCAGCCCGACCACGGCGCCGCTCCGCCAGGTCATCCGCTCCCGCCAGAGCACGAGCGTCACCACGCCCACGACGAGCAGGATGAACATGGTGTCCGACATGATCAGCTGTTCGAGCTGGATCTGGTAGGCGTCGAACATCACGGGGGCGGCGGCCAGCGTCGCCCCCCAGCCTGGCATCCCAAATCTTCTGGTCAGCAGCGCATAAATAAGGAACGCCGCCGCGAGGCCCATGAGGTGCTGGGTCAACACCACGAGCGAGAAACTGTGGAACGGCTTGAGCAGCAGCAGCCAGAAGCTGTACCCGTCCGGGCGGATCGGGTGCGGACGCGGGCGCAGCGCCACGGACACGTAGTCGTAGGAGTCGTTGAACCACATGGCGGGGCCGAAGCCCAGCATCGTGACGATCCGCAGCACGAAGGCGACGCCGAGCGTGACCGCGAAGATCCGGTGCCGGCGCAGCAGGGCGAGCGGACGGCCCCAGCCGCCCGCCGGGGAGACGTTCACCGATGGAGGATCCGCGATCGCGACCATCAAAGTCGCGCGGATTCGACCGCCTGCTTCAACTGGCGGGTGAGTCCGCGCTTCCTCCCCTCGAGTTTCGCCGATGCCTTCCATGGGACACCCGCGGGCGTGTGACGAAGGACGACCGCGCCGTCCGGGCGGAGTTCCGGCACGTCACCTGCGGGCATACCCCGCACGCCGACGTGGCCGGCGCGCTGAGAACTCTCCGGGCCGGGCTCGTCCTCTGCGACGCCGCTTGGCCGGCGACGCGGGGAGCCCGCCGCTCCAGCGGTGGGTGGAGTCACGGTTACAGAATGCCAGCCGTTTCACGGACTTGACTCGGGCGCTACGGGGAAGCGGGCATCATTGGTGTCCTGCCGTCATATGCGAGGAGTTGCGACGTGGAACTTACCGTTGTCATGCCATGCCTCAATGAGGCCGAGACCGTTGAGATCTGTGTTCGCAAGGCTCTCACCTGCATGCGCGAGAACGGAATCGACGGCGAGGTGGTCATCGCCGACAACGGCAGCACCGACGGCTCGCAACAGCTGGCCCGCGATGCGGGCGCCCGGGTTGTCCATATTGACGAGAAGGGTTACGGCAACGCCCTGATCGGCGGCATCCGGGCTGCTCGCGGCAAGTACGTCATCATGGGCGATGCCGACGACTCCTACGACTTCACGAGCCTGATGCCCTTCGTCGAGCAGCTCCGGGACGGCGCCGAGCTGGTCATGGGCAACCGGTTCCGCGGCGGCATCGCACCGGGGGCCATGCCCCCGCTCCACCGCTACCTGGGCAACCCGGTCCTGTCGTTCATCGGCCGGCTGTTCTTCCCCAGCGCGATCGGCGACTTCCACTGCGGACTGCGCGGCTTCCGCCGCGACTCGATCCTGCGGCTGGGACTCCAGACCGGTGGCATGGAGTTCGCGTCCGAGATGGTCGTGAAGGCGACCCTGCAGGGGCTCGACGTCCGCGAGGTGCCCACCACCCTGTCGCCCGACGGCCGCTCCCGCCCGCCGCACCTGCGCTCCTGGCGGGACGGCTGGCGTCACCTGCGCTTCCTGCTGCTTTACAGCCCGCGCTGGCTGTTCTTCATCCCGGGCCTGGTGCTGATGAGCCTCGGCCTCGTCGCCGGGGCCGCGCTGTCGTTCGGCCCGGTCTACATCGGCAAGCTCGCCTTCGACGTCGACACGCTTGTCGGCGCGTCCGCGATGGTGGTCAGCGGTTTCCAGGCCGTCTTGTTCGCGTTGTTCACCAAGGTGTACGCGGCCGAGGAGGGCTTCCTCCCCGAGGACCGGCGCATCCGCAGGCTGGTGGACGTCGTCACGCTGGAGAAGGGCCTGCTCGCGGGCGGCGCCCTGGCCGTGGCCGGTCTCGTCGGCCTGGTGGCCTCGCTCGCCCACTGGGGCGGCCGCGGCTTCGGCGAGCTGATCCCGGCCGAGTCGCTGCGTCTCGTCGTGCCGTCGGCGACCGCGTTCGTCATGAGCTTCCAGACGATCTTCGCGTCGCTGTTCATCAGCATCCTCGGCATCCGCCGTACGCGGGAGAACCCGGTCGACATCGCGGCGTCCGCCGCCGAGGAGGCCGCCGAGGCCGTCAGCCGCGAGTCCGAGACCACCGCCGACCGCGAGTCCGTGGCCTAGAGCGCCGCGGGATCCTCCTGCCGCCCGCCGGCTCGCGCGGGAACCGCAAGATCGAAGACGCGGCGGGGTGCTCCGGCACCCCGCCGCGTCTTCTCGCGTCAGGTGAACGACCCGGCCGCCAGGCGGGCGTCGGACGACCGGCGGAGCCGGTCCGGCTCAGGGCCGCGTCACGGCCTGGTGAACACCTGGAAGTCGGTGTTCGCGTCGCCCTGGTCGATCTCGTCGGTGGTGTAATCCAAGACGTACAACGATTGGCCGTGGAGCTGGCCGACGGGCACGTTCGAGCCGACCTTCAGGTTCACATCGGTGGTGAAGGACTGGCCGGGCTGCAGCGTGACGTTCGGCTGCTCGCAGGCCGCCAGGGTGTAGCCGTCCGACTGCTGGACGCGGCAGCCCATGGGCTGCTTGGCGAAGGTGAGGCCGGGCGGCAGGCTGAACCCGTACTTCAGCCCCTTGGCGGGGAGGCTGCCGTAGTTGCGGATCGCCCAGTCGAAGGCGACGCTGTGGCCCAGCCTGACCGGGGTCAGATTGGTCTCCCCGGCGTCGTCGCCGTCGACCGCGACGTCGGCGTAGACGTCCTGGGCCCAGGTGACCAGGTCGTAGCCCGACGGAGCGACGGTGACCGGCACTTCGACGCTGTTGTCGTCCAGATAGGGGTCGGGAGTCGTGCTGGACACCTTCACCGACAGCGTGCCGGCCGCGCCCTGCTCGCCCAGGCTGTACAGCGGAACTCCGAAGTCGCGGGAGTAGTCGGACATGTCGCCCAGTCGGCAGGTGTATCCGGCCGCGTTCGCCGTGCAGCCGCTCGGAACCAGGTAGCCGACACGGGTCCTGTCCAGCTTGCCGGCATCGACGGTGACGGTGACGTTCTTCGCCGTCGTGCCGGAGTCGACGAAGTTGACGATCTCGAACTGGAACGGCTTGGCATGGGCCGGTGTGACGCCCTGCGCGAGCTGACTGCTCTCCGCCATGACGGCCACGTACGCCTGGTCCTCGGCGTGCGCCGAAGTTCCGGTGACAGCGAGGCCGGCGGCGGTCAGGAGTACGGCGGAGCCGGTGCGGCCGAGCCAGGACGATTTACGGGAACGCATCTATCCCCCGATGGATGGTTGGTGACGAGCCGACCGTAGCGATCTACCGAACCCAACTGCCGCCTTCGTCGGGAACAGTGCGGCTTTTGGGCAGACAAACGAGCCGAACGTGCAGGGAGAACCGGGGAGAGACCGGCCAAGCGCCCGAAGACCGGCCTACCTGTCGGCGGTGCGGAGGCCCGCTACGTGGCCTCGCTACGCTCGGAACGCGGCCCGGCCTGGGCCGGCCGCATTCCGACGGCGACAGGGATACGACCGGCGGTGAGCCGCCGCCGGAGATGTGGGCATGAGGAGTTCGGCAGATGGCGGAGTTGGGCCTGGTCGACACGTGCGGGATACTCCGGCAGCCCTGGATCACCTCCCAGCGCGACAGTTCAGGACTCGGCTGGGAGCACCTGTACGTCTCCACCCAGCGGGAACGGCCGTACCGCGCCGAGTTCGCCCCCGCCCCCACCCATCTGCTGATCCTGCACCTCGACGGCCCTGTCACCGTGAGCCGTGGCCAGGGGAGATCCTGGTATTCCCGGAAGGTTCCGGCCGGGGGGCTCTTCCTCCACCCGGCCGGCCGCAGTCTGTCGGTGGAGCTCGGGGGCGGGCTCGACACGGTCCACGCGTACCTCACGGATGAGGCGTTGCGTGAGGCCAACGACGGCCGGCCGGTGGAGCTGCGTGAGGAACTGGGCGCCAAGGACCCGCTGGTCGAGCAGCTCATGCTCGCGCTGCACGGTGTCGTGCGGCGTTGGGAGCCCTCCGCCCGCACCTATGCGGACCACCTGACCGGGATGCTCGCCGCCCAGCTCGCGCACCGGCATCGCGCGGGCCGTGAGCGCCCGGGGCGCAGAACCCCGAGCGGCCTTTCGTCCCGGCAGATGACCAGGGTGAGGGAGCTGATGGAGCGGCGGCTCGCCGAACCGCTGCCGGTCGCGGATCTCGCCGCCGCGGCCTCATTGAGCGTCAGCCAGTTCACCCGGCAGTTCAAGGCCAGCACGGGCGAGTCGCCACACCAGTACCTGCTGCGGTTGCGCCTGCAGCGGGCATGCCGCCTGCTCCGCACCGGGAACTCCTCCATCGGCGAGGTCGCGGTCAGCTGCGGCTTCTCCCACCGGGAACACCTCACCCGGGTGATGCGTGCCCGGCTGGGCACGACTCCGGCCGCCGTCCGCCGTGCGGGCTGACCTTCCCGGAGACGTCGCCCGCGTCCGCGGCGCGCGGCGTTTTAACCCGGGGAGTCATCTCCCCGAGGCCGATAGGATTCGCACATGGCGGCTACAGGTACGACTGCATCCGGGGAGTCGGCGTTCTACGTGACGACGCCGATTTACTACGTCAACGACGCCCCGCACCTGGGCCACGCCTACACGACCGTCGCGGGCGACGTGCTCACCCGCTGGCACCGTCAGCGCGGCGAGAAGGTGTGGTACCTCACGGGCACGGACGAGCACGGTCAGAAGATCATGCGTACGGCCGAGGCGAACGGCGTCTCACCGCAGGAGTGGTGCGACAAACTCGTCGAGGAGGCCTGGAAGCCGCTCTGGGAGCACCTTCAGATCGCCAACGACGACTTCATCCGCACCACCGAGCCGCGCCACACCGACCGCGTGCAGGAGTTCGTGCAGGACCTGTACGACAAGGGCGAGATCTACAAGGGCGAGTACGAGGGCCCCTACTGCATCGGGTGCGAGGAGTACAAGTCTCCCGGCGACCTGCTGGAGGGCGACCTCTGCCCGATCCACAAGAGCCAGGTCGAGTGGCTGAGGGAGGAGAACTACTTCTTCCGGCTCTCCGCGTACGGCCCGCGCCTGCTGGAGCACTACGAGCAGAACCCCGACTTCATCCAGCCGGCCTCGGCGCGCAACGAGATCGTGCAGCTGGTGAAGCAGGGCCTGCAGGACCTGTCGATCTCGCGGTCGACCTTCGACTGGGGCGTCCCGGTCCCCTGGGATTCCAAGCACGTCATCTACGTGTGGATCGACGCGCTGCTCAACTACGCCACGGCCGTCGGGTACGGCTCGGACCAGGCGAAGTTCGACGCCACCTGGCCGGCGAACGTCCACCTGGTCGGCAAGGACATCCTCCGGTTCCACGCGGCGATCTGGCCGGCCATGCTGATGGCCAACAACCTGCCGCTGCCGCGCAAGATCTTCGCCAACGGCTGGCTTCTGGTCAGCGGCGAGAAGATGAGCAAGTCCAACCTCACCGGCATCTCGCCCCGCGACCTCACGAGCCACTTCGGCGTGGACGCCTACCGCTACTACTTCCTGCGGGCGATCCCGTTCGGCCAGGACGGCTCGTTCTCCTGGGAGGACTTCTCCGCCCGTTACACCTCCGAGCTCGCCAACGACTTCGGCAACCTGGCGTCCCGGGTCGCGGCGATGATCGGCAAGTACTTTGATGGGGTGCTGCCGGAGGCGAAGGACGCGGGCCCGGCCGAGCAGGCGATCGCGGACGGCCTGGCCGCGGCGGTGGCCCAGGCCGACACCTTGATCGGTGACAACCTGGACTTCGCCGGCGGCATCGGCGCCATCTTCGACTTCGTCAAGCAGGTCAACGGCTACCTGAGCGAGCAGGCGCCGTGGAAGGTGGCCAAGGACGACTCGGCGGAGGGACAGGCGCGGCTCGCCACGATCCTCTACACCGCGGCCGAGTCGCTGCGCGCGATCGCGGTCCTGCTCCACCCGATCATGCCGACCACCGCCGAGAAGCTGTGGGCGTCCCTCGGGGCGGAGCCGCACCTGGGCGCGCTCGCGGACCAGCGGATCGCCGACCTCGCCACCTGGGGCCGGCTGCCCGCCGGGGCGCAGGTCGTCAAGGGCGAGATCCTCTTCCCGCGGCTGGAGAACGCCTGACCATGTCGCGTGAGCGTCCCGCGCCGCCCGAGGCGCTGCCGGCCGAGGTGTTCGACAGCCACTGCCACCTGGACATCATGGTCGGCAACCGGCAGGCGTCCTCGGGTGATCCCGTCGCGCTGGCGGCCCAGGCGGCCGGGGCGAGCGTCGAGTCGATCCTCGCCGAGGCGAAGTCGGTCGGCGTGACGCGGCTGGTGACCGTCGGATACGACCTGCCGTCGTCCCGGTGGAACGCCGAGGTGGCCGGCGGGCACCGGGACGTCTACGCGGCCGTGGCCATCCACCCCAACGAGGCGCACGCCTCCACGCCCGAGGTCCTCGCCGAGATCGAGGACCTCGCACGGCGTCCGCACGTGCGGGCGGTGGGGGAGACCGGGCTCGACTACTTCCGCGACTGGGCGTCGAAGGACGACCAGCACGCCAGCTTCCGCGCGCACATCGAGATCGCCAAGCGGACCGGCAAGGCCCTGGTCATCCACGACCGCGACGCGCACGACGACGTGCTCGCCGTGCTCGCCGACCAGGGGGCTCCCGACGTGGTCGTCTTCCACAGCTTCTCGGGCGACGCCGAGATGGCCAAGCGGTGTGTGGACGCCGGTTACTTCATGTCGTTCTCCGGCCCGGTGACGTACAAGAACGCCGGATATCTGCGCGAGGCGGCGGCGGTCGCCCCGCCCGAGCTGATGCTGGTCGAGACCGACGCGCCCTACCTGCCGCCGACGCCGCACCGGGGCAAGCCCAACGCGCCCTACCTGATCCCGCTCACGCTCCGCTGCCTCGCGGAGGTCAAGGGCATGGACCTCGCCGATCTCGCCGCCCGGATCACGGTCAACGGCGAGACCGTCTTCGGCGCCTGGTAGCGCGGGAGACACTGGAGACATGAGTCTGCTCGGGCCGGTCGAAGTGCGTGCGCTCGCGGAGAAGCTGAACATCCGGCCGACGAAGAAGCTGGGGCAGAACTTCGTAATCGACGGCGGCACCGTCCGCCGGATCGTCCGGCTCGCCGGGGTCGAACCGCACGACGTGGCGATCGAGGTCGGGCCGGGGCTGGGCTCGCTCACCCTGGCCCTGCTCCCGGAGGTCGCCGAGGTCGTCGCCGTGGAGATCGACCCGGTGCTGGCGGAGCAGTTGCCGCTGACGGTGACCGAGCGGGCCCCCGAGGTGGCCGGCCGGTTGACCGTGGTGCACGCCGACGCCCTCAAGGTCGGGCCCGCCGAGCTCGGGACCGAGCCGACCGCGCTGGTCGCGAACCTGCCCTACAACGTGTCGGTGCCGGTCGTGCTGCACCTGCTGGAGGCGCTGCCGTCGCTGCGGCGCGGGCTGGTGATGGTGCAGTCGGAGGTCGCCGACCGGCTCGCCGCCACGCCGGGGTCGCGCATCTACGGCGTTCCCTCGGTGAAGGCCGCCTGGTATGCCGAGGTGCGCCGGGCCGGTCCGGTCGGGCGCAACGTCTTCTGGCCCGCGCCGAACGTCGACTCCGGCCTGGTCTCGTTCGTACGGCGGGAGCCGCCGGCGACGACGGCGACCCGCGAAGAGGTGTTCGCCGCCGTCGACGCGGCGTTCGCGCAGCGCCGCAAGACGCTGCGGGCCGCGCTCGCCTCCTGGGCCGGCACGGCGGCCGCCGCCGAGAAGGCCCTGCTCGGGGCCGGGGTCGACCCCTCGGCCCGCGGGGAGCAGCTGGGCGTCGAGGACTTCGCCCGCATCGCCGAGCAGCGGGCCGCGGCGACCTAGGCGGTTCACATCGGCCGGCGGCCGAGGTAGGCCAGCAGCACGGCCACCGCGTCGGCGTCGTCGCCGGTCTCCAGCGCGGGAGCGTACGCGCCGTAGGCCCGGAGCGGTTCGACGATCTGGGAGGCGACCTCCATCAGCGGCAGGGCCATCTCCGGGGTGAGCGGCGAGGGCTGCCCCGTGGCCACGGCGATGTCCCAGGCGTGCACCGCCGCGTCCAGCGCACACGCGCCGGCCGCGAGCCACGCCGGCATGGGGCCCTGGGGGAGCGGAACCGGCACCTGCTCGGCGTCGTCGTCCACGGTCGCCCAGGCGCGGGCCGAGGCGTCCAGCGCGACGGCCAGGTGAGCCGCGGGGTCGCCCTCGATACGGCCGGAGGGCGAGAACGGGTCCTCCGAGGGCCACGGCCCACCGTTGATCGCGGCGGTGAAGGCGGTCTGGTCCCCGGTCGCGTGCTGCAGCACCTGGGTGACCGACCACTTCTCGCACGGGGTCGGGGCGTCCCACGCCTCGCCGCCGACGCCCGCGACGGCGTCGCGCAACGCGTCGTGCGCCTGGGTCAGCAGGGTCCGCCAGCTCGCCGTGGTGGTCTCGTTCATGGGATGCCCCTTTTCCTCATTGGAACGGAATGTTCTGTTCCGTTGCTCACCACTATAGCAGAACGGAATGTTCTGTTCCACTGCTACTGTGGCCGCATGCCGAAGCAGACGGACGACAGCGGTTCCGCCGGCCTCGCCGGACGGCGGGGCCGGGCCGCGCGCAACGACGCCGCCATCCTCGACGCCGCCAGGGAGGTCTTCCTGGCCGATCCCAAGGCGCCGGTGGCGGCCGTCGCGGAGCGGGCCGGGGTCGGGATGAGCGCGCTCTATCGGAGATATCCCGGCAAGGAGGACCTGCTGCGCAGGCTGTGCCACGACGGCCTGCGCCGCTGGATCGAGGAGGCGGAAGCGGTCGAGGCCGAGCCGGACGCCTGGAAGGCGCTCGTCGTCTTCCTCGAACGGATCGTCGACGCCGACGTGCACTCGCTCACGGTCCATCTCGCCGGCACCTTCACGCCGACCGAGGAGATGGGGCGTGACGCGCGGCGGGCCGCCGAGCTGATGGGCCGGCTGGTGGAGCGGGCCTACGCGGCCGGACTATTGCGCCGTGACCTGGTCGTAGACGACATCGGTCTCGTGCTGGAGGGGTGCGCCGCCGTGCGCGTGCCCGACGCGGAGCGCACGCGCGAGCTGCGGCGGCGCTTCCTGTCGATGGTGCTCGCCGGTGTTGCCCGAGCGGGTGTTGCCGGAGCCGGTGTGACCGGGACCGGCGAGGCCGCTCTCCCCGGCCCGGCTCCGGAGCCGGGCGAGCTGAACTGGCGGTGGCGGCGGCCGGGTCAGTCGGGGCGAGTTTGACGTGATCGACGGTGATCCCGTTCCATCGAAGGAGTGTGATTTACATCACACACAGGGCTTGTGTCGATCAGTGACGGTTTGTGACGGGGTCGCGTATGGCGGCCCTTGTGATCAGCGAAAACGTGGCGGCCGCGGAGAGGGTGCGGGCGGCGGCGACGATCGCGATCCTGACGCGGTGATCAGACGGAAAACCACTAGGGCGGTCACTGCCAGCAAATCCTCAGATAGCTTTTAGTCGTCCTTTACTGACGGATGGGGCGCAATTGCGCCCGACGATCAGACCAGGGAGTAGTAACTTGAAGCGCACCCTCACCCTCGGCGGCATCGCGGTCGGCCTCCTGGCCTCCGCCGTCGTCGCCGCCCCCGCCCACGCGGACTCCGTTCCGCACGACACCCTGGCCAGCACGAACTTCGCTGCCAAGCAGGTCGCCGCCTTCTGGTACGGCCAGAACAAGGCCAACCTGGTCAACGCGACGCCGTACGCGGTGGAGACCACGCTGCCCACCAAGCACGTCTCCTCGGGTGGCGCCTCCGCGGACAGCAAGGCCGGCGTTGTCGGCTCCAGCGGTGACAAGTCGGCTTCCTCCGGCACGTCGAAGAACGTGAACCTGCCGAAGACCACCGGCAA
Organism: Microbispora rosea; assembly: GCF_044460045.1. NCBI lineage: Bacteria > Bacillati > Actinomycetota > Actinomycetes > Streptosporangiales > Streptosporangiaceae > Microbispora > Microbispora rosea. The sequence goes on along the minus strand of NZ_JBITJO010000011.1, from coordinate 10,260 downwards.
GGTGTTCTTCATCGGTGCCGACCACAAGCCGCACTGGTGCTCGGCGACCGCCGTGCAGAGCCAGTACAAGAACCTGGTGGCGACCGCCGGCCATTGCGTGTACGACACCAAGAGCAACAAGGCGACCCTCGACAAGTGGGTCTTCGTCCCCGGCTACTACCAGGGCAAGACTCCGTGGGGCATCTACGTGGGTAAGACCGCGTACACCCACTACGACTACGACGTCTACGAGGACGGCGACCGCGACTACGCGTTCGTGACCGTCTACAACGGCGTCCTGCCCACCAGCGCGTCCGGCAAGAGCTACGCCCGCACCTACGAGACCTCGCGCGAGGCCCAGTGGGCGAAGGCCAAGCTCGCCAAGGACAAGGCCTACTCGCACGTGACCGTCACGCCCGTGGTCGACACCCGCCACGTGGTCAAGGAGGGCACCCGCGACTCGCAGAAGGTCTACGTCAAGCGGGACGACTGGAAGAAGCTCAACCCCGAGGGCACTCCGGCCGACGGTCCCTTCAAGGAGGGCACCGGCGTCACGGACAAGGAGTACAGCTTCAAGCCGCGCGGCTGGGACGAGGGCAAGGCCTCCCGCGACGGCAAGGCGTTCTACCTGAAGAAGGGCGACAAGTACGTCGTCCGTACCTACTGGATCAACTACGACGTCGACTACCGCCTGACCGGCCGGGCTCTGTCGATCGGTCTGAAGGACGTCGGCACCCTCGGCTCCAACGTGGGCGGCCAGGGCCTGGCGTACAACCAGAAGATCGGCACGGGCATGTTCGTGTTCGGTTACCCGAGCGGCTCGCACCCGGACGGCAACTACGCCTTCTCCGGCAAGACCCTCAAGTGGTCGTACGGCAAGACCTTCAAGGCGGCCGCGCCGTCGATGAAGGCCGAGGAGCTGGTGGGCATCAAGTCCTCCTTCACCGGTGAGGGCGCTATCGGCTCGTCCTGGCTCTACCGCTACAGCAGCACGAAGCGGCTTGGTTACCTGAACGGTGTGACCATCGCGGTCTCCGACACCGACGGCAACAAGCGCATCGACACCAGCGTTTCGCCGTACTTCGACGGTGAGACCCTGGCCGTCTACAAGACCGCCGCGGCCAACTGGTCCGGCAAGATCGTCTGATCGGTCATCGCGCACGCGAAGGGGCTCGGCGTCAGCCGGGCCCCTTTCCGCTGCCCGGGACATGCGCACCCGTGGCCGCCGCCGGATCTCCGGGGGGCGTGGGTGCCGCTAAGCTCGGGTCCCATGTCCAGGCAGTCCGGTCGCGGCGACGTGCGACGGCGACATGAGGCGGTGAGCGGGCGATGAGCGCGATCACGGTGCGCGTGCCGGCGAAGGTCAACCTCCAGCTCGCGGTCGGACCGCTGCGCGATGACGGCTATCACGACCTCGTGAACGTCTTCCACGCGGTCTCGCTGTTCGACGAGGTCACCGCCGCCGAGCCGCTCGGCCCCGCCCCTGAGCGGGACCCTTCCGCCGCCCCGCTCAGGGTCAGGGTCGAGGGGGACCTCACGGGCGAGGTCCCGGTGAGCGACGACAACCTCGCCGTCCGGGCCGCGAGGGCGCTGGCCGACCGGGCGGGCCGCTTCTACCGGGCCGATCTGCTGATCCGGAAGTCGATCCCCGTGGCGGGCGGCATGGCCGGAGGGAGCGCCGACGCCGCGGCGGCGCTGGTGGCGTGCAACGAGCTGTGGGGCCTCGGCCTGCCCGTCGAGGACCTGATGGAGATCGCCGCCGACATCGGCAGCGACGTGCCGTTCGCGCTGCTCGGCGACACCGCCGTGGGTACCGGACGCGGCGAGCGGCTCGCCCCTCTGGAGACCGCCGGGGTCTTCCACTGGGTCTTCGCGCTCGCCGACGGCGGTCTGTCCACGCCGAGGGTGTACGGCGAGTGCGACCGGCTGCGCGAGGAGGCGGGGGTGGCCGCGCCCACGCCCGCGGTGAGCGAGGCCCTGCTCGCCGCCCTGCGCGAGGGCGACGCGACGGCGCTCGGGCAGGTGTTGTCCAACGATCTGCAGCCCGCGGCGCTGGCGCTGCGCCCCTCGCTCGCGGACACGCTCGCCGCCGGCCGTGAGCACGGAGCGCTCGGCGCGATCGTCTCCGGATCCGGCCCGACCTGCGCCTTTCTGACCGAGTCCGCCGAGCGGGCGCACGAGCTGGCCGCCCTGCTCAAGGACGTGGACGGCTGCAGGTCCGTCGTTACCGCCCACGGGCCCGTCCCCGGGGCCACCGTGGCCGGATAAGCTTTACGGGCGATGAATCTGGTCAATCTGGAGTCTGTCTCCCACGCCTTCGGGCCCAAGCCCCTGCTCGCCGACGTCTCTCTCGGACTGGAGGAGGGCGACCGGATCGGCGTCGTCGGCCGCAACGGCGGTGGCAAGACCACGCTCATCTCGATCATCGCCGGAACGCTGAAGCCCGACGGCGGCCGGGTCACCCACACTCGCGGGCTGCGCGTCGGCGCGCTCGCCCAGCGTGACCGGTTCGATCCGGACACAGCCGTTAAGGACATCGTCCTGGCCGGCCGGGCCGAGCACGAGTGGGCCGGCGACGCCGCGATCAGGGAGATCCTCGCCAACCTGCTCGCCGACATCGACCTCGCGGCTCCCGCGGGCGCGCTGTCGGGCGGGGAGCGTCGCCGTACGGCCCTGGCCCGGCTGCTGGTCGAGGAGCACGACCTGCTGATCCTCGACGAGCCCACGAACCACCTCGACATCGAGGCCATCGCCTGGCTCGCCGGGCATCTCGTCCAGCGCAAGTCGGCGCTGCTCGTCGTCACCCACGACCGGTGGTTCCTCGACGCCGTCTCCACCCGCACGTGGGAGGTCGTGGACGGCTCCGTCGAGCGATACGAGGGCGGCTACGCGGCGTACGTGCTGGCCAAGGCCGAGCGGGCGCGGATCGCGCAGGCCGCGGAGGAGCGCCGGCAGAACCTCATGCGCAAGGAGATCGCCTGGCTGCGGCGCGGCCCGCCGGCCCGGACTTCCAAGCCCAAGTTCCGGATCAACGCGGCCGAGGCGCTGATCGCGAACGAGCCGCCGCCGCGGGAGACCGTCGAGCTGCTGAGCTTCGCCTCGGCGCGGCTCGGCAAGACCGTCGCGGACCTGGAGGACGTGACGCTCCACGCGGGCGGCCCGGCGGCGGGGCCTCTGGTGCTCGACCACTGCACGTACCAGTTCGGCCCGGGCGACCGGATCGGCCTGATCGGCGTGAACGGCTCGGGCAAGTCGTCGGTGCTGCGCCTGCTGTCCGGCACGGTCGAGCCCGACTCCGGCCGCATGGTGCGCGGCAAGACGGTGCGACTCGCCCACCTGTCGCAGGAGCTCGCCGAGCTGGACCCCGCGCGGCGGGTGCTGGAGACGGTCGAGGAGATCCGCAAGTACGTCCAGGTGGGCAAGAAGGAGTGGTCGGCCTCCCAGCTGCTCGAACGCCTCGGCTTCCGGGGCGAGGCCCAGTGGAAGGTCGTCGGCGACCTGTCGGGCGGCGAGCGGCGGCGGCTGCAGCTCCTCCGGCTGATCATGAACGAGCCGAACGTGCTGCTGCTCGACGAGCCGACCAACGACCTCGACATCGAGACGCTCACCGAGCTGGAGGACCTCCTCGACAGCTGGCCGGGCACGCTCGTGGTGGTGAGTCACGACCGGTACTTCCTGGAGAGGGTGGCGGACCGCTGCGTCGCGCTCCTCGGGGACGGCAGGCTGTCGATGCTGCCCGGCGGCGTGGACGAATACCTGGAACGCCGTGCGGCGGGCGCCGCGTTGTCGGCCCGGGCGGCCTCCGCCGCAAGCGCTTCCGAGCGGGCCGGCCGGGACGACCAGCCGGCGCCGGAGGGCGGGCTGTCCGCCAAGGAGCTGCGGGAGCTGCAGAAGGAGCTCAACCGGCTGGAACGGCAGATCGACAAGTTCGGCGAGCGTGAGGCGAAGCTGCACGCCGAGATGGCCGAGGCGGCGAGCGACTTCGAACGCCTGGCCACGCTCGACGCCGAGCTGCGGGAGATCGCCGCGCAGAAGGAGTCGGCCGAGCTCGAGTGGATGGCGGTGGCGGAGCGCCTCGAAGGCCAGTAGGCCGCCTAGAGCAATAGGGCGCTAGGGCGGTAGGGCGCCGTCGGCCGGTCACGGTCTCGACAGCGGTGATGCGAAGAACGAAAGGGGCCCGGCGCGCTGCCGGGCCCCTTCGCATGAGCGGTGGCGGATCAGACGATCTTGCCGGACCAGTTGTTCGCGGCGGTCTTGTACACGCCGTAGGTCTCGCCGTCGAAGTACGGGGAGACGCTGGTGTCGTAGCGCCTGTTGCCGTCGCGGTCGGCGACGCCGATGGTCACGCCGTTCAGGTAGCCGAGCCGCTTCGTGCTGCTGTAGCGGTACAGCCACGCCGAGCCGAGCGCGCCCTCACCGGTGAACGACGACTTGATGCCGACGAGCTCCTGCGCCTTGATGGTGGGGGAGCTGGCCTTGAAGGTCTTGCCGTACGACCACTTGAGGGTCTTGCCGGAGAAGGCGTAGTTGCCGTCCGGGTGCGACCCGCTCGGGTAACCGAACACGAACATGCCCGTGCCGATCTTCTGGTTGTACGCCAGGCCCTGGCCGCCCACGTTGGAGCCGAGGGTGCCGACGTCCTTCAGGCCGATGGAAAGGATCCGGCCGGTCAGGCGGTAGTCGACGTCGTAGTTGATCCAGTAGGTGCGGACGACGTACTTGTCGCCCTTCTTCAGGTAGAACGCCCTGCCGTCGCGGGAGGCCTTGCCCTCGTCCCAGCCGCGCGGCTTGAAGGAGTACTCCTTGTCCGTGACGCCGGTGCCTTCCTTGAAGGGACCGTCGGCCGGAGTGCCTTCGGGGTTGAGCTTCTTCCAGTCGTCGCGCTTGACGTAGACCTTCTGCGAGTCGCGGGTGCCCTCCTTGACCACGTGGCGGGTGTCGACCACGGGCCGGATACGCAGGTGGGAGTAGGCGTTGTCCCTGTCGAGCTTGGCCTTGGCCCACTTCGCCTGACGGGAGGTCTCGTAGGTGCGGGCGTAGCTCTTGCTGGAGCCGCTGGTGGGCATGACGCCGTTGTAGACCGTGACGAACGCGTAGTCGCGGTCGCCGTCCTCGTAGACGTCGTAGTCGTAGTGGGTGTACGCGGTCTTGCCCACGTAGATGCCCCAGGGCGTCTTGCCCTGGTAGTAGCCGGGGACGAAGACCCACTTGTCGAGGGTCGCCTTGTTGCTCTTGGTGTCGTACACGCAATGGCCGGCGGTCGCCACCAGGTTCTTGTAGTGCGACTGGACAGCGGTCGCGGTGCACCAGTGCGGCTTGTGGTCGGCACCGATGAAGAACACCTTGCCGGTGGTCTTCGGCAGGTTCACGTTCTTGGTGCTGGTGGTCGCCTTCTTGTCGCCGCTGGAGCCGACGACGCCGGGCTTGCTGTCCGCGGACGCTCCGCCGGTCGACACGTGCTTGGCCGAGACTCGCGTCTCCACGTTGTACGGCTTGGCGTTGCGAAGGTTGGCCATACGCTCGCCGAACCAGAAGGCGGCGACCTGCTTGGCGGCGAAGTTGGAGCTGGCCAGGGTGTCGTGCGGAACGGAGTCCGCGTGCGCGGGGGCGGCGACGACGGCGGAGGCCAGGAGGCCGACCGCGATGCCGCCGAGGGTGAGGGTGCGCTTCAAGGGTTGTTCTCCTTGGTCTGTCGGGGGCACAAAGTACGCCCACACGTCAGTAAAGGGACGGTAAGAAAGTTATCGGAGGAGGCAGGCGGAAAGTAGCGCCGAAAGCTGCTCCTCAGACGCACCCGAAACGATCAAGGTCACGTCCGAACCTGAACGTTTCCTGTATTTCTGCTGATGAGATGCTGATTTCGAGAGGTGTCGAGCACGCTGCGTAACTGATCGTTTGAGCGGATAATGTGATGCAAATCACATCTATGTGATGGAACCATACGATGCGGTGATCACGTCTGATTTCGCCCGTGCGTGCCTAACGCCTGCGGCCGGGAGGAAGTCAGCCGGGCGGCCCCGGAAGGCGCTCCTGAGGGCACAGGGAGCGCGGGGAGCGCGGGGAGAGCGCGCGGTTGAGAGCGGGAACGACGCAAAGGGTGGAGAACAAGACAAGGGCCCGGCCGCACGCGGCCGGGCCCTTGCTCAGCTGAGCCTCACGGGACGAGGCGTCAGACGATGTTGGACGAGGGGGTGGCGGCCGCGGTCTTGTAGACGGCCAGGGTCTCACCGTCGAAGTACGGGGAGACGCTGGTGTCGTAGCGGTTGTTGCCGTCGGTGTCGGAGACGCCGATGGTGACGCCGTTCAGGTAGCCGAACCGCGTCGAGTTGTTGTACTTGTACAGCCAGGCGGAGCCGGAGGCGCCCTCGCCGGTGAACGACGACTTGATGCCCTGGAGCGCCTCACCCTTCAGGGCCGAGGCCGTGGCGGGGAAGGTCTTGCCGTAGCTGTACTTGAGGGTCTTGCCGGAGAAGGCGTAGTTGCCGTCCGGGTGCGACCCGCTCGGGTAACCGAACACGAAGGTCGGCTGGCCGACCTTCTGGTTGTAGGCCAGGCCCTGGCCCCCGACGTTGTCCCCGAGCTTGCCGACGTCCTTCAGGCCGATCGTCAGCTTCGCGCCGACGACCTTGTAGCCCTTGAAAGCCTTCGCCTTGAACGTCCGGCTGTAGTACTTGTACTCGTGGTTGCCGCTCTGCTGCTTCACCCGCCAGAACAGGGTCTTCCCGTCCCTGCTGACGTAGGAGTCCCTGTCCGACCTGTACTCGTTCGGCTGGACCTTGTCGTTGATCGCGCCGGCGGACGTCAGAGGAGCCCACGGGCCGTTTCCGGTCAGGTTCTTGCCCTTGTTCCAGGCCTGGAACTCGGCGACGGAAACCGGAACCTCGGGGGCGCGACTCGAGAGGGTGTTGACCTCCACGACGTCGAGCTTGGAGAGAGCGGTGGTCTTGTCGGCAGCGAGCTTGGCCTTGGCCCGCTCGGCATCCCACTTGCTCTTGTAGACCTGCGACTCGTACTTGCCGCTGGCGCCGGCGTCGGTCGGGGTGACGCCGTTGTAGACGGCGACGAAGGCGTAGTCGAAGTCGCCGTCACCGTACGTGGTGTAGTCGAAGTGGGTGAACGCCATCTTGCCGACGTAGATGCCGTACGGCGTCTTGCCGTTGTAGTAACCCGGGACGAAGACCCACTTGTCCATCAGGTCCTTGTCCTTCACCGTGTCGTAGACACAGTGACCGGCCGTGGCCACCAGGTTCTTGTTCAGCGACTGCAGGGCGGTCGCGGTGCACCAGTGCGGCTTGTTGTCGGTGCCGATGAAGAACACCTTGCCCGTGGTGCGGGGCAGGTTGACGTTCTTCGACGTGCTGGTGGTCTTCTTGTCGCCGCTCGAAGAGACGACGCCGGGCTTGGTGTCGGTGATCTCCTTGGGCATGGTCGACACGTGCTTCGCCGCGACCTTGGTCTCGGTCTCGTACGGCGTGGCCTTGACCAGGTTCGCCATCTTCTCGCCGAACCAGAAGGCGGCGACCTGCTTGGCGGCGAAGTTGGTCTCGGCCAGCGGCTTGGCCTTGGGCTTGCCGTGGCCGCGGTCGGCGTGCGCCGGGGAGGCGACGAGGGCGGTGGCCAGCAGGCCGACCGCGACGCCGCCCAACGCGAGGGTGCGCTTCAAAGTGCTCTCCATGGTCTGTCGTGAGGCGCGGCTTTCGCCTCATGCGTCAGTAAAGGATGCGCAAAAGCTACCGGATTGGTAGCTGAGGGCGTAAGAGAGGCGAAGGAATGGGTATCACCTCGTGATCTTCAATGTGATATGCCATTGCACGCCGACGCCGCCGGGTGCTTTTCCGGGGAAATTCGCCCGCGGCGGGAGCGGGCTCTCCCCTTCCCGGACCGCTCGGCCGCCGCAGCGGCGACATCCGGCTCACGCGTCGCCAGGACCTCCCCCTTCACACGGCCAGGGAGGAGTCACGGCCACCAGGACTCGGGTGCGGCCCTTCCGGTCACCCGGCCCCCGGGGGAGGGGCCTGACGAATTGACGACGCCGTTCCTTTTCCGCGTCGCCATCTCGTCGTCCGTGAAATGCGTAAGAAAAAGGACCCGGCTGGAGGCCGGGCCCTTTTTCTTCATCTCACTGACTGGGGGAAAGATCAGACGATCTTGCCGGACCAGTTCGCCTGAGCGGTCTTGTAGACAGCCAGGGTCTCACCGTCGAAGTACGGCGAAACGCTGGTGTCGATCCGGCCGTTCCCGTCGGTGTCGGAGACCGCGATGGTCACACCGTTGAGGTAGCCGAGCCGCTTGGCGCTGCTGTAGCGGTACAGCCAGGACGAGCCGAGGGCGCCCTCACCGGTGAAGGAGGACTTGATGCCGACGAGCTCCTCGGCCTTCATCGACGGGGCAGAGGCCTTGAAGGTCTTGCCGTAGGCCCACTTCTGGGTCTTGCCGGTGAAGGCGTAGTTGCCGTCCGGGTGCGAGCCGCTCGGGTAGCCGAACTCGAAGACGGCGGTGCCGATCTTCTGGTTGTAGGCCAGGCCCTGACCGCCGACGTTGGCGCCGAGGGTGCCGACGTCCTTCAGAGCGATCGAGACCTTGAAGCCGACGACCTTGTAGCCGACGATCTTCGGGGTCTGCGACGGGGCCGGCGTCGAGTGGTTGTTCCAGCTGCCGCTGTGCGAGCCGCCGTTGTTCCAGCCGCCGCTGTGCGAGCTGCGCTCGTACACCGGCACGACCGTGAGCTTCGACAGAGCGGTGGTCTTGTCGGCCTGGAGCTTCTTCAGCTCCTTGTAGGCGTCCAACTTGCTGTGGAAGACGCGCGACTCGTACTTGCCGCCGCTGGTGCCGCCCTCGGTGGGGATGACACCGTTGTAGACGGTCACGAACGCGTAGTCGCGGTCGCCGTCCTCGTACACGCTGTAGTCGTAGTGGGTGTACGCGGTCTTACCCACGTAGATGCCCCACGGGGTCTTGCCCTCGTAGTAACCGGGGACGAAGACCCAGTTGTCCAGCGTGGTCGCGTTCGACTTGGTGTCGTACACGCAGTGACCCGCGGTCGCCACGACGTTCTTGTACTGCGACTGCAGAGCGGTCGCGGAGCACCAGTGCGGCTTGCCGTCGGCGCCGGTGAAGAACACCTTGCCGGTGGTCTTCGGCAGGTTCACGTTCTTCGACGTGCCGGTGGAAGCCTTCTGGTCGCCGCTGGAGCCCACGACGCCGGCCTTGTCGTCGGCGGAGACGCCGCCGGTCGACACGTGCTTGGCGGAAACCGTGGTCTCAGCGGTGTACGGCGTGGCGTTGACCAGGTTGGCCTTGGCCTGGCCGAGCCAGTACTGGGCAACCTGCTGAGCGGCGAGGTTGGTGTTGGCCAGGTTCACGCTCGGGACGGAGTCGGCGTGAGCCGGGGCGGCGATGGCAGCGGAGGCCAGCAGGCCGGCCGCGATGCCACCGAATGCGAGGGTGCGCTTCAACTTTCTCTCCCTGGTCTGTCGTGAGGCGACTCCTGCGCCCCATGCGTCAGTAAAGGAACGGTCAGAAAGTTATAGGAGAAGTTGGTGTGGTGTAAGTGGAACCACGACGTCTGCCCGCCGCCTCCGGGCTCGCGTGCTTCGCTCGGGTTGATGGGCCTATGCGGCATCTGTGCTGATCACGAGCGGTGTCGGATGTCCGTCGTCACGGTGCGCGACCGCTCTGAGTCGGGGCTCGGTGTGACGCGAATCACACCGACTGGATGAAACCGAGAGAGGGGGTCCTACGTCAAAAGGGCCTTCAGCGGAGCGGGCCCACGCTCTCGGTGGCTCGTTCTGGGCGCCCCAAAAGGGCTCGACCGGCGGCGTGCGGCGGTCTGCGGGGCCTGGCAGGGGACGGGAGGGCTCGGGCGGCTCCCGTCCGTCTGGGGACGATCTACGGCCTGCGTGGCGAGCCGGCCCGTCACGCGTCATCTGACGGCGGATGGCCCGGGGCGTGAGAACCGTGAGCACTATGGGGTGCGGGGTGAGTGCTTCACTCGCTCGCGAAGTGCCCAATCGGGCCTCTGACGCCCGCAACGACGAGACGGTGGCCGTGGAGCGGGGAGAAGGGGCGGGCCGGGGCGGACGGCACTGTGATCGGCCCAGGGATCAGCGGTGTGATCGGCCCAGGGGTCGGCGGTGAGATCGATGGCGTGACCGCCGCGTGGTGGAGCACGGGTGTAGGTGTTTTCGGGCAACGGAAAAGGGCCCGGCGGGAGGCCGGGCCCTTTCCTTGACTCTGCTTTACCGGGCGGAAGATCAGACGATCTTGCCGGACCAGTTGGCG
>NZ_JBITJO010000010.1:0-270326 GCF_044460045.1 Microbispora rosea | reverse complement strand
GCTGTCTTACCGGGAGCCTCACCTCACCCCAACTCCTCCGGCCGCCTGCCTCCTGCGCCCATCCTGACCAGCATGATCAGGATGAAAATGGCTCAATCTCACCTCACGGGGGCGCTGGCGACCAGTCGCCAGGGGCAGGCGGTCATCCGTGAGGCACTGGCGTCCACTACCGTCGCGGGTGCCGCGAGCTTTCTCGGTGCTCTGCTGCCGCCGGCCGTCGGCGTGGTGCTTCCCGGTCCGTCATGGGTTCCGCTCGCCATCAGCGTCGCGACCCTCGGAGCCCCGGGAACCGGCATCGGAGCCGCCATGGGCCGTGCCCTGGCACGCTGAAGCTGCGCCCTGGTCATCGGGGGTGCGTGCGTCGCCTCTGTCGGGTTGCGTCTGGACACCGTGTGACAGCCAGCCGCCTTGTGAGGGTCGACCGGCTGGCATTACAGTGGGCCACCCGTTCCGATCAGGTTGACGGGACACGGCGGTGGGGCTCGCCGTACACGAACGGCGATATGACGCCGCCAACAGTCCCTACCTGGTGATATTCGCGCGCCGGTAGGAGGACCATGTCTCGCAGCAGTGCTCCGCGCCCCACCTCGGCGTCCTCCGCGACAGGCCGGCCCATCATGTCGCCGTGGCGGTTCGTGGTGGCGTTCGGCGTCGTGAGCATGCTGGCGGACGCCGTCTACGAGGGGGCGCGTTCGATCACCGGGCCGTTCCTGGGATCACTCGGCGCCGGCGCCGTCCTGGTCGGGCTGGTGACCGGCGCCGGCGAGGCGGCCGGCCTGCTGCTGCGCCTGATCACCGGCCCGGCGGCGGACCGTACGGGCCGTTACTGGGGCTGGACGATCGGCGGCTACGCGCTGACGGTGATCACCGTGCCCGCGCTGGCCCTGCCGGTCGGGCTCGTGGGAGCGTGCCTCCTGGTGATCGCCGAGCGGGTCGGTAAGGCCACCCGCAGCCCGGCCAAGGACACGCTGTTGTCGAACGCCGGCACCTCGATGGGCCGGGGCGCCGCCTTCGCCGTCCACGAGGCGATGGATCAGGCCGGAGCCTTCGCCGGTCCGCTGCTGGTCGCGGTGATGATCGCCTGGCACGGTTACGGCGCGGCCTTCGGAGTCCTGGCCGTCCCCGGGGTCGCCGTTCTGGCCGTGCTCGCCTGGCTGGCCCGCCGGGTGCCCGACCCCCGCGTTTACGAGCCCGCGGCCACACCAGCCGCCGACGCCGATCCCCCCGCGAGCCCGCCCACAGGGACGAAGAGCGGCCTTCGAGACCTTCCCGCCGCCTTCTGGCGGTACGCGGCGTTCTCCGCAGTGACCATGGCGGGGTTCGCCACGTTCGGACTGATCGGTTTCCACCTCGTAGACCGCGGACTGCTGAAGCCTGCCACGGTGCCGCTGGTGTACGCGCTCGCGATGGCGACCGACGCGGTGGCCGCGCTGGCCGTCGGCCGACTGTTCGACCGGTACGGCCTGCGCGTCCTCGCCGCTTTGCCCGTCCTGGCCGCGGCGGGGACGGCACTGGCCTTCACCGCGACGCTGCCCGCGGTCCTGACCGGCGCCGCGCTGTGGGGGGCGGCCATGGGCGTGCAGGAGTCCACCATGCGCGCCGAGGTCGCCGACCTCGTAGCACCGGCACGGCGGGCAACCGCCTACGGGATCTTCGCCGCAAGCTACGGACTGGCCTGGCTGGCCGGTGGAGCCCTGCTGGGCGCCCTGTACGGGCACGCACCCTCCGCGCTGGCACCCACCGTCGTCGCGATCCAGGCGCTCGCACTGATGACGCTGTGGTGGGTGGCCAGGGCGAACGGCCGGTACCAGGGGCCGAACAGCGACACGACTGCGTGAACGGGAACTCCTCGCTGGAGTTGTCGGAGCATCCCGGCGGGGAACGAGTGCTCGGCGTCACCACCCCGCGCGACAGCGACAGGGCCGTTCACTGCGCCATTCACCGGGCCGGTCCATGTGACTGTTTCCGGGGGTTCGAGAGAGCGGTATGAGCGCGATGCCGGCGGGGTTCGAGATCTTCCTGCTCTGCCTTCCACTGGCGGCCGCGGCCGAGTGGGCGTCCGAGCGGACGGCGTTCCGTCCCCGGTGCTCCTGGTCGCCACGTCCTGGACTCGGCCGGGTACTTGTCGAGATTTCATAGGATTCACAGAAGGCCTTCAGACGTGTCTCATGGGCGGTTGCAGGACACTGGCAGCGCCATGACTAGACCCCGCTTGTGTCGTCCAGATGGAAAGCCAGTCCGTGTCCTGGTCGTTGATGATGAGCCGGACCTCGCTGATGTGCTCACCACGGTCCTGCGCAGCGAGGGCTGGGACGTCGTGAGCGCTGGCGATGGTCAAGAGGCGCTGAGCGCCGCCCGGGAGTTCCAACCCGACGCGGTGCTGCTCGACATCATGCTGCCCGACATAAGCGGTATCGAGGTGCTACGGCGGTTGCGCGCCGAATCCCCGCGAGTGCTTGTGCTGTTTCTGACCGCCATGGACGCGGCGGAGGATCGGATGACCGCGATGGCGGCTGGTGCGGATGGCTACATGGCAAAGCCCTTCAGCATCGAGGAATTACTCGTCCGATTGCGTCGGCTACTGCGTGGTGCGGGCATGACCGTGACTGCGGAGAAGCCGGTGATCGAGGTCGGCGGCCTGGTGATGGATGAAGGCCTCAGGGAGGTCAGGCGCGGCGGCGAACTGATCGAACTGGATCCGATGGAGTTCGAACTGTTGCGCTTCCTTATGCGCAACAGGGGCCGCGTGTTGAGCGCGGCGCAAATCCTCGACCACGTCTGGTCCTATGACTTCGGCGAGCAGGCTCATGTGGTCGAGCTCTACATCAACTACCTCCGCAGGAAGATCGAAGCCGATCGTGCTCCACTGATTCGTACGGTTGATGAAGCCGGGTTCACGCTCGAGGCGTAAGGGAGCAGCGCCTGCGTTCCCGCACTGCGGCGCGGACTCATCGGTGCCGATTCCGGGCCTGATCCGACCGGCCGCTCGACTACAGGTGCGGGACGTGCGGAACCGGCGCCGCTAGCTGCGGTCGGGGTGCGGGCATCCCGGCCTGGTCGAGTCGGTCGTCCAGCTGATCCACTGCCACCGAGGCACCCACAAGCGTGACTATGGTCAGCAGGAGCAGTCCGACGGCGACAGCGTGGCGTGGTCGGGGCGCCGGGGCCAGCAGGGCGGCCGCTCGCAGCGCGACCTGCCCGTCGGTGGCCGGCAGGACGATGTGCGCGATACCGGTGGACCCGTGGTCGGGGCCGTTGACATCGGCTGCAGCTCGCAGTGCGGCCGCCTTGGCGAGGGCCGCTCGGGCCAACGCGCGGGCAGTCAGCTGACGGCTGCCGACCTGACCGGCCGCGGCCTCGTCCGCGGCACGCTCGACCGCGAACCGCACGGCGTGGGCAGTGGGGCGCAGCAGGGGGTTGCTCGCGGAGGCGAGCCGCGCGAGCTGGATGTACATGTGGTGCCGCTGGGACACGTGAGCCGCCTCATGGGCGAACACGACGCGGCGTTCATCACCGTCCAGAGCGCGCAGCATGGCCGTCGTCACGACGACACGTCCCGGAGTTCGGGGTAGAGCCGGTAGAGCGAAGGCGTCCGGCACGGTGTCAGAGACGATGACGACCCCGTCGGTGCCGCCCGCCAGTCGCCGACCCGCTTCCGCAGTTCTGACCAGGTCGCGAACGACACGTACGGTCGTGCTCAGACCGGCGGCAAGCAGGATTGCGGCGCATGTCCCGGCTATCGCCTCGGCCGCCACCGGCCACGGCTGCTCGTCACCAAGCCGCCCGGGGGACCAACTCCCGAGCAGCGCTATCTGTGGCATCTGCACGAGCGACAGGAACCCCAATGCGGTCAGAACGGTCGCGGTGCCCAGGGCCACGGCCACCATCGCGGTCGACACCAACCGGACGGCCACTCGCGGCGGCAGGGTTCGGGCGATCCGCGGACCGAGAAGGCCGAGCACGAGATTGGCCACCAGCGGTGACCACACCAGCCACGCCACCGCTCACTCGCCAGCCTTCGCCGGACCGTCGCCCGGTGAACCGTTGTCCGGCGGGCCGGCGTCCTCCCCGGCCTGGTTGCTCACACGCCGATGGGGATTCGACGCTCGTATGCCGGTACGCGCAGCAGTCCCGTTCCCGCCGTCCTGGCGGCCGGCTTCGAGGTCGCGCAGCAGCTCGGTGAGCAGCCGCTCATCCTCGGGACCGAGATCGGCGACGAAATGGGCCAGCACCCCGGCCCGGTCGCCGCCCGTTCCGAGTAACCGGCGCATTTGCGCGGCCACGGCGATCGACTGCGCCACCACGGGATCGGCCGCCGGACGGTAGGCGTACGCCCGGCCAGACGGCTCCCGCTCCGCCAACCCCCTCTTGTGCAGCCGGGCAAGAGTAGTCATGACGGTCGTATAGGCGAGCTTCCCGCCCATCTCGGCCAGAACCTCACCGGGAGTCAGTGGCCGACCGGCCGCAATCAGGCAGGAGAGGATTTCCTGCTCAAGGCTGCCTGGAGGGCGACGACCCGACCTCTGTCGCCGAGGTCCTTCCCCAGGCTGGCGCGGTTGTGATTCGACCATCCGTAACCTCCGGCCATCTACTACCGTCCTCAATCGTAGGATGCCGCACCGCCAAGGGCGACGTCGAGGTATGAGCGGGTTTCGTGGTGTACGCATCGTTTCTCGCCACCTCACGGCCTCACGGTTCGCGCGGTGACGCGCGGCCGGGTGCCGGTGCCGCCAACCGATATGGGTCGGCGGCGTCCGGTTGAGTGCGGTGGCGTGTTGCCGGGGGCACGGTTCAGCCCTGCTGCTGGTTCAGGGTCTTCTCGAGGGTTTGCAGCGCCGCGACGCACCGTGCCTGGGTCGGGTTGCCGGCGCGCAGCGCGGTCAGCGCCCCGTCGATCGCGTCGTCCAAGGTGTGCCAATCCTGGGGGGAGCGGGGCTTGAGGCCTGCCTCCGCGGCGTCCCAGGCCACCTCGAGGTCTTTGATCCGCGCTTTCGCCCCAGCGAGGTCGCCCTTGGCGGTCAGCGCGCTGACATCGTCGATGATGACCGCGAAGGAGGACAGATCCCCGAGCTTGGCCGACACCACATGCCGTGCCTTCGCGGCCCCCGCCGCCGTCGAATCCCCTGCCGCCGCGCCAGCGGAGTCAGCGGATCCGGTCGCCGCCACCCTTGAGCCGGGAGTCTGGCCGGCGGCCCCGGCCGACAGCCAACTGCCGATCCCGACGACGGCGGCGATGCCGGCGGCGGCCCATACCAGGTCCGACGGCCGGCCCAGGCTCGCCCGGCCCGACTTGCCCCCGGTATCCGCCGAGTGCGCGCCCGCGCGGCGGGCCCTGGTTGTGGCCACCTGCTCGCGCGCGACAAGCACGACGATAACGGCGAAGAACAACACGCTGGTCCGGGTGGCGCCCAGACCCAAACCACCGAGCGAGTGGTCCTGGGTGAGCAGATCACCGACCGCGGCGCCCAGCGGGCGAGTGAGGATGTAGGCGGCCCAGAACGCCGCCACCTGCCAGGCCTCGATCCGCCACAGCACCAGCGTGACGAGGAAGGCGCCGCCGAAGATCAGCGCACCGTTGCGGAACCCGAGACTCAACGCCTCGGTGGACAGGTCGCCGGCCGCGGTGCCCAGCGCGAAGGTGGTCAGAATGGCGCCCCAGTAGAACGCCTCCCGTCGCGGCGTGTTGATCGCCGTGATCGACAGGGTCATCTCCTGCCGGTACCAGACGGTGAAAACCACGGCGAGGAGCACCGCGAACAGCGCCGTGCTGACGTACAGACTGACCCCGAGGGTGTCGGTGAGGAAGTCGGTGATCTGCGTCCCCGAGATGCTGACCAGCACCACGGACAGCCAATAGATCCACGGGGTGTAGCGGCGTGTGGATGCCTGCAGCACCAGGGCCGCGGCCAGGACGACGAACACCAAACCATCGGTCACTACCGGGCCCAGCCCGACATTGACTGTCAGGTAGTCCGCGAACGTCTCCCCGACTGTCGTCGAAAGGATCTTGATGACCCAGAAGGTCGCGGTGACCAGGGGCACCTTGTTCGCCATTTGCCGCAGTTGAGGGGGAGCAGAGGTGGATACCATGCGCGCGCTCCAGACAGGAGAAGGGACGCCGTCATCGGCAAGGTTCGTGGGCACTACAGCCAACGAGGACTCGCCCAGATACTACTCATGCGAGTAGTAGTAGGTGGTGAAACTCGCGTTTCTTGGGTGAGCAACTCAGTCCGCCTCGCCTCGGAGGGAGGAAGGTGGCTGAACGAACGCTGAAGCTTTCTGGCCCGCAGTTCCGGTTGTCTTCGCGATCGAGTGCCGTGGTGCTCGGCGCGGGTGTCTCAAAGTGCCCGGCAGGAAGCACCCTCGTCACCTGTGGTCATGGGCTGCAATCCCCGCGATCCGGTGGCGCCTCGCTTCGGGCCAGGACAGGTATGCGGTCCAGAACGCCGTCGATACGCTCCCTTAGCGCGATGACGGCCGAGGTGCCCGCGGTGCTCGCCAGCACCGAGCCGATCACGTCTGTGGGGTAGTGGACTCCGAGGTACATGCGAGCGAACGCCTGTGCCACGACCAGTACGCCGCCGGCGCACACCACGAGCGCGAACCAGCGCGTACGGGCAGCGAGGAAGGCGGCTCCGACGGCCAGCGACAGCGTCAGCGCGACGTGCCCGCTGGGAAAGCTGTCATGACCGGTCTTGAGCAGAAGCTGGTCCGCGACGGGTGGACGAGGCCGGGCGATGATCTGTTTGAAGATCGCGCTCGTGGTCCAGCCGACGACGATTATCAAAGTCACGAGTACGGCGGAGTGCGGGCGTCCCACTCGGCTGAGTGTCACGGCGAGCAGCGCGATGATCACGATCGCCGCGATCGTCCCGAAAGCGATGTCGAATACGTCAGCGATGGCCGTGAGGGCTGGGGTGCGCAGCGCCGCCAGCATCCTGTCAGCCTTCAGGTCCAACCGGGTCACCGTGGCCGTCTTCGCGGCGACTCCTAGAAAACTGGTGGCGACGATGAGCGCGGCAAGCAGGCAAAGGCGCTTCAGGATCACAGGACTCCCTGGTCACGAGTAGGGAAGCAGGCAGGGCGACGCCGGGTCGTACCAGGGTGTTCAGCGACATCGAGCGTGCTGCCTCGATCCCCACGGGTCGTTTCGAATCACAGGTCACGCAGGACCGTCAGGGGTGGACGGCGGGCGGCACGCACGGCGGCTCCCGACACGAACAGCGCGGCGACACCCAGCGCCGAAACGGCGCCCAGATAGGGCCAGGGCACCGCCAGCCGGTCGGGGGGTCGAATACCCCGCTCAGAACCGCGACGAGCATACGCGACAACGCCCGGCCCGAGACCGCGCCGAACACCGCGGCCATCACCCCGGTGAGCACGACCTCGGCCCAGATGAACGCGCCCACCTGGCGGGGACGGGCACCCAGGACGGCGGCCAGCGCGAAGGTTCGGCGGCGTTCGGCGAACCCGAGGACCAGCAGCAGACCTGTCGCCGCCACAGCGAGGGCCAGGGCGAATCCGAGTTCGACGGTGGTCAGCCCGGACAGGTCCACGGCGGTGAGGCTGGACCCCACGACCCGTCGTGTCGTCTCGATGTCCGTGATCCACGCCCGCTTAGCGCGAGATAAGCCGCGTTCTTACCCCAGGGGTGCCGGTCGGGCGGGCGTCAGCGGTCGCCGGCGGTTGAGGATGGCTACTCCCAGGGCGCACCCGCATCCCAGCGCCACGAAGGTCGTCCACGGCAGCCACCTGTGTGTGGATTCCCACATCAGGCCGGTGAGCAGGTTGCCCACGGCGGTCGCGACACCGGACACGGTCGAATAGAGGCCGTAGTGCGTGGCGACGAGACGTCCCCGCGACAGCCGTACGATGACGTCCATCTCGAACGGGCAGATCAGCATCGTTCCCACGGCCAGCAGCGCCGCGCCGGTCAGCATCGGCAGCATGGCGAGATGTTCGGCCACCTCCTCGTTGAGGACGGAGGGCACGACGGGCTGCGGAAACGCGACCAGGGGCACGAACGCTAGCGCCATCACCACGAGACCGGCCGCCAGGCAGCGCGGCGGTGACCACCGCTTCGCCGCCCACGCACCCACCCGCCCCTGCAACGCGATCGCCAGCACCGCCGACAGCGCGAACAGTTCGCCCATCCCGAAGTCCTGTTCGGGCCCGAGCGTGCGGCCCATGACCAGCGGCACCGTGACGTAGATCTGGAACGGCAGCAGGTACGACCCGGCCATGGCGAGGGAGAAGACGAGGAAGTAGCGATCCCTCAGGACCCTTCGCCATCCGGCGCGGTCCTCCCTGGGGGCCGTGGCGGCGACGGCGGGAAGCGCGACCGCCTGGACCATGGCGAGAACGGCGAACACCGCGGCGGCGACGAGCGCGACGAGGCGGAAGTCCAGCGCGGCCAGCACCAGCCCGGCCAGCGGGCCGAGCAGCAGCCCGGCCTGCCCAGCCATGTTGAAACGGCCGAACAGGATGGTCCTGCGGTCACCGGCGACCGTCGCCAGCATGGTGCGTATCCCCGGGTCGAACAGCGCGCCCGCGAAACCGGTCGCCGCCGAGGCCAGCACCAGTGCCGGCACCCTGTCGGCGAACGCGAGCAGTCCGAACCCCGCGGACCTCAGCGCGCACCCGGTCACGACGGCGGCTCGGCACCCGAACCGGTCGGCCAGATGCCCGCCGACCAGCGCCAGCCCGCGCTGACTCGCGTTGCGGATCCCGAGGATCAGTCCCACCGCCGACGCGGTCAGGCCGAGGCCGTGCGTGAGGTGCCCCGCGAGGTACGGCATCAGCAGGGCGAAGCCGAACTTGATGGAGAACTGGCTGGTCAGCAGGAGCCGGACGAGGTTGCTGTCACTCATAGTGACGAGCAGGTTACTCATGGCTCGGTTAGCGTCCCGCTTACCTTGGTGGGGCCACCATGGGCGGATGAGGTCGTTGCGCAGCCGTCTGCTCACCACGATCACGGGGGTGGCCGTGCTGGCCGTCTCCCTGTTCGCGGTGCCGCTGGCCGTGGCCGTCGCCCGGCTCTACCACGACGGAGCGATCGAGTCACTGGAATTGGAGGCGACGTGGGTGGCCTCCACCTTCTCCAACGCCTCCCCGATCTCGCTCCCCACCGGTCTTCCCCGCGATATGACCGTCGGCGTCTACACGATGGACGGTCGGCGGCTCCTCGGCTCGGGCCCTGCCCGGTCGCCGCTCAGAGAGGGCGTCGAGGGTGGCGTCCTTATCGCCACCGCGCCCATCCCGTCCGACGAGACGCCGGGGGTGGTGAGGGTCGCCACCTCGTACGACACGGTGGCCGGCAGGACGCACATCGCGTGGCTCGTCATGGCCGGGCTGGCCGTACTCGTGATCGGACTGGCCGCCGCGTTCGCACGGCGTCAGTCGGCGAGGCTCGCCGCGCCGCTGGAGGACCTGACCCGCTCCGCGCAGGCCCTCGGCGACGGCGACTTCACCATCCGGGCGTCGCGATCCAAGGTGCGAGAGGCCGACCAGGCCGGGCTCGCGCTCCAAGCCACCGCCCGCAGGCTCGGTGAGGTGCTCGATCGTGAGCGCGCCTTCAGCGCCAATGTCTCCCACCAGCTCCGCACCCAGCTCACCGGGATGATGCTCGGGTTGGAGGCGGCCCTGGCCCGGCCGGACGCCGCCCTCGCCGACGCCATTCGCACCGCGCTCGGGCGAGGCGAGCGGCTGCAGACCGTGATCGACGATCTCGTACGGCTCACTCGTGACAATTGGACCGGGTCGGCGCCGCTCGACGTCCCCGCCGTGCTCGACGAAGTCAGGGAGTGCTGGCAGGGCCCGCTCGCCGCCCAGGGGCGCCGGCTGATGGTCAGCGTGCCGGATGACCTGCCCCCAGTCGCCGCCTCCGCCGCGGCGGTGCGGCAGATCTTGCGCGTGCTGCTCGACAACGCCTTGGTCCATGGTGAGGGTGAGGTCACTGTCGAGGCGGCGGACCTCGCCGACGGCATCGCGATCGAGGTCGCCGACCGCGGGCCGGGAGTGCCCGAGGGTGTGGACGTGTTCGCGCGGCGCGCGGCCGACGGACATGGCATCGGCCTGGCGCTGGGCCGATCCCTGGCCGAGGCCGAGGCGGGCCGCCTGGTCCTGCGCAGGACCAGTCCGCCGGTCTTCAGTCTTCTGCTGTCTCCGGCAGCTCGTAACGATAGCCCCGTCCCCGCACCGTAGCGATCCGCTGCGGATCCTCGCCGTGATCGATGAGTTTGCGGCGGAGCGCGAACACGTGCACGTCGAGCGTCTTGGTCGGCCCGAACCAGTTGACGTCCCACACCTCGTCCATCAGCTCCTCGCGGGAGACGACCTCACCGGCGCGGGATGCCAGCGCCGTCAGCAGGTCGAACTCCTTGGGCCGCAGCGCGACCTCGTCGCCAGCGACGTACGCCCGGCGAGCCGGCAGGTCGAGACTGAGCCGCCCCACCTTCAAGGTCCGATCGTCGTCCCGGGGCGCCGCCTGGCGACGCAGATGGGCACGTAGCCTTGCCAGCAGCTCGGTCAGCCGGAACGGCTTGGTCAGATAGTCGTCCGCCCCCGCGTCGAGCGCCACGACCACCTCGAACTCCTCGGTGCGCGCTGTCAGCACCACGATCACCGCCTGCGGCGCAGCCGCCCGCAACCGGCGGCATACGGTGACGCCGTCATCATCCGGCAGCCCCAGGTCCAGCAGCACCAGATCAGGCATGACCGCCCCGCCCAGATCGAGCGCCCCCGCCGCCGTGGTCGCGAGGTCGGTCCGGTAGCCCGCGACGGTCAGCGCCGACTCCAGCTCCGGCCCGATCACCGGATCGTCCTCCACCACAAGCACCCGCGCCATGCCCTCAGCCTTACACCATGTCAGACACCGATGAGTTCCAACAGCAGATGGAGGTCGTGGGTGGCTTCGGCGATGGAGCAGGTGGCGACGGCGAGGACCGTGCCTGCGGCGACGGCGATCTCGGGACGGTGGCGCAGGGGCGGTGCGAGCAGGGCGGCGACCCGGCGGGGCACCGGCCCGGCGTCCCGCGGCAGGCCGCGATGGCCGAGGATGCCCAGGGCGTGGCCTGGAAGACGGTTCCCGGCGGTGCGGGGGGCGGCCAGGGCGGCTTTGCCGACGGTGTGGGCGACCCGGGTGCGGTCGCCGGTCGCGGCGGCGGCGCGTTCGTCGGCCCAGCGTTCGACGGTGTAGGTGACGGCGGCGGCGAGCGGGCGCAGAAGAGGGTTTACGGCGGCGCCCAGCCCGGCGAGGGCGACGAAGAGGTAGTGATGCGCTGCCAGGTGGGCTCGTTCGTGGGCGAGCAGGATGTCGTGCTCGCCGTCGTCCAGCAGGTGCAGCATGCCGGTGGACACCACGACGCGTCCGGGCAGTCCCGGCACCGCGAAAGCGTCGGGGGTCTCGTCCTGGATGACGACCAGGTCGTCGTGGGCAGGCATGCAGGCGGCCTGCTGGGCCGCGGCGGCCAGTGAACGGGCGCGCGTCCACAGCATGCGGCCGGCGGCGAGTACGGCGCCGCCGAGCAGAAGGCCTGCGACCACGGCGACCGACAATTGGGTGGGGTCGTCCCGCTGGGCGGTGTGGACGGACCAGTGGCCGAGGTCGGCGAGCAGTGGGATGCGGATCAGTCCGGTGATGGCAAGCAGGCCCAGCGACAGGGTGCTCGCCGCGCCCAGCACCAGTGCCGAGACGGTGAGCAGCCAGGTGGCCACACGAGGTTCGCACCGTTCTGACAGGACTCGCGCACCAAGCGGGGCCAGCAGCGACAGCAGGAGCGGAAGGTAGACGGCGATGCGCATCCGGTGTCCTCTACCGCCCCTGGTGTTGGTCGGGCCCGAGCAGCCGACGCAGGAGGTCGGCGTCGGAGGGGGACAGGCCGTCGGCGAAGCGGGTGAGCACGGCCTGACGGTCGGGCCGTTCCTCCAGGACGCTGCGCATGCGGCGGGCGGCGAACCCGTCCTCGTCGGTGACGGGGGCGTAGGCGTAGGCCCGGCCGCGTGGGTGCCGTACGAGCAACTGCTTGGCGTACAACCGGGTGAGGATGGTCACCACGGTGCTGTAGGTCGGCTTGCCGCCGAGACGCTCGGCGACCTCGCCCGGGGTCAGCGCTTCGCCGGCCCGGAGCAGCACATCGAGGATCTCGGCCTCCCGCTCGCCGTTAGCGCGCTTGGGGCCCCGCCCGGGTGGAGTGGCGCTCATAGGTTGTCGTTTCCCTGCCCGTCTTCTACAGTCGTGTAGAACTTCTACGGCCGTGTAAAAGCTGCCGTGTTCCGAGTGTGCCACGCGCCCTGTCCCGGAGACAGGGGCAGGCGGGAAAGGATCGCCGGGTGTCGACCGGGTTCAATCCGCTGGACGCCACCTCGCTGCTGACGGCGTTCGGCGCCGCTGGCGTGTTCGTGGTGCTGTTCGCTGAGACCGGCCTGCTGATCGGGTTCTTCCTGCCCGGAGACTCGCTGCTGTTCACCGCGGGTCTGCTGTGCGCCACCACGGTCGGCGGCGTCCGCCTCTCCCTGCCCGCGGTGCTGATCGCCGCCGTATCCGGGGCGCTGCTCGGCGCGCAGACTGGTTATGTGATCGGCCGCCGGGTGGGGCCGGCTCTGCTGGGCCGTACCCGGAACTCGCACCTGCTGCGCGGCGCGGCACGGGCGGAGGACCTGCTCGCCCGGTACGGGCACGGAAAGGCCGTTTTCCTCGCCCGGTTCATCCCATTGGTGCGAACCGTGCTCAACCCGCTCGCCGGAGTGGTCCGGATGCCGGTGCGCACCTTCACCCTCTGGCAGGTTCTCGGCGGGCTGGTGTGGACGGTCGGCCTCGTGCTCGCCGGATACGCGTTGGGGGCCAGCGTCCCCAACGTCGACCGCTACCTGTTGCCCCTGATCGGCGTGATCGTCGCCGTCTCGCTGCTGCCACTCGCTCTGGAGGCGCTACGGAGCCGCCGCCGTACCCGCCGTTCGGCGGAGCCGGTCCGTGACGACGTTTCGTGACATGCGTCGTCGAACTCTCCCCGGCCAGGCGATGGGGATCTCCGCTCGCGACACGACGGCGCTCACCGGGTGAGCTCGATCCGTCCCGCCTTATCCCTGCCCCTGAGAAAGAGTCGGACCGCCGATGAGTGACATCAGTGTCCTGCAGGCCATGGTGCTCGGTGTCGTCGAGGGGGTGACCGAGTTCCTGCCGGTCTCCTCCACGGGCCACCTGAAGATCACCGAGGGCCTCATGGGAATCCCTGTGGACGACGCCTCGGTGGTCGCCTTCACCGCCGTGATCCAGGTCGGGGCGATCGCCGCCGCGCTGGTCTACTTCTTCTCCGACATCGTCCGCATCGTCTCCGCCTGGGTTCGCGGACTGGTGCGGCGCGAGGAGCGGCACAACCGCGACTACGCCTTCGCCTGGTGGGTCGTCTACGCCACGATCCCGATCGTGGTCGTGGGACTCGCCGCCAAGCCGCTCATCGAGGGCCCGCTCGCCTCGCTGTGGGTGGTGGCCGGCTCGCTGCTGGCCGGCAGTGCGGTGATGTGGCTCGCCGACCGGATGGGCCGCCACAAGCGCGGCGAGGCCGACACCGGTCTGAAGGACGCCATGCTGGTGGGCTCCTCGCAGATTCTCGCCCTGCTGTTTCCCGGCTTCTCCCGCTCCGGGGCGACGATGTCCACCGCCCTTCTCCTGGACCTGGACCGGGTCGCGGCCACCCGGCTGTCGTTCCTTCTCGGGATCCCCGCCCTGACGGGAGCCGGTCTGTATGAGCTCAAGGACGCCGTCGGCGCGGGAGTCGGCATCGCACCGCTCGTGGTGGGCACCGCGGTGTCCTTCGTCGTCGCCTACGCCTCCATCGCCTGGCTGCTTCGGTACGTCGCCCGGCACTCGTTCAACGCCTTCGTGATCTACCGGATCGTCGTCGGAGTGCTGCTGTTCGCGCTGCTGGGCGCCGGAGTGATCAACGCATGACCGTACGGGTCGCCTGGCACCGGCGGATCCCGTGGCTCGCCCTGGTGGCCGCCTGCTACGCGGCGGCCCAGCTGGCTCTCGCCGCGCCGCACCTCGGGCTCGGCTGGGACGAGACGGTGTACCTGTCCCAGGTCGACCCACGCAATCCGGCCGCCTACTTCAGCGCGCCGCGTTCGCGGGGCATCAGCTTCCTGACGGCCCCCATGCTGGCCGTCACCGACTCCACCCCCGTGATCAGGACCGTGCTGGCGCTGCTGTCGGCCGCCGCGCTCTATGCCGCGTACCGCGCCTGGCGCCCGCTGCTCGGGCCGCGCCGGACCGCCCTTGCCGCCCTGCTGTTCGCGGGCCTATGGACCACCGTGCTGTACGGGCCTCAGGCCATGCCCAACCTGTGGGTGGCGCTGTCGGCGGTGGCCGCGGTCGGCTGGTTCCTGCGCGCCCACGAGCCCGGCCCGTCCAGGGCCGTGCTCCTCGGCCTGGGCGGCGCCGTCGGGGCAGCCACGCTTTTCCGCTTCTCCGACGGCGTCTGGCTCGCGGCGCCGCTGCTGGCCGCCTGCGCGGCGGTGCCCGCCTGGCGGCGCCGGGCCCCCGCTCTCGCCATCGCGGGCGGGCTCGCCGCGGGCGGCGCCCAGTGGATCGCCGAGGCGTACGTGCGATGGGGCGGCATCGGCGCCCGCCTGCACGCCTCCAGCGCCACCGAAGGCGGCATGGGCCTGCACTGGGCCGGCGGCGACGCCTGGCGCAGCCTCAACGGACCCCTGCTGTGCCGCCCCTGCACCCTCCCGCTGACCCACCCGGAACTCACGGTGTGGTGGCTGGCCCTTCCCGTACTCGCGCTGACAGCATGCGCGGTGGCCCTGCGCGCCGGGCGGCCTGCGGAAACCGTGCTGCCCGTCGCCTGCGCCGCCGCGCTGAGCGTTCCCTACCTCGTCCTCATCGACTACTCCGCGCCGCGCTTCTTCCTGCCCGTCTACGCCCTGCTCGCCCTGCCCGTCGCCACCCTGGCCGATCGTACGGTCCGAGCCGCCCACCCGGTCCCCGCGCGTGCCACCGTCGCCGGCGTCCTCGCCGCGCTGCTTGTCGTACACCTGACAACGCAGTACACGGTCCTCCAGGAGAGGCACGCCGACGCACGAGCCACCACCGGCCGCTACCAGTCAGTCGCCGACGACCTGCGCCGCCTCGGCCTGCGCCCGCCCTGCCTGGTCACCGGCAGCCACTCCCAGCCGATCGGCTACTACGCCGGCTGCGCCTCCGCCGACGTCAGCGGCAACAACCGCAACACCACCGAAGCCGCCCTGCTGCACCGCGCGATCACCGAACCCACCGCCGCCCTCGCCAAGGCACGCTCCGGGCCTCCCGGCTACGCCCAGGACTGGACCGCCCACCGGCTCCGGGGCACCGGCTACACCGCATACCTGCCTAAACCCCACCAGCACCCAGCCGGACCAGTGTCCGGCCCCTGAACACGTGCGAGGCGCGGTTCACGCCGTAGCCGTGGTGACGTTGCTGGGCAACGGCTGAAGGAGCTCCGGTCACGATGCGGAACCGGCGGTGACTTCGAGGCCGCGCGCTGCCACCACTTGAGCGCTGCCGTCCGCCAAGCGGTAGCACAGGCCCACGACGGCGGCCTGACCCGCGCCGACCCGTTCGGCGAGCACCCGGGAGCGGTCCAACAGCAGGTCAACCGTGGTCTTCACGTGCTCGGCCAGGATCTCGTCGGCCTCCACACGACCTGCGGCCCGCGCCGCGAGCACGCTGGGGGTCACCCGCTCGACAACGTCCCGGACGTACCCGGCCGGCACCATCCCGTCCTCCAGTGCGGCGCACGCGGCGGCGACCGCGCCGCACGAGTCATGGCCGAGGACCACCACCAGCGGGCAGTCCAGCACATCCACCCCGTACTCGATGCTGCCCAGCACCTCCGTACCCATCACGTGGCCTGCGGTACGCACCACGAACAGGTCACCCAGGCCACGATCGAAGATGATCTCGGCGGCCAACCGGGAGTCAGAGCATCCGAACAGGACGGCGAACGGGCGCTGGCCCGGTGCGATCTCGGCGCGGCGTGTCGCGTCCTGGTTCGGGTGCTCGGGGGCGCCGGCTACGAAGCGGTGGTTACCGGCGAGCAACAGCTCGAAGGCTTCCTTGGGAGTCGGAGACTTGATCTCGGCCATGGCCGCAGCCTAGGCCAAGCCCCCTGGCTGTCGCGCTGCATGGTCTCCCCAGCGCCTGCTGAGGGTTCGTCGTCACTCCAGGCGCCGGGCAAATCTCGGTTCCGCCCCCGATCCTCAGCACACGACGAAGCTGATCGGCCTGGTGCCCAGCCCTCGGCACACCTCGGCACCGCCCCTCCCGTTTGAGGTTGACGGAAGGGACATCTATTGCGCTGCGGTCCCGACAGGTGGATGTTGACGGCTTGGGGTGGAGCCGTTCGGGTCTTCTTGTCGGTACCCCGCTTGGCTGTGCACTGGCTCTGCTCGATGGCACAGGTGGAGTTCCGCCGGGGTGCTCCACTCGGGGACGCGCATCTGATCGATTTGATCACGCCCCTGATGGTAAGAAGAGAGTTCACCTGCCCTGATCCCCGCAGGTGTGAGGAGCTCGCCCGTGGCATCCAATCCAGGGCCGATCTTCACTGTCACCGTCGGTCGGGACGCCGGTGTCACTGTGGTTCGTGCCGCCGGTCAGCTGACGGATGTGTCGGCTCCGCTGCTGCGCACCCAGGCAGGGCAGCTCGTGGACGCCTCGGTCCTGATTGTGGACATGACGGATGTCCTCTTCTGCGATTCCACCAGACTGGCTGAGTTGGTGGGCCTGTGGCGGCGTGGCCGCAGTGCGCGCACCCGGCTGCTGCTGGCCGGGGCCGGGCCGCACTTGACCCAGATGCTGAAACTGACCGGCTTGGACGCCATCTTCGAGATCCATCCGCAGGTGGCTGCGGCCCTGCGGGCCGCCCGGCAGCCGTCCACGCCCGCCGTCTGATCCTTCAGACGCTCACCTCTCAGGGGCGGCAGTGCCGGACCAGCGCGCGTCCGGCGCGGGGCTGGACGAGGGTGGCGCAGCCGGCGAGCACCGTCACCGCGGCACCGGTGACCACCGTGCCGAGCCCCGCCGCGGCGCCGCAAACGGGAGGAAGCCGACCCCTGCCGACAGCGCGGCGGTCGCCGCGGCCAGTGCCAGCGTCGGGGCCAGGAAGGCCGGATCGACCAGCCGGCGGGTCAGGTCCAGCACCGTCTGCCGGGCCTTGGGCAGTGGGGGCACGGCCGGCACAGCGAGCGCTCCCCACACGGCGACCGCAGCGCCCAGCACCGCCAGCACGCCGAACAGCAACCGCAGTCCTCCCGCCCACACCAGTGCCCCGCCAAGCAGGGGGCCGAGGGTGTTGCCGATGGACTTGTAGAAGCCGTAGGAGCCGAACGCCCGGCCGCGCCTGGCCGCCGGATTCAGCCGGGCGACCAGCGCGGCGGCCGCGGGGAAAAGGCGGACGCGGCAGCGCCCTGACCCAGGCGGGCCGCCCACAGCCAGGCAGGGCTGCCCGCCAGGACGTACACCGCCGAGGAGCCTTGATGGTCAGAGCACCAACACCCCCGAGCGTCAGCAGCGCGAGTTGGCCGATCAGGGGGCGGCACCGGATCACGGTTGTGTACCAGGCGGGCAGACCAGTCGCCCAAAGCGGCGACCAGCGGCACCTGCCCAACCTAAGTCCAGGCCAGAAGGGCAAGAGCGGCAACGGAACTCACCGCACACCCCGCGACCAGCAACCGGGTGGCGGCGGCTGGGGGCAGCCAGCGACCCGTGGCCAGCCCGAGCAGCCCCGAGACGACCAGTGGCAGGTACACGGTGATCCGCATGTCAGTCGGTCATCTCACGTAGCAACCGCTGCAACGTCTCTTCATCGTCAGGGGACAGGCGCGAGACGAACTGGGCGAGCACGGCGGCCCGGTCGCTCCTTCGCGACAGCAGGTCCCTCATGGCATCAGCGGTGTGAGCCGCCTCGTCCACCGTCGGCGTGTAGACGTATCCCCGGCCTAAGCGCTCCCGCGTCGCCAGGCCCTTACGTTCCAGCCGGGCCAGCGTGGTCATCACCGTCGTGTACGCCAACCGGCCGCCGAGCTCGGCCTGCACCTCGGCCGGGCTCATCGGCGCCGACGCCGACCACAGCACCGCGAGGACCTCGTCTTCCAGCGCTCCCGCCGGCCGCCTGTCGTTGCGTTCACCGCTGGTCATCTACCAGCCCTCCCTACTTTTATGTACTATCGCGATAGTAGTTACTATCGCGGTAGTAACTCTTGGCGCAATCATGCACCCATGGGAGGCCCTGATGGAACCCGGGCACGCGGAAGTCGAGCAGGTATGGCCACGCGACGGCCACGTTCGTGTGATCGGACACATCGCCGGTGGCGGCACCAGTCCGGCCACGTCGACCGGCACCCTCATCCTCACCGACCGCGATCGCCCCGCCGTGACGCTCAACTGCCCGGCGACACTGACCGGCACCCGATTCGAGGCCTCCTTCGACATCGACCTGATCACCTCGACCTCCCCTCTCGCCGGAAGCCGCAGCCGCCGAATCTGGGACCTGCACCTGACCGTCCCCGGCCGCCCTCAACCACTACGGGTGGGACGCCATCTGGACGACATCCCCAACAAGAAGAAGGTCATGACGTTCCCAACCCAGACCAGGAACACCCCGGCGGGCGCGGTCAGCGTCAAGCCGTACTACACCGTCCAAGCGAACCTGTCGCTGATCTGCCGGCGAGCCGCCAAATGAAGATCCGCTACCTGCTCGCCAACGCCTACGGCGTAGGCGGCACCATCCGCACCGTCATCAACCAGGCGAACGCCCTGGCCGGCGACCACGACGTCGAACTGGTCAGTGTATTCCGCAACCGGGACCAGTCGAAGTTCCCCCTCGATCCCCGGGTCCGGCTGCGTGCCCTGGTCGACCTGCGCGGACCCCGCTGGCGGCACCCGATCCGCACCTGGCTCCGCAGCCGGCCCAGCCAACTGGTCCCGCCGTCGGAGGTGCGCTACGCCACCTTCAGCCAGATCAGCGACCATGCGATCACGCGCTTCCTGCGATCCCTGGACGGCGGGGTGCTGGTCACCACCCGCCCAGCCCTCAACCTGCTCGCCGCCCGCTTCGCCCCACCCCACGTCATCCGCATCGCCCAGGAACACATGTACCTGCGCTCGCATAAACCCGAACTGATCGACCAGATCGCCCACTGGTATCCCCGACTGGACGCCGTCGTCACCCTTACCGATGCCGACGCTGCCGAATACCGCACCATTCTGGACAACACGCCAGCCCGCATGGCCACCATTCCCAACGCACTCACACCAGCCGAGCGCGCGCCTGCCGCCTTGGACGGCAAAATCGTCGTGGCCGCCGGACGCCTCACCCGGCAGAAGGGCTTCGACCTGCTGATCGAGGCATTCGCTGCGATCGTCGAAAAACACCCCGACTGGCAGTTGCGCATCTACGGAGACGGCAAGGAACGCGCCAAGCTGCAGCGCCAAATCCATCGCCTGCACCTGTACAACCACGTCTTCCTCATGGGCGGCACCACCACCCTGGAACAGGAACTCGCCAAGGGCGCGATATTCGTCCTCAGTTCGCGATTCGAAGGCTTCGGCATGGTCCTCATCGAGGCCATGGCCCACGGGCTACCCGCCGTCAGCTTCGACTGCCCCCACGGCCCCGCGGACATCATCACCCACGGAGGCAACGGACTGCTGGTCCCTCCCGAGAATGTCACTGAACTCGCCGCCGCCATCGACTCGCTCATCACCGACGCCTCGCTGCGGCACATCCTTGGCACGTCAGCCAAAGCCTCTGTCACCCGCTACCACATCGACCACATCCGTCGGCAATGGGAACACCTGTTCACCGAACTACACAGGACAAACGATGCGGCTTCGGGGCCTCCCCTCTACACGTGGACACCCTGAGTGCCGAATCATGGTCACTTTTCCATCGATCCGCTTCGGAATCAGGTTTCCATCATGCAATCACCTTTCAGCCCAGCTTATGGGCGCGTTTCTGAGGAGCTATCACTTCCCGCACATCCCGCCGCGATTTCCCGGGCTCGCCATTTCATCCGGTCGATCGTGACCAGATGGCAGCTGTCGGATGTGGCGGACGACGCGGAGCTACTGACATCCGAAATCGTCACCAATGCGGTCCAAGCGATACAGGCCGCTGCGGTATCCGACCATCGCTCGCACCTGGTGGTCGTGCGCGCCCGGCTAACCCAGAAGCACCTGTACGTGGAGGTGTGGGACAGCGTCGGCACTCTCTGGCCTATCTCCACCCCATCCGACGGCACCCTGCCCGCTAAAGAGGACGACATTGCGGAATGTGGCCGCGGGCTGACGTTGGTCGAACTACTCAGCCATGCGTGGGGCGTCATCCCCGGACGTCGCGATGGCAAGGTCGTCTGGTTCTCCATCGCCCTGCCTCGCGCCTGCCAGGCCGTTCCCAATCCGCTCCCCACGGCGACCGCCCCTGTAGTCGCGATCACGGGCAACGCCACGTCCATCGTTCTCCCGCACGGCGTACGCGTGGCGGACGGCCTTCTGGCAGCTGTCCCTGCAGTCATACCGCTTCGCCCCGGGGCGCTCCCCGGTCCTGGACGTACGTGTCGGAGCTGAAACAGGCCGGAGCTCAGGACTCAGGATCTACGGCGGGTGCGCAGTTGCCCGAGGACGGCCTGGGTCTCCGGGGTTGGTTCGAGATCGAGGCTGGCGAGGTGGGCATTGAGATGCTGGGCGCGCAAGCGTGCCTCATCTCGGCGCCCGAGTCCGGTGAGCAGGCGAATGACGGCCGCTGCGGCGGCCTCGTTGATGGGATCGAGCACCAGCGCCTGCTCCATGACTTCCAGAGCCCGCTTGGGTCTGCCTGCCTTCTCGTGGATGCCGCCCAGCTGGAGGAGCGCCCGTACGGAGGCGAGGGTGAGGGGATCTCTGTGATCGAGGTCAATCCATAGATATGGTGCCCCGTCGGCGAGATGCTCCGGCAGACCTCGGCAGCTCTGTCCAGAGCGGCGGCCTTGCCCTCAGAATCGGCAGCCTTTCCGCGCCTCGGCGAGAGCACTCTGAAACTCCCAGAGGCCGACCCAGACGTGCTCCCGGTCCATCCGGTACGTCACGCTTTCCGCTTCGATGAAAGTCGTCACCCTACGATTCGATCCCGTGGCGGCCCACAGCCGCTTGCGCAAGTCGCTGAGCGCGGCATGGAAGCGGTATCCGGCCTGGGGTTGCTCGACGTCGGGCCAGAGCGTGGCGCAGATCTCCTCGCGCATTCGGCCGCCGGGGTGGACCGCGAGGAGTACAAGCATCTCCAGTCCCTTGGCGGTCGGAATGTCGATGGGCTCGCCGTCGACCTCGACACGCACCTCGCCCAACAGGAGCAGGCGGACCCGGGCGGCGTTCGATGCGTTCTGAACCTCGGGGATCTCAGGCTCAGGGGCCTCGGCGGCCTCCTCTGCGGTCTCTGCGGCGGAGTCCTCGTGACCGTGCTGGATGGCGATTCGCCGGAGGAAGGCGATCACCTCCTGCCGTGGGAGATGGAATAGGTCCACACCGTCCAGTTCACCCTCGGCTGTGGCTCGGAAGTCCGCCCCGACTTCGCACCTGGCCCCGGCGAGTTGCTCCCCTAGCACTATCGCGCCGATCCCGAGACGCGGCGCGTGCCCCATGAACGACTCCAGGTATGACGGGTCCCGTCCGGTCAGCCGGCCGACCAGCACCAGGGCCGGGACCAGCTCGTCTGGTCTGCTAGTTCGCAGCTCGGCCAGATCGTTGACCTCGGCGTCCCTCAGCAGTTCGGCGCGGTTGATGTGTTCGCTGGCGATGTGCGTCACCGCATCATCGAAGGTGGGTGCGAGGGTCAGGCCCGGGAGGCGCGGAGCGAGCGTCTCCCGGCTGTCACCGAACAGTTCAGCCCCGTCGTCTCGCGGCACGACGAGTTCAACCCGATGCGCGTCAGCCTGGGCGACGAGGGCCACGAACAGTGCCCGCGCGACGTCCTCGGCTCCGTCTCCACTCAGGCAGAGGTTCAGGCCGGGCAGGTTCAGGGTCGCGGTGTCGCCGGCACGTACGCCGACGTCCAGTGTGGCGGGGGGCTCTGTGGTGAACGAGTCCTTGACCAGGACGTAGTCATCGGGAACCGGGTCGTTGACTTGCCGGTACTCCTCTTCCACCGCCTGTACCGCCGGCTCGGGCTTCGGCGCAGGCACCACCCGTACGGCCTCCGTCGCCTCGGGAACCGGCCGCCGGACGCGTTGCCGAACGCGCCCGGCAGCCAGGGCCACCGCGATTCCCGCCGCGAACGACAGCCCGACTACTCCACCGTTGGGCAGGGCGACGCTCACGCGAGGAGCGGCGGGCGCGGGCAGGCCTGCGGGGCTCGCGGTGATACGAGGTATCGCACTTCCCCGGGGCTCAGTATCGGGAACCGGCTCTTGGGCCTTGGCAGGCTCGGCCGCGGGCGAAGATGCAGGTGATGGTGCCTGCCTCGGCAGTCTCAGGTGCCATCCCACCTCCAGTTGGCCTGGGTTGGTGAGCTGCCCTCCATCCGGTTGAGACCGTCCCTTGTTGAGCTTGAAGATCTCTGCGTATCGCTTGCCGTCCCCCAGGTGTCGCTGGGAGATTTTCGACAGGCTGTCGCCTTCTCGTATAACGACCGAGTCCTCCGCGGCATGAGCCGGTCCCCGCTTATGCCGCGGTTCCAAGCCGGTGGCGTCCGCCGGCATTCGGATCAGCCAGGCGGACCGGATCCAGCCCTCGGAGGTGAAGGTGGCCCCGTCCGCCATCACCCGGCCTTCGTTCAGCTTCACGATCTCCCGATATCGCATGGGATCACCCAGATGCGTCTTGGCGATCTCCCACAGGGTGTCGTGTGGCTTGACCCGATACGTCTTGTGCTGCTGGCCGGCTTCTGCCTTCGCCGAAGCGTCCTCCCGCATGGTCTTCTGTGTTTCCACAGGAGCGGCGGTGACGGTGGATGTGGCGGCAAAGGCCTGTGGAGTTGGGGCGACAGCCGAGATCGCGATCGTGGTCACCAGGTGTGCGGCAAGCCGCTGGAACGGCGTCCGGAGCACGGAACGCTCATGCACGTTCCGTAGACGGCGCACCACCTCGGCGAGCACCGACCAGGTGAACATCAGCCAGCACAGCCATGCCGTGGCCAGCAGCGCGTTCACGAGGAAAGCCGGATCGCCCGGCATGGCCAGCTCCGCCTGCGTAGGGATGTGCGGCGGATCGAGGAAGCCGAGCAGGACAATGGGCGGCCCGACGATCAGCGCCACCAGTGCCAATGCCGAGTAGACGGCGGCAGCGGTCGGTCGATGGCTGTGCATCTACTCTCCCTGCTCGATTCCCTGCAGCATCCGGGCGGAGGCGCTCGCGGTGGCCGTCACGTCGCCGATGAGTGACAGCAGCACGGTCGGCCGGGACACGTTCACCGTGACCCGCAGCGTCCGTCCGCCCGCCATCGCGACGCTCCCCTGGTGTCCCGACGAGGCGAGGTACGCGCGGGCCGCGGCCAGCGCGCTAGCGGTGTCCAACTCGAACCGGCCGCCCTGGGCGTACGCGCGGTCGACGTCGACGACGCCGGCCCCCGCTCGTGCGGCCTCCTCCGCGACCGCGTACGCCTCCCGATAGGCGCGGATTTTCTGCCCGCCGTCCACGACCAGGCCCAGGCACACGAGGGCGGCCAGCATGACGACCACGACGAACCCCGAGATCGACCCCCTGTCACTGTGAAGCATCACCGGTCTCCTCGGGCGCGGTACGGATCAAGGCTGCTCGTGAACCGGCTGGTCAGGACCTTCGAGCCGGGAATGCCGGGCAGGGCGAGGTCGCTGAGCCGCACGTCACAAGTCACCGTCGCGGACACCGTGGCCGACCGTTTCAAAGGAGTGGAGAACCCTCCGGTATCCACCGAGACCATCGGATCGCACTGAAGTCCTTCGCGGGCCAGCGCTGCTCGCGCGCTCTTCAGCGCCGCAGAGCGCGCGGAGGAGGCGTCCCGCGAGATGGACGCCTGCCGGGCGGCGTCGCGGGCCGCCGCCTCGACCGAACCGTGTGCGATGACGATCCGCCCAGCGCCGATCATGGCCACGAGCACGAGGACGAGCGCGGGCGCGAGAACAGCCAGTTCCACCGTCATCGAACCACGCTCGGCGGCTGCCCCAGGCGGAACGCGTACGCATCCTCGCCAACCAGGCCCGCTACGAAATCGAACGCTCATCGAGTGGGGGTCGACCATCGCTCGATGGGTGCGTGTGCGATCTGGGAGACCGTCAGCTTGAGCAGCGGCACCAAGGTGAGTGCCTCGCCTTGCACGGTCACGGACACCGTGCCGCCCGTACGGCCAGCAGTGGCGTGCGCCGAGATCAGAAAGGACCCGCCGACCCTCTGAGCGAACCGCTCGGCGACAAGCGTGCTCGCCGAGAGGTTCGAGCCGTACGCCCGGGCGACCCGTACGCCCTCCTGAGCGGCGGCGAGTGCAACGTTGCAGGCGTGGAACCACAGCGCCGCGTTGACCAGGAGCAAGGTCAGGGTGAGGACCACCGGGTAGAGAATGGCCGCCTCCAACGGCGCCGACCCGCGATCACTTGATTTTCCCCATGTAGTCGTTGACCACCTGCGTGATCTTGGCTGCGACGGCGACGGCCAGCAGGAATATCGCCGCAGGAAGGCCGTGTTAAGCCAGATATAGCTCCAGAGAATGTCCATCTCGACCTGATGTCACCGGGTAGCTATGCCCACCATGGCCACCGCCGTGACCACCATGGCCACCGCCGTGACCGCCGTGGCCACCATGGCCACCGCCGGGACCGACGTATCCGAGGAGGACAGCCGTAGCCGGTGCCGTCATCTGCAGGGCCCCCGTGCTGTCCTCGTGACCGCACGTACTAATCAAGACAACGGCGGCAAGTGCGGCCATCGCGCCACTCTTCCACCGTCCTGCTGTCTGTCCCATGGCTCTGCCCTAGCCCTGAAAGGCCTCTCTTTTATTGTCCCTCTCTCTGTGCAGCGGGGCTACACAACCACGATGATCCTCCTAGCGGCTGAGGCTGGGCCAACCACCGACAGGGCGAACCTCAGGATCAGCGCCGGCAGAATCTCCCAGATAGACTCGGCGATCACCAGTGCCTGCCAAACCAATCACAGCCAACTCCCTCTTGGCACCCCGCGTGACCGTCTTGACCCGGGCGGGTCACCCCCACGTTGTGCACCCGCCTCCCGGGAAAACCCGGTTGCACGACAACCAACCAAATCGGCTCTATGAGGAACCCGAGGCACATCACAGCCTCCATCAATCCCGGCGCGATTCACCCCGGATGCCCAAGCCGCTTCTGATCTCCGCCTCGTCTGCGCACCTCGCCGTGATCGAACAGAGCGGCACATAGACCACGTGGCCGGGCAGCGTGACGGACTGATTAGCAGCGAACGGGAGGAACTGGCCGCGTTGCGGCGGGAGAACCGCCGCCTACGAAGAAACTCGCGCACCCTGACCACCACACCAACGGTGTCCGTCAAAGCGGAACAAGCTCAATTTCCAAGCGTCTCCTATGGCAGAGCCCGCAGAATCAGCGGCGAGGGGGTCGTCCTCTCACCGTACTTCGGGGCCTCGCTGCCTCCCGCACCTCCGCGGGCCGGTGTGCCCGACCCCGCACTGACCTCCTCGCCTGTCCTCGCCGTAGGTGGGGTCGCGCACTTCGGAACGCGCCGCCAGCGCGAGCCGCAACTCACGTCGTACCGAAAGATGGGTCCGCTCTCTGGGACTTCGCGGGAAAGGGACCTCGCTGGAAGCGGTTGCGCCGGCTAGGTCCTGTATCAAAGTCGGTTAGAGCCATTCGTTGAGTGCGGCGATGAGGACCGTGGCTTCGTAGCGGACGGCGAGTTTGTCGTATCGGGTGGCGACGGCCCGGTGGCGTTTGAGCCGGTTGATGCCGCACTCCACGGCGTGGCGCTGGGCGTAGATCTGGGGGTCGAAGGCGGGTGGCCGACCGCCCTTGGATCCTTTGGCGCGGCGGTTGGCGTCCTGGTCGGCCTTGCTGGGGATGGTGGCCTTGATCCCGCGGCGGCGCAGGTAGGCGCGGTTGGCCGTGGAGGTGTAGGCCTTGTCGGCAAGGACGCGGTCGGGGCGGGTGCGGGGGCGCCCGCCGCCCAGCCGGGGCACCCGGATACCGGCGATGACCGCGGTGAACTGCGGGCTGTCGCCGCGCTGTCCCGCGGTCAGCACGATGGCCAGCGGCTTTTGCCCCTGCTCGCAGGCCAGATGCACTTTGGTGGTCAGCCCGCCGCGAGAGCGCCCCAGCGCGTGATCGTCTGGTTCCGGGCCACCCACCCCGCCGGGCGGCTCGGCCTGCAGATCCCCCTTTTCCGGGCACCCGCAGCGTGCTGATGCACACGAGCGATGGTGGAGTCCACACTGACGTCCCAGGTGATCCGTCCCGCCGCGTCCGCCTGCGCCTGCAACGTGGTCAGGATCTGCTGCCAGGTGCCGTCCCGCTGCAAGCGGCGGAACAGCGCATACACCGCCGACCAGGATCCGTAGCAGGCGGGCACATCACGCCAGGGGGCGCCGACCCGTACCCGCCAGCGGATCCCGTCAATCAGCTGCCGCTTGTGAAACAGCGATGGCCGGCCCGACCGTTTCGGCGCTGGTAGCAGCGGCTCCAGTACCGCCCACTGCGCATCGGTGAGGTCGAACCGCCGTGTCACCGCTAAGGTGGCCACGAGGTCTCCGGTTTCAGGTTTTTCTTGGTCGACTAACCACTTACCGGAGACCTCTTATGTTGTCGATCTACGACCTCTCCGACACGTCAACCGTGCTCAGGCACCACCCGGACTTCGATACACGCCCTAGCCTCGGCCTCGTTCGAGGCGGGCGGCGCTGATGATGAAGTCGGCTACAAGCTGGCGGCCGCCGTCGGACATCTCGACCAGGGCTCGGAGTGCCTCGCGGTTGAGACCAGACTCGCCGACTAAAGAGGACGCCACTACCCGGTCGGCTGTCGCCTCGGCCTCCTCGTCGTCCCCGAAGTAGCCGATCGGCACGTTGAAGAACTTCGCCAGCGCCTTCAACGTCTTGAGCTGGGGGTTGTCCGACCTACCCGTCCGCAGCTTCCAGATCGTCGTCGACGACAGTTCCTCCCCCGTCGCCTCCGAGATCGCCGCCGCCGCCTCGAGGTTGTTCTTCGGCGGCCGGTTACCCGCTGGCCAGCGGTTCTGGATCAACCACTCGATCTTGTCGGCGAGGGACCACGTGGTGTTCGCCGCGCTTCGGTCGTCAGCCACTGCTCACCACATCAAGTTGGAGCGACACGCGCCCTGCTTCATCGCTTTTAGTTGACAGTCGGTTACGGAGAGTGCCTATCCTGCTCTCATCATCAACTTGAGTTGATGGAGTCCGCCTCTCCACGCCCAAAGGTTACCGATGCGAGCCACACCGATGCGAGCACCTGACGAGAGCAAAGCTCGTCACGAACAACTCGTCCGCCTCGGCCTGGAGGTCAGCCGTCACCGACCGGCCCGGCTGATCCGCCGCCGCAACGGCCAGTGGGGCCCTCACTGTCGGCAGCGAGACTGTTTACTGCGCGGGCGCCGAAGGCGTCTACGCCTACGTCACCCATCACGGCCTGATCCTCTCCCCCGCCAACGACGAGGGCGTCGCCCGAGCCGCGACCCACCTTGCCGGAGGTGACGCTCGGTGACCCGCAACCTCACCCAGGCCGTCTCTCTGGCCGCCTGCCAGCTGCGGCACCCGGCGAGGCGACGACGAACAACCAGGACTGGCCCTCTGGGACTCCCGCGTCCGTACGCTGCCCGCTTCGCCTGACGATCTCCACCTCCAGCTCGGTCACCACCTCCTGCAAGGTGTCGAGCACTACGAGCCCCGGGTTAGCCGCGTGTAGCGCTTCCTCGCCGAACAGGTGCACCGCGTCTTCGCGCGGCATCAGTACGCGAGCCACGATGTGGCGTCCGGCCAACAGGTCCAGGACCATGGCACGCGTCACGTTCTCCGCGCCCGGGCCGGTGAGTCCCGTCCCGTTCATTGCCGACAGCGCGACGAGGTAGCCCAAGCTCGTCGACTCCTGTTCGAGCATGGAGTCGAGCGTTGAGACGGGCGTTTCATCGTCGGCCCTTATGACAGTGGCCGACTCTGCCGAGGCTTCCACCGGTGGGAACGGCAACGTGTCCCTCACCTCGCTGTGGCGAACCAGTCGATCGCCCTGCCTGGTCAGGCGGGTACGCCGCCACCACATCACAACAGCACCGACGCACTGACGTCGTCGGTGGTAGGCGATGGCGAGCACAAGCAGCGCGGCGAGGCCGGCGGGAATCGTCAGGGGCATCGTCGACGCCGACGACTCCAGCGCGGCGTGTGCTGCGTAGGGAGCCGGCTGATGCTTCTCAGGGGGCGTCGGCCGCAGCGCCGGGGTCCTCTTTGGCCGCGTCAAAGGCTTGGCTGAGGGCGTTCGAGGGTTGATTGCCGTTGGCCGGTGGCCAAGCCCGCGTCTCGCCATCACTTCCTCAGTCACCAGCGGCTTCTCCCCCGTGGCCGTTGCTGCCTGGCTCGCCGCAGGATGGTCTGGCATCCGCCGGTGATCGCGCCGGGGCCGGTTCCGGACGTGATGCTCCTTCGCTTCACCGTCACGGCTTACGGGCGCCGCCGCCTCCAGCTTTTCGGGACTCTTTGTAACCGTGGGAGAAGGTGCGGCGGCTGGAGCAGTTGTCGGCTGCTGTGGAACCTGCGGAAGGCGTACGACCTGTTGGGGCTGCTCCGGGGCCGGTTGGGAGGCCTGCCCGCGCCACGAGTCCCGTACGGCGCGGCCCACGTCGATGTTGTTGCCGGCGAGCCAGTTCTGCACCTCGCGCTGCATGGCCGCGCACAACTTCGTGTTGTCGACGTACCGGCCTGCTGTACCGGTCAGGTGCGGGCACCCGGGCGGCGGGTCCGCCTGAGCCGTCCCCGCCCCGGCCAGCGCTGCGGCGCCTGCCAGCACTCCTGCGGCAGCCGACCGCCACATCGGCGTCCGGCCTCGGAACGGATTGCTGGCTGTCACGACGGCACCCCCGGGTCGATCACGAAGCGAAGATGATCAACCACGATAGGTAGCTAGGCCGGTGCAACAGCGCAGCTCAGAGCCGAGTCGCACGAGCAAAATAACGATCTTCGAGCTACCCATTCCGAGGTGACGCGGACGGTGCCGGAGGACCGGCAGAGCGCCCGGACGAGCGAGGATTCTGGCCGGTATCCGCGCCGAGCGGCCTGGTGACGGGCTGCGGGAAGTCCGCCGCGGCCAGCCGTACCGGAGCACCCGCCGCAGGTGACACCAGGGCGAGGTGTTGGGCCGCCGCTCGTGCCGCGACCGCCTGGGCCATCCTGCCCTGCGCCGTACGGAGTTCGGCCACCGCGGCGACCAGCGCCGCGATGTCGGCAATGAGCGATCCTGCGGACCCCCTCGTCCCGGCAGCGAGCCCTCGCACGGCCCTCCGCAGCTCCAGCCCTGCTCGTGTCGGGGGCGGAATCCGCGCGTACGGCTCTCGCGCGGCGCGGTCGAATGCCTCCGCGGCATTGCGAAGCCGCTGGTCCTTCAGCAGGCGTGCCGCGACGTGAAGCAGGTCGGAGGTCGCCCCGGGCACGTCCGCCGCGCCGCCCGATTCGCCGGCTGTGGCCTCGCGCAGCTGTGCGGCGGCCTGCCGGGCAGCCGTCGTCACCAGCTCCCAGATCTCCCGACGTTCGTCCGCGCCCGTTCCGCCGGGGTGGTGATCGCTTCCGCTGCTCCGCCGCGCGCGGAGTTTCGGAAGAGTAAGGTCGGCGGCGAGCCTGCCACCGCCGAACCACACCAGCTCACCGGCGCGGTTGCGATGTTTCGGCAGCGCCACCGCGTACCCCGTCACCTCGCCTGGATTGCGCTGGCTCATCCGCTGCCGCACCAGCACCCCGGCGGCTTCCAACGACCGGAAGAACTCCTCTTCCGAGGCCGCTGCGGCGGCTGCGGTGACGACGTGCTGCCGTAGCACCGTCCGCGGCACCTCGTCCCACTCGCGCCGCCGGGTCTGTTCCGTCTCGCTGCGGGTCGGCCGGCGCGCCGCCGTCCGGTCCCCCGGGGCCGTCAGGCGCAGGGCGTACCGGCGCTCGACGGCTTGGCAGGCTTCCCGTACGCGGTAGAAGTCGTTCCAGGTCCGGGGCTTGGTGCCGTCCTGGCGGGCGAGCGTAGCGACGATATGGATGTGGTCGTCGGCGTGCCGCACGGCGACCCAACGCACGCCGTTGTCATCGTCCGCCAGCGCAAGACCGGTGCGGGTCATGATCTCCTGGGCGACCTGCGCCCACTCGCCTTCGCTCAGGATGCGGTCCTGGCGTGCGGCACGGGCGACGCAGTGCCATACAGGCTCGGCGTAACCCCGCTCCCCCAGCGCGGCCAGCGGCTGGTTGAGCAATCCGATCAGATTCCGGAAATCCCGCCCGCCTTCCGTACGGAGCGACGGCTCCAGCTCGGCCGGATGCCGCCACCCGGCAACGATGTGCGGGTTGACGTGCTCGTTGGCCCGGCCCGGGCCGTACAGGTAATACAGCAACCCGCCGACGCGGCGCCCGCGCATCACCTTTCCTATCACCGGATCGCCTTCCGGACGCCTTCCGCGATTCCGTCCAAGCGCTGCACCGCCCGCAAGCACGCGGCGGCGTACGGAACGAGGTTGCCGGGTTCGGCGCCGGTCGCGCTGAGCGCAGCGACGGCCTGGTTGAGGTTGACCCCGATGCGGCGCACCTGGCCGGCGGCGTGCATCAGCTCGATCAGAGCCTCGCGCAGCGGGTCGGGCATCGGTGGGTTCACCATCCGCGCCGCCGCCAAGGCCGCCTCTGCCGCGTACGCCCCCTGCGCCAGCCCAAGGCGTTGCGCGGCCATGCGGAAGTCGGCGTACTCCTCATCGGTCAGCACGAACTTCACCACGTGCGGCCGCGGCACCGCCTGGCGTTGGCGCCGCCGCTGCCGCACCTTGCTGGACCCCGTGCTGGACCCTGCGCCCTCTCCCCCATCGGACATGCTCGTGACCGCTCCCCCGACGACCGCGCCCGGTCGCAATCGATCAGAACCCACCCCATATCAGTGGCGGGAGTGGGCGGTTCTGATCACGAATGTCCCCCGCTGCATCCCGCCGGATGCAGCGGTAATGGGACATTACGAATATCCTGCTCCTCCCGCCCTGCGGGCCTCAGACTGCGGGTGCAGCGCCGTGCACCGACTGCCGCCATTCCAACGCCTCGGGCACATCGCGGTACTCCAGCAGGTGCTGGCCGGCGATCTTCTCCAGCAGGTCGCGGACCTCCGCTGGTGTGGCGTAGAAGAACTCACGGCGAGTGTTGACCTTGTTGACCCGCCGCTCGCGCAGTTCGTCGTGGAGTCGGCCTTCGAGGGAGACGGCGTCCTCGCTGAAGATCAGCGCGCGGGTGTCGAACTTGAACGGCACCGAGGCGTCCCCCAGCTCACGCACCCGGTCCTCGGGCTCCAGCCGCCGGGTCATGCCGATCTTCACGACGTTCTCACCGAACGCGCCGATATTGGAGATCACATACACATAGCCCGCCCGGATGTCGGCCTCGCGCGCCTCCACATCGGCGACCGCGGCGCCGATCTCCTCCAGCTTCGCCTTCAGCTCCTCCGCGCCCGCCGTGTCGCCGTTCGCCAGCTGCGCGCGGACCTGTTCCTTTTCCTCCTCGACCTTGGCCAGGTAGTCGGCGGTCAGCTGCAGCTCGTACACCCGTAAGCGGTGGTAGTCGTCGCCGACGTGGATGTGCATCGTCTTGCCGAGCTTGACGATGGCCTCGCCGGCCTTGCTCAGCCGGTCGATCGCCGACTGCAGCTTGTACGGCCGCATCGTGCGTACGCAGTTGTCGGCCTCGGCGTTGTAGGCGCGCAGCATCAGCTTGGAGAAGTCCCGCACCATCCGCCGCCCCTCGGCAGCGGAGCCGTTGACCGTCCAGTTCGTCGCACCCAGCACCGCCTGCCCGGCGCGGGCCATACTCCTGATCTTGTCCTTGACCTCGGCCAGCTTGGCCTTGTACGCGACCGCGTCGCTGAGCGGATGCTGATACTCATAGACGCCGGCCTCCTGCAGCAGGGCGACGTCCTCGGTCTGCACGATCTGCGCCTCGATCTCCTGCAGCCGGTGATCGGCGTCCTCGATCGCCGCCTGCAATCGGACCTGTTCCGCGCGCAGTTGCTCGGTCGCGGCGGTGATCTGCATCGCGTCCAAGCCGCCGAGCCGCTCGACCCACTCCCGCAGCTGGGCGTTCTCCGCTTCCAGCCGCTTCTTGCCACCGAACAACCCGCCGCCGGAACGTTCCGGAACCGGAACTACGGGAGCCTCACGCACCGGCATGACGTGACGACCGTTCGGCCCAGTATGAGCAGGTGCAGGCGGCGGAACGGGTGCGTGAGCGGGCGTGGCGTCGGCCACCCAGAACTGCCAGCCCGCCGGGGGCGGAGGCCAGAACGGGTCCGGCTGCCATCCAGGAGGAGGCCGCCATCCAGAAGGCGGAGCCGGCCACCCCGGCGGCGAGTTGAACCGGTACTCCGTCATCAGCGCCCTCCCTCGCGTCAACCCGGCTGGTCACCGGTCGAGAAGGAGGACGGCCACCTGATAACGGCGGTGCACGGACATTCGGCGGCCACAGGCAACTGTGATCGAACCGTGAGCACGGGACGCGTCAGGCAGAAGCGGCACGCACGCCTGGCTGCCGGGGTTGGCTGGCAGGCAGCACGGCGAACGTGGTCGAGCGAGGCGATACAGCGAACCGGAGGGGCACCGTGGATCAACCGGCCGGAGTTCCAGATTCTAGAGCGATTCCGCCTCACGCACCGACAAAATCGGCAACAATGCGCTTGCAAGATATTGCAAAGAGTAATCAGCGCACGAATGACGGCGACCTGCGAGGTAACTCCCAGACCGCCGTCAGTCACATCCGCACTGCTCTGAAGGATATTGAGGCGGCGTGAACCACCCCTGGGTCATCTACCTGCGAGCATGCCTCGCCGTTCGGATACAACGCGCACGAACGGCCCCCACACGCGGAGCCTCCGCCGTCGAGTGGGTCATCATCACGGCCATCATCGCCGGCGTCGCACTGGGCTTGGCCACCCTGATCAAGACCGTGGTGGAACAGAAGCAAGGCGAGATCCAGCAGACCCTCGGAGGCGGCAGCACAGGTGCGTGACCCCGAACCTCAGGTCGGCCATCATGCGGGGTCGGTCAGCGACCGCCGGGCCACACCGCCGCCCTGCAGGCACCCCATTTCACGCGCTTGTCCGTACCGATCTGTCCCTGACAGAGCTTGAAGACTTTCACCGATCCGAACAGGGAACTGTCGGTCCCGCAACCGCCCTGCGGCGCCCGCACCTCGAACGGCTTTCGCGCATCGATGGGATTGTCGT
This sequence comes from Microbispora rosea, assembly GCF_044460045.1. NCBI lineage: Bacteria > Bacillati > Actinomycetota > Actinomycetes > Streptosporangiales > Streptosporangiaceae > Microbispora > Microbispora rosea. Next base: position 236,915 of record NZ_JBITJO010000010.1, on the reverse strand, counting down.
TGTGCCAGACAGCCTTGTAAGCCAGGTTGTCCACCTTGGCATCGCACACTTTGATCATCGACCGATCGGCGGGCACTGTCACCCGACCGTCACCGAAGGCATCGTTCCATCCGGGCGTCCCCGCCAACGCCGCTCTGGCCGAGCCCAGAACCAGCGCCCCGACGACCAGCGTGACCGACACCCACCCTGCTCGCGATCTCATACATCCCCCCGATAATCACTCGCAGGGAATCACTTTATGTAGTCGATCTAGCACGTCAAGCACTTCCGTGGCCGTGTCTATGGGGCAAGGCTCTGGACGGTAGGCAGCGCCTCAAGGATCCGCCTGCCCTAGGGCGGGCAGGTCATTCGGGCAGGATGACGAGGCGTTTGGGGGCGTGGAACAGCCAGTCCTCGGTCACCTCGACGCCGGTCAGCAGGGTGGCGAGGGCCAGCCCGCGGGCGAGTCCGCCGGGTGAGCCGTGTGAGTGGTCGTAGAAGCGGCACAGCCACTCCTCGGAGAGCATGTCGTCTTCGGGCTGCTGCAACGACCTCAGATAGCGGATCTCGGCGCCGTCCCGCCAGACCTCGATCGTGGTGTCCACGATCATGTTGGTGGCGATGCTGACGGCCGGGCCCGGTGAGCTGAGCGGACTCCACAGCTCCTCGGCTGCAGGGTCGAAGCTGATGGCGCTGTAGACCACGACGCCGGCGCTTCCCGGCGGTCGGCCTAGCCAGAGTGCGGTATCCCCGAGGGATGGGCCGACGTCCATGTACTCGCCCTCGTCCGCAAGCGGGCAGCCGGCCGGGTCCAGGCCTAGCCGACGGATGGCGGTGTCCTCGTCGATGCCCGCGACGAACGCGAAGCCGTCGCCCTCGCCGCAGTAGGTCTCCCAGGAATCGTACGCGGCGACGAGGGCGTCCGCTTCCGCCTGCAGACGCAGCAGGCCGGCGTCGGTGGCGGGAACGCCGGGCAGAGTGGCGAACAGTCCAGCCAGCGGCCCGGTCAGCGCGATGTCCCCGGCGGAGCGCCCGGCGACGACCGGCCGCCAGGGGTCCGCGTGGGCCCGCAGCAGCGCGGCGACCGCGTCCCGGTGCCCTCGGCACACCGCGGACCACAGCGGCGTCCCCCACACGCCGGACGACTCCACGTCAGCCCCGTGCGCGACGAGCACCTCGATCGCCTCCGCGACGCCCTCGTAGGCGGCCTCGTGCAGGTCGTCGTCCAGCGTGCGCGGATACCCCTGGTGGCCGCCACCCGCAAGCCGGCGCCGGATGCCCTCGGGGTCGAGTCCCCGCGCCGCCAGATACTCAGTCCTTCTGCTCACAGCATCCCCACTCACGCACAGCCGGATGAAGATCCAATCATGCCCAGAGACCGTCAGATCCGGTAGGAGTGATAGGCGCCTCGACAGGTAAGATCAGGGCCTTGAAGTGACGGGTGTGTCTCCCGCCCGGACGAGGCCGTTGGAGCGCTGCTCCGGTCTCGGTGCCGCGTGTCCTTCCACGTCTCAGGAGAAACGGCATGTTCATGACCCGACCAGCGCCACGCGGTGGAGTGCGGCATCAACCGCCTCAAACGCCGCCCGTTGTCGCCACCCGCTACGAGAAACTCGCCGTGCGCTACAAAGCCACCATCTGATCGCCGCGATCGACGAATGCCCTAACCGACTTCGATACAGGCCCTAGGCGAACCGAGTGATAGCTGACCCGCAGCGTTGGGGCTGCTTCAACGGGAGCGGTCGCGTGGAGGAAGAGTCACGGCGGCACGCGCCTCATCCCGCCCCGTCTGCCGCCTCAGAAGCTTTGGGTAGGTGGAAGGCCAGGCCGGATACCCGGCCTGCTTGAATCACGGTCCGCGTGTTGCACTCCGCCAGTGATCGCATTGCGTACTTCCCTTAAGGGCCATACCTCCGGCGTATCCCTTCCGCTGCGGAGGCCGACGCTCCTGTCAATCTTGCGACCACGCTGGGACCGTACCGAGCCGACCTGGACCGGCTGCACCGTGACTATCGCACCGCAATCGCCTGGGCCGCCCTGGCCCACGGCGTAGTGGCTGAGGCCGAGCGCCAGGAGCTCGACCTCGTCGCCACCCTTCGGCTCCATCTGCCGCGCTCGAAGCCGTCGAGGACGCCCTGACTGATGCGGCCAGAGCTCCCAGCGCCCGACGACGGTTCGAACTGCTGCGGGTACTCTCGTCGTCTTCGCCCGGATGCCTGGGTGAGCCTGAAAGCGAATGCCTTTACGTCGTAGATCAAAAATAACCCCTGCTTGTTAGCTACCCGTTTGAACATTCGCGTCCCGCACCGACGTCGATGAGCCGGAACACGCGACAGCCTGCGGCAATGCCAGTCAGCGGGGTGTCGGCAACTGACGGCTCATCCGAGCAACAAACGAGCAACGAGAAACAGAAAAGCCGTGATCACCCTTGCGTGATCACGGCTCCGACCTGCTAGAACAGTGTCGGGACGGCGGGATTTGAACCCACGACCCCTTGACCCCCAGTCGCGTTTTCGCGTTCATTCGGCTCCCTCACTCCCGGGAGTGCAGTCGCTACTATGCAGGTCAGAGGCATGATTTTCATGCCGAGCAGTACCGGGAGATGACGCCGACTGACGTCGGATCCGATGACACAGCGATGACACGATCATGGGGGTCGGAATGGGCTTCTCCCGCAAGCGGATCGACAGCAGGGGCCGGGTTCGCTATGCGGCGCTCTATCGAGACCTGCGCGGTGAACAGCGGTCCGCAGGCACCTTCGGCAGCAAGCGCGAGGCCGACAAGGCCTGGCAACGAGCCGAGGCCAAGCTCGACGAGGGGCGCGCCGGCAACCCGGCTCGGAGCAAGCAGACTTTCCGGCGGTATGTCGAGGAGGAGTGGCTACCTCATCACGTCATGGAGGCCACGACCCGCGAGGGCTACACGTACTCGATCTACGCGCACATCATGGACTGGTTCGGGCCCATGCGCATGATCGAAGTTTTGCCCAGCGACGTCCGGGCGTGGGTGAAGGACCAGCAGGACCGCGGCCTCTCCCCCGCCACCATCCGGCTCAACAAGTCGATCCTCAGCGGCATCTTCACAACGGCACTGAACGATCAGGTCACCGCACTACACCCATGCAAGGGCGTTAAGACACCGACCGTGCCGAAGAAGCCGCTACGCATCGTCTCCCCTGAGGAGTTCGACAAGCTCTACTTCGCACTGCCCACCGAGGAAGCTCGGCTCCTGGCCGAGACCGCCATCGAGAGCGGCATGCGCTGGGGCGAGCTCACCGAGCTCCGCGTCAAGGACCTCGACGTGCTCAGCCGGATCGTCACGGTCAGCCGGACGGTCATCGAGATTAACCCCAAGCATCATCCAGAAGGAAAGCGATTCCTGATCAAGGAGTACCCGAAGGACCGGGAGTTTCGCCGCTTCAAGCTCAGCCCCCAGATCACGGCGAAGCTCACGCAGCACATCGAAGACAGCAAGCTGGAGCGAGACGACCTGCTCTTCGTCTACGAGCCCGAGGAGTCCGCGCCGCAGCCCAAGGTGGAGCCTGCAGAGCACCTGGGCTTGACCGAGCCGAACGCTGCCGGACGGCGGTATCGGCATGGCACGCTCAGCGCGTACTCCGCGGGCAAGTGCCGCTGCGCGCACTGCAAGAACGCCTACGCGGTTTATCGCGCCGAGCGTCGGTCCTCCGGCAAGGACAACCCCCGCCGACCACGCCGCTGGGACACCGACGGGCATATCCCCCGTCGCTGGTTCCGCGACCAGATCTGGCGGCCGGCGCTTGCCGCCTCAGGTCTGGAGTTCAAGGTCAAGATGCACGACCTCCGCCACGCCCACGCCTCGTGGCTGCTGGCCGGTGGCGCCGACCTTCAGGTGGTGAAGGAGCGCCTGGGCCACGGCAGCATCTCCACCACAGAGAAATACCTCCACACCCTCCCCGACGCCGACGACACCGCCCTCGATGCCCTCGCTCGGACCCGCGCCCGATCTCGTCGTTAGCGAGACCGCCGCCATCGGGTCCGTCCAGGGAAGACTGGACAGTCCCGCGCGGATGCACTTCGAGCACGTGGTCTTGGGGATGGCGCGGGCCTCGCCCGAGCTGATGCCGCTGTATGGTCCGGCGGCGGTGTGGCTGTGGAACGTCGGGCAGGACGGCCACGCGGCCGCGCACTGCATCGACGCCTGCCAGACCATTCACTATGCGCTGGGCCACTTTGGGGTGGAGTCGCGCTAATCGCGCGCGGTTGGTGAGCTGGCATTGGGTGTAGTGATAGAGCCGGTCGACGCGCACACGAGGCAGGGTCAGGTCCGCGCAGCACACGGTGGCCAGCGACGGGTCGTGGGGTAGCGCCCCTGGTCGCCGCCCTCGTTGTAGGAATCGAGGTCACGGATGAAGGCCACCACCAGGTCTTCCTCGGCGCTGCCGACGAGCAGGGCGTGCCCTTGCCGTTGGAGGCTGTCCAGGAGCTGGGTGAAGCTGTGGGTGTGCGGATGGTCTTCGTCGTTCAAGGCCTTCAGGCTAAGCTCGGCGAGTGGCGAGCGAGGAAGAAGCAAGGTTGCGGTGCACGCCGCTCGATCACGGCAATCGACGCCTGGTGAAACTCGGCCAGGGTATCCCGATCTGCATGGACGCAGTGCTCACGCGACAGGCACAGGGCATCCGGGCATCCTGATCGCCTGTGTCGATCTCACTGAATGGGCGCTCGTAGTCCACGGGCAGCATCTAGTACTGCATAGCTAGATCTGTAGGACCTGTAGGCGCAGGTGCCGCCGGAAGTGGTGCCTGCGCGCTCGGGCTTGGTGGCTGCGGCGCTGCTCCGACCAGTAAAGCCCCAGGTCAACAGTGTGATCGTTGCTGCCGATCAGGTTGAACAGCCGGCGGACCTCACCGATGGACAAGGCGATCAGGCGGTTGACGGGTCTGGTCCGGTCGCGGGCGACAGCCTGGGACGGTTCGCGTGGGTTCGCCGATGTTGTCCTGCCGGGAGACCGCGGTTGTCCACAGGACATGGGTCCCCTTTTTAGCGCCGGCTCGTAAAACGGCGAGAAACACCAACGCCAGCATGGCCAGCGTGATGTGCCTGTACCAGGCGGGATAGAGCCGGAACTGATACTGATCGAGCCCGGCTTCCTGCTTGGCCGCCTCGAAACACTCCTCGATCGGCCACCGCGATCCGATGACCCGCACCAGTTCCGGCAGCCCATCCCCGCGCGGATCGAAGCAGTGGAAGTAGGCCAGCTCACCATCGGCGATATTGCGGCGGATCACATAGCGGTGGTGCGGGATGGACGTCCCGATGACGGCCCAGTCGTAGACCCGGAACCCCTTGGCGCCGATCCCGCACGCGCGCCGCTGCCAATCGTGGGGTTTCAATCGCGTGGCCAGGTGCGCCACGCGATTGGGGTTGTCCTTGGCCCCCGAGACGTTACCGGTAGTGATGTCGGTGGTCTTCGGGACGGCCATGCAGTAGGCGATCTGCTCGCGTTCCAGATACGCGCGCAGGTGCGGGTTTTGGCCGAACTCCTCGTCGGCGGCGAACCAGGCGAATGGCACCCCGGCCGCCACCGCCCTGCCGATCATGACCTCGACCTGCTGCGGGCGGGTGGCGAAGGTCACCTGTCCGGGCACATGCGCCTCGGCCCGCCGCACCGGATCGGCACACCAGGAATCGGCCGGCAGGTATAACTCGCGGTCGATCAGCACCCGGTCCCCGCGTGTGTTGGCGTAGGCCAGGAACACGCCGATCTGGCAGTTGTCGATCCGGCCCAGCGTGCCGGAGTACTGCCGCTGCACGCCCGCGGATTTCCTGCCCTTCTTGGCGAACCCGGTCGGGTCGGCGATCAGTACCGCGTGTTCGTCGGCGAAGTGCTCCATCGCGTAGGCGCGCACCTCATCGCGCAGCCCATCGGCATCCCACGGGGTCAGATTGATGAACCGCTGAATCGCCGTGGGCCTGCGCTCACCGGTGAACTCCGAGATCGTCCAGGAGTTCTTACGCGCCAGCGGCGCCAGCAGTCCCCGCAGATACTGCCGGAAATGCGCACGCGACTCCGTCCGGAACCATCGACCCTCGAATCGGGCACACACCCGCTCGAATTCCGACTGCCACGCGTCCAGATCCGCAGAGGTCACGGCACCTGTGCTGTCGTAAGGCTGGGGCATGCGGATACCGTCACACACCCCAGCCATGTCACGCAGAGGAACCAGGCGATCGCCAAACGCGATCTAGGCATGTAGTACTAGGCCATGAGTTGCCCATGGCTGCCGAAGATCTGCGTCTGTCTATGGCCTGCTCGGCTCCCGCAGGCAGCCGCCCGGATGCCGAAGCTGGCGCCGCTTCAGCCACCGCTCTTCCGTGTGTCAAACCGTGGATCGCGATAGGTCCTCCGCACCCACGTGGCGTCTCTGGTCCATCCCAGAGAACGTGCGAATCGATCGTGGTCTCGGAAGAACTGCGCCGAGAGCGAAGAGGGGCGCAGGCGACTACAGGCACCCACGCACAGACCGCTCAGGCCGACGAAAACGAATGCGAGTGCCGTCAGCAGCTTGAAAAGCTTGCCTGGACGATCGTTGATCAGAGCCGCGAGCTCTTCGGCCCGGATCTGCGCCCGCGCCTTATCCGCGTACCGCAGGCGAGCCGACCACACGGCCAGCGCCCGAGCGATCCAAGGAGCGACATCGCTGCACTCGTTGATCAGCAGGCCGGAGACGACGGCGAAGGCGATCTCGCCCCAGCTCATCGAGGCCTCCCGCCCAACGCCGCATACAAGCCCTGGAGCAGCAGCCGAGGTGGGGAACGCAAGACGCCCAGGACCGAGCCGGGACGACGTTCGGCCAGCAAGGCGGAGGCACGTACCGCGCCCTCGCATGTGAGCCGATACAACCGCCGCCGGGGCCTGTTCACGTCCGGAGCCTGCTCCTCCCAGGCGCCTTCGACCCATCCGGCATCCTCGAGACGATCGAGTACGCCGTACACAGTGGGGCTGGAGCGGCCGGTGGCTTTGGCAATGGCCCAACCGTGGAGGTCCTCATTCCTCGCACGAGCCGCGAGAAAGGCCTCCAGAACGTCGAGCGTCGGACCGGTAATCCTTGCGGGACTTGCCACATCCTTATTTTACCTATGTCGGTTACGCAGGGGAGGTGAGACTCTACTACCAGTTATACAGAACAGAATGAGGTTTCTGTCTGGTTAGCGATTTCAGCATCCTTCCCTGCCGAATCGCGCTCGTAGAGGATCAAGGGCGGCGCTCCGCGCCGCCTCGCGGCCCTGCGCCCGCTCGGCGGCCGGGCATGCGGCCTGGGGGCCGGTCCCGGCCGCCGGCAACCCGGGCCCGCGCCCAGAGCATCCGCTGATCCCAAGCACCCCGCCAGCGCCCCCTCCAAGCCGCCCCATAATGCCAGCGTGGAACTGCGAATCGATCCAGACAGGAACATCCGAACCGGCGTCTGCGACTGTTGCCAGACCCCCTTCGATCGCGTGACCGGGTTCATCAACAACGACGACGGCGCCTATGCGATCTACTACGCATCTTGCTACCACCACAACGGAGTCCACGAAGCCTGGATCGATGTCATCATCGATGACGCCTGGGCTCCCGACGAGCCTGTCAGCCGCCCTGGCCCCAACCGCGTCACCTTCGGATGTCGCGTCGGTCCCGTTGAAGGGCAGCCTGCCCCCGCCTGCTCTCTGGTCAAGGGCGCCGCAGTCGCACCCGATGAACCGTTCTACGGTCGCAAGCTGACCCGCGAGGAAGCCCTCGTCCATCCCTGGCTATCCGACTATTGGGAGACCATCGATCACATCCTGGAGCAGGATGCCACAGTCCATCGGCATCTCTACGGCATAGCTGTAGCGGAGGAGTCCTAGATAAAGCCTCCGGCGGGGGCGCTCCGACTCCGGGGTGATCGCCAAGGCCTCGCTCATCGTGGCCGGCCGTAGGTGGCTGAGGTAGGGGCCTGATCACCCCGCCCGCCATCGACCCGGGACAAGCCGAGCAGACCAAGGCCGCCGGGTCCCCTTCGGGCGGGTCGACGGCAGACGGGGTGATCAGGAAGATGCGAGGCGTGCGCAGGTGCCCTCTCTTCTGCACAATGTGTGCGTGGAGATCATCAGGGCAACAGCCGATGCGATCACGATCAGCCTCGGGCCAGACGACGCTCTCGCCGTCAACAACGCTCTCAACGAGATTTGCAACGGCGTTCACCTCGATGAGTGGGACTTCCAGACCCGCATGGGTGTCGATCGCGAGCACGCCCGCAAGGTGCTCCACGCGATAAGTGCGGCGATCAGCGTCATGATAGAGCAACGCCAGGCCGAAGGTAAGGAGTGGTAGACCCAGGTCGGGGGCTGATCGTCGTGCAATTAGCGTGCAATTAGCCAGGGGGACGAGGGGGCGACCACGGTCACTCATGACCGGCTCCACGCCCAGGTCAGCGCCCCTACGGGCCATGATCCATGCAATTCCCAAGCTGACAGCGCGGGTTCGATTCCCGTCACCCGCTCCAATCTCCAGGGGTGATAAGCCTCGCCCGTTGATCATGAGCACTACAGACTGAACCTCTGGCGCGCATACCGCTGGTCAGGGTCTCTGAACTCCATGCCGTTCTCATCGAGAGCGTTGTAAATCGTCACTCGGCTGTGCGGGAAGAGGAACCCGACGGCTAACATCCCTTGCGCCATGTCCTCCCCTATCCACGTCAGAAGCTCCACCGCCTGCAGCCTTTGCCCCTGCAATCGCGCCAGTTCGTCTGGCACACCCTCTCGCCATGCCAGCCGGAATCCCTCCCCCGCCCAATCCAGCGGCCGAGCCGGATCGACCGTGTTCCACGTGATGGAGATTTCATCGAACTTCTGGTGGACGATTTCGGTCTGCTCGCCCTCGAAGTCCAACAGGACCAGGCCATCGGGGAACCAGACATCCTCGTCGAGGTCCCACACCAGCAGAGCGCGCGTCAGCCTCCGCCCTTCCAGCATGGCCAGTCTCCGACCATGGGCGGCGGCGACCGCTGCACTCCCGCTCATCCATGCGGGGCTGTATCCGCGAATCCCGAAGTCGCCCACCTGACGATCATGCCGGGAGCCGGCGTGAGGACGTCAAGCCCATACGAGCCTGCTGTGACACCGACAAGGGAGAGCCGGCGTCCGTGCCAGATGCGTGCCAGAACGGACGGCGATCAGTGGTGAGTCGCGGGCACTCACGGTCACTCGGCGAGCCCTGACCTGCACCCCTGTTTTCCCAGCTCAGCACCGCAAGATCAGTAGCCTATTCCCAAGCTGATAGTTGTCGGCGGATCCTGAAAACTGGCTCTGGCACTAATTTCGTGATCTTCCTGCGGTCGGCTACCAGCCTTGCTGATCATGCTGAGTGACGATCTCGGAGATGCTCGCGGTTCTCATCCCTCACCCGTCCGGCCTGCAGATAGACGGGGTGTGCCGGTCGGGCAGGTCGGTACGGATCCGGGCCAGGACCCGCGCTTCGCAGGCGGCATGCTCACGGTGCGGAATGGTCTCCCAGCGCGTGCACAGCAGCTACGAGCGGCGGGTGTGCGACACCGCGGTCGGCGGCCAGGAGACGGTGCTTCACCTGCGGGTACGGCGGTTTCGGTGTGGCAATGACGACTGCGCCGCGACGACTTTCGCCGAGCAGGTGCCCGGGCTGACCGTCCGCTACGGCCGCTACAGCGTCCCGCTCCGCACGCTGCTGCAGACGATCGCCCTGGCCCTGGGCGGCAGGGCGGGTTCCCGGCTCACCTGCCGCTTGGCCGCCGCGGTGAACCGGATGACGCTGATCCGGATGATCCGATCCCTGCCCGACCCCGAACCCACCGAAGGACCCCAGGTGCTGGGTGTGGATGACTTCGCCCTGCGCCGCGGCCGCACCTACGGCACGATCCTGATCGACATCACCGCCAGCCGGCCGGTCGACGTGCTGCCCGAGCGCTCATCAGATGCGCTTGCCGCCTGGCTGCGCGATCGTCCCGGCGTGGAGATCGTGTGCCGGGATAGGGCCGGCTGCTACGCCGATGGCGCCGCCCGGGGTGCCCCGCAGGCGATTCAGGTCGCGGACAGGTGGCATATGTGGCGCAACCTGGGTGATGCCGTCGAGCGCACGGTCACCAAGCACCGCGCTCACTTACGGGACCTGGCGGTCGTCACCCCGCCGGACGAGGTGACGGCATCGGCGCCTGTCACGGCCCCGCCTGCAGGCGAGCCCACTCCCTCCGAGCCGCGGTCGGGCCGTCTGGCCGAACGGACCCGCGAACGGCACGCCCTGGTCCATGAGCTGCTCGCGCAGGGCCGGGATCTGCGCGAGATCGCCCGCGAGCTGAACTTGGCCCGTAACACCGTCCGGCGCTTCGCCCGCGCGAGCAGTCCGGAGGAGTTGCTCGTGCACAACGGCCCCGGCCAACGCCCAAAGATGATCGAGGAGTACGCCGGCTACCTGCGGCAGCGCTGGGAGCAGGGCTGCACCAACGCTGAGCACCTGTTTCAGGAGGTCAAGGCCATGGGCTACCGCGGGATAGGCAGGTCGGTACGTGAGTACGTCCGGCCCTGGAGGTCCCAGACCACCATCGCCCTGCCGCCGCCATCCCCACCCACCGTCCGCCAGGCCACCGCCTGGTTCCTGCGCCACCCCGACACCCTCGACGCCGACGAGCACCAGCACCTGCAAACCTTGACCGCAGCCTGCCCCGCCCTGGCCGCGCTCCGCGAGCACGTCCGCGCCTTCGCCCAGATGATGATGCACCTCACCGGCAACGGCCTGGAGCAGTGGATGAAGCAGGTCCAGGCCGATGACCTGCCGGAACTGCACTCCTTCGTCACCGGGCTGCGACGCGACTTCGACGCCGCCAAAGCCGGCCTGACCCTGCCCCACAGCTCGGGAAAGGTCGAAGGGCACGTCAACCGCGTCAAAATGCTCAAGCGGCAGATGTATGGCCGCGCCAACCCCGACCTCCTGCGCAAACGCGTCCTCCTCGCCGACTGAGACGGGTCAACGCACGAAATCAGTGCCAGAGCCACTATCGGGAGTCCGTTGACAATAGTCCGCGTTCGATCCCCCGGGCCCAGGGGGAAGCTCCCGCAAGAGGATCGATAACTGACCTTATGTCAAGGTCGGATAATCGGAGCCGCTCGTTAGGTTTCCCCGTCGCTAAATTCACCGGATCTGGTTGCCGCAAGAACAATCGCGCATGGCGAGCGTTCCTCGCTGCCTACGAGCGGCGCCTGCTCAACGTGTTCACTCACGAGGGGCACCGGCCGCTCCACGGGTGCCTTCAAACGGGCGCCAAATACGACGAAGCAACCGCGTGGTCGCATCGCGCGGGAGGCGAACCTAAGAAGACATCTGAGATCGCAGCTTGACATCTAAGCGCATGGGATGTCTGGGGGCCGGTCCCGGCCGCCGGCAGCTCGGTCCGTCCGCCAGTAGCGAGCACCCTGTCACCTCATGAGGTCGAGGGAACTGGCATCCCTCTTTCGGCCTCCAGCACCGCACGCTCACCCAAGGGACGGCTGAGCCGTACGGTCACCTGGTTGAGGATTCCCACAGCGGTGCAGGCCCGTGCCCCCACCTGCACGTGCGGGTGCTCCTCCACCACGATCAGAACCGCATGCTCAGACTCCACGGCGCGGGCGGGGTAATCCGCGCCACAAGCTCCAGCGGACAAGGCCCCAACAAACTCAGCGGTAAGCGTCTGTCCGTCCTTATGCACGGTCACCTTCTCGATTGACAGAACGCCGAGACTTCGGCCATATCCCTCCCGCCGAGGAGGTGTTGGAGTAGCACCGACGCCATCTCTCGCGAAAGCTTGCTCATAACGTTCAAGACCCTGCCGTATCTGGGCATCGAGCCGCCGGTCGTTTTCCGTGACCATCCACCACAGCAGCGCCGCCAGAACCAAGGTGACCGAGGCGGCGAACGCGACCCAGCGCTTACGCGTCATACACATGAAACGTCGGCCGGTACTTCTGGGTTCACACATTCTAACGATCGGGAGCGTGTTGCCGTCCTCCTCTGCTCAAGTGTCCCGGCCGAGCCCGCCGAGTCAAGGGCGCCTACGGCGTCGCTACGCGATCAGCTTCGCTGACCCTTGACACGGTGGTCCCGTCCTGGGTGTCGGCAGCTACGAGGAGGACGGGGGCGGAGTAGGGGCCGGGGGCGCGCGCATGGCGTACCGCCGCAGGTCGTGTGCGTGATCGTCGTGCAATTGGCGTGCAATTAGCCAGGGTGACGAGGGGGCAACCACGGTCACGCGTGACCAGCCCCAAACGCCGCTTCCATCTCCTTTGCTGCCGACCGGGGAGACCGATTTCGCGCTAAAGTAGCAACCTTCGGACGGCGCAACCTTCCGGAGTCTTCGAAGGTGAACGCCCCCCGATGAATCTCAACCAAACACCCGCACTGTTCCGTCTCGACGCCGCGTTGAACCGCATGGCCGTCACCTTCCATGGCATGACCGCCCAGCCTGACGAGCACAACTGTGAGTGCCACTGGGGCAGCGCCGAAGAGCTCGCGCAGTTGAAGGTGCCGGACGTGGAGCTGGACCTCGATCTCCTGCGCCGCACGTGGCAGGCCACCGACTGGAGTGACCATGCATCGGTGTTGCGCCGTATTCTGCCTCAATTGTCGAGGGCCCTGGTCAGGGGCCTCGTCGAGCCTCTCTTCGGTATGGAGGAGGTCGGACGTGCATTCGCTCGCGGCCAGTGGCAGCAGTGGCCTGCCGAGCAGACCGCAGCGGTACGGGAATTCCTGAACGCCTGGTGGGCCCACACTCTCATTGACACGGATCCTGCTGTGCCTGCGCACGAAGTCCTCGCTCTGTGTGCCGAAGCCTCTGCCACGCTCAGCCCATGGCTGCACGTCTGGGAGGCGCAGACGTGCGCCGTGGCCGACCAGCACATCGCCGAAGCGGTGACGCACTGGGAGTACGACTTGCTGGGAGATCAACTCCCGTGGGGAGGCTGGGACAACGAGGAAGAGATGCGTACCGAGTTGGCGGCCTGGCTGATTCGTCACGCCCCTGCCCGACTCCATGCCAGGAACGCTCCCGTAGAGCTGCTTCACCGGATACGACTGCTCAGCCTTGCCGGCCCCGCCCGCTGGGAGGACCCTCACTGGCCTGGCCACCGCTACTGAGTCAACGCCCACCACGAATCGGCCACTCCTGGCCGTCATACAACACAAGATCCGGAACGTGCGCGGAATGATCTTCCCGCAATCGAGAGGGACCGCGCGATCACGCGCAGGTCAGCGTGTTCTTGGTCCGCGAAATGGCGATCCACTTTTAATCCGACGCTCTCGGCGTGCGCTTGCCGACCTCGGCGCGGCTGACGCCACGCTCGCGCATATGGCCTGGTGTGGGGTCCATTATGGCTGGCCGGTTGTGAGCGACCGCATGGTCGACCTGCGCATCGTGGCGCCGGGCGTCAAGGTCGAACCCCTGCCCTGACTTGGGCAGCGTGGGACTCACCGCGAGCAGGGTTATCACGCGGCGGCGGGTGTCGGCCAGGGCTGCTGATCTTGTAGATCGGCGATCGGCGGGGCCTTGACCTTGGTGACCGTTGCGGTGGCGAAGCGGAGGGAGGGGCCGACCTCGTCGGCCTCGAGTTCGTAGACGGTGCGCTTGTCGCCGGTGTCGGTCTCGTAGCTGCGCTGGCGCAGGCGGCCTTGGACAATGACGCGCTTGCCGCGCTGGAGGGATTCGGCGATGTGCTCGCCGAGTTCGCGCCAGGCGGTGCAGGTCAGGTACAGGCTGGTGCCGTCCTTCCACTCCCCCGTCTGACGGTCCTGGTAGCGGGGCGTCGACGCCACCCGGAAGCGCACGACGGCGTGGCCGCCTGTGGTGAAGCGGAATTCGGGGTCGTCGACGAGGTTGCCGACAATGGCGATGGTGGTCTCGTTGGCCATGGAGTCTTCTCCATTCATAAGGGTCGGATGCGTGAGGGCGCGGGGACGTGTGCCCCCGCGCCGATGCCGGGCCGCTACGCCTTCCGGCCGGCGACGGTCGCCAGGCGGTGGGTCTCGATGGCCTCGGTGATGCAGTCGTGGCAGCTCCAGCTGTTGCTGGTGCAGCGGAACAGCTGCTCGATCTGGGTCGTCTGGCCGCAGCGGCCGCAGGTGCTCAGGTCGGTCAGGCCGAGGGGGGTGTCGAGGGTGAGGGTCATGTCCTGCTCCTTGTCGCCGGGACCCGTGCCGGGGTCCGTGCCGTGTTCTGGTGGGGGAGGACCCGCAGGCGGAAGGGAGGGAGGGCAACCGGGCGGCCCGCGCGTGCAAGATGTTTTGCGACAGCAAAAGATCTTGTAGGCGCGGGGTGAGCGGAGCGAAAGCCCGGTTGCGTGAACGACCGCGCCTGCGACACTGACCGACCAGAACACTGGGCACGGCTGAACCCGGCATAACAAGGGACGCGGGAGGACATGGCTCCTCGACACACGGTCTGCCGCCGATCCGTCCCCCGGCCGTGCACGGCCGCGTCGATGCGGCCCCGCACTCTTGCCGCAGAGGCGGGGGTGGGTGCTCAGGCGCCGGCGGCGGCCAGGTGCAGGACGCGCATCGCTTGGGCCTCCATTTCGTGGGCGGTGTCGGCGTCGTCGAGGGTCTGGGCGACGCTGGTGACGGCGTGCATCACGCCACCCGCTGTGAGGTCGCCGCCGCGGATGAAGTGGCGCAGGATCTCGCGCTGCTGGTCTTCCGTGAAGCGCAGCTTGCTGGTGACCGCCTGGATGGTCTTATCGGGGTCGGCGATTTCGGCCCCGGCGGCGGCGGTTAGTTCGCGGATTTTGGTGGTGAGGTAGTCGGTGTCGAGGAAGGTGGTGATGGCGTCGCGGGTCTGGGCGGTGATCAGCTGCAGGTTCTTGTCCTGGGTGTCGCTGCTCCAGCGGACCGCGCCGCCGTCGTCGAGTCGGCCGCCGAGGTGGACGTGGCGGTGGGCGTCGGCGGTGATGGTCATGCCGTTGCGGCAGACCTGCACCAGCAGGCGCGGGGTGATGGTGAACGCGCCGCAGCCGGTCTCGCTGTTGCTGATCACGAATCCGGCGAACACCAGCGGGTTGTCGGCGCCGGCGGCGCCGGTGAACGGGCTGCGGTAATTCTTCAGCAGCTCGGGTGCCAGGGCGGCGACCTGCTCGCACACCACCCGCACATACATGCGCCGTTCGGTCAGGTCGCAGCCGTCGATGTCGATGTCGACCCCGGCCAGCCGTACGCCGTCCAGGGCGGCCATGAGCACGTCCAGGTTGTCGATGATCTTGTAGCGGTCGGACAGGAAGGCCCGCGCGACGCCGGGGGCGTCACCGGTGCCGCGCAGGCTGCGCAGCAGGAAGCGGCGGTCGTCGGAGCGCAGCCAGGTGTTGACGTTGGCCTCGTACAGGGCGGGCTGGTGGGCGCGCAGGCGCCGAAGATACGGCAGGGGGATGCCGAGCTTGTCGGCCAGGCCCTGGTCGCAGATCTCGGTCGGCAGGTACAGGCCGGTGCTGTCGCTCACCCCGGCCTCCGACAGTACGGGCGGGGTGTCGATCAGCTGCAGGTGCGTGCCGGACGCGCGGATCTGCGCGGCGGTGACCGGGACGTCGACCTTGCGGGCGTGCTGGTCGCGCAGCAGCGCGTGCAGCTCGGCCAGGCCCGCGTTGCGGGCGGTCAGCGGAACGGGGACAACGGTGCTCATCAGCGATTCCTTCCGGTAGGTAAGAGGAAGGCCCGGCCTGGTGGCCGGGCCTATCGGGTCCAGTTGCGGTGGAGTGGTGGGGCGAGCGGGTCAGGCGGCCGCCGAGTACGGGGCACCGTCGCCGGCGTCGGGATCGGTCTGTGGGTCTGCCCCGGCGTAGGCGTCCGCCGGCACGGCGGTGCTCGTCTCCTCCGCGGCGGGCTCGTGCGGCGGTTCGCCGGCGTCGGGCGCCTGCTCGGGCTCGAGCTCCTCGGCGGGGGCGTCATCGCGGTACGGGAGCCCGTCGACGATCGCCTGCTCGATCGGTGTCGGCTGATAACCGAGCTCGACCAGCAGGGACAGATAGGCCCGTGTGTCCGAGCGGCTGACCGCACCGGTCCGGTCGTGCCGCCAGATGTAGCGGGCCGAGTCCGGGACGGTCATCTGGTGCTCATAGGCGACGGCGATCGGTGCCAGGGCCAGCAGCGGCAGCCGCCCCGGCCGGACCGCGGCCGTGCTCGCCGCATCGATGTTGCCGGTCAGCTTCGCCCACAGGGTGGTGTGCCGGGCGCCGGTGAGCTTGTCCCGCAACGGGGTGGGCATCTCCAGCAGTTGCCGGGCGACCCAGGCCAGCACCGGTTTGGGTGCAGTGGCGCGGGCCAGCAGGCCCGCAACCCACTCTTGCCGCACGGTCGCGCTGGCCTTCCATGCCCGGTTGCCCTCGATGACCAGCTTCCGCTCGAGCTCGTTGGCCGTGGCCGGCGCGGTCGATCCGACGGCGGGAGCGCCCGGTGCTGACGGTGTTTCCGGCGGCGCGTAGCCGTGCTGCTGCGGGCTGGTGCAGTAGGCCAGTGGCGTGGCAGTGCCCCGGCTGCGCAGGAACACCCCGTGCCCCTCGCAGGTGGTGTGCGTGTCGGGGTCGAAGCCTTCGACGACATCGGCCAGGCGGGTGAGGGTGAGCGCCCCGGACGGGATGTCGTCGCTCACGCGGATCCCGGCCTGTTCCAGCTCGGCGCGCACCTGGGCGCGTTGGGCCGCCTCGGCCCGCTCGGTGCGTATGTACTCGACCGCGTAGCGGACCTTGTGTCCCCAGCCGACCCTCTGGTGGATCTCCGCCAGCGCGTCTTCGTCGCCGTCGAACTCGGTCAGCAGCGCCAGGTCCTCCAGCGTCCAGGCGTAGTCCATCTCCCGGGCGGCCTGACGGGTCGTCGCCGACAGCCGTCCCGCGGTGATGGCCCCCGCGACCTCTTCGCGGGTGCGGCCGGTGAGTTTGCGGATGCGGGTACGGCTGGCCCCGGCCTCATGCGCTGCGAACAGCGCCTGTGCCTGCTCGAACGCGGTCAGCCCGCGCCGGTAGTCGTCGTCGTTCTCGACCACCATGTCGATGAACTGGCCGGCGCGGTCACCGGCCTTGCCCAGGTCGATTAGGCACAACAGGTCGGACAGCTGCTGGTGGCGGGCGGCGGCCAGGCGCCGGTTCCCCTTCGTCACCCAGAACCGGTAGCACTCCTCCCCCTCACCCCGCAGATGGTCATCGGGGATCGGAACGACATGGACGGCGACCTGCTGCTCGGCAGCCAGGGACTTGCAGAACGCGTCGGTCAGCGCGTAGTCGGCCCGGACGTTCCCGGGATGATGATCGAGCAGGTGCAGGGGGATCCGGGCGAGGCGAACATTGCCGGCCTCGCGCAGACCGTTCTCCCAGTCGGCTGTTGCGGGCATACGAGCTCCTTCTTGATGTAGCGGCACAGGAACAAGAGGGGAAGGGCCGATGGCGTGCCGGTCTCGGCACGCCGCGGCGCGACGCATCTGTGCCGGTGACGGGGGGCGGGCGGCCCGGTCCAGGGCCGCCCGCAGGTCAGGCGGCCAGCGGGGTCGCGGGCCCGTCGACGGCTGCGGAGGCGCCCTGGGCCAGACGCCGGGGTGCGGCGGCGACCGGCCAGACGGCGGGCTCTTCGCGGACCGGGCTGTAGCGGGTGGCCAGCCCCAGATCGGTGGCGATCACCTTGACCGCCGCTCGCACGACCGGCTTGCCCTCGCGGTTCTTGGTCTCGTAGGTGCGGGGCATCAGGTCGCAGCCGTGCGCCATGACCAGGTGGCCCTTGCGGTAGGACTCGTGAGCCCGGATCGCGGCGACCCCGTAGACGACGACCTCCACCTGACGTGTGGGGACGTAGGTCGAGCCGTCGCGGCGCGGGGTGGGCGGCCCGTTGACCTCCAGCACCGCCGACCACATGGCCGGCGCCTCATGATCGGAGGCGAAAAAGCGTGGATCGTAGGCGATCCTGCCGGTCAGGCTGATGTGAATGTCGAGCACGGGTCCTCCCCCTCATCGGCGGCCCCCGGATGGGGGCCTGGTGTCTGAGGCCGGGGGGAGCCGCCCTGCGGCGGTGTCCCCGTTCCGGCGAGGAGCGGACGACGCGACGGCGTGACCGGAGCTGCAACCCGGGTGGTGGCGGGATTTCAAGATGTTTCGCGCAGCAAAAGATCTTGAAATCCCGCCACTCGCCCACCGCGGCCGCGGTGACACGCGGGCGAGAACCCGGGTTGCGGCGATGGGCTAAGCCGGCGCATAGTCAGCCGCCGGAACAGGGGGTGACGCCTCAGGCGTGACCACGCCCGGACACCAGGCCCGGCGAAGACCGAGAGCTCGAGGAGGACCCGTCCGACCCTCTGCACCAGACCTAGGGGGCGACCGCACATCGCGCGACTCGAAGGCTGCTCGCCTCGGTTCCGGTCCGCCGGTTTGTCCAGCGGGCAGCCTCCTGGCGTTTCGCCGCGCTTCACACCAAAAGGTGCCGTCCTCGCCGGGAGGGCCATTTATCGGAGGCAGGAGGCGGAGCAGGTTGACGCCGGACAACGGTTCTTGGATCGTCGGCAGCGAACCGGCCGGAACCCTATCCGCAGAAGGGTCGAACCCATGGCGATGCCGACCGTAATGCGAATCGTCTCCGATGAGGAGTACCGTCCCGAGCGTCACAAGGCCGGCTCGGCCCCTCGTCGAGGCAGCTGCAGCTGGCACGGCGGGCCGCATCAGATCACCCGATCGATGCAGTTGGAGGAAGAACGCGCGAATGGCGTACGGGTGGCGCTGTATGGGGTGTGCGATGCGGCACGTGCCGAGATCATCGAGCAGGTGCAGCGGACAGCCGGCGACTGAGCGATCACGAGCGGCCTGAGGCGACACGAAACGGCCAAGGACTGGATCCGGCAGTACGCAGCCGGGGCCAACAGCTGGACCGTCACCCGCTCGAGGCAGGGAGACTAGCCTTCCCCGGACCCTGGCTCTACTGAGCGGCGATTTGCCGACCCACGACGGCTAGGCTTGTTGCGAGATGTCGCGACTCGCGTGCTGAGTCAGGACACCTGTGAGCTGAGGAGGTAACGGCATGACCGCCGAGCCACACGACTTGCTCAGTGTCCGGACGCCTGAACAGATCGTGGAATCCCTGCAGGCCGACCGGACTCCGCGCAATATTCGCGCGTGCCTGCCTCCTGCCGACCGCGAGTACTTCGACAGGGACTATCGGCGGGCCATGGCCAAGGCCACCGAGGAACTGGACCTCGCGCCGGTGAACGCTCTGCTCGCGCACTGGTGGCACATGGCCAGGATGAAGGCGACTGGGGAGTACGAAGCGGTCCTGGAACGGGGTGCTCGTATCCAGGAGCAGATCGAACGTGGCGAATATGTTCCGGGCAGGCCGTTGCGGGAGGTCCTTGCCGAACGGGCATCCGTGCTCGGCGTGGAACTCGATCTCTAGATGTACACGGTCGGCATCAGCAAGCAGGTAGACGAGCAGATCGCCGCCCTGCCTGCAGAAGCGCTCGCGGCGTTCCACGAAGCGATCGTGTTCCTTCAAGTCGCGCCGTGGAACGGCAACCCCTTCGTGGGAGAACGGCCAGACGCCCCGATGCGGACGCGGACCTTTGGCGACGGCGGTCGAGGCATGGTCGCGTACCTGATCATCGAGTACCGGCGCTTGGTGGAGATCATTCAAGTCACCTGGTACGGCTGAACGCTCAGAGAACACAACAGCGCCATCGCTCATGCGCTCTGGGCCTGGTGGAGGCTCGATTCCCTGAGGTGATCGGGTAATGGCGCGTCCGTCCCCACCCGGCAGCACTTCGCGAGCGCGCGGTACGCATGGTCGCTGAGATCGGTCTCGGAACGACCCCATGCAGTGGGCTGCGATGAAAGCGGTCGCGGCGAATCGGCGTATCGGCGCGGCGGAGACGGTGCGCATGTGGGTTCGCCGGGCCGAAATGAACGCGGGTCAGCGGCCGGGAACGACGCCCGCGCAGGCCGAGGAGATCCAGCACCGGCCGACCTCGGCGAACCTGATGGTGGCGCCCTTTGAGACGAGGCGTTCGAGCCGTCCATGTAGCGGCAGCCCCATGTGGCAACCTCGCGGCGCAGGGAACGTGATGGGTACCGCCGCAAGTGTGGCCCTCCCGACCTGCAAGCCCCGTAGGCTGGGGGCCGCATGCCGTGACGCGAATGAGGTGCTTTGTCAGCCGTGACGACGGACCCGACCCAGATCGAGCTGTGCGCGCTACAGCGAAGGCTCGGCGCCGGCACGGCCGTCCCGCCTACAGCGGGGACAGCGTGCATGCACGCCCTCGGCGGTGGCAGGCGGCACAGCGCAGTCAGGGCCGATGAGACGCTCCGGCAGATGATTTCCTGCACCGGTGACGGCTCCGTCGAGCTACGCGGTCACGGGCAGGGGCCGCCTCACGTCCCGGCCGAACTCCTCGCCTCCTCGGCGCTTCCCACCAGCGGGCGTATGCGTGCCGTGATGTCTTTTCCGCGCGTTGGGTCCGTCGTCCCGACAGGGCTCGAGCGTTCTCGGCTGGTGAGATGGTCGCACCTCTGGGACGGGCGGGTGGTTGAGGGCACCCTGGTGCGGAGATGACAAACGCGACCCCTCATGATCGTCGGTGTCTAGCCAGTCGATCAAGAACAGGGGCCGCGTTCGCGTGCCATCATCCCCGATCGACGTGCTCTCCCGCCACCTGGAGCACGTCACCATCTCCGATCCGCTGTCCGACCTGCCCGCCCTGGCCGAGGTGCTGGATGCCGTACCCGACCCCCGCAGCCGCCGCGGGCGCCGCTACCGACTCGGCCCGCTACTCGCCTTAGCCCTGCTCGCCGTACTCGGCGGAGCGACCTCCCTGGCGAAGATCACCCGGTTCATCGCCGGATACGATCCCGAGCTGCGCACCCGGATCGGTCTGCCGGTCACCGCACGGCTGGCCGCCTCCACCTTGGGACGGCTGCTGGCCCGCCTGGACGGCGACGCCTTCGACGCTGCGACCTGCGCCTTCCTGTCCAGGCTGGCCGCCGCGCCACCAGTGACCGGCACGAACGGCACAACGGCGCTACTCGGCCTGGCCGTGGACGGCAAAACCCTGCGCGGCAGCCGCACCGGCAACGGCACCACCCACCTGCTGGCCGCCACCCGCCACGACACCCAGACGGTGATGGCTCAAGCCCAGGTCGCAGCCAAAAGCAACGAGATCCCCACGTTCACGCCCCTGCTGTCCGGGCTCGACCTCACCAGCGTGGTCATCACCGCCGACGCCCTGCACACCCAGCACGAGCACGCCCGCCAGATCGTCGCGGCCGGAGAGCACTACGTGTTCATCGTCAAGGGCAACCAGCCCACGCTGCTGCGCCGGCTCAAGGCTCTGCCCTGGCGCGAGGCCATCCTCAACGACCGCACCGACGAGACGGGGCACGGACGCCGCGAGATCCGCCGCATGAAGATCTGCACCGTCCGCCCGGGCCTGCCCTTCCCTCACGCCGCCCAGGCCATCCAGGTCAAACGACGCCGCACCGACCACGCCACCGGGAAGACCACCATCGTCACCATCTACGCCATCACCAGCCTGCCCCCCGGCCGGATCACCCATCCCCACCTCGCCGGACTGATCCGCGGCCACTGGAGCATCGAAGCCCTGCACCACATCCGCGACGTCACCTACCGCGAAGACGCCTGCAAGATGAGGACCGGTGCCGCACCCCGGATCATGGCGAGCCTCCGCAATCTGGCCATCGGCCTGGCCCGCCTGATCGGCTGGACCAACATCGCTGCCGCCACCGACCACTACCGCAGCCACCCCGCGGATGGACTTCAGCTACTCGGTCTCACAACCTGAGAACGCTTCAGCCCTGGTCGTCCCGACGACGCAGAGGGTGGCGTGATGCCGCCGGGCTGGTGGGTGGTTGACGGGCAGCGGGTCGTCGCGGGCCCGTTTGAGGATCGCGGCGAAGCCGACTGTTGCGACCTGCCGCCCGAGTACGTCGACGACGATGAAGCGATCAGCCGTTTGCGATCCGCGTACGGGTCGCCTCGCGCCGACGGCACCTTCGACGAACGGCCCAGTCCCGAGGATCGGGCGTGGGAGGCGCACCTGGCCGAGCAATTGGAACGCATCCCCGGCTCCCTCGGCAAGAGGTGGCTGGCGGGCGACCGGTCCCTCGAGGTGGCGGGGGCAGTTGCCGTCGCCACCGCCTTGGTCGAGGTGGGCCTGCCGCTGCATGACTGCGAAGGTCATAGTCCGCTCGGCGGAGCGTGTGTCGCACCGGCACAGGACAGCATTTCCGTCACCTGGTCTCAGCACCGTCGTGCCATCTTCAGAGCCTCTGAACTCGACGGGCGCTTCCATGCCGTCCAGGACGTGATGACCATGGTGATCACCGACGTCCTCGCCGCCTGCCTCGGCGTCACCATGCACGGTGACGCATATGAGGCAGGGAAAGCGCACCCTGCTCTCCTCGATCGTGAGACTGCAGAGGAACGAGCGTGGCAGGCGCACCTGGCCGAGCAGTTGGAACGCATCCCCGGTTCCCTCGGCCACCGCTGGCTGGCAGGCGACCGCAGCCCGCAGGTTGTGCTGGCCGCGGAGATTGCCAGTGCAGTATTCGAGGCCGGTCTGCCGCTGTACGACAGCGACCGCCAAAGCTCGCTCGGCGGTGTGTACGTCGGCCGCGCATGGCAGGCAGACGGCTACACCGTCGTCTGGGCTCAGCACGACCGGCAAGCCCACCTTCACGTGCGCGGCTATCGGGTGTTCGACGACGTGCAGAACGTGATGAACGATACGCTCCGCGATCTCCTGCGCGTGCTCGGATTCCGTGTCGAGCCTGATGGGGAGGAGAGCGGGTTCCTGGTCACCGGGCGCGCTCGCGGGTAGGGCCAATTCGCCCCTCCTCCCGGGCGGGGTCTAGAGGCGGACACCGGTCCAGGCTTGGCATCCGAGGCGCTTCCCCTGGCGCCGTTCGTCCTCCCCGAGGCCCTGCGAGAGTGATCACTAGGGCCATCGGGGTCCGACTGCTTCCGCGCAACGTGCGGGGGTACCGCGGGCGTGGCCCCTACCACCATTGATCAACTAGCGATAAGCTCACTTACCGCTAGTTGATCAACTCGAAGTCAGCTCGATCAGCCACGCCTTGGTGTGCAGCGACCTGGCACCTTCCAAGCCCGAAGTCGAACAGATGACCAGCTACGTGCTCCGGTCCTGCAACCAGCGGAGCGTTCACACCGGCTCTTCCCCGTCACGGATCCGGTCTTCTCCTACTTTCGGCCGGTCCTTCTCTACTGTGGATCACGTCAGATCGCCAGACCTGACGTCCTCCAACGACGTAGGAGCCCACCCCCCTTGCGTTACCGCTCCCGCCGACTCGACGCCCTTCTCGGCGTGCCCCTCGCCAGTTCCACCTTCGCAGACTGGGCAGCCCTGGAGAACAACCCGGCCGCCGCCGAAGCCGAAGACCTCGACTACAAAATCAAATACGAGGCAGATAAGGCCACCGGAGACTCCGCCGCGGACTCAATCGCCATCGACGTCGCAACCTTCGCCAACCACATCGGCGGCGTCATCGTCGTCGGCATGGCCGAAGTGGACCTGGTCCCGTCCAAAGCTCTCAGGGTGGACCTGTCGGAGAAGACCCTGCGGATTTACACCGACGCCGTCGCGGCCAAGGTGTCCCCGCTGCCGCTGTTTGACGTCGTCCCTCTAGAAGACCCCGACACTCCCGGCACCGGTTTGATCCTGATCGCCGTCCCGCCGAGCCCTCGCGCGCCTCACGCCGTGATCATCAACGCGAACAGCGGCGTGACCAAATGGCCGCGCCGAGTCGGCGCCCGGAAGGTCTGGCTGTCCGAGTCTGAGGTTTACGTTGCCTACCAGCGGCGCTTCACCGGCCTCGCCAACCGGGCCGCTCGCCTGACCCAGGTTGAAGCCGACGTGGTCCGCCGTCTGGTCCTTAAGCGGTCGGGCCTGAGCCTGCCTCAGCCGGTGCTTATCGTCTCGATGGTGCCCGACCTGCCCGGCGACATGACCATCAACAACGCCGCCCTCGCCAACTTCCGTTCCGACCTCGCCGACGACCGCCTCCTGCCCGGCGCTCTGTCGCCGATGCTGACGAACCAGACGGTCGGGCCCAGGCGTCTGATTGGATACGAGCCACACCGGGACGGCGTGGCATGGGCGGAGTTCCACGCCGACGGCTCTGCGTCCATCGCCATCCCCATCGCCAAACTCAGCGGCTCTAATACCTATCAGGTGCATGACGCCGAGATCATCCTCTGGATGATCGGCACGCTGCGCCTGATGGCCCGGCACGCCACAGAGAAGACCGCCACGACCGGCACCGCCACCCTCTCGGCGCGGCTCCTCGCCGACGTTCTCACCTACGACACCGACGACGCCGAGTTGGGCCAGATGATCAGTGGACGGTTGAGACATCAGGAGTGGGGTGGCCCGGCGGGAATCCAGGTGGTCACCTGGCCTGCCACCCACGGCGCGGCGCTGCGCTCGATCGGAAACGGCGATGCCAGCAATAACGCCTACGCCGAGTCGTCGGCCATCCTCGAGGACCTGGCTGCCGACGGCCGGCCGCTCACGGCTGCCGCCGCGGAGTTGGCGTCCGCGCTGTTCCAGAACTTCGGCGCCGCCGAGGCTCTCCAGATTTGGCCAGACGGCACGGTGAACCCCACCACCTGGGGGAGCTACTGGGAGACCGCTCAGCGCTGGGTCGAAGAGAGCAACATCCCCTGCTCGGTGCAGCCGCCCACCGTGGCATTTGCCGGAGAGTAAGCGTTGCCAGGCGACGTCCCGTTCCCGTCGTAAAAGGAGGGGCAGGCCTCTCCATCGAGGCCTGCCCTCCTTCCGGGTCGCGATTGTCTGCGCCGCGCCGCCAGCGGAGTCGAACGGGGCGGGCGAGCAGCACCTCGACGGTGACAAGGCTGTCGGTCCAGCAGTCACCTTAGGAGGAGTTCAGCGGGGGCGGGAGCCGTGTGCCCAGCCCGCCGTAACAGCCGAGGCGTCGCTCCGCTTGCTCGTCCTTGAGGGGGTAGAGCGGGTTGAATCGCGCGTCTCTGAAAGCAGCCAGGACCATCAGGCGGGTCCCCGATCTCCAGAGGTTTGCAAGGGTTACCGGAGCGGCCGTGAGGATGATCCCGCGAAGTGCCAGCGTTCCTCGTCGCTCAGTTCCTGCCAGCAACCCGGACATGTCGTCCCCCTTCGAATTGCCGGTGCTGTTCGACCTCCGGCACAGCTCGAGACGCCGATAGTCCCCTACCCCTTGATTCGATGGATGTTGAATTCCGATAATGTATGTTATCGGAAATCAGCTTCGAGGATCTTGAGGTAATTCGGACATGCATGGCGAAGTGGAGCGAGAACCGGCTATCGAGGGACGTATCGTCCCGCGACCCCTGGACCTCGCCGCCGTGGAGGAGGTCCTGAGCGACGAGGCCGCCGAACTGCTCCAGCAGGCCCGCTCGGACAACACCCATCGGGCCTACACCGGGGACTGGGCGAGGTTCTCCGACTGGTGCGCCGCCAACGGCGCATCCCCGCTGCCGGCCACCACGGCGACGGTCCTCAATTACATCGCCTACCTGACCACCCTGGGCCGGGCCCCGGCCACGGTCGACCGGGCAGTCTCGGCGATCTTGTCCATTCACACCGACACGGGCGCCGAGCGGCCGAACACCCGGCCGATCCGGGAGGCCCTGCGCGCCTACCGCAAGCTGCGGGCCAAGGCCGGCTTCCGTCCGCGGCGCTCGCTGCCCATCACCATCGAGATCCTGCGGGCGATGATCGAGGCCCAGCCGGAGGACACGCCCGCAGGACAGCGCAACCGGGCCATCCTGACCGTCGGGTACGCGGCGATGACCCGCCGGATCGAGCTGCACAATCTGAACATCGGGGACCTGACCTTCCTGCGGGAAGGGCTGGAGATCTTCATCGCGATGTCGAAGACCGACCGCGACGCTCGCGGCGTCAGCGTGCCGCTGCCGTACGGCTCTCATCCGGGGACCTGCCCGGTGCGGGTCGAGTCGGCATGGCTGGAAGTCCTCGCAGAACACGGCATCACCAGCGGACCGGTGTTCCGCGCGATCGACAAGAACGGCCGGATCGCGGGCGCGATCGGCGACGACGGCATGCCCGTACGGCGGGCCGGCCGCGGCGACGGTATCCGCATGACCCCTGAGGCGATCAACCTGGTAGTGAAGGAAGCCGCCCGAGCTGCCGAGCTACCGCACGCCGACCGCTACTCCGCGCATGGCCTGCGCGCCGGCGGGGCCACGGACGCGGCCGACGCCGGCGCAACGATGTCGGGAATCTGCCAGCACGGCCGGTGGTCGGAGAAGTCCCCGGTGGTGATGCAGTACATCCGCCATCGCGACAAGTGGAAGAACAACCCGATGCTGCGCGTGGGCCTGTGACCGGGGCGGCGACTGTGCAGGGGGACAAGGCACCGCGACTTGGTCCGGGCTGTCCATGTCCCTCGGCATGACCAGTTGGCTCGAGACATCGCTGATCTGTCCAGCTCCGTACATGTGACGGGCGTCATGCGTAACAACCCAATGTGGCGGGTTGGCTTATGCCCGCCGCTGAGTAGTTCCGGGAAGTGTGCTTCCATGAAGTAGGCGAGGTGACACCGGCACCTGATCGCACTGATCGTCCCGGACAAGGGGGTACGTCTCCGGCGAGCTGGACGCCTACCTAGCCGAACGAGAGGTGCGGCTGCCGCGCGTCCTACCGCAACTGCACACCCCGCCCCGGCGAGCAGCACCTCAAGCGAGCAGCACCTCAAACCGATCCGCAGCTCATCGAGTTGGACAATGACACCCTGAAAGGCCAGCTCGACCTTATGGATAGACGATCCTCAGGCGTCGGTTCGCGAGCACAGATTTAGATGATTCGACGCGAGAAAGGGCGGGACGCCAGTCACACCGCCGTACTGGGCGGCCACCCGCACACTGCCTGCGATGGGTTTAAAACCCAATCACAGAACTTGCCCGAAGGCAACCCTTTGACTCCCGGCTCGACAGTCGAGAACAGTTGACCTGTGCGTTCGCTACCCAGTATGGGCACGCAGCACGGATAGCAGTGTTTCCATAATAGTCTGTGCCGCCGTTCTATCCTCGTCTTTCTTCCAGCTTCGCCAGTACCAACCATCTGGGGGAAACGTTACTTCCATTGCTTGCGCAGCTGCGATGGCAAGATCAGGCGGGATTGGCTTGTCCAGCCATTCCGTGATGGCATAATCCTCATTCTCATTCCAAGATAGATTCCTCCCTGTTGGCATATTGGCTGCGACGACGGCGGCAGCGGCTGTCACCTCCTCAGGTAGCACCTCGATGGTCGAACTACCGGGTGCCTCCACGGCAGTACCGAAGATGCGTTGCAGAGTGGTCAGCCGCTCCATCGCGGACTGATCCTCTAGTTCCTCTAGGAAGTCCTCGGCAGTGTCGCTGTCGAACGGCCCCGAACCCCAGGTCCCCATTCATTCACCTCGGCATCCAAGTCATTAGTAGTAACCGCCCATAGGGACGGCTATTTCGGGGTCTCTAAGATTTACAAGGCGAAATCCTTGCAGCTTCATGCCTTCCATCACAGTCTGCTCCATGCGGCGAAGGGCAGTCTTACTCGTTCCGGGAGGCACGTTGAAGTAGGTTACGTTGACTATATCGTCCATTGTATAGCCCGCTTTCCTGACTGCATGCCTTGAACTCATAGACTTGTTGGTCCTATCTCGCATGCTCTTGGTAGCGCTTCCTACATATTTGCTGCCGTCCTTGAAGTGAATGACATAGACACCAGGCTGGGCTGGTACATTGAACTTTGTTCCCGGCCGGCAAGGTGCATTGTGCACCAAGATCGGCGTGTTGTCGACTACTACGAAGTACGTATGAACAGCCGCGATCGTGAGGTTGTGCACCTCCTGATCGTGGGCAGTCCAGCTCTTGACTGCAGTGATCTGGACGTGAGTGCCGGCAGCTGTACGAAGCCATGTTCCAGGGTCGAGGTGCTTAGCGTTGACCCAGTGCCCTTGGTCCTCGGACCAGAACGGGTGCTGGTCGGTGGCGAGAATGACACCCGTCTTATCGCCGCTCGGACCGTCGATATCGACGGTAATTTTAATGAGATCCTTGTCGCCCCTACCCTCGATGACATTGAGGACCGGCTCAGCCAGCACTTCCCCGATAACTGGGTCGGCGGCCAGGACTTCGTCACCGATTCCTACCTCTTCGATGGGCTTGTGACTGCCGTCGGCCATGAGGATTTCGGTGCCGGGGACGAAGCTATTGCAGCCTAGCTTGCCCTTGCCGAAACGACCCGAGTTACGTCCATAACGGTAGTTGCTGCCGATAGTACGGTCATCGCCGTCATACATTCCTATGGCGCTGTTATTAGCATGAAAGCCATTCAGGAGGTAACCGATGAACGATTTCGGACATCCTATATCCCAGCAAATGCTTAGGGCGAGTGCATACTCTTCTGATTGCTGAATGCCGGGGTAGTGAATGCCTGGAGAACCAAGGACCTGATCGTGATACCTCTTTACCCACTCTTTTGTAAATTTATCTTTATCTACACCTGCCGGCAATTTCAGATCGATAGAGCCAAAGCCGGTTTCCACCCAGTGGCCATTAACCAACTTGTGGGTGGTCATCCATTCGAGGCAGAGCTGACTTGGGTTGGCCTTGCAATTTTCAGGCTCCGGGGAAAGTCCGGTTGGATCGGACGTGCCAATAGGGTTGTTTCCGGCATAGCCGTAGGGGTTTGCCCATTGGGGTTTGCGGAGGTCGAGGAGGGGGTCGGTGTTTAGGAACTTGGCGATGGCAGGGTCGTAGTAGCGGGCGGACAGGTAGTCCAGGCCGGTGGAGTCGTCTTCTGTTTTGCCGAGGAAGCCTCGGTCAGTGAAGGGGAGGTCGTCGGCACCGCGGCGCTGACCATAGGGCAGGTAGCGTTCGCGGGAGACTTTGCCGGTGGTGTCGTCGACGGCGAGCTGGGTGGAGCCGTGCAGGCCGGACATCAGCCAGGTGACGCCGTCACCGCCGGTGCGCATGGCGATGGTGGCGCCGTCGGAGGCCGTGTAGTAGCGCTTGCCGGTGATGCTGTCGCCGTTGACCTCGATTTCCATGGAGCCGAGGTACAGGGTGGCCTTGCCACCGGGGGCCCGGCGGATGAGGCGTTCGCCGTCGGCGTCGTACACCATGGTGGTGTCCTGGCCGTCGATAGTGGCCTTGTCCAGCTGGCCGAGTTCGTTCCAGGTGAAGGTGCCGGCCTTGCCGCCGACGGTGCGGGAGGTGAGCTGACCCGCGTTGTCGTAGGCGTAGGTGTCGGTGCCGGTGGGACGACTGATGGCGGTGACCGCGTTGGGACGGACCGCATCGGTTCCCGGTTGGGGATAGTCGTAGATGGCGGCCTGACCGTTGGAGGTCAGGCTGGTGATATTGCCGGCGCCGTCGTAGGTGTAGGACTGGGCGTAGGGGTCGATGCCCTGGTTGTCGGCCGAGGCCGTGCCCTGGCCGCAGTCGGTCGCGGTCGTGGTCCAGGCCTGGGACAGGCGGTGCAGGCCGTCGTAGGTGAAGCATTCGTACTGGCCGGTGCTGCCGCCGCTGGCTGCGGCGGCGTCGAGGATCTTGGTGATCTCGTCGGAGAGGTCGTAGGTGTAGCGGTCGTCCTGCGCCGTTACGGGGCCGCTGGTGTCGGCCTTGGTCGTGGTGGTGACGCTTTTGATTCGCCCGGTGTTCGGGTCCCAGTCCAGGTGCCGCCTGATCTTCCCGCCTGCTCCATAGGCGCGGTCGGTCAGGCGTCCGGTGCCGGAGTAGGTGGTGGAGTCGATGTAGGTGAACCCTCCGCCCAGACCACTGGTCATCCGGGAGGGGAGGTCCAGGTCGGTGTAGGTGGAGGTGAGGGTCTCGGTGGGGAGGCCGCCGGCGGCGGGCATGGTGTAGGTGGCTACCTGCCCGGTGGTGGTGTAGGTGGTGGCGAAGGTGTAGGTGCCGGCCATTAGCCCTTCGGACGAGGGGATGGTCAGCGTGGAGCCGGTGGGCCGGCCCATCTCGTCGTAGCCGGTGATGGTGTCCACGTAGGCGTTGCCGCCGAGGTACCGGGTCGCGGAAGTGAGTTCCCCCTTCCCATTAGTGGTGACCGTGTCGTAGACCCACTCGGCCAGCTTGGTGCCGCTGTTGGGCTCCCCGGACCACACGGCGGTCTTCCTGCCGATGTCATCGTAGGAGTAGGAGACCTTCTGGCCCTTGCCGTTGGTCGACCACAGCAGGTGGTCAGCATCGTCGTAGGCCTGCTGGGAGTCGCCCGCGTCGGGGTCGTGGGATGCGGTGCGGCGGCCGAGTAGGTCATAAGTGAAAGTGCTGACATTGCCGTTGGCGTCGATCAGCTTGACCGTCTGTCCGTCGCGGTCGTACTCGAAGGTCGTGTCGTAGTGGTTCGGCACGCTGACGGTGACCGATTGCCAGGCGGTCCAGTCCGAGTCGATGCCGTTCTTGACAGCGCGGGCGCGCCAGCGAACCTTCCACCCGTTGCTGAGAGTGCCGGCAGGGATGGTGACCGTGGCGTCGTTGCCGGAGGTCACCCCGTTGACAGAAGTGGTCCAGATCTGGCCGGTGCCATGCTGCGTGTCGGCGGGGTCGTGCTCGACTTCGAATTCGGCGCCGAGCTGCCCGCCCTGCGCCGAGCTGACGGTGGCCAGCAGGGCGGGAGTCAACGTGATCGTCGTGCCGTTGTTGGCAGGGCGGGTGCGGGGGTTGCCTACGACCGGGATGAGCGAGCCGTCGGTCACGGTCAGCTGCTGCCAGTCCGACCAGGCGGAGGTACCGCCAGCGGTGACGGCGCGGGCGCGCCAGCGCACCAGCCACCCGTCGGACAGCTTGCCGTCGGGGACGGTTACGGTCGCCTGCGTGCCGGAGGTCACGTCGTCGACCGCGGTGGTCCAGATCTGGCCGTTGCCCTGGCCTTCGGGGGCGGCGGGGTCGTGCTCCAGCTCGAACTCGGCCCGCACCTTCCCGCCTGCGGGGTCGGTGACCTGGGCGAGCAGTTGCGGGGTCAGCGACGAGCTGACTGTCTTGCCGTCCACGGCCTCGGACGGGGTGACCTGCAGGGTGCCCAGCACGGGGTCGGGCTGGTCAACGCGGACGGTCTGCCAGTCCGACCAGGATGAGGTGGTCTCGCCGGCGACGGCGCGGGCGCGCCAGCGCACTAGCCAGCCCTCACTCAGCGTGTCTGCGGGGACGGTGACCGTCGCCTGGGTACCGGCGGGGACGTCGTCGACCGCGGTGGTCCAGATCTGGCCGGTGCCGTGCTCGGTGTCGGCGGGGTCGTGTTCGAGCTCAAACTCCGCCCGCATCGTGCCGCCGACGGGATTGGTGACCTGAGCGAGCAGTTGCGGAGTCAGCGACGAGGTCACTGTGGTGCCGTCGACGACCTGGAAGGGAGCGACCTGTAGCGCGCTCACCGCCGGCTCAGACGGGACATTGCCAATGTCGACGGTGGCCGACTGCCAGTCCGACCAGGCGGACGTCACCTGGGTGGCGGTGTTGAGCGCGCGGACACGCCAGCGGATTCCCCACGCGTTGTTCAGTTTCCCACCAGGGACGCTAACCGACGCCTGGATGCCGGAGGCGACGTTGTCGACCGCGGCGGTCCAGATCTGGCCGGCGCCATGGGCGGTGTCGGCAGGGTCGTGTTCGAGTTCGAACTCTGCCCGCAGCGGCTGCCCGTAGGTGTCGGTGACGGTGGCCAGCAGCTGCGGGGTGAGCGAGGTGACAGTGGTGGTCTGCCCGGACGTCTGGGCGGGAGTGATCTGCAGCTGGGAGA
This sequence comes from Microbispora rosea, assembly GCF_044460045.1. Lineage (NCBI taxonomy): Bacteria > Bacillati > Actinomycetota > Actinomycetes > Streptosporangiales > Streptosporangiaceae > Microbispora > Microbispora rosea. Next base: position 205,153 of record NZ_JBITJO010000010.1, on the reverse strand, counting down.
CGGTGGCGGCTGGGACCTTCACTGTCAGGGCCTGCCAGCCGGACCAGGCGGAGGTGTTGGATCCGGCGGCGACCGCGCGGGCGCGCCAGCGGACCTTCCACCCGTCGCCGAGTTTTCCTGCGGGGACGGTGAGGGTGGCCTGGGTGCCGGAGGCGACGTTGTCGACCACCGGGTCCTGCGCCGCCCTGATGGTGGCAGCCGACCAGGCCGACCAGGCCGAGGAGGTAGAGGTGCCGGTGTTGGTGGCGCGGGCCCGCCAGCGGATGTGCCAGCCGTCGCTCAGTTTCCCGGCCGGGACCACCGCGGGGGCATCGTTGCCGGAGGTGACGCCAGCGGAGCTGCCCGCCCAGATCTGACCAGTGCCTTCTGCGGTGTAGGCGGGGTCGTGCTCGACCTCGTAGTCGGCCCGCAGGCTCCCGCTGGCAGTGTCGGAGACGGTGGCGTGCAGGGTCGGCGTCAACGACGACACCGCACCCCCGGTAACGGGGGTGATCGACAGGTTGCCGAGCGTGGGAGACGACGACGGCAGCGAGTAGGTCACGGTCAGCTCCGGCGCCTGCGAGTAGCCAGGGTAAGCGACGGCACCTTCGGAGGAGTCGTAGACGCGCCAGTCCTCATCCGCGTTCTCGTCCGCAGCTCGCATCTGCAGGCCCCACCTGGGTTGGCCGACGGCCCAGTCCTGGGCGATGCCGGTGACGTCCCACGTGACCGGTATCCCGCCCATGCCGTTGTCGCCACAGCGTTCGATGTCGTAGGCGTCCTGGCGGGCTACCGCGTCCTCGCTGGTTGCATACGGCTGGCTGTTCCAGGTGACGGTGTAGGGGTCCCAGGCGGAGGTCACCCTCCTGACCTGAATGCCAGAGCCGAACGGCGCGCACTGAGGGGCACCATAGTTGAACAGCGACAGTTGTGCCTGCGCCACCGTCGCACCGGTGAGGAATGCGGTGTCAAAGTTGAGGTAGCCGCGCGTGACGTCGCCGCCGTCAACGCCGATATCGAGGTAATTGTCATCGGCGTGGGTATCGCCGACGCTGTCCCAGTTAGCGACGAAGGTGTCGGCTTGAGGTGAGAAATCCACTGTCGGGTCGACGGTCACCGGGTAGGTGAGCGTGGGGTCGGCCAGGAACGCCGCGTCCGGGGTCAGCTCCAGCACCTGGTGATCACCTTCACCGGTGAGGCGGGTGGCGATACGGCCCATGCGCCGGTGCCGGCCCTTGGCCTCCTTAGTTCTGGCGTCCGCCTTCGCATTCGCGTTGGTCCCGGCCTGGGCGTCCCCCGCCTTCCTCTCTCCACGGTCGGACACGGGGTACATGACCGGCTGTGCCAACGGGGCGACCAGCTTGCCCGTACTGTCGGTCAGCGTGAGCCGGCCCTGGCCGTCCTGCTGCAGCTTCCACCCGGTGGTCTTCACGTTGATGCGGTAGTTGAGTTGGGCAGTGGGGCGCTCGCGCAACTCGATGTCATGGCGGACACCACCAGGCAGCACCGTCACCACCAAATCGGCACCAGGACCAGCCGCATCGGCATAACGGGCCTTGTTCCGCTCGACCATCGGCTTGGGCAGCGGGGCCGGCCAGCTCAGCGCAATCGAATTACCCGCCTCATCGGCCACAGTGGCGAACGGCCCGTCACCACCGTTGGACACCTTCACCTGGGGCCCGGCCTTGGGCACCAAGGCGCCGTCCTTGTCCACCAAGCTGGTGTCGATCGGCACCCACGCCCCGTCCCGCTTGACCCTGGCCGGACGGGTGCTGAGCGTCGTGGTGAACGTCTTGCCATCCGGGTTGGCCACAGTCGAACTCGTCGCCGAGGTCAACCCTGCCACCGCGACCGGCTTACCCGACCGCTTCGCCTCAACCGACGCACCCATGCGCGCGTCGTCCTGCACGTGCGATGGCGGCGCATCCGCGGCCGGCGCGTTCGAGGCTGGCACGTTGGCGGCGGGGGCGGCGCCAGCCGCTGCGGACTTGGCCGTCCCTGTCTGCGTGTTGCCGATGGTCCAGATGCTGCCGGTGCCATGGGCGGTGTCAGCCGGGTCGTGCTCCAGCTCGAACTCCACTCGCGACGCCCCCGCGTCGGGTGTGGTTACCCGGGCGGCCAGCGCAGGAGTGAGGGTGGAGGTAACAGTCTCCCCCGACAGCACCTGCGACGGGGTCACCTGGAACTGGTCCACCAGCGGGTCCGGCACGTTCACGGTCGTGGTTTGCCAAGCCGACCAGGCCGAAGAGACGGAGGCTCCGGTGTTGGTGGCCCGGGCCCGCCACCGGATGTGCCACCCGTCGGTGAGTTTCCCGGCCGGAACGACGGCGGGGGCATCGTTGCCGGAGGTGACGGTGGCCGAGCTGCCGGTCCAGATCTGGCCGGTGCCTTCCGCGGTGTAGGCGGGGTCGTGCTCGATTTCGTAGTCGGCCCGCAGGTTTCCCCCGGCGGGGTCGGAGACGGTTGCGTGCAGGGTCGGTGTCAGCGACGACACCGCGGACCCGGTGACCGGGGTGATCGACAGCTTGGAGGCCGCGGGGGCCGAGGGCAGGGTGTAGGTGACACTCAACGTGGGAGGGTCGCCGTAGCCGACCTCGGACGATGCGAACCCGACCTCATAGTCGGCGGCGTTGCTCTCATCAGTTCCGCGCAGTTCGATGCCGTAGTTCGCAGTCCCCGACGCCCACGCCTGCGCCATCGAGGTGACCCTCCACGACATGGACCGGTCGCCGGAACAGCCACCGGTCTCCGACGCCGTGGCCTGGCCGCTGGTGGTCGTGGTGGGCTTGTTCGTCCACAGGACGGTGCTGGGGTTCCAGCTGGAGGTCACCCGCGCCGCGACGATGCCACCGGTGGCGCATTCGAAGGAATCGACCCACATCTGATAGGCGCTGAGCGTGGCGCTTGACACGGTCGCGCCCGCCAAGGAGCTGGTGTCGAACTTCAGATAGGAACGCGCGACTTCGACACCGACGAAGTTGAAGACCGCACCGGCGACGAGCTCGGAGTCACCCGCGTGAGTACTGCTCTCGCCCTTGATGACGTAGGTGTCGCTGCTCAGCGGAAGCGTGGTCGTGGGATCGATCGTCACCGGATAGGTGGTGGCCGGGTCAGCCAGGAAACCGGGGTCGGGCTGAAGCACCAGCACCTGGCGGCCCTGCTCCTGCACGACACTGGTGGTGATCTTCCCACGCTTTCGCGGGCGCCGCTTACCCTTCGCGTCCGCGCCGGCATCGGGCGTGGAGGACGCCCACATGACCGGCGTGGGGGCCGCCGCGACGACCGTGCCACCCTTGTCGCTCAGGGTCAGGCCACCGGTCTCCGCGGTCTTCAGGGTCAAGCCGGATGTCTCGACAGGCAGCCGGTATTCCACCGGACCGGACGGCCTGCGCCGCAGCACGACATCGTGCCGGAACCCGGTGGCCAGCGCGGTCACCACGAGATCGGCCCCCGGCCCTGCCGCATCGGCGTAGGTCGCCGTGTTCCCCTTCACGGAGGGGCGGGGCAGCGCGCTCGGCCACCACAGCGCGAAGACCGTGCCGTCCTGCCGTGTCATCTTCGCGAACACGCCTGTCCCTCCGGTGGAGAACTCCACCTGAGCGGCCGCGGCCTTCGGCCGCAATACCCCATCCTCGTCCACGAGCGAGGTGTCGATCGGCACCCAGGACTGCCCCTGCTTCACCCGGGAGGGGCCAGCGGTGAACTCGGCGGTGAAGGTCTTGCCATCCGGGTTGGCATACACCACCGAGGAATCGGTCGTCGCCGCGTCGACCTGCACCCGCTTGCCCTGCTTGACCGCGGCCTTGAGCGCCGCATCGGCAGCCGCCCGGACCTCAGGCTGCGCGGCAGCCCCGGAAGAGGCAGCGGACGAAGACGGCTGTGCGGGCGCGGCCTGCGACGTCGCCGAGGCAGTCACGGCAGAGGAGTTGGACGAAGAACCCGGCGGCACCGGCCCTGCCACAGCTGCCGCCTGCTGACCGCTGCCCCCGCCGCTCAGCCATTCTTCGATTTTGGTGACCTGGTCGGCGGCGTCGGTGTAGTACACCGTCTTGCCGCCCACCGGCGGAATCACCTCGTACTTGTCCGCGCCCAGGTAGTTGGTGGTCGTACGGCGGAACTCTTTCTCGCCGGTCGCGTCGGCCGTCATGTCCACCTGGGCGGTGACTCGGCCGAGCCGGTCGTACTCCTGCTTGGACCATTGCGGAACCGTGCTCCATGCGGGGTTCAGCAGGCCCGATCCAAGCGCGCTCCCGTTGTACACCGGAGCGGAGGTCCGCTCGGTCAGGCCGCGCTCGTTGTAGGCGGTGACCTGAACGATCCGGCCGCCTGTCGGCGAGGCGGTTTGCACCTCACGCTCGCGGCCGAAGCCGTCGCTGTAGGTGTAGGTGGAGGTGTATTTGGGGGTTCTAGTGCCGGCGCCGGACTGCAGGCGCGACACCATGGTCCGGGATGGCTGGCTACCGGTGACGGCGTAGGCGACCTTCGCCGCGGGGGGATTGTCGCTGAGGTCGGTGTCGTTGCGGTCAGGCTTGGGCGCATCCGGAGTCCACAGCTGCAGCGTTCGGCCCAGGACGTCGTAGTCGATGTTGACCTTGTTGTCGTTGGCGTCCTGCATGCCGACCGGCTGACCGTTGTACTGGGAGGACCAGGTGGTCACCTGGTGCTGGAGCGGATTTTTGACCGTCACGCCCTGCCATGGCCAGCCGACGGCTGGGGTGTAGGTCGTGGTGGTCTTCTTTGGGTTTTGCTCGGACGGGTCGGACGGCTCGGTCGTGGTGAGCGGCCGGCCGTAGTTGTCGAAGGTCGACTTGATCGTGGCGTAGTGAGTGGTGGTGGAGTAGGCGCGGGTTTCGGTGACGTTCCCATGGGTGGGAGTGTTGGCGGACGGGTCGCTCGCTCCGTCGTAGAGGTAGACGATACGGCTCAGCAGGTCACCGCTGGTGCAGTCGTCACCCGCATGCTTCTCCTCCGACGCGTGGTAGTTGAGCATCCACGTCGTCGTGTTGCGGGCGTAGGTGATGGAGGTGCAGGTGTTGTCGGACGCGATGCTGGTGTCGCCGTAGTCGTTGACCGTTTTCGGCAGCCCGTCGGAGTTGTAGGTGGTCTTGGTGTCGGTGTAGCGCCACCCGGTGGTGGTCTTCTCCCGGGACACCTCCCGCGTCTGGTTCACGCGAGAGGGGTTACGCGTGCCCGGGCCGCCGCCGGTCTCGACTACCTCGTACTCATACCGTGTGGAGGAGTTCTCCCCATTGCTGTCGCGGACTTGTTCCTGCAGGGTGCGCCCGTTCAGCTCGATGGGATCCGGGACGCTGTGGCCGTCGAAGTCGGTGATGGACCGGCCCAGGCCGCGGAAGAACTTGGCCGAGGTAGTGCTGACCCCGGAAGAGCCGGACCCGCCGCCGACGGTGGTGGTCACCTGACCGTAACCGCGCCATTCGGTGTAGTCCTCAGGCATGAACGGGTCGCGCACGGCCAGGGGGTTGTCCGGGACCGCCCAGCCCGGATCATCCTCATAGGAGTAGCTGGTGACCTGGCTGGGTGAGCCGCCCACCATGTCAATGTCGGTGACCGACGTCACCAGCCACTTGGCGTAGACCTCGCCGTAGTAGTACCAGTCGTCGTTGACGATGTCGTAGCGGGTGGTGATGAAGTAGCAGTCGTAGCCGGAGTCGTCCCAGATGTCGCTCGGGGGATACTGCGCCATTTCCGGGCAGGGGTTTTCCTGCTCGTACTCCACCTCACTGCGGCCGCCCAGCCCGTTGTTCACCGCGCCGATGCGGGGGAACTCCACCGAGTCCAGCTCGATGCTGACGGCATTGTTCCGGAAGGTCGCCTCGAACGTGGTCGGCGGCAGGGCGATCTGCGTTCCGTTGCCGCCGGCCAGGCCGACCTGCTGGATGGAGTCCAGCCACAAGATGGGGTACTCGTCCCCGTTCCAGCCACCGCCGTCCAGCCACTGATACGACAGGTCCCACCGGGTGACGTCCTCCCAGTCGTCGGTCGTGCCCGGGACCAGGGTCTGGGTGGTGATCGAGCTCAGTATCCGGCTTGTGTAAAACCGCGGCCCTGTGCCGTACACGCAGTCCGAATAGTCGCGCCCGTCCTCGCAGAACTCCGGCTCGTCGGTAACGCCGCCGGAGGCCCGATCAGAGGTGGTGAACACGATCCGCGCGGTCGGGCTCGAGCCGGGAACGTTGATGTTATGGCCGTAGCTCACCGCGGACACGTTGACGGCCCTGTCGTACTCCGGGTCGCACCTGCTGTCGTAGTCCAGCGCGACCGTGCAGTAGCCGTCTTCTTCCTTGTCGTAGGAGTAGTCGATCACGTTGCCGTTCGGGTCGACCTCCTGGTCCAGCATCCAGCGCCAGGGCTTTTCACAGAGCTGCTGAACGCTGTCCTCGCCGCTGCCGGGCTCGGGGTAGTACTGATGACACGGCTCGCCTTCGTCGTCACCGATGAACGCCATCGCCAGCGAGGAGTCGGTGTTGTAGCCGAACCGGTAGACCGAGCCATCCTGGGTGGTGATCCGCCACCACGACTGCGACGACATCGGCTCGATCTTCCAGCCGTAGTCCTCCACCGTGCGCCACTTGCCGGAGGTGTCTTTGACGATGTCGGTGGAACGGCCGTCCAGCGACAACGTCAGCTTCGAGGAGGTCGGATCCCCGTACGGCGACTCCCAGCACTTGTCCGGCCACCCCACCTGGGCGGTGTTGTAGCCCATCCGGCCCGACTTCGCATACCCCGAACACGACACGAACGACCGCTCGATGAACCCGGTGTTCAGCTCCCAGCCCATCCCGACCAGGCCGGACTGGTTGTTGGTCTGCGAGGTCAGCGAATCCACCGCCGCCGACGAATACTGCAACGCCAGCTCAGGGGCGTCCCCGGACGGGGCGGGCGGGGCCGTGATTGGGTAACTGTAGGAGAACGCCCCACCCGACTGGCCCGCCTGCCACGTCCCCGACGGCTTCAACGGCGACGCCGCAAAATCACCCGTCAACGACCCCGACGCCGTCGCCGCAGCAGAGGCCGCCACCGCATAGACGAACCCATCGGCGGAGCCGGCAGCGGTGTCTCCAGCGGCAGCAGCCCCGGCCGAGGCGCTTGCCGGAGGCGTGGCCTGCGCCCCACCGGTTACGGCGCTACCGGCCGCGGCCGTGGAGGTGCCGCCCGCCGCGGGGGCGACCTCGACCTCGGCCGTCAGATGGCCGGTCTTCACGTCGTTGACCACCGGCAACACCCGCAGCTGCGCCGACCGCTGCTTGGCGCACTCGGCCGTCAGCGGCTGGGCCAGCACACACGCCGGCAACCGCACCAGCGTCAACCGGGAGGCGAACCCACCCCCGCCCGCACCGCGAAACGAGGAGTAGTCCACCGTGACCTTCGCCGCCGCAGGAGCCGTGCCGCCGTCCGCTCGAGTCAGCTGCAGCACCATGCCGACACCGCCGACCTTTCGGGCCACGGTGTTGTCGAACGTCTTCACCGTTACAGAACCCGGGGTCGGCTTCACCGGTTCCTGCGACGGCGCAGCCTTCGGCGCCTTCTCACCCCGCGCGGCGGATGCCGGCTTCCTACTCGAGGGCGACGCGCCCGGCCGCGGCGTGGCGCTCGCTTTCGCGTCCGGCGCGGCCACCGTCACCGGCAACCCCGGTACGGCCGCGGCCTTGCCCGCCACCACGTTCACCCGCGCCGACCCGCTCTTCGGCCACACCGGCGCCGGCGGCTTCTTCGCCGGGTGGGACGCCTCCTCGCCCTTCACACGGGGAGTCGGGACCGCGACCGGACGGGCTTCCACGCTCCGCTCCTGCTGCGGTGCCTCCACGGCGGCGCTGGCCGGTGTGACCAACCCGTCCGGCACGCCGACCCCGGCGACGAACACTCCGAGGATGACCACCGCCCCAACCCACGCCCGAGAGAAACGGCCATGAATTGTGCCGGGCAGCAGTTTCCGGGCACGCGAAATCGGCACGCCGAGCTCCTCCGCACGCAAAGCGAAGCGCGCGGCAGGCATCGCCGCTCGCCCCAATAAAGCCGAAATAAAGAGACCAAACGGGATCATGCGTGCCTGACAACCCCAGGTCAAGACCTACTTCGCATCTGGATGATCACGTGCCGTTACGTGGACGGCAGGCCAGATTCCCGTCCATAACGCCCCACCAGGCGCGTTCCAAAAACGAAGAGGGGGCAGCGAAGCACAGGTGTGCGATCTACATCACATCGCCGAATCCCTCTTGACGTAACAGCGCAGGAGACGTGCCGGTAGTGCCTATGACGCCGGAGACTCACCCCTGTAGGCGCACGCCCCGAAACGGGATCGATACCAGGCCTGAGATACGGCCGTGGTTGCCGGGGGCGGGAGCTGAGGGGCTGGCCGCGGCCAGCCCGGTTGTCGCATCAGCTGCTCTGATCACCGCCGAAACCGCTTGGCGTAGCCGCACGGAAGCCATCAGGTGGGGCGTCGGGCAGAGGTGAGCCGTCCGTAGAGGGCGGCGGTTTCGGGGTGAGGGTCGCCGTCGGCGCTGACTTCGGCGATCGCCTTGAGGCAGGCCTTCCACGCCTCGTGGACCCTGCTCATGTTCCCGGCCTCGTACTCCGCCCGCATCAGCGCCCGCCACAGCTGCTCGGCGTAGGGGTCGGAGGTGAGTCCCTGCCGTGCTGCGCGTGCGGAGCGGTCAGGGCGGCCGGCATCGAGTTCGAGTTCAGCGAGCAGGTCGGCGGCGTCGACGATTTCGGCGCGAATGTTCTCGATTACTGGGGTTTCTAGCCACCAGTGGTAGCAGCCGTCCAGCACCGGCCCCCTGACCAGGGCAAGGGCGTCCCAGAGGTCGATGGTGGAGTTGCGTTTGGCGCCGCGGTCGGCGAGTTCCTGGAAGCGGGTCCAGTCCAGAGTGATGGCGTGGGTGCGGTAGACGTAGGTGGAGTCGCACAGGATGCGTGCCTGGCCGTCGGAGGCCTTTCCGAGTTTGCCGCGGGTGCGGGTGATGAGCTGGCGCAGCTGGTCGGAGGGCTTGGGGGTGTCGGGGTCGGGGCCCATCATGGCGGCGAGCTGGACGTTGCGTAGCCCGGTCGGCCCGGCCAAGGCCAGGGCGAGCACGAGCTCGGCCATCTTCGGCTGGAGGTCGGCGACTGTGCCGGTGATCTCCAGCGGCCCGAGGATGGACACCTGCACAGCGTTCTGTACCTCATCGCGCTGCGGCTCGGGCTGGGCAACTTCTGGCAGTGCGGGTTTTCCCCCCGACTCCCCGTCTTCCTGCTGGCTATCGGCCGCTCCAGCGACGTATGACCTGCTTGCTCCGCCTGCCAGCGGCAGCTGGCTTTCGTCCGCATACGCGTTATACAGCGGGGCGTCGGCGGCGACGTCGCTGATGTCGCCGGCAACGGTGAACAGTTCCCCGAGCCGCTGGTAGGACTCGGCCGAGATCAGGTGCGGCCGCACTGTGAGGCCGAGCGGGGTGACGTCCAGCCGCGGCCCCTGGTCGTCCTGCGACAGGGCGAACCGCGCGGGCGCGCCTGCGGCGTCTACGGGAACGAGGGCAGCCAGACCGCCGGGCAGGGCGGTGACGGTGTCGACCAGCCGAGCCATCTGATCGGGCGACGGAGTGGTCCTGCTGATGAGGACGGTGAGAGTCCAGTCCCCATCAGGGTCGTGCAGGCGCCGGCCGGACACGCCGGTTGGGCCGTCAGTGGTGGCGAGCCGTCCGCGGAGGTCGCGGGCCCGGTCGGCGAGCAGGCCGAGCGCTTCGGCCAGGTCCGTGCAGGGTCGGATGCGATCGCCGGCCGCCTGCAGTTCGGGAAAGCCCACGGCGAGCACGTCGAACCATGGCCCATCACCGGTGGCGAGTTCGGTGGCCGCGGTGGTGAGGAAGCGGTCGACCAGCTCATCGGGGCCGGTCGCGGTGGCGGTCTGCAGGCGTTCGAGATTCACCAGGAGTGCGTGTCCGTCGTCGAGGTATCCGGTGGTGAGCAGTGCAGGGAGCACGTCCCGGGCGCTGTCCGCGTTGGGTGCGCTGTCGAGGTCGATGCGCCAGGTCGCCTTCGTGCGGCCCTGGGTGAACGGGGCTGGTGGCGTGCCGGCGGGCTGGGCCAACAGCAGTTCGACGGCATCCACGCAGACGCGTGCGCCGAGCACGTGCGGCAGGTCGCGGCCGGCGGCGGTTAGGACGCCGCCAAGCGTGGCCAGGGCCTGGCGGGCGCATGTGCGGGCGTCGGGTGCGGCCAGGCGGCGCAGTTCCTGCTCGGTGCGCAGGGTGTCTGGGTCGGCGGGCAGGGCGATGCGGCGGCCGCGGCGGCGTGTTTGGCGTTGGGCGTGGCGGAGGCGGGCGAGGGTGAGCAGGGACCCTACGGCTACTCCCCCGGCGAACGCCGCAACCGGCGCGCTGGGACCGTTGTCTTCCGCCTCCCCGCCGTCGGTCAGCAGGATCGCGGTCGGTTCCGGCGCCGATGCACGCGCCTCGCCGGTCTGCGGTGTGCGTGCGAGCGGGGCCGCGTCTCGTACGGCTGCCGGTTGCTCCCCCGCCTTCGGGAAGTCCTGTGTGGCCGGTGGTTGGGGCGAGGAGGGAGCGCCATCGTGCGGGCGGGAGAACTCGGAGGCGTCGCTCGGGTGGCCGAGATGGCGATCCGGGAGGGGCGGTTGTGGCCGGTCGAGGTCGGTCGCGGCGGCCGGCATGCGCAGCACCCAGCCGGGACGGATCACGTCGGGCCGGGTGAAACGGGCGCCGTCGGTCATCACACGGCCCCTGTTGAGCTGGGCGATTTCGGTGTAGCGGTCGCCGTTGCCGAGGTGGCGTTCGGCGATGGTCCACAGGCAGTCGCCGCGACGCACCTGGTAGGCCGCGTGCGTGAGCCGCAGCACCCGGGCGTGCGCCTGGTCAGACGCGGTGTGCGCCCCAGTCATGGTGGGCTGTCCAACCCCCGATGGCACGTCAGCTCCGGCGAAGCGTGGCGGGTCGTGCCCGGCGTCCGGTGAGGCGGTGGTGGTGTCGGCCAGTGCGGCGGGTGCGGCGGCGACCACGGCGGCGGGCGGGACGGCGGCCATTACGAACGCGGCCGGCGAGCCGGCGGCGAGCGCGACCGAGGAAATGAGCTGGGCCGACAGCCATTGGGTGGCGCCAAGGCCGGGCAGGTGCGGCGTGGCGCGGCCGCGGATGCGGGAGGCGAGCTCGACCAGGGTGCTGGCCACGAAGCTCGCCCACGCCGCCCAGCTGACGACCTTCACGACAGTGAGGAAGAGGGTGCCGTCGTCGCGGTGGGTCAGCGCGTGGCCGATCTCGCCCAGGCTGGGGAGGTGGGCGGGTACGGGGGATCCGGCCAGCGCATACAACATGAGGGGTACGCCGGCGATGAGCGCGGTCAAGACGGCGGCCGCCAGCAGCGCCCGCAGCCCGTCCAGCAGACGGAACCTGATCATCGAAGTTCTCCCTCCACGCCGGGAACGAGGCGGGCGGTGGCCGACCCGGTCACCGCGATGTCGTTGATGCCGATCAGGGCCAGGAACAGGGTGGGTTCACTCACCCGTACGCGGACCTGGATGGCGTGGGTGCCGACCGGCGCGGCGGTCCCGGTGTGGCCGGTCGTGGCGAGGTAGGAGCGCGCGGCGCGCAGAGCGGCGACCTGGTCGACGATGTATCGGCCGTCGGTGTAGGCGGCGCGGCGGTCGACGTATCCGGCGCCAGCCCGGGCCGCCTCTTCCGCAATGTTGTAGGCCTCGCGGCCGGCGCGGAGCTTGGCGGTGCCGTCCCACAGGAAGCCGGCGAGCACCAGCATCAGCGGGAACACCGCCACGGCGGTAAACAGCGTGACCGACCCGCGGTCGCGTGTCCTGGTCATGTCGACGCCATCAGGGTCAGATGGCCGTGGTGGACCGTCTGGCCTGGGAAGGCGCTCAAGGACGGGGCGATGGTGACCTGGTCGACATGAGCGTTCACGCTGCCACCCGCTGCGCCGCAGCCCCCGAGTATCTTGGCCTCGTCACGTCGTGCCCTGTCAGTCGCGTCCGGCATCCTAAAGCGATGACGCGCTGGTTCCGCACCTATTGGGATGAAGAGGACATCTGGTTCTACTTCGAGGTTGATGCCGACGGTTGGGTGAACCGCCAGGTCGAACTCCGGGGACCGGACGGCATCCCCATCGTCGCGGCGTCCCTGACGGAATGGCAGCAGGCTCAGGCAGCAGGCCGGCTCAGCCAGTACGAGGCGACCTACGGCCTGACCGCGGAGAGCCCTGTGCAGGAGTGGGACGGATACGAGCCTCACGCTCTGACTGCGGCCGAGTTCGAAGACGTGTGGAACCGGGCCCGCCGGCACCTCCGCAGCAATCACTGAGCTCGCACAATCCGGCAGGCGGCTCGTCTCGGTCCGCTGGCTCACACCTTCACACACGGACGCCTCCCGTCTTGGCACGCTCGTTGCCGGCTGAGGAACCGCCAGGATCTGCGAACCCCAGAGCTCTCCCCCGGTAGGGGTCGATGGGCGAGGCGAAGGACGCGCGGACCGTCTTCTGGCCGGGCAGTCCGGGCAGCAGGTCGCCGAGCTGGACGGTGCAGGTCACGCGGGCGACGACCTGGGCAGGCGTGCCGACCTGCCGGGAGAATCCACTGGTGTCCACCGCGATCGACGGGGCGCAGCGCAGGCCCTCGCGGCGGAGCGCGGCGGCGGCACTGGTTGTGGCGGCGCGCCGGGCCTCGGCGGGGGCGCGGGCGATGGACGCCCGCCGGGCGGCGTCGCGAGCGGCCGACTCGACCGCACTGTAGGCGGTGGCGATGCGCCCGGTGAGGACGACCAGGGCGATGAGTGCCAGCAGTGCGGGGGCGAGGACCACCAGTTCCAGCGTTGCGCTTCCCCGCTCGCCGTCCTGCGGCGTGCGTCGGCAGCTCATGGGCGGTCCGCGGGGATGAAGCGTTCGACCGGGGCGCGGGCGACCTCCGAGACGGTCCACTGAGCGATAGGTAGGAACGACGGCACCCGGCCGGTGACGACGACTTCGACGGTGCCGGCGTCGCCGCCCGCCCGGGCGTCGGGGTGGGTGAGGAAGGCGCCGCCGACGCGGGTAGCGAAGCGCACCGCGGCGGCTGGTCCGGCGGAGCGGGAGGCGCCGTCGGTGCGGGCCGCGCGGACGCCTTCCTGCGCGGCCGCCTGGGCGGTGGAGTGGGCCTGGTAGACGAAGACGGCCTGGACCGCCGCGGCCACGACCAGGAGCAGCAGCGGGAACAGGATGACCATCTCCAAGGTGGCCGCCCCGCGATCGCGCAGCACCTGGCACCGCACGCCACGGCGGGAACGCCGCAAATCGGCGGCATCAGGAGTGGTCACGGGATCTTGGCGAGCCATTCGGTGACCTTGTCCTTCATCACCGCGGCGGCGGCGATGGCGATGCCGATGATCAGGGTGGTGAGGACGACCCATTCCAGGGTGCTGGCGCCGCGGTCCTCGCGCAGACGCTGCAGGCCGGCCTGCGCGCGCACGAGCAGGAGGGTGAGCTGCGAGGACATGACAGTGGGAAGGCGCATCGGTCTCCTTGAGGGGGTCAGCCGGCGATGGCCAGCCGGTAGATCTGGGGGAAGGTCAAAAGCAGCAGGAAGGCCGCGCCGAGCAGGGCGATGGGGATGACCATGGCGGTGGTGCGGCCGTTGGCCTCGGCTTTGGCGGCGGCCAGGGCCTGGCCGCGCATGGAGGCGGCCTTGCTGATGAGGGTGTCCAGGACGCGGGCGCCTTCCTGCCCGGCGAGGGCGGCGATGTCAGCCAGGTTGGTGAGCTCGGCGATGCCGACCTGCTCGCCCAGCCGGGCAAGTCCTTCCCAGGCGGGCCGCTGGTTCCGGCGGGCCAGCTCCAGCACGGCGGTGATGCGGGCGAACGCCCAGCCGTCGCTGACCGAGGCGGCCTTTTCCAGGGCGTCGACGGGTCCGGCGCCGGCGCTGCGTTCCAGGGCCACCAGGTCGAGGTAGCCGGTGATGGCGTGCCGGAAGTCGGCCCGTCGGCGGGCGGCCTCGGACCGCACGGTCAGGTCGGGGGCGAAGAACAGCACCACCCCGCCGAGCAGGGACGCTCCGGCGGGCAGCGCCACGCCGGGGGTGCTACCTGTGGCCGCTATCAGCGCGGCGATCCCGGCGGGCAGCAGCAGGCCGAGCACGGCCAGGCCGAGCTTGGTGGCGAGGAAGCGTTCGACCGGGCGGCCGAGCAGCGCCAGGTCGCGGTGGGGGCACGGCAGCGACCCCAGGTGGGTGGCCATGAGGCGGCCGAGCCGCTGGGCCAGGTCGCCGCTGGTGTCGGGTGGGACGTAGTCGGCGCGCAGGCGGGCGACCGCCTCCTCCAGCCGGGGCGGGGCCGGCCGCAGCTCGCGCACCAGCAGGAACAGCCCGAACCCGATCAGGGCCCCGGCCAGCAGGAACAGGTTCATCGCACTCCCCCGGTGAGGAAGCGGCCGGGTGGGCGGGCGGTGCCGAGGCGGTGCAGCCACCACAGCCCGACGGCGTAGCAGGCGACGACGACCGCAAGCGCTATTTGTCCGGCGGTGGTGCCGAACGGGGCCACGTAGTCCCTGTTCAACGCGGCGAAGCCGCTGTAGCCGAACAGGAAGGCCATGATCCAGCGGACGGTGGCGCGGTGGCGGGCACGTTCGGCTTCGACCTCCCGCCGGGCGGCGACGTTGGCTGCGACCATGGCCGCCAGATTGGTCAGCACCTGCCGTACGCCGGCGCCGCGCCGGGACGCGGCGCGGATGAGCGCGGCGGCGATCAGGTCGGCCACCGGGTCGTCGAGGGCTTCGGCGAAGGCGCGCAGCGCCTGCTCGGTGTCCGCCCGGGCGGCGAGTTTGCGGCCCAGGTCGCGCACTTCGGCGGCGATCGCCTCGGGCGGGTGCTCGACACTGCGGGCCAGGGCGTCCTCGAGCCCGGAGGCGGCGCCGAGCAGGTCGGAAAGGCGCCGCGTCCACTGCTCCAGCCCTTCCAGGCGGGCGATGCGCGAGCGGGCGCCGCGCCCTCCCGTCAGGCGTGGCACGGCGAAGCAGGCGCCGATGGCGGCGAGGCCGGCGACGGGCCATCCGGTCAGCAGGAACACCGCGGGGCCGAGCAGGATCGCTGCCCCGGCCTGCCGGCGCACTGCGACGTCGCCGGCCGCGCGGGCAAGGGTGGCCAGGTGGCCGTCCGGCCTGGGCGGCGCCGGGGCCCTGCCGCGTACGGCGAGCACGAGGCAGACGATCCCGGCCGCGCCCAGCCCGCCGGCCAGCGGCGCGAGCAGCGCGCCGGTCATGACGCCCTCCACAGCACGGCGGGGTCGAACCCGGCGGCGACCAGGTCGTCCAGGCACTGCGGGGAGGTCGCCGGGATCGCACGCCCGTCGGGGCCGGGGCGGTAGATGTGGTTGCGCGCGGGCGTCGGCGTGTCGGCGGGCGGCAGCACCTCCAGCACCTCGGTGACGTAGCGGCGGTTGGTGCGCACGTCGCGGCGCAGGTGGACGACGAAGTCGACGGCCATGCCAACCAGCCCGTGGATGTCCTCGGAATCCAGCACGAGGCCGCCGGAGCGGCACAGCATGAGCAGGCGGGGGAAGACCTTCTCGGCGGAGTTGGCGTGGATGGTGCACAGCGAGCCTTCCTGGCCCGAGTTCATGGCCTGCAACATCGACCACGCCTCGTCGGCGCGGACCTCGCCGACGATGATCCGCACCGGGTTCATCCGCAGCGAGTGTTTGATCGCCGCATCAAGGGTGATCTGGCCGTGGCCTTCGCTGTTGGCTTGGCGTGACTCGAAGGCCACCACGTCGCGGTGCCGGTGCGGCAGCTGGTCCAGGTAGAGCTCGTACTCGCTTTCCAGCGTGGCGATCCGCTCGTCGGGGTCGATCTCGGCGGCCAGGGCCCGCAGCATCGTGGTCTTCCCGGCGTTGACCCCGCCGGTGACCAGGATGTCCTTACGCGCCCGCACCGCCGAGGCGAGAAACGACGCCTGCCCGGCCTCGAGAGTGCCGAGCTCGACCAGGTCGGTCAGGGTGACGTCGACGTGCCGGTGGCAGCGGATCGACACGTGCGGGCGCGGTGTGATCGCCATGACCGCCGACAGCCGCACCCGCTCCTTCAAGGCGGCGTTGAGCACGGGGGTGACGGTGGAGAACTCCCGGGAGGTCTGGCCGCCGTGGACGCCCCACATGCGGATCCGCTGAATGAGTTCCTCGTCGCTGCCGGCGACCGCCGGACCGCGTACCTTGCGCCCGTCGGCGTAGGTGACCCAGACCTCGCGGCAGCCGTTGATGTCGATGTTCTGCACCGCCGCATCGGCGATAAGCGATTGCAGCGCGCCCAGGCCGTAGCGCTCGTCCTCGACCGCGCGGACCAGACGGGCGTGCGTCCCGGGTGAGATGACGACGCCGTCGGTGAGTCGCTCTCGGGACCAGGCGGCGGTTGCGGCGTCGATGAGCTGGACGGCCTCCTCCCGGCCGGCCGCCCCTTCCAGGGCGTCGGCCACGCGGGCGCTGATGTCGCCGACCGCCGCACGGAACGCCACGTCGTCGAGGCCGTCGTCGGTCGGGGTGGGGATGCCGGGGATCGGCGGCAGGCTTCCCGGCCCGGCCGGGCGGGCGGCGGGGGCAGCGGGAAGGTCCTCGGCCAGCCACAGCGGGTGCTCACTCATGCTCGCCCTCCCCCAGACTCGGCACCCGCGGCGGGGCCGGAGTGAAGGTCGGGGCCGGCGCCGAAGGACGCAGGTGGCACCACCCCAACCGCGGCGACCGGCTGCTCCTCGGGTGCCGCTTCGAGGCGCTCCCGCAGTTGGGCCCCGAGGTTGCCCACCGTCCGCAGCAGGGAGGACATCTGCAACCGGCCGGCCCACCTTGTGCGGCCGGCGGCGCCGTCCGACAGGATGTGCGCGGCCTTCGGCAGCATTGGGACCGTCCCCAGGATGGGCGTCCCTCCGAGCGTCCGGCTGACCTCCGCCGCGGGGTAGGGCCCTTCGCCGATCAGGAGCAGGAAGCGGGGCGTGGCGGCGAGGGCGCCGCGGCTGAGCGCCTCGATCCGCGGCCCGGCCATCGCAACGAACCGCACCGTCGGCCGCAGCACGAGCACCACGGCGTCCGCAGCGGTGAGGATCGCGTACGGCACGCTCTCCACGCCGAGCGCGCCCACGTCCGCGATGACGTCGCGTCCGGCGGTCGTCAACACCTGGGCGATCTGCGGCCAGGAGCCCTTGATCTGCAGGGCCTGCCGCGGGTCGGCCACCCCGGGCAGCAGCAGCCTGCGCCGGGCGTCCCCATCCAGCGGAACGGCCTCCTCGGCCAGCTGCACCCGCGCCGCCTCCAGGTCGCGCGCGGCCGTCATGGCCACCTCGGCGACACCGATCCGGTACGGCTGCTGCCCGGCGAAGTAGCCCGGCAACACGCCGCCGCCCGACGGGTCGCATTCGGCGAGCAGCACCGGGTCGGGCCAGGTGAACGCGGCGGCCAGGCACACCGTGGTGACCCCGGGCGCCCCTCCAGGAGACGTGACCGCGATCAGCGCCATCCGCCCACCTCCGAGCAGGACGGCAGCGGTACGGCGGACACCAGGGCGGCGGCCGGCCCGCGCGAGCCGTACCGGCAGCAGCGCGGCCACCGCGCAGAGGAACCTCGGCCGATCACGCCGCGTCCCTGCGGGAGGTGAGGATGAGGGCGATGTGGCCACCCATGGCCTCCCGCGCGATGAAGCCGCCGGCCCCGGGGCCGACCAGCAGGTCGACGACTCGCACCCCGTCGGGGTCTGCCTCCCCCACCCGATCGACGACGGCGGCCAAGTCCTTCGTCACGGCCCTGGTTTCCTGCCCGGGGTCGGCCAGTTCGGCGGCGACCAGGACGCGGTCGCCGGCACGCAGGCCCCGGGCTGGAAGCTGACCCGGCTTGAGCGCGAGCGGCACCAGCTGCTGACCGGGGCCCGGCGTCATCGCGTCCGTCGTCTGCGTCTCCGCCAGGAGCGCGCCGGCCGTCAGGTCGGCGGCCGCGACCCGGCCGATTGTCTCCGGCAGCCGCCCCGCCGGGACGGTGGCGATCTGGGGGTCCGCCGAGATCTGTACCGAGGCCAGGTCGTCGGCGGTGATCACCTGGCCGATCGGGACGTCCCGGGCGACCATCAGCACGGGGCTGCGCCGGTCGAGTTCGGTGTAGGCGTACTGCCCGGCCAGCACGCCCGCCCCGATGAAGACCAAGACGAGCAGGAACATCGGCGACCGGCGCCGCCTCGGCAGGGGAAGCGGCGTGACCGTATCGCGCGTACGCGTGCGCACCATCGGAAGGGAACTCCTCAAATTTCAGTCGGTGACCAGGGCCTGCGCCTCGGCCACGGTCAGGGCGTAGGAGGTGGACCGGCTGATCGGCGCCAGCGGGCCTCCCGCTCCCCCAGACCCTCGCCACGTCGCGCCCCACACGACCGTCACCGACACCCGGTAGGCGTTTCGCGGCTGACCGGCCGACGACCGCTCATACAGATAGGTGCAGCCGCTGTCCTGCTCCTGTGGCGGGCGATGCGGGTCGTACGGCGTGCCGGGGCCGTCGCAGACGACGTCGGGCAAGCCCGCGCCCGGCGAGATGAGAAGCCGCCGCGGGGACGCCGTCACCTCGGCCCAGACAGCCCCGACGTGCACCCGTTTGGACTTGGTCGTCCACTGCCCCGAGCCGTTCAGCCAGAACCACTGCCGAATGCCGACCATCCCCGGACGGCCGCGCGGTGGCGCGGTGCTCACCTGCGGCAACGGCAGAGCCAGTTCCTTTACGGCCTGGCCCACCAGCATCTGCGGGGTCACCCCGGCTCCGCCACCCGGCCGAATCAGCCCGCAGTAGAAGTCGTCGCTGCCCTGAGGGAAACCATCGACCATCGGAGCGCAGTCGGCGTCAACTTCCTTCTTCGCCTTCCGCACCGGGGCCGGACGGACAGGGGCCCGGCCGGGCGATGTCTCCTTGGCCCAGATCGACCAGCCCTTGGGACTGCGGCTGGCTCCGGCCCCACTGCCGGGATCCCCATTGGCTACCGCAGCAGGTGAGGCAATCAGCGCGAGGACGAGCAGGGCGGTCACCGCGTGCACTTCGATTCCAGTGCCTTCTTCTGAAGGATGCGCCAGCGCCCGTCCGCACCCCTGCGCATCGTGGCTTCAACCGAGAAGTAAGGAGTGCTGAGCGTGCCCGGGATGAGCTTGTGGGTGCGTGAATCAGCTTCTCCTGTCCGAGATGCATCCATGCAGTCAAGGACGGTGGCCGTGTCGCCCTTCACCGTGACCTTCTTGACGTGCACGACAACCTCCCCCCATCCCTCGCGGTCCATCTCCTGGTAGCGCGCGATGCCCTTGAGCTCGCCCTCGACCTGGTCGTCGGTCTCGTACTGACTGAGCAGTCGCCGCGCCTCCTCGCGCGGCAAGGTGACAGCACGGGTGCTCGCTGGCCAGTAGGCGGTGTAGGCCTCGACGATGGCGTCCTCCACGGTGGTCGCCCGTGCAGAGGGCGCCGCCAGCGGAGGACTCCCGGTCGGCGAGGCGGGGGGTGTCGCCGTACGACCGACCTCCTGCGAGGCGGTGCAACCGGAGACGGCGGCCAAGAGAGCAAGGAATCCCACTCGCCACGTCACACAAGACACTTCAGCACTCTCTGTAGTCGAATAATTGCGCGCTGTAGGGTAAAGGGGCGGCCTGATTTAGATCAAGAGCAAATTGCGGTTGGCGACCCAGCTTTAGCTCCGCGCCTTCCTGCGGAGGTATGAGAGTCGCGCGCAGTGGCGGACAACACGTCGCAAGGATCACGAGAACCCATTGCTTACGCCGTGACATCGGACGCGAGAAACAGCGAGCTGAGCCGATGACCGTGAACTTTCCACCGGCATTTCGGTCGTCCCAATTCGCCAGGAAGCACGCAGCTCTCAGAGAGGCCCTGTTGCTCGTGATCGCGAGGGCTGATCCCTCTCCCTGACCGCCGACGAGGCTTTTCAGCCGGAAGGGCGACGAGCAGCTTGTACGCTTCTCCGTGGACGCCGCGACTACTCGCCGCAGGTCACGCGATGACGGCGATTGCCCATGGCTGGGACCGGAGGGAGGAGACAGAGGCAGATCGGAAAGCCCAGCGTTCTCACCAGCGCAACCGCGCCGAGAAGACGTGGAGCTGAGGGCGATTTCCTCTGGCTCTTTAGAGGGTTTACGGGCGTGACGTTTGTCGGGAGAGTCCCGCCTCGGCAGAAGGAGCCGCAAGCCGCGATGCGACTCTCACGGTTGGGAAGCGCGGCGAGTTACTCTCCTGCACCCATACGGGCCGAGTATTCCAGCAGGTACAGATCCGCCGGCAACACGATGTCGGCCGTCTCGACCACCTTCCCGCGCGACTCGTAGACCCGCTCGATCGTCAGCATGACGGAGCCCTGCGGGTGAGCGAGCTTTGCGCACTCCTCGGCAGTGCCCAATCGCGCTCCGACGGTCTCCCTCCAGTCGTCGATGGGGTGGCCGATGACGAGCATCCGCTCGGCCACACCTCGCCCGGCGTGCGGACCCTCCTCCGGCATAGCGATCGGCGTGCCCCTGGTGATCTCGAGCGGTTCCCAACTCGTGGAGAGCATGACGGGTTGTCCGTCCGCGGAGAAGAGGTACTCCGTACGGAGCACATCGGGCAGGTCCCCGGTCGGTTCGCCGAGGCCCAGCCGTTCCCGAATTGACGTGGGCGCCTGCGCGGTGTGTGAGGTGTAGTCCCATGCGGCCCGACGGCCCTGGGCTTCCATCTCCGCGGCGAAGGGGCTGCCGGAGCGGTTGCCTCGGTACCAGGCCCGAACGAGACGCTGAAGTTGGGGCTTGCTGCGCACGTAGGTGCCGGAGCCGGGCTTGGCCACAGCCAGGCCCTCGGAGACCAGAACTCGGGCGGCCTGCTTGGCGACCGCATCGGACACGCCGAACTCGCGCATGATCTCCGGACGGGACGGCAGGCGTGCGCCCGGAGGCAGCTCACCCGTGCTGATCTGCTGCCGGAAGTGTTCGACGATGCGCAGCCATAGCGGGCGATCGGAATCCATCGGAACAGGTTGACAGGCTGTGTCCCCAGGCTGCAAGCTGAGGACTCAGAACGTAAATCAGTGTCACCAGCTTAGGCGGTCTCCTCCCATGTACAAGCGAACTTTGCCCGGGCTCCCGGAGGCGGCCGACAAGGTGCGATCGTGGGCACGCAGCACTGCCAGCAGGCATCGCCCGGAACTCGCTGATCGGTGCGAGCGAGTGGTGTCCCGACTCGTCGCGAACGCGGTGCCCCGCACGCCCGAGGACGGGGTGATCGCGGTCACGATCACTCCGTCTGCCGGCCGCCTCCGGGTAGAAGTCCACGACCCGGGCGAACCCGTGGGAGGCGACGAGAAGGACGAATGGTCAGAGGTGTCGGAGCTCACGCCGTGGTACGGCAGCAGCCGTACTCGGAACGGGCACGTGACGTGGGCTGAGCTAAAAGGACCGGCGCCGTGATAGGTGCGATCCCCACGCTCTGCGCCGGGTGAGTCGTACGCACCTCGGTCGGCAAAGAGCCTGCGTGCAAGTCAGCACCTGCTTGAACAGGCGCATCGAAGCTGCCCCGCTGGTCGAGTTGTCACGACTGGCGGGGCTCGGGCGGCCCCACACCTGAGGGGGTCACGGGGCCGCCCGCCCTATCCGCACGCTGGCCGCCGAAAAAGCGAGCCCGCCGCGGCGACGAAACCACCGGACGGGCTCTTGAGATCAGGAATCGAGGTCCTGACCGTGAACAACGATCCCACACGTTCCGCCCAGCCCGACTCCGATGACGATTCGTCGTTTCGCCGACTCGTTGACGCGTACCGCGACGACTGGGTGGTCCGACGCCAACCATGGCTGTCGGCGACCAGGCGACGTCAGCTCCCCTTCGGTGTGCTCAGGAAGAGCGACCTGGCCATGACGATCGAGGCGTCCAATCTCGCCGACCTCGCGCGGCAGCTCGAAGAGCAGACCCGGCTCGCGAACGACCACCTGGTGAAGGAATGATCCCCCCGCCCTACCACGGCATCCACGTCCCTGACCCGCAACCCGGCGCGGAGGAGCTGCGGTGGCTGAAGCCGCAGCGCCGCTGCACCCACATCAGGGTACGGCGGCACACCTGCGAGTGCCGGCCCGCATATATGAGCTGTGTCAGGCCGGAGGCCTCGTCTTCGTCCGGCGGACCAACCGGAAGAAGACAGAGCTGGAGGTGGCGGAAACGGAGTGGCTGCTGACCGCCCGGGCGCAGGAGCTGTGGCAGAAGATCCTCACCGGCCGGAGCGTGTGAGCTGACGAGGGTGACGGCTGGCGTCACAGGCGGTGCAATCCGACCGGCGCAGCGTCAGGGGCGTGGTTGATGAGGTTCGAGACCCCGAACGCCCCGATGCTGCGGCGCTGCTGGACATGGCCGCTCAGGAAGCCTCCCTGCTGCGCAGCGGCCAGGACTGGGCGCGGTTTCTCGACCTGGCCGCCAAGCATCGCGGGTACGGTTTCGCCGCTCTCCTGCTCATCCGCGCGTCACGGCCGGACGCCACCATGCTGGCCGACTACGACTCCTGGCGACAGCTCGGCCGCCAGGTGCTCAAGGGCGAGCGAGGGATCCGCATCGTCCAGTCGAATGGCACGCGGCCGTCAACTGTGTTCGACATCGGCCAGACCACGGCCATTCCGTCCGCCGACAGCTGGGTACCAGGTGCGGCGCCGCTCGAACCTGGAGAGGCTCTGGCCTCGCTCTCCGATTTCGCTGGACGGCTGGGTTTCCCCGTTGTGCGGTCGCCGTACGACGGCGTGGCCCTGACCGTGCTTAGCAATGAGCACGGGCGCCGCTTCATCCGCGTCTCCGACCATCTGGACGACAACACCGCCGTCGCCGCGGTGGCCCACGAGCTGGCGCACGTCCTACTGAAGCACCCGGCCGAAGCCCCCGCCGTCACCTCGCCCGTCTGCCGGGGCATCGCGAAGCTTCAGGCGGACTCGGTCGCGTACCTTGTCCTGCGGCGGCTCAGCATGGACGCCCACGGGATCGGCTTTCCGAGCGTGTCCAGCTGGGCGGGGGCCGACCCCCGGGCTCCGCGCTTCGGCACGATGCTCGCGGTCGGCGACCGCGTCCTCCTGACCGCGTCGCTCGTCACCACGCACATGGACAGCGCGTCACGCACGACGACCGACGTGCAGCAGGGTCGGACAAAGGACGTACGCCGAGCGGAGCCGGATACTGCCCAGGCCCTCGAGGCGACGTCTTCGGCGGCGCGGATGCGTGGGATTCACCGTCAGGCCGAACAGTTCTTCGCGGCCCAACTGAAGGGTGGCTGGGCCGTGCCGTACCTCGGCAAGCGCGGCATCGACGCGCAGACGGCCAGGGCATGGCGGATTGGATACGCCCCGGGTGGGCGGAAAGGGCTGGTTGCGCACCTCCGCGGCCGCGGGTACGAGGACGCGGTGCTTGAAGCGTCCGGCTTGGCCAGACGGCGCGGTTCCCGTCTGGTCGATGCGTTACAGGACCGCATCGTGCTGACTCTGCGGACGCCGGAGGGCGGCATCGCCGGATTCATCGGCCGCCACTCTCCACGAGGTCACGGACCGAAGTACCTTGCCAGCCGCGGCTCGGCGAAGGGCAATGTGTTGTACGGCCTGGCGGAGAACCGGCAGGCCCTTGCCGCCGGTGCCCGCCCTGTCATCGTCGAGGGCCCGTTCGACGCCATCGCGGTCACCCTCGCCGGGCGCGGGCGCTATGTGGGCGTGGCGACCTGCGGGACGGCCCTCTCTCCCGCTCAGGTCGACGCCCTCGGACAGGTCTGCGACCTGGGCACGACCGGGGCCGTGATCACGTTCGACGGCGACTCGGCGGGGATGCGGGGTGCCGTCAAGGCGTTCGAACAGCTGCGAGGCGCGGAGGCCGTACGTCTCCCAGAGGGGAGGGACCCCTCGGCGATCCTGGCGCAGGACGGCCCCGCCGCACTGCACCGGCTGCTGGACCGCAGCCGGGTGCCGCTTGCCGACATCGTGGTCGACGCCGCGCTCGCGCGATTCCCGCGCTTGCAGTTTGCCGAAGACCGGATGCGTGCCCTGCAGGCCGTCGCCCCGATCGTCGCGGGCCTGCCGTCGGGACAGGTCGCCCGCCAGGTCGTCCGTACGGCCACGCGATTGGGGCTGGAGGCTACGACGGTCAACGATGCTGTCGTGAACGCCGTCGAGCAGGCACGCTTGCAGTCAGGACGGGTGACCCAAAGCTTTAACCCGGTCGACGTGGCTGGCCTCGATGCCCAGCCTGGGCACGCCAAGCCATATGCCGAACCAGCAGTCGCCCGTCCGACCTCCTCGGCACACCGGCCTCCATATTCTCTTCGCCCGAAAACATGATCAGTGGGCAACTCGAAGTCTGGACGCTTCGATCACCCCACGTGCGGGGAGGATCCTGGATATTGACCTGTAACGGTCGTACACCGGCTCACCCCCACGTGTGTGGGGAGGACGCCCGGCAGGCTGCTGGCGAGGTAGGTGGAGCGGGCACGTGCGTGGAGAGGACGAACTCGGCGCCCAGGCGGTGAATGTCGGCCTCGGCTCACCCCCAACTGCGTGGGTGTCCGTGGCCTTGTAAAAGTAGCCGCAGGTGGCCGGGTTGAGGTCACCGCCGGTGGCCAATTTTAAGTCCCCACTCGTCTTCGTGCGTGTTCGCGTGTCGTGGGGAGGGGTGTGCCCCTGAACGGTGATCGTGACGGTGTCAGCCAGTCACAAGATCAACGCTCAGGCAGTCTGCCCAGCGCGACCAGCGCGCCGAACGACGACTCACCCCCACGTGCGTGGGGAGGACGCCTGGAGGTGGCGCTGGTACTCGGCCACACGCGGCTCACCCCCACGTGCGTGGGGAGGACGTGGCATGGCGCCACATTAGGGTCTGACTCCAGGGCTCACCCCCACGTGCGTGGGGAGGACACCCTGATGCGCCCCGTGGAGGTGAGAATCACCGGCTCACCCCCACGTGCGTGGGGAGGGCGTGTCGAGGCTGCGGCGCATCGCCGGGCCGACCGGCTCACCCCACGCGCGTGAGGAGGACGTGCCCCGCGTCGAGATTCCGTACGTCGGCACCGGCTCACCCCCACATACGTGGGGCGGACTCCACCTTGAAGTGGCCGCGACCGGTCTCGTCCGGCTCACCCCCACGTGCGCGGGCAGGACAGCCGCGTCACCTCGTCGCGGTAGGGCGTCCCCGGCTCAGCCCGACGGGCGTGGGAGGACGGCAGCTCCATCAGCCGGTCGTGCCGTGCCTGCGGCTCACCCCCACGTGCGTGGGGAGGACTCATAGCAAGCCCATGTTTCCTTACCACCGTCCGGCTCACCCCCACGTGCCTGGGGAGGACTCATAGCAAGCCCATGTTTCCTTACCACCGTCCGGCTCACCCCCACGTGCGTGGGATGACCAGTTCGGCCCGTACGAGGTGCCCGCCTACGGTGGCTCACCCTCACGTGCGTGAGGATGCCTTCCGCAGCGCCTCACTCGGCTCCCCGGAGCGTCGGCTGACCGCGACGGACGACGATTCTTCAGGACCAGCTCGGCCTCTTACGACTCACCCCCCACAAGCGTGGGGAGGACGGGTGATGTCCTCGACCCGGAACTGGAACATCGGTCACCCCCACGGCGTGGGGAGGACAACATTGCGGCAGCGGGATCCTGCCCACCTGCGGCTTACCTCCAGGTGCGTGGGATGGAACCCTCGAAATCGCTGTCGTCCTCGGTCGGCTCTCTCACCCCCACGTGTGTGGGGAGAACGGTTCCGCGCCTCGTGCTCCGCGGCTCACTGCTCACCCGCGTGGGACCGACTCGGCCCGCTTGAAGAGGTCCTCGCCCAGCCACGGCTCACCCCCATATTTGTGGGGAGGACGTTAAGCCCGGCTGGACGCCCAGCTCCGTCTTCGGCTCACCCCCACGTGCGTGGGAGGACACACTCGCGCGTCGCGCGTACGCGCGTCGCACCGGCTCACCCCAGGCGCGCGTGGGGAGGACGCGGCCGTCGTCGCCTACCTCGTCCTGCACTTTGGCTCACCCCCACGTGCGTGGGAGGACGCTTCCCAGGACAGGGGGAACCCGGCCTCGTACGGCTCACCCCACGTGCATGGGGAGGACTCCTGCCCGCCGTTGGTCTCGGTCTCCGGCTCCGGATCACCCCCACATGCGTGGGGAACGCCCTAAAGGCAGTCAATGCACACGATTTCCTGTGGGTCACCCCAGAGCTGGGAGAGCTGCCCCATGGGCTCTTCAGTTGTCAATCTGCGACTTGCTGATCACCGCGCTGCGGCGAGACTGATTAGGCCGCAGCCGTAAGCCTTGCCCCGGCCGACGCCGTCTCGGACAGCCGACGCGAACAGACCTGGGTCTGTGACAATCAGATGACCGTCGTACCGGACGTGATCGATGGTAACTTTCTGCGCCTCATCGCCGAAGTAGGTCTTCCCCTGCATGCGGAACGCCGGGGAGGGTGCGACGTCGGGTCGGCCGTTTCTGCCCGCTGGGACGACGAACCCGTTGCGTTCCCCCTGGCGGATCATCCAGTCGATTTGAGCCTCGGGGGTGCGGTGAACGACGCGGCGCGGTTGATCCCGCTTGCCTTGCTCAGCTCGCGCGCTCTGCTGTTTCTCGTCGCGCTTGACGGCTCTTGTGGGGTTGGCGACCAGGCGGAACGCGAAGCGTCGGCCACCCGTGATGGCGTCGAAGAGAGGTCGCAGATCCCGCACCTGGTGTGGTTCGGTGAGGTAGTGCTGCGGCAGGCGGGACCAGTCGGGCTCGACACGACTTTGCACATATAGGAGGTAGCCCTGCTGGCTGGGGTCCAGCCTCCAGAGCACGCCATGCTTTTGCCGTGGCGGCTGCTCGTCGTCGACCTGCGGGAACGCCGCCATTACGGTGCGGTGCATCTGATGCACGTCGGCGAAGTCGCGGCGGAACTCCCGCGAGGTCACGTCAATGTTGAGCTTGCTCAGGAACACCCGAGTCTCCTGCTGAAATCATGTCCTCAGTGAGTGCGACGTACCCGGGCAGTACAGCGCGGGTGGTGAAGCGCCGGTCGTGCCGGACAAGGGAAATGGGCTGGTCGTGTCTCGGTTCGGCTCCGGGGACGGCCGGGTCGCAATCGATCATCGTGCGCAGCTCGATGGTCTCGCCGCGCTGAAGGTCGGCGAGCGCCCAGGCGCGGGCTTTGGGGCGTGTTTCGAGCCAGGGGTGATCATGCAGGACCGTGTCGAGGGGCTTTTCCTGGAGGCCTTCACCGGTGCGTGGTCCCCCGGGACGGCCTGAGCGGGTCAGCGGGCGGGCCGGCACGAAGGGCTTGCGTCCGAAGCACAGCGGCCAGTGCGGGCGTTGCACGGCCGCGGCGGCTCTGGTGATCGTGGCTTCGTCTCCTTCGAGCACGACGAGGAACAGCGCGTCGGCGAGGTAGTAGCGCTCGCTGACCACGGTGCGGTGGCCCGTGCCCGCGGTGGTGGGGACGTTTTGGGCTGTGTGGTAGTCCCGCTCGAGGATGCCTTCGCGATCCACGCGCACGGCCATGCGTAAGCCGGCGAGCCGGCCCAGTTCCTTCTCGTCGTCGCGGGGGATGCCGAGGGCGGCGCCGAGCAGCCCCACGATGCCTGACTTGGTGGGTTCTCTGGTGGTCTCCCGCATGGTGAAGCGGGATCGGATGCCCCAGGACTGCATGGGTGCGTCGAGGCAAAGTGCCAGGGAGAGGGTCATGGCTCAGGCCTTGAGGGAAGCCAGGACGCGGTTGCTGAACTCCTCCAGGGTCGTGGCCCGTTCGGCTTCGTCGATGCCGGGGAGCGTGCCGGTGACCGATGCGGCCGTCACGGACAGGTCCTTGCCTCCGTAGAAGTTGCGCAACTGTCCCAGGTGCTCGATGAGCCGCTGGGTGGACAGGGCCATCAGGTCGGGGCCGGTGACCGGCTTGAGGAAGGCGTTGGCCAGGTTCCAAGCTCCCGTCTCGCGGGTGACGCCGATCAGCGTGTCCGGCATGGTGCGGGCCGCCATGGAATTCTGCTTGCCGGTGGGGACGGCGTGAACGAGGGCGTACAGCCATGCCTGTGCCGTACGTGCGGCCAGATCGGCGTCTCCGCCGAGGTTCTTGTTGAGCTGGCCCAGGTCGAGGTTGGCGTATCGGTAGTAGCAGGCGCTGTTGAAATCGACCGTGCCGATCATATCGGCGCCGGATTCGTCCTGCGGCTTGAGGTCGTCGACGGCGGTGTAGTAGTCGAACTCGTTGGCCACGGCGTGGGTGGACAGGGCATGGGCCACCTGGGAGGCGGCCTCGACGCTGAAGTCCTTGTTGTCGGCGATCATCCGCCCGAACAGTGCGATGTCGGCGACTTTCTGGGCATCCAGGATCTTCTGTGCCTCTGCCAGGGTCGCCTTGTCCGGCTTGATCTTCTTGCTCTTGGCGGGAGTCTCCGGCTCGGTAGAGTCCCCGTTCTTCTTCTTTTCTGCCGCCTTCTTCGCCTCCGCCGCCTTCTGTGCGGCGGCCTTCTCAAGCTTGTCCCACTCACGCTCGCAAAAGTCGGCCAGCAGTTCGCTCGCGCTGCGGCCGACGAACAAGAGGTATTGGGTGAGCCTGGTCTCGGCGTCGATACCGAAGCCAAGGGCCTCCAGGCCGGCTCCCGCCACGACCTGACTGCGCTCCCCGTCGCGGCCGTGCCGTTCGGCAAGCAGCTTTGCTGCATTGTCCAGGAGTCGCTTGGTGCGCACGCCTGTCTCGTCGACGCTGAGCCCGTACTGGTTGAACAATCCCCTGGCTGCTCTCTTGAGGCTCTGGCTGGAGATGCGCCCGCGGGTGACCCCGCCGAAGGTGGCCGTCTTGGGCTGCCCGATGTCGTCGCGGTTGAGGTTGCTGACCGGGAACGACTGCAGCAGGTGAAGCTCGATGATCACTAGTTCTCCTGGTGGGGGGACTGGTTAGGCAGTCGGGGCGACGGGGGCGTTCGCCGGGGTTTGGCGGAGCTGGCGATGGAAGTCGCGGGCCCACGTCAGCCGTACGCGGTGGGCGCGCTCGGGATCGTGGTGCTCGCTCATGAGGATCACCACGTCGTCCAGCAGCCGGTCGTAGTCGAGCGGGATGTTTTCGGTGTGCAGGAGTTGCACGGCCTGCCGGAGGTAGTGCGGCAGGGCTGTGCGGTCGACGCCCAGCAGCTGCAGGAATCTGCGTTCCGCGGAGCTTCGGCGTTCCACGAGCCGCCTCATGGACACGCCAATGGAGCGGGACGGCGGGCGTTGCGCACCTGACGGGCCGGGCGAGGTCCGGGGCCGAGGCTGAGGATGCAGCGCGAACAGACCGGCCACGAGCAGCCATGCCTGCTGCTCCTCGATCGGCGGGTCGTAGGGAAAAACCACCGCGTACGCGTCCGCCTCCTGACGGCCGCCAGCGAGGGAACGGCGCAGCAGGGCCAGGTCGCGCCGGGCCTCGGCGCTCTGATACTGCCGCCCGGACTCGAGCTTGGCGTGCAATCCGTACAGGTGGTTGACGAATCGGCGGCGCCGTTGGCGGATCTCCTCCAGTGAGGACGCTTGGGGGATCAAGAAGAGACCTCCTCGTCGACGTAATTCATGGCCTTGGCGGCGAACACTTCCGTGAGGTGGTGCAGCGCGCCTGTGAACCTGCCGAACTGCTTGCCGGCTTCGGAAAGGTTGCGCCCCTTGCGCGGCGATCCGTAGGCCCAGCGGTCGGCGACGGCGGTGGCCGCCTTCCGCACGGCCCGCGCCCATCCCTCGATCGCGTCCGTTTCCGGTTGCCCATTGCGGCGTGCCTCGGCCAGCGCGCGCAGGAACTCGTCGAAGGGCTGGGGGAGCTGCGTCCAGTACGGAAGGTCGATGCCCACGCTGCGGTCCGCGTGCATCGCCGCGCAGAAGTCGTGATCCATGTCACGAAGGGCGCCAGCGACCTGGTCGGCGAGATCGACGGCGTGGCCGATGATGGGGCCGACCGGCGCGTGGCGCGCGCGCAGCAGCGCGACCGGCGCGGAGACGGCCTCTTCCGCCCACGACTCCACCACCGCGCCCTTGGATCCGAGCTGCTGTCCGAAGACCCGGATCGTGTAGACGGTCTCCTCTGGGATCGTCTCGCTCTCGACGAGGTCCGCGATGTGGTCCAGCGGGCGGGGCCGGCGCCGCGTGTCCTCGTCCCCGGCCAACAGGAACGCCTCCGCATGCCGCCAAATCCCACGGCGCCCATCCAGGCGCACCGCGCGGAAGTCCTCGCGTTTCTTCTGCCTGGCCTTGCGCGGCGGCCGGCGGAAGGCGGCCATCAGCTCGATGTCCGCCAGGTCGCCTCGCAGACGCGTACCGGGGGTGATGACGACCTTGTCGACGGCTACGCCGGTGCCGTCGACGTGCGGGTGCAGAAGCACGCGCCGGGATGGCCAGGTGAGCAGGTCGGTCCACCCGAGGGGGGACCGCTCGTCCGGCTCCGGGTCGGGAGGGGAGTCTGCCTCCCACGGCGGCCGGTCGTCCGGGGAGGTGGGCTCCGGCTGCTCCCGCTCGGGGTTGTAGATCGGCATGTTGAGCAGCAGGGTCTCGTGGAGCGTCGCGCCTTCGACCAGCACCATTCCGAACTGGTTCGCCGGGGCGCGTTCCGATGACTTGACCTTCGTGTAGGGGGTCTTCAGGCCGCCCGGGTCGTACGCGTGGACCGTCACCAGCCACTGCGCGGCCTCCGCGGGTTCGAGGGCGACGCGATCATGTGCGGTGGTGTGATCGAACAGTGTGACGTTGTTGCCGACGGCGCGGCTGGGTACGAGCTTGGCCGCGCCTGTCGGCTCGCACGTGGCCAGGGCCGGGCATTGCAGGAATGGCCGGTCGGGATCGAACAGATCGAAGCGCCTGGGGTGCTGGGACAGGTAGTCATCCAGCTGTTTCCGAGCGAACTCCCCGTTCCACAAGGCTGCCCATGTCTCGCTGTCGGCTGGCCCATAGGCGCGATGTGCGAAGGCGAGCACCAGGCGGTAGAGCGCGGCCGTCACCGTGGGGGTCTCGGCCGACAGCCGCCTGATGTCACGTGCCTCCAGTAACAGCTGCCGCAGCCCCAGGCAATCGGGTGAGCCGTTCCTACGTTCGACTGGCAGCCACGGCTCCTCGACGAGATCGAAGGTCACGTTCGCCTTCCTGTTGTCCGGCGTCATTCACCTGTGTCCGTTCTGAGCAGCTCGTCGACGACGAGTCCGAGGCGTGGGCTGTACCTCATCTGGAAGGCACCCAGGGCCGCGCGGCCATCACGAAGGACCAGCGCCCGGTGCGCACGCAGCCAAGGCGTCCGCGTGAAGACCGCAGGAATCGGCACCTCATTGATGGCCTCGACGACCTCGTAGGGCACCTCGGAGGGCGCGGTGAGGCGCACGCTGGAGTCGAGCAGTTGGGCGACCAGCTCGGGTGTCGGGGGCGTGCCGGCGTCAAAATCGACAGCTATGTTCCCTTCGAGCGGGATGAGCTCCCCGCTGACCGGCCCTTCACGGAGGAGCACCACCGCGACCGTCGCGTCGATGCTTTCGGAGAAGCCGAGCGCGTCGGTCATGACGGGCGTCCTTCCCTGCGGGTCTGGCGGGAGCTTCCCGCTCGCCCGGTCATATCCCTGAGCGGCATGTCCCGGCGTGGCCAGGGCAGATAGAGCACGCGGGCGTCGAATCGCTGGTTGGCGTGCGACCTCTCCAGCGTGAGCGCCGCCTCAGCAAGGGCCGTCCACCCAGGCGGACAGGTCACCGGCTGCGGCCCGTACACCTTCTCGATCAGTTCGGCCACGTCGCCTGGCGAGTGGATCGCCGTACGGTCTCGCAGCAGCGCCCACGTACGCCACGTGAACGCCTTCGGATAGATGCTTCCCGTGTAGGGGGGAAGCTTCGGCCCCTTGTCGGTCTCCTCGACCCCGGTAATGGCCAGCGTCAACTCCGTCAAGTGCGCGGGGCGGGGATGCGCGTCTCCGCGACGGTGCACACGGCCCATGCGCTGGATGAGGCTGTCGATCGGGGCGAGGTCGCTGACGAGCAGGTCGAAGTCCAGATCGAGGCTGGATTCCAGCACCTGGGTGCCCACGACGATGGCACGAGCCGGCCGAGCAACCTCGCCTCGTCGCCCCTTGCACGGACTGTCCAATTCCTCTTCCCGGGAAGGAGGACCGAAGGCGCGACGAAGCTGATCTTCAACCTCGGACCGCGCCTTCGCCGACAGCTGGCCGGTGATGACGTACAGCTCCGGCCGTTCCTCGGCCGGGAGTCTGCTGATGGCTTCCTCGAGGGCAGCCTGCGTCTTCTCGACACGTCTCACCAGATTGTGAATCACGGCGACACAGCCGCCGCGACGTACCTGTTCCAGCAACCAGGTGACCATGTCCTCATCGGGGACCCGGATCACGGTCATGCGCCGATCGGCGTTGAGGCCGCTGACAGCGGTCGGGACCGTCCTGCTTGTCTCGGCGGTCGCGTAGGTGATGCGAGGGTAGGCGACCGTGGCGTCGAGGGCAGGGCTCGTCACGTTGTCGCCGAGCAGCCCCGTACGCCAGCTGCGGACAAGGTCATTACGCCGGTGGGCCGGCAGCGTGGCCGACAAAAGGATCACCGATACGCCGAGGAAGCCCAGCCACTGCAGGACCCGGTCCAGCATCGTGGACATGTACGGGTCATAAGCGTGCACCTCGTCGATCACGACGACCTTGCCGGACAGCCCAGTCATCCTGACAAAGACGTGGCGCGACCGGATCCCCGCCATCAGCACCTGGTCCACCGTGCCGACCGCGACCGGTGCCAACAGCCCTCTCTTGCGGGTGAACCACTCACGTGCGTCCGCCGCGACGGCCGGGTCCCCGTCCTCATCCACGGCGCTCGGCTGGAGGGCCTCGTCCTCCTGGTTCCGCATCCGCTCCGCGATAAGGAAGTCCTCCGCGCTGCTGTGCAGCAGTCGCACGGCGAGTTCGGGCTGGTGCCTATTGATGAGGTCATTGATCTCGCGATAGGCCTGATTGCTGGTTGCCCTGGTCGGGGTGGCGAAGTACAGCCCATCGCCAGAGCCGGAGCCCGGGCGGGAACGTGCCAAGCGTGCGGCAGCCTGCAGCGCGGCCTTCGTCTTCCCCTCGCCGGTCGGAGCCTCCACGATCAGCATCAGTGGAGCCTCGAGCTCATCGGTGATCTGTTCGACGTCGAGCTGCATCTGCCGAGGGTCCTCACCGAAAAGGCTCTTGTACCGGGCCCCTTCCGGCGGCTCCCAGGGGACCCACTCGAGCCGCCTCACGGCTTCGCGGGCCTGCTTCGCCGCGCGCTCGACGTAAGCAGCCAGGTCGACGTCGGCTCCGGCGTAGGGGAAGTTGCTCTCAGCGGAGGCGATCCAGTCGGAGACCGAGGTCAGTCCCGACAGGACCACCAGCAAGTCGGTCTCGATGTGCAGCTGCGCCCATGCCGCCTTTGCCGGCTTCGGCAGGTTCCGCAACTGGAGAACGTGCTCCGCGAATTCGACGCACCAGTCCTTCCAGAGGTCACCTCCGTGGTCGCGGACGCCGCTCCGGGCCTGCCGCAGGGTCTCGCTCCTCAGGAAGGAGCCGTGGTGCCCGCCGATCGCATTCGCCAGGTCCTGAGCCGTGCGGGCGCTGGCTCCCCACGCCCTGAGCATCGGTTCGACCCGCACCGCCGTCAGGACTCCATGCGGAGTATCAATACGTCCAACACGCTTGTAATCCGGCATCCGCCGGATGGCACCAGCCGCGGGCTCCCCCATCAACCGCACCGCCACATCGGCTCTCAGCGCCTGGAAGGCCGGCGACAACTTTCCAAGGTCATGAAGCCCACAGAAGAACGCCACCCACATACGCGCCTCACCGATCGGCGCGAACACTGAGGCGAACCTCGAGCGGAGCCGAGCGCTCAAGAGCTTGTCAAACAGCAGCTCCGCCACCGCCATGGTGTCGATCGCATGGCAGATCAGAGGATGCGGAACGTCGCTGTTGCCCAGCTTGCCCCAAGGAGCTCGCAGATCGATGACATG
Source organism: Microbispora rosea (assembly GCF_044460045.1). NCBI lineage: Bacteria > Bacillati > Actinomycetota > Actinomycetes > Streptosporangiales > Streptosporangiaceae > Microbispora > Microbispora rosea. The sequence goes on along the minus strand of NZ_JBITJO010000010.1, from coordinate 171,227 downwards.
ACTCAAACAGCACCATCCATCACTAGCAGGGCGGAAGGAAAGGAACTCGTCCCCGTAGGGCACGCCCCCACCACAGTGGGGAACTTGGCCAATAATCAGCTCGTACTGGCACACCCCCAACAACCCGGGGAGGCACCCTTCGGGAGCATTCGCCAGACACGCCCAGGGCATCACCGCTCTTGGCCGCCCCTCGCACGAATGTACGAGAGGACTATTGCCTGCGCCAGCCAAATCACCAAATCCACCACACCGAAGCATGTCAGGGCATGGCGCATAGAGCCCGCACTAGTTCGAGGCCTACAGCTTGAGGGATGAATGCCACAATTCGACACCACGTAGGGAAGTTTCCTACTTGCGCCGGTGAGGCATAGTTCGGCGGTCGCCACGTTCGCAGGTGTCAACGACGCTCGAAAACGGGATCAGGCACACTTTCCGTGAAGTGAACCCTGGTCAGTCGGCCAGCAGGAGGCGTTTGCGCAGGAGATCGGGGTTGGCGCGGCCGTACATCTGCCGCTTGAGCATCTTGGTCCGGTTGACGTGCCCTTCGACGGGTCCGGAGCTGTAGGGCAGGGTGAGGCCGGCGGTGACGGCGTCTTGGTCGCGGCGTAGCCCGGTGACGAAGGAGTGCAGGTCAGGCAGGTCGTCGTGGAGTACCGCGTTGATCCATGCCTCCAGGTCCCGGCCGCGGAGGTTCATCATCATTTCGGCGAACTGGCGCACGTGGTCCCGGAGCGCTGCCAGCTGGGGACTTAAGGCGGTGAGTGTGTCGAGCTGGCGTTGCTCGCCGGGTTCGAGGCGGGCGGGGTTGCGCAGGAACCAGCCGGTGGCCTGCCGGACCGTGGGCGGGCGGGGTGAAGCCGGGGTGGGTGGCAGGCCGGCTCGCCAGGGGCGGACGTATTGGCGGACGGCGGTGCTGCTGCCGCGGTAACCGACATTCCGCAGTTCACGGCAGAGGAGTTCGGCGTTGGTGCATCCCTCCGCCCACCGCTTGCGCAGGTAGGCGTCATAAGCGTCCAGTGCCTTGGGGCGCTGGCCGGTGCCGATGTGCACGAGCAGGTCTTCGGGGCTGCCGGCGCGGGCGAAACGCCGGACGGTGTTGCGGCCGAGGTTCAGCCGACGGGCGATCTCCCGGACGCCGTGGCCTTGCTTCAGCAGAGCGTGAACGACGGCATGCCGTTCCCGGGTGCGGACGGCGATCCGGTCATCGCGGTCAGCGGGCGACCGAGGCGGGGTGGGCGTCTGCGCAGGTGGAGCAGGTGTGCGCTGAGCGGTGAGCGTGGGGATCAGGGACGGCAGGTGATGGCGGTGGCGGGTGAGGGTGCGTTCGACGGCCTCGCCGAGGTTTCTCCAGATATGCCAGCGGTCTGCTACCTGGATCGCATGCGGTGCGCCGCGGGCGGTGCCCTCGGCATAGGCGCTGGCCCGGTCCCGGCACACGATCTCGACGCCGGGGTGAGCGTGCAGCCAGGCTGCGAGGGTGTCGGCCGTACGGTCGGGCAGCACGTCGACCACCGTGCTGGTAGAGATGTCGATCAGGATGGTGCCGTAGGAGTGGCCCCGCCGGTAGGCGAAGTCGTCCACGCCGAGCACCTGTGGGCCCGCCAGGAGGGGCGGCTCGGGCAGGCCGCGGATCAGTCTGATCAGCGTCGTCCGGCTCACTGCGGTGGCCAGGCGCTGGGTAAGCCGGGCCCCGGCGCGACCGCCCAGCGCCAGCGCGATCGCCTGCAACACCTTGCCCGCTGGGATGCTGCGGCGGCCGTATCGCACCGTCAGGTCGGGGATTTGCTCGGCGAACGTCGCTCTCGCACACGTGGGATTACGGCAGAAGAATCGGTGTACCCGCAGGTGGATGAGCAGTTCCTGGCCGCCGGCTGCGGTGTCGGACAGCCGCCGTTCATAGTGACTGTGCCTGCGCCGCGACTGAACCCCGCAGTCCGGGCACGCGGCCTCCATGGTGCCGGTTCTGGCTCGGATTCGCACCGTCGTTCCCGCATGGAACACCTGGTCGATGCGCACGCGGGCGAGGTGGGGAAACAAGACCGCGACCATCTCACTGATCAACACGCCGCAGATCGTCGCCATTGGGAGGCGAGCTACTGGCTAGAACACCTGAACTGTGATCAGCTCAGCCGGGGTCCGATCACGGAAAGTGTGCCTGATCCAGTTTTCACGTGTCGTCGACATCGCAGGGAGCGGCAGACCGATAACCACAGCTGATGGCGGCGGCGATCCGAACCCCAGCAGTGATGACGGGACGGCGGCCGGAGGTGGTCGGGGCGGACAGGACCCGGGATCGGAACTGGCTTGGGGTATTCCGGCCCGGGTAACGTCACCTCGCATCACAGTCTCAATCAGGCCCAGCCGACGCCAAGCCTATGGGTTAACACTGTAGACGTCGGGATTGACATGTCACGTGGGCCGCCGATCGGTGTCGGTGAGATGGGTACGAGGCGAGGCGCAGTTGCGGACCTGATCAGGATCAATGACGTAGTACGATCCGAGCCCTTCGCAGTCGAATGGACCGCAATGAAGGCTTGCTTGAGAACAGAATCATCGTCATCCGGGCTATCCGGATGAGCACGAGACCCAAGCTTGCGATCGCATCGGCACCGCTAGGCCTGCTTCCAGGATGCGAGTGCGTTTGTAGAAACAGCAGGTCGCGAAGTGTGTGTGTCCCCACGCTCGTGGGGGTAGCCGGGCGACCCCAACGAGATCTTCACCCCGTTCTCGTCCTCCCCACGCACGTGGGGGTGAGCCGCCTCCACGGCTGTGGAGACGCTTCTGGGCGCCGTCCTCCCCACGCACGTGGGGGTGAGCCGGCCTTGGCGGGGAGCTTGTGGACGTTGGGCATGTCCTCCCCACGCACGTGGGGGTGAGCCGCCTTCTACTCCGTTGCCCAGCTCCGCATTCTGGTCCTCCCCACGCACGTAGGGGTGAGCCGCCCCGCGGCCGGGACAGCACGCGCGTCGCCGCGTCCTCCCTACGCACGTGGGGGTGAGCCGGAAGCCAGCCCCGCGTCCGACCCGCTGCGCACGTCCTCCCCACGCACGTGGGGGGTGAGCCGACCCGTGACACGTTGTGCAGGGCGAACGTGTAGTCCTCCCCACGCACGTGGGGGTGAGCCGGAGTTCCTTGCCATCGTCGTCTCCCGCCTGCTGTCCTCCCCACGCACGTGGGGGTGAGCCGCTGGCGCCCGTGCCGATCGACACCGTGCCCCAGTCCTCCCCACGCACGTGGGGGTGAGCCGCCGGGCGGCACGCTGCACTGGATCGGCCGCGACTCCTCCCCACGCACGTGGGGGTGAGCCGACCGCGGTGGGAATGAACGCGGTGGTGATGTCGTCCTCCCCACGCACGTGGGGGTGAGCCGCTGGGGCTGTATGGGGTTGTAGAGGTCCGTCGGTCCTCCCCACGCACGTGGGGGTGAGCCGCAGGCGATGGCGTACTCGTCCTCAAGGGCGGCGTCCTCCCCACGCACGTGGGGGTGAGCCGGACCCGAGCGTGCGTATCCTGATCTGCTCCGAGTCCTCCCCACGCACGTGGGGGTGAGCCGTTCCCGCTGTACTTGCATGACCAGCAGATGAAGTCCTCCCCACACACGTGGGGGTGAGCCGTCCGGATGGGTCGAGTCTCTTTTTCAATACGTGTCCTCCCCACGCACGTGGGGGTGAGCCGCTGTCCCCGGCGGAGCGGGAGGGCCTGTACCTGTCCTCCCCACGCACGTGGGGGTGAGCCGTACCGCGCCTGGGAGGACGAGGGCTGGGACAGGTCCTCCCCACGCGCGTGGGGGTGAGCCGTGGTCCCACGGGAAGCCGGTCCCGGGGTCGGTGTCCTCCCCACGCACGTGGGGGTAAGCCGGTGGCGACCAGGGCGACCCACACGGTGGCCACGTCCTCCCCAAGCAGGTGGGGGTGAGCCGTCTCCGCCGAGTGACTCAGCACCGGATACTAGTCCTCCCCACGCACGTGGGGGTGAGCCGGACCTGGGCCGGGCCCGGGTCAAGGAACTTCTGTCCTCCCCACGCACGTGGGAGTGAGCCGATGTCGGGATACCGCTTGATGTTCTCGATATCGTCCTCCCCACGCACGTGGGGGTGAGCCGTCCTGGCGGTCGAGCCTGCCGGTGATCCCGACGTCCTCCCCACGCATGTGGGGGTGAGCCGTGGCCGGTCCCGCAGGTGGGGTCGACGGTGCGGTCCTCCCCACGCACGTGGGGGTGAGCCGGCGAAACCGTGGTCGATCTACAGGGGGGACGCGTCCTCCCCACGCACGTGGAGGTGAGCCGTCCTGGCGGTCGAGCCTGCCGATGATCCCGACGTCCTCCCCACCCACGTGGGGGTGAGCCGGACGTCTGGGCCGCTCGCGAGGGCATCCTGGAGTCCTCCCCACGCACGTGGGGGCGAGCCGCCCCGACGCCTCACGCGTCGGGGCCTGCTGTCGTCCTCCCCACGCACGTGGGGGTGAGCCGAAGGAGTACGAGGACTGGCAGCGGTCCCTCGAGTCCTCCCCACGCACGTGAGGCGAGCCGTCTTACTCTTCATCGTCGGCCCAATCCGGGAAGTCCTCCCCACGCACGTGGGGGTGAGCCGCTGGGGCACCCGCAGGGGTGGCTTTGGGGCCGTCCTCCCCACGCACGTGGGGGTGAGCTGTTCAAGGTCGGCGACCGTGTCTGGGTACGGTTGTCCTCCCCACGCACGTGGGGGTGAGCCGTCCGGGCCGTCGCACAGATAGACGCGCTGGAAGTCCTCCCCACGCACGTGGAGGTGAGCCGGTCGCGGAGATCGACGCCCAGTACCCGCTCCCGTCCTCGCCACGCACGTGGGGTGAGCCGACCGCCGAATGGGCCGGCATCGCCGCGCAGAAGTCCTCCCGACGCACGTGGGGGTGAGCCGACCGTGCGGTGGAACGCCACGCCGACCTCCGTGTCCTCCCCACGCACGTGGGGGTGAGCCGGTCTGACGTGGCGATCTCTGGCAGCTTCGAAGGTCCTCCCCACGCACGTGGGGGTCAGCCGCGGGCATCACCGCGCATTGGTAACGCTCTCGAGTCCACGTGAGGTGAGCCGTCTTCCCTTCATGGAGCAGGCGGATTGGCTGTGGGCAAAGAAGCTTCGTGGCGCATGGGATGGACCGGGGAAGTTGAGATGGGTGCGGGGTCGTCGACGGCGGACTTCACCACCTGGTCGATCGTGTTTGGGTGGTCGAGGGCGGCCAGAGCTGCCGCCGTACTGGTCCGGGTGGCTAGCGCAACGTTGACAGCTTGCAGTGGCAGGTTCGTACGGCTCTCCAGGACCAGCCGCAGTTCCTCGTCCGTGGGTGCAGCGGCGCCGGGGCAGGCGCCCAACTCGTCCAAGAGTCCGTGCGCGCGCTGCTCAGCGGCGCGTTCCCAGTCCTCACGGAAGGGGCCGTGCTCGAAGTTGTCGAACACCGCCTCGTGGCCCACGCCGACGGTGACCGCCGCGCGACGCGGGGCGGGGCCACGGGCGTCTCGGGAGAACGACGGGGTGGCCTGATGCATCGCCTCCAGTCGGCTCATCCCGTCTGCGCGCAGCTGGTCGTAGTCCGCCATCGCCTGCGGGTGCAGCGTGCGCAGCCGCTCCTCGCACTTACGCACGGCGGCCTCGGCTGTTGGGTCGTCGGCGGCGTGCGGCACGGCGGCGCTCCAGATCTTGCCGACGTCGAGCAGGTCGGCTTCGCCGAGCCAGCGCGCGTCGTGCGCCGGCGCCCAGCGGGATCGAGCGGCCTGCCGTACGGCGTGCGCCTGCCGTTCCAGCTCCCGTCGGGCGGCGAGGTCACGGGCCTGCGCGATTTCGGCCTGGCGCCGCGCGACGTCGACTCCCACCTGGACGGCGACCGCGACAAACGAGGTCAGCTGGGCCGTTCGCCCGGACGCCCGTCCCAACGCTTCGCGCATCGGGTCGTCGTAGTGCTCACCATCCATGCCGGGGCTCCCTGACCGTGCTGCCGGGCTGCCCGGGAGGGTCCTGGAGCAGCCGTACGGGCTGAGGGTGAGCGGGAGGCGTTGCCGACACCGTGACCTGGGTGAGCAGCCGGTTCGCCGCCTGGCGGGCGGCGGCGGCCTGGGCGGCGTGCTGCTGGGCTCGGCGCAGGTCGGCGACCGCATTGACGAGGGAGGCCAGCACGCCGACCAGGACCATGCCGGCGAGCGTCGTGTCCCGGCTCATGGCGCCCGACAGGGCTAGCAGCCGGACCGCGGAGCGTAGCCGTACGCCCTCCGGCGACGGCGCCGGAATCCGGCCGTAGCCGGCGCGGGCGGCGCGCTCGTATTCCTCGGCCGCCTTGGCCAGGACCGGGTTGCCGAGCGCGGTGGCGGCCATGCGCAGGGCGTCGGCGGCGGCCCATGCGGCGTCGGCGGCCGAGGCCGGATCGTCCCTGATGCGGGCTGCCGCGGCGGACGCCGCCTGTGCGGCCTGGCCGTATAGTGCCTCTCGCTCGGCTCGTGTCCAGCCGGCCTCGCCGGTACGCCACAGCCGGCGTAGCTGGGGCAGGGTGAGCCAGCCGGCAAGGCGGCCCCCGGCGTACCAGATCAGCTCCCCGCTTCCCCCGCCGGCGCCGTCGGCCGTATGGGTCATGCCGGGCAGGCTGACGGCGTATCCGGTGACCTGGCCGGGGTTGGTCTGGCTGTGGCGCAGCCGTAGGAGCACGCCCTGCTCGGCCAGGCGGCGGAAGAACTCCTGTTCGTCGTGCGCGTCACGAGCGGCGGTCGCGACCTTCTCCCGGAGTTCGTCCTGGGGTGTACGTCGCCAGCGGGCGCGCAGCTTGGGCCAGGTCAGGTCGGGGGCCAGCGCCCCTCCCCCGTACCAGACGAGGGCGCCGGCGGCGGTGCGGTGGTGGTCGAGCGCCACCGCGTACCCGACGACCTCACCGTCGTCGCGCCGTCGCAGCCTGACGCGCACCCCCGCCTGCGCCAGCCTGGCGAGGAAGTCCTCGGGGGACGCCGCGCCCGCGGCCGCCGCGACCACCTGTCGCCGCAGGCCTTCGCGCGGGATCTGCGACCAGCCGCGCCGCCCGGCCTGCTCGCGCTCGGCCCGGGTCGGCCGCTTGGCCGCGGTGCGGTCCCCCGGCGCGGTACGGCGCAGGCCGAGCTCGGCCTCCACAGCCCGGCAGGCCTCCCGCAGCCGGTAGAAGTCGTTGGAGGTGCGGGCCTTGCCGCCGTCCTGCCGGGCGAGAGTGGCGACGATGTGGATGTGGTTGTCGCCGTGGTGGACGGCGACCCAGCGCACCGCCTCCGCCTCCTGCCCGTACGGCGCGAGCCCAACGCGGTGCAGGACCTCGCGTGCGACGTGCGCCCATTCGGCGTCGGTCAGGTCCCGATCCTGCGGGGCGGCGCGGACGATGCAATGCCATACGCGCTCGGCCTCGCCGATGGCCGCGCACGGCTGCCGGAGCAGGGTGGTGAGCCGGGTGAAGTCGCGCTTGCCGTCCGCGCGCGGCGGCGGCTCCAGTTCGTCCTGTCCCCGCCAGCCGGCGACCAGGTGCGGGTTGACGTGCTCGTTGGCCTTCCCCGGGCCGTACAGGTAGCGCAGCAGCCCGGCCACGCGGCCGCCGCGCCGCACCTTGCCGATCATGGAATCTTCTTCAGTACGGCGTGCGCCGCCTCATCCAGGCGGGCGACGAATCGCATGCAGGCCGCGGCGTACAGGCGCAGGGTCGGCGGGACCTCCCCCGTCGCGTGCAGCGCCGCGACGGTCTGGTTGAGGTTCACGCCGATCTTGCGGACCTGCTCGCTCGCCCGCATCAGCTCACGGAGCGCCTCCCGCAGCACGGGGACCTGCGGCCCGGCCTGGCCCCGTGCGGCGGTCAGTGCGGCGTTGGCGGCGTACGCGCCGCGCGACAGCCCGTCGCGGGCGGCGGCCTCCTCCAGTTCGGCGTACTCGCCGTCGTCGAGCGAGAACTGCACGACGCGGCGCCGCTTGGGCCCCCGCCGCCGACGGCGCCCCTGCCTGTTCCCCTCCATCGCCGCCGACCCTGGCCGTACGGCGTTGCCCGCACCGTGACGTCATCGCCGAGGCAGGATTGCGAGCATGCGCGGAGGCAGGAAGGTCCGGATCACCATCACCGTGGACGCCGGCATCCTCGAATACGCCGAGCACCTCGTCGCGGCAGGCAAGGCCGCCAGCGTGACCGCGGTCTTCAACGACGCCGTCACCGAAAAGCACATCACCGACCAGCGCGCGCTGGCTCTGCTGCGCGAACGCGCCCGGCAGGCCGACCCCGCCCGGGTGGCCCGGATGACGCGGCACGTGAACCGCCAACTGGCTGAGCACGGCTTCCCGGTGGCACCGGCCTCGACATCACTATCCGCCAGTCCGGTTCGCAGTGATCGTAGCCGTTTCATCCCAGGTCACCCCGAGGCGTGTTCACCGAGTGACCGCCGGATTCCGCCCGAGGCTGTCAGGGGTCTGTCACGCTGTGTGACGTGCTGCTGGCGTACGTGGACGAGAGCTACACCCGCGACCGCTACTCCATGGTTGCGCTGCCGGTCTCGTACGTCCAGGTGATCTCCCTGACACGCGCCCTGGACGAGGTCGTGGCCGGCGCCGGGCAGGCGTACGGGGTCGTCCCGGAGGAGTTGCATGGCACGGACCTGTTGCACAGTGACCGTGGCTGGGAGCCGATCGTGAAGATGCCGCGGGCGACGATCGGGGTCTACCGTGCGGGGTTCCTGGTCATCGCCGACCACGAGGTGCTGCGGGCCCGATTCCGAGGAGGCCCCCGGGGGACGATGCCGCGTGAGGGTGAGCACCGCTTGGGCGGATGAGTCGTTTCAGGAGCACGACACGGCCGGCTTCTACATCATCGCTGCCGTGATCATCCCCGCTTCCGCGCAGGAGTCGGCACGTGCGCAGATGCTGCAGGCGCAGGCCCGGCACGCCCCGGCCAAGCTGCACTGGGTCGCCCGCGATGACAAAGAGCGGTTGGAGCTGGCCTACACGGTGGCCGAGATCGACGGGTTGCATGTCGTTGCGGTCGGGTCTCCGGTCCATCAGCGCAGACAAGAGCGCGCCCGCGCCTACTGCCTTCACCAACTGGTGCTCGAACTGCACGGGTTCGGAGTCGAGCAACTGTTCATGGAGGCCCGCCAGCCAACGCTCAACACCAGGGACGTCACCACTGTGCAGCACGCCCGCTACACACTGCCCAAGGGCACCCGCTTCCGCATCGATCATCTGCCCGGCGCGGGCGAGGCCCTACTGTGGGTCGCCGACATCGTGGCCGGCGCCGTCCGCGCCGAGAAGCTGGGCGACCCTCGCTACCGGGAGATTCTCGGCGACAGGGTGATCGACTTCCCCGTGAGGGTGCTCTGATCCGAACCCTGAAAAGCGCCAGGCCAGGCTCCCGGTCATGCCCCAGGTCACCTGGCCTCACGGCTTCCAGGAACCCGCGGTTCCCGGCGTCACCGACAGACTACCTCGGGTGACTATCTCACCGGAAGCGCAGCAACTCAGCCGGAACCTCAGCCGCTACAGATCAAGCGCGCCCCGGATAACTTCGATCTTTCGGCGAACACTACGGTTGATGCCGGTCACCGACACTGCATGCATCTTGAACGTCGCGCCTTGGGCGCTCGCCGCCTACCGGACGCTCCCTTGCCTGGATGGGGCGTGGGAGCGTCAACCCGGCCTTCTGTTATCTCTGCTGACCAGCGTCTGGCTTTGTTCGTGAGTTCTGGCATCAGATCTCGCTGATTTTCGGCACCAGCGGAATTTCACCGACCTCGATGTTCGTAAGTTTGGGCGCCACCCCTCGGTGGGGGCGGGATATGCCTGTCGTCTGCCAGCGCACCGCTAACGCACGGTGACGGGGTGTCGGCGGCGGGGCGCGCCTTGTCTGCGGCAGATCCCCATGGATCAGAATGTGCCGATGACGATCTCCGCTGACGACTCCGGTCCCGTCCGGATTGTGACGGCAGTTCTTCGCGACGGCGATCGGGTGTTGCTGTGTCATCGAAGCGCCGGGCGCCGTTGGTATCCCGACGTGTGGGACCTACCGGGCGGTCATGTTGAGGAGGGGGAGGATCCGAAAGAGAGCCTTGTCCGCGAGCTTCGGGAGAAGTTGGCAATCACGGCATCGGAGCCGTCCAGCCCGCCGATGCATGAGATCCGGACCGCGACGTTCGACATGCAAATCTGGTTGGTCGACAGGTGGACCGGAACACCCGTCAACGCCGCGCCGGACGAGCATGACGCTGTGGCGTGGTTCGAGACGTCCGACCTTGACAGCCTGCGTCTCGCCCATGAGTCGTATCTCTCGATGCTCACCGCCGTGCTCGTCACGTGACGTCGCTCCGAAAGCCAGGGGTGCGCGCTCATCGGCAGATCCGCGCACTCGCACCCGGCTCGGTCCATGAGTGATTGCACGGAGGTGAACGGGGCTCCGGAGCTACCGCCGACGTCACCGGCGGGCAAGATCCGCAAGTGGTGCCAGTTCTCACGAACATCTCGGCACGCGGCGCCAGCAACGTGGCGCCGAAAGTCGCGAACATCTGGCGCCCAATCTCGCGAACGAAGCCAAGCGTCATCAGGTTGTGAAGATCTCAAAGTTGGCGGGAGTCGTCGCGATCGCCAGGTGAGGCCAGCCGCTGCCGCCAATGGGCTCCTCCGGGTGCGGGCCAGGTGTCTTCCGCCACCCGCCTCTCCCACCGATGCACGTAGTCCCGGAACCCGGTCTCAGTCCGCGGCATGTCCAGCCACTCCCGCGCCGCGAGTCTGAACTCGCGCATGACCAGGTCATCGGTGTCCGCCCCATAGTCGACGGGCCAGCCGTCGAGAATGTCGTCGATTTCCATCCAGGCACGGTAGAGCCCGCCTACCCCCCGCAGGTGCTCGAAGTACGGCCGCTCCATACAGTTCCACGCTGCTTCGAGGACGAAGCCGCGTATCTGCTTCACATCCCCACTGACGAGGACGCCCTGCATGAGCGGATCAATCCTTGCGGCGGTCCCGGCGAGCAACTCCAGATCCACAGGCTCGAGATCGGTCACGACTCTAGAATCGCAAGAGGTGCTGGACTGCTTACGGTCGGCGCGGCCAGGGCCCCGATGATCGCTGGCCTCACCGGCTATGAGCTGCGATTTCAGGATGAAAGAGGCTTGCGGATGTGCCACGTCTCTCCGGGGCACATGGGCCGCCCGTAGGTGTAGCGCTTTCCGGTCTCCGTCGTCGCCGTGAACCGGTCGTCGGGCAGGGGAGTGACCCGGCAGCGGTTTGGCGGCGGAATCTTCTCGATGGATCCGCCGGGAGGAAGGTTGGCGTACAGGTCGCCTCTGTTCCAGGTGACCACGACGTTCTCGCCAGTTTCGTTGACGATGTTGAAGATCTCGTCCCGGTAAGGCTGGCACGCGGCCAAGGCGAGGGTCACCAAGACCACCGCCCCGGCCAACGGCCGAATGCGCTTGCGGCTCGCGCCTGGCACCACTTGTCCTCGTCTCCGTCGACCATGTGTGTCCGGGGTCTTTGAACCGCGCCGAGTTCCGTAGAGCCTCTGATGTGGCTCGGGTTTCGCCGCGCACACGCCGTTGCTCCCGCACTCGTTGCACGACCGCGCCCGGTCGTAGGACTCCCGCCGCCCCGGGAGTCGTAAGCATGGTTTATGCATATCTTGCTGCTTCGAGTGCGGCGGGTTCACGGTGACTGAAGGTTCTTCAGCAGGAACCCACGGCTGTTCGGCGTTCCAGGGTCGCAATGGCGTCGGGTTCGGGTGTCAATTCCGGCTCGATCGTGACCCGGCTGTTCCGGGTGAACTTTGAACCACCCGAAGTTTTGATCTTTAGTTGTCGGTCTTGGCTGCGGGGACACGGCCGAGGTCTCGGTCCTTGAGCCGGTAGCTGTCGCCTTTCAGCGAGACGACCTCGGCATGATGGACCAGGCGGTCGATCATGGCTGCGGCCACGACGTCGTCGCCGAAGACTTCGCCCCAGCGGCCGAACGGCTTGTTGCTGGTCACGATCAGGCTCGCCCGCTCGTAGCGACTGCTGACCAGCTGGAAGAACAGATTGGCCGCCTCGGCCTCGAAGGGGATGTAACCCACCTCATCGACGATCAGCAGCGGGATGCGGCCGAGCTTGACGAGCTCGCCCTGGAGCCGTCCGGCCTGGTGGGCCTCGGCCAGACGCGCCACCCACTCGGCGGCGGTGGCGAAGGCGACGCGGTGCCCGGCCTGGCAGGCCCGTATCCCCAGCCCGATGGACAGGTGGGTCTTGCCGGTGCCGGGCGGGCCGAGGAACACCACGTTCTCCTTGGCGGTGATGAAGTCCAGCGTGCCCAGGTGGGTGATGACCTCGCGTTTGAGGGACCGCTGGTGATCGAAGTCGAACTCCTCGATCGACTTGCGGGCGGAGAAGCGGGCGGTGCGGATGCGGCCTTCACCGCCGTGGGCTTCGCGGGCGGCGACTTCCCGCTGCAGGCATGCGGCCAGGAACTCCTCATGACTCCACTGTTCGGAGCGGGCGCGTTCGGCCAGCCGTTCGACCGCTGCGGCCAGGGAGGGAGCCTTTAGCGCCCGGGTGAGATAGGCGATCTCACTGGCCACGTTCCTGCCGGTGCTTTTGCTGCCGGTCGGGGCGCTCATCCGGCGATCTCCTCATCGGTCAGGCCGAGCAGCCGGTCGTAGTCCGACAACGGCCGCTGCTCCACCGCGGTCTGCAGCGGGCGCAGCGCAGCCAGGTGCCGCGCCTGACGCAGTTGCGCCGCTGCAGCCTGGTGGGCAGGGTCGGTGATGGTCTGATGGTCGGCCCAGCAGCGGTCATGGCGGGCCACCGCGGCGCCGTCACAGGTGACCACGACTTGGTCCAGGTCAGCGGTCACGTGGACTCGCCGGCCGATCACCGACGGGTGCACCGAATAGTCGTTGGAGTCCAGCCGCACGTAGTGGTCGCGGGGCAAGCGGGTGCTCAGTTGCCATCCCACCGTCGGCGCGACCGGCGGCAGGGGCAGCATCGCCGCCCGGTCGGCCTCCCACCGGTCGATCGGCCGGCAACCGAGCCGCCGGTGATGACGGGTACCGGCCCGCACCAGCCAATCGCTCAGCTGGGCGGTGAAGTCGGCCGGGCCGACGAACGACCGGCCGGGCAGGAATGAGGTCTCCAGATAGCCGTTGGCGCGTTCGACCAGGCCCTTGGCCTCCGGGTCGGCCGGACGGCATTGGATGACCTTGATACCCAGCGTTCCGCGGAAGGCGGTCATCGCCTCGCTCAGCTGCGGTTTCCCGGCCCGCCACTGGCCGATCGCGGCCTCGTTGTCCCACACCAGGGCCCTCGGCACCCGGCCCCACTCGCTGAGCAGTCTCCAGTGTCCGGCCAGCAGGTCCGGCGCTCTGCGCGAGGGCAGCATGACCGCGCTGATGATCCGTGAGTAGCCGCTGACCATGACCAGCACCGGCGGACGGCCCCTCTGCCCGAACCCCAAAGGGACATCGACCGGCGGGAACCACAGATCGCATTGGGCCAGCTCGCCGGCCTGGTACTCGGTGCGGGAGGCCGGATCGACCGGCCGATACAGCGGTCGCAGCTGCTGCACCCGCTCGAAGAACACCGTCTTACCCCTGCTCCAGCCGACCCGTTCCATGACGACCGAGGTCGGCATGTCCGGGAACTCCGCCAGCAGCGCCCGGATCCGCGGCTCGACCGCGTCGACGATCGATCCTTTCCCGGATCGCACATACCGGGGCGGTTCATGCGAGGCCAGTGCCTTGCGCACCGTGTTCCGAGCGATCCCGAGCCTGCGGGCGATCGCTCGGATCGCCAGTCCCTCAGCCCGATGCAACCGGCGGATCTCCGCCCAGTCCTCCACCTTCAACACCTCACCAGCGTCGGGGGTGGGTCACGATTCCGCCGGAACCACAGGGTCAGTCTTCAACCGGAACCGACATTCGGGGTGCGACTCACGCCGGGGACGGCGGTCGGCATCGGGTGCCAGTGTGGGAGGCGGCGGGCGCCTCGGCTGAGGCGGTGGCGGTTCGATGGGTCGCTCGAGCAGGTGCCGGGCGATGCCGGCGTGGGCGATCGCGGTCGCCGAGCTGAGGTTGAAGGCAATCGCCAGATGCAAAGGACGACGGCCAGAGCGATGACCGGCCGCTGCCCGGGCGTCACCGCGACGTGCTTGACCGCAGTGATCTGTTAGTCGGTCATCGGCAGGAACGCATTCTGTGGCGCTGTCCGGCGCTGAGCCGACGGGTGGGGTCGGCGAAGATCCCGCTGACGGCCTGACTCGCCGAATAGGTGGCGTGACCGTTGTTGTGCACGATCGGCATGCTGATCTTGATCCGCATCACCCACGGCCAGTCCGACGCCCTCCGGCAAGTGATGGTCGCCGCATACGACGCGACGACGTTCCTAGTCGGGATATGGGTCATCGGGTGCTCGATCGCCGGGCCAGCACATCCTTGATTTGGCTTCGCTTGATCAGCGGGCTCGTTCAGCGCATGGTCTGACGCGCAGCGGTAGGAGATTTTTCGAAATACCTCTCATCTCTCCGTGGTAACCAGTAAGTTCAACCCCGTCCCGCCTTCATCTAGGCCTCTCGTCTCTGCGTGATTTAGCCCGGGATGGTTCGTCGCCCGCTTCGCGGGCCTTCATCTCCCGCCTCCGGTGATAGCAGCCGGGTGCGACATTTCCGTTCAAGTCAAGGAGCTGAGGTTGTCTTCGATCACGTTGGACACGCTGTTACGCGCGACCGCCCCGGGAGGCGGTAGCTGTCTCACGTCCACGACCGAACTCGCCCCTGCGGGAGGGAGTCACCAGGCGGTGGCTCCGGCCAAGTTCGCGGCCCCTCGCGGCAAGGAGAGCGTCTACGCCTACGAGCGGCGGTACTTCGGCGGGGAGTTGCGAACCGCGGTGATCATTGATTCGAAGCAGAGCCAACTCAATCGGGCGGAGGCGGGGCTGGCGCTGGCCATTGAGGACGGGAACCCCGTCTTGGCACGGATGCCGCGAATCGTCGTCACGTACGAGATCGATGGGCGGGTCGAGAGGTACTCGGATCTCACTCTTCCGCACAGGGCTTATGACGGCCACATCCGCGCTGCGACAAAGGCCGGCGTTCCGGTTACTGACCTGCCGGAATACCGTGCGATCCGCGACGCCTCGCCAGCGAACGCTCGGGCGTTGCTGGATGCCAGTCCCATCACACTCGTATACGGGGGCTGGGATTCGAGCAGAAGGGCGCGGCAGGGCCGCTGGCGCAGCGCCCTGGTCGGAGAGATCATCGGATTCTGCCGCGAGCGAGAGCCGTCACTGCGTGGCGGCGCACGCGTCGACGGAGTCGGAATGCAGATGCTGCTGACGGGCAAGGATCTGCGGGAGATCGTGGAGCGCCAGAACGGCGAACTGAGCCCGAAGACGGCGGACAAGCTCCTCAAGGAGGCCGACAAAGCGACCAAGGACAAGACCTTGATCTCGGCGTCGCCTCTCGGATTGGGCGGAATTCCGCCCACGCTCAACCAACTGGCCGGTGTCGCATGCGAGCGGATCATCCGAAGCCACGTGCTGTCGTTCGCCACGCTGCGCCAGATGCGATTCGGCGCCGGCGCGGAGGGCGATCAGGCGTGCAGAGCGCTGCTGGCGGCGTTGGCGCTCAACGGGCTGGCCCGTTCGGACGCGGAGCTGTATCTGCGGGCCAACTGCGACCTGCTCGAGGCCGATGCCACCAGGGTGACCATGGATCAGCGCGGCGGCCAGACGATCAGTCTCGAACCGCTCGGCATCAAGGAGGCAGACGCCCTGCTGGCGGAGGCGTTGGCGCACGCCGAGCAGGTAGCTGGCGTTCAATGGAACGGTCCGGTGCTGGAGGTCGACGGAAACCCCGCGATCGTCGCGGGCGCCGTGGCTGGTGACGCGGCCGACGGGGAGTGATCGGCTGTGCCGTACGCCATCATCGCCGAGCTTCCGCTCGGCACCTACCACGGTCACACGGGTGACGGTGAGATCGATTCGGTTCCCTCGCCGGCTCGGCTGGCGGCGGCGCTGTTGTGCGCGGCGGCGAGCGGACCGCGGGCCGAGCAGGACGGCGAGCTGCTGCGTCCCTGCGAGGCGGATATGGCCGCGCTTCGGTGGCTGGAGACTCATCCGCCGGACGGAGTTCGTGTGCCCCCGCTGTCGGTGAACCAGCCCGATGGGCTGGCCTACCGGATTCGCCTTTTGGAGACGCGCCGGCATGGGCGGGTCTTCTCCCGAACACCGCAACCGCTGGGGTCAGTCGCGGTGAACGGAAGTTACGCATGGACATGGCAGGTCGGCCCCCCTGCCTCGCTCCGCGAGCCGATCGAGGCCCTGTGCGCGGACGTGTCACACCTGGGCATGGCAGAGACGCCTGTGCGGATGCGTGTCGGTACGGCCGAGCCCACTCATGACCTGGTCCCGGATGCGGACTGGTGGGACAACGCCAGAGGTGATCTGGACCTGGACGTTCCGGAGCAAGGTCGTGCAGAGGCCCTCCTGGCCGCCTATCGGACCGACAATGCCAAGGCTCCTGCCGCCACAAAGGACCGGCTGGTCAGCAATGAGACCCATGTGAGGCCGACGCGGGTCACGAAAGCCATCGCTCCGGCCAGGTACGCTTCCCGCCAGCCGGCGCCTCCCAGCGGCCCGTGGGGCCAGGTACTGCTCGCGGACGTCGACATGCCGCTGACCAGCGACGCTGATCGGGTGCGCTGGGCGGTCACTATGCATAAGGCCCTGATCAAGATGATCGGGTACGGCGCTCCCCCCGTGCTGACCGGGGTGTACGCGCCCGGGGTCGAACGTCCGGCCAACCGGTGCGCAATCCAGATCCTCACCGAGCGGGAGGCATCCGCCTGCGGGTGGATCTCACAATCCGTGTTCGCCCTGATGCTGCCATCCGACATCGACGGTGGGGACTACCAGGTCATCAAGGACGCATGGGCAGCGCTCACCGAGATCCGCCCCGGCCGGCGTCTGACCTTGACCGCACGCCCGGAACAGCGCGCGGACCAGTTCTGGGACGCGCCACGCGACGGGCTTGTCCGGTTGTGGCGCACTGTCCCGGCCGCTGTGCCGGAGACGCATGGCCAGGGCAGGAACTGGACACTGACCGACGCCATCCGGCTGTCGGTGGGCCTGGTGCTGCGGGACCAGCTGGGCATCCCCGCGGGCAAGGGCAGTGCGTGGTACCGAGAGGTCGCCGAAGCCGTGGGGCGAGGCGGGCTCACCGTGGCAAATGCCGAGCCGGTCCGGGATGGCGACTTGAGCCGGTTCGTCCATAAGATCCCATCCGGGCTGCCGCTGCGCCCCTATCGGGCGATCATCGACCTCGCTGACCTGGCCCCCTCCCGGGGGCTGCTCGCCATCGGCCAGGCCCGGCATCTGGGCAACGGGCTGTTCGTGCCCGAGGACGTCCCCGCCGAAGAGGTAACCCGATGACTCTGTCCATCAGCGACTTCGATGACTTCTTCTCCGCCGTCAACAGCGGGGATGGGATCCCTCACGACGGCATCCGACCGTTCGGTTGGCAGCGCAGACTCCTGGAGGGCCTCGTCGAGGACGGCAGGTGGCCCGATGTCATCGGGGCACCGACCGGCGCCGGGAAGACCAGCGTGATCGACATTCATGTGTTCAGCGTCGCGCTGATGGCGGCGGGTGCTGCACCCCGGCTGCCGCGCCGCCTATCGATGGTCGTGGACCGGCGGGTACTGGTCGACGATCAGTACCAGCACGCCTGCGGCGTGCGTGACAAGCTCGGCAATCCGTCCAGCGAGATCCTGGCCGAGGTCGCCCACCTCCTGCGGTCACTGCGCATCACCGCGGATGCCGTATCCCCCCTTATGGTCACCAGGCTGCGCGGTGGGATGCCGGCGCCGCGCGCCTGGCGCGACGACGCGACCGCCTGCCAGATCATCTGTGCGACACCCGACATGTGGGGCAGCCGACTCCTCTTCAGTGGGTACGGCTCCAGCTCCTCCTCCCGGCCTCGGGAGGCGGGGCTGCTCGCCTTCGATTCGGCGGTGGTCGTGGACGAGGCGCACCTGTCTCGGCAACTGATCCGAACGGCCCGGCGGGTGGCGGAGCTCGCCGCGATCAGCGATCGGCCGTTGCCCGTGCCCGTGCTGCAAGTTGTGGAGGCGACCGCGACCCCGGATGAGCCCGGCGCCATGGTCATGGTCGACGTGGACGAGGCCGACCTCACCGAGAGCCCAACCCTGGAGGAGCGGCTACGCACCCCCAAGCCCGTCGAGTTCCTAAAGCTGCCGACCTGGCCCATCCCGGCCAAAGGCACCCCGCGAACCGCCGCACTGGCATCGATGGTGGAATGCGCGACGAGGTTGCGCGACACCTACGGCCCCACCATCGGCTGTTTCGTGAACAACGTGGCGACCGCGACGGATCTCGCCGCGCTGCTCGGTAAGCGTGGCGTCACGCGCCTGGTGTGCGGCCGACTGCGCCCGTACGACCTGGACCGGCTGCGGGACACCAATCCGGGCTTGCTGAGCGCAGATGGTAACCCGGCGGTCGATTTCCTGATCTCCACGCAGAGTCTGGAGGTTGGCGTCGACCTCGACTGGGCCGCCGCCCTGATCGAACCGGCCTCCGGTTCTGCGATCGCGCAACGCGCTGGCCGAGTCAACCGGCGGGGCAAGCGCGCCGACACCCGCATCGTCATGGTGGTGCCCGAAAAAGACGTCGGCGACAAGGCCAACACCGCGCCGTACCAACCCGAAGACGTCAATGCCGCGCTCACGTGGCTGCACGGACGTCAGGCCGACCCACGAGGGCTGGCCCCGTGGGCGCTGCGGGAGGATCCCCCACCCAGCCAGCGCCGACACCGTACGCTGTTGCAGCGTGCCGAGCTGGGCGACGCCTGGATGTGGGCGCGCACCAGTGACCAACTGTTCGCCACCGCCGATCTGGACCTTTGGCTGTCCGACAACCTCGCTGAAGACCTCGACGTGGGAGTCGTCGTACGACAGGGTCTGCCCACCGACCCGGTCGCGGCCATCGAACTGCTCCGAGCACTCCCACCGTTCGACTACGAGGCGATCCCGGTAAGGATCAACACGTGCCGAAAGAGGATCGACGACATCTCCACGCCCGTCTTCCTCGTCCGGGACGACGAGGTGTCGATCTACTCCACGGGAGATCTGCGTCCCGGCGACATCGTCGTGGTGGACGCGAGCTCTTCCATCTTCACCGTCATCGACGGCATGCCGGTGGTGGACCAGACCGGTTCCTGCGCGGCGGCGGATGTGCTGGAAGGCCCCGCCGATCCGGAGACCGGTCAGTTCGTCTTCCGGCTTGGCCACGGTCCCTTCCTTGACCCCGCCACATGCAATGACGACGAGACCAGGACGGCAATCGCCCATGTCCTCACCGTCGCGACTACCCTCATGAGCACCGACGGCCTCGACAGTCGTCGGGCACGGACCGACCTGGCCGACGCACTGGACAAGCTCACCCCGGTGCTGGCCGAACCCGTGGCGGACAAAGTACGGGCCGCAATCCAAGTCCTCAGGAAGGCCAGGCTCAAGGATTTCGAGGTACACCTGCTCGGCGAGCCACCTGCCACCCTCCTCATCACAGACAACCGACGGATGGTGCACGACGAAACCGCCCGTCAGCAGTGGACACCCCGACAGCGCGTCCCCTTACAAGCCCATGCCGCCGCCGTCGCCGAACGGGCCCGGATCACCAGCGACCAGCTCGGCCTGGAATCCCTGAGCACCTTGCTGGAACTCGCCGGGCTCCACCACGACGACGGGAAAGCCGATCCACGGTTCCAGTTCAGCCTGGACCCCCAGCGGACGAGCGAGCAGCCCCTGGCCAAAAGCGATATGAGCACATTGCGGCAGATCACCCAGGCGCGAGCTCAATCAGGCCTGCCGGCAGGGTGGCGGCATGAGCAACTGTCCGTACTCGCCTGCTGGAGTGCCCTCGCGCATCTCCCCACCGGCGACCGCGACCTCGTTGCCCGTCTCGTGGGCACAAGCCATGGCCAGGGACGCCACGGTTTCCCCCACACCGCCACGGAACTGACCGGGGACGACACCTATCGGGAACTGGCCCGGCTCCTCTATGACGAGGGCGAGTGGGACCACCTGATCGAGCGAACCCATTCGACCTTTGGCGTGTGGGGCTGCGCCTACCTGGAGGCGCTACTACGGGCCGCCGATGGCCAAGTGTCCAGCGAGGGATCATGAGCGGCATCACTCTCGGCGGCGACCCCCGCCGCCTCATCACCCACCTGGCCCTGTACGGCCTGGCCGCAATCTGCTCCGACGCCGGCCACACTGACCTGCGCATCTCCTGGACCACAGGCATGAGCCCGCGCCCTCACCTGAACATCGACCCAGATGCCGCCGGGCGTATCGTCCAAGCTCACGCTTCCAAGTGCGACTGGGTGAAGGAGACGATCACCCTCGGCGGCACACCGCGCGGCCTCATGAGCCCCCGCCTAACCGCCATCGCCACCGACGACGGCTGGCAGGAACTCCAGAACCGGCGCCACAAGGTGCTCGACACCCTGACCACAGCCCGCGCGGACCTCGACCTCCGCTTTCTCGGCGCTCTCGGCGAGCCGGCCTACTGGCGGTTCGACAGGACGGGGAAACGGTTGCAGGACGATGCGGCCAACCGGCTCGAGATGCAGCCGCGTAATACCGGAGCGGAATTCATCGGCAGCCGCCTCAGCAAGATCGCGGAAAAGGTTGCCGAGCGGACGCACAGCCAGATCCTCGACGGGCTCCTCGGGCATCACGTACGCGATGAACTGTCCGGCGACGCCCCCGACAGCCGTTCGGCGACCGGATTGGACGCCCCGGGCCCCGCTGACAACACCGTGGTGTGGTGCGCGCTGTGGGGCATTTCCCAGATCCACATCGCCCTCCGAACCGGTGGAGCAGCCTTGACCAGCGTGTCCGTACGCAACAGTCGCTCCGAGCACTTCGCCGTCCCTCTGTGGCGTATCCCGTGGCATCCCGCGCGGCTTCGCAGCATCCTCGCCTCCGCGCAGTTCCAAGCCGTCGCCGCCGCACTCGCCCACGGACAAGCACCCGACGACATCCCTCGCTTGTGGCTGAACGCTCGCGGAGTGACCGCGATCATTACATTCCCCGTGACCATTTCCGGTAGCGACAAAGCCCCGGAACGCCGAGCGGGCACCGGCCAACTCCACCCGATCGGCAGGCGCCAATGACCGCCCTTCAACGGCCGTGACCGACGCCCGCGGACGCCGCCCTTCATTGAGGCTCCTGGTTGAACTCGATCTCCACGGAGCCGGCCTTCGGTCGCGGCGCTCGTGAGTGCCGCCCTTCATCGAGGTGCGTGGATCACGCCGTCGAAGTCGACCGCGATCGCGTCTCGGCGCTCTTGGGCGCCACCCTTCATCGAGGCTCGATCGTGAGTGGCGCCTGGCAGATCCGGACGCGTCGCGGCGCTTCTGGGCGCCGCCCTTCATCGAGGCGCGTCCATCTTCCGGCCGGCCACGTCACCACCATCGAGTCGCGGCGCTCCTGGGCGCCGCCCTTCATCAAGGCGAGGGCGTGCCTGTGAAGACCATGGTGGCGTTGGTGCGCGCGGCGCTCGTTGGTGCCGCCCTTCATCGAGGCCGCCAGCACTGGGTTCAGCAGGCCAAGGGCCGCAGTCCCGGCGCTCGTGGACGCCGCCCTTCATCGAGGCGCCTCGGCGTAGCCGCAGATCCCGGCGACCTCGCCGTCGCTGCGCTCCTGAGCGCCGCCCTTCATCGAGGCGACCCGATGAAGCCCCGTCTTCGGATCCTGCTGACTGGGTCGCGGCGCTCCTGGGCGCCGCCCTTCATCGAGGCTCGTCGTACTCGCGCTCGCCGAAGACGGGCACCAGGTCGCGGCGCTCGGAAACGCCGCCCTTCATCGAGGCTTCGTCATCTCGATCCCCGTGGGGTCGTCACGCACGTCGCGACGCTGGTGGCGCCGCCCTTCATCAAGGCCACGGTGACCGGCTGATCCGGCAATCATGGGACCTGGTCGCGGTGTTCGTGTGCGCCGCCTTTCATCAAGGCGCTTCGCCGCCAGTTTCAGGTTCGGTCCAGACACGCAGTAGCGGCGCTTGCGGGTGCCGCCCTTCATCGAGGCTTCGTGCAGGGGTCCGCCTACGACTTCCTGGCGGAAGTCGCGGCGCTGGTGGGCGCTGCCCTTCATCGAGGCCAGAAAAAGATCGACGGGCTGGTGTACCTTACGGGATCGCAGCGCTCGTATGTGTGCGCTGCCCTTCATCGAGGCCCGGTGCGCTGCTGGGTGATGTGCCGCCACACATCCCGTCGTGGCGCTCCTGGGTGCCGCCCTTCATCGAGGCGAGCGCACGGTCTGCGTGTATAAGGCCGTCGAGGCCGCCGCGGCGCTTGTAGGCGCCGCCCTTCATCGAGGCTCGTCGTACTCGCGCTCGTCGAAGACGGGCACCAGGTACGCGGCGCTCGGAAACGCCGCCCTTCATCGAGGCAGGATGTTCGCCGTGGTCGACTCCGCGGGGAACAGGTGTCGCGGCGCTCGTGGGCGCCGCCCTTCATCGAGGCCCGAGGAAATACAAGGACCAGGCTCGGAAACGCCAGTCGCGGCGCTTGCAGGCGTACCCTTCATCGAGGCAATGGCAGGTCGGTCCACCTGACCGCGGGCATCGCTGCGGCGTTCGTGGGTGCCGCCCTTCATCGAGGCTTGACCGTTCCGGCGTCTTAGGTCTCGTCCCGCGGACGCGGCGTTGTGCGCCGCCCTTCATTACGGCGGGAAAGCAGCCCGGACATGAGCGATAGTGTTCCAGCCGTGGCGCTCGTGGGCGCCGCCCTTCATCGAGGAGACGACCGGGACATTGCGTTCCTATGGGAGGACCAGAGTCGCGGCGCTCCTGAGCGCCGCCCTTCATCGAGGCCCGGGGACGGACTGGCCCGGCAGGACCAAGGTTGCCAGGTCGCAGCGCTTGTGGGCGCCGCCCTTCATCGAGGCTCCATCACGACGCGGAGGCCGAAACCCTTGTAAGAGTCGCGGTGCTCATGGGCACCGCCCTTCATCCAGGCATGAGCAGCTGGGGCGTGCCGATCACGGTCTCGTAGTCGCGGCGCTCACGGTGCCGCCCTTCATCGAGGCGAGGGCCGCTGCATGAAGGCCGCTCTGACGGAGTCCGGTCGCGGTGGTCGTGGCGCCGCCCTTCATAGAGGCGTGCCCCAGATGTCCTGATCGCGATAGACGTGACACGCGCGGCGCTTGCGAGCGCCGTCCTTCATCGAGGCTATGACCCCAACGGTGTCGTCCTGCACCCCTTCGATGCCGCGGCGCTTGTGAGCGCCGCCCTTCATAAGGCATTAACGACGACCTAATCGACCGGCGGCCGAACGCGTCGCGGCGCTCTTGGGCGCCGCCCTTCATCGAGCCACGCCTGATGACGATGTAGCTGCACAGTTGCCTGGAGCGGGTGGAGCGGGCCAGCGATGAGCTGCCCGGCGATCCTCGACCACCGGCACGGACGAAAGACTGGAGCCGTGCGGCTTCTGGGTCCTCTCCGTCTTACCCTCGGCGACAATACCGGATGTGATGGAAGTCACACTAACTCTGTCCAAGGCTTTACAGGGGGCACCTGCGTGCGTGGAACCTGACCGCCTCGGTTTATACAGTCCGAGGTGAGGAGGTATTTTCGCCAGCTAAGTACCCGTACGTTGGCCTGCGACTATGTCGCTAGGTGGATGTACTCGTCCCCCTTGCGGCGTGCCTTGTACTGCCGCCTAAAGGCGGCGCACGGATTAGGCTTCTCGGCGTAGCGCTCCCCAGGGTTCGCCCCTTTCCTTCCGAGTCCGTAGACCTCCCGCGGGGGTCTACCGGCTCCGCCCCCGGCCTCGCCGAGGAGCCCTGCAAAGGAAGGAAAGGGATGACGATGGAGGAGTGGCGCAGGAGGTCGAGTAGGCCCAGTGAGTGGGTGGCACTCGCCGTACGGGGACGGCTAATCCTGCTGGACTGGCTGCTGAACAGGAACGGGCTCGGCTGACGCCGAGCCCGAACCAAACCTTCTAGCGGGCAGTTGGCCCCGCGTTGTTGCTTGGCCGGCACGCGCGGGGCTTTCTGCTGTTGCCACACAGACTACATTCCATGTGATGGGGGTGTACTACCGGCGGTGGAAGCCGGAGATGGAAACGAGCACTCCAACTGGGCATTCGATACGGATGACGAAACGGGCATCGCCTCGGGATCGAGCGGCGGAATGCTGCTGGCGCAGGCGAGAACTCGTCGGCCCATGCGACCTGGTGGAGAGGACGACGCTGGGATTCCCGCATCCTCAAGTCACGACGAGCGTCCGCTACGGAAAGAACTAGCGTCCTCGGCACCACCACCAGGCAAGATCAATTCGACGGGCCCCTCCCCCATGCAATGCGGCCGTGGCGGTCGATTCGGACGAGCAGCGGGCCGGAGGTGTGGCCGACCTCGGTCATAAAGGCCAGAAGGTCGCGCAAGGCCCGGAGGAGGCAGGTAGCGGGGATGCGCCGTACGGGTTCGGTGACGGTCTCGGCGGTTGACGGGAGCGGGAGGCAGCCGTGCTCAGCGCACCAGGCGGTGCAGGCCGATCAGTCGCGAGCGTAGGCGCGGCGGGTCGAAGCGGAGATGCCAGCGAGGACGGCCGCCCGGGCGGCGTCGCTGAGGAAATGGTCGGCGGCGGAATAGACGGACCAGGCGTTGACGACCGCGGGGCCGAAATGGCTCCTGAGAAGAAACATTCTCAGGAGCCAAGACGGGGAGGGAAGGGACGACGCGGCACGGCGGGAGACGGACAGAGACGGCGGCGGAGTCAGCGATGGGGCGCCAAGGGGGATGGCTCGCGGCCCGAGTCGCGAGGGCAGTACCGGGCCGAAACAGGGAGATACGCGCCCGCCCGTGAGTGATGCGCTCACGGGCGGGGAGGCAAGGCCAGGCGATCGACCGGACGTCAGGTTCCGACCTCTGGGAAGCGAGGTCTGAGGAACAACGGAACTGGACCGTGCGCTGAGCGTTGTCCCTTACGTTGCGGACATCACGCCCCAGAAGCGGTCGTCTGCACCTTCGGCCGGGGCCCCTTCTTCTTGACACGGCGGGTTGGGTAGATGGCCTTAGGAGAGATCAAGCCCATGTCCTTGGCCGCCTGCTCCAGCAGCTTGCGCAGGGGGTCGCCCACGATCATGGGGCTGATGGCGTGCCCAGCCTGGATGAGCGACACCGCTATCCAGATGGCGTCGGCGTAACCGAGATTGCGGGACGTGGTGCGCAGTCGGAACTTGCCGTCCCCGACCTGCTCGGCGTACTTGTCGGCGGTCGTCACACCAGCATGGGTGTATTCCGACAGGTGCCGATACACCGTGTACATGTCCGGAGGGCCAAAGTGCTTCGCCCGCTCCTGGAAAGAGCCGATCTCCCCCATGAGAGTCCTGTACCGCTTGGCTGCATCCGGGTCGGAGGGGCCGACGGGCGGCGGGCCGGGGTCAGCGTCGGCCGGGATGTCCCAGTCATTTCCCACGGCGTCCTCATAGATGCCCTGATTCCGGTTGTGCTGAATACCTTCCGCAGCTTCTAGGCCGGCGGCTCCGACATCGGCGAGCCACACCATCGCGTAGGTGTGGTCTATGATGTTGCGGTTCAGTACGACGATCTCGGCAGAGTAGCCCGCGTTGTGGGCATGCCAGAACGCCTTGGCGCTCTGGTTAACAAATCGCCACCAGCCGAACATCAGTGGGAAGATCGGCACATGCTCGGCGCGGACGTCCACGTACCCGCCCTCAGTGATCCGGTCGGCTGCAGCCAGCAACTCAGCGGCGAAGTGATCGGCTCGCCGGAACGTGGACCTGTTGTTCTTGAACTCGTAGACCAAGGGGTCTCCTTCTAGGGGAAATCTGCAGGCCCCGGGCCCGCCAGCGGCGGGAGCTCCCGGGGCCCACTTACAAGCGTCCGAACGCTTAGCGCATGATCCGGTTCCGTTGTTCCTCAGACCTTCTTCGTACGAACGGACGCCCCTATCGACGATGTGCGCGATCTGCTTCTCAAGAGCTCTACCAGCCTCTTGGTTGCTCTCGATACCGCAGGGACGGTGGCTGGCTACATCAATTACCAGACGGCTCTGGCCGGCACATTGAGCAGGAATCCAGCAGCACCCGGCGTTCCCTGCTCACCGTGGCCCACGCCCCTCTCCCGGAAGGGGGTGAACTGTCATATCGACGAGCCGAGCGCCGACGGTGGTCACGAATCACCGCCGAACCGATCCATCGGGCGCTTGGTTGGCGCGTCGTTTCCAGCGGCGGCGTTTTCCGGTGCCGGTGAATATCAGGGGCTGAGCCGGGTGAAGAGCATGGCGTGGTCGGAGGCCGGCGCGTCGCGACGGCTGGTGGGGTCTTCGGTCATCGAGGGCAGCCCGTCGTGCGGGCTGGCCCCGTCCTCCGGACGCATCGTATGGACCTCGACGGCGCGGGCGACGAGGACGTGCGAAACCAGCAGGTGGTCGATGAGTTCGCCACGACCGTGAAAGACCCGGGAGAACCGCTCGGCAGCGGGGATACGAGGGGCGAGGTTCCATAGCCGGGCCTTGTCGCCCCGGTCGGGCTGGTCGGCGCCCCTGGTGCCCAATTCGGAGCCGGGCGGGCCCAGCAGGATCTGGGTGGTAGCGGCCTCCGGCTCGTCGTTGAAGTCGCCCATCACCATGACCTGGCGCGCCTCTCCCTGACCAGCGAGCAGTTCGTCGGCCAAGGCACGTACGGTGACGGCCTCAGCGGTCCGCCGGTACAGGGCGTAGGCAGCTACCCGGGCCCGTTCGCCCTCGTCCCGGGGCTGGAAGCGGGGCCGCCCATTGGGCCCTGTCGGGAACGACAGCAGCTTGCTCTTCAGGTGCGCGACGATAACGTTGATGGTCCGGCCGTCGGGTTCGGTGACGCGGACGGCCAGGGCGCCCCGGCCCATCTGGTGGGCCGTCGCGCCGTCATCGCCGGCTTGAATCGCAGACAGCTGCTGGGGGAAGGTCGCTCGGTCAGCGACAACCTCGACCGAAAGTCGGGACAACAACCCGACCCGGATGGGGTGCCCGGGATCGAAGATCCCGGAGGTGACGTGCTGCCACCCATCGCCCAAACGGGCCGCCAGCTCGGCGAGCGCGTCGGGGTCGCCGACCTCCTCCACGGCCAGGACGTCGACGCCTGCCCTGGTGATGGTCGCGGCTAGGCCCTCGATCTTGGCGTCGTACGCCGCCTGGCTGGTCGGACCGAACTTGCTCCCCAGCGTGAATTTGAACAGATTCTCGACGTTCCAGGTTCCGATAACAGTCATCGTCGTTTTCCCGTCTCGTCTGTCCGGGTGAACAAGAACGCGCAACCCGTCTTACAACCAGAAGCGCATCTGTCGCAATGACCCTTAAGCCATGGTCGTCGTTGCGCCGCGCGCCCGCTCGGCGACCGGCAGTTTGGTTCCGACGTGCCCGAAGGACGGCGCCGTGTCGGCTACGGCCAGGTCGAGCGGGAGCGCCATGGCGATGCCCACGTCCGGATCACTGCCCTGCAGCGCCGCCTGGGAGCACATGGAGCGGAGGTAGCTGGTGAGCTGGTGGCGGTCCTTCTCCGGCGGCGTCGGTGACGATCGGCGAAGGCCCCGTCGTCGAGCGGCTCGGCGTCGCCAGAGCCTCATAGATCTCCGGCACCGTCAGCGACCTGGCGAAGGCGAGGAAGCCCTCCAGGTTGGTTGGAGGTCGCCGAGCATGCCGGTGAGCGTCAGCTGGCTCACGTCGCCGGGCAGCTTTGGGAAGAACGCGCCGCGCGCGTTGGCGGGCAGAGCCAGCGAGTTGATCGACAGGTCGCCCTCATAGAGGTCGGACCGCAGCCTGAAGTGTGGGTGGTGTGAGCCAGGCCGACCTTCACCCGGTCCTTCTCCGGCTTGCGGTAGCCGAGCTCCTGCAGCCACGGGGGCGTCCGCAAGCCTCGGCCGGTGGCATCGACGACCAGATCGGCCTCGACTACCTCCGAGGCACCCTAATTGAGGCCGTAGCAGTGGGTTTCGCCGGTCTCGAGGGTCTTCTCGCCCATGTACGGGTTCGGCGATGCCCTCGCCTGATCCCAGCGGGATGCCGCCGAGGGAGTCCCGGTAGGGCAGGGCAGGAATGAGCCAGCGTGGGAACTCCGACGCGGAGGGCTTACCCGACCCTGAGGAGCCGAGTAGCTCAACGCACATGTTCAGGGAGGCCGGCGAGCCGACCCGGTGTCCGTCTGAGGCGGCACCAGGTCCCACCCAGGCCAGCTCGCCGCCCCACACCAGCTGAGCTCATGAGAGCGGTAACGGGAGTGCGCCGCCTGCCGGGCGTCCCAACATCCTCGACGCGCGCCGACGCGCCCCGGCGCACCCCCCTCGTCGTGCTCTACGCCCGCTTCCAGTGCCACCGCCGGTTGCTCGTGTAATACGAGCAGCGGTACCGCTTGCCCGTGACCTTCGCGTACCCGTACTTCCCGTGCGCGGCCGCCGGGCAGTATGCGCCGGGGGTGATGCAGTTCCAGTGGTTGCCGACCCGCTTGTAGCAGCTCGCCGCAGCGCTGGCCGAATGGGTGGCTGTGGCACCGGCCGGGGCCTCGAGCGTAGCGGGAGCGACGAGGGCGGAGGCGACGAGCGCACCCGCAACGAGGACACGACGGAGCATCAGCTCTCCCGTGATTGGGGGACATTGACCGGTGAGAGGACGGCTGCGTGGCACCACGAGTTTGCAACTGACAGCACGAAGTTGTGATCCCTGGTAGGCACCCGATCAAGGCCGGTGCAGGCCCCGCCGGTCACACTGCCGGAAGTTGTGATCAATCTTTCGGATTCGCCTGTTTGTCGTGGCCTGATCCGTTAGATCGGCGTGTGTGACGCGTGCTCAACTGACGGATGAGGAGTGGGGAGTTCATCAAGCCTTATCTGCCGATCGGCAGGTTCGGCCCGTACCCCGAGCGGCTGCGGCAGCAGTTTGAGGGTGTGATCTGGCGGTTCAGGACGGGCGGGCGGTGGCAGGAGATGCCGCAGGAGTTCGGCGCCTGGCCGACCGTCCACAACCGCTTCCGGCAGTGGAGGGATACCGGCGTCTTCGACGCCCTGCTGGAAGGGGCGATCGCGGAAGCCGGCAGGCGCGGCGAGGTGGATTTGTCTTTGGTCAGTGTGGACTCCACCGTCGCCCGGGCGCACCACGACGCTGCGGGGATACACCTCGGCCACGAGCTTTCGCCGCGCTGGAGAAGGCCGCCGAGGAGGAGAAGGCCCGGCAAAAAGGGGCGACTCGGAGGGACGACAGGAGCAGAACGCGGTTAACGACCCCGGAGCAGAACAACGGCGATGCATCCGGCATCGGCGGAGGCTCCGGCTGAAAGCCGCCCTGGTCGGACGGTCCAGGGGCGGGCAGACCAGCAAGATTCACCTTGCTGCCGACCGCAGGTGCCGCCCGCTGGCGTTCGTTCTGACCGCGGGACAGGCCGCCGACAGCCCGCAGTTCATCCCCGTGCTCAAGAAAGTACGCGTCCGGGTGCCCGTCGGCCGTCCCCGCACCCGGCCCGATGCGGTCGCCGCCGATAAGGCCTATTCCTCCCGCGGCAACCGCGCTTACCTGCGCAGACGTCGCATCAAGGTGGTCATCCCGGAAAAGAGGGAGCAGGCCGCGAACCGGAAGAAGAAGGGCAGCAAGGGCGGCCAGCCGGTCAGCCACGACGCCGGCTTGTACAAGGAGCGCAACACCGTCGAGCGCCTGATCAACAAGCTGAAGGCCTGGCGAGGCATCGCCACCCGCTACGACAAGACTCCTGCCAGCTACCTCGCCGGCCTCCACCTCCGCGCCGCGATGATCTGGATCAAAGACCTCACCCGGACCACCCCTTGATCACAACCAAATACACGCCCTAGTACGCCTGAGCCTGGACCCGCGTCGACACCCACCGGCCCGGTCACCGGTGGCTGCTGATCCGTCGCGACCTGACCACCGGGGAACTGGCCTTCTACCGTTGCTACGCATCCACGCCGGTGCCGCTGGTCGCCCTGGTGCGCATCGCCGGCATCCGCTGGACGGTCGAGGAGTCCTTCCAGGCCGCCAAGGGCCAGGTCGGGCTGGACCACTACCAGGTCCGCAGCTGGAACGGCTGGCACCGCCACATCACGCTGGCGATGCTCGCCCTGGCCTTCCCCGCGGGCCTGGCCGCATCCCAGCCCGGCGGCGACGAAAAGCACCTGCCTTGACTATGCCGGAGATCCGTCGCCTGCTGATCAGGCCACC
The DNA here is from genome assembly GCF_044460045.1 of Microbispora rosea. NCBI lineage: Bacteria > Bacillati > Actinomycetota > Actinomycetes > Streptosporangiales > Streptosporangiaceae > Microbispora > Microbispora rosea. The sequence goes on along the minus strand of NZ_JBITJO010000010.1, from coordinate 141,019 downwards.
GCCCGCCGATGCCACTACCAGCGCAGACCTCACTCATGATCTCAAAATGTCACTGGAGTACTTAGGTGGTCCTCACCGTGCCGAAGGCAGAGTTCGTGCATGTGCTTGAACGAGACCACCGCTGCGATCAGCGCCAGAAGCGCGACACCCGCGATCGTCATACACCGGATGCGTCGCGCAGCCAGGGAGAGACCGGTTTCCACAACCGCTCACCTCTGGTCGAGTAGGAAGCGGGTGGTGAGGGCGAAGGGATGTGTAATTGGTTCGTCTCCCCCCTCCGACATCAACCCCCATGTGAGATCAAGGATTGCCCCCGAGCTGCGGCTCCACCCCAAGAAGCTTGAGCAGTTCGGCTGTAGGGACGAGGTAGGCGACGCCGACGCGGATGACGCGGCAGGGGAACTCGCCCTTCTTGGCCAGCTCGTACGCCTTGGTCCGCCCAAGCCCAAGAGCCCGGGCGGCGGTGAGCAGGTCGACCGTCGCAGGCAGTTGCTGCAGCTCGGCCAGGGTGAGGCCCTTCATTTCTTCTCCATCAAGCTTGCCGGCCGGGTGAACCCGACCACATCAGAACGAGCGGAATAGGACGCGTAGCGCACGACGTCTCCGGTGTGCGGCGCGTGGATCATCTGGCCGGGAGTGACGACGACCCCGACATGCCCGGGCCCGCCGGCTCCCGGGTGCATGAAGACCAGGTCGCCGGGCTGCTCCTGGCCGCGAGTGACAGTGGGCCCCTGGCGCCACTGGTCGGCGGCGACACGCGGCAGCAGGATTCCCGCGTACTGATAGGCGCGCATGGTCAGCCCCGAGCAGTCGAACGCGCCTGGCCCCTCAGCTCCCCACGCGTACGGCTTGCCAAGCTGCATCCGCGCGTAGGCGAGGACACGGCCGGCCACGGCAGTCCGCGCCGCAGGAAGCGCGCACAGCTCCTCCCCCACACCAGCCGAGCCCGAAGAGTAACCGCGGGCGAAGCCGAGGACCCGGCGGACGTACCAGTCGGCGTGGTTGTAGCGCCAGACGGCCCGGTACATGTCCGCCGGCGCCCCGTTCGCCTTCAGGTACTTCGCCGCCGACGGGATCGCGTCGGCCGGGTCGTAGACATCCGTTCGGCCGTCGCCGTTCCCGTCCACGCCGTACGCCGCCCAGGTCGTATCAAGGAACTGCATGGGGCCCATCGCGCCGGCGCGGTTCGCACCATCCCGGATGCCGACACCGGTACCGCGCCCGTGGTCGCTTTCGGCCTTGCCAATCCCCGCGAGCACTTGCCAGGGGATGCCGTACTTCTGCCCAGCCTGCTGATACAGCTGCAGGTAGTCCGGCGGGATGCCACCGTCCTGCCCCTGACCACAGCCAACGGAGCCGTTCAAGGCGGTGAACGCCAGGATCAGCCCGAGCGGTATCGCGATGAGCAGACCGGCGGCCGCCACGAGCAGCCGCGCGGTCATCGAGACCGGCCGGTGTCACAACTCCCGCGCAGCTCGGTCCCGAGCTTGCTGCGTCGCCAGCCGTCCGGCGCCCGGCCTGCTCTCCTCATTTCCACTGCCCCCCGCTATCGGATGGGGCTGTTGCAGCACGTCGAGGACCGCGTTCCACGAGTAGCGGTAGTCCTTGCCGGTCCGCAGCGCCGGGATCTGGCCGGCGCTGGCCATGCGGCGGACGGTCTGGGCCGACAGCCCGAGCTTGGCGGCCAGTTCCTTGGTGGTCAGCACATCCGGATCACGCCCAAGCGGATCGGTCATGGTCACTCCTCGTGGTCAGCGGTCACCGTTCAGTTTCCCCCACGCGACTGCGACAGCACGTCTTGTGAATACCTGAAGACGGATGCAGCCGTTTGAGACTGCTTGCGCTCTGGAATACCCACGGAGCGTGACAGTCACGCTACCGATTGCGACAATCCATCGACCCCATGTCAGCAAAGGGAGGGCAATCCATGCTGGTCAGCGCAGTTGCCGACATGCTTCAGGCGGGGCCGGTGCCGAATCCGGCGCCGATCGCACCGCCGGGCCTAGAGAGGCCGATCACGACCATCCTCGGCTGGGGCAAGTGGGGCGTCATCGTCGCGGGCGTCGCCGGCCTGCTCATCTGCGGCGCGCAGATGGCGATCGGCCGCAAGAACCGCTCGTCCTTCGCGGCCGACGGCGCGTCCGGCATCCCCTGGGTGCTCGGCGGGCTCAGCCTGGCCGCGACCGCCTCCGGCATCGTCGGGATGTTCCTCCGATGAAGGCGCCCGCCCTCGTCCTGGTGCTGCTGACGGCGTGCGCCTGCGGCACGTCGACAACACCGGCTCCCCCGGCCCGCCAGGCGCGCATCACCTGGCTGGACTTTCATGGAGTACGGCTGCCGCTGTCGGACCTCGACGGCCCGCGCGTGCTCGACCATGACCGCGCCAAGGGCTTCTCCCACACCCGGGAGGGTGCGCTGCTCGCCGCGCTGCACATCGGCGTACGGGCGAACTCGCAGTGGGGCCCGACCGTGTTCGAGCCCACCATCACCGAGCAGGTGGTCGGTCCGGACGCAGGTCGTCTCCTGGAGCAGACGCGGACCACATACGAGGAGAGCAGGCAGGAAGCCGGACTCCCCCAAGGCAGTCCGCTCGGCAAGGCCTACGTGGATGAGGAGGCCTACCGCTGGGAGTCCTACGCCGCCGATGCCGCCACCGTCGACATCGTCAGCGCCGGCCCGGACCGACGCGGCACCACGGTCCGAGCCACCACCCGCATCCAGGTCGTCTGGCGGGACGGCGACTGGCGCGTGGTCGCGCCACTGGACGGCGACTGGGGCAACGCCGCGACGGAGCTCAAGTCTCTCGACGGCTACACCCGCTTCAAGGAGTGACCAACCATGCCGTGCGAGAGCCTGCTTTCTCCAAGCTGTTCAGTGACCGAGTACGTCGCCGGCAAGGTGGCCGCCGGGGCCGCCAACGGCGTGCTGGGCGAGATCGCCAAAGCCATCCAGGACGGCGTGGCATGGGTGGTCGGCAACAGCATCTCCTGGTGGGTCAGGGTGCCCTCGCCCGACCTCGCCACCGAATCAGCCGTGGACCGTTTGCGCGAATGGACGTTGCCGATCGCGATCGCGGTCGCCGTACTCGGTGTGCTCAGTGCGGGCGGCAAGATGGCACTGACCCGCAAGGGCAGCCCGCTGGTCGACGTCGGCTCCGGCCTGGTCGTCATCGCGACGACCTCGACCATCGGCGTGCTGACGGCTTCGATGCTCGTCAAAGCTGGCGACGCCTGGTCCACCTGGGTCCTCGACACCGTCTCCCATGACGACTTCGGCCGGCGCCTCACGAAAATCCTGGCTCTGACCGGCGCGGCACCCGGTGTGGTGATCGTGCTGGGGGTCGTGGCCATCTTGATCGGCGTGGTGCAGGCCGTGCTCATGCTGTTTCGCGAGGCGGCCCTGGTCGTGCTCGCCGGCCTTCTCCCCTTGGCCGCCGCCGGGTCGATGACTGTGATGACCAAGCCGTGGTTCCGCAAGGTGACCGGCTGGATGCTCGCCCTGATCTTCTACAAGCCCGCCGTCGCCGCCGTGTTCGCCACGACGTTCACCATGGTCGGCGAAGGCAAGGACGTACGGACCATCCTCATGGGGTTCGCGATGATGCTCCTGTCGCTGATCGCCATGCCGGTGCTGATGAAGTTCTTCACGTGGACGACGGGCTCGCTGGCAACCGCCGGTGGAGGTGGCGGCATCCTCGGAGCGAGCGTCGCCGGAGCCGTCGCCCTCAGCTCCTTCCGCAACTCGTCTTCGTCCTCCTCCCCCACGGGCGCGAGCAGCCACGCCGATTACTTGTCATCCCAGCTCGGGGGCAGACGAGCGTCAACTGGCGCGCCCCCATCCTCTGGGACGACGACCGCGGGCTCGACGACGGCAGGAGCAGGTGCCAAAGCGGCGGGACCAGCTGCCGCCGCGGCGTCGACCGCGGCGAGTGGCGTGGCATCCGGCGCGAAGACCGCGGCGAACTCCATGCGAGAGGACCACCAGCGATGACGGACATCCGTACCTACGGAGGCTGGCGCCGACGGCGCGGGCTCGGCCTGCTCGGCCTGGGCACGACCGGGACGTTCGTCGCGCTGGGTGCGCTCACCGCACTGGTCCTCACCGTGTCCGTGGACCTCCGTGCCGCGCTCTACACCGGGCCGCCCACTGCCCTGGCTGGAGCACTGGTGCTTATCCGGGTCAGCGGCGTTCCCGTCGCCCACCTCGTCACGCGCCGGATCCGCTGGTCGTACGGCAAAGCCCGCGGTCACACCCGCTACCGCGCCGGAGTCGTCGTCGCTCACCCCCGCGCCTTTCAGCTCCCTGGGGTTCTGGCCGCGACTCGGCTGATGTCAGCCGAGGACGCCTTCGGCCGGCCGTACGGCATCGCGTGGGATCGCCGCACCGGGCTGTTCACCGCGACGCTGAAGGTGTCGCCCGCGTCGACCTGGCTGGCGGAGCGGTCGGACGCCGACGCCTGGGTGTCCAATTGGGGTGCCTGGCTGGCCTCGCTCGGACACATGCCGGCCGTCCGCTGGGCCACGGTCACCGTCGACACCGCGCCCGAGCCCGGCTCCGCGCTCGCCGACACCGTCGGCCGCGCGCTGTCCTCCACGGCTCCCGAGGCGGCGGCCCTGCTCATGCGGCAACTGGTCAGTACGGCACCGCGTACGGCGGCCCGCGTGAACACCTACGTGAGCGTGACGTTCGACCCGGCCCGCTCCCCCGCCGGACAGGGCGACATGAGCACGGCAATCGGCGAGCTCGGCCGCACCACCGACGCGCTGGCCTCCGCGCTCGGATCGTGCGGCGTCACCGTCACCGGCCGGGCGACCGCCGCCGAGCTGGCTGGAATCGTCCGTGCCGCATACGATCCCGCCGCCAGAGCCGACACCGCCCGCGCCGATGACCTGACATGGGCGGACGCCGGTCCGATCGGCGCCGAAGAGCACCCAGATCACTACCGGCACGACAGCGGGATCAGCGTGAGCTGGGCCTGGCACGAGGCGCCACGCCAGAACGTCCCCGCCGACGTACTCAGCCGCCTGGTCGCTCCGGGTCCATACCCGAAGCGGGTCAGTCTCCAATACCGTCCGTTGCCCGCCGCCGAGGCCACACGGGTGCTCGAAGACGAGGTCAACGCCGCCGCGTTCCGCGAGCAGTACCGCCGCCGGACCGGGCGGGACGAGACCGCCCGTGACGCCTACGACCAGGCCCGCGCCCGGCAGGCCGCCGCCGAGGAAGCCACCGGGGCCGGGGTCACGCTCGTGACGCTGTACGTCACCACCACGGTCACTCACGAAGAGGACCTGGCCCAGGCCGTCGCGGTCACCGAGGCCGCCGCGGAAGCCTCCCGAATCCGGCTGCGCCGCCTGTGGGGCAGCCAGTCCGCCGGGTTCGCCACCACCTTGCCCTGCGGCGTCTGCCCGGCCGAGCTGACCAGGAGGTCATGGTGAAGACTCCCGCACGCGGCTGGCGAGAGCCGTACGGCGGATGCGCCGTGCACGTGGAGGCCGGCGCGGAGTTCCAGGCGACCACGGCACAAGTGTGCGGCCTCTTCCCGTTCGTGGCCGGCTCGGGCTCCCCCGCCATCGGCACACCGATCGGCCGCCACCAGCTGTTCGGGGAGGTCGTCTGCCTCGACCCACTGGCCTGGCTGCGCGCCGGGCTGGTCACCAACCCGGGCGTGTTCGTCCTCGGCCAGCCGGGGACCGGCAAGTCGACCCTGGTCAAGCGGCTCATCGTCGGGGCCATCGCGTCCGGCTCGACCGCGCTGATCCTCGGCGACACCAAACCCGACTACACCATGCTCGTCGAGCACGTCGGCGGACAGGTCATCCGCGTCGGTCGCGGCCTCGACCGCATCAACCCCCTCGACGCCGGGCCGCTCGGCGCCGCCGTACGGACCCAGCGCGGGGCCGAAGCCGAACGCACCCGCTGGGAGCTGCGCGGACGGCGGCTCTCGCTGCTGATGGCGCTCTGCACGCTCATCCGCGAGGCACCGGTCAGCAACGCCGAAGAGGTCATCCTCGGCCGGGCCATCGACCTGCTCGACGAACGCCTCACCGCCCCGACCGTGCCCGACGTGCTCGCCGTACTCGAAGAAGGCCCCGAAGCGCTGCGATCGGCCGCGCGGACTGACGACCCGGAGCGATACCGCGAGCGGGTCAGCGACCTCGTCTTCACTCTCGAACTGCTCTGCACCGGTTCGCTTGCCGGCGTCTTCGACGGGCCGACCACCCGCCCCATCGACCTGACCGCGCCCGCGGTCTCCGTGGACATCTCCCGCGTCGGCGCGGCCGGCGACAAGCTCCTGACCGCAGCGATGCTGTGCACTTGGGCATACGGCTTCGCCATGGTCGACGGCACGACCGGCCACTCCTATATGGCGGTCATGGACGAGCTGTGGCGGGCGCTGCGCGGGGCGCCGGGTTTGGTCGAGTACGCCGACAGCCTGACTCGGCTCAACCGCGCCAAGGGCATGGCCTCCATCATGATCACTCACTCGCTTGCCGATCTGGAGGCACTGCCCACCGAGGAGGACCGGGCAAAGGCTCGCGGCTTCATCGACCGCAGCGCCATCACCGTGCTGGCCGGGCTGCCCCCGCGCGAGCTGGCCCGCGTCAGCGAGATCACCCGCCTGACCGGGCCGGAGCAGGAGCTGGTCGCCTCCTGGTCCGCGCCGGACACCTGGCAACCGGGCGCCCGGCATCCGGGTCGCGGCAAGTACCTCATCAAGACCGGCGACCGGCTCGGCATCCCGGTCGAGCTCGCGCTCGTCGGCGTCGAGCACGAGCTCTACGACACCGACCAGGCGATCCGATGACGAGAGCGGTGGGACCGCGCACCGGATTCACCCCGCACGGCGCGACCGGAGCGTGGATAGCGCTCTTCGCGGGGTGGGGCGTCGTTGCGTTCTTCGGCCTCATTTGGGTCGCCGCCCGCGTCGCGGCCGCCCTGTTCGGCGGGCGGGTCCGCGAGTTCGGCACCGACTTCGCATGGCGTGTGCTCGAAGGCCGTACGGCATCCGCCTGGCCCAGCACCCCGACGCTCGCCGTTGTCGTCGTTGCCGCCGTCCTCCTGACTACCGCGCTCGGCATCGTCGTGGCCGCCTGGTGGTTCGTCATCGGACGGCTGCCCGATCCGGTGGATCCGGTGGCCGCCCTCGCGGACAATCCCGGGCTCGCTGCGCTGAAGCCGGAGGCGGCAGAGAAGAAGGCGCGCGAGCTGCGGCCGTCCCTGTCCGGGGCGGTGATGCCCTGCGACATCGGGCTGGCGCTCGGCGACCTGATGCGAAGCGGGCCCACGCTGTACGCCTCCTGGGAGGACACCATCGTGGCCTTCATGGCCCCCAGGTCGGGCAAGACGACCTGCCTGAGCATTCCGTACGTGCTCTCGGCTCCTGGGCCGGTCATCGCGACGTCGAACAAGTCCGACCTGTGGGCGGCGACAGCCTCACTTCGTGCTGCCGAGGGCACTGTGTGGCTGTTCGACCCACAGCACATCACCTATCAGCCGCAAACATGGTGGTGGGACCCGCTACGCGGTCTCGCGACGGTGGAGGACGCTCACCGCCTCGCTGGGCACTTCGTCCTCACCGTCGACGACGGCACCAAGCGTGACCTGTGGGGACCCGCCGCGCAGGACCTGCTCTGCGCGTTGTTCCTCGCCGCCGCGTCCTCCGGCCGCACGATGCGCGATGTCGCCAAATGGCTCGACACGCCTGCCGTACCAACGCCGGTTGAGCTGCTGGAGGCCGCAGGCTTCTCCCTGCTCGCCTCGTCGCTGCGCGGCGCGCAGAACGGCGCGGTCGAGACACGCGACGGCATCTACCAGACAGCCCGCACAGCCGCCAAAGCACTGCGCGACGAGGCGATAATCTCCTGGGTCACGCCGTCGGCCCTGCCGGTCTTCGACCCGCAGGCTTTCGCCGCTGGAACCGACACCCTCTATCTGTTGTCGAAGTCGCGCTCGGCTGCCGCGCCGCTGATCGCCGCGCTCACCGACACCGCGATGCGGGCCGCCGAACGCCGGGCTGAGCGCATGGGCGGCAGGCTCGACCCGCCGATGGTCGTCTCCCTCGACGAGGCGGCCAACATCTGCCGGATCGCCGACCTGCCCGAGCTGTACAGCCACCTCGGCTCGCGCGGCATCGTCCCCGTGACGATCCTCCAGTCGTACGAGCAAGGCGTCACGGTGTGGGGCGAGGCGGGCATGGCCGCCATGTGGGGTGCGGCCACCCGCAAGGTCATCGGTGCCGGCGTCGACTCCCCGCGCCTGGCTCGTGACCTGGCCACGCTCGTCGGCCAGCACGACGTGCCCGTCCGTTCCGTCTCGTACGCCGACGGCCGGGCCTCGGAGCAGATCTCGCTGCGCCGGCAGGACATTCTCGAACCCGCCGCCATCCGCGCGCTCCCGCCGGGGACCGCGCTGCTGCTGGCCACCGGCGGACGTCCCGCCCTGATCTCACTGCTCCCCTGGTACGAGAGCCGCGACGCCGACCGGATCCAAGCCTGCCGTGACCGGCTCGAACGGCTCATCGCGGAAGGAGCGGCACGATGACCGAACCGGTCTACGAGACGGTCGAGGAATGGGTGACCGAGCGATTTGTCCCCATGTACCGGCGGACGCTCGGTGGGGAGTTCCGCTGGTGCGCCCAGTGGTGGAGGCACGCCGAGGCCATCTCGCGGCTCACGGCACTCTGGCACGCCTGGGAGGTGTTGCGCCTGGAAGCGGGCACCGGCATGGGCGTCTGGTACCGCGACCACCTCGACCACCAACTGCCCATCCTGCTCGGTGCCCGCGGCCCCTTCTATCAGTGCAGTGAGGACGAACACCTCGAACCCCATCTGGCCAACGTCGACCCCGCCCCGCCTGGCTGGTGGCCCTCTTCCACAGAATCCGCTTCGGATGGTCCGGCGGATGAGCCCGAGCTCGACAGTCATGTCTGAATCACTAGGAGGTCTCATGTCCCTGATCGATGAGCTGTCCAAGGCGCACGCCGAGCTGGAGGCATGGCGCGACGTCGACACCGCTCTGCACGCGTTCCTGGTCGCGTCGGAGGCGGCCAGAGCCATGGAAGGCGCGAGCGCCCCAGAGGAATTTCCGGCGTGGGTTTCGGCCGGAAGCGCCGCGTTCGAGGGAGCGTCGGCGTTGAGGTCGGTTCCTGCCACGGCGTACGACATGCCGCTGGTCTTCAAGGACGCCGACGACCGGTCAGCTGTCACAGAGGCGATGGCTGCCCTGGGCGGGCTTCTCCGAGAGGTGATGGCCGAAAGGGCTCTCGATCTGAAGACCCCGGACGCCCGGCTTGCCGCGCTGACCGCCTCACGCTGCGGGACCCGTATTCAGCTTTTCCTGGGCGGGTGAACGGCCATGACTACTGTCTTCGGCGTCTTCTTGCGTGAGGCGTCCGAGCAGATGAACACGGCCGTCTATTGCGCGGAGCGGTCCGTTTCCGGTGTCGCCGCCATCGCGACGATCCAGCCGGCGCGCCGGATGACGACGGTCCTGCTCCGCTACCTGGACGATCTCGCACCCGAACGCGCCCCCGCGCACGAGCGGCTGTCCCATCTGTGGGACCGGGTGAACCATCCGCGCGTCCTGCTGCAGGAAGCCGACGTGATCCTACGCGACCTCGACCGGCAACTCACCGGCCGGAATCGCAACACCGCGCATCCCGTTCCGGTCCATGTCGCCGGCGCCGCGCTCGCCCTCGGCACCGGCCATGACCTGCTGAAGACGCACTACAACCCACGGTCGGACTGGGCGAACGCGATCGAGGACATGAGCGTCCGGCACGCGGTGCTGGACATCGTGGCACGCCAGGCACAGCTCCTCGGCCGAGTCATGAAGGCGGCCCGAGCCGAAGTGCGCAGGGCGGGTCTGGACAGCGTACGGCTCGACCGGTTGGTCACCGCTCTGCAGACTGCGGGTGACATCGCCTTCCGGGTGACGGCGCCGGGCGCCACCGAGACGCTGGCCGCCGTACCCCTCAGGGCGACCCAGCCACCGTCCGCGCTACCTGCGACCGCTTCGGTCGAGCAGCTCTGCGCCGGGATCATCACGAACGCCGAGGGGATACGCACGGCCCAGCCCGAGGCGGGAGGGCAGCTGTCGTCCGCGGACTGCCGGCGCAACGCCACCGCCGCCGTCGTGGCCCTCCACTGCGCCTACCAGGCGGTCACGATGCTGACCCGACGGCACATCGAACTGCATCCCGCCCGCGAACTGCTTGTCCGCCGCGCACTCCGCCAATCGGCGGAAGGTCTTCACCGTGTGCTCGACCGCTGGCAAGCCGTACGGCACCGCTGGCAGCGGCTCCTGTTCGACCAGCGGCGTCCAGGCCCCGCGGATCACCTTGACCAGATGACCATTCGCCTGGGCCGTCTCATCTCGGCCAACCCGGAGTGGACCTTCGAGCTGCGGAACCTGCCGGCGCTGAAGTCCCCAGCCGAGCTGGCGCCGACGACCGCGGACATGTCGCAAATTCTGCTTTCCGTCCGGCATGCCGTAGAAGCCCTCGCCGTACTCGGCCATCGTGATCTGGCGCAGGTCACCGCCCCTGGCCAGATCGAAGCGATCCACGCGATGTCGAGAACCACCGCTGCCGTGAACGGCCAGGTGGGAGCATCCGGGGTACGAGCCCTCGTGGGGGCGTACCGAGACGTCGTCGGCTACACGAACGCGGTGCTTGCGGATCTGAACCGGGCCGCTCTCGACACTGCGACTCCCGCGGAACGTCCGAGCGTCATGGTCGCGCTGTCCATCTTGGACCGCCGCCGAGATCCCGCCCTGGTCTCGGCACTCTTCGACGATAACACCGTGGCCAACAGCGCGACGGCATCGCAGTACACCTCGAATATCCCGGGGGCTCCCGTCGGCGCGGTCACGGCAGCCTCAAGGTCCAACTCCGACGGCGGACGGCAGGCAAGCAAGCCGACGAGGTAGTGGCGGGGAGCGGGAAGACTTTGGTTGTCTCCCCGGCTCTCGTGCGCTCCGCCATCCTGGCCCTGGGCGGCCCGAGCCGAGCCGTGAGATCGTGACGGTCATGGCGACCGAAGATCCTCTGCGCCTTTTAGGACGGCTCCGGCTCGGCCGGGAAGAATATTGCCAGCGGCTGCTGACCATGCTGATCCTCGGCGGGCCCTATCCACGGTGGAATACGCCCAACGCTCCCTCGGACCGCGGAGCCCGTTTCCTGCTTGAGCTGGACGCGCTCTCGTTCGGCACCGGCGCCTGGGATGTTCGGCCGCAGTTCGTCGACGAGTTCGACCTTCCACGGCGGCATGACGACGAACAGGGCGGAGCACCGGACTACGCGATGCTCTGGCCCGAGCGCCTGTGGATGATCGAGCTGAAGACCGAGACCGCAAGTCACCGTCAAGGGCAGCTCTCGGGGTACCTCGACCTCGCCGAACATCATCATCCGGCTCGCCGCATCGACCTCACCTACCTGACTCCGCCGATGCCTCACACACCGCCGGCCGCCCAGGCGCTTCAACCACCTCACCTGGGCTCAGGTCACTCCGCTGATCACCGCTGTGTGGGGAAACGGCGACGACGCAGAGCGGCGCGCCGTCGAACTACTGCTGGCCGCCTTGGACAGCATCGGAACCGACTGGAGCACCTGGCGCACAGCCCGGCTCCAGGTAGTGCCGGGCACCGAGCTCGAGGCTCCCGTCGCTGACACGCAGCCGACGGCCGACCCTTTCAAGCAGGCGATGGCGCTTGTCGATGCCACCGCCCGGGACGGACGGCAACGGGCCCTCAGTCACGCGGTGACGGACCTGCAGGATCTGCAGGAGCTGCGCCTATCCCTACGGCAGGCCATCTGCGCCTCACCCGGCCCCTCCCCCATTCACCACGTACTGCCCTGGATCTGGAACGCCACGACCAGCGGCGGCACGGCACTCACCGCCGCTGGCGCGGAGACGGGATACGAACTGCGCCTATCCCGGTATCGCAAGCCCATCTGCTGACGGGCTGCTCGGGCGACGCTCGTATCAATCGCGCAGGGACGTGAAGGGCCGGGAGGGCATGCTGACGAGTTCGGCCATCCACGAACGGATCGTCTCCAGATGCGTCGGCAGCAGCCCGACTCTGGGATCCGGCTGGACGAGCAAGGTGGGAATTCCTGCTGCCGTCCGGCCTGCGGCCCAGGCGTGGTCGGCGGGGGTGAAGTCGTCGTCGATCCAGACGGCCTGAGCTGTGCCGAGCCAGGCCGAGACGTCGTCCCGTTTCCAGAGGTAGCCGTTGGGGTGGCTCGTCGTGATGTCCTGACGCGCCAGTTCGACATGCGCGAACGGCTCCAGGCCCAGCTTGGCGCCGATCAAGGGGCTGGCGTCGCCACGCCAACTGGTGCACCAGACCGGTGTCAGAGGCAGCTCGCTGATCAGCTCAGCCAGCATGGGCCCGTGCGTGGGATCCAGCCATATGGGAACCGGTGAGCCCGCGTCATAGCCGGTGGGTACGACGCTGTGCCTCACGTGAGTAGCCGGTCCGTTCCCCTCGCTGTCGGGGAACGGGATCAGCACGCCGTCGACGTCGATGAGCAGATAAACCTCGGGCACGACAGCCTCCTCGAACCGTCATGATTTACGGGCGACAACGAGCAAGGTGTTCGGGCCTGCCGGCGACTCACCCAGGTGCTGGAGGTCCTTGACCCGGAAACCGGCTGCCAACAGCAGCGCGACCCAGGCGAGCACGCTCGGCTCCCAGCGGCGGATCGGCATTCTGCCGCCGGACGGCAACAACAACGTGCTGTCCCGGTCACTGCGTCTGGGATGCGGAACGGCGAAGGCCAACACTCCGCCGGGCCGCAGCACCCGCGCGATCAACGGCACGAGCACATTCGGCGAGGTGAGTCCCACGGCGCCGAAGACGGAGTAGCAGATGTCGTGCGAATGGCACGACGCCTCCAGGAACTCAACCGCGTCGGCAGCGACGAAGGAGATCCCCGGCAGGTGCCCATAGCGCGTGCGCGCCCGTTCGATCTGCCTCTCCGAGATGTCGACGCCGACCCCAGTGGCGCCATGGACTCCTACAAGGTGCGCGAGGTGATGGCCCGGGCCACACCCCAACTCGAGAACGCGCGCACACGCGAGGTGTCCCAGGATCTCGGCTCCTGGCCCGCCGTCAGGCTCCGGCGTCCAATACATGCGAGGCGGAGCCGCCGCCGGCGCTGCCGACTCGACAGCCTGACGTTGCCGGGCGTGCTCCTGCCATGCCTGGCGGTTCATGGCGCGAGCAGCCGTACGGCTTCACGGAGGTGACGCCGAACGGCCTTGATGTAGACCGGATCGCTGCTCGGGTCGTTGATCCAGTGCACGGTCTGGTCCATGAACCACTCCACGATCCAGACCCGGTGCCAGCCGAGGGCCCACGCCTCGGCGGACAGGCCACCCCGTGGCGCCAAGGCCTCCTGCGATCCGCCGGCGGCGACGTAGGCTTCGATCAGCCGACGGACCCGTTGCACGTTGGCGGGCTGTTGAGTTCCAGGCCAGGAGGCCAAGTCGAGCAGGCCGGAGCCGTTGAAGGCGCGGGCGAAATCGAGCAGCCGCCATCCTGTCCGCCCGACGTGCAGCGAGCTGGGGTGGAACTCCGAGTGGCACAGCCCGAACGGCGCCAGCTCCGCCCCCTGAGCACGTACGGGAGCCACCTTGTCCAGCGCGGAGAGCATCTCGGCAATGTCGAGAGTGGATTTCCAGCGACGGACCTGCCGCAGGTAGTCCAGGTGGGCAAGCGCGCGCAAGGGCAGGGCCCGCAGTTCGTCGGCGTCGAGGGTCGTCGGCAGAATCTCCGAGGGGCGGACCCGGTGGAGTACGACCGCCGCCTTCACCCCGTCATCATCCGATGCCTCCCGGGCCGGTTCGCCAAGGTCCTGCATCAACATGCCGAGGATGCCGTCGCTGACGGCGGAGGCGTACAGGTCGGGGACGGGCACGCCATGGACAGCGGCCAGCTTGAGCGCCCGGTCCTCGCCGGTGAACGGCTCGGCGGCGAATTTGAAGATGGCCGTGGAGCCGCCGGGAAAGTGCAGGCGTTCCACCGCCGACAGCGACCAGGCACGCATCGGCTCACGTTTCGGCTCACCCGGAAACCTCGCCTTGGCGCACAACTCGGCGCACAGCCGGGTGACGGTCAGCTCATCCACCACGGTTACTCCTTTGGCATCTGAGGCGTACGGCCCGCGCTCACCGAAGCGCGGGCCGTACGGGAAGGGTCAGCTGGCGGTGCGGCAGGCGTAGACCTTGGCGAGCCACTCCTCGCGGAAGCTCGTCAGCTCGGTGCGGAAGGTCTGCATCGAGGCGCCGTACGGCACGCAGGCACCGCCCGACTGGTTGGGCACCGACTGGCAGCCATGGACCAGCCGGCCGCCGAGCGCGGCGTGCGCCTTGATCGACTCGATGCGGCGGTACTCGTTGAACCATGTGCCGTGGTAGACCTCGTCGAGCATGCCGCCCTCCTCCTCGTCCAGCTCGTAGACGACGGAGGTCGCGGCGGGGAAGAACCAGCATGGGCCGACGTTGGAGATGTGGCCGTCCAGCTCGACCTTGTTGAGCGCCATGAAGGTGGCGGCCTCGCGGAGCATCCGCAGGTGGTCGGCGGTGATCTGGGGCAGGCCGAGGGTGGGCAGGTGCTCCTCACGGAACAGGTAGCTGTAGACCTCCCAGGCCGTGGCCAGCACCCGGCCCGCGTCGGAGGTGGAGTAGCCGTGCTCCTGCACGAACTCCAAGGCAAGCTGTTCGACAGCGGTCTCCGCGGACTCCTCGATGCCGAGAAGCTGGCCGGCGACGAGGTTCCAGTCGCACAGGAGCCAGGTGGAGTTCTCGAACCGGAAGAAGTACTTCTCGGGGTCGACCGTGATGGTGGCTCCGTCCACGGTGATCCCGGGGATACGGTTCCAGCGCGGGTCGAAGGCGACCGGCAATTCGACGGCGAACGCGTCGAGCTGGGCGCTCAGGGTCATTGAGGCACTCTCCTTCTGACGTGGGATTGCTGGTGGAGGGGGAGCTATCGGGCCTGCCCGGTGAGCAGGCGCTGCCAGAGCTCCATGGCTCTGGCCGTCAGGAACCACTCCGTCTCGCGTACGGACAGACCGGCCGGCTTGCGGACGGTACGGCGGATGAACACCAGGCCGCCGGAAACGCACAGCTCGTAGACCACCGGCTGGCACTCACAGGTGTGCCGTCGTACCCGCAGGTGTGTGCACCGCGCCGTCGGTTTCCTCCACACGAGCCTTTCGCAGCCTGTCTGCGGTGGCGCGACGTGGACGCCGTGGAACGGCGCGGGAAGCTGCGCGTCCTTGGGAGCGCCGCGAGGTGCACCGTGCGAGACCATACGGGTGTGCTCCGGCTAACGGTCGACCTCGGCCAGCACACGCTCGATGCGTTCGGCGGCCTCGGTGACATTCGTGACGAGGGCGATCCGTTCGGGCCAGGGGAACCAGAAGCTCCACTCCCCCTCCGCATCCGGCGCGATCATGATGTGTTCCGTGAGGACGGGAGCCTCAGGGTTCATCACGAACAGGTGGAGCGAAGACCCCTCACCGCCGCGGAGCCGCGCGGCGAAGCCCCGGCCATCGAGTGCGGCGGCGAGCGACTGGAGGGCGTCGCGGACCACCGCCGGATCGGCAAGCTGCGTACTCATGGCGCGACCGTACGGCCGGCTCACGTGGGCAAACCCAACCAGCGGTTGGGGGTGGCATTCAGGCGATGACGCGGGCTCTTGTCGCGAGGTCCAGCAACAGAGCCGGAGGACGGTGCCTCGCCTCGATCATCTCGCCGATGGTCTGCCGTGCGAGCGGATTGAAGACGACGGTCTCCGTCGACTGTGTCTCCGACATCCGGAGGCAGGTGAGGGCCGCGTCGAAATCCCGCTGCCGCATGTGCCCTCGCGCCAGGTCCAGCAGGTGCTGGGCCCGCCGATTCGTCGAGGGGATGGCGGAGACGGTGATGGCCTTGGCCCGGTCGATCGCCGCGCTGGACCGCCCTGTCTCCACCTCTATCGCGACGCCGTAGATGGCGACGTTGGCTTGGCCGAACATCGTCAGAGGGTTGTGATGAGCAGGGCCGAGAGCGGAGGCGGCCCGGTGAGCGAGGTCCCAGTGCCGCCAGGCGTCGGCGCCGCGGCGGTTCTTCGCGCAGGCGATGGCGGCGAACAGGTGCAAGGAACCCCACGCCGACAGCACGGCATGCGAGGAGTTCGACCTCGGCTCCAAGTAGGTCGCCGCGGTCGACGCCACCTCGAATGCCTCGTCAGTCTGTCCGCCTCCGAGTGCGGCCATCGTGGAGGTCCAGGCGGAGATCGCGATCAGTTGCGGATCGTCGGTCTCCTCGGCGGCGACCATCGCACGGTCGGCTGCGCGGGCCGCCAGCTCGGCCTCCCCGACGCAGTAGAGGAAACGCTGCGCGAGCTGGAAGGTCTCGGCGAGAAGCGCCCACGTGCTGCGCCGCATGCTGGGCGCGGCCGCTCGGTGCAGGTTCAACGCGTCTTGTAGCAGGCCGGGCGCCACCGCGCCCAAAGCGGTGTACGGCCGAGCCGACCCATGCCACGCCGCCCAGGCGACAGCCAGCCGGCGCCGCAGCTTCCCGCTCTCGGCGGATAGGTCGTCCACGGGCTGCGGCGGATAGATCGGCGTGGACAGCACCTGACGCATGGCGGGGACGGCCTCGTGCCGGATCCTGCCGCCCTCGGTGACGGCGCACGTCATGCCTTGCAGCCGGTCTTCGACGATGAGGCTGAGATCTCGTACGCCGAGCACGTTCGCCAAGGCGACGAGCGTGGAAAGCTTGTCCAGGCGCTGCTCACCGCGCTCGACCTGGCGGAGCCACTCCTCGGTCCGTCCGCACAACTCCGCGCAGGCGCGCAGTCCAAGGCCTCGACGCAACCGAAGCGCTCGGACGCGCCTGCCGATGCGCCGGTCCAGCTCTCCACTTTCCACGTGCTCAGTCGCCATGGCACGACCTCACGTTGGGGACGTAGTCTTCGCCTCGACCACGGTAACCGTGCTCGTGGGTCAGCGGATAGTAACCGATGGTGATCACAGAGGGATGGGGAACGGCGGGATATGGCAGAAGGCAAGCCGGTTCTGTATGTGATCGCGTGCGGAGGTCGGCCGGCGGGCGACCTCCCCGCCTTCGTCGAGCGCCTTCAGGCGGACGCCTGGACGGTCTGCGTCATCGCGACGCCGTCAGCGACGAAGTTCGTCGACGCCGAGCGGCTCGGCAAGCTCACCGGCTATCCCGTACGGCACGACTACAAGCGGCCGGAGGAACCGGACGTCCTGCCGGCGGCCGACGCCATGGCGGTCGTCCCGGCAACCTTCAACACCACCAACAAGTGGGCCCAGGGCATCAGCGACACCTTGGCACTGGGCCTGCTGAACGAAGCCCTCGGGCTCGGCCTGCCGATCGTCGCCGTCCCCTGGCCCAACCACGCGCTCGCGAGGCACCCCGCCTTCCCCAGCAGCGTGGCCCGGCTCAAAGAGTGGGGCGTACGGGTGATCCTCGATTGGGACCGTCTCCCCGCACCCAACTCAGGCGCACCAGGAGCGGTTTCCTTCCCCTGGGCCGATCTTTACGAAGCACTGCACGCCCTACGCGAAGGCTTCGATTCTTCATCCAGCTGAAGCGGTTTCACTGCCCCGCTCTCCACATCACGGTGGCCGTCACACGCGAAGGCCTTTCGCCACACGCCCTGCAGGCCACCGTGGTCCGCTTCCCCGTCTACCCGGTCGGCGGGCTCATCGCGGTGCTCGCCACGCTGTACCTCATGTGGCGCTTCATGGCCTCCCGGTTCACCCTGCAACGCCGCCCACCACAACCACCGGCATGACGGGGACAGCAGCCGAAAGCCGCGCACTCGCAAGTTGCGGTGATAGCCCCCCGATACCCGGGCATCAGGGGGAGGCCGGGCATCGCTCACACGCCCGGTAAGGCGGGCAGGTCGGCTCCCAGCGGCCTGCTCATCGTCCCGCTCCCCGAGCGAATCGCCTGGTGAGCGGTGCCGTCTCCCTCATGCACGACCTGAGGTGCGGACAGGGTGTGACTACGGAGCCTGGGGCCTGTAGTAGCGGGCCCGGCTCTCGCGGTTCGTCACGGGCTCCCTTCGCGCCTCAGGCGGCGAACAGGAGAAGCAGCCCCACGACGGTGTAGACCACCATCAGCACGAGCAGGGGGATCTGCCCGAGTACGGCGGTTCGGCGGGGAAACAGGGCCAGCGCGCGGTCGTGCGCCAGGACGGTGCCCAGCACGTGGCCGATGACGATGACCGTGACCTGGAGGGTGGCGACCCCGGCCGGAGTGGTGCCGAACGCCTGGATGGTCCACCCGGCGGTGCCGAGCCAGTCCGCGCCGGTGTCCAGCGGATCGGACAGCAGGGCGATGGTCCGCTGCCCCTCCAGGAGGAACAGGGTGTAGTAGTGGGCGACGACGTATCCGACGGCTATCGGCACGATCGAATGAGCGATCTCGCCCGCCGTCATGCCGGGATCGGCCGCGCCCCATCGGCCGGCGAGCGCGGTCGCGGCCCGGTACGCCGCGAGCACCACAGCGATGACGGCGACCAGGCCCGCGGTGCCCGTGACCGGGGCCGGCACCGCGCTCTCCTGAATGAAGCGCACCCACACCGGGGCGTTGGACAGGCTGTCGTACATGGTGGAGCCAAGGAGCACGACCACCAGCGTCGTCAGCCCCGGTGCCGGTCGCAGCCCGGCCATGCCGTCGAGGGAGTTACGCCAGACCACGACGCCGTCGCCGCGTCTCGCCGACGGGGCGAGTCTGCCCACGAGGTCGCTGTAGACCTCGAACGGATCGGCGTGGCCGAACCACCGGGAGCCGAAGACGACGGCTCCGGCGAGCATGAGCACGGCGTAGCCCGCGAGCCAGGCGCCGATGACCGGCAGGGTGGCCCGTTCGGGGGCGACGAGTTCCAGCCAGACGAAGGCGAACAGACCGGCGCAGGCGGGCCAGTATCCGACGCGAACGGGCAGTGGCCGCAGGCCGAGTTCGGGGTCGCGTCCGAGCCCCTTGCAGGCCAGCAGGTGCAGCGTCCGCAGCGGGCTCAGGCCGCGCCACACCGGGCCGAACAGCACCGACAGCGGCACCAGGCCGACCCAGAACAGGACGTAGAACGCCCCCGCCGTGGGGTTGTCGGCCCGATCGGGCCCGAAGATCAGCCCGATGCAGAAGTACGCCGCGACGACGAGCCCGGCGATCCGCCAGCCCCACCGCCAGGCCGGCGAGGTCACCGCCGTCCGCAGGGCGGCGGGCACCGAGCGGGCAGCGGTGAGGGCGGCGTCCAGGCGCGGTTGTTTCCACAGCGCGCCGAGCGCCACGAACGACACCAGCAACGCGAGGGCCGCGCCGGTCAGCGCGGCCGAGAACGGGATCGGCAGGTCCTGACGGCCCCCGACACCGTGAGCCAGCAGCATCCCGGCGGCCTAACGCACGACGAGCTGGAACAGCTGCAGTCCCGAGCCGTGGGTTTCCATCTCGAACAGACCGGTCTGATCGGCGACGAACTCGATGCTCGCCGGGGTGCCGGGCTGCAGCTCGGCCTCCTTGTCGTACCCGTGCAGATGCGCCTCGTCGGCGGCGTCGCCGGTGACCGTGATCCGCACCGTCTGGCCCTTGGTCACCTCGATCCGTCCCGGCGGCGGGGTGACCGTCCGACCGGCGATGGTGACCGTGATCTCCTTCACGGCCGAATCGGCGGGGGCGGCGGCCGACTCGGTGGATGCCGGGGCGGCCGATTGGGCGGGGGCGGCGGCATCCGACCCGCCACAGGCAGACGTGGCCATCAGCAGGGCCACGCCGAGCGGGAGCGCGGCGAGCAGCGGGCGCAGGCGGGCAGGGACGATCATCATGGGGGGATACTCCTGAGGGGCGGGGCGGATCAGCGTCGCTTGGTGGATTTGGGGCGTTGGGGGCTGCGTGACGCCGGGGCGCGTGCGGGTTTCTTCGCCTGTGGGCGGCCGGAAGGCCGCCCGGGCGCCGGGGTGACGGGCGCAGGTCTCCGCGCTGCCCGCACCACCAGGACGCCCGCTCCGACGACCAGGACCGCGGGCACCAGCCATACCGACAACCCGCTGCCGGAGTCGCCCGGCTGCGCTGCCCTCGCGGCGGTGCCGGCCGTGCCGGTTTCGGGCACGGCGCCCTGACTGCCACCGGTTTCGGGAACCGCGGCCGCGCCGGCGCCAGCCTGTGGCGCCGCGGGGCCCATCGCCGCCGGGCTGCCCCCACTCTGCGGCGCCGGGGGCTGGGCGCCGCTTCCTGGCTCGGCCGAGGCGAGCAGGCTGGGGTCGGGCTCGTCGTCCGGGGCCTGCCAGCCCTTCGGCGGTCCCGAGGTCGGGCCCTTGTAGGTGAACCGCAGCTCACCCTGCACCGGCTCCCCGTCCGAGGCGATCGACAGATACCGGACGACGTACTCGCCCCGCTCCGGCCAGTAGGCGACCGGGATCTGCGCCGGGTATCCGGTGTTGTACACGCTCGGTTCCCAGAAGCCGTTCACCAGGTGATACTCCTGGACCGGCTTGTCGAGGCGCTTGGGTCCACCGTGCGTCCAGGGCCGGTCGACCCGGGCACCGCTGGGAGCGGTGACCGCGAAGTACGCGTTCGGAGCGGGCGCCTCGGTGAAGTAGAGCGCGAGGGACTCCATCGGCTCGCGCACCGTACTGTCCTTGACCGGTGTCGACATCGCGAGCTGGCCGTGGGCGGAAGCAGGCGCCGCCAAGGCGGCCATCGCCAGCACACCGACGATGATCAGCAGAAGCAACCGGCCCAACCAGCGCGCCATGGTCACTTCTGCTCTCCACGAAATACGGCCCCTGAATAGGGAGATTCGGCTCGGACCGATAAGACCGACAGCGACGAGATTACCGACTTTCACCACAAAAGAACACAACTTGGATCGCTGACAACAGAAGTAGATATGTTGCCGTTAGCGCTGCCGCGCGGGTCCGCCTGTAGACTGCTGCTCTACGCGGCGTAGAGCAGAGGTGGAGGTCGTGCGGCGCCCGCCTGGATGGTTTCGGCTGATGCGTGCCGGGGTTTTCGCCCTGGTGTGCGTTGGCCTGTCCCAGGTAGGTCATGATCTGATGGCCCCGCGGCCGGTGCCGGCATGGTCGGTAGGCATGGCATTAGGCCTGGTCACGATGATCGGCTACCGGCTGGCCGGTCACGAGCGGTCGACCCGCTGGCTTCTGGCGGCGGTGGAGGCGGTCCAGCTCTACCTACACGCGTGGTTCACCTGGACGACCCCGGCGGACGGAACCTACAGCGTCGGCGCACACACCATGATGCCGGGGCACACGGCCTCGGTGGCCCTCGCGCACGGCGCGATCCCCGCACATCACGGGATGTCTGTCCCGGCGATGTTCGCCGCGCACGCGGTGGCGGGCGCGTTGGTCGCCTTCTGGCTGTCGGTGGGTGAACGCGCGCTCTGGCGGGCCCTGCGTTCGCTGGCGTTCGCCGTCTCAGCCCACCTCTGCCGCGTTCTCGCTCTTATCGGGCCTGTGGCGATCCCCACCCACCCGGGCGCGGCGCCCGTGTCGCACGACGAAGACGATCTTTCGGCCACGACCGCGCTCCGGCACACCGTGGTCCGTCGGGGGCCCCCGAGGCGACGGCGTATCTCCCTTCATCCCGCCTGACCGCGCCGGATCTCGTCCGGGCAAGGCACCGCGTCGTCTGAAGCACCGCGTCGTCTGAAGCACCGGGCCGTCCACGGCCCCGGGCCGCCTGTGGTCGTCCTCGGCATCGTCCTGGTCAGGCGTGCCGTCAGCCTGCCCGAGAACGAGGAACGACCTTGACCCATCCACCAATTACTTCGGCGGCGCCCCGGCGAAGGTCCGCTGTGCGACGATCGGCGGCCGGGCTCGCCCTGCTGCTCCTGACCGGAGTGCTCGCCGGCTGCGCGGGATCGGCGGACACCGCCGCAGCGCCCGTGCGGTTGCTCGGCCCCGCGCGCGAGTTCCACGGGACCTGGCTGGAGCAGCCGCTTCCCGAGCCCGACGTGACGCTGACCGACACCTCCGGCAAGCCGTTCGACCTGCGGCGAGACACGGCGGGCCGGCTCACGCTTGTGTACTTCGGCTACACCCACTGCCCGGACATCTGCCCGACCACGATGGCCGACCTCGCCGCAGCCCTGAGAGATCTGACCGGACCCGAGCGCGACAAGATCTCCGTCGTCTTCATCACCACCGACCCCGACCGGGATACCCCAGGGGTCGTCAAGTCGTGGCTCGCGGCCTTCGATTCCTCCTTCGTCGGGCTCACCGGCGACTACGCGACGATCCGGTCCGCGGCCAAGTCGGTGGGGATCGCGCTGGAGCCGCCGGCGACCGAGAAGGGCACATACGAGGTGACGCACGGCGCCCAGATCATCGCCTTCGACGGCACCCACCGAGGCCGCCTGATCTTCAGCTCGGGCACCTCGTCCGCCGATTACGTGGCCGACCTGCGCAAGCTGCTCGGGCGAGTCACGCTCGGAAGCTCCACACCGGGTGCCGGCGGCCAAGGAGCGGCGTCATGACCGCTCTCGCGAGAACCCGCACACCTCTGATCGTCGTGGCCGCCGTCGTGGCCGCGATCGCCTGGGTGTCGACCGGCCACGCCGGGCCCATGAAGATTTCCGATCTGCGGGTGACGGGGGCGTACGTTCCGCAACCGGCCTCCCCGGACGTGGCAGCCGCCTACTTCACCGTCACCAACTCTGGCAACGTCCCCGCCGTGCTCACCGGCGTCCACACGGATGTCTCCGACATGTCGATGATGCACGAGAGCACCGGCACCACCATGACGATGCTCCACTCGGTGACCGTACCCGCGCACGGCACCGTCGCCTTCAGTCCCGGCCGCTACCACATCATGATCGAGTCGCCGACGCGGGCGCTGAAGCAGGGCGACCACGTGACACTCATGCTGAGCTTCGCCAAGGTCGGCCAGATCACGGTGACCGCTCCCGTCATGCCGGTGGGCTACCGTCCCCCGGCCCAGGGCCGATGAGCGCCGCGGGCGCACCGCGCCGGTTCACCCGGCGCGGCGTGCTGGCGGCGACTACGGCGGCCGGCGCCGCGGCCGTCGCGGGAGCGGTGGGCGGCGACGCCGCGGCCTCGGTCTTCGGAGGGGAGCGTGCCGAGGAGGTGGGGGGACGGCGCATTCCGTTCGACGGCGCCCACCAGGCCGGCATCCTGGCCCCGACCGCCGCACACGGGTGGTTCGCCTCCTTCGACCTGGCCCCCGGCGTCACGGCCCGCCATCTGGAAGCTCTGCTGCGCACATGGACACGTGACGCCCGGCTGCTGACGGCGGGCGAGCCCGTGCCGGGAGACGACGCCATGGCGCTGGGCCACGGGCCGTCCTCCCTGACGATCACCGTGGGGTTCGGCGCCTCGCTGTTGCGCAAGTTCACGATGGCCGTTCCCGCCGCGCTCGCCGCGATCCCGCCCTTCCCCCGGGACCAGTTGGACCCGCGGCGCGGCGACGGCGACATCGGCGTGCTGCTGACCGCCGACGACGCGGTCGTCGCCGCCCACGCCCTGCGAGCGCTCAGCCGTACGGCACGCGGAACGGCGGCCCTGCGATGGCAGATGAGCGGCTTCAACGCCGTCGACGGAGTCACCGTGGCCAGGGGAGCCACCCCCCGCAACCTCATGGGCCAGCTCGACGGCACGGGTAACCCGAAACCGGGCGATCCGGGGTTCGACACGCAGGTCTTCGCCACCGATCCGGGATGGATGCGCGGCGGCAGCTACCTGGTGTTCCGGCGCATCCGGATGCTGCTCGACACGTGGGACACCCTGTCACGCGAACGGCAGGAGCAGATCATCGGACGACGCAAGGACACCGGGGCCCCGCTGTCCGGCGGCACCGAGTTCACCCCGCTCGACCTCGGCAAGCAGAACCCCGACGGCGGGCTGGCCATCGGCCCCAGCGCCCACGTACGGCAGGCCGCCCCCGCGTCGAACGGCGGGGCGACGATCCTCCGGAAGGGGTTCTCCTATTTCGACGGCTTACGGCCCGACGGCGCGCCGGACGCCGGGCTGCTGTTCCTCGCCTTCCAGCGCGACCCCAGGGACGGATTCACCCGGATCCAGCAGCGCCTGGCGCTGGCCGACGAACTCAGCCGGTTCATCGTGCACGAGACCAGCGCCCTGTTCGCCGTCCCGCCCGGGACGAGTTCCCACGGCTACCTCGGCCAGAGCCTGCTGGAGGCTCTGTGACCGCGCCGCACGACCGAATCTCGAAGATCAGGAGAGATGCATGAGCACATCGAAGCGCGAGCGGCTGCGTCAGGAGCGGATCCGGCAGGCGCAGAGGGAGAAGCGACGCCGGAGACTGGTGCTCGTGTCCGTCTGCCTGGTGGTGCTCGTCGCCGCCGTGGCCACCATCCTCGTGCAGATGAACCGCACGAAACCCACGTCGTACGCCGGCGACCTCGCCCCCGTCAGCGTTCAGGAGGACGGGACGGTCGTCATGGCCCGATCCGGGACGACGAAGCCGGTGCTGGACATCTACGAGGACTTCCAGTGCCCGATCTGTAAGGAGTTCGAGCACATCAACGGCGCACAGATCAAGCAGTTCGCCGCGGAAGGCAAGATCAAGGTCGTCTACCATCCGATCGCCTTCGTCAATCCGCAGGGGTCCCTGCGGGCCGCCGCCGCCGCGCGGTGCGTACCCGGCGACTCCTGGACGGCCTTCCACGACGAACTGTTCGCCAAACAGCCGGACGAGCGGGTCGCCCTCACGGTCGACGACTTGAAGAAGTTCGCCGACGACGCCGGAATCACCGACTCGGCCGTGCTGTCCTGCATGGAATCCCAGAGGCATGCCGCCCAAGTCCAGCAGTACACCCAGGCGGCCTTCTCCTCCGGTGTCCAGGGCACTCCCACGGTCCTGCTCGACG
Organism: Microbispora rosea; assembly: GCF_044460045.1. Lineage (NCBI taxonomy): Bacteria > Bacillati > Actinomycetota > Actinomycetes > Streptosporangiales > Streptosporangiaceae > Microbispora > Microbispora rosea. The sequence continues at coordinate 116,128 of NZ_JBITJO010000010.1, read as the reverse complement.
GCAGGAAGCTGCCCGACGACCAGGTCCTCACCTCCAGCGGCCTGCGCGGCACGCTGGAGAACGCGACCAAGTAAGAGACGCGTGCCAACCCCGGCCGTTCCCCAGCGAGAAGACGGACGCCACGGCCGGGGCCGGTGTCAACGACGCCGCCGCGCCGGTTCAGGCGGTTCCGCGCATTCGCGATGGGCACCGGTACTGACGCCGTTGTCGACGCCTCCGGCCTGACGCTCATTGGCGACAGCCTCCGGCCGCGCCGCTTCCGCTGACCCGCCGCACCTTCCGGGGCTTTCGCGGAGCACCCGTCGGGCCGTCGCCGTGATGTGCAGCTCATCGGGCCCGTCGAGGATGCCGGCCGTCCGGCCGGTGCGGAACAGCCGGGGCAGCGCGGTGTCGGGACCCAGTCCTTCCGCACCGTGGACCTGGATGGCCGCGTCGGTCACCTGCCGCAACATGCGGGCGGCCGCGACCTTCGCCAGGCCCGTCTCTGTTCTCGCGTCCAGCCCCGCATCCAGACGGGCGACGGCCTCGAAGACGAGCGGCCGGGTCGTCCTGATGGCGAGCAGCGCGTCGAAGACGAGCTTCTGGACGAGCTGGTGATCGGCCAGCCGTCCCGTGGAGGTCCGCCGGTCACAGGCTCGCCCACACATGAGGGTGAAGGCGCGTTCGGCCTGGCCCAGCCAGCGTAGGCACCGAAGCAGACGGCCGAGCCGTACGCGCCGCGCCACCACGCGCAGGCCCTCGCCCTCCTCACCGACGAGGTGGTCGGCCGGCACGCGCACGCCGTCCAGGGCGATCTCCCACTGACCACCCGCACCGAGGACGGGCAACTCGCGCACCACCCGGAATCCCGGCGAGGACGTGGGGACGAGCAGCACCGACAGTCCGTTCTTGCCGGGCGGCGCGCCGGCCGTACGGGCGAGCACGGCGGCGAGGCTGGCAGCGGCAACGCCGCTGACGAACCACTTGCTGCCGCGTAACGTCCAGGAGCCGTCGGGCTCCCGAGTCGCGCGTGTCGTGGTGAGGGCCGGGTCGGATCCGGGGGTGCCCGGCTCGGTCATCGCGTTGCACAGCGACAACCGCCCATCGGCGACCTGCTCGCGGTACGCGTCGTGCCCGGCCAGGGTCACCAGGTCGAGCAGCGCCGATCCACCGAGCACGGCGGGGCCGTGGTCGCTGGCGCCCTCCGCCTCGGCGACGTGCGCGTACTCCAGCAGGGACAGTCCTGCCCCGCCCAGGTCGCGCGGGAGCGCCAGCCCCCACAGGCCCTCGGTCCGAGCCTGCCGGGTGAGCCGCTCGGTCAGTTCCCGAGCGCGCCTGCCACCGGCGTCGAACGTGTCCTCGTGCGGGACGATCCGATCGCGGACGAACGCGCTCACTCGCTCGCGCAGTGGGCGGACATGCGGCGGGCAGGCCGGTTCGCCCCATTCAAAGTCCGACATTGCAACCTTCCAGACATTCCGGGAACTCGGCGAAATATCCGTACGACTCCTCCACGGGACACGTCGCCGAAAGACGCCGACGAGTTCCACACGCGGCATGCACGGCTCGCGGGGCCTCACCGCGGGGAAGGAGAGTCATGGCACATCCCGAGACGATTCGATCGGCCCTCCCGCTCACCGACGCCGTGGTGCGTACGGGCGGCCCGCCCTCGCTCACCTCGACGATCGCGCGCCAGCTCCGCCTTCTGGGAGCACATGACCTCGAAGGAACACCGACCGGGAGCGATGGGGTCGTGACGCTCACCGGCGTGGACGGAAGCCTCAGCGCGGAGATCGCCTGGGCCGGCGTCACGCCGGCGGAGGAGGTGACCGACGAGGCCACCGCGCAGGCCGCCACCGGGGTGGCGCACGTGCACGGCCGCCGGGACGGCACACCCCGCGGGCTCGCGGTCGACTACTTGTCCATGGCCGCCGGAGTCCTGGCGTCGCAAGGGCTGCTGGCGGGCCTGATCGGCCGGTATCGCGGCCTGGCCGTCCAGAGCGTGCGCACCGCCGTGGACCTCGCCGGGCTGCTCGCCGTGGCCCAGTATCTGGCCTGCGCGGCGGCCGAGGAGGACGAGGCGGTGCCGCTCGCCCCGGGCGGTCCGCCGTTCACCACCTCTGACGGCGTCGTCTTCGAGGTCGAGACGCTGGACTCACGGGTGTGGGTGACGTTCTGGCAGCGCCTCGGGACGACCGAGCGCCTCGCGGGCTCTGCCTGGCGGTCCTTCCAGTTCCGGTACGCCACCGCGTGCTGTCCTCTGCCGCCCGAGTTGCACGCGCGGGCGCGGGCGCACACCTGGGATAACGTACGGGCCGCCGCGGATCGGTCAGGCGTGTCGCTGTGCGTGCTCACCCGGCTCGTCGACCGCCTGACCGATTCGCGCGCGGACGCGCCCTGGCTGCTGTCCCTTCTGGGACCGGGCGCCACGGCGGGTGCGGCCGGCAGGCCGGCCTCCGCCGACATCGCCCGGCCGCTCGCCGGATTCACGGTCGTGGAGGCCGGCCGGCGCATCCAGGCCCCGTTGGCGACCTGCGTTCTGCGCATGCTCGGAGCCGATGTCATCAGGATCGAGCCGCCCGGTGGCGACCCGCTCAGGGGCATGCCGCCGACCTGCGGCGGACTGTCGGCGCGCTGGCTGGCGCTCAACCGGGGCAAGGGGGCCGTCGAGATCGACATCAAGTCGGCGGCGGGGCGTGCCGAACTGCTCGACCTCGTCGCGGGCGCCGACGTATTTCTGCACAACTGGGCTCCCGGCACCGCCGAGCGCCTCGGCCTCGACGACGGCGATCTGTCGGCCGTCAACCCCCGGCTCGTGTACGCGTACACGAGCGGCTGGGCGGGACGGCTGCCCGACGCGCCGCTGGGCACCGATTTCATGGTCCAGGCACGCTCGGGCCTCGCCGAGGCCGTGCGGCCGTCGGGCGAGGCCCCGGCCCCGTCGCTGATGACGCTGCTCGACGTCTTCGGCGGCCTCATCGGGGCCGAGGCCGTGCTGGCCGGGCTCCTGCTGCGCGAACGGGAGCGGCGGGGCGTACGGGTGGACTCCTCGCTGCTGGGCGCGGCGGAGATGCTCACCGGGCCCGCGCTACTCCGGGCCGCCCGAGGTGAACAGCCCCGAGCCCCGGAGGGATTCCGGCGGCCCCTGCGCACCGCCGACGGCTGGGTCGCCGTCGCCGACGACGACGTCACCCGGGCGCAGGAGCTCACCGGTCCCCGCGGCCGGCTGAGCGACCAGGGCGAGATCACCACGGCGGAGGCGGTCCGCTTCCTTCGAGCCGAGGGCGTTCGCGTCACGGCGGTGACAGCCGCGCTCGACGCCATGACCGGCGATCCGCGCTTCGCCGCGGCCCTCACCCGTGACGCGCACGGGGCTCTCATCGTGCCGACCCCCTGGAGGTTCTCATGACCGCTCAGCTGATCGACCTCGTCCCGGCCACGCTGCGCCGGGAGTGGGCCGCCGAGGGCACCTACCCCGATCTCGACCTGTACGCGCTGTTCCGGGCGCACCGTGTCGCCGATCCCGGCCGGATCGCGGTCGTCGACGCGGCGGGACACCTGAGCTATGCCGAACTCGACATCCTCACTCGCTCCGCGGCGGCGGGCCTGCGGGCGCTCGGCGTGTGCGAGGGCGACGTCGTCGGAGTCCAGTTGCCCAACGGCGCGGACGCCGTGATCGCCGACCTGGCGCTGGCCGCCCTGGGCGCCGTGGCGCTCCCCTTCCCCGTCGGCAGGGGCGCCTCCGAAGCGGTCTCGCTGCTCGGCCGCTCCGGGGCGAGGGCCGTCATCGCCGCCTCGGAGCATCGGGGCGTCCGCCATGCGGCCGATCTGGTGGCGGCGGCGGAGCGGCTGCCCGCGTTGCGGTTCGTCGTCGCCGTGGGACCGGGCGAAGCGCCCGCGGGCAGCGTGCCGTGGGCCGAGTTGACGGCCGGGTACGACCCGGGGTTCGTCCCGGCCCGGCCCGATCCCGACGAGGCCGCCCGCATCCTCGTCTCCTCCGGCTCCGAGGCCGATCCCAAGATGATCGCCTATTCGCACAACGCGCTGGCCGGCGGGCGCGGCAACTTCCTCGCCACCCTGATCGAGGACGGCTGCCCTCCGCGGTGCCTGTTCCTGGTCCCGCTGGCCTCCGCCTTCGGCAGCAACGGCACCGCCGTCACCCTGGCCAGGCACGGCGGCACGCTGGTGCTGCTCGACCACTTCACCCCCGAGCACGCCCTTGCCGCGATCCGCGACCACCGGCCCACGCACGTGCTGGCCGTACCGACCATGGTCCGCAAGATGCTCACCGGACCGGTGCCGGAACCGATGCCGCCGATGACCGCGCTGGTCCTCGGCGGCGCCGACCTGGACGCCCCGACCGCCGCGGCGGCCCGTGAGCGGTTCGGCTGTCCCGTGGTCAACCTGTACGGCTCGGCCGACGGGGTGAACTGCCACGGCGGCCTGCGGCCGGAGCCGCCGGCCGCGGGGCCCGGCACCGTCGTCGGCTCACCGGATCCGCGGGTCACCGACATCCGCATCGACCCGCTCGAGAACGACGACCCGGTGGGAGAGATCATCGCCCGTGGCCCGATGACTCCCATGTGCTACGTCGGGGCGCCCGAATTGAACCAGCGCTACCGAACCGCCGAGGGCTGGGTGCGTACGGGCGATCTGGGACTGATCGACGAGCACGGGCGTCTGCGTCTGGTGGGCAGGCTGAAGCAGATCGTCATCCGAGGAGGACTCAACATCAGTCCCGCCGAGGTCGAGCGAGCCGTGGCCACTCATCCCGGTGTGGCCGAAGCGGTCTGCCTGGGGGTGCCCGACCCGGTGTTCGGTGAGCGGCTCGCCGTGTGCCTCGTCGCGCGGCCCGGTATGACCGTCGACCTCCCCGGCCTGTGCGCGCATCTCGCCGCGCATGGCCTCGACAAGCGCAAGCACCCCGAGTCGCTGCTCGTCGTGGAGTCAATCCCGCTCAACCCCGCCGGCAAGCCCGACCGGCGGGCGCTGCGCGATCGCTTGCTGACATCAGGCTGAGCGACTGCTGGGGCCGGAGCTGCCTCCGGCCCCAGCAGTGTCCGCGGCGCGAGCGGATCAGGCCGCTCGTTCGGCGGCCAGCAGGGATGCGACGAGTTGACGACGGGCCCGCGCCACCCGCGAGCGCACGGTGCCCACCGGACATCCGATCAGCACGGCGGCCTCCGCGTACGACAGTCCCATGAGCTGAGTCAGGACGAACGCCTCACGCCGCTGGGGCGGCACCCGGGAGAGCAGGTCGTCGAGGGCCACGCCATCCTCGTGACCGGGCAGTCCGCGCGGCAGGCACCGTTCGGCCGCACTCTGCCAGTCGGCGACGTCGGCGACGGCGGGCCGCACCGCCGCCGAGCGGAACATGTCGACGACGACCCTCCGGGCGATCGACAGCAACCAGGTGCGTGCCGACGACCGGCCGGCGAACCTCGGCAGACTGCCGAGCGCCCGCACGAAGGTCTCCTGGGTCAGGTCGTCGGCGGCCTGCACGTCGGACAGATAGGCGACGAAGCGGCGCACGTCAGGGTAGAACGCGCGGGCGAACGCCTCCACGTCCTCGGAGGTCCCTTCGCGTGCGGCCAGGGCGAGCCGTGAGCCGGTGGTCGTCGGCAGATCGATGGTCACTGGTGACAGAGAACATGGTGAGCGTTCCTTCCGTCCCGGGCGGTGGCTGAGCAGCTCGGAGGATGCGGCGTCGGGTGACTGGTGCGCGGACAGGTCGCCGGGACGAGGCGGCGGCCCGCGCGTCCGGCGGGACGGCGTCACCGGAATCCCTCCGTCCGGGAACTCACCGGGGCCCACCCACGACTTCTGGTGCGCGATCGTCACGCGCTACTGCGGGCGGAATCCCGGGCGAGAGGAGAAGGCCATGCGAACGCCGGTGCGTCCGCCGAACGAGGCGGCCGGGACGAGGAGCGTCACCGCACTGCTCACCGCTGTGATGGGCGTCTCCATGGTGCAGTTGTTCCTCATCGGGGCGCTCGGCCCGCGTCTGGTGGAGGCGGGCGTACCGCGCGCGGTGCTCGGATTGACGACCACGGCAGGCTTCGGCATCGCCGCCGCGCTGTCGTTCACGGCGGGCCGATGGGTGGACCGGCTCGGTGCCCGCCGGTGCCTCGTCGCCCTGCTGGTGATCGCGGCCGCGGCCCTGGCGCTGATCTCCGTCTCCGGCGGGTCGTGGATGCTCCTGCTGGCGGTGGCGCTGGGCGGGCTTCCGCAGGCGCTGGCCAATCCCGCCACCAACAAGGTGATCCTGGCCGTGGTCGAGCCCACCCGGCGCGGCGCGGTCACGGGCTGGAAACAGTCCGGCGTCCAGCTCGGAGCGCTCGCGGCCGGACTGCCGCTGGCCACTGTCGCCGTGTGGGCGGGCTGGCGGGGTGCGGTCGCTGTCTCGGCGGCCATCGCCCTGCTCATCGCGGTGTGGGCGACACGCGCCCTGCCGCCCGACCCCGCGCGGGCCGACTCGCGGCGCCCGGCCGCGCCGCCCGGGAGGGGCGTCGCCGTCCTGGCCTTCTTCTCCTTCCTCCTCGGTTGCGCCATCGCGGCGGTCAACACCTACCTGTCGCTGTACGGGGCACAGCGGCTCGGTCTGAGCCCGGTGGTCGCGGGGTGGCTGGTCGCGGTGCTCGGCGTCACCGGTGTCGCGGGCAGAGTCGGCTGGGCACGCCGGGCCGGACGCATCCCCCGGGCCGACGCGCTGCTCGCCCCCCTGGCGGCCGGCGCCTGCGCGGCCGCCCTGCTGCTGTTCGCCTCCGGAAACGTGTCCCTCCTGGTATGGGCGGGGGCAGCCGTCGTCGGGGCCTTCGCCGTCGCCGCCAACGCCGTCAGCATGGTCGCGGTGATCAGGTGGGCGGATCCGCGTACGGCCGGCCGCGACTCCGCGCTCGTGTCGTCCGGTTTCTTCGCCGGCTTCGCCGCCGGGCCTCCCCTTTTCGGGATCGTCGTCGACGCCACCGGCTATGGCCCGGCGTGGCTGCTGGTCGCCGGCGAGTTCGCCGCGGCGGCCGTCGTCGCGGCGCCTGCGTGGTTCGGATCGAGGGCACACGCGTGAGCTGGGAGCGGCGGGCCCTCGGCCAGATCCTGGAACGGGTGGCGGAAACGGAGTCGCGAGCCGCGACACGGTGGCCGCTGTACGCCGACCCGGCGTCGGGAAGCTGGACGACCACCGCTCGCGGTTCATGGGCGGGCGGCTTCTGGACTGGTCTGTTGTGGTTGCGGGTCGTCGTGCATGGGGACGAGGGCGCCCATGCCGCCGCGAGCAGGCGGACGGCGGCTCTGGCTCCCTGGGTCGAGGCCGACACCGCAGCCCGCGGCCTTATCTTCTGGTACGGCACCGCCCTGGCACGCGACTGCCCGGAGTCTGAAGCGCTGCGAGAGCGTGCGGCACAGGCCTGCCTGGACGCCTTCGATCCCGCGCTGGGAATGGTGCCGTGGGGCACGGCGTTCGGGGGCCCCCGTGAGCTGGCCAGGGTCGACGCCCTGCCCGGCCTGGTGCCCCTGCTCGGCCTGGCCGGGTCGCCGGGGGACGCCGCCGCCGGTGCGCAGTTGCGCCTGCAGATCGACCTGACGGACGACACGGCTGTCCCCGCGTGGGCGCTCCAACCGGACGGCATGTGGCGGGCGCATCCCGAGCCGCCTCCCGGCTGGAGCCGCACCATCGGCTGGCTGGCGCTCGCCTGCGCCGACGCCGCGCACACGGGGCGGGTCCTGCCACCCGGCGATCTGCGCCGGATCCTCGCCCGGCCCTGCGTCGCGGCCCGTTTCGCGCCCGGCTCGCCCGCGGTTCCTCCCGCCTCGGCCGTGCGACAGGGCAGTCCGCCCGACACCTCCGCCGCGGCCATCGAGGCCGTAGCAGCCCTCAAGCTGGCCGCGCTGGCCGAGGGCCGGGTCGCCTCCGCCCTGCGCGACCGGGCGGCAGGTGTGCTCGCCGAACTGGTGGGATCGCATCTGCGTGACGGCCGTCTGCTCGACGGCTGCTACGACCTCGTCCACGGTGTGGCCACCCGTCATGAGCTGGTGTGGGGAGACTTCTTCCTGGCCGCGGGCCTCGCGATGCTCATCGGGGCGATCGGACCGTTCGCCTGCTGAGCGTCGCGTCCAACCACCGCGGCGAGCTTCCAGGCCAGGTTGTCGGCGTCCTGGATGCCGCAGTTCTTGCGAAACCCGCCGTACGGAGTCATCGGGTGGGCGGCGTCACCGGCCAGGAAGACAGGGCCCGACCGGTAGCGATCGGCGAGCATGGCCGAGGCCGTCCACTCCTGCGTCGCGACGACCTTCACCTCCAGGTCCGGCACGCCCGCGGCCTGCCGCACCAGATCGGCGCAGTCGTCCGCGGTGAGCCCGTCGACGGACCGGCGGGTGGGGTCGTGCACGAGGTTGAACAGCCATCGGCCATGGTTGTCCACAGTCATGAACGTCCCGGTCAGGGCCGGGTCCGCGATGCTGTAGACCAGGCTGAGCCAATCGGCGACGTGCGGGCGCAGGTCGGCCTCGAACAGGATGTCGAGGTTACGGCTCAGCACTCGGTCGCCTGGCATGGCGATGCCGAGCATGCCCCGTACGCGTCCGGAGGCTCCGTCGGCGGCGAGCAGGTACGCGGCGCGGAGAATGCAGGGCCGGCCGTCCGCGCCCGTCAGCCGCGCGGTGACGCTGTCGGGGTCCTGCTCGAAACCGGTCAGCTCCCATCCGAAGAGCACCCGGGCGGGAGCGAACGACTCGGCGTGCTCACGGAGCAGCGGCTCCAGCACGTCCTGGGACCTCGCCGCGGTGAAGGTGGAGCTGAGCGCGGCCCTGGCCGGGTCGGGCACGTTGCTGTTGCGGGTGTGCTCGGCGGCCGTCAGCGACGCGCCGAAGTAGAAGTGCAGGCTCTCCTCGCGGGGCACCCGCGCCGCCACGACCCGGTCTTCCAGGCCGTAGCCGCGCAGCACCTCCATGGTCCGGATGCTGAGCGCCCGGCCCTTGGGAAAGGGTGAGCTCGCGGGGTGTCTTTCGACCAGTGTCGAGGCGACTCCGGCGCGGGACAGGGCGATCGACGTGCACAGGCCGACCGGTCCGCCCCCGACGATGAGCACGGGTGTGTCCACGAGATCCTCCAGGGCAGGGGCGGCCACGGGCAGGGCCGCCCCTGGTCGGCGCGTCAGCTGAGTGCGGCGGTGAGGGCGTCGGCGTTGCGCTGGAACACCTCCAGCAGGTCGAGCCCCTGGCCGGGGAAGTTGTCGATGACCACCCGTTTGGCGTTGACGTTGGCCAGGGCGTCGCCTCCGGGCATCGCGGAGTTGTCCAGAATGAGCTGCGGCTTCTTGGCGGCCAGCTCGGAGATCTGACTCACCGTGGGCGGCTGGGGGCCGTAGGTGCCCGCAGGAGTGGTGCCCGCGAGGTCGGCGGCCCAGGCGACGAACGCCTGGGTGACGACGACCGGCGGGGTGCCGCCCGCGGCGGCGCTGACCTTCTGCTTGAGCGCCGCATACTTCGTGTCGAAGGAATCGATCCACTTCGTGGCGGCGTCAGCCGTGCCGAACTCGGCACCCAGCCGCTGGACCTGGCTCTTGACGGTGGCGGGCGCGTTGTCCAGCGTCAGCGCGATCAGCTTCGCCTTGGATCCCGCCGCATCCTTGATCTTGCCGGCGAACCCTTCGAAGTCCGCATAGAGCACGACGTCGGCCTGGGCCACCTTGGCCAGGTCGGACGGCTTCGGGTCGTAGTCGGGCGCGTGCTGAACGCCGGGAGGGACGATGACGGCGACGTCGGTGGCTCCCGCTGCCCTGGCGAAGCCGGCCTCCCATGTGGACGCGGCCACGATCTTCAGTCCCTTGGCTGTGGCGGCGGGAGTCGCCGCCGTACCGCTCTGGTCGCCGCCGCAGGCGGCGGTGGCGAGGGCGACGACGGCGGTCACGGCGGCCACGAGGCGTAGTCGGTGCAGGGTAATCATCGGGAGATGGCCTTTCTTCGTTGGGAGTAAACGGCGGGTACCGCATGGAGGAGGAGGGTGCACACCCCGCCCAGGAGCACGAGCGTGGGGCCCGGCGGGAAGTCCAAGATCAACGAGACGAAGAAGCCGCCCACGTTGAACGCGAGGCCGAAGATCACCGACCAACGGATCATGGCGGGCAGGGAACGGCCGACGCGGCGTGCCGCCAGGGCCGGCAGCAGGGTCAGCGCGTCGACGAGGAGGGCTCCGGTCAGCCGGATCGCTGACGCGATGGCCACGGCGACCACGACCAGCAGGATGAGGGTCAGCCGTTCGACCGCGACCCCCGAGCACAGCGCGAGCTCCCGATCGTGCAGGAGCAGGGCAAGATCACGGCGGCGCAGGGCGTACAGCAGCGGGACGACGACCGCGAGCGCCGCGAGCGCGAGCACGTCGGCGGGCCTGGTGGCCAGGATCGACCCCCACAGCAGTTCGAAGGCGCCGTTGGCGTTCACGCCCGAGATCGACAGCACCAGCAGCGCGGCGGCGACCGCGAGCGTCATCAGCAGGCCCATCGCCCCGGACAGGCCGGTGGCGCTGCGGGCGAGCGGGGTCAGCGCTCCGCCGGTCAGCCCGCACAGCACAAGAGCGCACAACAGTGGGTCGAGCCCGGTCAGCAGCCCGATCGCGATGCCCAGCAGCGCCACGTGCATCATCGCGAAGCGGACCGGCATGATGTCGAGCCCCACGATGAAGACCCCGACGATCGGCAGCGCGACGGACCCGAGCACCAGGGCCACCAAGGCCAGCCGTACCGACGGGATGTCAAGCAGGACGCCGAGCGAGCTCACGCGATCTCCCGCAACCGTCCGGCCGCCATCTCGGCCACCCGGCCACTGGCCTCGACCACGGCCCGATCGTGCGTGACCACCACGACCGTCACCGCGAGCCCGGCGAGCACGCCCGCCACCTGCTCCTGCCCCGCGAAGTCGAGCGCGGCCGTCGGCTCGTCGGCGAGCACCAGCCCCGCGCCCGCCGCCACCTGGCCCAGAGCACGCGCCAGGTAGGCCCGCTGCAACTGGCCACCCGACAGCGTGCCGAGCGGGCGGTCGAGCAGGTCGCCGACGCCCAGCTCCTCGGCGGCACGGACCGACCGCTCCATGTGGCCGCCGCTCGCGAGCAACTCGCTCACCAGGAGCGGGAAGCGGCCCGCGGTCTGCCGCTGGGGCACCCAGGCCACCTCCGATCGGCGCCGGGCCCAGTCGGCCGTCCCGCTCGCCCGGACTCCGCCGACCTCGATCAGGCCGCTGGTCTCGCGGTGCAGGCCGAGGATCGCGCGGAGCAACGTGCTCTTGCCCGACCCGTTGGTGCCGGTGATGGCCAGATGCTCGCCGGGGGCCAGGTCGAGATCCACGCGATCCACCGCGGCGAGCCGGCCGTGCCGGCAGGTGACACCGGCGAGGCGGAGCGGGGTGGCGCGCGCGTACAGACCTCGGGGAGGTGATGACATGGTCATGCTCCTGCGGAAGGTGGGTAGGCGTGACCGACCGCGGCCCGGCGCGGACCACGGCGAAGGAACCGGCGGACCAGGCGGTCGACCGGGAAGTGAAGCAAGCTGACGACTGACGCATCCGGTGATGCATCCGGCGCCAATCAAAGGCGGGATGACCGCGCGGCTACACCGGAAGGCGGTCGCGCGACCGGAATAGGCGTGTCATCGCCTACGCCGACGGAGGCGCACGGAATGATGCGGCGTACCCAGGATGGCATTCCGCCTTGTCACCCGATCGCGACACCGAGGCAGGAAAAGCCCATCAAGGACGTCGACAGATGTCAGCCGGCCAGGACGGACACGGGCGGCCCACGTCGGTGGATCGCTGAGACGATCTCCCGCCTGCCGCCGTACGCCCGCGCACACGCGATCGGCGAGACCTGCTTCACCGGCGTCGTCACCGGCGTGGCGCCGCCGAGCAGCCAGCGCAGAACCGTGACCGAGCCCATGGCCAGCAGGCACAGCAGGAGCCAGATCGCGACCTCGCCGCGGTAGAGCCACCAGCCGGAAATCGTCCCGATCACGAGATGCACCAGCGCCATGCCGATGCCGAGATGCCCGTGGTCGGCGTGCGCGCCGTGGGCGAGATGTTCCGCGCTTGACGTCGCCGTCCGGGCGAACAGCTCGTGAAGAAGCGCCTGAGTGCCGATGCTCGCTGTGAGCAGGACCTCGGGCCGGGGCTCACGCCCGCTGAGCGCGTACGCGAGCACCGTGGCCGCCAGGGCCCCGGCGCCCAGAATGCCCGGCGGCACGGAGCCGCCCCCGGCGAAGGCATGGCCGGCCGCGGAGATGACGACGCACACCGTCGCGAAGACGAGGGCTCGCGCCATGCGCAGCACCGGATGCCGGGGGGACACGAACATCATCCTGTCAGCCTGACGCCTTGCCGAGAAGACCCATCGGCATCAGCGTGATGAACGTCGCCTGTGGATGTGCGGACGCGTTCGGCCTCGCAGCCCTGTCGCTCCGTGGGTTGTTCGGACATCGGTAGGTGGCCGGGGAACGACCGGAGAGCCGGTCGTTCCCCGGCGAGCGGTGCTACCAGGCGACCGGCAGGGAATCGAGACCGTAGACGATGGAGATCTCGCGAAAGGCGAGTTGCTCGAACGGCACGTTCAGCCGCAGATTGGGAAAACGCCGTAGCAGCGCGGGGAAGGCGATACGCATGTCCATCTGCGCCAGAGGAGCCCCGATGCATCTATGGATGCCGTGTCCGAAGGCGACGTGAGGGCTCACCTTTCGCCCTGGGACGGCCCGGTCCATGTTCGCGCCGAGGGCGGGATCGCGATTGGCGGCGGTCAGCGAGCACAGCACCATCTGCCCCTTGGCGATGGGCTGCCCGGCGAGCACGAGATCCTCGCGGGCGAAGCGCGGGAAGGCGACCTGGACAACTGTGAGGTAGCGCAGGAGCTCCTCCACGACCTTGTCGACGTGGTCGTCGGTTTCGCGGACCAGGGCGGCCTGCTCCGGATTGTCCAGCAGCCACAGCGTGCCGAGAGCGAGCATGCTGGTGCTGGTGTCGTGCCCGCCGGTCAGCAGGCCGTCGGCCAGGCCGGCCAGCTCGCGATCGCTCACCTCGTCACCGTGCTCACGCAGCAGCGTGCCCAGCAGGCCGTCACCGGGGTTCGCGCGTTCCTTGGCGACCAGATCGGTCAGGTAGGTGATCGAGTCGTTGACCGCCTGGATGGACGCTTCGGGACCGGCGGACAGGTCGAACCTGTCGGCACTCATCCGGAGGAAATCAGACCGGTCGCCGTACGGCACGCCCAGCAGTTCGCAGACGACGAGCGACGGGATGGGAAGGGCGAAAGACTGGACCAGGTCCGCCTCACGCCCGGCCTGCTCCATCGCGTCCAGGTGGTCGTTGACGATCTTTTGGATGCTGCCGTCCAGCCGCCGCAGCCGCCGCATGGTGAACTCGGGCGTCAGCAGGCGCCGCAGCCGCGTGTGCTCAGGCGGGTCGCGGAAGCCGAGACCGCCCGGGTCTTCCTGGTTCGCTCCCGCGGCGATCACGTTCGCGAAGTCGTTGCTGAACCGGGCCGCGTCGCCCAGCACCGCCCGGACGTCGTCATACCGGGTCACCAGCCAGACGGTGGACCCGTCGGGCATCCGCATCGGGAAGACGGGCTGCTCGGATCGAATGCGTCCGAGCTCCGCCACAGGATCGAAACCCTGACGGAGGAACTGCATGAGGGGAAATTCGTCATCTGCCATCGAAGATGATCCTTCGTACGAAAGGCGCGCCGGCTGTCACATCGGCCGGAAGCCGGCGCGGACGATGGGAGGCCGGAGGGAGACATCGCATCAGCGGCTGTCCGGTCCGGAAACTGGTCTTGGGAAATACGGCGGTCAGGAAGGGGTGTCCCCGCCGGCGGGTTTCCTTCTCCGCCACATCAGCAGTGCCACGGCTCCGGCGAGTGCCAACCCGGCCATGACCGCCCATGTCCAGCCGGGGAGGGCGCCCTGCTCGTCCGTCTCGCCCGTCGCGCTCACGGGTGTGTGGGCCGGAACCGGGCTGGGCACGGGGATACTGGACACGGGGGTGCTGGAAACGGAGACGCTGGACACCGGGGTGCTGGACACGAGGGTGCTCGGCAGCGCAGCCGACGAGGAACCCACGATGAAGGGGATCTCTCCTTCGATGGGGCGGCCATCGGCGGAGACGACCCGCCAGACGACGGTGTAGCTGCCGGAGGGAAGCGGCTCGTCGACGTCCACAAGCACCTTGGCGCCGCGGGTTCGGGGTGTGCCGGAGGGGAAGCGCTGCCCGGCCGCGTCGTGCAGGAGCACGACGGGATAGCGCACATTGTTGTTGAACTCCAGCTCGATGAGGTCGAGGCTGGAGACCACGGCGTTGCTGGCGGGTGTGCTCGATCGCAGGGTGTCGTGTGCCAGCGCCGGTGCGGCGAATGCTCCCAGGACGGCGCACAGAAAGCCGAGGAGGAGAAACGCTCTGGCTGTTTTCCTTGTCACCCGCGTTCACCGTTCTCGGGACCCGATGGGCGGTCCTCCACGTCGTCCGGGAGCGGTGGCGTCGGCGGTTTCCTGCCCCGCGCCACCAGGACGGCGGCCACTCCGAGAACCACGACCGCGGCCACGACCGCCCAGATCCAGCCGGGTGTGCCGGTCTCCTGACGTGGGCCTTCCTCTCCGGCCACCGGGGAGGCGACGGGCGCCGTCCCTCCGGCCGATGCCGCCGACGAGGATCCGACGATGAACGGTATCTCCCCTTCGATGGGGTGGCCGTCGGAGGAGACGACCCGCCAGGCGATGGTGTAGCTGCCCGGTGGAAGCGGGCCTGCGACCCCTTCCACCACCGTGGAGCCGTCGACGCGCGGAGTCCCCGATTCGAAGCGACGCCCGGCCGCGTCATGAAGAACGACCACGGGAAAACTGACATGCGCGCTGAACTCCAGCTCGATCTCGTCGAGGCCGGAGACGACGGCGTTCGCAGCGGGTGTGCTCTTCTTCAGACTGTCGTGCGCAGACGCGGGTGAGGCGAACACCACCGCGAACAGGCACGAGATGCCGAACAGAAAAACCGCTCTGACCGAGGGATGCTTCACGACAGGCTCCAGGCATGCGGGGAGGTCGTGGCCCGGCGTGTGACGGTGGACGGCGGTGTCATCGGGGTATCTCCAGTCGTCGTGTGTGGGTACCTGCGGGCGCGCGGGCCGTACGGACCGGGATGAGTGGTCCGCGGGTCGTCGGGACGAGCCGCTGCGGGCAGGCGTGACGTCCGACCGGATAAGCCGCGCGAAGGAAACCTCAGAAGGGTTCGGAGAGGATCACAGGAACACGAGAACCGGCGGTCCACGCCGTACGACGGCGTGTCGCAGGACAGCCTCACGCCGAGGTTCGCGGTCAAGGTTGTACGACGCGAGCCGGGGGCGGGGGCGTATGCGGGCAAGGAACTGGAACAGCGTGAGCAGCGCCCGGAGCCAGTGGATCGCGCCCGTGCCGATCCTGTGCAGGATCGACCACAGCGCCGCTTCGCCCCGCGACAGCCACCACCCCGTGATCAGCGCCGCGGTGAGATGCGCGGTGAGCATCCCGGTGCCCACCCCCAGCCGGTGCGTGTGCGCCACGGCCGTTGTCTCCGTCGAGAGCGCGAGCGACCCGAGGAGTTCGTGCAGGAAGACCTGCGCTGCCAGGAGCAGGCCGATGACGACCAATGGTGACCGCTCCCGGCCCGCCGTCGCCGCGGCGACGGTCATGACGCCCGCTCCGCCGATGAGAAGTGCCTGGGGAGTCGGGGCGGCCCCACCGGCGAACCAGTGCGCGCCCACGGCGAGGAGCACGCAGACGACCGAGAAGGCGGCCGACCGCGCGAGTCGCAGAGGTAAGGCGGCGCGCATGACGAAGACGACTATCGCACAGAGGCTGGTCGGCCCCAAGACCGCCGCCATCCGTTCGCTCGGTCGGGCTCGGTCTGGCACACGAAGGGGAGAATCGGTGCCGGACGACAGGGTGGGCGCCTTGGTTCCTTCGTCCTCATCGACCGCTCGCACTCCTTCACGAGGCATTCGGCCCGATTATCACGATTTGCGCCGCATGCACTGAGGGGCGGAGAGGCGGTGTGCGATGATTGCGGCGCCATGACAGCAACCATGCCCTTCCGTGCCATACGGGCCGCCGCGTTCGCCGCGGTCTCGGTGGCGCTCGGCGTCGGGGCGCATGCTGTCGGCGGCGGGTCGGTCTCCGTGGCCGCCGTTCTCATGGCCCTGCTCATCGCCTTCCTGCCCGCGCACGCCCTAGCGCGGCGTGAGCGGACGCTGGCCGTGATCCTGCCGGCGCTGGTGGCCTCGCAGGCGGCGCTCCACCTGCTGTTCTCGTTCGCGCACACCCTGGAACCGAGCGTCGCCGGTTCCGCGATGAGCGGCGGGCACGTCCATTCCGGGTTGGTGCCCGGCCTGGGCATGCTGGTCATGCACGGCTGGGCGGTCGCGCTGACGGCGGTCTGGCTGGCGCATGGTGAGGCGCTGCTCTGGGCCCTGCTGCGCCGGCTGGCCGTCCGGCTGCGGATCGTGTTCGCCGTCTTCCTGGACCCGGCGTACGGCGCGATCGTCGTCCCGGTGATCGAGCACCGGGTGGTCGCGCGGTCGGTCCTGCTCGGCCATTCGATGGGTCGGCGCGGCCCTCCTGGCACCGTTCGCACTGTTCCTGCCTGACCGGCATCTGGTCGGCGGGCTCTCTCTGATGTAACCAGCACCCCGTAGTGGCGGGGTGCGTCGGTGTGCGCTCGCGCGCGCCGAATTCGTTCAGTGCAGCGGTACCAGTACCGGCTCTCAGCCGGATGAAGGGATCTTCATGTTCTCCCGCGTCATGCTCGTCGTTCTCAGCCTGGGCGCAGTGACGGCCACGGCCGCCTGCGGCTCTGAGGAGGCGTCCTCCGTATCAGCGGCTGCTTCGCCCGCTGCGGTGGCGGCCTCCCCGTCGTCCACCTCTGCCCCACTCAGCATCACCGACCCGTGGGTCAAGACCGCCAAGAAGGGGATGACCGCCGCCTTCGGCACCCTGGTCAACAACTCCGATTCGGACATCACCGTCATCGCCGGCAGCACTCCCGCGGCACCCAAGGTGGAGTTGCACGAGGTCGTGGAGTCCGAGGGGAAGATGGTGATGCGTCCGAAGGAGGGCGGTTTCGTGGTCCCCGCCCACGGCTCCCACGTCCTGCAGCCCGGCGGCGACCACATCATGGTCATGGACGTGCCTTCCGAGATCAAGCCAGGGTCCGAAGTGCCGTTCACGCTGGAGCTTCAGGGGGGCGGCACCTACACCTTCACGGCTCTGGGCAAGGACTTCGCGGGAGCCAAGGAGAACTACCAGCCGGGCGCCGACATGGGCGGCATGGATGAGTGAGCGGCTCAATGGGACAGATGACGTCTCCCGCCCGCGACTGAGCCGCAGGGCGCTGCTGTCCGGCGGCGCCGTGGTCGCCGCCGCCGCGACGAGCGGGGCCGTCGTGGCGCGGGCGAGCGCCGACGCCGACGACACGGTTACGGCGGGCCGTACCGCCGATCCGGACGTGAACTCGCCCCGGGCGACGGCGGTGGAGCCGTTCTACGGCGCCCACCAGGCCGGTGTCGCGACGACTCCGCAGGCGCACGCCGCGTTCGTGGCGTTCGACCTACGGGCGGGCTCGGACCGTGAGAGCGTGGCGCGGCTGATGCGCGTGCTCACCGACGACGCCCGGCGCATCACTCAGGGACAGCCCGCGCTCGCCGACACCGAGCCCCATCTGGCCGTGCTGCCCGCCCGATTGACCGTCACCTTCGGCTTCGGACCGGGTCTGTTCGCGGCCACCAAGACCTCCGATCAGCGGCCGGAGTTCATCGCTCCCCTCCCCGCGTTCGGCATCGACCGGCTGAAGAAGCGGTGGACGGGCGGCGACCTGCTCGTCCAGATCTGCGCGGACGACCCGCTCACCGTCACCCATGCGCTGCGGGTGCTCGTCAAGGACGCCCGGTCGTTCGCGAAGGTCCGCTGGACCCAGCGGGGCTTCCGGCGGGCCGCGCACTCCCAGCAGCCCCACACCACCCAGCGCAACGTGATGGGACAGCTCGACGGGACCGTCAACCCCGTCGCCGGCACACCCGACTTCGATCGGGCGGTCTGGTTCGCCGGGGAGCAGGAGTGGCTGCGCGGCGGGACCACCCTGGTCCTACGGCGCATCCGCGCGGAGATGGAGACCTGGGACGCCGCCGACACCGTGGCCAAGGAGTTCACGATCGGCCGCCGCCTCACCGACGGCGCCCCGCTCACCGGCGCCCGCGAGCACGACGAACCGGACTTCGCGCGGCTCACCCCCGCCGGGCTGCCGGTCATCTCCGAATACGCCCACATCCGGCGAGCACACGTGGCCGACCCCGGCGCACGTATCCTCCGTCGCATCTACAACTACGACGAGGGCGTTTCCCCCGACGGCACCGCCGACACCGGGCTGCTGTTCGCCTCCTACCAGGCCGACATCGCCCGGCAGTTCATCCCGGTACAGGAGCGACTGGCCGAGGCGGACCTGCTGAACGAGTGGACCACACCGATCGGTTCCGCCGTGTTCGCCATCCCTCCCGGCTGCGACCCCAATGGGTGGATCGGAGAAACCTTGCTGTCATGACGCAGTGCCGGCCAAGGCCGGGCGGATCGCCGCCACCCTCAATGCCCGCGGAGTGCCCTGCCCGTCCGCCCATGACCGCGCGCGGAACTCTCACCGCTCCGGCGAGATGCGGACGGACGGCACCACGTCCATCCTCCGCAACCCTCGCTACACCGGCAACCAGGTGTGGAACAAGCAACGCGCGACCGAGGTGCTGACGTGATGGATCCCCGTGGCGACGCCACGGGGGTCCATCACGTCAGGCAGCGTGATCCCGGGTCCGCACGGACTTCGAACGTGTCCAGTTCGCTCCTGTGATCCTCGGTACACCACGGACCTATGCGTTCAGAGGGCTGCTGCGCTGCGGCCTCTGTCAGCGGTCCATCAAAGGGTCGCGGACCAACAACCGGTCCAATTATCGGTGCCGCCAGGGGGTGTCGCGATACTGGCGCTGATCGCGGTGGTCGTGTCGTTCAGGCACATGCACGAGCCCTGCCTCCGCCACTGTGAGCACCACCTCGCGGCCAGCAGGAAAACGCCGGCGATCGTCGTACGCTAGATCTGGTGTACCGCAAGGAAGTTCGGGGCCATCACTGTTCAGGCCTCCTCGTCCAGGGAGAGGTCAGCGGCAGCGATCCGCGCATAGTGATTTGATTCCAGACCCCCACCGACTCGAACCCCTATAGAGCAAGATCATGGTGTGCTACAGAGGTACACCGAACCTTCAGTGACCTCTGCCGCGTTCGAGGCGGGCGGCACTGATGATGAAGTCGGCCACGAGCTGGCGGCCGCCGTCGGACATCTCGACCAGGGCGCGGAGCGCCTCACGGTTGAGCCCGGATTCTCCGGTTAAAGAGGACGCCGCCACCTGGTCGGCCATCGCCTCAGCGTCCTCGTCGTCGCCGAAGTAGCCGATCGGCACGCCGAAGAACCTGGCCAGCGCCTTCAACGTCTTGAGCTGGGGATTGTCCGACCTACCCGTCCGCAGCTTCCAGATCGTTGTCGACGACAGTTCCTCCCCCGTCGCCTCCGAGATTGCCGCCGCCGCCTCGAGGTTGTTCTTAGGCGGCCGGTTACCCGCCGGCCAGCGGTTCTGGATCAACCACTCGATCTTGTCGGCGAGGGACCGCGTGGTGTTCGCCGCGCTTCGGTCGTCAGCCACTGCTCACCACATCAAGTTGGAGCGACACGCGCCCTGCTTCATCGCTTTTAGTTGACAGCCGGTGACGGAGAGTGCCTATCCTGCTCTCGCCATCAACTTTAGTTGATGGAGTCCGCCTCTCCACGCCCGAAGGTTACCGATGCGAGCCACACCGATGCGAGCACCTGACGAGAGCAAAGCTCGTCATGAACGACTCGTCCGCCTCGGCCTTGAGGTCAGCCGCCACCTGCCAGCCCGGCTGATCCGCCGCCGCAACGGCCAGTGGGCCCTCACCGTCGGCACCGAGACTGTGTACTGCGCGGGCGCCGAAGGCGTCTACGCCTACGTCACCCATCACGGCCTGATCCTCTCCCCCGCCAACGACGAGGGCGTCGCCCAAGCCGCGACCCACCTTGCAGCAGGTGGCGGCCGGTGACCCGCAACCTCACCCAGGCCGTCGCCCTGGCCGCGTGCGTCGTGGCTCCGCTCGTAGTCGCACTGGCCGTACTCGGCGGGATCGGCTCCTTCGCCACCCTGCGCCACCTCGCCGAGCCGTGGTTCGGCCCGCAAGCGTGGATCATCCCGATCGGCATCGACCTCGGCATCCTCGCCCTGCTGGCCTGGGACCTCCTCATGGAATTCGCCGACCTGCCCTGGCCGGTCCTGCACTGGATCGCCTGGGCGTTCATCACCGCCACCGTCATCCTCAACATCGCCGCCGCGCACGGCAACCCGATCGCCGGCCTCATGCATGCGGCCATGCCCGTCCTGTTCGTCACGGTGATCGAGGGAATCCGCCACCTCATCCGCCGCTGGGTCGGCCTGGCCACGGGCACCCGGCGTGAGCGGGTACCTCTCTCACGCTGGCTCCTCGCCCCCGTCTCCAGCTTCATGCTCTGGCGACGCATGGTGCTGTGGAACGTTACGAGCTACCCCCGCGGCCTCCAGCTCGAATACCTCCACCTCGAAGCCGTCTCCGCGCTCCACCAGGCGCACGGCCGCTGGCTGTGGCGGTGGAAGGCGCCCCTGTCCGAACGGACCGCCGTACGACTCCAACTCGCTGGCGCGGCCTTTCCCACTCCTCAGATCCCACAGCAGCAGGACTCCGACGACCAGCTCATCCAGGCTGCTCAGGCCATCGTCGCCAGGGCCGAGCAGCGCGGCGTACGGCTGAGCCAGATGGACCTGGCCGCCCAGCTCCGTGCTCAGGGCCACCGCATCGCGAACGAGCGGCTGCGCTGGCTGGCCACCGCCATCGGGCTCCGCCGCGAGCCGGTCTAAGGACGCGACCTCATGCTCCTCGCTATCCACGAGCACGCCGAACGCTTTTTCCAGGCCCACGTCTCCACCAGCTGGGTCCCCGACTACCTGCGTCAGCGTGGATTCGACGACGACGTGCAGCGTCAGTGGCGCATCGGCTACGCCCCGAACGAATGGCGAGCGCTGACCAGACACCTGCGCAGCCTCGGCTTCCCTGACACCGCGATCGAGGCCTCCGGCCTGGCCCGGCGGACCACCCGCGGCATGCTCATCGACTTCTTCCGCGACCGGGTCATGTTCCCCATCACCGAGCGCGACGCGACCACGATCGCCTTCATCGGTCGCAGCCGTACGAGCGAACCCAAATACCTCAACAGCCCGAACACCCTTATCTACGCGAAGGGACGGGCGCTGTTCGGCCTGCACACGCTCAGCGCCGGGGCCAAGCCGGTCATCACCGAAGGCCCCCTGGATGCCATCGCCGTCACCGTCGCCGGCGGGGGTCGTCTGGCCGGGCTCGCCCTGTGCGGCACCAGCCTCACCCCCGACCAGGTCAGGGCTCTCGACGCAGCCGCCGACCTGCGCGCCGACGGTGTGCTGGTCGCCTTCGACGGCGACCGCGCCGGGCGGCAAGCCGCGGCACGCTCCTACTCGCTACTCAAAGACGCCGGTACGGCGGAAGCCTTCGTGCTCCCATCGGACTGGGATCCAGCTGCGGTACTCAGCGACGCCGGCCCCCAAAGGCTTGCGGCACTGCTTCGTGTGCGAGTACGGCCCCTGGCCGACCTGGTGACCGACGCCGCCATCGAGCCCTGGCACGACTCCCTGCAGTACGCCGAAGGGCGTGTCGGCGCACTTCGCGCCGCCGGTGCGGCTATCGCCACGATGGCACCCCGTGACGTCGCCCGGCAGGTCGCCCGTGTCGCCGCGCAGCTCAACTTCGACCATGCGACCGTCACCGAGACCACCACCGATTCGGTGACCGCCCAGCTGGCCCTCGCCGATTTCCCGGCAGCGCCCACATCCGGCAGCACGACCACACGCTCGGGCGAGAGGAGAGCGAATGAACGACCACTACGCGGACCCACTCCGTGAGGCAGCCGCCCACGGCATGCAGAAGGTAGTGCAGGTCACCCCTACTGCCGCGGCGGCAGTTCAGGTGTGGCTGCACGTGAAGGCCCAGCGCGTACGCGAACAGGCCGAGCGGGAGCGTCAGGCAGCAGACGCCCTCCGCACCAAGCAACGCGCCGCCCATCGGGCGGCACGACTGCAGTGGCTGCCCGCCAACGACCCGGCATGGCTGCGCACCGCCGACCTGCTGCAGGTGAGCCGCGCCTGGGGAGCGGCCCTGCCGTACGCGACGAACGACCCGGGCGCCGAGCGCGCACTGTTGAGATGCGAAAGCCGGCTGCGAGAGCTCCACCCGTACGCAATGAACCGCTATGACCGGCTGCGAGTCGAAGGACATACTCCCGAAGCGGCCATGCGGGAAGTCACCCCGTTGTTCGCCCGAGAGCCATGCCCGCGAACCGGATATCCAGCGCCCGTTCGGCCTCAGCTGCCTCCGGTCGTGAGGCTCGCCCAGGAGGACTTCCCGCACACCATCGACAAAGTTGTCGAAGCGTGTGGCAGCACCAGGGCGACGGCAGGAGCTACGGCGCAGCCAGCTCGGACAGCTACTCTTAATCGCCGCCCGTGATCGGTCGATTACGAAAGGATGGGAGAGGTGGACGCCCTCGCGCACAGCTACCTGTTCTGGATCGGCCTGATCCTGCTGCTCGTTGTGCTGTACCTCCTGCCAACGCTGATCGGGCTCTTACGCGGCGTGGAGAACGTCCTTCTACTCATAGCGTTCAACTTCTTCGGCGGCCTCACCTGCATCGGCTGGCCGGCAGCGCTCTTCCTGGCCTTCGCACTGCCCATCCGCCACGACCGCCGATGACGTCCGTCAATCACAGCCCTCCAGATGCCGAACCGCGTCGGACTGGCTGCAGATCGCCAGGCGATGCGCGGTCCAGGCTGGGGCCGAGCGTCCTTCCAGATCTAGGATGACGCCGTGTTCGTCGACGGTGCAGGTGATGCCATACGGCCAGTCGCCGAGGAAGACCCCCAGAATCAGATCCTCCGTACCGCCCTGGACGATTCGGTGCAGCCGCTCAGCTGCGGCACCCGGCGAGGCAATGACGAACAACCAGGACTGGCCCTCCGGAACTCTCGCGTCCGTACGCTGCCCGCTTCGTCTGACGATCTCCACTTCCAGCTCGGTCACTACCTCCTGCATGGTGTCGAGCACCACGAGCCCCGGATTCGCCGTGTGTAGCGCTTCCTCGCCGAACAGGCGCACCGCGTCTTCGCGCGGCACGAGTACGCGAGCCGCCATATGACGCCCGGCCAACAGCTCCAGGACCATGGCACGCGTCACGTTCTCCGCGCCCGGTCCGGTGAGTCCCGTCCCGTTCATGGCCGCCAGCGCGACGAGGTAACCCAAGCTCGTCGACTCCTGTTCGAGCATGGAGTCGAGCGTTGTGACCGGCACATCATCGTCGGACCTTATGACGGTGACCGGCCTCTTCCGAGGCTTCCACCGGTGGGAACGGCAACATGTCCCTCACCTCGCTGTAGCGAACCAGCCGATCGCCCTGCCTGGTCAGACGGGTACGCCGCCACCACATCACCGCAGCGCCGACACACTGACGTCGTCGGTGGTAGGCGATGGCGAGCACAAGCAGCGCGGCAAGGCCGACGGGAATCGTCAGGGACATCGTCGACGCCGACGACTCCAGAGTGGCGTTCGCTGCATAGGGAGCCGGCTCATGCTCTTCGCTGAGCGTCGACCGCGGTGCCGGGCTCCTCTTTGGCCGCGTCAGAGGCTTGGCTGAGGGCGTTCGAGCGATGATTGCCGTTGGCCGATGGTCAAGCCCACGTCTCGCCGCCACCTCCTCTATCACCTGCGGATTCTCCCTCGTGGCCGTTGCTGCCGGGCTCGCCGCAGGATGGCCTAGCGTCCGCCGGTGATCGCGCCGGGGCCGGTTCCGGACGTGATGCTCCTCCGCTTCACCGTCACGGCTTACGGGCGCCGCCGCCGCCACCTTCTCGGGACTCTTTGTAGCCATGAGAGAAGGTGCGGCGGCTGGAGCAGCTGTCGGCTGCTGTGGAACCTGCGGAAGGCGTACGACCTGTTGGGACTGCTCCGGGGCCGGCTGCGAGGCCTGCCCGCGCCACGAGTCCCGTACGGCGCGGCCCACGTCGATGCTGTCACCAGCGAGCCAGTTCTGCACCTCGCGCTGCATGGCCGCACACAACTTCGTGTTGTCGACGTACCGGCCTGCCGTACCGGTCAGGTGCGGGCACCCGGGCGGCGGGTCCGCCTGAGCCGTCCCCGCCCCGGCCAGCGCTGCGGCGCCTGCCAGCACTCCTGCGGCAGCCGACCGCCACATCGCCGTCCGGCCTCGGAACGGATTGCTGGCTGTCACGACGGCACCCCCGGGTCGATCACGAAGCGAAGATGATCAACCACGATAGGCAGCTAGGCCGGTGCAACAGCGCAGCTCAGAGCCGAGTCGCACGAGCAAAATAACGATCTTCCAGCTACCTATGCCGGGGTGACGCGGACGGTGCCAGAGGACCGGCGGAACGCCCGGACGAGCGAGGATTCTGGCCGGAATCCGCGCCGAGCGGCCTGGCGACGGGCTGCGGGAAGTCCGCCGCGGCCAGCCGCACCGGGGCACCCGCCGCAGGTGACACCACAGCGAGCTGTTGCGCGGCCGCTCGTGCCGCGACCGCCTGGGCCATCCTGCCCTGCGCCGTACGGAGCTCGGCCACGGCGGCGACGAGCGCCGCGATGTCGGCAATGAGCGATCCTGCGGGCCCGCGCGCCCCGGCAGCGAGCCCTCGCACGGCCCTCCGCAGCTCCAGCCCTGCTCGTGTCGGGGGCGGAATCCGCGCGTACGGCTCTCGCGCGGCGCGGTCGAATGCCTCCGCGGCATTGCGAAGCCGCTGGTCCTTCAGCAGGCGCGCCGCGACGTGAAGCAAATCAGAGGTGGCGCCCGGCACGTCCGCCGCGCCGCCCGGTTCGCCGGCTGTGGCCTCGCGCAGCTGCGCGGCGGCCTGACGGGCAGCCGTCACCACCAGCTCCCAGATCTCCCGGCGTTCGTCGGCACCCGTTCCGTCGGGGTGGTGATCGCTTCCGCCGCGCCACCGGGCGCGGAGTTTCGGAAGAGTGAGGTCGGCGGCGAGCCTGCCGCCGCCGAACCACACCAGCTCACCGGCGCGGTTGCGATGCTTCGGCAGCGCCACCGCGTACCCCGTCACCTCGCCTGGATTGCGCTGGCTCATCCGCTGCCGCACCAGCACCTCCGCGGCCTCCAGCGACCGGAAGAACTCCTCTTCCGACGCCGCTCCGGCGGCTGCGGTTACGACGTGCTGCCGCAGCACCGTCCGCGGCACCTCATCCCACCCGCGCCGCCGGGTCTGTTCTGTCTCGCTGCGGGTCGGCCGGCGCGCCGCCGTCCGATCTCCGGGTGCGGTCACGCGCAGGCCGTACCGGCGCTCGACGGCTTGGCAGGCCTCCCGTACCCGGTAGAAGTCGTTCCAGGTCCGGGGCTTGGTGCCGTCCTGGCGGGCGAGCGTGGCGACGATATGGATGTGGTCGTCGGCGTGCCGCACGGCGACCCAGCGCACGCCGTTGTCATCGTCGGCCGGCGCGAGACCGGTGCGGGTCATGATCTCCTGGGCGACCTGCGCCCACTCGTCATCGCTCAGGATGCGGTCCTGGCGTGCGGCACGGGCGACGCAGTGCCACACCGGCTCGGCGTAACCGCGCTCCCCCAGCGCGGCGAGCGGCTGGTTGAGCAATCCGATCAGATTTCGGAAATCCCGCCCGCCTTCCGGTCGGAGCGACGGCTCCACCTCGGCCGGATGCCGCCACCCGACGACGATGTGCGGGTTGACGTGCTCGTTGGCCCGGCCCGGGCCGTACAGGTAGTACAGCAACCCGCCGACGCGGCGCCCGCGCATCACCTTTCCGATCACCGGATCGCCTTCCGGACGCCTTCCGCGATTCCGTCCAAGCGTTGCACCGCCCGCAAGCACGCGGCGGCGTACGGAACCAGGTTGCCGGGATCGGCGCCGGTCGCGTTGAGCGCCGCGACGGCCTGGTTGAGGTTGACCCCGATGCGGCGCACCTGGCCAGCGGCGTGCATCAGCTCGATCAACGCCTCACGCAGCGGGTCGGGCATCGGCGGGTTCACCATCCGCGCCGCCGCCAGGGCCGCCTCCGCCGCATAGGCCCCGCGCGCCAGCCCAAGACGTTCGGCGGCCGTGCGGAAGTCGGCGTACTCCTCCTCGGTCAGCACGAACTTCACCACATGCGGCCGCGGCACCGCCTGGCGTTGACGCCGCCGCTGCCGCACCTGCCTGGACCCGGTGTCCTCTCCCTCATCAGACATCTTCGTGACCGCTCCCCCGACGACCGCGCCCGGTCGCAATCGATCAGAACCCACCCCGAACCAGTGGCGGGAGTGGGCGGTTCTGATCACGAATGTTCCCCGCCACATCCCGCCGGATGCAGCGGTAACGGGACATTACGAATATCTTGCTCCCGCCCTGCGGGACTCAGACTGCGGGTGCAGCGCCGTGGACCGACTGCCGCCATTCCAACGCCTCGGGCACGTCGCGGTACTCCAGCAGGTACTGTCCGTGATCTTTAGAGGTGACAGGGAGAGGCTGTCGCCTGAACGGCAGAACTAGCACGAGGCGGGGGCGTCAAACGGCGCAGGAGACTGAACCTCGCCGCTGCATGAAGGCGTGGGATGGAGTTCCAAATTCCGAGCTGGTTCTGCCTGCCAGAGAGCGCCACGTCGGCGACAATTTGCACATCGCCGGTTTCAGTAAGCAACAGAGGGTGGGCTCCGCAATGCCTCACCCCGCACAGCTACGAAGGATGTCGAGGCGGAGTGAACCATCCCTGGGCCATCTACCTGCGGGCGTACCTGGGTGTTCGGATTCAGCACGCGCGAACAGCTCCGACGCGTGGAGCCTCGGCCGTTGAGTGGGTGATCATCACGGCCATCATCGCCGGCGTCGCACTGGGCCTGGCCACGTTGATCAAGACAGTGGTGGAGCAGAAGCAGGGCGAGATTCAGCACACCCTCGGGGGCGGCGCGAGCGGCTGACCGGTTGCCTACGACAGTCGCGCCGCCCCGAGCAGGGTCGGTCAGCGGCCGCCCGGCCATACCGCCGCTCTGCAGGCACCCCACCTGACGCGCTTGTCCGAACCGATCTCCCCCTGGCAAAGCTTGAAGACCTTGACCGATCCGAACAGGGAACTGTCGGTAGCACAGCCGCCCTGCGGCGCCCGCACCTCGAACGGCTTGCGCGCGTCGACGGGATTGTCGTTGTGCCACACGGCCTTGTAGGCCACGTTGTCCTTCCTGCCGTCGCAGACCTTGATCATCGATCGATCCGCCGGAACGCTCACGCGGCCCTCGCCGTAAGCATCGCTCCAGCCTGGCGCGCCGGCCCGCGCCGATCCGACCGTCCCCAAGACCAGCGCCCCGGCCAGCAGCGCGACGGACAACCCTGCCCTCGATGCCATGTCTCCCCCGTTGATCCTCGACAGCCGTCCCTACTCTAAGTATTCGATCTTGCACTTCAAGCATTTGCGAGGCTGTTTCTAACAACTCAAGTGGGCTCTTCTGGCCGTCGTACAACCAGGACACGCCTCATTGCTGGCATCTGCAGGAAAGTGATGGCCAGCTGAATGAGCGCGGTTGCCGTCACCGGCGTGAACCATCAATTCACCTTGTAGGGGTCGTAGTGGGCGATTGCCGTTTGGAGATGTCGCCGACCCGGTTGACGAGCACGGAGGAGAAAGGCAGACCTTGGGCTCAGAGGCGTACAAGGCATGTCCCCGCATCGCCGTACCGGCCAATTTCCGCTCATGCGCTCACGGAGACGTGGTTCTCTCGCGCGTAGACGACGAGGCGGTGACCGGCAGAGCTATCGAACTCGCCCTTGGACATCCATCCGAGATGCTGGTAGAGACGAGCGGCCGGGCTGTCTTTCAACGTCAGCAGCCACGCTCGTTCGCATCCACCGGCCACACGGTGGAGAAGCGTCCTGCCGAGGCCACTGCCTCTCGCTTTTCCGGCGACCATCAGTTCCACTACTTCGAAGGCGTTGCGCGACATCTCCGCGAAGGCGGCGGGACCGACCGCGTCGTGTACCTGCTCTATCAGCGGATCGGCGTCTCTGGTCGTGCGTGCGGGCCAGCCGTAACAGACGCCGAGCAAGGTGCCGTCCTCCGAGGCTAGCGCGGAGCGGAACCCGGGTTGCGCCACGTGGCCCGCGAGTCGCGAGGGGAAGGCACGCAGGCGCTCCTCCGGCTCTGACCAGGGCGGTACGGAGAAGCATTCGATGTAGAGATCGTGCATCGGTTGTTGCCATCTGAGCACTTCGGCCGCGTCCAGGTCATCCACCAGCACATAGCAAGTCTTTCGCAGTTGCGAATAACTTGCAATAAGTTGCCTGGGCGCTTTACCTTCGCCCCATGAAGATCCTCCGTGCCCGGTTTGTCACCCTCGCCCGGCTCGGCGTGGTGGCGATCCTCGGCCTGTCCGCCTCCTGCACGGCGCCATCGTCACCTGGCACCTCGTCGAGCAATCCGGGAACGCGGGACACGTTCGTCCTCGGTCTCGCTTCTGAGCCGGACACACTGAACCCGGTGCTCGGCTATGAACCTGATGGCGGGTCCTTACTGTTCGACGGTCTGGTCCGGCGTAATGCGGATCTCACGCTGGCGCCGGCGCTGGCCGAACGGTTGCCCGACGTCAAGGGCACGACCGTGACCTTCACCCTCCGCCAGGGTGTGCGGTTCCACGACGGCACGCCTCTGACCAGCGATGACGTGGCCTACACCTATCAGGCCGTGCTGGACCCGAAGAACAACTCCGGCATCCGGGGTGACTACACGGCGATCGAGTCCGTCGAAGCGCCCGATCCGGCCACGGTGGTGTTCCATCTCAAGCATCCCTACGCGCCGATCCTGCAGCGCGCCACGCTGGGCATCGTGCCGCGGCGTCTGCTGCAGGGCCAGAGCTTGGACAAGGCCGCGTTCAACACCAAGCCTGTCGGAACGGGACCGTACCGGTTCGTGTCCTGGACCCCGGGCGACAAGGTCGTCCTGGAGGCCAACCAGTCGTACTGGGGCGGCGCCCCGGCGATCAAACGCCTGGTCATGGCGTACTCGGCCGACGACAACGTACGCGCCACCCGGATGGCGGCGGGCGAGTTCGACGCCACCGAGCTGCCACCCAAGGCGGCCGCCCGCTTCGAAGACCAGGTCGGCCTGACCGTCTACAAGGTGCCGAGCGCGGACTACCGCGGTGTGATGTTCCCCCTGGACGCGCCGGTCACCGGCGACAAGGCCATCCGCAAGGCGCTGAGCCTGGCGCTGGACCGCTCGGCCATGGTCGGGGCCATCCTCGCGGGTGCCGGTCGGCCGGCCTTCGGTCCCGTGGCGCCCGGCACCACCTGGCACAACCCGGCCGTGGACGGCACGCCCACCCCCGACCGCGACCAGGCGGCCCGGCTTCTGGACCAGGCGGGATGGAAGCCGGGCTCGGGTGGCGTCCGAGTGAAGGACGGAACGCCCGCTTCCTTCACGCTCATGTACCCCGCAGGCGATTCCCTGCGGAAGGATCTCGCCCTCGCTGTCGCCTCGGACGCCAAGAAGATCGGTGTCGACGTACGGCTGGCAGGGCTGGACTGGGACGCCATCGAACCCCGCATGGCCAAGGACGCGCTCATCATGGGCTACGGAAGTCCGTACGACCCCGACTACATCAACTACGAGATGTTCCACTCCAGCTTCTCCGGCCAGGGATTCTTCAATCCCGGCCACTACAAGGAGCCTGACGTCGACGCCCTACTGGAGAAGGGGCGGGCGGAGACCGACCCGACCGTGCGCAAGCAGACCTACGACGCCTTGCAGCAGCGCATTCGCGACGACGAGGTCTGGACCTACCTGGTCTATCTCCAGCACGTCTACGTCGTGCGCGGGAAGTGGACCGGCATCGCTCCGGCCGTGGAAGCGCACGAGCATGCCACCGGCGGGTTGTTCCGCACCCTGGCGGAGTGGAAGCCCGCCGCATGACGCGCGCCCTGGGACGGATGGCGGCATGGAGGCTGGCGTTCACCGCGCCGCTGCTCCTGGTCGTCACGCTGGGGATGTTCGTGCTGGCGAAGGCGTCGCCCTTTGATCCGGTGCGGCAGTATCTCGGCGATCGGGCGCTGACCACGAGCCCGGAGATCGCCCGGCAGATACGGGCCAACTGGGGTCTGGACCGGCCACTCGCCGAGCAGTACCTCACCTGGCTCGGCAACCTGCTCCGCGGCGATCTCGGGGAGTCACGGAGCATGCACCGGCCCGTCGCCGAGGTGATCGGGGAACGGCTGGGATGGACCCTGCTCGCGGCCGGCTGCGCCATGGTCGTCATGCTGGCCGCAAGCCTCGTGCTGGGGTCGCTGGCGGCCTGGCGTCGTGACTCCTGGGCCGACCGGTTGATCAGCGGCACGGCCTATGCCAACGAAGCGGCTCCGGTGTTCTGGACCGCGCTCATCGTGATCTGGATATTCGCCGTGAGACTGCGATGGCTGCCTCCCGGCGGCCTCACCGACGCGGCGTCCGGGACGGTGGAGCCCGCCGACGTGCTCCGGCACATGATCCTCCCGGTGGCCGTCCTGGCGTTCTCGCAGTCCTCATGGCTGGTGCTGTTCGTCCGCGAGTCGCTGATCACGACCTTGCGGGAGGACTTCGTCATCGGCGCCCGGGCCCGTGGCCTGCGCGAACGCACGGTCGTCGTCCGCCACGCGCTCCGGTCGGCGCTGCTGCCGTTCATCACCCTGCTGGGCGCCCGCGTTCCCGAGCTCGTCACCGGGGCGATCCTCGTCGAGACCGTCTTCTCCTGGCCCGGAGTGGCCTCCGCGTCCGTGCAGGCGGCGCTCGCCGCGGACTTCCCGCTGCTCGCCGCGCTCACGCTGCTGGCGACCCTTGCGGTGGTCGCCGGCAACCTGCTCGCCGACACCGCGTACGTGATCGCCGACCCGCGGGTGCGGGTCCTGGGGGTGAGCTGATGGCGACAGGAGTCGCGGGTGGGCTCACACGTTCCCGACGCCGCTTCCCACGCGGCGCCGCGGTGACGCTGGTGTTGCTCCTGCTCGCCGTGGTGCTCGTGCCGCTGTTCGCCAGGCTCGACCAGCAACTGGTCGACCTTCACGCCGCCTCGCTGCCGCCCTCGCTCAGGCATCCGTTCGGCACCGACGAGGTGGGCCGCGACGTGCTGCTGCGCGCCGTGTACGGCCTGCGCGTCTCCGTGCTCGTCGGTCTCGCCGCGGCCGTCGTCTCTGTCACGATCGGCACGTTGGCCGGGCTCGCCGCCGGAGCGGCCGGCGGGACGCTGGACCGGCTCATCATGAGGATCGTCGACGGTTTCAACTCCGTGCCGCACCTGCTGTTCGGCATCTTCATCGTCGCGCTGTTCACCCCGAGCACCACCGCCGTCGTCGTATCGGTCGCGCTCACCCATTGGATGACCGCGGCCAGGATCGTGCGCTCCGAGGTCCTGACCCTGCGCGCCCGGCCGTTCGTCGACGCCGCGATCTCCGGCGGATCGAGGCGGCTGCGGATCGTGCGCCGCCATTTCCTGCCCCATCTGATACCGCACATCATGCTCGCCGCGGTGCTGATGATCCCGCACGCCATCTGGCACGAGACCGCGCTCAGCTTCCTCGGCCTGGGACTGCCGGCCCATCTCGCCTCACTCGGGAACATGATCAACGACGGTGCGCGGTCCCTGCTCGCCGGCAACTGGTGGGCCTCGCTGTTCCCCGGCCTGTTCATCTTCCTGCCGACCCTGGCGATCTCCGCGCTCGCCCAGTACTGGCGCGACCGATCCAATCCGCGCTGGCGATCGGAGCTGCAGCTGTGAAACCACCACGTCTCCGCGTCGAGGGCCTGTCGGTTCGCTTCCACCTACCCGGCGCCACCGTGCGGGCCGTCACCGACGCCCACTTCGAGGTGCGGCGCGGTCAGTGCCTCGCCCTCGTCGGAGAATCCGGCTGCGGCAAATCCGTGATGGCCCACGCCCTTATGGGCCTGCTCCCCGGCAACGCCTCGGTCGAGGGCGCCGCCTGGCTCGAGTCCGGCGACACACCCCCCGTAAACCTGATTGCGGCACCGGAGAAGGTCCTCGCACGCACCGTGCGGGGCCGACGCATCGGGCTCGTCCCGCAGAGTCCCGCCACGCATCTCACCCCGGTCCGCACAGCGCGCGCCCAGCTCACCGAGGCCCTGCGCGAGCTCGGCAACCCCGATCGAGCCGACACGCTGGCCGAGCGGGCAGGCCTGAGCCCATCTGACCTCGACCGTTATCCCCACCAGCTCTCCGGCGGGATGGCGCAGCGTGTGGTCAACGCGATTGCCCTCGCCGGCGACCCGTGGCTGATCATCGCCGACGAGCCGACCAGCGGCCTCGACCGCCCCCTCGTCGAGGCGACCATGACCGAGCTGCGCCGCCTCGCCGACGACGGCCGGGCCGTCCTGCTCATCACGCATGACCTGCGGGCGGCGCAGCAGGTCGCCGACCACGTCGCCGTCATGTACGCCAGCCGTATCCTGTCCCTCGAACCGGCAGCCGACTTCTTCACCGGGCCCCGTCATCCGTACGCCGCAGGGCTGCTGGACGCGCTGCCTTCCCGGCGTTTCGCCGCGATTCCCGGCCAGCCGCCCGAGCTCACCGATCTGCCCGGAGGGTGCGCCTTCCGGCCGCGCTGCGCCAGGGCAACCGACGACTGCGGACGACTGCCCCTGCCACCCCTCGGTGACAACCGGGTGGCCTGCCACCACCCTCTGGAGAGCCATGTTGCGCGCTGAGGGCGTCGTCGTCTCCTACGGCCGCCAACGGGTACTGGGCGGCGTCGGCATAGAGGTATCGCCCGGACAGGTGACCGGACTCGCCGGGCCGAGCGGCTGCGGGAAGTCCACGCTCGCCCGCGTGCTCGCCATGCTACTGAAGCCCGCCGCGGGCAGGCTCACCGTCGACGGAGTGGACGTCCGCCGCTGGCGCCACCGCGTCCCACGCGAGCTTCGCGGCCAGGTCGCACTGATATTCCAACAGCCCCGGCTCGCCGTCGACCCCCGCTTCACCCTGCTCGACGTTATCGCCGAACCCCTCCGCGCCGCCCACTGGTCGATCGAGCACGCGCGGGAACTGGCCGAGGAGATGGGCCTGACGTCCGAATTGCTCTCCCGCCGCCCACATGAGGTCTCCGACGGTCAGCTCCAGCGGGCGTGCGTCGCCCGGAGCCTCACCCTCCGCCCTCGCTACGTGATCTGCGACGAGATGACCACCATGCTCGACGCGTCCACCCAGGCCCATCTCGTCGCACGGCTGGAGGCCTACCGCCTCGAATCGGGGGCCGGAGTGCTGGCCATCACCCACGACGACGAATTGCTCATCCGCTGGACCGGACCGTCCGGCGGATCCATCCGTCACCTGTCTGAGATGGCTCCTGCCGCCTGACGACGTCGATCCGCTCACAGCGATCGACGCGGACAGCGGCAGCGTGGTCCTGCACCCCGATGGAGGTTCGAGTTCGACGATCACAGCGATCACACTCACACCTTCGTGTTGCGTGATAGATGTAGTTGCAAGTGATTCGCAATAAGCTTTTGGAGGGACCTGATGGGCCAGTACGCCCTGCCCGACCTGCCCTACGACTACGCCGCGCTCGAACCGGCGATCACGGGCGAGATCCTGGAGTTGCACCACGCGAAGCATCACGCCGCCTACGTCAAGGGCGCCAACGACACCCTCGATCGCCTCGCCGAAGCCCGGGACAAGGGCGACTTCAGCGGACTGGTCGGCCTGGAGAAGACCTACGCCTTCAACCTGTCCGGGCACGTCCTGCACACGATCTTCTGGCAGAACCTCTCACCGGACGGCGGTGACCGGCCCGACGGGGCACTGCGCGACGCGATCGACGAGCACTTCGGCTCCTTCGAGGCGTTCCAGAAGCAGCTGACCACCGCGACCAGCACGGTGCAGGGCTCCGGCTGGGGAGTTCTGGCCTGGGAGCCCCTTTCCCGCCGGCTCGTCGTCGAGCAGGTCTACGACCACCACGGCAACGTCGGGATGAACACCACCCCGCTCCTGGTCTTCGACGCCTGGGAGCACGCCTACTACCTGCAGTATCGCAACGTCCGGCCGGACTACGTCGAAAAGCTCTGGAGCCTGGTCAACTGGACCGACGTGACTTCCCGCTTTGAGGCCGCGCGAGGCGTGGCCTGAACCTTCCCGCCCAAGACCGCGGCGGCCCGTGGTGCTAGGAGATCCTTCCGCAGCACTGTTCCAACCACGGGCCGCCGCCCGGGACTTCTCTCCCCAGCCCCGACAACCTGATGCGGAGAGGCGCGAACGAGCCTCCTTCAAACTCTCGCGCCGCGTCCGTCAGTCGCGCTCACCGTTCTCCGGTCCTGATCCGGGGTCCTCCGAGCTGTCCGGGAGCGGCGGCGTCGACGGTTTCCTGCCGCGTCCAGCAGGACGGCGGCCACTTCGAGAACAGCGAGCGCGGCCACGACCGCCCAGATCCAGCCCGGCATGCCAGTCTCCTGATCCGGGCTGTCCGCCACGGTCACCGGGGTAGCGGAGGGTGCCGCACCTCCGGCCGATGCCACCGAGTTCCTCCTGGATGGGCAGCGGACCATCGCCCTGCTGTCCGACCCGCTGGACACCGGCGCGAACTGGCTCGGCACCGCCGGGTGAACCACCCAGGCGCTCGGCACCACCCCCGCCGGAGTCGCCACCCTCCAGGTCACGGTCATCGTCATCGGCCACGTGCTGGGCACCGTCCTGGCACACGACCGCGCGCTGGCCCCGTCCCCCCGCCGGACCGCCGTCCTCGGCCAGATCCCCCTGCTCGTGCTGATGGTGGTCTACACCGTCGTGGGCCTGCTTCTCCTGTTCGCCGCCTGAGGCGCGAAGGGAGCCCGCGACGAACCGCGAGAGCCGGGCCCGCTACTACAGGCCCCAGGCTCCGTAACCGCGCCCTCCCCGCCGTACGCGCATCACGGTCATGTCCACACACGCCCACTGTTCACCACTCGGCGGGTGATGTGGCCGGAGCCCGAATTCTCGCGGATCCGGGCTCCGGCTGCACAAGCCATGCGCCTAGCCGGCGACCCTGGAACGGAGCCCGAGTAGGGTGTCAATCACCAGGAACGCGGCCAGGGAGATGCCCATCAGGGGCAGGAAGTACCCCACGACGAGGGCGAGCAGGGCCAGCGGCGCCAGAACTCCCCAGTGCACCGCCCGCCAACCGCCGCGGGGGTAGGGCCGGCCGAATCCGGGGGTCGGACGGCGCCGCCACCACATCCGGTAGCCCAGCACGATCAGCGTGACGAGCCCGATTGCGATCGCGGCCAGGACGATCTGGTTGGCCAGGCCGAACAGCAGCCCCATATGCGCGTCGATGCCCCACTCGGTGAGCTTGGCGGCCAGCGGGTAGTCGGCGAACCGCAACTCGCCCACGAACTGCCCGGTCGCCGGGTCGAACGCCAGCTGGTCCAGTCGCGTGGGAGCGGTCTTGCGGATCTCCTTGACCACGTACGCGGCCCCGGGCTCGGCCGGCGGGACGATCTCCAGCGGGCCGGACAGCCGCCAGCTGGCCGCCGCCTGCGCGATCTTGTCGATTCCCACGTCCGCGGTGTCGCCGGCCTGGCCGCCGCTCGCGGCGTGCCCGGCGTGCCCCGTGTGCCCGGCGTGCTCACCGAGATCGGTGCTGATCGACGGAGTCGCCCAGCCGAACCTCGTACGCAGCTCGCCGATGTTCTCTCCGGCGTACTTCGACCAGGTCAGGCCGGTGGCGGACAGGAACAGCACGCCCAGCACGGCCCACAAGCCCACCGAGCCGTGCCAGGACAGCGTGCGGCGTAGCCCAGTGGCGGCGCGGTCGGGAGTGAGCAGGCCACGGAGGCGGCGGCCGTTGCGGCGACGCCTGCTCAGCCACAGCGCCAGCCCGCCGAGGGCGACGACCCACAGCCAGCTGGCGGCCAGCTCGCTGTAGATCCGCCCGGGCTCTCCCAGGTGGAGGCGACGGTGCAGGTCGGAGATCCAGGCGCGTACGGGCAGCGCGCCGGAGCCGCCGTAGCTTTCCAGCGTGCCGCGCACCTGACCGGTGCCGGGGTCGACGAAGACCGCCATCTGAGTGCTTTCGGGCAGGTTCGGCACGTCCAGCAGCACCCGGGTGGTCAGGCCGGGCTCGGCCGCGGGCCGCACCGCGGTCACCTTCCCTTCGGGGAGCGCCTGGCGAGCCGCAGTGACCTGCTCGCTCAGGGGAACGCTGGTCTGAGTCACCGGCGCGGTCAGCTCATGCCGGTAGACGACGTTCTCGATCTGGAAAGAGGCGGCGTACAGCAGGCCCGTGGTCGCGGCCACGAGCAGGAAGGGGGCGATGAGGATTCCGGCATAGAAGTGCAGGCGCAGCACCAGCGGGCGCAGCACCGCCCAGGTCGCACGCCTGGGCTGGGGAGGCCGGGCCGGATCGACGGCACGCTGAATATCAGCGGTAGAAGTCATGGGGTTCTCCGTTCACGGCGAGCGCACACCGACAGGTACGCGTCACCTGCGTAGGGGGGTTACGCCGCGGACCGCGTTCAGCGCGGTTCAGGGCGGCGAAAACGGGCGTACGGCATGGCGAGCCGATGCCGCCAATGGCAGGCGGCAGCCCGTATCAGAGAACGGAGACGGCCAGAGGCGGACCGCGCCGAGCGACCACCACGACGAAGTCGGAACGACGAGGGACCCGGAGGAGAGGTTCCACCACGGGGCGGGGAGAGGGTGCGGCGATGCCGACCAGCGCACCCGCGAGGACGCGCAACACGGCCCGCAGACCGCGCACCGGCGTGACGGCCAGATGCACGATCAACGCCAGGGCCGACTCACCGTGTTCCAGCACCCAGGCGGACAAGACCGCCAGCGCGGCATGGATCAGCAGCATTCCCAAACCGGTGCCGTGCTCACCCGTCCACGGCGACGGCGACGCGTGCGCGGCGCCGAGAGTGAACAGATGGTGCATCCCGTACTGCGCGCCGAAGGAAGCGCTCAGCAGGACCCCCAGGCCCCGCTGACGGCCTGCGAGGAGGAACGCGCCCAGCCAGGTCAGCGCCATTGCGGCGACCAGGGTTCCCCCGCGCACGGGAGCCCCGCCGGCCAGCATGTGCAGAGCGGCTGAGACCAGCACGCACGCTGCCGCGAACACCGCGGCACGTAACGCACGCAGGGACGATCCGCCGACATGCACAGCGCAATCGTCCCAGAACGCCCATATACCTTCCATTCTTGACATGTTTGATCGCTGTCGGATATGGGTGTCCATTTCCTTCATATGGGGCCTGGCCAGGCTCTACAGCCTGCCGCGGTTGCGGAATCAGCCGGAGGAACTCCTGAAACGCTCACAAGACGGGTAGATCAGACGATGGCCAGGTCTTCGGCACCAGCGTCGGCCGGGCGAGGCTGGCCTGGGCGCGGCTGGTGCTTTTAGCCCCGGGGACGACCGGTTCCTACGTCCCGCTCTCGACCGGCAAGAGGGTCCTGCGACCGGCTTCGTCGTACGGCCGAAGAAGAAAGACCGCTGGTACGTCACCCGCATGCGGATGAGCTGCTGCGCGGCCGACGCCATCGCCCTAAGGTGGCTGTGCTCGGCGCCGCTCCGCCGCCCGACGACACCTGGGTCGAGGTGACCGCCACCTGGGTCCCGCCGAGGTCCCGCAAGATCCCGAACGGAACCGTGCCACCGGAGATGACCGCCATCCAGGTGACGGAAATCCCAGAACCGAGCGAGCCGTACGAGTAGGCCGACACCACCCCCCAACTCTCCTCCGCCTTCCCACCCGACCCCCCACCGCCGGTCGCTTCGCCCTCTCGCTGACGCCGCTTCCGGATGCTTCACGAAGCAACGGACCGGTTTGGAGCTACGAGAGACAGGCGAGGGCGCTCTGCTCGGCGAGACGGCTGATCACGTTTCGAGCACCAGGAACATCAAGCTGCCGGGCAGCGAAAGATCGGGCCAAGAGCTCCTCCCCGATCAATTCGTCGTACTTGTCGATTCTCTTGTCGGGGATCAGCCGAGCCAGCTCGGTCGCTGCGGGCAGCTCGGATTCGCTCATTTCTCTCAGCAGGTCGGCGGTGGTCTGCGGCGATGCTCCGGACAGTGCCAGTGCCAACCCCTGTCGTTCCACACTGACTCCCCTGGTATGCAGGGTGAGCGCGATCGTCGTCATGATCGCATCACCGCAGAACGGGAAGAGCAGGGTGTCGTTTCCGTAGGCCAGGATCGGCTGGGCTTCCAGGCCGAAGCGGCGGTAGGCGGCGCGGCCCTCCTCCAAGAGGCGCTGGGCGGTCGCATCCAGGTAGATGGGAACAGCGCTGTCCTGGTAAACGCGCCGCATCTCGGTCCGAATGCGGTCGTGTACCTCCGGGCCGGCTCCCGTGAAGCGTGGCGGGCGGCCGCCTGATGCTCGCGCGACCTCGATGACCTTTGCCCGCGCGTCGATGGCGAGGACTCGCCAACGCCGGCCCGCGAAAATCAGCAGAGCACCTTCGGGGAGTGACTGTTCGATGGGCAGGCTTCCGAGAGCCCGTCCCCCATGCACGATGCGGTATTCGGTGGGAGCCGCGAAGGCGGCGTAGAAGGTGTAATGGTTGACCAGCTTCTCCCCCGCGTCACCGTGCAGAAGGAGGCCATCGGTCTCCTGCCGGATGATCGTCGCTTCGCCGAGGTCGCGCAGCAGGGCGGCGAAGGTCGCGGCGTCGACCAGCCGAAAAGGGCCCTGGCCGCAGAGCGTTCGGTAGGCGTCGTTCGGGGTGATGCCGCCGTGTTGGGCGATCAGCGAGAGAGTCTGCTGCACCAGGGTGGACAGATGCAGCGCCGTTCCGTGTGGGGGTTCGTACCAGCGCTGTAGCAGAAGCTCGATCGTCGCGATGGTCTGCACGAGCTGAGCGCGAAGTTCCTCGGCTGGGTGCAGCGTTGGTGACAGCTCACGCTCGCGGATGTAGACCCGCAGGATCGCCGGCCCTCCGCGTCGCCCGGAACGTCCGAGGCGCTGACGCAGGGCGGCGACCCCGGGGGGCGCTCCGACCTGCGCGACCGACGAGACCGATCCGATGTCGATCCCCATTTCCAAGGTGGAGGTGCAGACGGCGGTGACCGGCCGGGCACGGTCCTTGAGGCGGGACTCGGCATGCTCGCGGATGTCCTTGGAGAGGTTTCCGTGGTGCGGGACGAACTCGTTCGGCACGCCCGCCTGGTCGCATCGACGGCTGAGCAGGTCGGTGTACTCCTCCACAGCGCCCCGGGAATTCGCGAAGATCAGGTTGTGGGAGCCGCGCAGGGTCGTGAACAGGTGATCGGCGATGGCGGACCGCTCCCCTGAGTCCTCCTCGCCCGTCTGTTGCTCCGCGTCCTCATCGGCGGTTCTGTCCAGGGCAGAGAGGTTGGGCTGCGTTTCGACGTAGCCGCGCACCTGCAACTGAAGCTCTTGACCGTCGGCGTCCGACACGATCACGGTGACCTTGTCCCCGCTGCCGGGCCGGAGGAAATCCGCCGCCGCGCGCATGTCGCCGAGTGTGGCCGATAGTCCGATCCGTGGGACGCGGCGGCGGGCGGCCAGGTCGAGCCGGTGCATGAGGGACTGCAGTTGTGCTCCGCGCTCGGTGCCCATGAACGAGTGCATCTCGTCGATGACGACGTAGCGCAGGGCACCGGCCAGGTCGCGCATCTTCCACCCGCGCAGGACGAACATCGCCTCCAGCGATTCGGGGGTGATCAGGAGGATGCCCCGGGGCCGGTCGAGGAGCTTGCTCTTGACGCCGGCGCCGACGTCGCCGTGCCAGCGGGCCACCGGGATGTCCAGGTGTTCGCACAGCTCGTCGAGCCTGCCGTACTGGTCGTTGATCAACGCCTTAAGCGGGCTGATGTATATCGCAGCGAACCCGCCGGTTTGCGGCGGATCCGCGGTCAGCGCCGAGCAGACGGGAAGGAACGCGGCCTCGGTCTTCCCCGAGGCGGTTGCCGCGGCGATGAGCACGTCTGTCTCACCCGCGAGAACGGGAGCGGCGGCCGCCTCCTGGGCCGGGCGCAGCTCGGGCCAGTCCTGCTGCCAGATCCACCGTTGCACCTTGGGGTGGAGCAGCTGGAAGGCGTCAGAGCCGGAAGGAGGCGAGGTCGTCGTCACCGAAAGCTCCGGGCTGGGTCACCGATGCC
The DNA here is from genome assembly GCF_044460045.1 of Microbispora rosea. NCBI lineage: Bacteria > Bacillati > Actinomycetota > Actinomycetes > Streptosporangiales > Streptosporangiaceae > Microbispora > Microbispora rosea. Next base: position 75,861 of record NZ_JBITJO010000010.1, on the reverse strand, counting down.
TGCGTGGCGAGACCCTCGTCTTCTTCGAGCGGGGCCAGATCGGGGTTGCTCTCCTGGTCCAGCTCGACCGAGGGGAGAATCCGCCGCCAGTCCGCTCCGGGATTCTGCTCCAGTACGGCCAGCAGGTCGCAGAAGGCTTTGATCGTCGTTCGTGGCGTGCGGAAGTAGGCGTCACCGACCCGGCTGGAGCAGTGGTGCATGAACGCGGGCAGCGCGTCGTCGGCGACGAGATAGCGGGACGGGTCGCCGAAGGCGTAGACGTGCCGGATCTTCGTGAGTAGGACGTAGAGGTCCTCCGGGGTCAAGGCGGTAAGACGGAGCACTGGCCCGGAGTAGTCCACCAGCCCGTCCCTGGCGAAGGAGTTCTCCGCCAGCCGCGACTGCAGTGCGGCGTAGCTGTAGAGCCCGCGACGGGAATCGGTGAGGAACTCGGGGGTGCCGCCGAACAAGAAGCCCAGGTGCGCGGCCGTGCCCTGCAGTGTGTCGTTGAAGATACGCAGGATCTGCTCGTAGTTGGCGTTGCGGGCCTGCGTGGAGGCCAGCTTGTAGAGGTTGACCATTTCATCCAGGCACACCAGCATGCCGTCGTATCCAGCCAGGCGAACGAACCGGCTCATCAGCTTGAGGTGGTCGTGGAAGGTCGCGTCATCGATGATCGTCCGGACGCCGAGCGCGGACCTGGCCTCGGTCTTGGTGGAGTATTCGGCCCGCAGCCAGCGCACCGCGGCGGCCTTCAGTTGCTCGTCACCGGTGTCGTGCCCACGCCAGTAGGCGCCGACAACCTCGGCGAAGTCGTACCCCCCGGTCATCTCGGCCAGATGGGCAAGGCGCGTACGGATGACCTGCCCGGGGTTGACACCGGTCTGCTGGGCCTCGGCCAGTGCGGTCGAGACGAACCTCTCGACGACTGCGGAAAGTGCCCCGCCGTCGGGCTTGGCTCTGGTGGCCATGTTGCGCATCAGCTCGGCATAGAGACTGCGCGCCTGGCCGCCGGTGGAGTGCAGACGGCGGTCGGGGTTGAGATCGGCGTGAACGGTGACCAGTTTCTTCTCCAGCGCGATGGACCGCACCAGGTGCAGGAAGAAGGTCTTGCCCGCACCGAAGTCCCCGATGACGAAACGCACGGCCGAACCACCACCGGCGATTCTATCGATGTCGGTCACCAACGCCTGGACCTCGGGAGCCCGGCCCACCTGCACATGCCGCTGGCCGACCCGAGGGACTACGCCCGCCCGAAGCGACTGGAGCAGAGCATCACGCTCGCGGGGGCGAATCGAGATCGTCGTGGTCACGTCAGCATCTCTCCCAGCAGGTGTCGATTGACCCAGATCGGGTCGTCTCCTTCGAGCAACGGCTCACCGCCCACCTCGTAGGCGGCTTCGTTGACTCGATCGAGTGCTCCATCGGGGAGCAGGTTCCATTTCGCCGCGAGGTCCTCGAACTCCCCCCGAGACAACTGCTCCACGTTGGGGAGGCCGCGTAAGAGGCCGGAATGCGGGCCGTCCAGTCCGGCGGCCGAATCGGCAACCGGAGGCGGCGAGGGCACCTGCGCCGGCTCCTCTTCAACGAAGATCGAGCCCAGCAATGCCCCCACCCTGGCCGTCTCCTCAAGCTTGGCGGCGATGGCACCGTGGTCGAGGTGCACGACGGCCGGGGCAGTTCGAACGTCGGCAGGGCGGGGAATTGCAAAGCCCGGTTCCGGCCCGGCCTGACGAACGACCACTGGACCGGCCGCTGGAGTGGGGGGAGCGGTCGCCGGCAGGACAGACTTCACCATGGCAGGGTCGAGCCCGAGCAGACGGTAGATACGGCTGAGGGTCTTGACCTCTTCAGAAGAAATGTGACCGTCGGCCGCGGCCACCCCGGTGAGGAACTCCGCCACGTAGGCCCGCTGTTTCTCGTCGATCTCGGCCAGGCGCCGGGTCAGGCCAGTGAGCTTCACCTCGGTGGCGATGAGCCAGCGCAGGTGCGCATGCAGGCGCCGGCGTTCGTCCTGCGTCAGGTGCAGGGCCCGTTCGAGGTGATCGCTGAGATGACGCTGCTCCGCCTCCGAGGTCTCCCCGTCGGCGGCGCTCACGGCCGCCGCCAGATGGAGCAGGATCGTCGCGGCGCGGTAGGCGTCTGAGGACGCCGCGGTGGGTACGCCCGGAGCGGCGAAAAGTACCATGGGACCGCTCGACAGGACCGGCCCGCCCAGCCGCGGATCAGGCTCGACTCCGATCCTCACGCTGCCCAGAAGTTGTGCCAAAGCGACGACGTCTTTCTTCGCCGGCTTGGCCGTAGGCGCGCCCAGCAGTGCGGCGAACTCCTCCGCCGGCACGAGAGCGGTCTCCTGCGCGCCGAGACGGTCCCGCGCCCACGTCACGGCGCGGCCCGCACCTCCCGACTCAAGGTCCAGCAACTCCGCTGGAAGCAGTGCTTGCGCCTGCACACTCGCCTGCCGGTCCGGGAAGCGTCCGACGAAACGGCTGTAGGCATCCAAGTCGGTGGTGCACTCGTCAGCCAACGCCACGAGCTTGCGTGTCGGCGCGGCCAGCGTCAGCACGTCCGGGATGCCGTGGAGTGTCAGCCGGGGATACCCGCCGAAGCCGGCACTGGCGGGCCGATAATCCAGGGAGACTTCCTTGCGTCCGGGCCGGACCACCAGCCCCGCTCGATGACGCGCGGCGTACCGCGACCGGAACAGCGCATCGAACTGAGCGGCGCAACGCGTTGCCGGAGTACGCGGGTAGTAGTCGGGGTGGGAGCGGATCCAGGCCAACGCCCACTCGGCGGGGACTGGTCGTCCCTCCGCTGCGAACTCCCCCAATCCCACCCTCAGCCGGAGCGGCGTCACCTCGCGAGAAGGCTCAGGGGGATGTCCGGCACTGGGCAGCGTGTCCTGGCCCGCCAGGATCAGCAGGTCGAGGACTTGGTCGAACTCACCGGCATAGCTTCGGAAGGAAGAGTTTTCGCCGTAGATCCGGAGAAGCCGGCGGACCTCGGCCTGAATGATCGACAGCTCGTGGCCCGTACTGGAACGATCCAGACGCAAGTCATGCAGAGCCCGTCGTTCCAGGCCATAGAAGTACAGGAACACATAGCCGATGGGTACATGCGGATAGCGCCGTCCATCGGCGAGCCAGGACAGGTAGGCGGCACGCGAGTCCGGCGGAATCGACGCATACGAGGGCCAGTAGCGCAAGCCCTGCCCCGTCCAATCCGGACGGCGCAGGTCGACCGGCAGTCGCGGGTCGATCAACGCGGGTTCGACCGTCTGTCCCGACGCTGACGCTAGACCGGCGCCCACATACAGCAGGCCGCCGACGATGTTCAGCCCCGCAACGCTGACCCCGAAGCCTGGCGGCAGCCAAGGCCCAGCAGTAGGCGGCGGAGGCGACTGCTGCGGATATCCCGTTTGAGGAGGGACTGCGTGGCGGGGAGCTTGGTCCTGCCTACCGTCGGGCCCGGACGGGTGATGCGCCGCGGCCGCTCGACGCTGGCCCGGCTCACTCCGAAAACGGTCGAAGAATCCCACGCGTTCACCTCTTCCGATCACACGCACGATCAGCAGATTGAGAAGCCGTGTGGATGCGATCAAGAAGCACCAGTGAACACTAGCTCCGAACGCCTTTGCCTGACCGTTCGAGCAATCACCTCGTTATCAACTTGAACCACAATTACGGACAGGACTAAAACCGCGATAAGGAAGAATTCGACGCCTTCCCTACCCAACCCGATGACCTAGTGGAAGCACCTCCGACTATCGTCCAGCTTTGAGATCGGCCCGGAGAAGTCGCAGTTGACCATCCAACCTCTGCGCCGGTTCGGACCAGCCGGTCGGCCACCGACGCACCCGAAGTGGCCCCGCGCTGGGCATCAGAGCGCCAGAGCCGGCTTCAACGGGGGATCGCGGCACCGAGAACGGGACGCTCGGCGTGCGCCGGTGTGACCATGACGCCGGAGATCCGGCTGGCAAGCGCGAGAACGGCCTGGATGGCGTTGTCGATCCACTCGTCGGAAGCCGGGTCGATGCCGAGCTCGCGAAGATGCCGGTTGAGCCGGTCGGGTGCGGTGCCCCACCGGGTTCCGGGCCGGCTCGGATCGTAACTGGTGACGAGCTCACCGTCGAGGGCGTAGGCGAAGTCGTGCCTGGCGGCGTAATCGTGTCGCATCACCGCGACGGCCTCGCCGCCATCGCAGGACAGCTCACCGATGACCTCGCGTTGCACGCCGCGCCAGCCGCACTCCTCGATCACGATGGTCCAGTCCCCCACCCGCCGGGCCACGACGATCTGGGTGCGGCTGGAATCGGGGTACTCATCCACGTCGATCAGGCGGATGTGTTCCAGGGCGGCGCCCAGGCGCCGGAGCACCTCGTGCTCCTCCACTCCCCTGACGAGCGTGATCGTGTAGATCGGTCCCAGCGGGCCCTCGTCCTGCCACGCATAGTCTTCCGGTGAGGCACCAGGCGTGCGGGCGGTGGCATGGACCGCCTCGGTCTTTTCAGCCCGCTCATACGCATCAGGGTTGGCGGCGAAGAATGCCTCGATGAGCCCGTGCCCGACCCGGCCGCGCTCGCTGACCGGGTGTCCGTTGGCCCGTGCCCACTCCCGGATCGCCAAGTCGATGTCACGCCCGTACGCCAGTTGCGTGACACGCAGCGGAGTGAAGTCGGCGTCGGACATGATCGGAATCTACCGATGCTCGCTACAGGTGACAACGCACTGCTCCCCCAGCCGCGGCTCGTAGCTGCCCGCGCTACTAGGCGTCGGCGTGGCGAACGACGGTCACCAAGCCATAGCCAGGAAGGTCGCCACGGCAGCCACGGGCGTCTGCGATGGCCCCCACAGAGGATGCGTTGTCGATCAAGATGAATCGCTCAGAAGCGGCACCCTTTACGGTGTAGATCTCCCAGTCCGTTTGAACACCAGGCGCTCCCCCGGCCAGAGGACCGGCGAATGCGGTGACACGCTGGACATACATCTGTCACCGGGCGGCACGGTCCGGGAGGGCGACTCTTGATGACACCTGGGTGACACAACAGAAAAGCCACAATCCCCGATCTTGGGAACTGTGGCTCTGACCTGCTACAACAGTGTCGGGACGGCGGGATTTGAACCCACGACCCCTTGACCCCCAGTCAAGTGCGCTGCCAAACTGCGCTACGTCCCGTTGCCCTGGTCTCCCCGGGCACACCCAAACCTTAGCGCAGTTTCCGCCCTCGTGCGTACACGAACCGCGCCGGTGGGCCTAGGCTGGCGATCATGGGGCGGAAGGCGCACATCGACCAGGAAGAACTCGTCCGGCTGGCCGCCGAAGGGTGGACCAACGCCCGTCTCGCCGAGCACTTCGGTGTGACGGAGTCGGGCGTCCTTCAGGCGAAGCGGGCCGCCGGCCTGTCCAAGCCGATGACGGACCACAGCCGTGCCCTGCCGTGGAAGCTCCGGCGCGAGCACAGCCAGAGCGGCCCCGCCACCAATCTGCGGAACCTCTCCGCCGCGGCCCAGGGTCGCCGGATCCCCAAGGACCGGCTCAACACCGCCCTTCGGTGGGCGAACCGGCTGGTCGACAACGGGCTCGACATCGCCTATGACCCGGAGCGCGGCTTCCACGAGGTGCCCGCCGGGGACGACTCGCACGTCGCCCGGGTCCTCGCCGAGGCCCGCGAAGCCACGGACGCGGCGGACACCACTCCCTGACCGTACGGCTCACACACCGTCGCGCGGCAGGGGCGTGGTCTCCTCGCGTACGTGCACGCGGCGCTCGCCCGGGTGGACGGCGGTGCGCGACTCGGTCTCCTGGACGTGTACGTGCGGCTCGGCCGCCGGGTCCACGGTGTACATCGTGTCCGGCTCGATGGTCTCCACCGTCTCCTCGGTCCGGGGACGGCGGGTGTAGCGGCCGGTCAGCACCATGCCGACGACCCCCACGGCCATGAGAATCCAGCCGATCATTTGAAGGTCGATTCCAGGAACGTCCCATTTGACGGCGAACGCGAGAACCGCGCCGACCGCGATGAAGGCGAGACTGGCCCCGAAGCCCATGGCTACCTCCTCTGCTGGTCAACGGCCCTTTACCCCCAGAATCCGTGATTACGCAAGGCGTGAAGGCCGCATTCCCGGGCAGTGCGGATGAACAACGCACTCACCCCTGGAGGCAGAAATGACCGCCGTAGCATGGGTGGCCGTCGTGATCGTCGCCGTGCTGGTGATCCTGGCAGTCGGCTACCTTGTGTCGGCACGCAACCGCCGGCGCCACCTGCAGGACCGTTTCGGGCCCGAGTACGAACGGGCGGTGCGGGACAGCGACAGCCGGAAAGAGGCGGAGCAGGAACTGCTCGCCCGCGAGGAGCGCCACGCCAAGCTGGACATCCGCCCGCTCGACGCGCAGACCCGGGAACAGTACGCGAGGAAGTGGACCGAGGTGCAGGAGCGCTTCGTGGACGCTCCCGGCTTCGCCGTGACCGAGGCGGACGCGCTGGTCACCGCGGTGATGGCCGAGCGCGGCTATCCCACGGACGAGTTCGAGCAGCGTCTGAGCGACCTGTCGGTGGCCCACGCCGCCACGCTCGACCACTACCGCAACGCCCACGACATCAGCAGCCGCGCCGCCCGGCAGGAAGCCACCACCGAGGAGCTCCGCCAGGCGATGGTCCACTACCGCGCGCTGTTCCAGGAGCTGCTCGGCGACGGCGCCGACGTTCCTCTGAACGACCACGCCGACGGCGCCGCGTACGCCACCGGCGGCTACGACGGCGCCTCGATGAACGACCACCACGCGGACGTACGGAAGGCGGAGCGATGAGCATCCGGACGAACAGGCAGCGCGACGACATCGCCGAGCGGCCGACTCCCGAGACCCCCGAACCCCTCGAGGAGGAGGCGCGCAGAGAGAGGGCCGTCACGGACACCGGACGGGACGAGCACGAGGGTCCCGGCCCGGTCTACTCCCCCAGCGACGCGTACACCGACGGCACGACCCGGGAGACCGGCGACGACGCGGTAACGGACGGAACCGCCGACGCGGACGGCGACGGCAACCGATTCCGCCAGCCGTACGGCGAGGCGGGCGACGACGTCCTCACGTCGCCCCAGACCGGCGGCAGGCACACGGCGGAAAGCGACCGCCTCGTCGCCGGCGGCCGCACGGACGACCACACCGACTCCCTCACTTCGGCCGAGCGATCCGGCGACGCCGCGACCGGCGCGTACGGCACCTACGGCGACGACGCGGATCGCGGCCCCGAGACGGACGGCGCCGGCTACGGCCGGGACGGTGCGCTCGCCGGGGACACCGCGGCCTCCGGCGACACCGTGACAGACACCACCACCGGCACGGCCACCGACACTGCTACCGGCGACACCGTCGACGGCCCGGTGGCCTACCCCGTCACCACCACCGCCTCCGGCACGGCGTCCGTCCTGGACGAGGCGTTCGACAGCCGGTGGCGCGAGATCAAGACGGGCTTCGTCGACGATCCCCGTCAGTCGGTCGAGCAGGCGGACGCACTGGTGGAGGAGGCCCTGTCGGCCCTCACCAGCCGCCGTCAGGCGCTGCTCGACCAGTGGAAGGACAACGAGCAGGGCGACACCGAGGCGCTGCGCCTGGCCCTGCACGAGTACCACGCGTTACTTGCCCACCTGAACCGGAAGTGAGGTAACAATGCTCGCCATCGCCGCGGCGGTCGTCTTCGGGATCGCCTTCCTCCTTGACCTACTCAACGCGAGCATCGGCATCGGCCTGACCGCGCTGCTCGCCCTCGGCCTGTGCCTGCTGTCCCTGCACCAGGCCGGCGTCGGCACCGCCGGGGTGAACTCCTGGCGCGGCGGCTGGCGCGGCGGACGCGTCCGTCGCTGACGCCCGCGACCACAACGTCGTCCCCGGCCGGCCAGAACCCGAAGCGGTCTCGCGGGAGCACTCCTTCCGCGGGACCGCAGAGCCGTATAACCATGAGGACTACGCCCACCGGCCCCTCAGGAGACCGCGATGCCCCACACCGTGGAAGAGGTCATGACACGCGATCCGGTCACGCTGCCGGAGGAGGCCACGGTGGTCAAGGCCGCCAAGCTGATGCGCGACCGCGGGATCGGCGACGTGCTCGTCGTCGGTGACGGCCGGCTGCGCGGGCTGGTGACCGACCGGGACATCGTCGTACGCGCGGTCGCGGAGGGCAGGGACCTCGCCACCACTCCCCTGGCGACGCTGTGCACCTGCGACGTGGTGACCGTCGGCCCTGACCACGACGTCGCCGAGGCGGCGCGGCTGATGCGTGAGAAGGACGTGCGTCAACTCCCGGTGGTCGTGGACGGCCGCCCGGTCGGCGTCGTCGCCCTGGCCGACCTCACCCTCGCGCTCACTCCCAGCGATGCCCGCGGCCTCACCCCCGGCCTCACCCCCGGTCTCACCCCGGGCGATGCCCCCCGTCTCACCCCCGATCGCGTCTCCGGCCACGCTCCCGCCCCCGCCTGACGGCCCTTGGACGTCCTCGTTCCCGTCGAGATCGGCGAACGCCGTCCCTGTTCGCTCCTGCCGAAATTCCCGCGTGAGTGAGCTAGCTGCTCATATAGCGTGTTCGGCATGATTTTCCCCTCCCCGCGACACCTCCCTGGATCACGGCCGTGCTGAGCCGCCTGCTCCGCACGTACCTGCGGCCCTACTCCCCCGCGCTCGCGGCGGTGGTGCTGTTCCAGCTCGTCGGCACCATCGCCTCCCTGTACCTGCCGAGCCTGAACGCCGACATCATCGACCAAGGGGTGGCCACGGGCGACACCGGCTACATCCTGACCACCGGCGGCTGGATGCTGACCGTGTCCCTCGTGCAGATCGCCTGCTCGATCGCGGCGGTCTATTACGGTGCCCGGGTCGCGGCGGGGTTCGGCCGGGATGTCCGGTCGGCGGTCTTCCACCGCGTGAGCGGTTTCTCCCAGCGGGAGGTCTCCGAGTTCGGGGCTCCGTCGCTGATCACCCGCAACACCAACGACGTGCAGCAGATCCAGATGCTCGTGGTGATGACCTGCACGATGCTCGTCGCCGCTCCCATCATGGGCGTCGGCGGCATCATCATGGCCCTGCGTCAGGACGTCGGGCTGTCGTGGCTCATGCTGGTCTGCGTCCCGGTGCTGCTGGTCTCGATCGGGCTGATCGTCTTCCGCATGGTCCCGCAGTTCCGCGCCATGCAGACCCGCATCGACGTGGTGAACCAGGTGCTCCGGGAGCAGCTTTCCGGCATCCGCGTGGTGCGGGCGTTCGTCCGGGAGCGTGAGGAGACCCGCCGGTTCGCGAAGGCGAACGACGAGCTGACCGACACGGCGCTGCGCGTCGGGCGGCTGACCGCGCTCATCTTCCCCACCGTGATGCTGATCCTCAACGCCTCCAGCGTCGCCGTGCTGTGGTTCGGCGCCGCCCGGGTGGACAGCGGCGAGATGCAGGTGGGCGCCCTCACCGCGTTCCTCATGTACCTGATGCAGATCCTCATGTCGATGATGATGGCGACCTTCATCTCGATCATGATCCCGCGCGCCGCGGTCTGCGCGGAGCGCATCTCGGAGGTGCTGGACACCGAGTCGTCGGTGCGCCCGTCCGACGATCCCGTACGCCAGGTGGACCGCCGGGGCGAGCTGGAGCTGCGCGACGTCGAGTTCCGCTATCCGGGCGCGGAGGCGCCCGTGTTGTCCGGCATCTCCTTCCGCGTGGCCGCGGGACAGACCACCGCCGTCATCGGGAGCACCGGGTCCGGGAAGACGACGCTGGTCTCGCTGGTGCCCCGCCTGTTCGACGCGACGTCCGGCGCCGTGCTGATCGACGGCGCCGACGTACGCGAACTCGACCCCCAGATGCTCTGGACGCGCATCGGCCTGGTGCCGCAGAAGCCGTACCTGTTCACCGGCACCGTCGCGAGCAACCTGCGGTACGGCAACCCGGACGCCACCGACGAGGAGCTGTGGGAGGCGCTGGAGATCGCCCAGGCCCGCGACTTCGTCGAGGCGATGCCCGAGGGCCTGCAGGCCCCGATCTCCCAGGGCGGCACGAACGTGTCCGGCGGGCAGCGCCAGCGCCTGTCCATCGCCCGCGCGCTGGTCGCCAAACCCGAGATCTACCTGTTCGACGACTCGTTCTCGGCGCTCGACCTGACCACCGACGCCAGGCTGCGCGCGGCGCTGCGCCCGCACACGGCCGACGCCGCCGTGGTGATCGTCGCCCAGCGGGTCTCCACCATCGCCGACGCCGACCAGATCGTCGTCCTGGACGACGGCGTCGTCGTCGGCATCGGCACCCATGACCAACTGCTCGATACCTGCCCGACGTACGTCGAGATCGTCGAGTCCCAACTGACCGCGGGGAGTGCGGTATGAGCGACCGGCCCACGACACCGGCACGGCCCACGACACCGGCGCGGCCCGCCGGAGGCGGCGGTTTCGGGCCCTTCGGCCGCGGCCAGATGCCGGCGGAGAAGTCGATGAACTTCGGCCCCTCCGTACGGCGGCTGCTGCGCCGGTTGAGCCCGGAACGGCCGAAGATCCTGGCCGTGATCGGCCTCGCCGTGATCAGCGTGGTGTTCTCCGTCATCGGGCCGAAGCTGCTCGGCCGCGCGACGGACGTGATCTTCAGCGGTGTGATCGGCGGACGGCTGCCCGCGGGAACGACCAAGGAGCAGGCCGTGCAGGGCCTGCGCGCCTCGGGTCACGGCGACTTCGCGGACATGCTCGCGGGGATGGACGTCGTCCCCGGTCGCGGCATCGATATCGGCGCGCTGGGCACGGTCCTGGCCTGGGTGCTGGCGCTGTACGTCGCGGCGTCGCTGTTCATGTGGCTGCAGGGCCGGCTGCTCAACGACGTGACACAGCGCACGGTGTTCCGCCTCAGGGCCGACGTCGAGGACAAACTGCACCGGCTCCCGCTGAAGTTCTTCGACGGCCAGCCGCGCGGCGAGCTGCTCAGCCGGGTCACCAACGACATCGACAACGTGTCCCAGACCCTGCAGCAGACGCTGAGCCAGCTGCTGAGCTCGCTGCTCACCGTGGTCGGCGTGCTGGTCATGATGTTCGTGATCTCGCCGCTGCTCGCGGCGATCGCACTGGTGACGATCCCGGTCACGATGATCGTCACCGGGCAGATCGCCAAGCGCTCGCAGAAGCAGTTCGTCGCCCAGTGGGCGCACACGGGCACGCTGAACGCCCACATCGAGGAGGCGTTCACCGGTCACGAGCTGGTGAAGGTCTTCGGGCGGGGCCCGGAGGTCGAGCAGGTGTTCCGGGAGCGGAACGAGGCCCTGTACAAGGCGAGCTTCGGCGCCCAGTTCATCTCCGGGATCATCATGCCGACGATGATGTTCATCGGGAACCTCAACTACGTCGCCATCGCGGTCGTCGGCGCGGTACGGGTGGCAGGCGGGTCGATGAGCCTGGGCGACGTCCAGGCGTTCATCCAGTACTCCCGGCAGTTCACCCAGCCGCTGACCCAGGTCGCCTCGATGGCCAACCTCCTGCAGTCGGGGGTGGCCTCCGCCGAGCGGGTCTTCGAGCTGCTGGACGCCGAGGAGCAGGAGCCCGACCCGGCCGACCCGGTGCTGCCCGAGACCCGGCGGGGGCGCGTCGAGTTCGAGCACGTGTCCTTCAGCTACGACCCCGAGCAGCCCCTCATCGAGGACCTGTCGCTGGTGGCCGAGCCCGGGCACACGATCGCGATCGTCGGCCCGACCGGCGCGGGGAAGACCACGCTGGTCAACCTGATCATGCGCTTCTACGAGCTGGACGCGGGCCGCATCACCCTCGACGGCGTCGACATCACGGCGATGCGCCGCGAGGACCTGCGTGCCCAGATCGGCATGGTGCTCCAGGACACCTGGCTGTTCGGCGGGACGATCCGCGACAACATCGCCTACGGCAACCCCCGGGCCACCGACGAGGAGGTCCAGGCGGCCGCCCGGGCGACGTACGTGGACCGGTTCGTCCGCACCCTCCCCGACGGGTACGACACCGTGATCGACGAGGAGGGCGGCAACATCAGCGCCGGAGAGAAGCAGCTGCTGACCATCGCCCGCGCGTTCCTCGCCAACCCGTCCCTGCTCATCCTGGACGAGGCGACCAGCTCGGTCGACACCCGCACCGAGGTGTTGGTGCAGCACGCGATGGCCGCGCTGCGCAGCGACAGGACCAGCTTCGTCATCGCCCACCGGCTGTCGACCATCCGCGACGCCGACCTCATCCTGGTGATGGAGGCCGGGAGCATCGTCGAGCACGGCACCCACGACGAGCTGCTCGCCGCCCGGGGTGCCTACCACCGGCTCTATTCCTCGCAGTTCGCCGGCGCCCTGACCGGCGACGACGCATCCGCCGCCGAAGTGGGGTGACCGGCGCCGGCGCGCCTGCTCCTCATCGCCGCCCGGCCACCGGTCTCACGGCCCGGCCGGGCGGTGCGGAGAGCCGGGAGGCGGCCGCCTCGGCCGCCTCCGGGGCCCGCCGGCGCTGAAGGCGGGAGGTGACGGGTGCCGCGACGCTCACGAGCGGGCGGACAGCGTGAACTCCTTGCGCGGCTCCTCGATGGCCCCCAGCGAGATGATCTCCCGGGGGAAGAACAGCCCGAGCGTCCAGTCCATGAGAATCCGGGTCTTCTTGTTGAAGGTCGGCATCCGCGTCAGGTGATAGGTGCGGTGCATCAACCAGGCGGGGAAGCCGCGAAGCTCCCGGCCATAGATCTGCGCGACTCCCTTGTAGAGTCCCAGGCTCGCCACCGACCCCGCGTACTTGTGCCGGTAGGGCCGCTGGGCCTCCCCCCGCAGTACCCCCAGCAGGTTGTCGGCCAGCGTCTTGGCCTGCCGTACGGCGTGCTGGGCGTTGGGCGGGCAGAACTCCCCCGGCCGGGTCAGGTCGGGGACGGCGGCGGAGTCGCCCGCGGCGAAGGCGAAGTCGGTGCCGTGCACGCGCAGGCAGGGGTCGACCCTGATCCTGCCCTTCTTGTCCAGGGGCAGGTCGCCCGCGCCGACCAGCGGGTTGGGCTTGACGCCGGCCGTCCAGACGAGGGTGTCGGCGCCGAACTCCTCGCCGTCGCTCAGCACGACGCGGCCGTCCTCCGCGGACTTCAGCCGCGTGCCCATGCGGACCTCGATGCCCCGCTCGCGCAGCTGGAGGGCCGTCCACTTGCCCATGTCGGGGCCCACCTCGGGCAGGATGCGGTCGGTGGCCTCGACCAGGATCCAGCGCATGTCCTCACGGCGCAGCCCGGCGAAGTACTTGAGCGCGCCCGCCGCCATGTCCTCCAGCTCGGCCAGGGCCTCCACGCCGGCGTAGCCGCCGCCGACGAAGACGAAGGTGAGGGCCTTGCGGCGGACCTCCTGGTCCGGCGTGGACGCGGCGATGTCGAGGCGGCCGAGCACGTGGTTGCGCAGGGCGATGGCCTCTTCGATGGTCTTGAAGCCGATGCCGTGCTCGGCCAGGCCGGGCACCGGCAGGAGCCGTGAGATCGAGCCCGGCGCGACGACGAGGTAGTCGTAGTCGATGGTGAGGTCGGGCCCCTCGTGCGGGGTGAACTCCGCCTTGCGGTCGCCGAGCCGCACCTGGGTGATCCGGCCGCTGAGGATCTGGCACCTGTTCAGCACCCGCCTGAGCGGGACGACGACGTGCCGCGCCTCGATGTTGCCCGCGGCCGCCTCCGGGAGGAAGGGCTGGTAGGTCATGTAGGAGTCGAGGTCGGCGACGGTCACGAGCGCCTCGCCGCGGCGGAGCCTGCGCTGCAGGCGGAGTGCTGTGTACATGCCGACGTATCCGCCGCCGACGATCAGAATCCGTGGGACAGCCATGGCTGTCCCCTACCCCTAGTCCAGGAGGAAACGCATCGTCACCGTGGTCCCTGCGGGACCGGTGGTGACGTGGAGGTCGTTGCTCAGCATGCGCGTGACCCACAGCCCCATGCCGCTGGTCGCGTTCTCCGGAGGCGGGTCGTGGCCCGGCTCGCCCTCGAGACGCCATTGCCTGCCGTCGTCGTGCACGGCGACCACCAGGGCCGCCCCATCGCGCCAGATGCCCAGCCGTGCCTTGGTCGACCCGTGGGTGACCGCGTTGGTGGCGACCTCGTTGAGCGCGACGAGGAAGTCGCCGATCGCGCCCTCCCTCATGCCGCGACGCAGCGCCTCGGCGGCGGCGAACTCCCGCAGATCGGGCAGATCGGCTAAGGAGAAGGCACGCTCCCTTGCCGCTCTGGTGACGTGCGCGGGAACGCCGTCATCTTTCACCCGGTACACGCCTCCCGCCGGAATCTGGCCGTCTCAGGATCTATGGGCTATGGGCAGGACGAAGATACCCCGGGACACCGCCTTGGCACAGACGGTGTCCCGGGCATCGCCGCATCCTCTCATCCCGCGACGAGCTCCGCCCGGAGCTGGTCGAGGGTCTTGCGGAGGATCCGTGAGACGTGCATCTGCGATATGCCGAACTCCGCCGCGATCTCGGCCTGCGTCATGTTGCCGTAGAAGCGCAGCAGGAGGATGTTCTTCTCCCGCTCGGGGAGAAGGTCGATGAGAGGCTTCAGCGCCTCGGTGTCCACCAGGGTGTCGAGCGCGTCGTCCTCTTCGGGGATCACGTCGCCGAGCGCGGCGGCGTCGTCGTCGGCGCCGATCGGCGCGTCGAGGGAGAGCGTGCTGTACGCCGCGGAGGCGTCCATGGTGAGGAGCATGTCCTCCTCGGACAGCCCCATCTTCTTGGCGAGCTCCGCGACGGTGGGGAACCGGCCCAGCTCCTGCGTCATGTCGGCGACGTGCCGGTTGAGCTCGGCCCGGCGCTCCTGGTAGAGGCGGGGCACCCGGACGGCCCAGGTGCGGTCGCGGAAGTGCCGCTTGACCTCGCCCGTCATGGTGACCATGGCGTACCCGCGGAAGCTGTGGCCCAGGGTGGGGTCGAAGCCGTTAATGGCCTTCATGAGGCCGACGTACGCGGCCTGCAGGAGGTCCTCCATCGGCTCGCCACGGTTGAGGTACCGCCGGGCGATGTCCCTCGCCATCGGGCGGTGCATTTCTACGATCTTCTCACGGAGGCGTTCCCGCCGCTCCTCGGACTGTCCGTCCTCGGCCAGCTCGGCCAGGAGTTCTTCGGCGGTCGGATTGCTGGCGGTCTCTACACGGACCTCGGCAGCCATCTGCGCAGTCCCCTCGTATTTTCTCGCGAGGGCGCCTACGCGCTGGGATGACCACGCAGAAGGCACGCCTCGCTACAGTATCGAGACGAGGCCCTCTGCTGGACCTCTGCTTCAGTATATTGCCGCAAAATCAGGAGTATCACCACCCCTTCGGCACCAGTAATGTTGCCGCAGAGGAGGCGCGAGGTGTCTAACAACGGGCTGCTGTCCCTGACGTCCAGCATGGCAGGGGACATCGTGGTGATCCATGTGAACGGCGTCCTGGACGCCACGACTCGTGAGCAGTTCTCGGACTACCTGGACGCCGCGGCCGACGACCACGGCCCCGGCATGGTCCTCGACCTGGGCGGCGTGACCTTCATGGACTCCCGGGCGCTGGGCCTGATCGTGCACCACTGGCAGCGCTCGACCACAGCCGGCGGCAAATTCGCACTGGTCTCCGTGCAATACCCGAACTCCAAGGTGATGTGGGTCACCGGCCTGTCGGAGCGGCTGCCCCTGTTCGACACCCTCGACGAGGCCCTGGCCGCGTTCGCCGCCTGAGCCCGCCGCGCCCCCGCCGCCGGTCGCCGCATCTCGGCTGCCGCCGCCCGCGGCGTACGGCCCCGCTCAGGCCGGGGCGGCTCCCCCGTGCTTCTGCTGGTGCTCGGTCACCAGGAGCTTGGCCAGGTCGGCCACCTTCACCTGGTGGTGCTGCGACACCCGCCTGAGCTCCTCGAACGCCTCCTCGGCCGAGCAGCCGCTCTTCGACATGATGATGCCCTTGGCCTGGTCGATCACCGACCGGCCCGCCAGGGCCTCCTGCATCTGCGCCGCGCCGGTCAGGACGTCGTCGAACTCCCAGATGTTGGCCAGCGCCACGGTGATCTGCTCGCGCAGCAGGGCCATGAGCGGGCCGCCGGAGCTGAACACGCCGGGGCGCACGCCGTACAGGCCGATGATCACGACGGCGCCTTCCACCGCGATCGGCACGACGAGGACCGAGCGCACCCCGTGCCGTACGGCGGTGGCGGCGTAGCGGGACCAGCGGGACTCGCGCATGACGTCGGGGATCGCCATCGGGCGGCCGGTGGACAGCGCCTCCCTCGACGGGCCCTCGCGCAGGTCGCGTTCGCGGTCGATGAGCACGGTGAGCTCGCTGTGGGAGGCGGCGAGCAGCACCCGCTCCTCCATCCACAACTCGGCCGTTCCGCCGGCGCAGCCGGGGACGCCACGGGCGACCGCCTCGGTGATGCCGCGCAGAACGCTCTCGGCCGACGTGCCCTCGGTCACACGGCCCAGCGCCGCGAGGTCACGCGCGAGAATGGATGTCGTCTCCATGGTAGAAAGACCATTCCCATAGTTTTCGGGTTAATCCAGGCTGGATCGATTAGACCCGGGGTTTGGCGTAGCGTCTACGTCGAGAGAGGGGGGCAGCTTGCCCGACACCGCCGAGCTCGAGCGCGCGTTGAGCGGGCTCGCCGACCGCATCGCCACCCTACGGGAAGATCCCGATCCGGGTGCGATGCTACGGGAGCTGGACGCCGCAGAGGAACTGGTCCGCAAGTCCCTGAGCGAGCTGGCGCGCAGCCGCAGGCGCAGGGACGGCGGCAGCCAGCGCGAGCAGAAGCTGCTGCGCCAGGTGTTCCGCGCGCTGCCGATCCCCGTGGTCATCATGGACACGGGCGGCACGGTGCGCCGTATCAACAACGAGACCACGCGCCTGCTCGGCAGCCCCGCCGGCTACCTCATCGGCCGCGCCTTCCCCCTGCTCGTCGACGTGGCCGCCCGCGCGGCGTTCCGGCAGCGCTTCGCCGCCATCCTCCGCGGCGACGACAGCGCCTCGTTCCAGACCAGGCTGGCCCACCAGGGCCGCGCCCACACCGTACGGCTGGTGCTGAGCCGCCTGCGCATGCCGGGCGAGCCGCAGGAGATGATCGCGGGGGTCGTGCTGCCCACCGAGGTCCAGCTGCCCGAGCCGGCCGTACAGGGGGCCGTGCCCGACGACGCGGCGGTCCTGGCGGCGGCGAGGCGGCACGAGCTGCTGTCGCGGCTGACCGGGCTGCTGCTCGACGAGGAGAGCCTGCGCGAGCCCGTCGCCCTGCTGCGGGCGGCCCGCCTGCTGGCCGCGGAGACGGCCGACTGGGTGATCGCGGACGTCGCCAGGGGCGACGGCCTGGTCCGGTCGGTCGTCATCGGCCCGAGCGACCAGCCGGTCGGGCGGCTGCAGCGGGCGGTCGAGGAGGCCTCGCCGGCGCTCGCGCCGGTCGTGGACCAGGTGATGACCACGCAGAGCGGCGTCGTCCACGAGATGCTGACCGACGACTCGCTGCTCGGCGGCGACGTGCTCCAGTCGATGCGCGCGGGCTCGCTGCTCAGCGTGCCGATCCGCGCCGACGGCGAGGCGCGGGGCGTGCTCACGCTGGTGCGGCTGCGCGACCGCCCGCCGTTCGGCCTGGCCGACCTGGGCCTGATGGAGGAGATCGGCCTGCACATCGGCCTGGCGATGCGGGCCCAGCAGGGCTTCCAGCGCCGGGCCCAGGCCGCCGACACCCTGCAGACCGGCGTGCTTCCCCGGACGCTCCCCGAGATCCCCGGCTTCGAGATCGCCGCCGCCTACCACCCCGGCTCCGGCATGCGCGCCATCGGCGGCGAGTTCTACGACGTGTTCCCCGTCAAGAACGGATGGGGCTTCGTGATCGGCAGCGCGGCCGGACGCGGCGAGGAGGCGGCCGCCGTCACCGCCATGGTCCGCAACGGCCTGCGCGTGCTGAGCGTATGGGAGGACGACCCGGGGCAGGCCCTGCGCAAGGTCAGCGACGCCCTCGTCGCGCAGAACACGGGCCTGTTCGTGATGGCCGCCGCGGGCTTCGTACGGGGCCGCAAGGTGCGGCTCGCCTCCGCGGGGCACCATCCGGCGGCGCTGATCCAGCCGGGCGGCGGCGTCCGGTTCTCCGAGGGCGGCGGCGTCCCCCTGGGCTTCGAGGAGGGCTCGGTCCCCGCGACGGAGGAGCTCACGCTGTCGGCCGGGGAGACGCTCGTCCTCTACAGCGACGGCCTGGTGGGCTCGCAGAGCCCCGCCGGGGACAACTACGGCGAGCAGCGGCTCACCGAGGCTCTCGCCCGCTGCGCCGGGCAGCCTCCGGGCGCGGTCGTCAAGGCCATCGAGGAGGACCACCGGGCCTTCTGCGGCAGCCACGCGGTCGACGAGATCACCGTCCTCACGCTGCGCCGATCCCGCTGACGGGATGTGCCCGCGCCACGCCGAGGCGGCGGACCGGGATGGATGCGACGCGGCCCCGGGGCGGCCTACGTCCGCCCCGTCAGGTCCGCGGCCACCTGCGCATACGGCAGGAGCGGGCGGCCGCCGTGTCAGGGCACGGACGGCCACGTCGCGATTGCGGGAGTGCGCGTGATTTTTCCCGATTAGGCGTTTAGCGCGAATCAGAGTAAGGTAAACATCATCTACATCGATCGTGCCTAGGACGCAGGCACACCCTTTCAGACGCCTTCATGTCTCGAGGTGTGCCATGGATATCGCGATCGTCACCGCGCACGAACTGACTCCCGACACTCCCGCCATCGCCCGTGAGCTGGGGCGGGGCCACCGGGTCACCGTCTACACCCGCTCGATGGTCAAGGGGGACGGCGTCGAGCACGTGCCCGCCGGACCCGACATGGAGCTGTCGGAAAGCGACCTCCTCCCCTACATCTCGGACTTCAGCGACGGCCTGCGGCGCAGGTGGCGGGAGCACCGCCCGGACATCATCCACGCCTACTCGTGGTCCAGCGGCCTGGCCGCCATCGCCGGGTCCGAGGGCCTGGGCGTGCCGGTCACCCAGACCTTCCACAGTCACTACGACGACACCCGGAGCGCCGCGCCGGTGCGGCGGCTGGAGTGCGCGATCGGGCGCCGGGCCAGGGCGGTGATCGCCGCCTGCGCCGACGAGGAGTCCGAGCTGATCCGGATGGGCGTGCCGCGCCGCAACATCTCGGTGGTCCCGCACGGCGTGGACATCGAGCGCTTCCGCCGCCAGGGCCCCGCCTTCCCGAGGGGCGAGCGGCCTCGCCTCCTCCACGTGGGGCACGTGGGCGCCGACTGGGCCGTGCACGCCCTGCGGGCCGTACCGGAGGCCGAGCTCGTGATCGCCGGCGGCGACGACCAGAGCGTCGAGCGGCTGCGCGCCCTCGCCGGGGAGCACGGCGTGGCGGACCGCGTGGAGATGCTCGGCATGGTCCCGCACACCGCGATGCCCAAGCTCATGCGCAGCGCCGACCTCGTGCTGTCGCTGCCGCCGACCGTCCCCACGGGCACGGCCGCGCTGGAGGCCATGGCCTGCGGCATCCCGGTCATCGCCTCGGCCACCGGGGCGCACCTCGACTCGGTGGTGGACGGCGTGACCGGATTCCTGACCCGGCCCGACCGCCCGCTGGAGATCGCCCACCGGATCCGCCGCCTGCTCGGCGACGCCACGCTGCGCACGGCCATCGGCTACGCGGCCGCCGACCGCGCCCGTTCCCGCTATTCGGTCGAGCGAATCAGCATGGAACTGCTCCGCGTTTACGAGAAGACGTGCGCGTAAAAGGCAAGAGATATTACCGGATTTAGGCCGTTATCCGAGTGAAATGATGTGATTAACTCGGCTCATGTCATCTCATGGGCCTGGTTTAGCGGTGGCGGCGGCGATGCTCATCGCCGCCGCCACGGCCTGTTCGAGCGGGGACTCCGCGAAGGTGTTCAACGCCGGAGGCGAGTCCACCGCACAGGGACCGGCGTCCTCCCCCGGTTCGTCCGGCGCGCGGCCGGGCAACGCGAACGCGGCGGGACTGAGCGCGACGCGGACCGCAACCGCGGCCGCCGCACCCGCAGGCGAGGACCGGAATGGCGAGAAGGTCGCGGGCACGACCGGCGACACCACGATCGCGGAGAAGATCGGCGACCTCCCCGCGGCCCCGTCGCCGCGTCCCTCCCCCAGCCTGTCCCCCCTCCCGTCTCCCGGCCTTTCGCCCGGCCCGCGAGCGACACCCGCGCCCGCGACGGGAACCGGGACCGAGCCGCCGATGCAGCTCGCACAGCCCGCGCGCACCGCGGACCGGCCGGTCGTGGTGAACGCCATCGAACCGGAGGACGTGCCCCGGGCGGAGCGCTCGCCCGCCACTGCGACCCCCGCGGGCGCGACCGGGGCCGCACGGCAGTCTTCCCCGCCCCCGAACACGCCCCCGAACACGCCCCCGATTACGCCGCCGAGTACGCCCCTGAATGCGTCGCGGGGTACGCCCGCGAACACGCCGTCCCGCACGCCGGCGTCCCGTACGCCGGCGCCCCGTACGTCCGGCGCCTCCGCGGCCGGCTGGGGCGAGCCGGCCCTGACCGAGGACTTCGGCGGGCAGACGCTGCGCCTCACCGCGGGCGGCGGCGGCATGGACTTGTCCGGCACGTCGCTCCAGCGGTACGGCCGCTGGGAGGTCCGTTTGCGGGCCGAGGGGGGCGCCCTTCCCGTCGCGCTGCTTCAGTCTCCCCGGTCAGGCGCCGCCCAGTACGGCGGCTCGCGCCGCGGCGGCTCCCGATACGACCAATCACGGCGCGGCCAATCACGGCTCGGCCAATCCCCGTACGACGGCTCGCTTTACGACGACTCCCAGTACGACGACTCGGAGTACGGCGAACCGCGGTACGGCGACTCGTGGCGCGACGGCTCGGAATACGCCGGCCCGCAGGACAACGTCCCGGCATCCACGCGGTTCGCGGAGACCGGCGGCGGGAAGACGGGCGCGGAATCCGAGGACGCGGCGATCGGAGTGGCGGGGATCGCGGGCGGGCGCGCGGAGCTCTCCGTCCGGCAGGGCCGGGAACTGGCCAGGGCCGAGTTGGGGGCCGACCTCACCCAGTGGCACACGGTCGCCGTCGACTGGCTGCCCGGCCGGGTGACCTTCTGGCTGGACGGCAGGCAGGTGTGGAACTACACGGGCCCGTACGTCCCCCGGTCCCCGCTGGGCCTGGTGCTGCGCAACGACGCCTCCGGCGGCACGGTGTACGTCGACTCGGTGCGGATCTACCGGGCTCCGCAGCGGTAGCCTTCCCGGATGATCTCGGATGCGTGATGGAGACGCGGGGCGGGTGTGAGCGAACGGCACGGCACGGCAGGGGAACCCCCAGTCGATCCAACGGCGGACTCCGCGGCGGATTCCAGCGCCGAACCCGCGGCGGAGGCGGTCCGGGCGGGCGACGAGGCCGTGTTCGGCGCGCTCGCCGCCCGTCACCGGCACGAGCTGCGGGTGCACTGCTACCGGATGCTCGGGTCGTTCACCGACGCCGAGGACCTGGTGCAGGAGACGCTGCTGCGGGCCTGGCGGGCACGGGAGAGCTTCGAGGGACGCTCGACGTTCCGGGCGTGGCTGTACCGGATCGCCACGAACGCCTGCCTGGACGCTCTGTCCGGCCCGGCCCGCGCCCGCGAGGTGGTGGCGGCGGACGTATCGGAGGGCCCGGGGCGTCCGGCATCGGCCGACGTCCCCTGGCTCCAGCCCTATCCGGACGACCTGCTTGATCTGGCGGCGCCGGACGAGGGCGGGCCGGATGCGGTGGCCATAGCCAGGGAGACCGTCGAGCTGGCGTTCCTTGCGGCGATCCAGCACCTCCCGCCGCGACAGCGGGCCGTGCTGATCCTGCGCGACGTCGTCGGCCGGCCGGTGGCCGAGACCGCCGAGGCGCTGGAGATGAGCGTCGCCTCGGTCAAGAGCGCGTTGCAGCGCGCCCGCGCGACGCTGCGCGGGCGGCTGCCCAGGCGGCGGGCGGACTGGGCCGCGGCCACCCGGCCCAGCCGCGACGAGCTCGACCTGCTGGAGCGCTACGTCACCGCCTCCAGAAGCGCCGACCTGACGGCGCTGGCGGCGCTGCTGCGCGAGGACGTCCTGCAGGCCATGCCGCCCGCCGCCCTGGTGTACGACGGGCGGGCGGCCGTGCTCGACATGTGGCGTCCGGTCCTGGAGGGCGAGGAGCGCTGGGGCGAGTGGCACTGCGTCCCGCTCGCGGTGAACCGGCAGCCCGCGGTGGCGAACTACGTGCGGCGGCCCGGCGAGACCTCCTACACCGCGGTCAACATCGACGTGTTGTGCGCCGAGGACGGCCTCATCACGGAGATCACCACTTTCGGCCCCGAGCTGCTGCCCCTGTTCGGCCTGCCGCTCTCGGTCGGCCCTGCCATCCCCGAACGGGCCGTTACCGGATCGTGATGCGAGATGGCCGCGCGGGCCGATTCCCTTTCCCGGCCCGCGCCGTCGTACGAGCGCTATCGCAGAACGCCACTGACGGAGAAGGGGAACACCATGCCGGACATCATCGAGACGACGCAGCCGGACGAGCAGGTCAGAGCGCTGGACCGGCTGGTCGGCTCATGGCGCGTGACCGGCGGCGCGGAGGGCACGGTCACCTACCGCTGGATGGAGGGGGGATTCTTCCTCATCCAGGACATCCGAATGGAGCAGGACGGCCAGCCGATCACCGGCATCGAGGTCATCGGCCGTGAGAGGTCCTACGGGGCCGACAAGCCGAGTGAGGACATCAAGTCGCGCTACTACGGCAGCGGGGGCGACACCCTCGACTACGTCTACGAACTCGACGGCGACACGCTGACCATCTGGTTCGGTGAGAAGGGGTCTCCGGCGTATTTCCGGGGCACCTTCACCGCCGACGGCGACGCCATGACCGGCCGCTGGAACTACCCGGGCGGCGGGGGCTACGAGTCGAACATGACCCGGATCGGGTAGCCCGTCACGAGTGGGTGGGGAGCAGGGCCGCCGCCTTCAGCGACAGGTGGAGCAGCAGGCGGTCCTCCCCGTCGGCGAGGTCGAGCCCGGTGAGGCGCCCCGCCTTGCCCAGGCGGTAGTACAGCGTCTGCCGGTGCACGCCCAGCACCGCCGCCGTCTCCTGGACCTGCCCGGCGTGGTCGAGGTAGGTCTCCACGCTCGCCGAGATCCCGGGCGTGAGGGCGGCCGACTCCGCGGCGAGGTCGGCCAGCTCGCGCGGGGACAGCCGGGCCAGCAGCCGGTAGACGCCGAGCGTGCTCCAGTCGGCCACCGGGGCGTGCCGCTCGACGTGCTCGGCCACCCGCAGCGCCGACAGCGCCTCCCGCCAGCTCTGCCACGCCTCCCCCGGGTCGTCGCGCGGGCCCCCGACCCCGGCGGCCAGGCCGTACAGGTTGTGCAGGAGGCGCGCGACGTGCGCGGCCTGCGCGGCCGGCGCCAGCACCGCGAGCAGCGGCGCGTCCACGGCCGTGTCGGTCACGTCCGGGTCGGCCAGCACGCCGCGCGGCAGCGTGCGCGGTGGCCCGGAGACCACCGCGGGCGTCCGCACGGCCACCGCCGCCACCGGTCCCTCGACGTCCACCCGGACGGTGGCGCGGACCGCGGGGTCGGCCGAGAAGAACTGGCGCAGCGGGGCGTGCCGGCCGCGGGCCTGCGTGGCCAGCAGCGCGGCCGCCCGGCCGACCAGCGGCGCGACGGCGGCCAGCCGCTCGTCGGTGAGCGCCCCGGATTCGAGCGCCCACAGGTAGCCGTAGGTCACCCCGTCGTGCCGCAGCGGCACGCATACTCGGCCGAGCAGGCCGGGCAGCCCGGGGATCCGCACCGGGCCCGTCGCGGTCGCGATGCCGTACGCCTCGAAGTGGGCCCGCACCTCGTCGGACGCGTGCCTGCGCAGGATCGACTCCTGCCGCACGCGGTCGATGTCCCCGCTCTGCGCGCCGTACGCCAGCAGGTTGAACGAGCGGTCCTCCAGCGTCACGGAGGCGTCGAGCAGCCGGGAGATCTCATCGACGATGTCTTGCATGCTGACATTCTTGTACATTTGTCGAAAAATGCTGTGGCGGATGTCCGTGGAACTTCTGTGACGTGCGGATTTAGCCTGAGGCCATGCTCGGTTCCCTGCTTCTCGCGGGCTCACGCAGCCCGCTCGCCCGCCGGGCCGTGTCGGGGCTCCCGCTCACGCGCAAGGTCGTCGACCGCTTCGTGGCCGGAGAGTCCACCACGGACGTCGTCGCCGCGACGCGCCGCCTGACCGGCTCGGGGCTGTCCGTCACCATCGACCATCTGGGCGAGGAGGTCCGGGACCCCGGCACCGCCGTCGCCGCCGCCAAGGCGTACGTCTCGCTGCTCGAGGAGCTGCGGCCGCTCGGCCTCGGCGACCGGGCCGAGGTGTCGGTCAAGCTGTCGGCCGTCGGCCAGGCCCTCGACCCGGGCATGGCCCTGGAGAACGCGCGGCAGATCTGCGCGGCGGCGCGGGAGTGCGGCTCCACCGTCACCCTGGACATGGAGGACCACACCACCGTCGACGCGACCCTCGGCGTGCTGCGCGCGCTGCGGGAGGACTTCCCGGAGACGGGCGTGGCGATCCAGGCCTACCTGTTCCGCAGCGAGGCCGACTGCCGCGACCTCGCGGGGTCGCGGGTGCGGCTGGTCAAGGGCGCCTACGCCGAGCCCGCCTCGGTGGCCTGGCAGAGCAAGGCCGAGGTCGACCGCGCGTACGTGCGGTGCCTGCGGGAGCTCATGTCGGGCACGGGCTATCCCATGGTCGCCACGCACGACGACCGGCTGATCGCGATCGCCGAGTCGCTCGCGGTGAGCGCCGGGCGCGGCACCGGCGACTACGAGTTCCAGATGCTCTACGGCATCCGGGCCGACAGGCAGGCGGCGCTGGCCGCGGCCGGGTCCCGGGTGCGGGTCTACGTCCCCTACGGCGACGACTGGTACGGCTACTTCATGCGCCGGCTCGCCGAGCGCCCGGCCAACGTCGCCTTCTTCCTTCGCGCTCTGAGGGGTAAATGATGGATGCGATCACCGACGTCCCGGTGCCGGCGAACGAGCCGGTGCACGCGTACGGACCGGGCAGCGCCGAGCGCGCGGTCCTGGAGACCCGGATCAAGGAGCTGTCCGGGACGTCCCTCGACCTGACGATGACGATCGGCGGCGAGCGGCGCATGGGCGGCGGCGCGCCGATCGACGTCGTGCAGCCGCACAACCACGCCGCCGTGCTCGGCCGTACGGCCGATGCCACCTCCGCCGACGTGCGGGCGGCGGTCGACGCGGCGCTGGAGGCCGCGCCGCGCTGGCGGGCTCTGCCGTTCGAGGAGCGCGCCGCCGTGTTCCTCAGGGCCGCCGAACTGCTCAGCGGCCCGTGGCGGGCCACGCTCAACGCGGCCACCATCCTCGGCCAGTCGAAGTCGGCGCAGCAGGCCGAGATCGACGCCGCGTGCGAGCTGATCGACTTCTTCCGGTTCAACGTCGCCTACGCCCGGCGGCTCCTCGCCGAGCAGCCGCAGTCGTCGCCGGGCGTGTGGAACCGCATGGAGTTCCGCCCGCTGGAGGGCTTCGTCCTGGCGATCACGCCGTTCAACTTCACCTCCATCGCGGCCAACCTGCCGGCGGCGGCGGCGCTGATGGGCAACGTCGTGGTGTGGAAGCCGTCGCCGACGCAGCAGTTCTCGGCGCACTTCACCATGCGGCTGCTGGAGGCGGCCGGGCTGCCGCCCGGCGTGATCAACATGGTCACCGGCAACGGCGGCGCCGTCTCCGAGGTGGCGCTGCCCCACCCCGAGCTGGCCGGGATCCACTTCACCGGCTCGACGGCCACGTTCCAGCACCTGTGGCGCGCCGTCGGGGAGAACATCGCGGGCTACCGGGGCTACCCGCGGCTCGTCGGCGAGACCGGCGGCAAGGACTTCATCCTGGCCCACCCGTCCGCCGAGGCCGGGATGCTGTCGACCGCGCTGCTGCGGGGCGCGTTCGAATACCAGGGCCAGAAGTGCTCGGCGGCCTCCCGGGCGTACGTGCCGCGCTCGCTGTGGAGCCGGATGCGCGACGACTTCGTCTCGGCGGCCGAGTCGCTCACCGTGGGCGACGTGTCGGGCGACCTGTCCACGTTCATGGGCGCGGTGATCGACGCGCGGGCCTTCGCCAAGCACAGGGAGGCGATCGACCGGGCGCGTTCGGCGGACTCGATCGAGGTGCTCACCGGCTCCTACGACGACTCGACCGGCTACTTCGTGCGGCCGACCGTGCTGGAGTGCGCCGACCCCGCCGACGAGGTCTTCGTGAAGGAGTACTTCGGCCCGATCCTCGCCGTCCACGTCTACGACGACGCCGCGTACGACACCGTGCTGGACCAGATGGAGAGCGTCTCGCCGTACGCGCTGACCGGGTCGATCATCGCGCAGGACCGGTACGCGATCGACGACGCCACCGAGCGGCTGCGCTTCGCGGCGGGCAACTTCTACGTCAACGACAAGCCGACCGGCGCGGTCGTCGGGCAGCAGCCGTTCGGCGGGGCCCGCGCCTCGGGCACCAACGACAAGGCCGGCTCGATCTTCAACCTGATCCGCTGGGTCAACGCCCGCACGATCAAGGAGACCTTCGTGCCCCCGGTCGTGAGCGGGCCGTACAAGGGCGACGTGCCGCAGGGCGGCTGGCAGCAGCCCGAGCTCGGCGACCTCGGCTACTGACGGATCGCGATGCCCTCGGACCCCTGGTGGGCTCCCGAGGGCATCGCCACCGCGATCCGCGCCGCGACACGTGGGTCGTCCTCGCCGAGCAGCGTGAACGGCTGAGCGTCGAGGACGAGCACCGTCGTGGGTAAGGATGCTTCCCCGCGTTTCAGTCCTCGGTGGGGACGGCCATCTCGCCGAGGAGGGACCAGTCGTCCTGCGGGACCGTGACGTTCACGATCCTCGGGGTCTCGGCGAGGTGGGGCGGCAGCGTCCGCCGGGCCGTCTGGAAGTGCTCCGACCCGACGTGCGCCGCTCCGGCCTCGTCGTCGCGGAACGCCTCGACCAGGACGTACTCGGCCGGGTCGTCGAGGCTGCGCGACCAGTCGAACCACAGGCAGCCCGGCTCGGCGCGGGTCGCCTCGGTGAACTCGCGGGTGATCTCCGGCCACCGGTCGGCGTGCTGCGGCAGCACCCGGAACTTCGCGGTGATGAAAATCATCTGGCGTCTCCTCGTGTGATCGCGGGCAGGACCACATTCTCCAGCACCGCCGCCGGCGCGGCGTCCTGCCCGGGTCCGTTGTAGTCGCCGGCGGTGACGGCCACCACGAGGTCGAGATCGGGCAGCAGGAACAGCCGCTGGCCGCCGTTGCCGATCGCCGTCGCCCGCGCCCCCGGGCCGGCGTACCACATGTAGCCGTAGGAGACGCCCTCCCAGGCGGGCACCCGCGGGCGCAGCATCTCCCCGATCCAGCCGGGGGCGACCTCCCGGCCGAGCACGGCCTGCCCGATCCGGACGAGGCCGCGCGGCGTCAGGCGCAGGCCCGAGGCGGCCAGGGCCCTGCCGTCCGAGCCCGCCGACCACTCGAAGGCCCCGACGCCGAGCGGCTCGAACAGCGCGGTGCGGGCGAACTCCTGAAGGCGCAGGCCCGTGCCCTTCTCCACGATCGCGCCGACGAGGGCCGCGGCGCCGCCGCTGTAGCGCCACCGCTCGCCCGGCTCCTCCACGAACGGGCGTTCCAGCACGTAGCGGCAGCGGTCCGGCGCCAGGTCCATGGCGATCTCGCTGTTCGCCGGGCTGGTGTAGGGCGCGCTCTCGTCCCACTCCAGGCCCATCGTCATCGTCAGCGCGTGCCCGACCGTCAGCCCGGCCCTGCGGGGATCGGCGGCCAGATCGGCGTACTCGGGAAAGGCCGACAGGAGCGGCTCGCCGGGGTCCGGCACCAGGCCGGACTCCAGCGCCATGCCGTACAGCAGCGCCACCAGGCTCTTGGTGACCGAGCGCAGGTCGTGCAGCGTGTCCGGCCCGAAGTCCACGTGGCCGAGCGGCGTGTTCAGCACGTGGTCCTCGCCGCCGCCGTACCACTCGAGGACGACGCTGCCGTGCCGGGCCACCACGACGCCGTGCAGGGCCGTAGCCCCGCCCCGACCTACGAAGACGTCCAGCAGGTGGTGCAGGTCCGATGCGAACCCCGCCTCATCCGGGGCCTTCTCGGGGGCCTTCTCCGGGGGGATCAACCGCATGCCGTTTCCTCCACTCGCTCGGGGATTGGAGCCTCGCATAATTCACCGGCGATAGACGACGGGCAAAGGGGGTACCGCATCCGAAAGACGCCTCCGAGCGAGCCGAGGTCGACATGCGCGCGATACTGGCGGCTCTATGCGTCGCGGCCGCGGCCGTCACCGCCGCCTGCGGCGACATCAAGCAGGACTACTACACCCAGACGATGCCCCAGAACGAGGGGGCGAACGTGAACCTGCCCGGTCTGCTGCTCCGCAACGCCTTCATCATCGGCTCGCAGCAGCCCGCCGCGCCGGGGACGGACATGCCGATGTACATGATGCTGCTCAACGAGAGCGGCGCCGCCGATCGCCTGCTGTCGGTGGACACCGGGGGCCTGTTCCGGGAGGCCCGGCTGCCCGCCGGCGGCCTGGAGATCCCCGGCGGGAGGTATGTCGGCGGGACGGCCCTTCCCCAGGTGCTGCTCGCCGGCCTCACCCGCCCGCTGGGCAGCGGTGGCACGATCCCCGTGACGTTCCGGTTCCAGAACGCGGGGACGGCCAGGGTCGACGTGCCGATCCTGCCGCCAGGAACGTGGCGGAGCACCTACTCCCCCTGGCCGGGCACGTCGCCGAGCCCGTCGCCGGCCGTCTCGCCCAGCCCGTCGCCTGCTCTTTCACCCGGCTCCTCGCCGCCCGTCTCGCCGAGCCCGTCACCCGCCGGGAGCTGACCCGTCCCGGATCCCGGGGTTCGCGGCGATGATCTCCTCGGCGACCGCGCGCAGGCGGGGCAGGTACGCGGTCAACTCGCTCGCCCTGCGCCGCAGGGTGTCCGGCGACCCGGCGCCCAGGTCGGCCGCCAGGTCCGCGAACCCGGCCGGGTGTCCCGTCTCCCCCGGCGCGTCCGCGGCGAGGATCTTCAGGCAGCGGGCGTACGTCGCGGCGATCCAGAAGACGGCCTCGCGGTGCAGTCCCCGCGCGACGAGGTCGGCGCTGCCGTCCACCGCCACCGGCCGGGCCGCCTCGGCGACGTCGGCGGAGAAGGGGAACGGCGTGCGGGCCGCGGCCGCCGCCGCGTCGAAGGCCCTCGTCATCGCGGCGAGGTGGGCGGTGACCCGCTCACGGGTCAGCTGCGCGCAGCCGAGCAGGCCGAGCAGTTCCTCGTAGACGTCCATCCGGTCGTACGCCCGCAGGAGCTCGCGGACGGCCGGGTAGCGCAGCCGTACGGTGGGGTTGCGCAGCCCCGCTGTGAGGAGCACGTGGGTCGTGATGCCGGCGGGGAACAGCCAGGCGGTGACCTGGTCGTGGAACGGCGCGCGGGAGTCGAGCGCCGCGAGCCCGCCGGTGATGCGGCGTTCGGCGTCCTCGCACCGCAGGCGGACCCAGCGCCTTTCGGCGAAGCCCGCCGCGACGGCGGCCTGGAGCCTGGCCAGCCGCCCGGTGGGGTCGGAGATCACGGTGTCGGTGCGGAAGGCGCCGGCCAGGTGACAGGAGGCCAGCACGTCGCGCGGCGAGGCGAGCACGTCCCAGGACACGTACGTGACCTCGACGAGCACGCCCTCCCAGGGGATCTTGCCGAGCTTGGGCGGGCCCACGGGGTCGGTGACCACGACCGCCACGTCGACGTCCGACGTGGGCGGCAGCACCGCCCCGGGATCGGCCCAGGCCGCTGACCCGGTCAGGAACGCCCCGGCGAAGTTCGCGGCGGAGGCGGCCTCGCGGGCCACCCAGCGGGCCGCCGCGGCCCGCGCGTCCCGCACCCGTGTCACCGATGTCGTCATCCCTCCATCGTGGCGCGGCCGGCGGGGATCTTGAGCACGACGACGGCGATGTCGTCGCGGGGCAGCCCGGACTGGAAGGCGACGGCCTCGTTCACGACCGCCTCGGCGATCCCTGCCGCCCCCATGGCGCGGGAGTCGCCGAGCAGGCGCCGCAGCCGATCCTCGCCGTAGAGTTCCTCGCCCCTGCGCGCCTCGACGACGCCGTCGGTGTAGAAGAGGACCGCGTCGCCGGGGGCGAGGTCGACGTCGACGTCGGTCAGCCTGACCCTGGGCAGCAGGCCGAGGACGTTGCCCGGACGCCCGATCTCGCCGACCGTGTCCCCGCCGGCCCGCAGCGGGTGCGGGTGACCGGCCAGGGAGACGGTGAGCCTGAAGTGCTCGCCGGCGGGCACGAGCCGGCCGTACACGGCCGTCACGAACCGGCCCGCCCGCTCACGCAGCAGGGTCCGGTTGAGCGCGGACAGCACCGCCGAAGGGCTGGGCTCCCGGATCGGCGCGGCCCGCGGCGTGTAGCGGGCCAGGCTGGTGACGACGGCGGCCTCCACGCCCTTGCCGCACACGTCGCCGAGGGCGAGCGCCCAGCCGCCGGCGGTCTCGTACATGTCGTAGAAGTCGCCGCCCACCACGTCGCCGCGCCCGGCGGGCCGGAACGCCCCGGCGACCTGGAGCCCCGGGATGTCGGGCAGGGCCGGGGGGATGAAGCTGCGCTGCAGGGTGCGGGCCAGCTCGCGCGCCTCCGCCTCCGACCGTTCGGCGCGCTGGCGGGCGCGCAGCAGCTCACGCTCGTACTCCCGCCGGTCCGTCACGGCGAACAGACAGAAGCGGATGACGCCCGGCTCGTCCCGCATCACGGCGTTGAGCAGCACCGGAAGCCGCGTGCCGTCGGCGCGGCGCACGTCGACCGCGATCTCGCGGACGACCGACTGCATCGCGAGCAGCGGGGCGAAGTGGGTCTCGTAGAAGATGCGGTCGCCGACGGCCAGCAGGTTCTGGATCCGCATGCCGCCGGTCAGCTCACCGGGGCCGTACCCGGTGAGCTCCAGCAGCGTGCCGTTGACCCGGACGATCGTCCCGTCGGGCAGCGTGGACAGGTATCCGCAGGGCGCGTGTTCGTAGAGCTCCTCGAAGTCGTCCTCGACTCCGTCCACCTACAGGAACGCCTTGATCGCGGAGATGGTCTCCTCGGGCGCGCTCAGGTTGGGGCAGTGCCCGGTCGCCCGCATCAGCACCAGTTCGCTGCCGGGGATGTTCTTGTGCACGTACATGCCGACCTCGACCGGGGCGATCACGTCCTCGGAGCACTGCAGGATCAGGCAGCGAGCCGGCACCCGCGACAGGTCGGCCCGGTTGTCCGACATGAACGTCACCGTCGCGAACCGCTTGGCGATGTCCGGGTCGGTGCGGCAGAAGCTGTTGGTCAGCTCGGTCCCCAGCTCGGGCCGCTCCGGGTTGCCCATGATCACCGGAGCCATGGCGCTGGACCAGCCGAGGTAGTTGCTGTCGAGCGACTCCAGCAGTTCCTCGATGTCGGTCGCGCTGAAGCCGCCGACGTAGTCCTCGTCGTCGATGTAGCGGGGCGAGGGCCCGACCATCACCAGCGCCCCGAAGCGCGCCGGCTCCCTGATGGCCGCCAGCGCGCCGATCATCGCGCTCACCGAGTGGCCGACGAAGACCGCGTCGGTCAGGTCGAGCTCGGCGCAGATGTCCAGGACGTCCTGCGCGTACCCCTGGAGGGAGGAGTACCGCTCGGGCGAGTAGGCCGACAGGTCGGAGTCGCCGGAGCCCACGTAGTCGAACAGGACGACCCGGTAGTCGTCCTCGAACGCGGGAGCGACCAGCCGCCACATGTTCTGGTCGCATCCGAACCCGTGGGCGAAGACCATCGGGCGGCCGTCCGCCCGGCCGGTGACCCGTACGTTGTTCCGCACCTTCACACTCATGACGCGCAAGCGTACAAAGCATTCGCAATCACGCGTGAGTTCGGGGGCGACCGTGTACGCCGCACGGCCGGGGGTAGGCGGCGGGAGTCCCTAGTCCCCCTGGAGGCGTCATGGACACCCATCCCACGAGGACCACCACGCGTACGCCCGTGCGGATGGCCGCACTGGTCGTGGGCGCCCCGGCAGGGTGTGACCCGGGCTCCCTCCGCGTGGCCGGTCCCCCGGCCGCGCGTACCGCACACGAAGGAGAGGAGAAGGTATGACGACCGCTCGCGACATCATGACCCCCAGGGCCGAGTGCGTGAACGCGGACGAGACCGTCCTCGACGCCGCGCAGAAGATGGCGCGCCTCGGCGTGGGCTCGCTGCCGATCTGCGGCACCGACGACCGGCTCAAGGGCGTGCTGACCGACCGCGACATCGTCGTGAAGGTGCTGGCCCAGGGCAAGGACCCCAGGTCGTGCCAGGCCGGCGAGCTCGCCCAGGGCGAGGCCGTCACGATCGGCGCCGACGACGACGCGGCCGAGATCCTGAGCACGATGGCCACGCACAAGGTCCGCCGCCTGCCCGTCGTCGACGGCCACGAGCTGGTGGGCATCGTCGCGCTGGCGGACGTGGCCCGCGCCCTGCCCGACCGTCCCGTGGGCGACCTCGTCGACGCGATCAGCACAGACTGACATTCGTCCGTCGCCGAACGGCAGGCGGTCGCCGGAGCCCCGGCCCTTCCCTCCCGGCCGGGGCTTCGCGGCGTAACGGCCCTGTTTGATCTGGACCGAGGGGGTATGGCGGCACTTGCGTGCTTCGTCCCGGCGGGACTCGCCGGAGCCGGAGCCGCCGCGGCCGGGAGCGGGGCGCGGGACCTGCGCCCCGAGGCCCGCCGGTTGGACCCGTCCACGACCGAGGCGCCGGAAGGGGTAGCGATGACCGACGACACCACGGCGGGCACGCCGGAACGCTTCGCGTTCGACTTCGACTCCCGGTTCGCCCCCCCTGCTGTCCGTCCTGGGCATCCGCCCGGACACCGCCGGGGTCCTGGCCGGCCCCGGCACGCTGCGGGTCCGCTTCGGGCCCTGGGTGATCGAGACCCCGCTGGCCAACGTCTGCGGCGTGGAGACGACCGGCCCCTACTCGCCGTGGCGGGTGATCGGGGTCCACGTGTCGCTCGCCGACCGCGGCCTGACGTTCGCCACCAACGCCCGCAAAGGGCTGTGCGTGCGGTTCCACGAGCCGATCCGGGGCGGCGAGCCGCTCGGGCTGCTGCGCCACCCCGGCCTGACCGTGACGGTCGCCGACCCCGCGGGACTCGCCGGGAAGCTGTCCCGGCGTCTGTAGAAGCTCCTGGAGGAGGATCCTTGATCCGGCAACTCGTACGCGGCGCGGCCGCCGGAGCGCTGTCCACCCTCGCGATGAGCGCGGTGATGCTCGCCGGGCAGAAAAGCGGCCTGATGCCGGGCCAGCCGCCCAAGCACATCGTGAGGGCGGCCCTGCCTGGCCACCGGCAACGGCCCAAACCCGGCGAACGCGTCCTCGGCGCCGCAGCGCACCTCGGATTCGGCGCCACCAGCGGCGCGGCGTTCGCGCTGCTCACCCGCGGGCGCGGGAGCGGCGTTCCCCTCGGTGTGGGCTACGCCCTGCTGATCTGGCTCGGCGCCTACGAGGGCTGGGTGCCCGCACTGAACATCCTGCCGCCCGCCTCGCGCGACCCCGCACGCGGACGCCCGGTCGTCATGGCCGCGGCGCACGTGGTGTACGGCGCGACGCTGGCGCTCGCGGTGCGCGCCATGCGCGGGGCGGACGGACGACACGAGAAGGAGGAGAGATGACGACGACGGAACGGCCGCTGGCCCTCGTGACCGGCGCCTCCAGCGGCATCGGGTACGAGCTCGCCAGGCAGTTCGCCCAGCACGGCTTCGACGTGGTGGTCACGGCGGAGGACGCGGAGCTCGACACCGCCGCCGAGTCGCTGAAGGAGTACGGCGGCCAGGTCATGCCGGTGCGCGCCGACCTCACCCGCTACGACGAGGTCGAGCGGCTGTGGACCGCGACCGTCGCGGCCGGGCGACCCCTCGACGCCGTGGCGGTCAACGCGGGCGTCGGCGTCGGCGGCGCCTTCGCCCGCGAGACCTCGCTGGAGGCCGAGCTCACGCTCATCGACCTCAACGTCACGTCCTCGGTGCACCTGACGAAGCGCGCCGTCGCCGCCATGGCCGGCCGCGGCAAGGGAAAGATCCTGTTCACGTCGTCGGTCGCCGCGCTCACGCCCGGGCCGTTCGAGGCCGTGTACGCCGCGAGCAAGGCGTTCCTCCACTCGTTCGCCGAGGCTCTACGAAACGAGCTGAAGGACTCCGGCGTCACCGTCACCTCGCTCCTGCCGGGCCCGACGGACACCGAGTTCTTCGAGCGGGCCGGCATGGAGGACACGCGCGTGGGCTCGGGCAAGAAGGACGACCCGGCCGAGGTCGCCCGGCAGGGCTTCGACGCGCTGATGAAGGGCGACGACAAGGTCGTCGCCGGGTCCTTCGTGAACAAGGTCCAGGGCGTGGCCGGCCGGGTCACCCCGGACACGGCCAAGGCCGCCATGCACCGCCGCATGGCCGAACCCGGCAAGGGCGGCACGTCCGGAAACGACGGATAGGCGCGTCCCTTCCTGTCCACGATGCCGCGGCGGGGAGGCCGCTCAGGAGGTGACGGCTTTCGCGGAGTTCCACAGGACCCCGCGGTTGAGCCGGTCGGGGTAGAGGGCGACGACAGCCTCGTACAGGTCGGCGTGGCTGTCGGTCTTCTCCACCGCGGCCGTGAAGTCCTCGATGTACCGGCGGGTCCTGGCGATGTCGTCGGGGCTGTCGGGATCGCCGTCGCGCTTGTGGCCGGAGA
The DNA here is from genome assembly GCF_044460045.1 of Microbispora rosea. Taxonomy (NCBI): domain Bacteria; kingdom Bacillati; phylum Actinomycetota; class Actinomycetes; order Streptosporangiales; family Streptosporangiaceae; genus Microbispora; species Microbispora rosea. The sequence continues at coordinate 41,203 of NZ_JBITJO010000010.1, read as the reverse complement.
CGACGGCGCTGGGCCGGAGGCTCTCGATGGTGTCCAGGGCGTCGAGCCACCGCCGATGGCCGCCGCCCTTCGACTCGGCCATGTAGAGATGGACGTCGCCGTACACGGCGTCGCCCGCCACGACCAGCCCGATGGACGGGACGTGCAGTGCGCTGGTGCCGTCGGTGTCGGTGTGCCCCAGCTCGATCGCGCGAAGCCGCTCTCCTTCCAGCTCGATGAGGCCGTCGCCGGTCAGCGGTCGCGCGGCCACCCGCCGATCCGCGATCTGGCCGGGGAAGCGCGGGGCCCAGAACCCGTCGAACCAGCGCGGCCCCCATTGGGCGCCCATCTGCGCGGCCACGACCGGCGTGGCGACGAGCGCGGCGTCCGGGAAGCGCTCGAGTATCGCGGCGGCGCCGAAGAAGTGGTCGCCGTGCGCGTGCGTGACGAAGACGGTGGTCACGTTCTTGCCGGTTGCCACCACCCAGTCGGCCAGGGCACGCGACTCGTCAATGGTCATGAGCGGGTCCACCAGGACCGCGTCGTTCGCGCCGTGGATGAGGGTCGACGCGGTCGGCGACCACATCCGCCGTGCCTCACCGGGGGGCAGGTCGTCGGAGACCACGAACTTCGAGGGTGCGACATACACGGAATAGTCCAGGCGTGCCATGGGGCGTGTCCTTCAGGAATCGTTTCGGCGACGCTCAGCCAGGAGATGACTGAGGCATAGACCATTTAGGCTCTGTCATCATGCGCATCCCGGCGACAGGAGTCAAGTAAGCTTTGCCTATGTCATGGATGGCGACGGAGAGATTCCGGACCCGCACCGCGCCGGACGGGCTGGCGATCGTGCAGGAGCTGGTCAACACCCACGGCCTCCCCGGTCACGGTGCGGATCTGCTGGCCGGCCTCGATGTCGCCCGGCACTGGCTGCAGGTGGTCGCCGGCCATTGGGCGAAGGTCCACGGGCTGGAACCGCCGGAGGTGTCCCTGTCCGCCGCGGACCTGGACGCGCTGCGCGAACTGCGGACCGTGGTGCGGGAGATGCTCGCGATCCCGCCCGGCCGGCGGTCCGCCGACCCGTTCCGCACCACCGGTGCCGTACTGCCGCGCGCACAGACGAACCTCGTCTCCGACGAGCGGGGCCGCGTGGCCATGATCCCGGCCGGCACGGGTGCGAACTGGCTGGCGTCGGCGATCTGGTCGGAGATCCTTCTGGCCCAGCACGACGGCCGCTGGTCACGCGTCAAGCTGTGCCGTGAGCCCCGGTGCCGCGTGGCCTTCTACGACGCCTCTCGCAACGGCAGCGCGACCTGGCACAACGTGCGCGTCTGCGGCAACATCACGAACCTGCGCGCCTCACGCGCGCGCAGGAAGGAGGCGAACCGGGGCGCGCAAGAAGGCCACTGAGGGCCTGACGCAGGGTCCAGTCGTCGCCGTCGCGGCGGGCGCGGGTGCGCATGGACCCCGGCGGCGGTCTCGCACGCCGAGCGGCGTCCTCAGCCGGCGACGTCCTTGAACGCGACGAACCTCGCCGACGCGCAGCCGCACGAGGAACTCCCCCGGCACGCCGTTGCGCCGGCCGTACTCCTCCGCCCGTTCCTCCCCAATGTAACGGCCGTTTTCTTACGCCCTACGCACAAAGGCCGTCGCTTTTCCGTAGATGTACGGATATCGATACGGATGTTCGCGTCCGGAGCGTGGTTCTAACGTCGCGCACGGGCCGGTTTTCCCGGCCGGGTCGGCGAAACGAGGAGTCCCGTGACGTAGAACTCCCCTCTTTCTCCCAGCCGTCTCCGCCATGGGAGAGACGTCTCCGCTCGTGCCCGCCACAGCGGAAAGCACCATCCATTTCTCTCATCACCCCCCAAATCCCACTGTGTCCGCCGCCCGGGCTCGACTCCCGGAGGCGTGGCCGCCGGCGCCCGCTCACAAGGCGGACGCCCCGTGGGAGGCAGAGAAAGGAAGACGCCCATGAGGCGCACAGCACTGCTCGCGGCGGCCGCCGCGCTGGCCGTGACCGGTGTGGTGGCCCCCGCCACCGTCGCCGCCGCCAAGCCCCCGCCCGGCAGCGAGAGCGCGATCAGGTCCCTCGCCGACGACCCGGCGCAGCGGGCCGCGGCCGCCGCCGACCAGGCCGTCGCCAGCGGCCTGGACGACCTGCGCGTGTCCCCCAACGAGACCTACCGGCGCACCGCCGTCACGCCGGGCGGCGGCATGTACTACGTCACCTACGAGCGCGCGTACAAGGGCCTGCCCATCGTGGGCGGCGACGCGGTCGTGGTCACCGACGCGGGCGGGCGGGTGCGCGACACCGAGGCGGCCTCCGGCGCGCTCCCCCTGGGCGTGCCGACCTCGCCGGCGGTCAGCGCCGAGACCGCCACCGAGACGGCGAAGACCGTGCTGTCCCGCGTCGACGACACCGCGGCCCCGCGCCTGGTGGTCCTCGCCTGGGGCGCCAAGCCGCGCCTGGCCTGGGAGGCGCTGGTCTCCGGCATCGCGGAGGGCAAGCCGAGCATCCAGCACGTGTTCGTGGACGCGGCCACCGGGGAGATCGCCGACTCCTACGACCAGGTGAAGGCGGGCACCGGCAACGGCTACTACTACGGCACGGTCACGATCAACACGAGCGGCTCCGGCAGCTCCTACTCGATGACCGACTCCACGCGCAGCGGCCTCAGGTGCGGCGGGCAGAACGGCTCCGCCTACACCGGCGCCGACGACTCCTGGGGCAACGGCGGCGGGACCAACCTGGAGACCGCCTGCGTGGACGCGCTCTACGGCGTGCAGCGCGAGTGGGACATGCTGCGCGACTGGCTCGGCCGCAACGGCATCAACGGCAGCGGCGGCGGCTTCCCCGCCCGCGTGGGCCTGAACGACGTCAACGCGTACTGGAACGGCAGCTACACCAACTTCGGCCACTCGCAGGACAACGCCCGGCAGGCCACGCCGATCGACGTCGTGGCGCACGAGTTCGGCCACGCCGTCTTCCAGACGACCCCCGGAGGCGCGGGCTCGGGCAACGAGAACGGCGGCCTGAACGAGGCCACCGGCGACATCTTCGGCTCGCTCACCGAGGCGTACGCCAACAACCCGAACGACCCGCCGGACTACCAGGTGGGCGAGGAGGTCAACCTCGTCGGCGACGGGCCGATCCGCTACATGTACAACCCGTCCCTCGTCGGCGACCCCAACTGCTATTCCTCCTCGATCCCGCGCACGGAGGTCCACTCCGCGGCCGGCCCGCTCAACCACTGGTTCTACCTGCTCGCCGAGGGGTCGTCCCCCGGCGGCGGCAAGCCGAGCAGCCCGATCTGCTCGGGCGGCCCCTCGTCCGTGAGCGGCGTCGGCATCCAGAAGGCGGGCAAGATCTACCTGGGCGCGCTGCAGCGCAAGACCTCGACGTGGAAGTACGTCAACGTCAGGACCGCGTCGCTGGCGGCCGCGGTCGAGCTGTACGGCGCGAGCAGCGCCGAGTGCGCCGCCACCAAGGCGGCCTGGAACGCGGTCGGCGTGCCGGCGCAGTCGGGTGAGGCGAGCTGCAGTTCGTCGGGCAGCGACTTCTCGCTGTCGCTCAGCCCCACCTCCGGTACGGTGACGCCCGGCCAGTCGGCCACTGCCACGGTCGCGACGTCGACCACCTCGGGTAGCGCGCAGACGGTGAGCCTCAGCGCCTCCGGGCTTCCCTCGGGCGCCACCGCGAGCTTCAGCCCGTCGTCGGTGACCTCGGGCGGCTCCTCCACCCTGACGATCGCCACCGGCGCGTCCACCCCCTCCGGGACGTACACGGTCACCGTCACCGGCAGCGGCTCGTCCGGCACCCACACCGCCTCCTACACCCTGACGGTGTCGGGCGGCTCCGGCGGGCGCACGTTCACCAACGGCACCAACTACACGATCAACGACCTGACCACGATCACCAGCCCGATCACCTCGACCGCCACGGGAACGGCGGCCTCCCCGGTGCAGCTGAGCATCACGATCTCGCACACCTGCGCCGAGGACCTGCGGATCAGGCTCCAGGGCCCGAACGGCACCTGGTACACGGTCAAGTCCAGCGGCGGCTCCAGCTGCACCTCCTTCGGCACCAGGACCTACTCCGTCCCGGTCACCCAGACGGCGGCGGGCACCTGGACCCTTGAGGTCCGCGACCAGTACACCTACGACACCGGCTACCTCGACTCCTGGAGCATCACGCTCTGAGTGACGGCGGCACAGCCCCCGGGATCGCGCGGTCCCGGGGGTTTCCGCGTCCGGGCCGGTCAGGCGGGCGGCGCGATCTGGGTCCGCGACCTCACGCCGAGCTTGCGCAGCACGGTCGCGACGTGGGTCTCGACGGTTCGCGTGGACAGGAAGAGCACGTCGGCGATCTCGCGGTTGGTCCGGCCGAGCGCGACGAGCCGGGCCACCTCCCGCTCCCGCTGCGACAGCGCGCCGGCGCCCCGCCGCCCGCCGCGCGGGAGCGGGACGTCCACTCCGATGTCGCGCAGCACCCGCCTGCACCGCGCGGCGTCGTGGGTGGCGCCGAGCCGGCCGTACGACTCCGCGGCCTCCCGGAAGCCCGCCGCCGCGGCGCCGTCCCCGAGCGCGAGCCGGGACCTCGCCTCTCCTTCCGCCGCCCGCGCCGCCGCGTACGGCTGGGGCAGGGCGGCGTACGCCTCGCGGGCCCGGGCGAAGAAGGCGGCGGCCTCGGCGTGCCGCGGCTGTGCGACGGCGAGCGCGCCACGGGCGGCGTCGAGTGCGGCGTGCGCGGCGGGCGCCACCCGGCCGGCGATCCCGGCGGCGTACTCGTCCACCAGCTCCGCCGCCGTCTCCACGCGCCCGGCCCGGGCGAACGCGGCGACGGCCGGCGGGACGAGGCTCGCGCCCCACACCCACACGCCTTTGCGGCGCAGCCGCGCGGCCGCCGCCTCGGCCTCCGCGGCCGCCTCGTCCGTCGCCCCCCTGGCGAGGTGCAGATCGACCAGCCCCCCGGCGGCGGCCGTCACTACCGGGACGTTGCGGGCCTCCGGCGCGTCCAGCCCCGCGCGGTGGAACTGCCTGACCGCCTCCTCCCATTCGCCCGTCGCCAGGGCGAGCAGCCCGAGCACCAGCCACAGGTCCACCGCGACCAGCGGCGTCTCCGTGGCGGACTCCCCCAGGGACGCCGCCCGGTCGCGGAGCCCGTCCCATCGTCCGGTGAGCCACTCCCTGCGGATCGCGGAGGCGTCGAGGAGAAAGGCGGGATACTGCGCGCCGGTCTCCACGGCGAGCCGCCGCCCCTCCCGGGCGAACCGCTCGGCCGCCGCGTAGAGGCCCACGGTCGTCGCCGAGTCGTGCAGGTTGCAGTAGGCCCGGGCGACCTCCCGCCGGACACCCGTACGCGGGTCGCCGGCCGGAAGCCGGGCGGCGACGTCGAACGCGCCGGGAGAGCCGGTCGTCATCTCGAACGAGGCCCGGTTGGCCAGGACCGCGGCCGACAGCTCCGGGTTGTCGGCGGTCGCGACGAGCGCCTCGGCTCGGGCCATCCACTCCGCGTGCTCCGCGAGCGACTCGGCGCCCCACTCGGGCATCGCCATGCTGGCCAAGCCGCGGGCGGCAAGCGTCGGCCGGTCGGTCAGCTCGGCGAGGGCGGCCATGATCTCCGGCCGCCCCGCGGCGGCGTCGCCCGCCTGGTTGGACAGGACCACACCGAGGTTGAGCCGCACCTCGCCGCGCACGTCCCGGGACAGGAAGTCGCCCCGCAGCACCTGACGCAGCAGCCGCACCACGCGCTGGTGCGACAGGCCCGTCGCCGCGAAGCGGCTCAGCATCAGCACCAGCGGCCCCCGGTCGCGCACCGGCAGGTCGGGGTCGTCGAGCATGCCCTCGACCACCTCGACGGCCAGGGCGGTGTCGCCCAGCGCGGCGGCCTGCTGGGCGGCGGCGGTCCCGTGGCGCACCCAGGCGTCGGTGTCCCCGGCCTGCCGGGCGTGGAAGGCCAGCTGCACCAGCGGCGGCGCGTCCGTCGCGGCGAGCGCGGCCATCGCCCGGACGTGCGCGGATCGGCGTTCCGGGCCGGGGATGGCGTCGTAGACGGCCTGCTGGGCCAGCGCGTGGCGGAAGCCGTACCGGCCGCCGGGGTGCTCGTGCAGGACCCCGGCGCGCAGCGCTTCGGCCAGTCCGGCGGAGCCCGATCCGTCGGGGTCCGGTCCTGCGGGGCCCCGCCCGGCCTTGTCCTGCGCGGCCGGGTCCTGCGCGGCCGGGTCCCCGCCGACCGCGGTGATCAGCTGCTCACCCGCGGGGAGCCGCAGCACCGCCGCCGCCCGGACCGCTCCGGCCGCCGCCGGAGACAGACCGGCCATCCGCTCGGCCATCGCCTCACGCAGCAGCAGGGGGACGCCGGCACGGTCGACGGCACGGTCGAGCGCGTCCGGGTCGTCCGCGCCGGGCAGCGCGGCGGGCAGGGATCGGACCAGCTCCTCCACCACGAACGGGATGCCCGCCGTGCGCTCGTGCAGCCGACTGACGAACCCGGGTGACAGGTCGGACCGCTCCAGCAGGGCACCGGCCAGGCTGGCCACGCCGGACGCGTCCAGCGGCGTCAGGCGTACGACCACGCTGGCCGTGTCCGGCTGGTGCCGGTAGGCCCGGCCGAGCGGCGGGCCGGCGACGCCGTCCCTGCGGCACGTCGCGACCACCGACAGCCCCTGCGGCGGCTGCCCGGCCAGGAAGCGCAGCAGGTCGAGCGTGCCGTCGTCGGCCCAGTGCAGGTCCTCGACGACGAGTACGGCCGGTCCGACGGCCGCCAGCAGGGCGCGTATCGCGCGGAACACCCGGTGGCGTTCGGCCCGCGGGTCGTCCAGGGGCTGCGGCGACGGCGGCAGCGCGCCGGCCAGTTCGGGGAGGTGGTCGCGGAGCGCGCCGGTGACCGGGTTGAGCCGGTGCGCCGCCGGGAGCCGTCCCCTGATGTCCCGCAGCGCCTCGAAGACCGGCCCATACGGGAAGGGCTCGCGGATCTGGTGGCAGTAGCCGAGGAGGACGGCCCGGTCGCCCGACGGCAGGCGGTCGAGCGCGGCGCGGACGAGCCGGGTCTTGCCGATGCCCGCCTCGCCCTCCACCAGCACGACCGCCGGGGGGCGGGTCACCGCGTCGATGAGAGTCCGCAGCTCAGTGGCGCGTCCGACCAGCGGGGGCGGGGGCACGATGCTCATCCACGGCTCCAAGGTACGGGTTGCGAGTCCCCCGGGCTCGGCTACGGCTCAGTTATCCCCGCCCCTTGACCGCCGGTCAACCCTCCGGCGTAACGGCCGTGTTGCGGAACCGGACAGACCTCCGGACCCCTATGCGCGGCGGGGCCGGGCGGCGGCGTCGAGCGCGGCGGCCTCCTCCGGGGTGGGCGCCGTGCCGCCGAGGTGAGCCGGCTGCCACCACACGCCCCGCCGCTGGTCGGGGTAGGTCCGCTGGGCCTCGTCGAGCAGGTCCGCCATCCGCCGCCGCAGCTCCCCGGTGAGCGCGGCGAGGTCGTCGCCCGGACCGGGAGGCATCGGCTCGCCGACCAGGATCGTGATCGGGACGTGGCGCTGCAGCAGCTTGCGGGGCCGGCCCTTGGTCCACAGCCGCTGACCGCCCCACAGGGCGACCGGGATCACGGGCACCCCGGCCTCGGCCGCCATCCGGATCGGGCCGCTCTTGATCTCCTTGATCGTGAACGACCTGCTGATCGTCGCCTCGGCGAAGTTGCCGATGATCTCACCGTCCTTGAGCGCCCGTACGGCGGCGTCGTAGGCGCCCGCTCCGGCCGACCGGTCCACCGGGATGTGGTGCATGCCGCGCATCAGCGGGCCCGACACCGGGTGGTCGAAGACCTCCTTCTTCGCCATGAACCGGACCAGCCGCCCGGCCGGGTGGGCGGCGAAGCCGGCGAAGATGAAGTCGAGGTAGCTGACGTGGTTGCTCACCAGGACCGCGCCGCCGCTGCGGGGTATCCGCTCCGTGCCCTCCATGCGGAACCTCAGGTCGAGCAGTTTGAAGGCGGTCAGCGCGGTCCACAGGACCGGCGGGTACACGATCTCAGCCATGCCTGAACCGTAACCTACGCGTCAGTAGCTTTTACGGGTCGAAAGTCCTCTTCTTGGCGGCGCCGCTCCGGCCCCCGGCACCCGGCCGGCGGCAGCTCCGCTCCCGTCCCCTGCGCCCGGTCGGCGGCAGCTCCGGTCCTGTACCCACCCGGTCAGTGGCCACTCCGGCCTCGTGCCCACCCGGTCAGTGGCCGCGGAAGGCCTCCTCCAGCCACCACGACGGGCGGTCGGCGGTGACCTTCGCGTGGACGAGCAGGGGTCTGTCGCGCGGCCCCTTCAGCCACTCTGCGACCCCCGACAGGTCCTCCTCCCGCCGCACGGTCACCGCCTCGAAGCCGAAGCCCCGCGCGATCCCCGCGATGTCGGCGGGCGGGAAGGTGACCGCGCCGAGCGGGAACCCGTGCGGGCCGAAATGGTGGACCTCCGCGCCGTATCCCTCGTCGTCGTAGACCACGACCACCATCGGCAGGCCGAGCCGTACGACCGTCTCCAGTTCGGCGACGCCCATCAGGGCCCCGCCGTCCCCGAGGGCGGCGACCGCGAGCCGGTCGGGCCGCGCGACGGCCGCGCCGATCGCGGTCGCCAGTCCGAGCCCGATCGACTGGTAGGCCTGGGTGAAGCAGAACGCGCTGCCGTCCGGGATCGTGAGGAACATCGACGGATATCCCATGAAGTTCCCCGAGTCGACGGCCACCAGCCGCTCCTGCGGGAGCAGGTCGTCGAGCCCGATCGTCAGCGTGCGGGGGTCGATGCGCCCTCCGGCGCTCAGGTCCTCGTACGGCACGTCGCGCCAGCGCCCCTCGCGGGCGATGCGCTCGGCGATCTCCGGAGCGCGGTAGCCGCGCGTCCCCGTCTCGCCCTCCGCCGCAGGCTCGCCTTCGCCGAGCAGAGCGGCGACCGCCCGCGCGGTCTCGCGTACGTCGCCGACCACGCCGAGGTCGATCTCGCGGTGCACGCCGAGCGCGTCGGAGTCGAGGTCCACCTGGACGACCCTGGTCTCCGGCCCGATCAGCGCGCCGTGCCGGGTGGTCCACATGGTGAACGAGCAGCCCCAGCCGACGACGAGGTCGGCGCGGCGGATCAGCTCGGCCGCGAGCGGGGTGGCGAAACCGCCGCTCACGTCGAGGTCCCACGGGCTGCCGTGGAACTGGCCCTTGGCGACCGCGGAGGTCGCGAACAGCGCCCCCACCCGCTCGCCGAGCGCCTCCAGCTCCCGCCGCGCGCCGCGGGCTCCCCGGCCGGCCACGAAGACCGGCCGCTCGGCCTCCGCGAGCATCCGCGCGAACCGCGTCAGCTCGTCGGACGGCTCGGCGGTAATGCCCCGCGACTCCTCGTCGTCCCCGGCCTCGACGGGGAACGTCAGCCCCCACGCCGCAGGCACGCGGCTCGCCACGTCGCGGTGCGCGCCGCCCCGTCCGGCCAGCAGTTCGCGTACGGCGTCGGCGGCCTCGTCGGGCAGCGACTCAGCCTGCACGTCGAGGGGCAGGTTGAGCACCACCGTCCGGCGTCCGAGCAGGGCGGCGAGGAAGGCCATCACGGTGTCGTCCACGACCGTGGCGGCCGAGCCGACCCTGGCGCAGTGCGCGCCCACGGCCTCGGCGAGCGCGGTCTGGTCGATCCGGAAGTTGGAGGTAGGCGAGGTCACCTCCGGGGCGAGCACGAGCAGCGGGGTGCGGCTCTTGGCCGCCTCGGTGACACCGGTCAGCGCGTTGGTCAGGCCCGGCCCCTGGTGGACGGTGAGCACGGCGACCGTGCCGCTCATCCGGGCGTAGGCGTCGGCCATCGTGGCGGCCCCGCCCTCGTGCCGCGCCGCGACGTAGCGCACGCCGTGCTCGACGAGGGAGTTGGTGACGTGGAAGTTGCCGCTCCCGACGACGCCGAAGGCCGCCCGTACGCCGAGGGCGGCGAGGGCCGCGCCGACGGCCTCCGCGACGTTCACCGCTCCACCAGCGCGAGCACGCGGACCGGGCTGCCCGAGCCGCCGACGATCGGCAGCGGGCCCGCGACCACCACCGCGCCGGTGGGCGGCAGCCGGTCAAGGTTGCGCAGCTGGGTCAGGCCGTACTTCCCCGCGCCGAGCAGGAAGGAGTGGCACGGGAAGGCGGGGTCGAAGGAGTGGGCCGCGCCCGCGTCGGTGCCGACGGTCTCCGTCCCGATGCCCGCGATCGGCGTCTCCTCCGCGAGGTAGCGGGCGCAGGCGATCGACATGCCCGGCGTGTGCGGCCCCGTCTCGTCCGCGTTCAGGAACTCCGCCTGGTCGTGGGCGCGGGCGTCCCACCCAGTGCGGTAGAGCAGCCAGCCGCCGTCGGGCAGCGGTCCGTGCTCGGCCTCCCACGCCTTGACGTGGTCGACCTCCAGCAGGAAGTCGGGGTCGGCGGCGGACTGCGCGCTGAAGTCGAGCACCACGGCGGGGGCGATCAGCTTGGCGGGAGCCACCTGCGACACGTCCTCGCCGTCGCGCCCGGTGACCCAGTGGACCGGCGCGTCGAAGTGCGTGCCGGTGTGCTCGCCCGTGGTGAAGTTGTTCCAGTACCAGGCCGGGCCGCGGTCGTCGTACCGGCTGATCTCCTGCATCGAGAACGGCACCGTCTGGCCGAACGGCTCGGGCAGCAACAGGATCGGCGTCTTGTCGCTCAGCGGCGCGGTGAGGTCGAGCACCTCGATCCCCCCGCTCCGGATGCCGTCCACCAGATCCCGCAACACCGACATCAACGCCTCCCTTGATTCAGGCCCCTGCGATACTCCTACACCGGCCCACCGGAACGCCATATCAGACGCGGGTGAACCGTACGCGACGATGATCGTCCAAATCATGCGGGCGACGCCAGACGCGGCGCGCATCCCGGCCGCCCCGGGGACAGCTCGGCGCGGCTCGGGGCGTCTCCGGGCGACCAGGGGCGGCTCCGGGCCTCCGGAGCCGCCCCTGGCCGAGGTGTGACGCACGGACGCGTGAGGGGATCACGCGCCACGGCTACACGCCGCTAGTCCCCCGCCAGCACGGTGAAGGTGAACCCGGCGCTCGTCGGACGGCGCAGCGGTATGTCGCACTTGATCCGGCGCAGCACCTCGTTCCTGCTGAGGCCGAGCCCGTGCGCGATGAGCCGCTCCGGGCGCACCGGCACCGGATCGTCGAAGACGACCTCCACCCGGACGGGCCACGCATCGTCGAGCCGTGCCGACGGAGCGTCCAGCCGCCAGGCCCCCTTCCAGTCGAGAGCGAAGCGGTTGCGCCGGGCGAACAGCGGATCCAGCAGCGTGGACGCCACCAGCTCCGGATCGTTGGCGTGGTAGCCGTCGAGCTCGGCCAGAGTGAACGAGCTGACCGGCGCTCGCTCGTGCACGCCGAGCTTGCTCGTACGGCCGCAGGACACGCAGCGGACCAGCAGCCACACGTCCAGCAGCTTGCCGTTGGCGTTGACGCGGAACCTGCCCTCGCCGGTGGTGGCGGACTCCGACCGGCAGTCCACGCACCGCAACGACAGCAGAGGCAGCCCGGTCCGGCGGACGACCCAGGGCAGCACAGTATGAGGTTGTGAAGACATGATCTCTCTAGACCTGACACGAGGCCGATTGCGCGCGGCCTCAAACGCTGCATGACCGGGCGCGCACGGGCAGCCCGGCAGAGCCGACGGAACGGTCGGCTTGAAGGTGAGCGGAAGAAGGTGTCAGGTCTGAAGAGCAGGCGGGGTCACGCGCTTATGTCCTCTGTCCTCGCTGCGACGGGGCCGCAGGCACCCTACGGGAGCGCGAAAGTCAGGCTCAAACGGTTTTCCGGCGACGGTGGCGCGACCTCGGCCCGGCAGCGGGAGCGGACGCCGGCGCGGAGCACGCACCTCCGGATCGCAGGGGCACCCAGATCGCAGGGGCGGCAGTTCGGCTGCGTTGTGCTGAGGGGTCAGGCCAAGTCCGCCGGCCTGACCCCGGCACCGTCGTGGGAGTGGCCGGTCAGCCGGTGAATGCGCCGGGACCGAAGCGGCCCCAGGCGACGAACAGGGCAAGCGCGAGGTAGGCCAGGTTCAGCGCCGCGAACCGGAATTCGCGGCGACGGCCGTGAGTGATCATCGCTCCGGCCATCAGCGCGATCCAGCAGAGGGCTGTCACCGGCACCAGGTCCGGTGCGATGCCGGCCGCGGCGGGCAGTGTGAAGCCGGCTGCGGCGAGGATCTCGAGGACGCCGAGGGTCTTGACTCCGCCGGCGCTGACGCTTCGCGTCCATGCTCCACCTGGAGTCGCGGCAAGCTTCTCCTTCGGCACGAATGCCTTGATGGCACCGCCGGTCAGGGCTATCACGGCCAGCAGTCCGGCGACGAGCCACAGTGCGAGGTTCATCGAGTCGTCCAATCATGATCAGGCGTACGGACGCCGTGGGACGCGCCCAGGGGCACGGATGGAGTGGAGGCCGCTGAGCGCGGTTCAGCCCTTGCCGGTTCCCCCGTGCTCCGGGCGTACCAGGGCGCCGAGGTCGCCGACCCGGTCGAAGTGCCGGAGCTTGTCGGGGTTGACGATGGAGTGGATGGTCTGGATCCGGTCGTCGGCGATGTCCAGTCCCATCACCCCGACCAGTAGGTCGCGGGCGTCGAAGACCAGGGCCCCCGGCTGGCCGTTGACCTGCGTGAGGTGGAAGCGAACGCCGCCGGCACGGGCCAGCAGGGGCGCCATCGCCGCCAGGACGCGCGCCACGCGCCGGCGTCCGTTGACCGGCCGTCCGAGCGCCGGCACCTTGCCGCCGCCGTCGCCGTGCATCGCCACATCCTGCGCCAGCAGCTCTTCCAGCGCGCTCAGGTCGCCGTGTTCGACGGCGGCGAAGAAGCGCCGAGCGAGCTGTTGGCGCTGCTGCCGAGAGGCGTGGTAGCGCGGGCGGCGCTGCTGGAGGTGTCTGCGGGCGCGGGCGACCAGGTGCCGCGTGCTGTCCACGTCGGTGCCGACGATCTCGGCGACCTCCGGGTACGGATAGTCGAACACCTCGCGTAGCAGGAACGCGGCCCGCTGCTGTGGCGTCAGGCTTTCCAGCAGCACCAGGACGGCCAGCGACAGCGAGTCGGCGGTTTCCGCGTGCTCCCCCGGCGAGGGATCGGTGGCGAGCGGCTCCGGTAGCCACTCGCCGACGTATCGCTCCCGCCGTACGCGTGCCGAGCGCAACTGGTCGATGGCCAGCCGAGTGACCAGGGTGGCGATGTAGGCCCGCGGTGAGGCGATCGTCTCGCCTCCACGCTGGGTCTGGTGCAGCCGCAGGAACGCCTCTTGCACCACGTCTTCGGCTTCGCCGACGCTGCCGAGCATCTGGTAGGCGATGGCGAAGGCGCGCGGCCGCAGCTCGCCGTACAGATCCGAGGTGGACATGCCGGGTCAGCTCAATCCGTGAACGAACCCGGTGCGCCAGCTCGGGTGCTGCGGCGTCCACCCCAGTTCGCGCTTGGTCTTCTCACATGAGATCCCGCGGGCCCGCGTCATCATGTCGACCGCGCCCTCGCCGGCCAGCGGGCGGGCGAGCCAGGCCGGCACGCGGCGCGGCGGTTCGGCGCCGAGCGTGCGGGCCAGGTAGGGCAGCCAGACGCGCACCGGCGCCGGGTCGTCATCGGCGACATGGTAGATCCCGGTCTCGCCTTCCTCGACGGCCGCGACGGTGGCCGCTGCGGCATCGGCGATGTGCACCAGCGACCACACGCCATCGCCGCTGCCGATGATGGGGAACCTCCGCTTGCGGATCTGCTCGGTCATGACCGCGTCCGGCGCGGCGCTGAGGCCGGTCCCGGGGCCGTAGAAGGAACCGTAGCGGAGCACGATGCCGTCGGCCCAGGTGATGCCGGTCACCGCGTCCTCCACGTGGCGCAGCGCGGCCACCGCCGCCGCGGCGTCGGCGGGCGGATTCGGCTCGATCCGGCCGGTCTCGTCGGCGACCGGTCCGCCGGTGCGTTCCATCCACAAGGAGTTGCCCTGCGCCACGAACCTGCCGACGCCGACCGCGCGCGCCGCCGCCAGCAGGTGGTCGGTGCCCTCCGTACGCAGCCGGTTGGTGGCGGCCGCCATCCGCTTGACCTGCCGCATGCCCGACGGCCCGCTCAGCGCGGTGAGCTGGTGGACGATCACCTCGGGCGCGGCCTTGGCCACCGAGTCGGCCACCGAGTCCGGATCGAGCGCGTCGACGACGACCGGTTCGGCGCCCAGCGCGCGCAGCGGCCCGGTCTTGGCCTGTGAGCGGGTCGTGCCGACCACCTGGTGGCCCCGGGCCACCAGCTGGGTGACGAGCCGGGCGCCGATCGCCCCGGACGCCCCGGCGATGAAGATCCTCATGTCGTCTCCGTTCGTTGCGCTGATGAAGTCGCGCTCAGCACTGAAGACGAGGGACCCCGTCTTCCCATGAACGGCAGTGACGCACCTCACACGCAGGCCGGTGGCACGCACCCGGGCCGGCCGTCCGGCCACCGTCTTCCCGCCCTCCCGCCACCTGTTGGAAGGCAGTCGCATTCTCGCGGCGGGCCTTGACGTGGATGGCCTCCAGATTTAACTTCTATGAAATCGCGTTCGGCATTATCGAACGACGTTCACACTCTGGACGGTCTCATGAACGACTCACCCCCCTCCGCGTTCCAGAAGCTCCTGTCAGAACTGCTCGGCACCGCCTTCCTCGTGTACGTCGGCGCCGGCTCGGCCGCGGCGACCGGGGTCATCGCCGCCGAATCCCACGCCCCCTTCTCCATGGCGCAGCTCGGCATGATCAGCTTCGCGTTCATGCTGGTCATCGTGGGCACGGTGTACGCCATCGGACACATCTCCGGTGCCCACATCAACCCGGCGGTCACGGTCGCCCTCGCCGCGACCGGGCGCTTCCCCTGGCGTGAGGTGCCGGGCTACGTCGCCGCGCAGGTCGCCGGGGCGCTCGCCGGCGCGCTCGGGATCTTCGCGACGCTCGGCGCGGACGCCGCCAGGGCCGCCGGAGGCGGCGTGACCGCGTACGCCGCCGAGGTCGGCTTCGCCCGCGGCACGCTGATCGAGGCGATCGGCACGTTCATCCTGGTCTTCGTCGTCTTCGGCGTGCTCGACAGGCGGGCCGCGCCCGGATGGGCGCCGATGGCGATCGGCGCGATCGTCTTCGCGATCATCGTCATCGTGGGCCCGGTGACCGGGGCCGCGATCAACCCGGCCCGCTACGCGGGCCCGTTCCTCGTGGACGCGGCCTTGGGCGGTGCGGTGAGCTGGGACCAGCTGCCGGCCTACTTCATCGGGGAGTTCGCGGGCGGACTGATCGGGGCACTCGCCTACACGGCGCTTGCGGCCTCGCGAGGAAGGACGAAGCTGGAGAGCACGACCACGGCAGTAGGGACCGCATCATGAAGAAGCTCATCAACAGTGTCGATTCCGTCGTCACCGACGCGCTCCGCGGCATCGCCGCGGCGCACCCCTCGCTCCGCGTCGACATCGAGAACAAGGTGGTCTTCCGCGCCGACGCCCCCCGGCCGGGCAAGGTCGGCCTGGTCTCCGGCGGCGGTTCCGGTCACGAGCCGCTGCACGGCGGGTTCGTCGGCTACGGCATGCTCGACGCGGCCTGTCCAGGCGAGGTCTTCACCTCCCCCGTGCCCGACCAGCTCATCGAGGCGACCAAGGGCGTGGACGGCGGCGCGGGCGTGCTGCACATCGTGAAGAACTACACGGGCGACGTGCTGAACTTCGAGATGGCCGCCGAGCTCAGCGGCGACGAGGGCGTCGAGGTGGCGACCGTGCTCGTCAACGACGACGTGGCGGTGCAGGACTCCCTGTTCACGGCGGGCCGCAGGGGCACCGGGGCCACGCTGTTCGTGGAGAAGATCGCCGGCGCGCTGGCCGAGACCGGCGCGCCCCTGGCCGAGGTGGCGCGGGTCGCCCGGGAGGTCAACGAGCGCAGCCGCTCGTTCGGGGTGGCGCTGACGCCCTGCACGGTCCCGGCCGCGGGCAAGCCGACGTTCGAGCTGAGCGACACGGAGATCGAGCTCGGCATCGGCATCCACGGCGAACCCGGCCGGACCCGGGCCCCGATGCGCGAGGCCCGGGAGATCGTCCGTACCGCGATGGACGCGATCGACGCCGACCTGCCGCTGTCCGGCGAGACGCTCGTCATGGTCAACGGCATGGGCGGGACCCCGCTCATCGAGCTGTACATCGTCTTCGCCGAGGTGGAGGCGTACCTGCGGGAGAAGGGCGCGACGGCGGTGCGCAGCCTGGTCGGCAACTACGTGACCAGCCTCGACATGCAAGGCTTCTCGGTGACGACGTGCTCGCTGACCGGCGAGCTCACCCGGCTCTGGGACGCGCCGGTGGAGACACCCGCGCTGCGCTGGGGCCGCTGACCGCCATCCGAACCTCTGGAGTCCCCTCGTGAACACCCAGTTCTTCGCCGCCTGGATCGAGGAGATCGCCACCGCCGTACGGGCGCAGCGCGACCACCTCACCCAACTGGACGCCGCGATCGGCGACGCCGACCACGGCGCCAACCTCGACCGCGGGTTCACCGCCGCGCAGGAGGCGCTGGCCGGCGCCTCCCCGCAGACCCCGGGCGCGCTCCTCGTCCTCGTCGGCTCCACGCTCATCCGCAAGGTCGGCGGCGCCTCGGGCCCCCTGTACGGCACCGCCTTCCGTGAGATGGGCAAGGCGTTCGGCGAGGCCCCGGAGATCTCGCCGGCCGAGCTGAGCACGGGCCTGAACGCGGCCCTGGCCGGCGTCCAACGTCTCGGCGCAGCGGCCGAAGGCGACAAGACCATGGTCGACGCCCTCGCCCCGGCCGCTGAGGCGCTGGCCCAGGCCGTACGGGACGGGCTGAAGCCGGAGGAGGCGCTGGAGGCGGCGGCCGCCGCGGCCGAGCAGGGCGCCAGGGCGACGGTCCCGTTGCAGGCGCGCAAGGGGCGGGCCAGCTACCTGGGGCCGCGCAGCGTCGGGCACGAGGATCCCGGCGCCGCCTCGACGGCTCTGCTGTTCGGCGCGCTGAAGGCGGCCGCCTCCCGATGACCGCGAGC
The DNA here is from genome assembly GCF_044460045.1 of Microbispora rosea. Lineage (NCBI taxonomy): Bacteria > Bacillati > Actinomycetota > Actinomycetes > Streptosporangiales > Streptosporangiaceae > Microbispora > Microbispora rosea. Next base: position 24,201 of record NZ_JBITJO010000010.1, on the reverse strand, counting down.
CGCGGCCGGGCCGCGAGGAGCCGCGCCCGCTCAAGCGGCCGGGCCGCGAGGAATCAGGCCGATTCAAGCAGCCAGGTCCGCTCAGGCAACCGGGCCTGCTCAGACGGCCGGGTCCGCTCAGACGGCCGGGCCTGCTCAAACGGCCGGGTCCGCTCAGACGGCCGAGCCGCCGGGCACGGCGGAGCGGGGCGCGCCGAGGTCGCGCGAGACCGCCCGGGCGGTCTCGCGCACGGCCAGCGCGATCTCCTCCCGCCGCGCCAGGTCCAGCACCCGCTCGACCGGTCCGACCACGGCGACGGCGCCGGCCACCGAGCCGTCCCGGGAGAAGACGGGCGCGGCGACGCCCGCGTCTCCCAGCGCCGCCTCCTGGTCCTCGACCGCGTACCCCCGGCGGCGCACGTCCGCGAGCGCCCGCTCCAGATCGTCGCGGGCGGTCCTGGTGAGCCCGGTCAGCGGGGCGAGGTCGTCCGACAGCAGCTCGTCGCCGCGCGGGTCGTGCGCGGCGATCGCGTGGCCGAGCGCGCAGGCGTGCCACGGAATCGCCGCGCCCACCTCCAGGATCTGCACGACGTCGTCGGGCCGGAACACATGGTGGAGCACGATCACCCGGTTCCCCGACAGCGTGCCGACCCACACGGCCTCGTTGACGCGCTGGGCCAGGGAGTCGGCCCACAGCAGGCTCCTGGCTCGCAGCTCCGACCCCTCCAGGTAGGCGTTGCCGAGTTGCAGCACGGCGGGCCCGAGCGCGTACTTGCCGGTGTCGGGGTCCTGCACGACGAGCTCGCAGGCGGCGAGCGTGCGCAGCAGTCCGTGCACGGTCGGCTTGGCCAGGCCCACCCGCTCGGCGATCTCGGTGACCCCGAGCCGGGGGGCGCCTGACCCGAGGACCTTCAGGATGAGCGCGGCGCGCTCCACCGACTGGATCACTTTTCGATTATGCCGAACGATCTTCAGGAATAACGAATGGTTGGCATCGTACTCATTTCACACAGCAGCGGCCTGGCCGCGGAGGTGGCCGCGCTGGCCAGGCAGATCGGCGGCGCGCACGTGCCGCTCGCGGCGGCGGGAGGCACCGAGGACGGCGGTCTCGGCACGAGCCCCGACCGGGTGACCGCCGCCATCGAGGAGGTGGACCGGGGGGACGGCGTCGTGCTGATCCCCGACCTCGGCAGCTCGGTGCTCACCGCCAGGCTGCTGCAGTCCCCGGACCATGTCGTGATCGCCGACGTGCCGTTCGTGGAGGGCGCCATCTCCGCGGTCGTCGCGGCGGGCGGCGGGGCGTCGCTGGACGGTGTGCTGGCGGCGGCCGAGGAGGCGTGGCATGTCCGTAAGCTCTGAGCCCACCGCAACCTCTGCGCCCACGGCAACCTCTGCGCCCACCGCAACCTCCGAGCGCACGGCGGCCCCTGCCACAGTTCCCCCTGAACCGACGGCGACCCTAGAACCGACGGCGACCCTAGAACCGACGGCGACCCTGGAACCGACGGCGACCCTGGAACCGACGGCGACCTCTGCGCCGGCGGTTTCCGAGGCTCACACCGGCGAGCGCGCGATCGTCCTGACCGAGGACCTGCACGCCCGCCCCGCGAGCGCGCTCGCCCAGGCCGCCGCCGCCTTCACCTCGGCCGTCACCCTCTCGTACGGCTCCCGCTCGGTCGACGTGCGCAGCGTGCTGTCGCTGATGGGCCTGGGCGCCACGAATGGGCAGACCGTGACGCTGCTCGCCACCGGCGACGACGCAGCCGAGGCGCTGACGGCCCTCACCGCGGTGCTCGGCGGCTGACGGTCTCGCCGGGAGCCGGTCCGAGGCGGCCGGAGCCGTCCTGCGCCGGAGCGGTCACGACCCCACGGGCGCAGGGTGGTCCTGCCTCGCGGACTCTCCGGTGCTCTCCAGGAGGTTGCGGACCTTCTCGGCATCCGGAACACCGAGCTCGCGGTAGAGGCCGAGAGCCAGCCGCCCGTGCTCACCCGCCTGTTCCGCGTGCCCGAGCGCGAGGTGGGCGCGTGCCAGCCCGTCGTGGGCGCGCGCCTGCTCCGGCCGGTTACGCGCCAGGTCGGCGAGCGCGAGTGCGGTCGTGTGCTCCTCGGCAGCCCGAGCCGGGTCGTCCGCCGCCTCGGCCAGCCCGTTGAGCGCGGCCGCCTCGTCGGCGGTGTTGCCGAGGGTGCGGTAGACCGCCGCGGCCTGCGCATGGCGGATACGCGCCTGGGCGAGCTCGCCCCGGCGCCGGAGGACGACGCCGAGGTGGTCGAGGATCGCAGCCTCTCCCGCCGGATCGCCCACCTTGCGGTGGAGTGCCAGCGCCAGGTCGAGATGGCGCCGGGCCTCCTCAGGGCGGCCGGCCCGGTCGAGGAGAAGGGCGAGGATGCCGAGCACGTTGGCCTCGCCCCAGGTGTCGGTATCAAGGCGGGTGAGGTCGAGCGCCTGCTTGAGGTATCGCTCCGCCTGTTCGTCCCGGCCGCGGCGCAGGGCCACGTTCCCCAGGGTGAGCAGCGCCCGGGCCCGTTCGCCGGCCTCCTCACACGCGTCGAGGGCCTGATGGGCGTGCTCCTCCGCCCGCTCGTACTCGCCGAGCCGCCAGTAGGTCCGCGCCAGGTCGGTGAGCGCTCGCGCCTGGACCCCGGGATCGCCGAGCATGCGGCTGCGCCGCAGCGCCAGGGTGTGGAGCGTGAGCGCGTCGTCGTGATGCGCGTGCCGGTCCAGGTAGGGGCGCATCGCCAGGGCCAGCATGCCCAGGCAGATCTCAGGTCCGTGGACGGCGGTCGCGATGATGTTGGAGCGCTCGGCGTCGAGCCAGGCGATCGCCTCCGCGGCGTCGCGGATGGGCGCGATCGGGGCGGCCGGCTGCGGGATGCCCTCACGCTGGCCGACCGTGAACGGGAAGAGCCGGTCCATCGCCGCGCGGGAGCGGTGCAGGTAGTAAGTGAGCACCCGCATGACGGCGCCGTCGTCCTCGGCGAGCGAGCGGGCGTGCTCGCGGAGCAGGTCGTGGAAGGTGTAGCGGCCCGGTTCGAGCTGCAGGAGCATGTGGGCGTCGAGGAGGCCTTCGAGCAGTTCCTCGGCCTCCTCCTCGGAGGTCCCGGCCAGCGCGGCCGCGCCGCAGACGTCGATGTCGCGCCCCGGCACCAGCCCGAGCAGGCGGAACATCCGCTGCTCCTCCTCGTGGAGCTGCTCGTAGGAGAGGGCGAAGGCCGCCGACACCCCGTCCAGGAGTCGGCGATGGTCCCGCAGCCGCCCGGCCAGATAGGACACGGTCCAGCGCGGGCGATGCAGCAGGCGGGCGGCGGAGATCCGGATGGCGAGCGGGAGGTGCCCGCACAGCCGCAGCACCTCGCGTACGGCGTCCGGCTCCCGGTGCGCGCGTTCGCCCACGATCCGCTCGAACAGCTCGGCGGCGTCCGCCTCGTCCAGCACGTCCACCGACAACGCCTGGGCGCCGTCCAGGTCGACGAGCCGCCGCCTGCTGGTGATCAGGACGAGAGTGCCGGAGCGTCCCGGCAGCAGGGGACGCACGTGCTCGGCGTCGAGAGCGTTGTCCAGTACGGCGAGCACCCGGCGATCGGCCAGCTCGGCACGCCAGAGGGCGCTCCGCTCGGCCGGGGTGACCGGGATGCGGTCGGCGGGCACCCCGAGCTGGCGGAGGAGTGTCTCCAGCGCTGCGGCGGCGTCGATCGGCTCCCGGCCCACAGTGTGGGCCTGCAGGTCGATGAAGAGCCGGCCGTCCGGATAACGGGCGGCCAGCCGGTGGGCCACGTGGACGGCGAGAGCGGTCTTGCCGATCCCGGCCATGCCGTCGATCGTGACGACCGCCGGCTCGTCGTGTTCGTTGTGGTGCTCGTCCGCGAGCCGCTCCAGTTCGGCGGTCCGTCCGGAGAAGTCGGGAATGTCGTAAGGCAGGAAGGTGGAGGGGGACGGCGGCCGGGGAGCCACCGGCGCCGGGACGGCCAGCCTCAGGGCCGGATCGTCCGCCAGGACCGCGCGCTCCAGTTCGGTGAAGGCATGCCCGGGGTCGAGGCCCTGGTCGTCCGCGAGAGCCGTACGGTAGGCGCGCGCGGCGGCCAGGGCGTCGGGCTGCCGCCCCGCCCGGTGCAGGGCCACGACGAGATGGCCGTTGAGCTTCTCGCGGAGCGGGTTGGCGGCCACCTGGGTCGCGAGCTCGTCGAGCAGATCGCCGTGCCGCCCGGCGGCGAGCTCGCCCTCCACCAGGCGCTCATACGCCGACAACCGCCGGTCGTTCCAGAGCTCCCGGACACCGGTGACGAAATGCGCGTGCACGTCCTCCAGGGCCTCGCCGCTCCACAGGTCCAGCGCCTTGCGCAGCTCGCCCGCGGCCACGAGCTCGGTGAACTCCTGCGCGTCGACCTGTCCGGGCTCCGGCTGCGCGACGTAGCCGCCGGCACGGGTCTCCAGGAGCCCTACGACTCCCGCGCCGCGCAGGACCTTCCGGATCGCGGTGATCGAGGCGTGGATCTGCGACCGGGCGGTGTCGGGCCGGTCATAGCCCCACATCGCGTCGATCAGCCGCTCGATGCCGATCACCCGGCCGGCGTTGAGCAGAAGGTAGGCAAGGACAGCCCGATGACGTGGGGCGATGCCCGACAGGGGCGCGCCGTCGACGACCATCTGGACGGGGCCGAGCAGGGTGAAGCGCAGCATCGTCCCCCCATCACGATCACATCGTGCGCGCATAGCGAATGTATCAATCCGGGCGGCCACTCTGATCTCACACGAACCGAGACGGATCTCACCGAAACCGATACGGAGGACCCACGATGGAAGCCCGGATGAAGAACCCCGCCGCGATCATCCCCGCCGCGATGAAGCCGATCATGGAACTGATGAAGGCCGCTCAGTCGCAGGGTCTCCCCCAGGAGCTCCTGGAGCTGGTCCACCTGCGGGTCAGCCAGATCAACGGCTGCAGCGCCTGCGTCGACAGCGGCCTGAAGAGCCTGCGCAAGCTCGGCGAGAGCGACGAGCGGATCGGCCTGGTCAGCGCCTGGCGCGAGACCCCGTACTACACCGACGCCGAGCGGGCCGCGCTGGAGCTGGCTGAGGCCTCGACCCGGCTGGCCGACCGCGCCGACGCCGTATCCGACGAGGTCTGGGACAACGCCGCCGACCATTTCGACGAGAAGCAGCTCGCCTCGATCCTGCTGATGACCGCCGTCACCAACCTCTTCAACCGCCTGAACGCCCCGGTCCGGCAGATCGCCGGCAGCTGGTAAGCCCCCCACCCCGATCCCCACGCAGAGAAGGAGACACCGACATGTCCGCCGTCCGCTCGCACCGCTACTCCGTCCCCGAGGCCGACCTGGAGGAGTTCCTGGCCCGCAGGAGCTCGCTGATCGCGACCATCAGGGAGAGGCACCCCGGCCTCACCCGTACCGTGCTGGTCCAGCTCGAAGACGGCGCCTACACCGACACCTGGCACTGGGGGAGCGGCGCGCAGATGGGCGCCGCGCTCGCCGCCCTGCCCACCTTCCCGGAGGCGCCGCTGACCATGGCCCTGACCAAGGAGGCCACCGCCCTGAACGGCCGGGTCGTCGACGAGCGCTGACCCGGCCCACACACAGTGGCCGGCCGGGCGGGACGCCCGGCGGGGCCGGGTCGGGTGAGCGGCGGGCAGGGGTGACGGCGGCAGGGCGCGACGGGCAGAGTTCGGCGGCAGGGCACGACGGCCTCAACGGCTCCGCGTGCGCCGGGCGCGAGGCATTGCGGCGAGCTGGTCGCTCCGGATCTCCTCCAGGTAGCTCCGCATCAGGTCGCCCGCGCGGGTGAACCAGTCGGACAGCACGGCGATCTCCGCGGGCGTGTAGTCGGCGAACAGCTCGTTCAACCGCCGGTAGAAGGGTTCGTAGACGGCCGCGGCGGTCGCGACCGCGGCCGGGTCGGCGACGACGCGTACGCGGCGGCGGTCCTCGGGGTCCGGCTGCCGGTGCGCGTACCCGGCCTTCTCCAACCGGTTCAGCACACCGGTCACCGCGCCTGTGGTGAGGCCGGCCTGCTCGGCGAGCGTGCCCGCGCTGATCGGGTCGTCCCCCGCCGCCAGGACGAAGCCCAGGCAGGTGAGGTCGGTGACGTTCAGTCCGAGCCGCTGGGCGATGTCGTGCTGCCCGACCAGGCTGAGTGCGATCAGCTGGTCCATCCCGGCGAGAGCCTGCTCGGGTGTGGCCGCCGGGCGCGGCTTGCCGTCCATCCGCAATCTCCTTAGAATCTAAGATGTTTAGTTCGTAAGTTAATTGTCTCGCATCGTCGAGGAGAATCATGAGCGGCATGCACGACGACGTGGATCTCGGGCACACAGTCGCGGGCTGGACCGGCTGCGTCGTCGTGCTGTGCGGCTGCGCGACGATCGGCGTGGCGATGTGCGCCGCCTCGTCCCTCGGCGTCTGGTTGGGCATCGGCGTCATCGTCCTGGGCGGTCTGGTCACGTGGGCCCTGCACCTGGCGGGCTGGGGCAAGCCCAGTGGCCCCCGTCCCCCCGAGCAGTGGGACTGGCGGGCGAAGGACCCGATGACAGGCCACGGCGACTGCCTCGCCTGCCGCCTCGCGGGCCGCGGCCGGGGAGACGCGTCCGGAGCCGGCAGCGCTCCCCACGCCGAGCCCGTCCGCGCGGAAGACGCCCTCTCCGACCTGGCGGTATTCGCCAACCGCTGAGCTCCGCCCTGTCCTGGCTTCGTGCTGTGCTCGACCAGGTGCTCAATCAACGGTGCGACGACCTCTAACGTGCCTCGGAGGCTCAGGACGCCTCGGATTTTCCGGCGACCCTACAGGACCTGCGGGGGAAACAGAGGACACTCCGACCTGCCGATGGCCGTGGTCACCGCCATGGACTCAGGGCGTTCCGCACCGGGCTCGCCCTGGCGTACGCGAAGACCCGCGACGCCGCCGCGTGATCCGACGGTGGGACGCATCACCTACACCTCGGCAGGCCGTCGGCGTACTGTCGACTTCGATCGGCGACTGCCGCTGTGCGCACCCGGCGCCCCCGGGCGATACCCGGGAGGCGTACGAAGCGTTCAGCACCACAAGCGCCGACAATCGACCTTCAGCAGCGCGTGTCGCCGTCCATAGGCCGAACGGCTCGGCCGACGACGAGCGGCTCGAACCCGAGGAGAGGACAACCATTGACGTATCCACCGCCGGTCTACAACGGTGATGCGGGCGAGCCGACGGCGTCATACCGGCGCCCGGACGCCACGCCCGAGCTCGACTACCCGAGCGGGACCACGGTGCACTACCTGGCGACCGGTGCGACGACCAATGGGCAGTTCGGGCTCTACCGCTGGGACATGGGACCACAGCCCAGCGGCCCGGCCGCACACTTCCACCGGTCGATCTCCGAGTCGTTCTACATCCTCACCGGTACGGTGCGGATCTACGACGGAAGGCGCTGGATCGACACCGGCCCCGGTGACTTCGTGCACGTCCCGGAGGGCGGCGTGCACGCGTTCAGGAACGAGTCGGGAGAGCCGGCGTCGATGCTGCTGCACTTCGCGCCCGGCGCGCCGCGAGAGGGATACTTCGAAGGCCTGCTCACGCTCGCGGACATGAGCGAAGAGGAGAAGGCGGACTTCTACCTCCGCCACGACACCTTCTGGGTCTGAGACCGGGCGGAGACGACGTCGTCGGCGCGACCGCGGCGGTGCCCGCCGCCGCGGTCCGTCCTAGAGCCTGCTCAGGTGTCCGCCGCCGCGGCGATCGACGCCGCATCGCTGTTCAGGGCCCCCGGTGTCGGCATTCCCGCCTCAGGCGCATGGTCTACGGCTACGTGTGTAGTAGAGGCGCCCGACGAGCTGGGTTCACGGCCGGAGGTCGATCGCCAGTCCGATGCTCCGCGCCGGGTGACCGGGAGTGCCGGCAGGCCACTTCTCTGGACGGCCCGCCGTTTGCCGCTGGTGTGGGTAGGCCGGTCGCTGCTCGGGATCACGGGGCCGCCCCCGGCCAGGAGAGGGAGGCCGGTGATTCGAGCCGGGAACCGAGGACGCGGGCACGCAGTCGTACTGCGGGCACGGTGTGGTGAAGCACTGCTTGGGAGAGGGCACGCAGACGCGGCCCGGACCACAGTCGACTGCCGCGCACGGCGATCCGGGGCTGCACGCACCGCGCGCCTGACCACCGGGCGGAGTGGCGATGACCGCCCGCGCCGATGGAACCGCCGGCGACTCACCCGCCCAGGCCGTGGCCGTGGCCGTGGCGGCTGGTGATGTCGCCACCGCCACGCCCAGTATCACGATCAGTTTCCGGAGCATTCTTCCCCCAGCCGTGGTGCTCGCTTCCGCCTCTGGGATGCTCGCACCGGCCGCGCCTGCTGACGGCAAAACGGCTCTCAGCAACTCGCACGGCTTACCGAAAGCCGGATAGCCGACGCTGTCACGGGAGGTGACAGCGCTCATCGGCCGGCGCGTGCCGAAGCGTGCCGGTCGATCCCTGTAGCGGTGGACCATCATCAGATCGGGCCCTGTGCGCCGGCGCATGCCAGATCCTGGCGTATCCCGCTCTGACCACCACCGGCACCATGCCACCACGCAGCCCCGCGCGGCGCGTCACGCCGCGCAGGCCGCTGCTCTCGCCGTTCGCGTTCGGGCGTCCGGCTGACGCGACCGACGGCATCCGGGCCGCGCCCGAATACCGTCGGTCGAGCTGGGGAAGTCAGCCCAGCGCGGCCGCCTTGCGCAGCAGCACTGAGCGTTCGCGCTGGTTGGCGCACAGCCGGGCCGCCAGTTCCAGCTCGGCGCGCGCCTCCTGCCGCCGGCCGAGGCGGGCCAGCAGTTCCCCGCGTACGGTCGGAACCAGATGCGAGCCGGAGAGCCGGTCCGAGGCGATCAGCTCGTCCACGATGGCCAGGGCCTGCGCCGGGCCCGAGGCCATGGCAACGGCGACGGCCCGGTTGAGCTCGACCACCGGCGAGGGCGCGACCCGGCCGAGGGCCTCGTAGAGCACCACGATCCGGTCCCAGTCGGTCTCCCCGACCGAGGGCGCCGACGCGTGGGTGGCGGCGATCGCGGCTTGCAGGCCGTAGGGGCCGAGGCCGCGGGTCGACGCCTTGGCCAGCGCGGCCAGGCCACGGCGGATCGCGGAGAAGTCCCACCGCCGCCGGTCCTGGTCCTCCAGCAGGATCGGCGAACCGTCCGGGCCGGTCCTGGCCGGGAAGCGCGCGGCCGTCAGCTCGCACAACGCCAGCAGGCCGTGCACCTCCGGCTCGTCGGGCTGCAGCGCGGCCAGGGTGCGGGCCAGCCGGATCGCCTCGTACGCGAGGTCGGGGCGCACCAGCCGGTCGCCCGATGTGGCCGTGGACCCCTCGGTGAAGATCACGTAGAGGACGCTGAGCACGCCACCCAGCCGCTCCCGGCGTTCGGCGGCCGGCGGCAGCTCGAACGGCACTCCGGCCGCCGCGATCGTCTTCTTGCCCCGGGTGATGCGGGCCTGCACGGTGGGCACGGGCACGAGGAACGCGCGGGCGATCTCCTCGCTGGACAGGCCGCCGACCACGCGCAGGGTCAGCGCCACCCGGGCCTCAGGCGAGAGCACCGGGTGGCAGCTGACGAACATCAGCGCCAAGATGTCGTCGTCGATTCTGTCGGGGTCGACCTCTTCGTCGAGCGCCGGGTCGGCCGCCGGGTCGGCCGCCAGCAGGGCGTACCGGTCCTGGAGGGCGGTCCGGCGGCGGATCGCGTCGATGGCCCGCCGCCGGGCCGTGGCCATGAGCCAGCCGGCCGGATTGGCCGGCGGGTCGAGCGGCCACGCCACCAGCGCCTCGGCCACCGCCTCCTGGGCCGCGTCCTCGGCCAGCTCGAAATCGCCGGTGAGCCGGGCCAGCGCGGCGACGATCCGCGCCGACTCGATCCGCCAGACGGCCTCGACCTCGGCCGCGCCCATCAGTTCTGGCCGTTGCTCTCGCGCCCGGCCTCTTCCCCGACGGACCCCGCGGCGTCCTGCGGCCTCTCGTCCTCGCCGGCCACCCGCCGGACCTCGATCTTCGACCCGGTGACCGCCGGGACCCGCTTGGCCCACTCGACCGCCTCCTGTTTGGAGGAGACGTCGAGCAGGAAATAGCCCCCGAACAGTTCCTTCGTCTCTCCGTACGGCCCGTCGGTGACCACCGGGACCTCGCCGCTGAAGTCGACCACGACGCCCTGGCCCGGATCGTCCAGCCCCTCCGCCGCCAGGAGAACGCCGGCCTTGACCATCTCCTCGATGAACTGGCGGGTCGCGGCCATCATCTCGTCGATGTCGGCCATCATGGCCGCGTTCGACTCGTCGGTGCCCCGCATGATCAGCATGTAGTTCGGCATCCTGTTCTCCTCCTCCGGCGGGGCCGCCTCTCGTCCCTCGCACCCATACGTCGAATGAGCGGCCCCCGGATCGACACGGCCTCGGAGAATTCTCGCCGCGCCGGGCCGATCCCACCGGCCCGCGTTCCGAACGGATGCCATCTAGTGCGGTGACCGCAACGTTCACCGGGTTCAGTTGTAGCTCGACCAGCCTTCTAGCATTGCCGGGTGATCGAACTTCAAGAGGACAGGGAGATCGCCTGCCCGGCCGCGCTGGTGTGGGCGATCGTCGCTGACTACGGCCAGGATCCACGCTGGCGGAAGGGCGTCAACACGATGGCGCCGCGCCCCGAAGGCATCGTCCAGGTGGGCACGGCCACTGCTGAGGTGATGCGGTTCGTGGGCCGGACCTATCGAAACGGCGGCGAGGTCATCTGGGTGGAACCGGGTCGTTCGTTTGCCTGGCGCACCACCTCGGGGATCGACGCCGAGGGCGGCAGGTTGGTCGAGCCGCTCGGCGAGGACCGGTGCCGCTTCACCTTCCATGTGCGCGTCACCCCGCGCGTGGCCTCCGAGAAGTTGCTGGAGCCGGCGCTGAGATGGTTGCTGCGGCGGTCGATCCGCGCCGACATTCGCCGATTGGCTGGCCTTTGTGCTTCTTGACCCCGAGGTCACCCGTTGCAGGGCTGCTGGGGACGAGCAGCTACTCATGTCGCGTAATCACCCGACCCGGTGAACGTTTGCGGTCACCGCACTGGCGCGGCACACTGCGGCGGCGGCACGGCTCAGTGCCCGGAGTGGAGTGTCGACTACGGCGGACCAGTCGCGCACGCGTTCTTCAGCACAGAAGCAGACCGGGTGGAGTGTCCTGGTTGTGCCCTGGCCGGATCACCTGACATCTCACACAGGCGGGACGCGAGACGCTTCTACTTCCACTGGAAGCGATTGAGCGCCGCTTCGACCTGCGGCGACCCGGAGGACCACCCTGATGACCTGCAATGGCTGTCTCGGTGGTTCTCGGTGTTTCACGGCTGATCTTGATGTCACGTACCCTCGTTGTGCCCTCACTGATCGCGAGAACAAGCATCTAGACACAGCCACGAGCCGCCGCATGAGGGATGCCCTACACTCCCGCGTCCTACGGCGCTGTCAAACGCTGTGACTTGCCAGCGCGTGGCCGCACATCCGGCACCACCCCTTAACCGGCGGTTCCGCGAGAGGGACGTGTCTGTGCAGACCGAACGATGCGAACAGACGTACCGATGACAGATTGTGTCGATGTGATTACGATCTACTGGGGCGGTTGTGATCCCCAATGCGAAGGGTGGCACCGGGTGGACTCGCTGATGATCTACGGGCACGGGCTTATCTCATCGCTGCGGGCCTGTGCTCGCTCCGGCGATCCGGCTGACTGTTGCGACGGTGCCGAGCCTGGCGAGGAGCCCGTCTGCTGGACCTCTGCTGGTGAGTGAAGTGCCCCCAGTGCACCTTCGGGAGCCTGGGCGTGCCGGACCTCACGCTTTGCGAGCCGCCTGAATGAGGTGTCCGGTCCGTACGGACCCCTCCGCCGCCCCAATATCTGCCAGGAGCGGTACGGCGTATGTCGTGACTAGCAGCTTGGGAAGTCTTTCGACATCATGTTGTGTGACCTGGGAAAAGGGTGAGCTGGGCGTATGCCGGTTGAGCGACCGTGAGTCCCGTGAGTCCCCGCTGGTCGCCGCCGTACGGGCACGCAACGGGCACGTCCATCCACCAGGTCCATCGTCCCGAGAAATCACTCGTCGTAGTAGAGCCCGAACTCTCGCCTGCCACTTCTCTACCTGCGCCGATGACGTTGAGTAGCGCTCTGACCAGGCAATACGGCTCTCAACGCTTCTGGTCGACTTCCGGTGTTTTACGGCCTCGGACGGAACTGGAACGGAACTGGCGGCGTCGGCATTCGGGCTTCGTCAGACCGCGCGAGCTTCAATGAAGTAGCTGAGCCCTGGGGCTTGCGGCCCATAAGCCAGGATTGCACTTACCTGTGGCCATATTTCGGTGCCGACTGGGTAGCAGCCGGCCTCCATCCACTCGTCGTCGCCCCGGTCGAAGAGATCTCGAATTAGCTCAATCTGCTCGCGCGTGATGGGCTGATCAACATGGTGCGAGTCGTCGGAGTCGTGGTAGGTGGCGAGCGTCCACTGAGTACCGGCCCCGGCTTCGGAATTCACGCTCCGATGGTAGGAGACGTCACCTCAGACGAGTACGTACGGGACGAGCCCCCCCTGTAGGCCGGGTTCTTCTCGCGGCAGATCTCCAGCCTGCGGCGGATCTCCAAGACCGGGCTGTGACTCGCGAGGAGTTCGACCCCTGGCAATCAGCAACAAACAGGCTCGGCTCACGCCAAGCTATGACCACGCGGGGAATCCGCGCTTCGATGATGAGCTGGGTGCATGTGCGCGACGTGATCGTCCTTCCGAGCAGAGCTCCAAGGTGCTGTAGATCGTCGAACCCTTAAGCCGGGCTTTGTCGATCGTCCCGAGCTTGGCGCGAGCTGCCTCCTCAGCGTGTACGCGAGGGTCTGTTTCACGGGAGTATCCGCGAGAGATCCCGTTGTCCGCGGCGTCCACGATTACGGCCCCTACGGAAAACGCCGTCGTCGACGGCGGGCACTTCCGAGCTAGCTCGATGGCAGTCATAAGCCACTGACGATCGGTTGGAGTGATGACGCTCATGAGGCGGAATCCCCGGATGTTTCCTTCGGCAGGTAGCGAATTAGAACGACGTCGCCGATGGAGAGCAGTCTCATGGCCTCCTCGATCAAGGGCGTCGTGGACACCTTGGGCGCTATCTTCGAGGTCGCCGTCGACGATCAGGTGGTTGGGCGCAACCCGGTGAAGGCGGAGTCGGTGAAACCGCCGGCCCCGGCCCGTAAGAAGGTCGTCCCATGGACTCTCGGGCAGGTCGCGGCGATGGCCGCGGCCTTCGGCGAGCTGTACGGCCCCGTGGTCTTTCTCGGCGCAGGATGCGCGCATCGGCAGGGCGAGTTGTTCGGCGTAGCCGTCGAGGACATCGACTTCCTCGGCCGTATGGTGCATGTGTACAGCCAGGTTCGGCTGATCGGCGGACGCCTGGTGTTCTCTCCGCCCAAGCGCGGCAAGACCCGGACTGTGCCCCTGCCTGAGTCGCTTGGCCTGCGGTTGAGCGCGCACATCGCCCAGCACCCGCCGGTCGAGGTCACCTTGCCGTGGGTCGAGAAGGGCAAGCCTGGGAGCGACCTGGTGACGGTGGCGCTTCTGTTTTCCGGCCCGAACGGCGGTGCCCTGCATCGCAACACGTTCAACCACACGTGGCGTGTCGGTCTTGAGCGTGCGGGCATCGTGGCCTCGCCGGCGAGGGGAGAGCGCCGGGAGTCTCACCGCGAACACGGACGCCATGTGTTGCGGCACACTGCGGCGTCGGCGTGGCGTGGTACCGGGGTGGACATTCGCACGATTGCTGAGTACCTCGGTCACGCCGACCCTGGCTCACGCTGCGGACATACACATACCTGAGCCGAACGCAGCGGACCAGGCGCACACGCGTTCTTCAGCACGGGAGCAGACCGGGTGGAGTGTCCTGGTTGTGCCCCTGGCCGGATCACCTGACATCTCACGCAGGCGAGACGCGAGACGCTTCTACTTCCACTGGAAGTAGACGAACAGGCGGCCGTGGTTCTTGGAGTCCTTGTCGATCCGGTGGTAGAGCGCCTTGATCTCCTTCTGCTCAAGGAAGCGCAGCACCTTCTTCTTGAGCTGGCCGGACCCCTTGCCCGGGATGATCTCCACCTGGGTCGCCTTCTTGCGTACGGCCTCCTGGATGATGCCGTGCAGCGCCTTGTCGATCTCGCTGCCCTTGTTGTAGATGTCATGGAGGTCCAGCTTCAGCTTCACGCAAGCGAGTCTAAATCGCCGTCCGCCACGGAGACGCGGGGCGGCGGGTGACCGCGCCCCACGCCGGCAGGGCCTCGAGTCAGCCGTTGATGTAGCCGACGAGGGCCTCCTTTTCGCTCTCCAGTTCCTGGATCGAGGTCTTGACGACGTCGCCGATGCTGACGATGCCGGCCAGGCGGCCGTCGCGGACGACGGGCACGTGCCTGATCCGGTGGTTGGTCATGGTGCGGCGCAGCTCGTCGACGTTCGCGTCCGGGCCGCAGGTGCGCACCTCCGCCGTCATGATCGACGAGACGGGCATGGCGAGCAGCGCGGCACCCTGCTCGTGGAGCCGCCGCACGACGTCGCGTTCCGACACGATGCCCGCGATGGACAAACCGTCCTCGGAAACCACGACCGCGCCGATATTGAGCTCGGCCAGCCGGGCGAGGAGCTCGGACACCGTGGCGTGCGGTGGAACGGTCGCCACACCTGTTCCCTTACTCTGCAAGATCGTCCCGATGAGCATCGACACCACCTCTCAGGGGCACCCGGGGGATCTGTCCCCGCTTCCGCTCCCGCCGGGCGGCGGAGCGGCGAATCCTGTTTCCCCAGGCAACAGCGGTCGTCCTACCTCGTCAAGGGCCCCCACCCCTACGATGGCGAAATATCACCGCACCCTGGGGGCAGAGGATGGCCGAGAAGCTCAACACCGGGAGTCACGATCTCCCGATCTCAGACGCGCTCGCGGAGTTCATGCGCGGCGGCTGGGCCGGCGCGCACGAGGATGTGGCGCCGCTGCCGGTCGCCGCGTACGCGGCCAAGCGGCGGGCGCGGCTCGCCGAGCGGCTGCCGGGCGAGCGGCTCGTCATCCCCTCGGGCACACTGCGGGCCCGCAGCAACGACGACGACCACCGGTTCCGCACGCACAGCGCGTTCGCCTACCTGACCGGCGGCCAGCAGCCGGACGACGTCCTGGTGATCGAGCCGTCGGGTGAGGCGCGGCTGTTCCTGCATCCGCGCCCGTCCCGCGCCGAGTCGCAGGAGTTCTACCGCGACCGGCGGTACGGCGAGTTCTGGGTGGGCCGCCGTTTCGACCTCGCGGAGGCCGAGGCGGCGTACCAGATCGAGTGTGCGCACATCGAGACGCTGCCGGCCGCGCTGAGCGGGCCGGCCCGCGTGCTGCGCGGGGTGGACGCCTCGATCGACGCGCTCGTCTCCCCCGCCGGCGACGACCGCGACGCCGAGCTGGCCGCGGTCCTGTCGGAGCTGCGGCTGGTCAAGGACGAGTGGGAGATCGCGGAGCTGCAGCAGGCGGTGGACGCCACCG
Organism: Microbispora rosea; assembly: GCF_044460045.1. Lineage (NCBI taxonomy): Bacteria > Bacillati > Actinomycetota > Actinomycetes > Streptosporangiales > Streptosporangiaceae > Microbispora > Microbispora rosea. Next base: position 8,709 of record NZ_JBITJO010000010.1, on the reverse strand, counting down.
CGCGCGGGTTCGAGGACGTCGTGCGCGCGCTGCCCGCCGCCCTCGCGCACCCGCGCGGCGAGCGGTACGTCGAGGGCGTCTTCGGCCTGCGCTCACGGCTGGAGGGCAACGCGGTGGGCTACCAGTCGATCGTGGCGTCCGGAGCGCACGCGTGCGTGCTGCACTGGATCCGCAACGACGGACGGCTCGACCCCGCCGAGATGCTCCTGCTGGACGCCGGGGTCGAGGGCGACAACCTCTACACGGCCGACGTCACCCGCACGCTGCCGCTGTCGGGCCGGTTCAGCCCGGTGCAGCGGCAGGTGTACGACCTGGTCTACGAGGCGCAGACGGCCGCCATCGCCGTGCTGCGGCCGGGGGTGCGCTTCCGCGAGTTCCACGAGACCGCCATGCGGGTGATCTCCGACGGGCTGCGCGAGTGGGGCCTGCTGAGCCGGGCGCAGGCCGACGCGGGCCTGCATCGGCGCTACACCCTGTGCAGCAGCGGCCACATGCTGGGCCTCGACGTGCACGACTGCGCCCGGGCGCGGGCGGAGACCTACCTCGACGGCGTGCTGGAGGAGGGCCAGGTGCTGACCGTCGAGCCGGGGCTCTACCTCCAGCCCGACGACCTGACGCTGCCGCCGGAGCTGCGTGGGATCGGCGTCCGCATCGAGGACGACCTCGTCATCACGGCCGACGGCGCCCGCCTGATGTCGGCCGCGCTCCCCCGCCGCGCCGACGAGATCGAGGCGTGGATGGCCGCCCTGGCCTGGTGACCGACCGCGTTCCGGGCTTCCGGTCCGGGCGTCGCCGCCCCGGCCGGAAGCCGGACGAGTGAGTCCGTCGCGGCCCTGCGGGTCGCCGGCCCGCACCTCGGAGACGGGCCGATCTCGATCTCGATCTCGATCTCGGTCGTGATCGAGGTCACATGGTCACGTACCGACCCGGTCCTTCACGAGCCGCACGCATGCGGCAGCGACCCATCTCGGCCAGTTCAGCTCACCCGGGATGTAGATCCAGTAGCTGGACCCTCCACACGAGCTGTAGTAGCCACCGCTCTCGCTCTGGCACAGCGACGGGAGGTACTGCCCGGCGTACAGCGTCGTGATGACGTAGCCGGACGTGGTGCTCTTCTGGGACCGGATGGAGACGGCGCTGACCCCCGGCGCCGGGGTGACGGAGCACGTGACCGCGGCGGCCGGGTGGGCGACGAAGACCACCGAGGCCGCCGCCGCCATCATGGTCACCGCTGCGGCGGCGCCGACACGTTTTCTCGATGTGGTCATTGCTTCCTCTCCTTCGCGGTGCGTCACGACGCACCCATCGACGTTCGGGGACCAAGCCGGGACCGGCTCGGGTCGAGGATCGGGCAGGCCGATATAGGCGAGGTATAGGCCCTGGTAGAACGTGGGTGGCAAGGCAGGCCGAAGCGGCTGCGGCCATGCCGAAGACCGTCGCTCGGCGCGGCGGTGCGGTCGCGCCCGCCCGCACGAGCGCGATGGTCACGCATCCCGCGCCGCGCGGCGGAGCCGCGGGAACACCGGCCACGGCGTGCTGGGACCCAGTTCACGTGATCGTCACATCGCTCCCCTACAGTGGCCTCGTGCGCCCCCCACTGGCCGTGGCCGGCCACACCGCCGACGTGCTGGACATGGTCGCCGGCACGCTGACCGAGGCCGAGCGCGAGCGCGCCGAGCGTTTCACCCGCAAACGGGACCGTCTCGACTTCGTCGCCGCCCACCTGCTCGTACGGCACTGCGCCGCGGAGCTGCTCGGCACCCGCGCCTGCATGCTGACCGTCGTGCAGCGCTGCGAGAGCTGCGGGCAGGCCCACGGACGGCCCTGGCTGGCCGAGACCCCCGAGGTGTCGATCAGCCTGGCGCACACCTCGGGCTACGTCTGCGCGGTCGCCGGATTCGGTCGGGTGGGCGTGGACGCCGAGCACGCCACGAACGGCCCGGCCGACGAGAGGCTGGTGGAGCTCGCGCTGACCCCCGCGGAGGCGAAGCTGGTCGGCGACGACAACCGCGGGCTGATCCGGCAGTGGGTACGCAAAGAGGCGCTGGTCAAGCGGGGAGAGCTCACGCTCGACCGGCTGCGCGAGGCGGACCTGTCGGCCCTGCCGCTTGAGGACGGGCTGTCGATCCCGCTGGAATGGCAGGGCCGTCACTTCGTCGAGTGGACGGCAGGCACGGTGATCGCCTCCGCGGTCACCGACGAGCCCGCCAAGCTACGCCTTCTTGGCGGCTGACCGCCCCGGGGTGGGGTCGAGGAAGACCTGCCGGATCTCCGGGAACCGCTCGGTGAGCCGGCGCTCCACCTGGTCGGAGGCGAGCTCCAGCCGCTCCCCGGACGTCTCGTCGCGGAAGTCGACCTTCGCCGCGACCATGACCTGGCCGGGCCCCATCATGACGGTGACCAGCTCGACGACGGCCTCCACGTCCGGCTGGGCGGCCAGCTCGCCGCGGATCTCCTCCTGCAGTCCGCGCGGCGCCGCCTGGCCGATGAGCAGTGAGGCGTTGGTCCTGATCAAGGTCAGCGCCACGCCGAGCAGCAGCAGCCCGATGACGATCGAGGCGACGCCGTCCCACACGGCCGAGCCGGTGAGCTGCGACAGCAGCAGGCCGACGCCGGCCGTGGCGATGCCGAGCAGCGCGGCGGAGTCCTCCAGCACGACGGCCTTGAGCACGGTGTCGGAGGTGCGCCGCAGCAGCCGCCCGGGGCTCACCTGCCAGCGGCGGGCCTCGCCGCGAAGCTGCCGCAGCGCCTTCAGGAGGGAGACCGACTCGATCGCGAAGGACACCGCGAGGACGAGGTACGACACACCGATGTCGCCCAGGCTCTCCCCCGCGGTGATCGTGTGCCAGCCGTGCGTCAGCGAGAACCCGGCCCCCACGACCAGCGTGAAGCAGGCCGCCACGATCGCCCACAGGTAGGCGGCGCGGCCGTGGCCGAGCGGATGGCGGGAGTCGGCGGGGCGCTCGCCGTGCCGGATCGCGGCGAACAGCACGACCTCGGTGGCCGTGTCGGCCGCGGAGTGCGCCGCCTCCGACAGCATCGCCGAGGAGGAGCTCATCAGGCCGGCGACCAGCTTGGCCAGCGCGATGGCGAGGTTGGCCGCGCCCGCGACCACGACGGTGCCAAGGCTCTCACCGTTCTCGCTGTCAGCCATTCCGCTCCATTCGCTGAAGTGATCTTATGCTGGTCGTCATGGAAGCCCCTCACTGGCTCACCCCGCAGGAGCAGCACGCCTGGCGGGCCCATCTGGCCGCCCACCGCCTGCTCTTCCACCAGCTCGACCGGGAGCTGCAGGGCGCCGGGTTGTCGCTGAACGACTACGAGATCCTCGTGAACCTCTCGGAGAGTCCCGGCCGCCGCATGCGCATGAGCGAGCTGGCCGACGCGACGGTCCAGTCCCGCAGCCGGCTGTCCCACCAGATCTCCCGGATGGAGGCCGCCGGCCTGGTGATCCGGCAGGACTGCGAGGACGACCGGCGCGGCACGTTCGCCGTACTGACCGACCACGGCTGGGAGACGATCCAGCGGGTGGCGCCGGACCACGTGGCGAGCGTCCGCCGGCACTTCATCGATCTGATGACCCCCGAGCAGGTGTCCGCCCTGGACCAGATCTACACACCGATCGTCGACCGTCTCCAGGCGGTCCGCGGCATGCGATGAGGAGGCTGCGGCGCGGTGCGGGGTGAGCACCGGTCCCGACTTCCCGCGGCGTGCCGGGCCAAACCGATTCCCACGGGAGCGCGTGCCGGCCCCGCCCGCTCGCTACGATCCGGCTGTGCGAACAATCCTCGGGCTCGTGGTGGCCGGCCTGCTGCTCGTGACCGCCTGCAGCGCCAAGAGCGAGACGGCACTGCCGGACGGCCCCGCGCTGCTGAAGCGCTCGGCTGAGACCATGCGCACGGTCAAGACAGTCGCCTTCACGATCGAGACCAAGGACAAGCCCGCCGTACCGGTCCGCCACGCCGAGGGCAGCCTCACCCGGGAGGGCGACGCCAAGGGCACCCTGCAGATCGAGCTCGTGGGACTGCAGGAGATCGAGTTCGTGCTCGTCGGCGACAAGGTCTACTTCAAGGGACCGACCGGCGGCTTCCAGACGATGACCCGGCAGCAGCTCATTGCCCTGTACGACCCGTCCGCCGTGCTGACGGGCGTACCCGACCTGCTGTCCACCGCGCAGGACGCCCGGACGCAGGCGGAGGAGAAGATCGGCGACACCGCCGCCTACCGGGTGGCGGCCGCGCTGTCGCAGCAGGTGCTGGCCAAGCTGGTCCCCGGCGTGCAGCAGGGGGTCGACGGCACGCTCTGGATCGACAAGGCCACCGGCCGCCTGCTCAAGCTCGACCTGCCGCTCACCGGCGGCTCCGTGGCCGTGACGCTGAGGGACTACGACGCCCCCCTGACCATCGCCCCGCCCGCGTCGTGACCGACGCCACCGACGCCACCGACGCCACCGACGCGGCCGGCGCGGCCGGGCGGACGCGGGCGGCCGGGTCCTCCACCCGGCGCCGGCGTCTCGCGCTGGGCGTCGGCGGGGCCGCCGTGCTGCTCGCCGCGCTCGACGCGTACGTCGTCGTCACCGTGCTCGTGGACGTCGCCGCCGACGTCGGCGTGCCGCTGAACCACCTGGAGCGGGCGACCCCGGTCGTGACCGGGTTCCTGCTCGGCTACGTCGCGGCGATGCCGCTGCTCGGCCGCCTGTCGGACCGGTACGGCAGGCGTGCGCTGATCCACGCCTGCCTGGCCGGGTTCGCCGCCGGTTCTCTTGTCACCGCTCTGGCGGCGGGCGTCCCCGCGCTGGTCGCGGGCCGTACGCTCCAGGGCGTCGCGGGCGGCGCGCTGCTGCCGATCACCATGGCCCTCATCGGCGACCTGTGGGACGAGCGCGCCCGGCCCGTGGCGCTCGGCGCGGTCGGCGCCGCGCAGGAGCTCGGCAGCGTGCTCGGCCCGCTGTACGGCGCGGGCCTGGCCGCGCTCGCCGGATGGCGCGGCATCTTCTGGGTCAACCTCCCGCTCGCGCTGCTGGCCGCCGTCGCCGTGCAGGCGGCCGTCCCCGGCGGGCGCGAGCCGTACGGGCGGCCCGCCGGCGAAGCGGGCACGGGGAAGGCAGACACGGCCGAGGCGGATACGGCCGAGGTGGGCGCGGGCACGACGGGCACGGCCGAGGTGGGCGCGGGCACGAGGGGCACGGCGGGCGCGGGGAAGGTCGACGCGGGCGGCGGCGTCCTGCTCGCGCTGGCGCTCGGTCTGCTGGTCGCCGGGCTCTACAACCCCTCCCCCGACGCGGCCGTGCTGCCGCCGTGGGGTCTGCCATGCGTAGCCGCCGGGGCGGTCGCGGCCGTGCTGTTCGTGCTGTGGGAGATCCGCTCGCCGGTCCGCCTGCTCGACCTGACGGGCGTCCCCAGGACGCCGCTGCTCGCCACTTTGGCGGTGAGCCTGCTGGCCGGGGCGGCGTTGCTGGTCACGCTGGTCGACGTGCAACTCGCCGCGCAGACGCTGCTCGGCAAGGACGCGGTGGGCGGCGCCCTGGTGCTCACCCGGTTCCTCGCCGCGCTGGCGGTCGCGGCGTTCCTCGGCGGGATCCTGGTGCGGCGGTTCGGCGAACGCCCGGTGGCCGTGGCGGGGATGGCGGTGGCCGCCGCGGGTTACTGGATGGTCTCCCGGTGGCCGCTCGACCTGGCCTCGGCCGGCGTGCGGATGGACGTCGACCTCGTGGTGGCCGGCCTCGGCCTCGGGGTGGTGATCGCCCCGGCCTCGTCGGCGGTGCTGCGTCTGGTGCCCGCGGCGCAGCACGGGGTGGCGTCGGCGGCGGTCGTGGTGGCCAGGATGATGGGCATGCTACTGGGCGTGGCCGCGCTGTCCGCCTGGGGCTTCCACCGGTTCCAGTCGCTCACCGCGCACCTGGACACACCGCTTCCGTTCGGGGTGGACGCGGCCGAGTACGCCCGCAGGCTCGCGGACTACACGGCGAAGGTCCAGGCGGCGCTGCACGCGGAGTACACCGAGATCTTCCTGATCACGTGCGGGCTGTGCGTGCTCGGCGCGGCCGCCTCCCTGGCCCTGCCGCGCCGCCGCGCCTGATCCCGCACCATATCTCGCGCCTGATTCCGCGCCTCATCTCTCGCTTCTGCCGGGTCAGGCGCCGAACCAGCCGGGCACGTCGAGGCGGAAGACGTCGTGCGGCGTCACCTTCCGCAGGTCGGCCTCCAGGTCCCTGAGCCGCTCCTCCCCGATGACGGCGGCCCAGCGGGCCCGCAGGTCGTCGAAGATCTGTGCCGAGCGCACCAGGACGTCCACCCCCGAGGGCGTGAGCCGTACGATCTTGCGGCGCGTGTCGCGGGGGTCGCGGGCGCGCTCCACGTAGCCGATGCGCTCCAGCGTCTCGATCGTCTTGCCCGCCGCCTGTTTGCTGACGCCCAGCGTGCGGCCCAGCTCCACCGCGGTCGTGCCCTCCGGGCCGATCGCCTGCATGACGAAGCCGTGCATGGGCCGGGCGTGCGGATGCCCCTGACGGGCGAGCTCGGCGTGCAGTTCGTCGATGAGAACGCGAAACCCCAGGAAGAGCCGCAGGGGCAGCTCGAAGCCGGGCGGGTCGATTGACACGAATAGACAACCTGGTTCACTATTAACGACAACGACATTGTCTATTCTAGGAGACGCCGGCGATGCCTGTCATCCGTCATGCCCAATCCCGCAGATCCGAGACCCCGGCCGGGGTCATGACCACCTTCGCCTCGCCCACCCTGGGCGGCGCCACGCGGGCCGTGTGGCGCGTCGAGGCGACCCCCGCGACGAGCGGGCCGTTGCACGACTTCGACGCCGAACAGGTGTGGACGTTCCTCGGCGGCACCGCCACCGTCGAACTCGGCGGCGAGACGTTAACGGTCGCGCCCGGCGACACCGTGGTCATGCCGCCCTCGACCCCGCGGCGCGTCACGGCGGGCGCCGACGAGGGTTTCACCGCCGTCGTCACCGCCCCCGCCGGGGCCAGAGCCATCCTGCCCGACGGCACCGTGCACGGCGTGCCGCCCTGGATCGCCTGACCTCCGGCCCTCCCCCTGTCTCACCCTTCCCCGCGGACCGGGCCCGGCGACCCGTCCGGCACCGGCCCGCGCTCACCAAGGAGTCACGCATGCCCCTCATCCGTTCGGCCGACAGCCGCAGGAGCACCACTCCCAACGGCGTCATGACCACCCTCGCCTCGCCCACTCAGGGAAGCGCCACCCAGGCCGTCTGGCGGGTGGACATGCCGGCCGGAAACAGCGGTCCCCACCACGCCAGCGACGGCGAGCAGGTGTGGACCTTCCTCACCGGCGGCGCGACCGTCGAACTCGACGGCGAGACCGTCGCCGTGGGAGCCGGAGACACCGTCGTCATGCCCGCCGACGTGAGCCGCCGGGTGCACGCCGGCGCGGAGTCCGGCTTCTGCGCGATCGTGGCCGCACCGGCCGGCTGCGAGGTCTACAACCCCGGCGGGATCACCGCCGCGGACGCCTGCGACCTCGCCCCCAAGGGGACCGACCGGCTCGTGCCGCCCTGGGTCCGCTGACCGGCCCGTACGCCTGCGGACGCGCGGGGGCCGTCCGGCGAACCCGGGGCCGCCTCCGGCGGAACCCGGACGGCTCCGCCGGCAGGGCGGGCCGCCTCGGCGGCAGACCGGCTCCTCGGGGGCAGGCCGGCTCCTCGGGGGCAGGCCGGCTCCTCGGGGCAGGCGGGACGTGGTGGACGGTCCGGCGGCGGGGCGGACGGTTCCGTGCCGAGGTGGGTCGCGCGCGCTGCGGCGGGCGAACTTCCCGGTGACCGGGGGCGGATGTCCCGGGTGCCCGGGACGTCGGACGGTCCACCATTGCGGCGTACCGCTCCGGCTCTCGCCACCGCCCCGCAGAACCCCCGGGGCTCATCCCTTCCCTGACTGAGGAGGCCCCGTATGCGCAAGGTGTTCTTCGGGTTCGCCGTCGTGCAGCTCGTCGCCGTGCTCGCCCAGTTCTACCTCGCCACGTTCGGCGCGTTCGAGACCCCGCAGCCGGCGCCGGGCGACCCGGACGCCGCCATCAACTACCACGTCACGAACGGCTCGCTGGTGATCCCGCTCGTCTCGCTGCTGACCACGATCGCGGCCCTTGCCGCCCGCGCGGGCGGCAAGCTCGCGGGCCTGTCGATCCTGCCACTCGTACTTGCGGCGGTGCAGCTGTTCGTGATCTTCCCGCTGGCGGAGCTCGCCGGAGCGACGGACGCCGCGACGACCACGGCCGGCCTGGCGGTCATGGGCTTCCACGCCCTCGACGGCGTGGCGATCCTCGCCGTGGCCGTCGTCGTCGTGCGGCGGGCCGGGGCCCTGGTCAAGGGCGTGCCGGTCGCGGCATCCACCAGCGCGCATACCGTGGCCTGACCAGCGCACGGCTGATCGCTCTCGACCCGATCCTGCTCGACCCGATCCTGCTCGTCCTGGTCGCGGCCGCCCCGGCCGCGACCGCCGGTCGTCGCCTGCCGCGCTCGAAGCGTACGCGGGGGCAACGTGAACTACTCTGTTCGGGTCGTTCGGGAACGTCGGCTCAGGGAGCGCAGGAGCGGAGATGGCAGCCACACCGCGCGGCGACGGTGACCGGCCGCGGTCCGCGCAGCGCCCCGCGGCGCAGGCCGAGCGGCGGGCCGACGCCCGGCGCAACATCAGGTCCATCCTGGACGCGGCCCAGCTCTGCCTGGCCCGCGACG
>NZ_JBITJO010000009.1:0-314847 GCF_044460045.1 Microbispora rosea | reverse complement strand
GTGACGTAGTCGGCGGACACCTCCTCCACCACACCGGCCTTCTCGGCCGTGATGACGTCACCGGCGTCGGTCGCGGCGCGATACTCCATGCCGGTGCCGACCAGCGGAGCCTCGCTCTTGAGCAGCGGCACCGACTGACGCTGCATGTTCGACCCCATCAGCGCCCGGTTGGCGTCGTCGTGCTCGAGGAACGGGATCATCGCCGTCGCCACCGACACCATCTGACGCGGCGACACGTCGATGTAGTCGACCTCCTCGGCGCGGGCGAGCTCGGTCTCACCACCCTTGGTGCGCACCAGGACGCGAGGCTCGGCGAACGAGCCGTCGGGGTTGAGAGCCGTGTTGGCCTGCGCCTTGACGTACCGGTCCTCCTCGTCCGCGGTGAGGTAGTCGATCTCGTCGGTGACCCGGCCGTCGACGACCTTCCGGTAGGGCGTCTCGACGAACCCGAAGGCGTTGACCCGCCCGTACGAGGCCAGCGAGCCGATCAGACCGATGTTCGGCCCTTCCGGCGACTCGATCGGGCACATGCGGCCGTAGTGCGAGGGGTGCACGTCGCGGACCTCGAAGCCGGCCCGCTCACGCGACAGACCACCCGGGCCCAGCGCGTTCAGACGCCGCTTCTGGGTGAGGGCGGCGAGCGGGTTGATGTGGTCCATGAACTGCGACAGCTGCGAGGTGCCGAAGAACTCCTTGATCGACGCCACGACCGGGCGGATGTTGATCAGGGTCTGCGGCGTGATCGCCTCGACGTCCTGCGTGGTCATGCGCTCGCGGACGACGCGCTCCATGCGGGCCAGGCCCAGCCGGACCTGGTTCTGGATGAGCTCTCCCACCGTGCGCAGACGGCGGTTGCCGAAGTGGTCGATGTCGTCGGTCTCGACGATGACCTCATTGTCGGCGACCCGCATCGTCTCCTCACCGGCGTGCAGCCGCACGAGGTATTCGATGGTGGACACGATGTCCTCGTCGGTCAGCGTGCCCTGGGTGATGTCGGCCTGGACGCCCAGCTTCTTGTTGATCTTGTAACGGCCGACCTTCGCGAGGTCGTAGCGCTTCGGGTTGAAGTACAGGTTCTCCAGCAGCGCCTGCGCCGACTCCTTGGTCGGCGGCTCGCCCGGACGCAGCTTGCGGTAGATGTCGAGCAGCGCGTCGTCCTGGCCGGAGGTGTGGTCCTTCTCCAGGGTCGCCCGCATCGACTCGTACTGACCGAAACGCTCCAGAATCTGGTCGCTGGTCCAGCCCAGCGCCTTCAGCAGCACCGTGACCGGCTGCTTGCGCTTGCGGTCGATGCGCACGCCGACGCTGTCACGCTTGTCGATCTCGAACTCCAGCCAGGCTCCCCTGGAGGGGATGACCTTGCCGCCGTAGAGCTCCTTGTCCGAGGTCTTGTCGATGCTGCGGTCGAAATAGACACCGGGAGAACGGACGAGCTGGGAGACCACCACACGCTCGGTGCCGTTGACGATGAACGTGCCCTTCGACGTCATGAGCGGGAAATCGCCCATGAAGACCGTCTGGCTCTTGATCTCACCCGTGGTGTTGTTGATGAACTCCGCCGTGACGAACATCGGGGCGGAGTAGGTCATGTCCTTGTCTTTGCACTCATCGACTGAGTACTTGGGCGGCTCGAACCTGTGGTCCCGGAACGACAGGGACATGGTTCCGGAGAAGTCCTCGATGGGACTGATCTCCTCGAAGATCTCTTCGAGACCCGACTGGGGCGGAATGTCCTTGCGCCCAGCCTGGCGAGCCGCCTCGACCCGGCCCTTCCATCGCTCGTTGCCCACGAGCCAGTCGAACGACTCGGTCTGCAGGGCGAGAAGGTCGGGAACTTCGAGCGGCTCCTCGATACGCGCGAAGGAGACGCGACGAGGAACGGGCGGTACGGCGAGAGCGTGGGGCGAGGCTGCCAACAGATGTCCTTCCGAGGGCTCGCGGACTGACTGCACGCGCGCCCGATGACAGCTCACTCGACAGGAAGGAATGGGATGCCGAGGGCGAGCGTGAAAGGGCAGCATAAAGCAGACTGCGCACAAATGTCCACGCGTACCGGAATTGTCAACCTCTATCCCGCAATCAGAATCGCACGCCCTCGCGGAAATCGTCAAGCCGGACGCACGAGAATCCGCCGGCCGCGTCAGCCCCCCGCCGGATGCCGAGCCGAAGCGCCCGCCCTGGCCACCGCGCCGGAAGAGGCCAGGGCTACGGATCCCTGGCATCGGATCCCTCATGCGCGAAGGCGCTCCGACCGCAGGCCGCGAGGAGCAGCGCTCCGGCGCACCGCAGGTACGCCCGCACGAGTATGCGATGCGGGAAGACCGGCCCGCCGGAGGGGCGGGCCGGTCTCGGAGCGAAGGCGCTTACGCGCCCGCCTTGTCCGGACGCTCGGTGACCCGGATCGCGTTCACGATGGGGTCGCCCTTGTGGGGCCGGAAGACCACGTCGAGCCGGCCGCCGGTGACCTGCACCGTGTACTGGCGCGTCACCGCCGTGTTCTCGCCGGCCTCCTTGGCCAGGTCGAGCCCCTGGATTACCGGGGCGCCGGCGACGTCGACGTCGAAGACGCGCTTGCCCGCGTTCTTGTGCCGGGTTTCGGCGAAGCCCAGCTCCACGGTGTAGACGCCGTCAGGAAGACGGTCGAACCGGTAGGCCCGCATGCCCTCGCGGGTGCTGCGGAACAGTCCCTGCTCGGACGTGCCCTTGACGTCGGTGGGCGAGGTCTTCGCCTTGGTGCCGTCGCCCACGTAGCCGTACCCGCCCGGGGTGTACTCCCGGTCGGCCGTCCACGTGTCGCCGGCCGCGTCGACCACGTTCCCGCCGCCGCCCGCCTCGACGGCGACCTGGACCTTCGGCACCACGACGACCACGTCGACCGGGACGACCGGCGCCCGGCCGCTCGAGGAGCGTACGAGCAGCACGCCGGTGCGGACGGCGCCCGGGGACAGGCCCGCGCTTGAGGCGGTGACCCGGAGCGTCGCGGACGCGCCCGCCTTGATGCTCCCGCTCGCCGGCGTCACGCTGAGCCAGGTCTGCGCCGGGTCGTTCTCGACGGTGTACGTCGCGTCGGAGCCCGGGTTGGACAGCTCGAAGGTCGCGTTCCTGGTGGCCGAGGCCGGCATCACCAGGGTGACCTGGCCCGTGGACGCGGTGACCCGGCCGGTGGCCAGGGCGGCGTCCACCCGGGTCCGCCCGCCGGCGGCGACGCTGACCTCCTTGGTGAGGGTGCCGTAGTCGTCCGCCGAGATCTCCACGTGGTGGTCGCCCGCGGGCACCTGCCCGAGGAAGGCGCCGTCGGGGCCCGTGGTGAAGGCGACGTCGTCGACCTTGACGGTCGCGCCGGCCAGCGGGCCGCCGTCGTTGGCGTCGGTGACGGTGCCGGCGACCAGCCCGTGCCCGCGGGCCGCGACGGTCAGGCTCTGGCCCTCACGCAGGACCGGGCGGTCGGACGAGTACTGGAACGCGTCGGTGCCGTCGCCGTTCTCGATGCCGATCGTGGCCTTCTCCCCGGCCTTGAAGTCGCTGTCGATCCCGCGGTAGCGGAACCCGACCGAGCCGTCCTCGCCGAGCAGCGCCTCGAACGAGATGACCGCGTCCACGCCGAAGAACCGGGCGTTGCGCCACTCCACCACGAAGGTGCGGTTCGGCGCGGCGCCGATCGTGGCCGTGTAGAGCCCGCCCTCGCCCTCGAACAGCCCGAGGTCGGTCCAGTACGGATAGATGGCGGCGTTCGGGTCGTTGCCGGAGGGCAGTGGCACATGGGTCGGGAAGGCGTAGGTGTTGTCGCCGAAGCTCAGGAACCCGTTGGTGCTGACCAGGCCGCTGGTGTAGGTCTTGCCGTAGAACGGGAAGGCGAACGGCAGCGTGATCCGCTGGGTCTCGTCGTCGTAGGTGAGGGGCTCCAGGTGGGTGCCCTCGACGTACGGCTCGGCGCCGCTCCTGCAGGTGTGGCCGAACCCGTCGATGTGGCTCGCCAGCTCGATGTCCCTGGTCATCTCGCCGGTCACCGTGACGGGCACGGTGGCGTCCTCGGCGCACAGGGAGTCCGCCGCGACCTTCAGGTCGTAGGTCTTGTGCGGCAGCAGCAGTTCGTAGTGGCCCCGGGCGTCGGTGACGGCGGTGGCCGGCGTGCCCGCGGCGGTCACCGTGGCGCCCGCCTCGGGCAGGCCCACGCTGGTGACCGTTCCCGACACCGTGCTCAGGGTCTCCGCCGTGAGCGCGACGTCCTCGGTGACCGTCTCATCGGTGCCGACGGTGACCGTCCGGGTGACGTCGTCGTAGCCGAACTTCCGCACGGTGAGCTCGTAGCCGCCGCTGAGCAGGCGAGGCAGGCTGTAGGTGCCGTCCTGCGCGGTGGAGACGCTGCGGTCCAGCGGGCCGGAGACCTCGACGGTCGCACCGGTGAGGGGCGAGCCGCCGGAGGTGACCGTCCCGGTCAGCGTGCCCAGCTCGCCGGCCGGGGTCGCCTTGACGGCCGCGTACGCGTCGAGCATGCCCTCGCCCCAGACGAAGTTGTCCGCCGCGGTGCCGCCGCAGCCCTCGTCGTCGACGTCGGTCGCCGTGTGGTCGAGCAGCGCCCGCGTGCTCTCGATGTCACCCCGCAGGTAGGGGGAGGCCGACCACATCAGCGCCACGGTCGCGGCGACGTGCGGGCTGGCCATCGAGGTGCCCGACTTCAGCCCGTACCCGTTGCCGGGCACCGCCGAGCGGATGTCGACGCCGGGGGCCGAGATGTTCGGCTTGATCTCGCCGTTCTCGCCCGGGCCCCTGGAGGAGAAGTACGCGATCTTGCCGCTGGAGTCGAAGGCCCCGGCGCTGTAGCTGGCGACGTACCCGCCGGGCGTGCCGGTGGTGTCGCAGGCCGGCCCCGCGTTGCCGTTGGAGAAGGCGGGGAAGATGCCGGCGGCGACCCACGCCTCGACCATGTCCTTGTACCAGAGGTCGATGCCCTCGCCGCCCCAGGAGTTGTTGACGATGTCGGGCGCCAGGTCGGGACGGGGGTTCTGGCCGTTCAGGTCGGTGGGCGCGAGGATCCACTGCCCGGCGGCGAGCAGCGCGTAGTCGGGGCACCCCGTGAGGAGGCAGCCCTTGGCCGCGATCCACGTGGCTCCGGGGGCGACGCCGATCGCGTTGGCGCCGTCGTCCCCGCCGACCATGGTGCCCACGGTGTGGGTGCCGTGGCCGCGGTCGTCGCACGGCGCCTGGCCGGGGCAGGCGTGCGCCGGGTCGAACCAGTTGTAGTTGTGGTCGACGGCGCCGCCCGGCTGGGTGCCGCGGTAGTGGGAGACCAGGGCGGGGTGGTCCCACTGGACGCCGGTGTCGATGCTGGCGATGACGACGCCCTCACCGTGGTCGCCGAGCTCGTCCCACACCTTCGGGGCGTTGACGCGGTCGACGTTCCACTCGACGGAGGCGGTCGCGGCCTTCGCCGTGGCCGGCTGCGGGTCGGGCAGCGGCACCGTGCGGGACGGCTCGATCGCCGTGACCTCGGGCAACTCGGCGATCTCGGCGGCCAGCTTCGCGTCAGCGGTCACCCTGACGGTGTTGACGATCCAGAAGGGGGTGAAATCGGCGTGCGCTCTGGTGAGGAGCCTGCGCAGGCCTGCCTGGGAGGACGCGGCGGTCTCCGACTTCAGCCGGTAGACCTGCCGCCCCTTGTCGTTCTTCTTCTTCGCCATACGGGCGGCGCCGAGGTCGGCGCTGTCCTTGAGCCGTACCCAGAAGGTGGCCTTTCCGTGGGCGGACAGGTCGTTCTGGACCACCCGATCGACCTTGTCCGGTCCGGGTGTGGCCGATGCTGCGCCGGACGCGGCGTTCTGCGGGAGCAGCAGGGCGAGGGCGGCGGTCCCGATCAGGACCGCACGCCGCATGTGCGGGAGTAACACAAGCTCTCCTATGTGGGCAAACAGGTACCCACAGGGGGGAAAGGGATTAGTGGGGTTCAGGTGAACTCCGGGGACGTATCGTGGTGGATCTTGCCGGGGCAGGCAATACTGGGGCAAAAAGTTCAACTCGATTTAACAATCGCCCCTTACTGACCATTCAGGACGGCCGAAAGGTGCGCCTGCCGCCGCGGACGTCCCATCTCCGCGGAACGACCCCAAGATCCACCGCGATGTCCTCATGGACGGTCCTGCCGCCGGCGGCTCCAGGACGTCGGGGAGGCGTGACCGTCGGCTCCGTGTGCCCAGGTAAGGGAGGGGACGTGCACCCCGAGATCGCGTTACGCAACCTGGCCGACGGCTTCGACGGCGAGGTGATCCTGCCTCAGGACGCCGGTTACGAGTCGGCCCGCCGCGTCTGGAACCAAGCGATCGACCGCAAACCCGCCGCGATCGCCCGCTGCCGCACCCGGGCCGACGCCGTCGCGGCGCTGGCCCTCGCCCGCGAGACCGGTCTCGAACTCGCCGTACGCGGTGGCGGGCACGGCTTCCCCGGCTTCTCGACGACCGAGGGAGGCCTTGTCCTCGACCTGGGTCCGATGAAGCGGATCACCGTCGACTCCGACCGGCGGACGGCCGCGGTCGGTCCCGGTGTCCGATGGGGCGAGCTCGCCGCCTCGACGGCGCGCCACGGCCTCGCGCCGGTCGGCGGCCACGTGGCCGATGTGGGCGTCGCCGGGCTGACGCTGGGAGGGGGCAACGGCTGGTTCTCCCGCATCTTCGGGCTGGCCTGCGACAATCTCGTCGCGGCCGACGTCCTCACCGCCTCGGGGCGGGTCGTCCGGGCGAGCGCCGACGAGAACGAGGACCTGTTCTGGGGCCTGCGCGGCGGCGGCGGCAATCTCGGGATCGTCCTCGAGTTCACCCTGCGCCTGCACCCGGTCGACACGCTGCTCGCCGGGATGGTCCTGCACCGGCTGGACGACGCGGCCGACGTGCTCCGGTTCCTCTCCGAGTACGGCGCGGGCGCTCCCGACGAGGTCAACGTCGCGGCCGCGGTCCTCGCCGCCCCGCCGGCGCCGTTCGTGCCGGAGGAGCTGCACGGCAGGCCGGTGCTCGCGCTGGCGATGTGTCATGTCGGGCCCCTCACCGACGGGGAGCGCGCGCTCGCGGCCGTGCGCGGAGCCGGCAGGCCCTTCGCCGACCTGGTCGAGCCGACCACGTTCGAGGTCCTCCAGCACATGTTCGACGCGCAGGGACGGCCCACGCCCTACCACATGCGCTCTCACCTGGGCGGACAGCCCACCGCAGACCTGATCGACGCCGTGGTCGAGGCCGGCGGCGGCCTGACCTCGCCGGACAGCGGGGTCCTCCTCCTGCCGATGGGCGGCGCCGCGGGCAGGATCGCCCCGGACGCCAGCGCCTTCCGGCACCGGGACGCCGCCTACTGCCTGGAGATCGGGGCCGCCTGGCGGACGGGCGACGAGGACGCGCGCCGGCACGTCGACTGGGCCGACCGGACCTGGACGGCGACCCGGTCGTGGGCGACCGGAGTGGAGGTCAACCACCTCGGCGACGATGGGCCGGAGGGGGTTCGCCGGGCCTACGGGGACAACTACGACCGGCTGGCCCGGATCAAGCGGACCTGGGATCCCGAGAACCTTTTCCGGCTCAACCAGAACGTCCCCCCGGCCTGACGTCACGGGTGTCACTCCGGCGCGTCGCCGTGCGGCGCGCCGGCGGTGAACGGCCTGCCCACAGCCGGGCCGGCGGCCCGAGTAGGGCGACGCGGCTCTCCATGACCGCCTGGTCGAGCACGCCGCTCTGCTCGGCCCATCAGACGGACGCGGCCTCCCAGACGAACCCGTCAGGGTCGGTGAACGGCCCGGCAGCGCCGCCGATCACGATCCGGTGCGATCCGGCGCCCTCCAGGGAGACACCGGTGTCCTTGGCGAGGGCGCGGCGCGGATAGAGGGCCAGCGTGACGGGCGACGCCGGGGTGTCGAACTCGACGTACTTGCCGCCGAAGCTCTTCGCCACGGTCAGGCCGTGGTCGACGTAGAACCGCCTGCTCGCCTTGACGTCCGCCACTCCCAGCAGCAGCGCGACCTGGTCGACGTGCCGGGCCGCAGGACCGGTGTCCTTCTTGTTCGAGGT
Organism: Microbispora rosea; assembly: GCF_044460045.1. NCBI lineage: Bacteria > Bacillati > Actinomycetota > Actinomycetes > Streptosporangiales > Streptosporangiaceae > Microbispora > Microbispora rosea. The sequence goes on along the minus strand of NZ_JBITJO010000009.1, from coordinate 306,808 downwards.
CGCGATCTTGCAGATCGTCCCGTCCGGAGCGCGTACGACGCCGCCGTAGCCCCAGAAGCTCTTCGTGGCCGGCTTCAGCGTGGTGGCGCCGGCGTCGAGGGCGGCGCCGATGAGGGCGTCCACGTTGCCCGACTGGGATGCCACGAGGGACAGCGCGAACCCGCGGAAGCCGGTCGTCGGCGCATCCGAGGCGCGTACGTTCACGTACGGGCCCAGACCGAAGGCTTCGTAGAAGACGTCCGCGGCCGCGGGGTCGGGAACTTCGAGGATGACGGATTCGAAGGAGGTCATGGGAGGTCCTTTCAGCGAGGGGGTCGTCGTCTCTTCGGCCGCCGCCGGGGGCGGATAGGGCAGGCGGAGGCCGGCGTTCAGCGGTCCTGCAGGATGCCGAGGACGTTGCCGTCGGGGTCGGTGACGGTGGCCACCAGACGGCCGCCGCCGACCTCGTGCGCGGACTCCTTCACGGTGGCGCCCGCGGCGGTGAGCTCCGCCAGCTTCGCCTCGATGTCCGGCACGTGCCAGTAGGCCACCGGCGAGGTCATGCCCTGCGGTCCACCGTCCGGCACCAGCCCGATGTGCTGGCCCCCGGCGTCGAAACCGACGTAGTAGGGAGAGTCCGTCTGCGCGGGGACACCGAGCAGGGCCGCGTACACCGCCTTGGCCTTGGTCAGGTCGGACACGGGATGCAGCACGGTCGTGATGCCCTGGGTGGAAGAGCCGGTCATGGTCACTCCTGTGGTTGTGGGTCGCACCGACCCGCCGTTCGCGTGTCCACAGCTTTGCTCGCGGCGCGGCCGGCCCACATCCGTGGTGATCACGGAAACCTGCCACGGATCGACGGCACGGAACGCGCTCTGTAGTCACCGCGGATCGCGTACGGAGGGCATGCGACAAGATGGGGCAGTGGTGACAGGAGTGGAAATCTCGCCTCGGGAAGCCGAGGTGCTGGAACTGATCGGAGCCCACCTCAGCAACGCCGAGATCGCGGCACGGCTGTCCATCTCGGTGCGTACCGTGGAGAGCCACGTCTCCTCCCTGCTGCGCAAGCTGGAGGTGCAGGATCGGCGGGCGCTCGCCCGGCACGCGCCCGAGCCGGCCGGCGCCGCGCCCTCGCGTCCGGTGCCGGTGCTGCCGGCCCCGCCGACCTCGTTCGTCGGCCGCGTGCGCGAGCGCGCCGAGCTGACCCAGATGATCAGGGAACATCGCCAGGTGACCGCGGTCGGTCCCGGTGGCGTGGGCAAGACCCGGCTCGCGCTGGCGGTGGCGGCGGAGGCGGCCGGCGAACGCCCCGACGGGGTGTGGTTCGTCGACCTCGTCCCGGTCACCGACCCGGACATGGTCGCGACCGCGGTCGCCGGCGCGCTCGGCCTCGGCGAGCAGCCCGGCCGCGACATGACGGAGTCCGTGCTCGCCGCGCTGGCCGACCGTCATGCGCTGCTGGTGCTGGACAACTGCGAGCACGTGGTGCACGGGGTGGCCCTGCTCATCGAGCGGCTGCTGGCGAGGTGCCCGCGGTTGACGGTGCTGGCGACAAGCCGGGCGCGACTGATGGTGCCGTTCGAACGGGTGTATGCGGTCCCCCCGCTGTCGCTGACCGTCGGCGGCGAGTCGGACGCGGTCACGTTGTTCATGGAGCGGGCGGCGGCGGTGGGATCGCCGCTCGATCCTCCGCTGCGCGACCAGGTCACCTCGATCTGCGAGCGACTGGACGGAATGGCGCTGGCGATCGAGCTCGCCGCCGCCCGGTGTCCCACGCTCGGGCTCGACGGGATCATCGCCGCCCTGTCCCATCCGCTCCGGATGCTCACCGGCGGTTCCCGCGCCGACGAGCGGCACCGTTCGGTGCGGGCGGCGCTGGACTGGAGCCACGCCCTGCTGGAGCCGGCCGACCGGGCGCTGCTGCGCCGGGTGTCGGTGTTCGCGGCGCCGTTCACCGCCGCCGCGGCGGCGGAGGTGACCGGGTCGGAGGCGGGCCTGGTCGCCGACGGACTGGCCAGGCTCGCCGAGCAGAGCCTGCTGGTGGTGGCGGCCTCCCCGGGCGGCACGGAGTATCGGGCGCTGGAGACCATCCGCCAGTACGCGACGGAGCGGCTCGCCGAGGCCGGTGAGCTGGTGGACGCCCGATCCCGGCACCTTCGCTGGTGTCTGGCCGAGGCCGCCGCCCTGGCGGTGGTGCGACAGGACTGGCGGGCCCGGTTCGACCTGGTGGCGGACGACCTGCGCGCGGCCCTGGCGTGGGCGGCCGAGCGGCCGGAGCAGCGCGCGGACGCCTGTGAGCTCGCCCTGCACCTGGCGGAGCTCACGTTCGCCCGTCACCTGACCGGGGAGTCCCAGCGGCGCTACGAGCAGGCGGCCGAGCTCGCGGCCGACCCCTCCGTCGCCGCGTCGATGCTCCGGCAGGCCGCGGCCGTGGCCGGCTGCCGGACGACCGGCGATGACATGTACCGCCTGCGTCTCGCGGCCGCGGAGGCCGCGCGCGGCGCCGGCGACACCGCGGGCGCCGCCGCCGACCTGGCGACCGCCGCCACCATCGCCTTCCGGTTCTCGACCACGTTCGTACGGCTCCCGTCCCAGGAGGAGGCCCTCGCGCTGATCACCGAAGCGCGGGAGCCGGCCGGCGACGACCCGGCCGCGCAGGCCGCGGTGGCACTGGCCGAGGCCGCGGTGCTCACCGACGCGTTCGGAGCCGTCCAGGGACCGGCCGGCAACGCCGTGCCGGAGACGGTCGCGCGCGCCGAGCGCGCGGTCGAGCTCGCGCGCCGGACCGGCGACCCGCTCGCCGAGTCGGCCGCACTCGACGCGCTCACCGGCGCGCAGAGCTGGGCCGGCGACACGTTCGCCACCGCGGCCACGGCCCGCCGCCGGATCACGCTCCTGGCGTCCCTGCCGATCTCGCCGGCCGGCACCCACGAGCTGATCGACGCGCTCGGTGTGGCCGCCGAGGCCGGCCTCGGCGCGGGAGATGTGCCGCGCGCCCGCCGTTGGGCACGGCAGCTGGCCGATCACCCGTCGCTGGCGGAGAGCGGTCACCGCGCCACCTGCCGGCTGCTGATGGTCTCCGCGCTGGCGGGCGACGTCGACGAGGTGCTCACCGGCAGCGTCCGGTTCCTCGATGCGTGGCGGCGGGCAGGCAGCCCCGCCCGGTCCATCCTCGCCCCGGCGGCGGCAGGTGTGGCGATGATCCACGGCCTGCGCGACGACCACGACGCCCGGCGCGAATGGCAGGAGATCATGGATCGGCTCGGCACCTCGCCGGAGCATGTCTACGGCTACGGGGCGGTTTTCGACGCCATGCTCTTGCTCCACCGGGGGCAGGCACCGGAGGCGCTGGAGCGGACGGCCCCCGAGCCCAGGCAGGTGTGGAAGTGGGTGACCTGGATCTGGCACCACTGGTATGTCGCGCTGCGCGCCGAGGCCGCCGTGCTCGCCGGGAGCCCCCGCGCCCACGACTGCCTCGCCGAGGCCCGGACCGCCGTGGCCGGCAACCCGGTCGCCGGTGCGATCGTGGAGCGAGCCCGAGCCCTGCTCGACGGCGACCAGGAGGCGTTGCTCGCCACGGCGGAGGCGTTCGACGCCGCCGGCTGCCGCTACCAGTCCGCACGGACCCTGGTGCTCGCCGGAGGCGGCCATGCCTCCAGCGGCGCGGCCGCGCTCGCCGCCCTCGGCCTCGCCCCGATGGCCCCTGCCCTGTAGGCGCGCGCCCGGGCGATCAGCCGAGCACGAGGGGGAGCCTCGCGGCCAGGTCGCCCAGTTCCGCCTTCTCGGCGTCGGTCGGGGCACGCCGCCCGGTGCCGACCAGCAGCGCGTCCTTGTCGGAGAACGACGCGGGGAAGGCGGCGCCGGCGATCTTCTCCAGCATCTCGCGGGACCGGGCGAGCCCCGCGGCGGGCGGTCCCGCCGCGCCCGGAAGGTTTGCGACCAGGTCGAGGTGGTGCAGCGTCCACTCCAGGACGTACGCCGAAAGGTAGTCGCCGGCGGTGAGAACCTCGCCACGGGTGCCGACCCGCAGTCGCGGGTCGGCGAGCCCCGCGGCACGGCCCGCGGCGGAGCCGACGTCGTCGAGGTGGAACGTGAGCAGCCGAGGCTCCTCGTAGGCGGCGGCCAGCCGGACGATCAGCGCGTCGAGCGGATCGTCGCCGGTCGGCGGCGTTGCCGAGACCTCCCAATAGGTCACCGCGTCACGGGTCGGTTCCGTCTCCTCCGGGGTCGCCAGCGTGATCAGGACGTCCTGAGCGTCGATCACCAGATGGCACACGAGGTCCCGTACGAGCCAGCCGGCGCAGCCGGACGGCCGCGCGAAGTCCTCGTCCGGCAGTTCGGCGACCGCCCTGCGCAATGCCGCCCACGAGTGCGCGAAGAGATCCACGTTGGCACGGTAGTGCGATGCCTCGATGGCGGACAAACGCATTCGGGGCACGGCTCGCGTGCTCACGGCGTGCTCGCGGTGTGTTCACGGTGTGCTCGCGGTGTGCTCGCCGTGTCAGCGGCTCGGGCCAGCCTCGGTGGCATGAACTCGACGATGCACGCGATCCGGGCCGAGGGCCTGGTGAAGCGGTATGGGCGGACGACCGCCCTCGACGGGGTCGATCTCGCCGCGCCGCCCGGCACGATCCTCGGGCTGCTCGGGCCGAACGGCGCGGGCAAGACGACGGCCGTACGGGTGCTCGCCACCCTGCTGCGGCCCGGCGCGGGGCGGGCGGAGGTGGCCGGGATCGACGTGCTGTGACGGCCGGAGCGGGTGCGCGACCTGATCGGGGTGACCGGCCAGTACGCGGCGGTCGACGAGGACCTGAGCGGGCAGGAGAACCTGGTGCTCATCGCCCGCCTGCTCGACCTGTCTCGCGCGGCGGCCCGGCACCGGGCGGGGGAACTGCTCGCACGGTTCGAGCTGACCGAGGCGGCGCGGCGGCAGGTGAAGACCTACTCGGGCGGCATGCGCCGCCGCCTCGACCTGGCGCTGAGCCTGGTCGGGCACCCTCGGGTGCTGTTCCTCGACGAGCCGACCACCGGGCTGGACCCACGGTCTCGCGGCGAGGTGTGGTGCATGATCCGTGCGCTGGTCGCCGAGGGGACCACCGTGCTGCTCACCACCCAATATCTGGAGGAGGCCGACCGGCTCGCCGACGAGATCGTGGTGCTCGACCAGGGCCGGGTGGTCGCCGTCGGCACCCCCTCCGGACTCAGGGCGAAGGTGGGCGGCCAGACCCTCGACGTACGCCCGGCCGACCCGTCGGACACGGACGCGGTGGCGAAGATCGTGGCGGAGGCGACCGGGTCGCGGCCTGCCAGGGAGGGCGGGCTCGTCTCGGCCCCGATCGAGCCCGGCCGGTCCGCCACCGTGGCCCTGGCCACCGCGGCCCGCCGCCTGGAGGCCGACGACGTCGCCGTCACCGAGCTCGGCCTCCGCCTCGCGAGCCTGGATGAGGCGTTCCTCGCCCTGACGGGGCGCGGCGCAGGGCGGCCGGAGGTGGAGAAGTGACCGGGGCCGGAGCCGGACCGGATGGGGGACGGCACGTGACGCGGGACGGAGCGGGACCGGGCGGGCCGGCGGTTCGGAGGGTCATGAGGCCGCTGAACGCCGTTCCTGAGGAGGGCGAGCGGGCGGGCCGTCACCGGCCCCTGCGAGCGCTGCGACAGGGGTTCACGCTCGCCTGGCGGAGCCTGCTGAAAATCCGGCACTCGCCGGACCAACTGCTCGACCTGTCGCTCATACCGATCACCTTCGTGGTGCTGTTCACGTTCCTGTTCGGCAACGCGGTCGCGGGGAACTGGCACGCCTACCTGCGGTACGTGCTGCCCGGAGTGGCGGTGCAGGCGCTGGTGTTCTCGTCGATGAACACGGCCGTCGGGCTGAACTCCGATGTGCGGTCGGGGATCTTCGACCGGTTTCGCAGCCTGCCGGTCGCCCGCGCGGCCCCGCTGATCGGTCGCGTCCTCGGCGACGTGGTGCGCAACGCGATCTGTCTGCTGGTGGTCCTCGCCGTCGGCGCCGTCCTCGGGTTCCGGCCGCACGCCGCGCCGCTCTCCGTGCTGGCCGCCTGCGGGTTGATCCTGCTGTTCTCGCTGTCGGTGTGCTGGCCGGCGGCGCTCGTCGGGCTGCTGGCGAGGAGCCCCGAGAGCGTGGGCGGGTTCAGCTTCGTCCTGATCGTCCCGCTCACCTTCGGCAGCAACGTGTTCGTCCCGACCGGGCAGCTGCCCGGCTGGTTGCAGGCCTGGGTGAGGATCAATCCGGTGACGCGACTGTCGGACGCGGCTCGCGGCCTCATGCTCGATCTGCCGCTGGGCCGCACCGTGCCGGTCTCGCTGCTGTGGACGGCGGCGATCGCGGGGGTGTTCGCGCCGCTCGCGGTGCTGGCCTACCGACGGCGCACCTGAGTCCCGCGCGCCACGAGGGAGGCGTCGATCAGGCGGTCGGGCCGAGGGCGGCCAGTGCGGTGTCTGTGCCGAGTGCGGCGGCGGCGAGGTACACCGCGTCGTGCGCGTCGCCGAGCGCCGCCCGGGCCGCCGTCTCCGCGCGTCGTACGTCGGGGCTGCCCTTGTCCGCGGTGCCGCGTACCGAGGTGGCGAGGCCGAGCAGGCGGGCGGCCTCGGCCGGCTCGCCCGCCGCGATCGCCAGCTCCGCCTGGGCCTCGACCGCGTTCGCGATCGCCGACCGGTCCCCCACCGCCAGGGTGAGGCGCAGGCCGTCGTCGAGGTGTGCGCGCGCGGAGCCGAGGTCGCCGGTGGCGGCGGCGACACGGCCCAGGGCGATCAGGGCCCGTGCCCGGATCGGCCGCGCGTCGCCGTCGACCGGGGCGATGCGACCCAGCACGCCGGTGAGCAGGGACCGGGGCGCGAGCGAGATCGCCGGACCGCCGGGCCAGCTCGCCCAGACCGATCTCGGCGAGGGCCGGCATCTGCGAGGAGCGGCGCGCCGCCTCTCCCGTCCGGACCCGCTCCAGGTCGGCCGCCGCGCCCGCGAAATCTCCCGCGCGGACGCGTTCCAGCCCGCGCTCGACCAGCACCCCGGCGATGTCGCCGTCGGAGCCGAGCTCCCGCAGCAGGCGCATCGCCTCGGTGAGGGCGCTGATCGCGCCCGCGTGGTCGCCGTCGAGGCTCCGGCAGGTGCCGAGAGCGCTCACCGCGGCCGCCGCTCCCCACCGGTCGCCGACCGCGCCGAACCCCGTCCGCGCGGCGGCCAGGTGCTCCGCGGCGCCGGCCGCGTTTCCGAAGGCAGCAAGGGCGAGCCCGTGAAACAGCCGGGCCGCGGCCGCCAGCCACGGATCGGAGTGGCCCGCCAGCTCGCGGAGCCGGGCGACGGCCTGTTCCCCGCCGGGCTCGGGATGACTGGGGTGTATCCGATACAGCACGACCAGCAGAGCGATCGCCGGGTGGTTCGTCACCTCGCCCTCGGCCAGCCTGGTCGCGGCCATCGCCGACCGTACGGCGCGCTCCGTGTCGCCCACCGCGAAGTTGTGCAGGGCGGCGTAGGCATGGGCGATGGCGAGTGTCGCACGCGGCACGCCACGGCCGTCGCCCGCGCCGTCCGGGGACGTGCTCGCCGTCGCCAGCACCTCGCTCAGCCAGGCCGCCGCCTCGTGGTGCGCGCTGCGCAGGTTCCAGAACCAGCCGAGCGCCGCCGCCAGCCGGACCGCCTGCTCGGCGTCGCCGCTGTCCACCGCCCAGCGCAGCGCGGTGGTGAGGTTGTCGTACTCCCTGGTCAGCCAGCCCAGATGGTCGAGCTGGCCCGCGCCGCGCAGGCCCGGCTCCGCCCGCTCGGCCCTGTCGGTGAAGTGCGCCGCGTGCGAACGCCGGATCCGTTCGGCCTCCCCGGACTCGGCGAGCACCCCGGCCGCGTACGCGCGGACGGTCTCCAGCATCCGGTATCGAGGCGGCGCACCCGGGACCTCCAGCAGTTCCGCGAGCGACTTGTCGGTCAGCGACGCGAGGGCGCCGAGGACGTCTTCGCGCGGCAGCCGCACCGGGTCCGCGCACACCGCCTCGGCCGAGTCGGGCGTGGCGCCGCCCGCGAAGACGGCGAGGCGCCGGGCCAGGATCCGCTCGGGCTCACCCAGCAGGTCCCAGCTCCACTCCACCACGGCCTGAAGCGTCTGGTGGCGCGGCAGCGCGGTGCGGCTGCCGCCGGTGAGCAGCCGGAACCGGTTCCCGAGCCGGGCGGCGATCTCCTCGATCGGCAGCGTGCGAAGCCGCGCGCAGGCGAGCTCGATGGCGAGCGGCAGGCCGTCCAGGCGGCGGCACACCTCGGCCACCGTGGGCAGGTTCCCGGCGGTGAGGGCGAAGCCGGGGCGCACCGCCGAGGCCCGCTGCACGAACAGGCGCAGGGCCGGAAAGTCCGGCGCCCGGTCCACGGTCACGTCGGCGGGAGGCGTACGCAGCGGCCCGACCGGATACAGCGTCTCGCCGGTGATGGCGAGCGGCTCCCGGGAGGTGCAGAGGACACGCACCCCTGGGCACCGCCCGGTGACGGCGTCGGCCACCTGCGCGCACACGTCGATCACGTGCTCGCAGTTGTCCAGCACGACGAGAAGCTCCCGGTCCCGCAACGCCTCGGCCAGCCGGTCCACGGGGCCGCGCGGCGGGTGCGGCTCGGCCTCCGCGGCGTTCGGGCGCGGCAGCCCGCCCTCCCTGGCCCCGAGCGCGGCGGCGACGGCCGCGGGAATCTGCGCGGGATCGCGTACGCTCGCCAGCTCCACGATCCACGCGCCGTCGCGGTGTCGCTCGACCCGCGCGGCGGCCAGCTCGACGGCGAGGCGGGTCTTGCCCGCGCCGCCGGGCCCGACCAGGGTCACCAGGCGCGCCTCGTCGAGCAGCTCCCCCACGCGGTCCAGCTCCTGCTCCCGGCCGACGAAGCCGGTCAGCGGGACGGTCAGGTTCGTCCGGCGGGCCGGCCGCTCCGGCGGTGCGGCCGACGCCGGGCGCAGGTCGCCGCGCAGGATCGCCAGGTGCAGCTCGCGTACGGGCGGCGAAGGGTCGGTGCCCAGCGTCTCCGCGAGCGTACGGCGCAGCTCCTCGAACGCGGCCAGCGCCTCCGAAGGCCGCCCCACCGCGCACAGCGCCCGCATGCGAGCCGCCCACAGCCGCTCGCGGAAGGGGTGGGCGGCGGTCAGCTCCTCCAACTCGGAGACCAGGTCTCCGGTGTCGCCGAGGTCGAGCCGGACCTCGGCCAGGTCCTCGGTGGTACGCAGCCGCAGCTCGATCAGCCGGGCGGCCACTGCGGCGAATCCGGCCGTCTCCAGATCGGCCAGCGGCTCCCCCCGCCACAGCGCCAGCGCTTCGGCGAACCGCCGCGCCGCGAGGGCGAGACCCTCGGAGCCCCCGGCCCCGGCCCCGTCCCTGGCCGTCCGGCCGGCCGCCACCAGAGCCTCCAGCCGCCCCACGTCGGTCTCGTCCGCGGCGAGCGACAGCAGATACCCGGCCGGCCGGGACTGCAGCCGGTCCCGCTCGCCCGCCGGCAGGGCACGGCGCAGCCGGGAGACGAGCGACTGCAGCGCGTTGGTCGCCCCCGCCGGCGGCTCGTCCGGCCACACCGCGTCGATCAGGGCCTCCGCCGGGACCGGGCGGCCCGGGGACAGCGCGAGCCGCGCCAGCAGCGTGCGCAGCCGGATCCCGGCGATCTCGACCGGCGCGCCGGTGTCGTCGCGTGCCTCCAGGGGGCCGAGAAGCGCGATCCGCACGCCGTCAGCGTCTCACGAGTGCAGCGGGCCTCTCCCCCGAGGCGGGCGGCGAAGGCCCGCCACTACTGGTCCTGGTCCTTCTCCGTCCGGCGCTGCTGCTCGCGGTAGGCGCGGCGCTGTTCCTCGGCCCGCTCCCGGCACCGGCGGAGGAACTCCTCGTCGTCGTCCGGGTTGGCGGGGACGAACCGGCCCGGCCGGTCGTACTCCGGGAAGCGCCCGGTGTTGCCCTTGTACGGCAGCCCGCCGGGCCGCGTCACGGTCTGCGGCCGGCCCGCGAGCAGCCACAGGATCGACCCCACCTCGGGGAGGAACAGGACGATCAGGATCCACGCCCCCTTGGGCAGGTTGCGGCAGTCCTCCTCCGCCGTGACGATCACGTCGAGCAGGCAGAAGATCCATAAGGCGAGCAGAACCAGACCGAACCCGCCGTAGATGAGGGGCATCCCGAATCCTCCCAGTTTCAGACGCGCAGAGCGTAGCGGCTCCGATCTTCGTCTGACGGGACTTTCCCCGGTACGTGATCTTTCCCGATGCGGCGGCCCGCACCCGGGTCAGGTCACGAGGACATGACGCATGGATCACGCATCGGGGGTGGCGCGTCCGCGCCGCCCGTGCCACACTCCCCTGCTAGGGAGACTGTTATAGAACTCTCTATTGAGTTATAGAACGATAGGAGCATGGCATGCGAAACCTGCTGCCGTGGCGTGAACCGGTCCCGCCGGACGGGACGATGGGCGAGCCGGGAACCCGGGGCCGATTCGGCGAGTACGGCGGACGGTACGCGCCGGAGTCCCTGGTGGAGGCGTGCCGCGAGGTGGACCAGGCGTTCCGGGAGGCCTGGGCGGATCCAGGGTTCCGCGGCGACCTGGCGCGGCTGCTCGCCCTGCACGCGGGGCGGCCGACCCCGCTCACCCCGGCCCGCCGGCTGTCGGAGGAGCTGGGCGTGCAGCTCTACCTCAAGCGTGAGGATCTCACCCACACCGGATCCCACAAGATCAACAATGTGCTGGGGCAGGCCCTGCTGGCCACCCGGATGGGACGGCGCAGGCTGATCGCCGAGACGGGAGCCGGCCAGCACGGGGTGGCCACCGCGACCGCGGCGGCGCTGCTCGGGCTGGAGGCCACGGTCTTCATGGGCGAGCGCGACATCGAGCGGCAGGCGCTGAACGTCTTCCGGATGCGAATGCTGGGCGCCGAGGTGATCCCGGTGACAACGGGCAGCCGTACGCTCAAGGACGCGACCAGCGAGGCCATGCGGCACTGGGTGGGCGCGACCGGCGACTCCCACTACTGCGTCGGCTCGGTCATCGGGCCGGATCCGTACCCGTGGATGGTCAGGGAGTTCCAGCGGGTCATCGGCGACGAGGCCCGCGGGCAGTTCGCCGCCGAGCTGCGGACCGGCGTTCCGGACCACGTGGTCGCGTGCGTCGGCGGGGGCTCCAACGCGGCGGGCACGTTCGCCGGGTTCGCCGACACCCCGGCGCGTCTGGTCGGTGTGGAGGCGGAGGGCGGCGCCGGCGCGGCCCGGGGCCGGCTCGGCGTCCTGCACGGCTGCCGCTCGCTGTTCCTGCAGGACGACGACGGGCAGATCACCCAGGCGCACTCCATCGCCGCCGGGCTCGACTACCCGGGGGTCGGCCCGGAGCACGCCCACCTGCGCGACCTGGGCCGGGCCCGCTACGTCACGGTGACCGACGACGAGGCGGTCGGCGCGGCGGTGCGGCTGGCGCGCACCGAGGGCATCGTCCCCGCGCTCGAATCGGCGCACGCCCTCGCCTGGGTGATCCGCGCGGCGGGCGGCGGTGAGCTGCCGGCGGGATCGACGGTGCTGATGACGTTGTCCGGCCGGGGCGACAAGGACGTCTCAACCCTGAAGGAGCTGCTGTGACGAACTCCACCGTGGCCGCGGGTGCGGTCGAACGCCACCTGCGCGCCCGCCGGGACACCGGCCGCGGCCTGCTCATGCCGTACGTCACCGGAGGGATCACGCCCGGCTGGACGGACTACCTGCGGGCGTTCGCCGACGCCGGGGCGGACGCCATCGAGGTCGGCCTGCCCTTCTCCGACCCCACGCTGGACGGCGTCACCATCCAGGAGGCGAGCGAGATCGCACTGGCCCGGGGGGCGAGCACCCGCCGGATCCTCGCCGACCTGTCCGGCCTCCCGGACCTGGGCGTGCCGCTGGTCGCCAGCACCTACTACAACCTGGTGCTGAACAACGGCCCCGGGGCGTTCTGCGCCGCGCTGCGCGGGGCCGGTGTCGGCGGCCTGATCGTGCCCGACCTGCCGGTGCACGAGGCGGGCGAGCTGACGGACGCGGCGACCGCCGCCGGGGTCGAGCCGGCCCTGCTGGCCTCGCCCGCGACCCCGCAGCCGCGGCTGGCGGAGATCTCGCGCCGCAGCCGCGGATTCGTCTACGCGGTGTCGCTGATGGGCACCACCGGTGAGCGGGCCGTCCTCGCCGCTTCGGCGGCGGAGCTCACCGAGCGGATCAGGCGCGTCACCGATCGGCCGGTCTTGCTAGGATTCGGCATCTCCACCCCGGATCAGGCACGCGAAGCCCGCCGGCACGCCGACGGCGTGGTGGTCGGCGCCGCGGTCATGCGGCGGGTGCTCGACGGGGCCGGACCGGACGACCTGCGGGCCTTCCTCACGACCCTGCGGGAAGCCCTCGACCAGGAGTGTGACCCACCACGATGACCCCCGACGCCGGGCACGAGGCGAGATACCGCGCCATCGCCGCCGACCTCGCCGCGAAGATCCGGTCGGGACACTACGCCCCGGGGGAGGCCCTGCCGCCGCAGCGGGAGCTGAGCGCCTCCTACGGGGTGACCCTCATGACGCTGCGTCAGGCGTTGCGGCAGCTCAGTGACGAGCGGCTGATCGTGCAGCAGCCCGGCAGGGGCACGTTCGTCGCCCCGCCCCACCTGGCGTACCAACTCGACTCGCTCCGCAGCCTCGTCGACGACCTCCGTAAGCAGGGCCACGACGTGCGCACCGCGGTGGCCGGGCGGGCGGTGCGCCGGGCCCCCGCCCGGATCGCCGCGGAGCTGCGGCTGCGTCCCGGCGAAACGGCCCTGCGGCTGGAGCGGGTCCGCGAGTTCGGAGGACGTCCCGCCGTGCACCAGGTGTCCTGGGTCCGCCGCCCGGTGGCCGACCGGATCCGCGACCGCGACTTCACCGTCGTCTCCCTCTACACGGCCCTCGCCGACGCGGGCGTGACGGTCGCCCGGGCGTCCGAGGTGGTGCGGCCCGGTCTGCTCGACCCCGCCGCCGCCCGCCACCTCCACGAGCCGCCGGGCAGCCCGGTCCTCGTCAGCGCCCGGATCACCTACACGCTCGACGCCACGCCCGTGGTGTCCGACCACGCCACGATCCTCGGCAGCATGATGGAGATCCGCACCGAACGCGCCGCCACCGGTTTGTCCCTCACCTGGGGCGCCACCAGCTGAGTCGTGGCGGGGACGGGGGCGTACGGACCTCGGCCGTCGTGCCGGGCCGGCACGGGTGTCCCTGCACCGGATCGGCGGTCAGACGCCCGGCGCGACCCACAGGCGGACCGCCAGCCCGAGGCCGATCAGGGCGACCAGCCAGCGCAGCAGCCCGGTCGGCAGGCGCCGGGTGACCAGGGGACCGAGCGTGGACCCGGCGAACAGGCCCACGGCGAGAGGGGCGACGGCGGCCCAGTCGACCGGCCCGAAGACGGCGAATCCGGCGGCGGATACCAGGGCGCCAGCGCCGAGGAGCATGTTCTTCAGGGCGTTGGCGGCGGGCAGCCGCGGCTCGGCGGTCACCAGGAGGAGGGCGAGGATCATCACCCCCGACCCCGCGCCGAAGTATCCGTTGTAGACCGACAGTGCAGTCAGCCCGAGGGGCAGAACGGCGTCGGGCGAACCGCGCCGCTCGTGGCGCAGGGCGAGCCGGGGCTGCGCGAGCAGCGCCAGCGACCCCGCGGCCACGAGGAACGGCACGACGCGGGCGAAGACACCGGGCGGGGTGGACAGCAGCAACGCCGACCCCGCCGCCCCGCCGAGCGCGGCCAGCGGCACCCACCGCCGCAGCCACGGCGCCTTCCCCCGCAGCTCGGGCTGCGAGGCCAGGGCCGAGCCGGGCCAGCAGGCGACGAGCGCGACGATGTTGGCCACGTTCGCCGCGAGGGCGGGAAGACCCGCCGCGAGCAGGGCCGGATAGGAGATGAGGGAGGTGATCCCGCCCGCGGTGCCGACCAGCCCGGCGAGCGCCCCGGCGGCGGCCAGCAGCGCGACGTCGCCGAGGCCGGTCACGCCCCGGCGTCCGGCGGGGGCGTCTCGACCGGGAACAGGATCGGGCTGAGCAGGTGCCGTCTGCGGTGCGGTGCGGCCTCGTTCCTCATCCGCGCGACGATGACCGCGCGCAACTCCGCGATCATCTCGGCGCGTTCCTCCCGGCTCAGCCACAGCACGTGCTGCCGGTAACCCACCTCGTCGGCCATCGGATCGGCGCCGTCCAGACCGAGATAGGCGTCGAACTCGGAGATCAGCGCGGCCATCGCCGTGGTGAAGGTGCGCCGGTGGTCCTCGGGCGACATCGCCGCCACGGTGTCGGCGTCGATCACCACACGCTCGCGCAGCCGGTAGCGCCTTTCCACCGCCCCGCGCACCCGGTGCTCGCCGTCCACCTCCAGCACGCCGGCGTCGGCGAGCGCGGCGACGTGGCGGTAGACCGTGGCCTTGTGCACGTCCGATATGCGCGCGCACAGCTGCGAGGTCGTGAGAACCCGCCCACCGGCGAGAGCCTGCACGACGCGCAGCCGCACCGGATGCGCGAGCACCTCCATCACGTCCATGGCCCAAATGATCGCACATGTGCTACCTTTCGCAGAAATGCGAACGATCAGTGGGGAGAGAACGGCATGGGACGACCGGCATCGGAGACAACGGCCCCGCCGCTGGGGCGCCTGTACGACGTCGGGGAACGGCGGCTGATGCTGCACCGCTCGGGCGCGGACGGGCCGAGCGTGGTGTTCCTGCCCGGCGCGGGCCTGGTAGGCCTCGACTTCCTGAATGTCCAGCAGGGCGCCGCGGCGTTCACCACGAGCGTCCTGTACGACCGTGGCGGCACGGGCTGGAGCACGTCCGCTCCCCTCCCCCGCCGAGCGGCCGAGGTCGCCGTCGAGCTGCGCGACCTCCTGCGGGCCGCGGCGGTTCCCGGGCCGTTCCTCCTGGTCGGCCACTCCCTCGGCGCGTTCTACGCGCGCCGGTACGCGCAGCTCTTTCCCGATGAGGTCGCCGGTCTCCTCCTGCTCGACCCCGGCCACGAGGACATCCTCGACCACATGCCGGCGCAGGCCGCCGAGCTGGCCGAGCGGATGCGGCCCGACCCGGCGCGGATGCCGGAGCTGACCGACGAGCAGCGCCGGGCCGCCCGCGAGGCGTACGCCGGCCTGTACGCCGAGTGGCCCGCGCCGGTGCGCGAGGCGCTGATCGGCCACCACCTGGCGTCGTGGCGGACGAGCCTGCGGGAGACGGAGAACTTCGAGACCGAGGTCTACGACGAGCTGCGCGGCGGCGGCCCGCTGCCCGACGTCCCGCTGATCGTGCTGACCGCGGGCGGCGCGAACCCCTACTGGGCGAAGTTCATGCCGGAGGAGGTCATGCGCGAGGCACACGACGGGGTGCGCGCCCTGCACGCGGCGATCGCCCGCTCCGTGCCCAGGGGACGGCAGCGCGTGATCGAGGGCGCCTCCCACCAGTACCTGCACGTCGAGCGGGCCGAGGAGGTGCTGCGCGCGATCCGCGAGCTGACGGCGGCCGCCTGACCCCTGCCGTCCTGACCCCTGCCGTCCTGACCCCTGCCGTCCTTACCCACGGCGTCACGAGACGGCCCGGATCTCCTCCAGCAGGACGGCGAGGTCGGCCTCGGTCGTGTCCGGGTGGAGCACACAGGCACGCAGGGCCGCCGCGCCGCGCAACCGGGTGCCGGTGAGGAAGGCACGTCCGCGCCGCTGCACGGCGGCGGGGATCGCCTCGTTCAGCGTCTCCACGGCGGCGGCGTCGAGGCCCGTGGGCCGGTGCCGGAACGCGACGACCGAGGTGACGACCGGGGCGAGCAGGTCGAAGTCGGCGGAGTCCTCGATCATCGCGGCCAGGACGCGCGCCAGCCGGGTGGTGTGCCGCACCAGCCCGGCGACGCCGTCGCCGGCCAGGTGCGCGATCGTGGCCCACACGCGCAGCGCGCGGAACGGCCGGGTCTGCTCCGGACCGTACTCCGAGAACCACCCCAGCTCTCCGGCGTCGTCGTCCCGCAGGTAGGGCGGGACGAGGCTGAACGCCTCGCGCGGACCGGAGGGGTCGCGGAACAGGACGCATCCGCAGTCGACGGGGACGCCGAGCCACTTGTGCGGGTCCAGCACGAGGGAGTCCGCCAGCTCCAGCCCGGCGTACGCGGGCCGGCACTCGTCCGCGAGCACGCCGAGCGCGCCGTAGGCGCCGTCGATGTGGAACCACAGCCCGTGCTCGCGCGCCACCTCGGCGACGTCTGCCAGGGGATCGACGGCCCCGGTGTTGACCGTCCCCGCGCTCGCCGCCACGAAGAACGGGCGCACGCCCGCCTCACGGTCCGCCACGACGAGGCGGCGCAGCGCGGCGGTGTCCATGCGGAACGCGTCGTCGACGGGGACGGTGCGGATCTGCCGGCTGCCCAGGCCGAGCAGTTCGGCCGCCTTGCGCAGGCAGCTGTGACCTCCTCCGACAGATAGAGAGCCAGCGGAGGGTGCCCGGACAGGCCCGTCTCCCGTACGTCCGGGACGGCGCGCTGGCGGGCCGCCGCGAGCGCGACGACGGTGGCCATGGACGCCCCGCTGGTCAGCAGCCCGCCGCCCGGCCGATGGGGGAAGCCTGCCAGCTCCGCCAGCCACCGGACGGCCGTCCGCTCCAGCAGGACCCCCGCGTGCTCGCCTCCGGCGCAGCTCGGGTTCATCGCCGCGGCCAGCGGGGCGACCATGACGCCGGCCGCCGAGGGCGGGGAGTTGACCCAGCCGAAGAACCGGGGGTGCCCGTTGCCCATCGGGTAGGGCAGCACGTGCCGGTCGACGTCGCCGAGCAGCTCCGCGAGCGGGCGCCCCACGGCGGGCAGCGGCTGCCGGGTCAGCCATTCGAGGTCCGGGCCGGCCACCGGACGCCACACCGGGCCGCCGGGGACCGCGGCCAGGTGGGCGGTCGCCGCGTCCGCGGCCTGACGTGCCGCCTCGCGCAGGTCGTCCGTCATGGCGTCACGGCGCCGACCGCCGCGCGGCATCGATCAGGGCCCGTTCCTCGGCGGGCTCGATCCCGGGCGGAAACGCGGGGATCTCGCCTGACCCGGTCAGCCACGCCCAGGTGTCGGCGACGGTCTCCATCACCGGACGACACCGAAGACCGGTCGCCGTGGCCCGGCCGACGTCGGTCCTGATGAACCCGGCAAGCCCGGGACCGGGCGGGATCCATCCCGGCAGCGCCGCCCACCGGTCGATTCCCGCCGCCTCGATCACCTCGGGCTCGGCCCAGACCAGCTCGGCGAGCCCGCCGGTGACCGCGACCGCGGACTCCAGCAGATCCCGCGTCGTGGCGTGCCCCTCCGGGTTGACCAGGTTGACCGGGCCCGGCACGCCGCGCTCGGCCGCGTCGAGGAGCCAGGCGGCGAGATCGCGGATGTCCACATAGCGGAACGGCTGGTCGGCCGGGCCCGGGGCGAGCATCTCCCCGCCGCGCGCGGCCCGCAGCAGCCAGTGCGGCAGCTGCCCCGGAAGCTCGTACGGCCCGAGGATCAGCCCGGCCCTGGCCAGCACGGCGCGGTCGCCGAACGCCTCCTCCACCGCGATCTCCCCGCCCCGCTTGTTGGAGGCGTAGTCGACGTCCTCGGCGTCCGCCGACGCCTCGACCGTGGGCCAGTCCTCGTTCAGGCCGGCCGGCGTCGGGGGCGCGTACACCGCCCTGCTGGAGACGTAGACATACCTGTCCGCGCATCCGGCCAGCGCACGGGCGCTGTCACGCACGACCCGGGGCGCTCCGGCCCAGGTGTCCACCACGGCGTCCCACCGGCCCTCCGCGAGGGGGGCCAGATCGGCAGGGCGAAGCCGGTCGCCGGTCACCGCCTCGGCCCCGGGGTGGGACCACCCGGCGCGACCGCGGGTGAACGTGGTGACGTGCCAGCCGCGCTCCACGGCGGCCGTGACCACCCACCGGCCGACGAATGTCGTGCCGCCCAGCACCAGCAACCGCGTGCCGCTCATCACTGCCTCCTGATCCGGTACAGAACGTGGCGGCGCAGCGGGTGACCCTCGGGGAGCGCCGGGTGGTCGAAGTCCTCGGCCGGGTCACGGGTCATGCCGAGCCGCCGCATGACCGCCTGCGAGCGGACGTTCGGCACCGCCGTGAACGAGACGACCTCGGTAAGGCCGGCGCGGCCGAACCCGTCCTCCAGCGACGCGCGCGCCGCCTCCGTCGCGTACCCCCGGCCCCACGCGGAGCGGGCGAGCCGCCAGCCGATCTCCACGCACGGGGTGAATCGGGCGGTGAACCTCGGGACCGACAGCCCGGTGAAGCCGATGAACTCCCCGTCCGCCTCGACCGCCCACAGGCCGAACCCGTGCGCGTCGAACCCGGCGTCGATGCGCTCGGCCAGAGCGTCGCTCTCCTCCCGGGAGAGCGTGGCAGGGAAGTGCTCCATGACGACCGGATCCGCGTTCAGAGCGGCGAAGGGCTCCTTGTCCTCCTCGCGCCAGCGCCGCAGGACAAGCCGCTCCGTTCCAATCGAAATCGCCACCCGCCGACGATAGTGCACGCAGGCTTTGACCGCTGATGACGGACACCGATGCGGGGGGCGGGAGAAAGCAGAGGCGGAAGTCGGCTAGAGTCATTCATGGCCGATGTGGTTTGTGTCCCCCGGGCCGCAATCACCGCCTTCACGGAATACCGTCCGGCTGGAGCCGTGTTGTGCATCTCGCCGAGGAGGCGACCGCCACATCGGCCCTCGACGTGGGCGCCCCGCGAGACTCGTTCTCGCGGGGCGCCGTGTCTTTTCACCGTGTCTTTTCGCGCGGTTTTTTCCCGTGGTTTTTCACCAGGCCCGGCCCCGGGGCAGGCTCGCCAAGCCGGGCGCGGACAGGTGCAGCACCTCGTAGCGTTCGGCGCCCGCGTACGCGCCGGGCACCTCCCGCTCCCACAGCGCGAACGTCAGCAGCCGCCAGTGGTGCGGGTCCACGGCGAGGGCGGCGGTGTGCAGGCCCTCGGCACGGCCCAGCTCACGCAGTTCGGCGAGGGCGCCGGCCACCTGCTCCGTCAGGCCGGCCGTGGCGGGCATCTGGGTCAGCCGGCGCGACGCCGCGCGGGGCGCCGCCCCTCGGGCCTGGCCCGCCTCGGCGGCCAGGCCCGTCCAGTGCTGCACCACCGGCCTGCCGAAGTCGCCGACGATGCCCTGGAAGCCGCCGCCGCCTACCAGGAACTCACCCATCCTCCCGGGGTCGTGCCAGAGGTAGAACGGCGCGTACTGGTTGACCGGCGACCCGGCCACGCCCCGCTCGCGAATCAGGTAGGCCTTGAGGCCGAGCCCTGGCCGCTCGTCGAGGGCGTGGCCGCGGGTGGCCACCCGCTCGCGGATGATCCTCATGTCGTAGTCGGCGGGCAGGGCGATCTCGTACTGCATCGCGTACACGGCGGCCTCTTCCGGCGGCTCAGGGGCGGGACAGCAGGGCGAGCACGCCGTCGACGGCCTGGTGGAACGGCTCGGGCGTGCCGGCCGCGCGGGCCACGACGTATCCGCCCTGCAGCACCGCCACGATCGTCGCCGCGGTCGGTCCCGGATCGAGACCGGCGTCGAGCTCGCCCCGGTCGCGCCCCTCGGCCAGCACCGCCGCGAGCCGGTCGCGCAGCCACGCGAAGGTCTCCTCCACCGGCCGCCGCAGCGCCGGATCGGCCATGACGTCGGGGTCCTGGGTGAGCCGGCCGATCGGGCAGCCCCGCAGCACCTCCCGCTCGCGCCGCAGGTAGGCCGACACGCGCTCGACGGCGGTGCCCGGGCCGCCCAGGATCTCCTCCACCCCGGCGCGCATCTCCTCCGCCGTACGGCCGATCGCGGCCAGCGCGAGGTCAGGCTTGCCGGAGAAGTGGTGATACATGCTGCCCTGACCGGCTCCCGCCCGCCGCTGGATGGCCCGCGGGCTGGTCCCGACGTAGCCGCGTTCCCACAGCAGTTCGCGGGTGCTCTCGATCAGACGATCCGGCGTGCTCACGCCGTACATACTAGTAGGTACAGCGGAGTGTTGGTGAAGCCGTACAAAACACGAGGCAGTGTGTTGCAGGGGTCATACACCTGAACAGGGGTCCGGGCGGCCTAGGGTATGTCCGTCGGACCGGAGAAGGAGAGGCCGTGCTCTACCCCGCCCTGAAGTTCGTCAGCGTTCCCGTCATGCACGCGCTGTGGCGGCCGCGGATGGAGGGACGCGAGCACGTCCCCGCGCACGGGGCCGCGATCATCGCCTCCAACCACCTGTCCGTGCTCGACTCGTTCTTCATGCCGGCCCTGGTGCCGCGCATGGTGCGGTTCGTGGCGAAGAAGGAGTACTTCACCGGCAATCCCCTCTTCGCGGCGTGGATGCGCTCGATGGGGGCGATGGAGATCGACCGGGAGAACGTCTCCGCCGCGCAGGACATGCTCGACGCCGCGGTGGAGGTGCTGAAGGCGGGCGAGGTGTTCGGCATCTATCCCGAGGGCACCCGCTCCCCCGACGGCCGGCTCTACCGGGGGAAGGTCGGCGTGGCCTGGCTCACGCTGACCACCGGCGCCCCGGTCGTGCCCGTCGCCATGCTCGGCACCGAGAAGGTGCTGCCGCCCGGCACCTCGGTGCCACGCCTGCACAGCATCGGCGTGCGGTTCGGCGAGCCGATGTCCTTCACCGGCGACCCCGGCAGCGCCAGGGACCGGCGGAGGGTGACCGACGAGGTCATGGCCGCGATCCAGCGCCTGTCCGGCCAGGAGTACGTCCCCCGGTACGCCGCCAGCGTCAAGGGCGCCGGCGAAGCCGGAGTGTGATTGACGATTCGACCCCGCTAGGCTCTGAACCCGACCGCAGGGCCGTCATTGGGGGTGCGTGTGCCGCGAGGACGTACCGTCGCGATCTCGGCCGCCGTGGCCGTCGTGCTGGCCGGAGGGGCCGCAGGGGGCGCCTACTACGTGCTGCACACGCGCGGCACGCCACAGGAGACCGCGGCCCGGTTCACCGCGGCCTGGTCGAGGGGCGACCTCGCGGCGATGAAGGCCGAGCTCGCCTCACCCGCCGCCGGCTTCGACGCGGCGTACGCCGAGCTCACCAAGAACCTCGGAGTGGCCAAGGTCGCCGTCCGCGACGTACGGGCCGGTGCGGCTGAGGACGACCGGGCGACCGCCTCCTACACGGCCACCGCCACGGTGAAGAACGTCGGCGACTGGACCTACAAGGGCTCGCTCAGGCTCGTGGTCAAGGACCACTACTGGAAGGTCGACTGGTCGCCGTCCGCGGTCCATCCCGCGCTCGACGGGACCAACCATCTGGCGCTGAAGACGTCGTGGCCGCAGCGGGCCGCCGTCACCGACGCCAATGGCGACCGCATCGACGGCGGCGACGTGGGCGGCTCGGTGCAGCAACTCGTGGGCTTCCTGGACAAGGCGAAGGACAAGGACGTCGCGAAGCTGGGCACGGCCTACAAGGAGGGCGACGCCGTGGGCCGCGGCGGCCTGCAGGAGACGTTCCAGAAGCAGCTCGCCGGCACCCCCACCACCGTGATCCAGGTGGTGGGCGAGAGCCGGAAGACCCTGCACAGCGTCGAGGGCTCCCCCGGCAAGGACCTGCGGACCAGCCTCGACCTGAAGGTGCAGAAGGCCGCCGCAGACTCGGTACGCGACCTGGACAAACCGACCTCGCTCGTCGCCATCAGACCTTCGACGGGCGAGATCCTCGCCGTCGTGAACAACAGGGGCGGGTTCAACCGCGCGCTGGACGGCAAGTACGCCCCCGGATCCACGTTCAAGACGGTCACGGCCGCCGGGCTCCTGGCGGAGGGACTGACGCCGTCGAGCCGGGTGACCTGCCCCGAGGAGGCGGTCGTCGGAGGGCTGAAGATCCGCAACTCCGACCACGAGGCGTTCGGGTCGCTGTCGTTCCTCGACTCCTACGCCCACTCGTGCAACACGACGTTCGCCCCGCTCGCCGCGCAGAAGCTGGGCGCGCGCAAGCTGTACGACATGGCGACGGACCTCGGCTTCAACCAGCCGCTGCGCATCGGCGTCCCGGCGACGCCCGGCAGCATGCCGAAGGCCGCCAGCGACGCCGAACTCGCCGCGGAGGCGTTCGGGCAGGCCAGGATCACCGCGAGCCCGCTGGTGATCGCGACCGTGGCCGCGGCGGTGGCCGACGGCTCCTGGCGGCCACCCACGCTGGTGCCCTCGCTGGAGCAGAAGACCGCTCCCAAGAAGCTGCCGGCGGACGTCGTCAAGAACCTCCGGTCGATGATGCGGGCGGTCGTCACCAAGGGCACCGCCCACGGCGCCGGGCTGCCCGCGGGGACGGCGGGCAAGACCGGCACCGCCGAGTTCGGCACCGGACCCAAGCTTGACTCGCACGCCTGGTTCATGGGCTTCCGCGGCGACCTGGCCTTCGCCGTCGTCGTGGAGGCGGGCGGCATGGGCGGCGAGGTGGCCGCCCCGGTCGTCGCGCACTTCCTCAAGTCCCTGTCCTGAGGCCGAGGCGGGGCGAGCCTGGCGCCGAGCGCGACAGGCGCCCGCCGGACCCAGCCGTCACCCGGATCTGGGCGTCACCGTGACCGTGGCACGCCGCGTCTCGTACGCGGCCCGGGCGCGTGCGGTCAGAGCGTGCGCCGCCTGATCGCCGCCTCGAGGTTGTCCAGCTCGTTGCCACGATGGGCGCGGTGCTGTCGCGTCCAGGCCTCGTCGTGGAGGGGGTCGAGCGTCATGACCAGGTTCGTGCGGTCACCGGCGGGCTCGATGTCGATGGTCGTCAGGTGCTCGTACGGCTCGTGGCCGGGCACGAAGTCGATCGGCGACAGGTAGGCGAGGCGGGCCGGCGGCGCGACCTCGGTGAACGTCTTGTGGAACTCGGTGGACAGCGCGTTGCCGGTGTCCCGCACGAACGCGACCTGTTCCGGCGAGGTCGCGGTCATGGTGTACCGCAGCCGGCCGCCGGGCCGCAGGTCGAGCTCGCTCACCCGGATGTCGAACCCGTCGGGGACCCACCACTCCTCCAGGCCGGCGGCGGTGGTCAACAGCTCCCAGACGAGCTCCGCCGGAGCGTCGTAAGTGCGCTCGATGCGGGCGGTGCCGGTGCTGGGCGTGAGTTCGGTGGTCATCGGTTCTCCTCGTTCTCCGGGTTCCCGCGAGTTGCTGCGGGTCCCTGCGGGCTCTGCCTTGCCGTCCGCCGGGCGGATCCGCCGGACGGTTCCGCAGCAGTGACGAACGGCCGAGCGCCGGACGGACACCCCCGATGGAAAAAATCGGCCGGCGGTCGCTGTCCGTCCACGGCGGCGCCGTTCGTCTGATACTTGACGCGGCACCGACCCGTGACTGGAGGACTCATGCAGTATGCATTGCTGGCCTACAACCCGGCGGAGGACACGGACCGGGCGGCGCGCCCGATCCCGGGTGCTCTCGCCACCATGCTCGACCGGCCGGAGGTCACCGGCTGGGCGCGGCTCCACGCCGACGGGTCGGCGACGACGCTGCGCAACGACGAAGGACGGGTGCTGCTGACCGACGGGCCGTTCATCGACAGCAAGGAGTACCTCGCCGGCCTGATCCTGATCGAGGCCGACGACCTCGACGGGGCGCTCGCCACCGCCCGGGAACTGCTGGGGACGACCAGGCCCGGCACCGCGATCGAGGTGCGGCCCATCCTCGACGGGCGCCTCCGTGGCGCTTGACGCCGTCTTCCGCGACCAGTGGGGGCGCGTGCTGGCGACCCTGGTCGGGATCCTCGGCGACATCGAGCTGGCCGAGGACGCGGCCGCGGAAGCGTTCGCCGCCGCCGCCGAACGCTGGCCGGGCGACGGGGAACCGGCCAATCCCACCGGCTGGCTCGTCACGACCGCGCGCAACCGCGCCATCGACGACCTGCGCCGGCGGCAGGTCCTGGCCGGCAAGACGAAGCTGCTCATCCGCGACACCGAGACCGGGCCACAGCCGCCGGAGGCACTCATGGACGACGCCGCCACCATCCCGGACGAGCGTCTGGAGCTCGTCTTCACCTGCTGTCACCCGGCGCTGGCCCTCGACGCGCAGGTGGCGCTCACCCTGCGCACCCTCGGCGGCCTGTCCACCGACGAGATCGCGCTGGCGTTCCTCGTTCCGTTCGAGACCATGAGCAAGCGACTCACCAGGGCCAAACACAAGATCCGCGACGCGGGCATCCCGTTCGCCGTACCGCCCGATCACCAGCTGCCCGACCGGCTGGCGGCCGTCCTCGCCGTGGTCTACCTGATCTTCAACCAGGGCTGGGGCGGCGGCCGCGTCGACCTCACCGCGGAGGCGATCCACCTCGGCCGGGCGCTCGCCGACCTGATGCCGGACGAACCCGAGGTCCTCGCGCTGCTGGCGCTGATGCTGCTGCACGACGCGCGCAAGGGGGCCCGCCTGCGCGACGGACGGATCGTCCCCCTCGACGACCAGGACCGCTCCCTGTGGGACATACGGCAGATCGACGAGGGCCGGGCGCTGCTGCGGCGGGCCATGGCACGAGGGCGCTCAGGCCCCTACCTGGTCCAAGGGGCCATCGCCGACCTCCACCTCCAGGAACCACGCGACTGGCGGCAGATCGCCGCGCTGTACCAGACGCTCGCCCGGCAGACCCGCTCGCCGATCGCCGAGATGAACCGGGCCATCGCCGTGGCCGAGATCGACGGGCCCGAGGCGGGCCTGGCCGTCCTCGACCGCCTCGACCTGGGCAACTACCGCTACTTCCACTCCACCCGCGCCGAGCTCCTGCGTCGCGCCGGCCGCGACGCCGAGGCTCACGACGCGTACGGCCGGGCGCTCGACCTCGCGCAGACCGAGCCGGAACAGCGTTTCCTCGCCGAGCGGCTGGCCGAGACCGCACCCTCCGTCCGGAGCGAGCCCGGCCGCGCCGGCGGATGACGGGTGCGTCACCGGCTGTGCCCGGCGTGGCCGCCGAGGGGACGCGCGATTCTCGCGCGGTACTGGCTCCGCTCGGCGGGGAAAGCTCCGGGCCCCCGCTAGACCGGGAGAGCGGCGGCGTCGTGCCGCAGGGCCATGACCAGCAGGGTCGCGATCAAGGTGGCGATGAGCAGCCAGCTCACCGCGATGATCACGGTGGAACGGCCCGGCCGGCGACGGCCCGCGCCCCGCCCCTGCCGTCCATGCTCCGCACGGTGGTTGAACGACTCCAGCCTGGCCGCAAGCTTCGGGTCCTCGTCGGTGAGGTGCCGCTCGATCATCGCCAGCATCCGCTCTTCGTCCTGCGACCAGGCCATCGCGCAACTCTCCCAGAACGCAAGGTATGTGCCGACGTTCTGCCCAACGATGAAGATCGTTAGCCGTTTCGAGGGCCGCTATTTACGACGCGTTGCATGTTGCGATCTCCATCGAACCTCTGTTCTAATCGGAGGGTGCGGTGGGACGGGCTGCGGCTCGAAACGGGGGAAGGCGCGCAGGGAGAGACGACTCCCCTGTTCGCCCGGTCGGCCGTGGCCCGCACCTTCGACACCCCGGAGTTCCGAGGCGTCACCTTCTACGAGATCCACGCGCGGTCGGTCATCAACCGGGTCCCGTCGGCCAGCCGGGTTCCGTTCGAGTGGACGATCAATCCCTACCGCGGCTGCACCCACGCGTGCACGTACTGCTTCGCCCGCAGGACGCACGAATACCTCGACCTGGACTCCGGGCGGGACTTCGACTCGAAGATCGTCGTGAAGGTCAACGCCCCCGACCTCGTACGCAGGGAACTGGCGGCGCCACGGTGGGGCGGGCACCCCATCGCCATGGGGACCAACGTCGACTGCTACCAGCGGGCCGAGGGCCGCTACCGGCTGATGCCGGGCATCCTCGCGGCCCTGCGGGACGCCCGCAACCCGTTCTCGATCCTCACCAAGGGCTCACTGATCCTGCGCGACCTCGGGCTGCTCGCCGAGGCGGCAGAGGTGACCGACGTCAGCACGGCCGTCTCGATCGGGTTCACCGACGAGTCGCTGTGGCGGGCCGTCGAGCCGGGCACCCCCTCGCCACGCAAACGGCTGGAGGTGTGCGCCACGCTGAACGAGCACGGCATCCCCTGCGGGGTGCTCATGGCGCCGATCCTCCCCTATCTGTGCGACTCCCCGCAGGCGCTGGAGACCACCGTGCGCCACATCGCCGAGACCGGCGCGACGCACGTCACGCCGATCGTGCTCCACCTGCGGCCGGGTGCGCGCGAGTGGTTCATGGCCTGGCTGTCGCACGAGCACCCCCGGCTCGTCCCCCGCTATCTGGAGTTGTACGGCCGGGGCGCCTACGCGCCCAAGGCGTACCAGGAACGGATCGGCCATGCCGTGCGCGAGCTCGCCCGGAAGTACGGCATCGGCCGGTCGGCCTCGCGCGGCGATCGCGCGTCAGAAGCGCGTGGCGACGCCGCGGCAGGGGCACGTCGCGGCGCCGCAGCGGGGACGCGCGGCACTCGTGCCGGGCAACGGCCCGGTGAGCGGCCGGCTCCCGCGACCGCACCGGCCGCGCCGCCCGAACAGCTCACGCTCCTTTAGGCGACCGCCGGCGGTAAGCAGCCGTCGGGGGTAGGCAGCCGGCGGCGGTAGGCGGGCGTCGGCGTCGGGGGTAGGCGGGCGCTGACGGTAGGCGGTAGGTGCGTGGGGCGCTTCTGCTCGGCCGCGGAGCGGACGGGGCCGGTCAGGTGTCACCGGCCGGTGGCGGCACGGCGAAGGCGCCGGCGGATGCGGCGAGAGCGGCGGTTCTGGCCGCCTGGCCGGGCAGGTCCGGGCCGGGCGGCGTGCGGAGAAGCACCAACTGGTGATAGACGGGTGCGGTAGCGGCGATGAGCAGCCGCCGGGCGTCCGTGCCCAGCGGGAGTTCGGCGCGCTCGACGGCCCGGCGGACGATGACCTCGCACCGGGCGTACCGGTCCTCCCAGAGCCGCCGTTGGGCGTGGTCGGCCTGCTCGGAGCGGAACGAGGCGGCGATCAGGGCCGCCACGATCGGCGGCTGTGCGGTGAGCGCGTCCTGGATCTCGCGGTTCAGTGCCGCCAGGTCGCCCTCCAGGGAACCGGTGTCCGGGGGCTGCCAGGCGTCGTCGCCCGCCGCGTCCAGGACGTCGGCGAGCAGGCCGCCGACGTCTCCCCAGCGCCGGTAGACCGTCGCGCGGTGCACACCCGAGCGGGCGGCGACGGAGTCGACGGTGAGCCCGTCATAACCGTGCTCCCCGAGCTCGGCGAGCACCGCGTCGAGCACCTGCCTGCGGATACGGGCGCTACGGCCGCCGGGGCGGCGCCGGGGCGGCGGCACGGGCCTGGCGCCCTCCGGCTCTGGTGCGGAAGAAGTCATCGCTGGTGGTCCGGTTGCTCAATGGAACGACGGCGTGTCAGTATCTTAACGCACCAATTGTCGCAGTAGTGATGCCATCGACTCTCATCCGAAGCGTTGGCCAGGAAGGAAACGACGCGCGATGCCGGCTGTGCCCCCCGACCCGACCGTGCTGCATCCGATGCCCGGGCAACCGCGGGTGGTGCTGCTGAAGCCGCTGATCACCTCGCCGCTGATCGAGGTCGGCGAGTTCTCGTACTATGACGACCCGGACGATCCGACCGCGTTCGAGACCCGCAACGTGCTCTACCACTACGGGCCGGAGAAGCTGGTCATCGGGAAGTTCTGCGCCCTGGGCGAGGGCGTGCGGTTCATCATGAACGGCGCCAACCATCGCATGGACGGGCCTTCGACGTTCCCGTTCCCGATCATGGGCGGCTCCTGGGCGGAGCACTTCGACCTCATCACGGGCCTGCCCGGACGGGGCGACACGGTGGTGGGCAACGACGTCTGGCTCGGATACCGGTCGATGGTGATGCCGGGCGTACGCATCGGCCACGGAGCGATCATCGCCTCCGGCTCGGTCGTCGCGGACGACGTCCCCGACTACGGCATCGCCGGCGGCAACCCCGCCAGGCTCATCCGCCGCCGCTACGGCGACGCGGACATCGAGCGCCTCCTCGCGCTGGCCTGGTGGGACTGGCCGCTCCAGCACATCACCGGCCACATCCGCACGATCATGTCCGGAAGCATCGACGACCTGGAGAACGCGACGCCGGTGCTCCCCCACGGATGATCCGGCGCTTCAGAGTTCCAGCACTTGCGAATCGAGTCATCAGCATGCCTGCCTCCTCCGCCCACAACCTGTTCGCCGACCGGCTTCGCGCCCATGCCGTCCCGCTCACCCACCTCGACCCGGCGGCGCCGCTCGACGACCTGGAGCCGCTGCGCGACATCGTCGGCGACGCGCGCGTCGTCGCGCTCGGCGAGAACTCGCACTTCATCACCGAGTTCTCGCTGCTGCGCCGGCGCATCCTGCGCTTCCTGGCCGAACGCTGCGGCTTCACCGTCCTGGCCTTCGAGTACGGATTCAGCGAGGGCTTCCCCCTCGACGCCTGGGCCCAGGGCCAGGGGACGGACGACGACCTGGACGCCCAGCTCGCCGCGGCCATTCCTGTGGGAGTCGCGGAGCCGCTGCGCTGGATACGCCGGCACAACGCCACCGCCGACGTGCCGGTGCGCTTCGCCGGGATCGACGTCCCCGCGGCCGGCGGCTCGCTGCTGCCCGCCCTGACCCCCGTCGCCGACTACCTGCGGCGGATCGACCCCGAGACCCTCCCGCTGGTCCAGCAGGCCATACGGATCGCCGAGTCGTTCGCCGGAGCGTCCGCGGCCTCGGCCGCGCCGGCCTGGACCCGCTTGGCCGCCGCCGAGCAGGACGCTCTCAGTGCGATCCTGATGCGCCTGCTCATCCGGTTCCGTGCCGTCGAGGTGCTGTACGTCTCCCGCAGCGACCGGCGCAGTTACGAGATCGCTCTGCGCCGGATCGAGGCCGCCTGCCACGCCGACTACGGCTTTCGGGCCATGGCCGGCCTGTACGCCGGCACCGGCCTGACCGCCGACACCTCGGCCCGCGACGTCTACATGTCCGGGTCGGTCCTGTGGCACCTGGAGCGCTTCGGCCCCGGCACCCGCATCGTGCTGGCGGCCCACAACGCCCACATTCAGAAGACGCCGGTCTCCTTCGACGGCCACCTCACCGGGCTCCCCATGGGACAGCACCTCCAGCGCTGCCTGGCCGATGACTACGTCGCCCTCGCCCTGACCAGCATCACCGGGCACACCGCTGATATGCGTCCCGATGAGAACGCCCGCTTCGGGTTCGCCATCGACAACACCGAGCTGGAGCCGCCCGAGCAGGGCAGCATCGAGGCCGCGTTCGCCGATGCCGGGCTCGGGCTGAGCATGGCCGATCTCCGCCGGGCGCGTGCGGAGGCTTCCGGCGGCGCAGGCCCCGACCGCATCCGGATCCAGAGCGCCTACGTGCACACCCCCGTCCTCGACGCGTTCGACGGCATCGTCAACACGCCGGTCTCCACCGTCGCCGGCGACATCGAGAACTGACGCCCCAGAGGGATTCGGGGCGATGAGGCGAGTTCCTCGCGACCGCCGTCACCGGCCGCGTCGATCCTCCTCGCGGGCGCGCAGCCCCGGACGGTTGTCCGTGCGGATACGATCGGCGGCCGTGGATGACGACGCCGAGGACTTCGTCCGCGCGCACACCAGGCTCGCGCCCGTGCCGTACGTGCCGGAGATACGACTGCGCCTGATCACGCCTGATGCCGTGCCCAGCGGTGCGCCCGGCGCAGGGCCAGCCACAGGGCCTGCCGCGGGCGGCGACGACCACGTGTACGAGTTGTGGGAGCGCGCCGGGCGGCTGCCCTTCTGGGCCTGTCCCTGGGCCGGAGGGCAGGCGCTGGCCCGCCACGTGCTCGACCATCCCGAGATCGTGCGGGGCCGCACCGTCCTCGACCTCGCCACCGGCTCGGGGCTGGTCGCGGTCGCCGCGGCGCTGGCCGGAGCCGCCCTGGTCGTCGCCAACGACGTCGACCCGTACGCGCTGGCGGCCGTCGGCCTGAACGCCCGCGCCAACGGCGTCGCGGTGCGGGTCGCCGAGGGCGACCTGCTCGACGGGACGCCGTCCCAGCAGGTCGTGCTGGCGGGGGACGTGTACTACGAGGAGCCGCTGGCCCGGCGGGTGACCCCGTTCCTGTCCCGGGCCGGCGATGTCCTTATCGGGGTGCCCGACCGCGCCTGCTCCTACCTTCCAGAGGGTGTGTTCGAGCAGGTCGGCGTGCATCACGTGCCCGCCTTCCTGGAGGACACCCCCAGCAAACGGACAACCATATATCGGCTTTCCGCACACTCTGTGACCTAGCTCACAACAACGAGACAACTGCCGGTTACGTCATAGGGAAGGGGATCTTCAGCTGACACGAACGGGGCGTGACTGTGTCTTCTCTTCACCGCAGGGTGGCAAGGAAAGCGGCCAGGGCGGTCATACGGGTGCTGGAGGCCCGTGACCGGCAGCGTGCCCGGTCGGCGCCGCCGCCCGACGGCCACGAGATCCGCATCCTGCTGCTGCACGCCAACGGCATGGGCGGCACGATCCGCACGGTCTTCAACCTCGCCGGACATCTGGCGCGTACCCACGATGTCGAGATCGTGAGCGTCGTGCGGGAACGCGAGGAGCCCTTCTTCCCCGTTCCTCCCGGAGTGCGCGTCCGCTACCTCGATGACCGGCTGCCCCGCCGCAAGGGCCTGCTCTCGCGGTTCCCGAGCAGGCTGGTGCCGAAGGACGAGGCGGCCTACCACTGGTTCACCCTGCGCACCGATCTCAGGCTGGTCCGCTACATCCGCTCACGCCGCCGCGGCATCCTCATCGGGACCCGGCCCGGCCTGAACCTGATCGCCGCGCGCTTCGCACCGCCGGAGATCATCACGGTCGCCCAGGAGCACGGGAACCTGTCCTCGCACCAGCCGCAGGTGCGCAAGCAGATCATCCGCACCTACGGCAGGCACGACGCGGTCGTCACCCTCACGCAGGCCGACCTGCGCGCCTACGAGCGGTCCTTCGAGAAGGCGCGCAGGGACCGGCCCGCCGTGCTGGCGCAGGTGCCCAACGCGACGCCCCGCCTCGACGGCGGCGTCTCGCCGCTCACCGCGAAGACCGTCGTCACGGTCGGCCGCCTGACCTGGGGCAAGGGCTACGACCTGCTCATCCGCGCCTGGGCGCACGTGGCGGCCCGGCACCCGGAGTGGACGCTGCGGATCTACGGCGGCGGCCCCCGGCAGGACAAGCTCCAGGCGTCGATCGACAAGCGCGGGCTCTGCGAGCGGGTGTTCCTCGAAGGCCCGGCCGAGGACGTCGGCGCCGTCCTCGCCGACGCCTCGATGTTCGTGCTGAGCTCGCGCCACGAGGGCATGCCGATGGCCATCCTCGAGGCGATGAGCAAGGGCGTCCCCGTGGTCAGCTACGACTGCCCGACCGGCCCCAGAGAGATGGTCACCCACGGCCACGACGGTCTTCTGGTGAAGGCGGAGAAGATCCACGCGATGGCCGACGCCATCTGCACGCTGATCGAGGACGAGGACCTGCGCCGCCGGATGGGCGCCAACGCGCTGAAGACGGCCGCGCGCCACGACCTCGACGTCATCGGCGCGCGCTGGGAGGACCTGCTCTCCGGCCTCGTGGCCCGGCGGCACGCTCTCCCGCCCGCCGGCCCGCTCGCGTACGGGCCGGCCGGGGCGAGCGAGGACGACGCCGGGGAACGGCCCGGCTCTCCCGACGCCGCCGCGCCGCACGCCGCCCGTACGCCGGAGGGGCGGACGGCACGCCTCAGCCAGAACGCGTGAACCACGCGCGCCCCGGACTAAGGGAGGACCGCCGGCGGCGCCACGGTCACAGGAGGATGCCGCCGGAGACCTCGACGCGCTGACCGGTGATCCAGCCGCTCCCGTCGGCGAGCAGGGCGCCGATCGCGCCCCCGACGTCGGTGGGCTCCCCCACCCGTCCCAGCGCGGTCTGCGACGCGAGCATGGCGCGGAACCCCTCGTCGTCCCGCATGATGCCGCCCGCGAAGTCGGTGGCCACCGGGCCGGGGGCGACGGTGTTGACCGAGATGCCGCGCGGCCCGAGCTCCTTGGCGAGGTATCGCGTCAGCACCTCCACCGCGCCCTTCACCGACGCGTACGCCGCCTGCCCCACGCTCGTGAACCTGGTCAGCCCGGTGGAGAGGTTGACGATCCGGCCGCCGTCCGCGATGAGGGGCAGCAGCTTCTGCGTGAGGAAGAAGACGCCCTTGAGATGCACGTCGATCAGGGCGTCGAACTCGCTCTCGGTCGTGTCGGCGAACGCCGCGGTGACCGCGATGCCGGCGTTGTTGACGAGGTAGTCGAAGTCGTCCCGGTGCCACCGCTCGCGCAGGGTGCGGCGCAACTCGTCCGTGAAGTCGTCGAACCCCGCCACCACCGCGGTGTCCAGTGACAGCGCCACCGCGGTGCGGCCGAGCCCGGTCACGGACTCGACGACCTCCTCGGCCTGGTCCTTGCCGGCCCGATAGGTGACGACGACGTCGACGCCGCGCTCGGCGAGGGCGAGTGCCGTGGCACGTCCGAGGCCCCGGTTGCCGCCGGTGATGAGGGCGATTCGCTGAGAGGTCATGATGGAAGCTCCTGGTCATCGGGGACACGGCCCCCTGGCGGGGCCGCCACGCCCAGTTCACCGGGTCGCGTGCCGGGCTGCCACGGCCCACATGTCCACGGCTCATGCGGCCACGACTCACGCAGCCGGGGCGCGTTTATCCGGGGATCGGCAGGCCGTGGATACGCGGTGACCGGCGCGACAGGATGAGCGGGAACGGGAGAAGACGAGGAGGCCGAAGGTGGACCGCGAGGGACTGGCGGACTTCCTGCGCAGGCGCAGGGAGGCGCTGCAGCCCGAGGACGTCGGGATGGTCCGCGGGCCGCGCCGGCGCACCAGCGGGCTCCGCCGCGAGGAGGTGGCCGCCCTCTGCGGCATGTCCAGCGACTACTACAGCCGGTTGGAACGCCAGAGAGGACCGCAGCCGTCGGAGCAGATGCTGGCCGCGATCGCCCGTGGCCTGCGCCTGACCCTCGCCGAGCGTGACCACCTCTTCCTTCTCGCCGGCCACAGCGCACCGCAACGGGCGGTTCGGGGTGACCACGTGAACCCGGGGATCATGCGCGTGCTCGACCGGCTCTGCGACACCCCCGCCCTGGTCACCACGGCGCTCGGCGAGACGCTCCGGCAGACCCCGGCCGCTCTTGCCCTGTTCGGCGACCAGACCGGCTTCAGCGGGATGGCGCGCAGCCTCTTCTACCGGTGGTTCACCGACCCGGCCGAACGACGCCTCTACCTGGAGGACGACCATCCGCTGTACGGACGGGTGTTCACCTCCCTGCTGCGCGAGGCCGCCACGCGCGAGGGACCCCGGTCGCGCGCCGCCGCCCTCACCCGCGACCTCCTCGCCCGCAGCCCCGAGTTCGCCGCGCTCTGGGACAGGCACGAGGTCGGCCTGGGACACCCGGACACCAAGCGCCTCGTGCACTCCCAGCTCGGCGTGCTGGAACTGCAGTGCCAGACGCTGCTCGACCCGGACCAGTCGCAGGCGCTGCTCGTCTACACGGCCACGCCGGGCACCGAGAGCCATGACAAGCTGCGCCTGCTCGCCGTCATCGGCAGTCAGCGCCTCGAGGCCTGACCGGCCCACTCCTCCAGACGGCGGGCGAGGGCCCGTACCTCCTCGCGCAGCTCGGGCGGGCCGACCACGGTGAACGGCACGCCGAGACCGGCCAGCACCTGCGCCATGCCGTCCAGCCGCTCCGCGCGGCCGGTCATCCGGACGCCGCCGCCCATCGCGCCCCCGTCCATCGCGCTCCCGTCCATCGCGCTCCCGTCCACCGCGCTCACGTCCACCGGGGCGAGCGCGGCCACCGTGGGCGGGATCCGCCGCCGGGCCTCCTCCATCGTCATGGCCAGCACCACCTCGACCTCGTACCGGTACGGCACCGAGGCCAGCGACTCCATCACGTGGGCGACCGCGTCGAACTCCCCCGGGGCGGCAAACTCCTCCTCCGTCGTCTCCGCCCGGCCGATCCGGTCGAGCCGGAACGTCCGCACCTCGCCCCTGCGGTGGTCGTGGCCGGTCAGGTACCAGCGGCCCGAGTGGAACACCAGCCCGTAGGGATCGACCGTCCGCTCGCTGTCCTGTCCCCGGAAGGACCGGTAGGCCAGCCGTACGCGGAGACGACGGCGGGCCGCGTCGGCCAGCGTCAGCAGAGTGGCGCCGCTCGGCCGGGAGGTCGCGGCGGAGCGGGTGGTCAGGCCGACCATGGCCTCCACGGCGGCGACCCGGTCACGCAGGGCGTCGGGCAGCACCCGCTGGATCTTCGCGAGCGCGCTCTCCGCCGCCCCCTCGCCCACCGTGAGGCCCGCGCGGCGGCCCGCGAGCAGCCCGAGCACCACGGCGGCGGCCTCGTCGCCGGTCAGCATGAGCGGCGGCAGCCGGTATCCCGGCATGAGCCGGTAGCCGCCGTAGCGTCCCCGCTCGGCCTCCAGCGGAATGCCGAGGTCCTCAAGCCTGCGCACGTAGCGGCGCACCGTCCGGACGTCCACCTCCAGGCGCTCGGCCAGCTCGGGACCGGTGAGCCCGGGCCTGGCCTGCAGCAGCTCCAGAAAGGCGAGAACGCGATTGGTGGACATATCAGGACCGATTCTGCCCTGATTCGGCTCTAGCGTCGACGCATGACGACATACGTACTCGTTCCTGGTTTCTGGCTCGGCGCGTGGGCGTGGCGGGACGTGACCGCCGCCCTTCGCGGCATGGGACACGAGGTCCACCCGCTGACCCTCACCGGCCTCGCCGACCGTGCCCACCTCGCCTCCCCCACCCTGGATCTGGACACCCACATCCGCGACATCACCGGCCTCGTCGAGGCCGAGGACCTGAACGACGTGGTCCTCGTCGGCCACAGCGGGAGCGCCGCCGCGGTCACCGGGGCCGCCGCCCGCGCGGCCGGCCGCGTGAGCCGAATCGTGTACGTCGAGAGCGGCCCGGTGCCGGACGGCATGGGCCAGATCGACCTGACCGGGCGGGAGTTCGTCGAGAAGCGCGTCGAGGACGGCTGGCGCTACCCCATGCCCTCCTGGGACGAGCTGCAGGAGTCGGGCGCGAGCCTGGAGGGGCTGGGCGAGCGCGAGCGTGCGCTGATGGCCGCCCGGGCCACCGGCCAGCCACTCGGCACGATCACACAGCCCCTCACGCTGGGTGACGACGCCGCCTCGTTCGCCGCGCTGCCGAAGACGCTGGTGAGCTGCTCGTTCCCGCTCGCCCAGGTCAAGGAGCTGATCGCGGCCGGACACCCGGCGTTCGCACCGCTGGGCGGGCCGGAGTGGGAGCTGCGTGAACTGCCGACCGGCCACTGGCCGATGCTCTCCCGTCCCGGCGACTTTGCCGCGCTTCTTGCCGCGCTGCTTTAATCGACCCGACGCCTTTACATTGTAGATTCCTCGGGTGGGACATTTGTCCCGCCCGGGGCCGTATCGATCTCTCTACCTGGGACGACGGCGCCCGCCTACCGTCGTCCCCATGACCACGAAAACCGCCGACGCCGTGTCCCTGACCTCGGCGACCAAGCGCTTCGGCCCCGTACGGGCCGTGGACGGGTTCACCCTCGCCATCCCCCGCGGTCAGACGGTGGCCCTCCTCGGCCCCAACGGCGCGGGCAAGTCGACCGCCATCGCGCTGCTGCTCGGGCTGCTGCCGCCCGACTCCGGGCGGGCCGCGCTGTTCGGGCTCGACCCCGAGCAGGCCGTACGGCAGGGCCTGGCGGGCGCGATGCCCCAGGAGGGCGGCCTGATCCCCCGGGTCACGGTCCGCGAGTTGCTGACCTTCGTGTCCGGGACCTACGCCGCTCCCCTCCCCCTCGACCGGGTGCTCGCGCTCGCCCGGATCGAAGACCTGCGCGACCGCCGGGTGGACCGGTTGTCCGGCGGGCAGGCGCAGCGTGTGCGGTTCGCGATGGCGGTGTGCGGCGACCCCGACCTGATCGTCCTCGACGAGCCCACCGCCGCGCTCGACGTGGAGGCCCGGCGCGAGTTCTGGGACGGCATGCGCGGGCTGGCCAGCCGTGGCAAGACCATCCTGTTCAGCACCCACTACCTGGACGAGGCCGACGAGCACGCCGACCGCGTCGTCGTGCTCGGCCACGGCCGGGTGATCGCCGACGGCACCAGCGCGGAGATCAAGCGGGCGGCCGCGCTGACCACGGTGAGCGTGGCCGCCGACGGAGAGTCCGCCTGGCTCGCGACCCTGCCGGGAGTGCGCCACATGGAGATCAGGGGCGGCCGGGTCCACCTGCGCAGCGGCGACTCCGACGCCACCGTCATGGCCCTCGCCCGCGCGGGCGCCGTCCGCGAGCTGGAGGTCGCCCCGGCCGACCTGGAGGACGCCTTCGTCGCCCTCACAACGAAGGAGAACGCGTGATGTGGGGATACGTACGGCTCGAACTGACCAGGACCCTGCGCGACGGCGGCTATGTGATCTTCGGGATCGTGATGCCGGTCGTCATGTACCTCGTCTTCACCAACCTCGGTCTGGCCCCCGGCGACCGGCACGACGCCGCGATCTACACGATGGTCAGCATGGCGGCGTACGGCGCGCTCGGCGGCGCGTTCAACAACGGCAGCGGCATCGCCGAGGACCGCGCGGCGGGATGGCTGCGCCAGTTGCGGCTCACCCCGCTGACCCCGGCCGAGGTCGTGGCGGGGAAGGTCGTCACCGGAGCGGTCGCCGTCGTGCCCAGCATCGCGGCCGTACTGGTGGCCGGCGTGCTGGTCAACCACGTCACGCTCCCTCCGCAGCGGTGGCTGGCGATCGTCGCGCTCCTGTGGGCGGGCACCGTGCCCTTCTCCCTGCTCGGTCTCGGCAACGGCTACCGCCTGTCGGGTCAGTCCGCGGCGATGGCCAACATCGCGACCATGCTGACGCTGTCGATCCTCGGCGGCCTGTGGGTGCCGGTCGAGAAGTTCCCGTCCTGGCTGGGGGCGATCGCCGAGTGGACCCCGTCGAACAGCTACGCTGGCCTGTCCTGGCGGATCGCGTTCGGCGACGTCCCCACCCTCCGTCAGGTCGTCCTCCTGTCGGCCTGGCTGCTCGTGTTCGGCGTCTACGCGGTGTACGGCTACCGCCGCGCCGGTCGCCGGGCCTGACCGCTAATGTGACGTTGCCGATGACGACAGAACGCGACACCTGGCTCGACCCGCTGCGGGAGGGCGAGCGCGGCCCCGACGCCAAGGGCATGTACATGTGGGTGGCCGTGACGGCGGCACCCGTGTGGGACATCGCACACGGCCGGTCCCATCCCCTCTGGCTGGCATGGCCGGCCGCGCTGGCCGCGGCCGGGCTGTACGTGGCCACCACGCACTTCGCCTTCGCGGACCGGCGGCGCGCCCTGCCGGCGCTGGGCCTGCTCGCGGTGGTGGTCCTGGCGTCCGCCGCCGGGTTCGAGGGCAACTGGCTCTACCTGATCATGATGCTGGCCGTCGCCACCGGGATCACCGTGCGCGGCAAGATCCTGCCGGTGGTGCTGCTCGCCGAGTGCGCCGCCGCCCTGGCCGTGGCCGTGCGCGCCGACACCGGCCTCACCGGCGTGCTCTCCATGATCTGGGGCACGTTCACCGCCGGCCTCATTCCGGCGATCATCATCCGGCTGTGGGAGGCCATCAACGAGCTCAAGGCCACCCGCGAGGAGCTGGCCCGGGCCGCGGTGACCGAGGAACGGCTGCGCTTCTCCCGCGACCTGCACGATCTGCTCGGGCACACCCTCTCGATCATGGTCGTCAAGGCCGAGGCCGTACGCCGGCTGGCGCGGGTGGACGCGGACGCGGCGGCCGATCAGGCGACCGACATCGAGCAGATCGGGCGGCAGGCGCTGACCGAGGTGCGGGCCGCCGTCACCGGCTACCGGGGCAGGGGACTGACCGCCGAGCTCGACTCCGCCCGCGCCGTGCTCGCCGACGCCGGCGTCGAGGTCACCGTCCGCGCCTCCTCCGTACGGCCCGGTCCCGAGGCCGACGCCCTGCTCGGCTGGGCCGTGCGCGAGGGCGTGACCAACGTCGTACGGCACAGCCGCGCGTCGGCCTGCGAGATCGGCCTGCGCGACGACGGCGGGCTCCTGGTGCTGGAGATCCGCGACGACGGCCCGCCGCAGGAGGCCCACGGGCACGGCAACGGGCTGATCGGCCTGCGTGAACGCGTGAAGGCCGCCGACGGCACCGTGGAGACCACGGCGCCGCCGGACGGCGGCTTCCTGCTCCGGGTGGCCGTGCCGTACGCGAAGGAGGACGGTCAGTGATCAAGGTGCTGCTGGCCGAGGACCAGGGCATGATGCGCGGCGCGCTGGCCCTGCTCCTCAACCTGGAGGACGACATCGAGGTCGTCGCCCAGGTCGGCCACGGCGACGAGGTGGTGGACACCGCTCTGCGCACCCGGCCCGACGTGGCCCTGCTCGACATCGAGATGCCGGGCTGCGGCGGGCTGGACAGCGCCGCCGACCTGCGCGAGCGCCTGCCCGAATGCGCCGTGCTCATCCTCACGACGTTCGGGCGGCCCGGCTACCTGCGCCGGGCCATGGAAGCCGGGGCGCGCGGGTTCCTGGTCAAGGACGGCCCGGTGGAGGATCTCGCCGACGCCGTCCGACGGGTGCTGCGCGGCGAGCGGGTCATCGACCCCGCACTCGCGGCGGCCGCGCTCAGCACCGGCCCGAGTCCGCTGACCGACCGGGAGCGGGACGTCCTCGCGACGGCGGCCGACGGCTCGACGATCTCCGACATCTCGGCCCGCCTCCACCTGTCGGAGAGCACCGTGCGCAACTACCTGTCG
Organism: Microbispora rosea; assembly: GCF_044460045.1. NCBI lineage: Bacteria > Bacillati > Actinomycetota > Actinomycetes > Streptosporangiales > Streptosporangiaceae > Microbispora > Microbispora rosea. Next base: position 268,146 of record NZ_JBITJO010000009.1, on the reverse strand, counting down.
TCGGCCATCGGCAAGACCGGCACCAGGAACCGGATCGAGGCCGCCCGCCTGGCCCGCCACAACGGCTGGCTGTAGAGGCTCACTGCACGTCGAACTCGTTGCCCTCGGGATCGGCCATGGTCACGTGGTGGCTCCCGGGCTCCCTGACGACATGCAGCACGGTGGCGCCGAGCGCCTTGAGCCGGTCCACCTCGGCGTCCCTGCGCTCGGGGCCCGCGTGCAGGTCGATGTGCAGGCGGTTCTTGCCGGCCTTCGGCTCGGGGACCGCCTGGAAGAGGATCCGGCGGCCGAGACCGGTGCCGGTGTCCGGATCGACCGGGTCGTCCGGGTGCCGTACGGCCCGCAGCGTCCGGAAGGCCGTGTGGTCGGGGGTCACCGCGTCCTCCCCCACGACGCCGCCGGCCAGGAGCCGGCCGACCAGCACGCTGTTGTCCTCCACCTCGTAGCCCAGGGCCTCGGCCCAGAACGCGGCCTGCGTGTGCGGGTCCGCGCAGTCGACGACGAGCTTCCATTCGAGAGTCATGTAACCCTTTATAGTGGTTACATGAGCCTGACGCTACACCCGCGTGACGGGGTCTCCTTCCGGTTCGATCCGGGCGCCCTCTGCCTGGAGTTCCTGGTGAGCGGTGGCGTGGGCGTCTACGCCCACTACGAGACGCTGCACGAGCCTGCCGACCTGGCCCGGTGGGCCGCCGTGTCCCGGCTCGGCCTGAAGGAGGTGGACACGACGGCCGGCGAGCTCGCCCGCGCGAAGGCCCTGCGCACCGCCCTGTGGGGGCTGGCCGGTGACCGCGTCCACGGGCGCACGCCACGGCAGGCGGACGTGGACGCGGTCAACCGCGCGGCGTCGGCGCCACCGCTGACGCCCGTGATGACGGCGGACGGGGAGCGATCCTGGGCCGCCCCCGCGACCGGGGGCCAGGTGGTCGCGACCGTCGCGAGGGACGCGATCGAGCTGTTCACCGGCCCGATGGCGGATCGCGTGCGGGAGTGCGCGGGGGACAACTGCGCCCTCATCTTCGTCGACACCTCACGCCCGGGCAGCAGGCGCTGGTGCTCCATGGAGCGGTGCGGCAACCGCCACAAGGTCCGCGCGCACCGCTCCCGCGAAAGCTAGAGCCGCATCAGGCACCGTTCGCCCTGTCAACCACTTCACGTAGCCGTTCGTAGGCGACGTGCTTGTTCCGCCAGATGATGTAGCGGCGGATCATGCTGCCCTGCTCCTTGTGGCCGGCATGGTCCGTGCCGTCCAGCGCGAAGTAGCGCAGGGCGGTGAACTGGGCCTCGATGCGGTTGAGCCAGGAGCTGTTGGTCGGCGTGTAGGCGAACTCAACGTTGCTGGCTGCGGCCCAGTCGCCGACCCGGGAGTCCTTCTTCGTGGTCAGGTGCGGGGAAAAGTCGTCGAGCACGATCGCAATCCGGACCTCGGAGTCGAGCACCGCGGTGACGAACCAGCCCCTCGTCCTGGTGGCGCACCTCTATGACCCCCTGCCCCTGGGTAGAGGAGGCCCGGACCCGGTAGTGATAGACGATGTGGTCGAGCGGGCCGGGGAAGGGTTCGCGCCACCATGGCCGCGTGGACTCCCAGTCTTCGAGCACCGCTCTCACCGGCAGGCCGAGTTGATCCGCTTATGGGAGCCGTGCCTGCCGCCCTGTGGCGTGAACTCCGTTTCACGAGCCTGTGGTGTCGAAGGCAGGAGAGGCCGTGCGACCGGAGTCGGAGGGACCGTCAGCCGTGGCGCGGGCTCCGGCGATCCGCGCCCACAGGGCGACGGTCGCACCGATCGCACAAAGGAGGGCCGTGACCGCCGTGGCCCTGTTGGCGCCGTCGGCCATGGCATACGCCGGTCCCCGGGGCGAGGTCGCCTGGCTCACCACGGTGGCCACGATCGCGACCCCCAGTGCCGAACCGAGGTAGCGGAAGCTGTTGTTGGCGCCGGAGCCCATGGCGGCCCGGTGCGAAGGCACGCTGCCGACCGCCAGCCGGGCCAGCGCGGCGTTGAGGATGCCGCTGCCGATGCCGGCGATGACCAGCCCGGGAACCAGGTGCGTCCACGAGCTGCCCACGTGCAGTCCCAGTAGGGCCGCCTCACCGATCCCGCAGACCAGGAGCGAGCCGGCGACCTGGGTCGTGGCGGCCACTCCTGCCAGGCGTCGAGCCTGGAGGGCGGAGACCACCGACAGTCCGGACCAGATCGCCAGCACCAGAGACGCGGTCAGCGACGTCTCGCCCAGGGACTTCTGGAGCACGGTGGGCAGGTAGCTCATCAGGCCGACGATCGACAGGCCGGTGAACAGCGCGCCGGCGCTCGAGGCGACGAAGCCCGAGTTGCGGAAGAGGGTGACATCGAGCATCGGTTCGGCGACTCGGCATTCAACCACCGCGAACCCGACGAGAAACAGCACTCCGACGACGAGCAGGATCAGGACCGGGGCGCGGCCCCAGCCGTCGCGGCCCTCGGCGAGGCCCGCGACCAGGCAGGACGACCCCGCGGCGAGGGTGACCACGCCGAACGGGTCGAGCTTGCGCGGTCGGGCGGTGCCGGACTCGTCCAGGCCGTAGGCTGTGAGCAGGATGAGCACCGCGGAGAGCGCGGCCAGCACCGCGTAGACCGTGCGCCAGCCGCCGGCGTCTTCCAGGAACGCCGCGTAGATCGGGCCGGTGGCGATGCCCAGGCCGATCGAAGCGCTCCACCGGCCGAGAGCCTTCACCCGTGCGGGCCCGGCGGGGTAGACGTTCCCGATCAGGCCCAGGGTCGGTGCCAGGATCGCGGCCGCCGCGCACCCCTGCAGTATCCGGCCGGCGAGGAACACGGCGGTGTCGGGCGCGAGCGCGGAGAGCAGGGTGGAGATCAGGAGGAGGACCGCGCCGGCCCCGAACACCCGCTTGCGGCCGTAGTCGTCGGCGGCACTGCCCATCGTGAGAAGCAGGGCGGCCAAGCCGACCAGTGTTCCGGTGAGCACCCAGGTCTGCGCCGAAGGCCCCATGCGGAGGGCGGCGGCGTTGGGCGTGAGGGTCGTCAGCGGGGCGGTGTAGTCGATCAGCACCAGGAGGGTGCCGAAGCCGGTCGTCAGCAGGGTGAGGCCGGGGCGGTGGCGGGGGGAAGTGGCCGGACTCGGCGTCATGTCAGGTCCTCGGTATCGACGACGGAGATGGTGTCGGTTCGGTGAACGAACTTTGGGGACTTTACCAGTCACGGTCTGGTGAACGAACTCTCGGCTAGACTTCCGCCATGGCACTGGGCACCGATTACGCATTCCAGGACTGCTCGCTGGCGCGCACACTGGAGGTGGTCGGCGAGCGCTGGACCATGTTGATCATTCGCGACGCCTTCTACGGCGTGCACCGGTTCAACGACTTCCTCGTGCACCTGGAGATTCCTCGTGCCGTCCTGACCACGCGCCTGCAGGCACTGGTGGCGGCGGGGGTGCTGACCAAGCAGCCGTATCTGCGGTCGCCGGTGCGCTACAGCTACGTGCTGACGCAGGCCGGCCGCGAACTCTGGCAGCCGATCTATGGGCTGGCCCAATGGGGCGAGCGCAACGCCTCCAACGGCAAGGTGCGGACGATCTTCAGCCACTTCACCTGCAGCACCCGGCTGGACCGCGCGGGCAACTGCCCGGCCTGCGGTGGGCCGGTGCCCCCGGAGGACATCACGATACGGCCCGGCCCCGGCGCGGATGCGAGCCTCCGAAAGGACCCGGTCTCGCGCGCGCTCGCCCGTCCCCACCGTCTGCTGACTCCGCTTCAGCTGACTGACGGCACCGCGGGTTGACGTCGTGCTCGACGTCTCAGCGGCCCGGCCCGGCGAGTCGTGATCCCGACGGCGGGTGGTCCGGCTACGGGAGCGATCGCGGTAGCCCGAACCACGGGAGCACGCTGTCGTCGAAGCGCGTCATGGCGCAGATCCGGTCGCCGGCGAGGGTGAGGACGAACAAGCCGGTCCCGTGGCGGATGCCGGTGGAGGTGGTCAGGTAGACACCCAGCGCGGGTTTCCCCTTGGCCCGCGTCGGCACGAGGTCGAGCCTGCGGCCCGAGCCAAAGACGCCGGCACAGAAACGGCGGGGAACTCCAGGACGTCACGCAAGATGAGCACGGCGAGCTGGCGAGGCGGCAGGGCCTGCACAAGGGTCACTGATGCGGCGCTAGCCGAGATTCAGAACCTCATCGTCCGCGTGCGTGCCGAACTCGGCGACGCGCACCTCCGCGACCTGCTCGTACCGGCTGATCCGGTCGGTCCACTCCGCGTCGACACCGAACGCCACCTGCGCGAAGCCCACCCGGCCGACGGCCTCGGCCAAGCCCGGATCACCAGGGGCCAGCAGCCGCACCGGCGCGTCAAGCGCCACGGTGTGCGGCGGCACGAAGTACTCGTCCGGCAGAACGGTGCGCGCATGGACGAGCGCGCCGACAGCGACAACCGAGCCGGCCCCCAACCGTGCGCGCTGCAGAACCGTCGCCGTGGTCGCCACATAGACGCACCTGCCGACCTCGCAGCCCAGCAGCGTGGCATGCGGCCCCACGAAGACGTGGTCACCGACAAGCACCGGCTGATCGCCGGCGACCGCAGACCCGCGCAGCACCGCGTTCTCGCAGATCACCGCCGCCTCCCCGACCTCGATCCGAGACCCCTCGGCATCGAGCACCGCACCGTACATCACCCGCGCCCTCGGTCCCACGCGGACATCACCGACCAGCGTGGCCGTCGGGGCGACGTAGGCGGTGGGATGGACCTGCGGTTCATGCCCGCGATGCCGGATGCGGATTGCCTGCGTTTCAGCGACCATGAGCGGATTCTCGCCCGACCGACCGCGGGCATGCTCGCGGGTTTCAGACATCGCGTTCGTCGAGACCTGTGCCATCCGCGATCTGAGGCACTCCAGGGCGAACGTTGGCTGATGCGGCACTAGCCGAGCAGTTCCGGACGGCTCGAAGCGCGGCGTGAGCGCGCCGCTGCCCGATAGACAATCGGGCAGCCCAGGCATCAGGCGCGGCGGGCGGCCCAGACGGTGCGCTCCGTGCGTACGGCGAGGTCGTCGCGGCGCAGGATGCTGCGCGGGCTGTCGACGTCCAGGAGTTCGTCGAGGGCGGCGAGGTCCTCAGGGCCGAGTGCGGACGCGGCCGCGCCGCGGATGCGTCGCAGGCTGCGGTGGGCGTAGCGGCCGACGGCCTCGCTTCGATCGCCCTCGATGTGGACGGTGATGGTTCGCTCGTCCTCGACGGTGAATCCGGCGGCGGCCAGCATCGGCCCCCAGTCGGCGCCGCGGTGCGGGACGTGTTCGGCGTGGAGGCTGTCGGTCGCACTGTGCACGCGTTCCTCGAGTCCCGGCCGGCCTTCGGGGGCGTCGGCGGGCAGGAAGCGGGGGAAACCGTCCAGCTCGACGACGGCGAACAGTCCCCCTGACGCGAGAAGTTCGTAGACGCCACGCAGTGCGCGCTCGGGGTGGGCCAGGTGGTGCATCGACGCCGAGGCCCACACCAGGTCCGGTGTGCCGAGGTCGGGCCAGGGGCTGGTGTCGAGGTCGGCCTGCACGGTGCGCACCCGGTCGGAGACGCCGCGGGCGCACGCCTTTTCACGCAGGAGCTGCAGGTGACCGACGGAGGCGTCGACCGCGGTGACGTGCACCTCGGGGAAGCGTTCGAGGAGCGCGAAGGTGCCCGCGCCGGTGCCGCAGCCCAGGTCCACGATCCGGCGCGGCTCGACCTTCAGCGGCAGCCAGGCGGTGATGGACGCGATGTGCTCGGCGAGGACCTCGGCGTCCAGGTCGAGGATCTCCGCTTGGCCGCTGTCGTCGTGCTCCTGGTGGTGGCCGTGCGAGCCGCCGTGGTGAGTGATGTGCTCGTGCGCTGAGGTCATGACATCACCGTAAGCACCTCATGCGCGTGCCGCACGACTCCTTGCGAATTACGCAAACAGGTGGCGCGATGTGCTGCGCGCGGCGCAAGACCGTCCCTCATGCGGCGGCGGTATTCCGTGCTCACGAGGGTGCTACTCGCGGGGACCGCGCACTCCGTCGTCCTCACCGGTCTCGCCTGCGTCGCGCTGGTGGCCGCGGCGGGCGTCGCGGTCGAAGATGCCCAGGATCTCGCACGGGCCGCCCTCGGCTCCGATCGCGTGCGGCATCATCGTGGGGAACTCGGCGGCCTGGTTGGTCTCGATGCGGAACCGGCGGTGGCCGAGCATGAGGATCGCGGTGCCGGAGAGCACGAGGAGCCATTCGCGGCCGGGGTGGGCGCGCATGCGGGCGGGATTGTCCGGCGGCGGGTCGGTCATGCGCCGGCGCATGACGCTCATGCCGGGGTCGCCCTTGATGGGCCAGCGCATCAGGCCGTGTGCGCCGTCGATCATCGGGCTCACGACGACGTCGTCGGCGGCGCTCTCCACGAGCTGGTCGAGGGTGGTGTCCAGGGCGCGGGCGAGGGTGACGAGCTGATCCAGGGCGAGGCGGCGCTGTCCGTTCTCGATCCGGCTCAGCGACGACTGGCTGAGGTTGGCGCGGGTGGCCAGTTCTTCCAGGGACCAGCCCTGCGCGACGCGTAGTGCGCGGATCCGTTTGCGTACGAGGCCGTCCAGCGCCCCGTCTTCTTGCGTCATAGGCAACATGCTATGCCATGGCCGCAATACGGGCTTAACTGGGACATCCCCATCCGCCCGTCGGTCTGATCCGAGCGGACCGCAGCCGGCGATCCGCGCGAAGTCCTGTCCGGGCGCTGATTCCGCATGCCCTTTCTGATAGGAAATCATGAGTAGCAACCAGCCTCCCCAGGCGGCGTCCGCGCCGGTAAGCGGCGCGGGTACGCCGGATGCGCGTCAGCTGCGCGCCATCCTGATCACCGTGTCGATCGCGCTGATGGCCGTCATCGCGTCGGTGTCCGGCCTCAACGTTGCCCAGACCCACCTGGCCGTCGAGTGGGGCGCCTCGCAGACCACCGTCCTGTGGATCATCAATGTCCACACCCTTGCCCTGGCCGCTCTGCTGCTGCCGCTCGGCGCGATCGGTGACCGATGGGGCCGCAAGCCCATGCTGATCATCGGTCTCATCGTCTTCGGCGCGGCCGGCGTCGTCGCCGGGCTCGCCCCGTCGGCCGCGGTGATGATCGGCGCCCGCGTGGCCGCGGGCGTCGGCGCCGCGATGATCATGCCGATCACGCTGGCCGTCATCACCTCCACGTTCCCCGAGGAGGAACGGGGCAAGGCCGTCGGTGTATGGACCGGCGTCGCCGGAGGCGGCGGCATCCTGGGCATGTTCCTCTCCGCGTTCCTCGTGGACGTCGCGGGCTGGCGGTGGCTGTTCGTGCTGCCCGTGGCCCTGGCCGTCGTCGCGCTGGCGATGACCCTGAGGTCGGTGCCCGACTCCCGCGAACGCTCCACCCGATCCTTCGACACCGTCGGCGCAGTGGTGTCCGCCATCGCCGTGATGGGACTCATCTTCGCCCTGCAGGAAGGCCCCGAGCGCGGCTGGACCGACCCCGTCTCCCTGATCGGCCTCGCCGTCGGTGTCGTCGCCGCCGTCGTCTTCGTGGCCTGGGAGCTGCACCGTCGTGACGCATCCCTGCTGGACGTACGCCTCTTCCGTGAACGCGGCCTGGCGGGCGGCTCCATCACGCTGCTCGTCGTCTTCGGCGTCCAGGCCGGTATCGCCGTCGTGCTCTTCCCGTTCTTCCAGGCCGTGCTGGGCTGGTCGGGCCTGCTGTCCACCGTGGCGATGATGCCCATGGCCATCATGATGATGGCGACGTCCGGCCTGGCCCCCAAGACGGCCGCCAAGATCGGCGCGCGCTCCACCATGACCGTGGGCATCGCCCTGTCCGCCCTCGGCCTCGCGCTGATGGCGCTGTTCGTCTCCGTCGACGGCGGCTACCTGTCCATCCTCGCCGGCCTGCTCGCCATGGGCCTCGGCATGGGCCTGTCGATGACGCCCTCCACCGAGGCGATCACCGGCTCCCTGCCCCGCGCCAAGCAGGGTGTTGCCTCGGCCCTCAACGACGTCACCCGCGAATTCGGCACCGCCCTGGGCGTCGCGCTGCTCGGCGCGCTCCTGGCCGTCGGCTACCGCAGCGCCATCGACGACAGGCTCGGCGGCATCCCCCAGGGGACGGCGGACACCGCACGTGAAGGCATCGCCAACGCCGTCGAGGTGGCCCCGAGCGCTGGCAGCCACGCCCAGGACCTGTTGCACGCCGCGCGGCAGTCCTTCGTCGACGGCTGGCAGCAGGCCATGTGGGCAGGCGTCGCCGTCATGGGCGTGCTGCTCGTCTACGTCGCTCTTCGCGGGCCGAAGGGCTCAGACCTCGCCATCGCGGACGAGGCGGAGACCACGGAGACCGTCGCCGTCCGGTGACCGCGGCCTCGCTGACGGGCTTGGACCGAAAGTCCCACGATCATGGGACTTCGAGCCGACCGCGGGGTGCCGTACGGCTCCTGCGGCACGGCCGGTGATCGCGGTTTCCTTGAGATGTCGAAAAGAGAGAAAAGACGTTGAAAGGGGCCGGTCATGGCCACCATCGAGAGGCGCAACCCCGTGTACGACGCCGTTCCCCCCGTCCCGGCCCAGACCCCCGCGCCCGTGGCGACGACGCAGACCACAACCGCCGGCCCGGTCCGGTACGTGTGGGCCGCCGCCCGCATCGCCGTCGGCTGGGTGTTCCTGTGGGCCTTCCTGGACAAGCTGTTCGGCTGGGGTTTCGCCACCCCCGCCGCCAAGTCCTGGATCAACGGCGGAAGCCCGACCACCGGCTTCCTCAAAGGCACCGCCGACCACACCTTCGGCGGCCTGTTCACCACCCTCGCCGGCCAGCCCTGGGTCGACTGGCTCTTCATGACCGGCCTCGCCGGCGCCGGCATCGCCCTCACCCTCGGCATCGGAATGCGCATCGCCGCCGCCGCGGGCGGACTGCTCCTGCTCATGATGTGGGCCGCCGAACTGCCGCTGACCACCAACCCCTTCATGGACGAGCACATCGTCTACGCCATCGTCCTGGCGGGCCTCGCCCTCACCGGCGCCGGCACCACCCTCGGACTCGGCACCCAGTGGGCCGCCACCCCCCTCGTCCGCCGCTTCCCGATCCTCAAGTAAACCGATCCCCAGCAGACCGACCCGCACACAACAGGCTCCGATGCCCGCCCCCGGCCCCCGGGGGTGGGCACCGGCATGTCCGCGGTGCGAAACTTCGCATCATGACGGAGAACGAGCCGCGGTCGCTGATCCCCAGCATGCGGTTGGACGATCTGCTGGCGGAGTTGCAGTCGCGCCTGGAGGCCGTGCTCGCCACCCGGGATCGGGTGCACGCATTGCTGGAGGCGGTCGTCTCGATCGGCAGCGACCTCGACCTGGAGGTCGTGCTGCGACGGATCGTCGAGACCGCCACCACGCTGGTGGACGCGACGTACGGCGCGATGGGCGTGATCGGGGAGGAGAGCACGCTCATCCAGTTCGTTCCGGTGGGGCTGAGCGAGGAGGAGATCGCCAGGATCGAGCACTGGCCGCACGGGCTCGGCCTGCTCGGCCTGCTGATCAAGGAACCGCAGACGCTGCGGCTGGCCGACATCTCCCAGCATCCCGAGTCGTACGGCTTCCCGCCCGGTCACCCGCCCATGGGCAGCTTCCTGGGCGTGCCGGTCCGGGTGCGCGACGAGGTGTTCGGCAACCTTTACCTCACCGAGAAGCGCGGCGGCGGGAACTTCGACGAGGACGACGAGGCGATCGTGGTCGCCCTGGCCACCGCCGCCGGCGTCGCCGTCGAGAACGCCCGCCTGTATGAGGAGAGCCGCCGCCGGGAGACCTGGCTGCAGGCGTCTTCGGACATCACCACCCGGCTGTTGTCGGGCGCCGAGCCGCGGGAGGTCCTCACACTGATCGCCCGGCGCGCCCGCGAGATGGCCGACGCCGACGCCGTGGCGATCCTGCTGCCCGACCGGAGCCGCGACGTGCTGCGCGTCGCGCTGCAGGAGGTCGAACCGGTCGAGGACGGGCCGCGTGCCTGGCTCGCCGGCAACAACGTCGAGGTCGAGGGCTCGCTCGCCGGCCGGGCGTTCCTGAGCGGCGAGCCACTGGCGTTGGACGATCCCGACCAGAGTCAGGTGCACCTGATCTGGGCCGGCGACCTGGACCCGGGGCCGGTGGCGGCCGTGCCGCTGGGCGCGGCCGGGGCCGCGCGCGGGGTGCTGGCCCTGGTCAAACGCTCGGGACGGATGCCGTTCAGCCAGTCGGAGCTGCGCACCCTGCACGCCTTCGCCGGGCAGGCGGCCGTCGCGCTGGAGCTGGCCGAGACCCGCAGGGACGCCGAGCGGCTCGGCCTGCTGGAAGACCGCGACCGCATCGCCAAGGACCTGCACGACGTGGTCATCCAGCGGCTGTTCGCGGTGGCCATGACCCTGATGAGCGCGGTGCGCCTGGTCGAGCGGCCGGAGGCCTCCTCCCGGCTGCAGAGCGCGATCGACGAGCTGGACACCACCATCCGGCAGATCCGCTCGACCATCTTCGCCCTGCAGACCCCCCGCGAGGACGCCCCGCCCAGCCTGCGCGCCCAGGTCGTCGACCTGGTCGAGGGCGCCCGGGGGCACCTGGGCTTCATGCCCGGCCTGAGCCTGGAAGGCCGGCTCGACAACGACGTGCCCGCCGAGGTCGCAGAACACCTTCTCGCCGTCCTGCGCGAGGCACTGTCGAACGTCGTCCGCCACGCCAAGGCCACTCGCGCCGACGTCGCCGTCCTTGCCGGGGGCGGGCGGCTGACCCTCGTGGTGGAGGACAACGGCGTCGGCATCCCGGCCGAGGGCCGCCGCAGCGGCCTGCGCAACCTCGCCGACCGGGCCGAACGGCTCGGCGGCACCTTCGCCCTCGCCTCTCCGGACGCCGGCGGCGCCCGCCTCGAATGGAGCGTCCCGCTGGGCTGATCACCTCAGGTCGTGTGAGCACGCCGCGGGCGTCCGCCGCCCGCGGCACGGCGAGCGTCCCTACAACCGGCGCAGCATCCGCATGGCCTCCGTTTCCACCCGTGAGAGATCGTGGAGGATGGCGCCGGCCTGGTCGAGGCAGCCCGCGTCGCCGCTCTCTCCCGCCTTCGCGATCAGGGTGGACACCTGCGTCCAGAGGACGGCGGCCTCGGCGTACAGCCGGTGACCTACGCGGAGGTTGTGGTCGTCGATCAGATGGGTGCACTCGGCGAGGAAGTCGCGGTAGAGGGCGCGGAAAAGGGCGCCGCCGGTGCCGCCCTTCTCCATCAGGACGGCGGCCTGCGGCAGATCCCGCCGCGGGTCGCCGGCGCGCCGGAGCCAGCCGGGCACCTTCCTGCCGGCCTTCTCGATGCCGCGATAGCCCAGATTCGCGATGGGAGGGGCGAGGAACGCGTCGGCGCAGGCCCTGATGGCGGGGACGATCCGGTCCTGCCAGGGGAGCGGGTGAGCCGGCGCGGTGATGGTGAACGATCGGTTCCTCGCGGTCATCGGGCCGCGTTCTGCACGTGCCATGGCGAAGCCGGCCCGGCTGGTGCGCACCGCTCCTCCCTGCTGGCCGGTGTCCACGAGGTAGACGTCGTGCTCGTCGTAGCCGTACATCGCGACGACATGACCGCCGAAGTGCACCGTGGAGCGGAAATAGTCCAGGTGGTAGCAGTCGAGCTGGACGCCGACCGGCCGACCGGCGTCGACGGGGGCGGCCACGTTCCGCCACGCCTTGCGCGGTGAGGTGGTCTCCTCGGTCGTCAACGTCAGCCCCAGCCTGGCCGCCAGGTTCACGGTGAGCTCGAACGGCCTGACGCGGCCTCCGAGTAGGGGGAACGGCATGCCCTTGCTGTCCCAGTAGACGAAGGACAGGCCCGAGCCCAGGCCGAACAGCATGGGCTCGGACACGTCGAGTCCCTCATGCCGCAGCAGCACTCCCAGCGCCGTCGTCTCGCAGTGCTGCATCCCCCGGGCCTCGACGTCCTTCACGACGGCCATGCTCACTCCCCTCATCCTGACTGCGGTGCACCGGTAGCGTCGGGCCTCCCACAGGGGGAGAGTCCACCGGGAGGCCCTCTGCCCGATCATGCGGCCCGGCTACCCCTGCGAGCGGTCGTCGCGCTGCCCGGCCAGGGCGCGGTTGACGGCGGCGAGCACCGCGCGGGCGGACGCCGTCACGGCGTCGGCGTCCTCTCCGGCCCCCCAGACGGGCGTGCCGCCGACGCGGCACCGGGCGTAGGCGACGGCGCCGCCCTCCGCCGGATGCCCGCCCTGCCAGAGCAGCCGCACCGCGATTCCCGACGCCTCCAGCGCGGCGGCGAGGGCCGCCACCGGCTCGGCGCCGGTCCCCCCGCTCTCGCGCCCGTCCCGCCGTACCCGGCAGTGGAATCCGTCGCCGCCGGCGGTCAGCGACGACAGCGTGACCGGCCCGTCCTCCGGCACGTACGCGGCGCGGAACAACCGGAGCAGGTCCTTCGGCGTGGCCTCCTGCCCGCTGCGGTCCGTCGCGTCCTGGACGACGCGGGAGAACTCGGCGCGCAGCGCTTTCGGCAGGTCGAGCCCGTGGTGGACCTGGAGGAGGTGGGCGATGCCGCCCTTGCCCGACTGGCTGTTGACCCGGATGACCGCCTCGTACGTGCGTCCGACGTCGGCCGGGTCGATCGGCAGGTAGGGCACCGACCAGGGCGCCTCCCCCACCGGCAGGCCCCGCTCGGCCGCGGCGCGTTCGTGGTGGGCGAGGCCCTTGCTGATCGCGTCCTGGTGGGTCCCGGAGAAGGCCGTGTAGACCAGGTCGCCCCCGTACGGATGCCGCACGTGGACGGGCAGGCGGTTGCACTCCTCGACGGTCCGCCGGATGACGTCGATGTCGGAGAAGTCCACCATGGGGTCGACGCCCTGCGCGTACAGGTTGAGCGCGAGAGTGACGAGGTCGACGTTCCCGGTGCGCTCGCCGTTGCCGAACAGGCAGCCCTCGACGCGCTGGGCCCCGGCCAGTACGGCGAGCTCCGCACAGGCCACGCCGGTGCCCCTGTCGTTGTGCGGGTGGACCGAGAGGATGACCGCGTCACGCCGTTCCAGGTGCCGGTGCATGTACTCGATCTGGTCGGCGTACAGGTTCGGCGTGGCGATCTCGACGGTGGCCGGCAGGTTGTGGATCACCGGCCGGTCCGGCGAGGCGTCCCACAACCGGGTGAGCCCGTTGCAGACCTCCAGGACGAAGTCGGGCTCGGTGCAGTTGAAGACCTCCGGGGAGAACTCGAACCGCACCGCCGTCCCCGGCACGGCGTCGGCGAGCCGCGCGATGTGCCCGGCGGCGTCCCGGATCAGCGCGTGCAGGCCGGCCCGGTCCTGCCCCAGGACGACGTCGCGCCAGACCGGCGCGGTCGCGGTGTAGAGGTGCACCACAGCGCGCGGCATGCCCTGGATGGAGGCGAAGGTCTGCTCGATGAGGTCGCGGCGGGCCGCCGTGAACACCACAGGGGTCACGTCGTCCGGCACCGCGCCGCTCACGGCCAGGTGACGGACGAAGTCGAAGTCGGTCCGGCTCGACGACGGATAGCCGACCTCGATCTCCTTGAACCCCATCGCGACGAGGAGGTCGAACATGCGGCGCTTGCGCGGGGTGTCCATCGGCTCGGCCAGCGCCTGGTTGCCGTCGCGCAGGTCGACGGGCACCCACAGCGGAGCACGCTCGATCCTGTGCCCCGGCCAGGTGCGGCGGATCTCGGGAATCTCGACCCGCTCGTGCGCGGGCCGGTAACGGTGGTGGGGCATCGCGCTGCCCCGCTGGGGATTCCAGGCGGGAGCGTCGGCGGGCACCGGGCCGGCCGGGGTGCGAAGCGTGGGGAAAGCAGTGGAGACGGCGGTCACGACGGTGATCCTTCGGTCGGAGGGCGACCGGCGGCACGGCACCCCGCGGCGGGGCGCCGGTCATCGGATCAAACCCCGCCGCGGCGGCCGAGAAGCAGGCCGGGAAAACGGCCGGAGAACCAGCGCGACGACATGGCGGTAGACTAACCACACGACAACTCCTCAGACAACCTGAGAGGTGAAACCGATGGCGCTCGGCGCGCTCCACCGCAGCCCCCTCGTCGACCAGGCCGCCGAGAGCCTGCGCGAGCAGATCGCGGAGGGCCTCTGGCCGGTCGGCACCCGGCTGCCCGGCGAGACGACCCTGGCCAAGACCCTCGGCGTGGGCCGTTCCACCGTCCGCGAGGCCCTGCGCGCGCTGGCCGGCGCCGGGCTGGTCCAGGCGCGGCAGGGCGCCGGCGTCTTCGTCATCGCCACCAGTCCCGCGGAGGACTGGACCTCCCGCCTGCGCCGTGCCGCCGTGGCCGACGTCTACGAGGTGCGCATGCTGGTCGAGGTGCAGGCCGCCCGGCTGGCGGCGCGGCGCCGTACGCCGGACGACGTGACGGCGCTGCACGCGGCGCTGGAGGCCCGGCGGGCCGCCGCACGGGACGGTGACGCCGCCTTCGTCGACGCCGACATCGCCCTGCACGCGGCCGTCGTCGCCGCCGCGCACAACCCGGTGCTGACCGACCTGTTCGCCGAGTTCGTCCCCCGGCTACGCGAGGGACTGGTCGCCCTGGTGGACCTGCTCGATCTGCGGGCGGTCGACCCGAACCCGGGAGACGACACCCATGCGGCGTTCGTCGACGCCGTCGAGCGCGGCGACGCCGACGGCGCGGGCCGCGTGCTGCAGGAGGAACTGGAGCAGACCCTCGGCCGCCTGCGCCGCGCCGGCTGACGATCGGGCCCGGCGCGACTGCAGGGCAGAGCGCGGGGTCAGGGCACAGTGTTGGGTCAGGGCATGCCGCGGGATCAGGGCTCGACGTCGGCGAAGAACTTGGCGTCAAAGGTGATCTTGGCGAGCGCCTTCTGCCCGTCCGCGTTGGGGTGGAAGTAGTCCCACGCGCTCACCTGCTTCAGCGTGAAGGGATAGGCGAAGACCGCACCCCCGTCGTAGCGGCAGGCCGGGCCGTAGCTCTCGCACGCCTGCCTGAGCTGCTCGTTGTAGTCCATCACCCGCTCGCGCACCCGGTCGCGCCTGGCCTCGTCCTTCTTCGCCGTGGACTTCGGGTTGGCCAGCATCGACTGGCAGATGTGGCCGATCCCCCAGAAAACGCGCGCCCACCCGTTGTCCTTGCCGACCCGCCACAGGCGTTTGACGTCCGGAATGCTCGCGACGTAGACCCGCGCGCCGGCGGGCCGCAGCACGTCGAAGGCGGCGTCGACGTTGCGCCGGAAGGCGCCCACCGGGGTCATCTCCTTCTCCGTGCCCACGCAGGCGTCCTGCGCGCCGATCAGCACGGTGACGTAGCCGGCCCCGGCCTCGACGGCCTTGCGCGCCTGTCCGGCCAGGTCGGCGCTGGTCGCCCCCGGGACGGCGAAGTTCAGGTTGTGCCCCTTGATCGCGCTCCCCATGGCGAGCAGGCGCAGGTAGTGGCTGTTCACCGATGACGAGTCTCCCGCGGACCATGAGCGGGACGTGCAGGCGACGTACCAGCCGCAGGCGTTGAACCCCGCGCTGATCGAGTCGCCCAGCGCCGCCATCACGGCGGGCGTCGTACGGGCATGAGCGGCGGTCGGCACGAGCAGGACGGCCGTGGCCAGGACCGGCGTGATCTTCTTGATCATGGGCACCTCCGGGAGATCAAAGGTAGGGATCGCGTGGAGGTGCGCTCTATCGCCACCAGGGAAGTCGAGCCTTCCATGACCAAGTTCCTATCGCGGCTTGACACAGGGAACCCGGGACCGCATGGGGGGCCTCTTGTCGAACACGTTCAGATCCTGCGTAGAGTGAGTCGGGTGACTGTCGCTCTTATCCGGCCCCTCGTGGTTCGCACGGTCGCGGTGAGCGACCCTGACGATCTGCTGGCGCGTCTGCCCGACGCCGCGCCGTACGCCTGGATCAGACACGGCGAGGGGCTCGTGGGCTGGGGGGAGGCGGCACGCGCGTCGGTGCCGCCGGGCGCCGGCCGGTTCGACTGGGCCCGCGGCTGGCTCTCCTCGCTGTTCGCCGGGGCGCTCATCGAGGACGAGGTCGGCGTGCCGGGCTCGGGACCGGTCGCCTTCGGCTCCTTCACCTTCGACGGCGACGCCCAGGGGACCGTGCTGGTCGTCCCCCGCGTGGTGCTCGCCCGCCGGGACGGCCGCGCCTGGCTCACCACGATCGGCGACAGCGCCTTCGACCTGACCACCCCGCCGAGGGACCCCGGCCGCATCCGCTACGCCGACGGCTCGCTGTCGGCGCTGGAGTGGGAGCACCGGGTCGCGCGAGCCGTACGCCGGATCAAGGACGGCAGGCTGGACAAGGTCGTGCTCGCCCGCGACCTGATGGCCGTAGCGGAGCGGGACATCGACCCCCGGGTGCTGCTGGGACGGCTGGCCGAGCGCTACCCCGAGTGCTACACGTTCTCGGTGGACGGGCTGGTCGGTGCGACGCCGGAACTGCTGGTGCGGCACACCGGCCAGGCGGTGGAGTCGCTGGTGCTCGCGGGCACGACGGCGCGGGGCGGCGGCCCGGCCGAGGACGCCGCCCGCGCCGCCGCGCTGTACGCCTCGAAGAAGGACCGTCACGAGCACGCCTGCGCGGTCGCCTCGGTCCGGGAGGCGCTCGGCCCCCTCTGCTCGGCGCTGGACGTCCCCGACGAGCCCGAGCTCCTGGTGCTGCCCAACGTGCAGCATCTGGCCAGCCGGGTCACCGGGCGGCTGTCCGACGGCGCGTCGGTGCTCGACGTGGTGGCGGCCATGCATCCCACGGCCGCTGTCGGCGGGACGCCCACCGGGGCCGCGCTCGGCGTCATCCGCGAGCTGGAGGGCATGGACCGCGGGGGCTACGCCGGGCCGGTCGGCTGGATCGACTCGCGTGGCGACGGCGAGTGGGGCATCGCGCTGCGCTGCGCGTACGTCTCGGGCAGACGCGCCCGGCTGTTCGCCGGCTGCGGCATCATGGCCGGGTCGGACCCCGCCGCCGAGCTCGCCGAGGCGCAGGCCAAGCTCCGCGCGATGCGATACGCCCTGGAGGGGTGAGCCCCAAGGGCGCGCTCACAGGCCACTCGGCCGGGGCCAGGTGTAGTTACAGGAGGAGAAGCCCAGGTCGTTGGCGCGCTTTATCGCCGAGTCATCATATTTCGCGTACATATCGAGATAGGCGGAGGCCGTCTTCCACTCAAAGCGGCCGATGCCGTCGGCCATTTTCGACCAGGCCCAGTTCGCCTTCTCGTAGTCGTTCCAGATCTTCTGCATCGAGAACCGCATACCGTCTGGGAGGTCTTCCATCGCGGCACGCCACCGGCGGAGCAGCAAGGTGCGCAGTTCGAGGATCTTCTCGGCCCACGGATGGAACGTGGCCGCGTCGTTTCCAGCCAGCCGGTTCATCTCGTCGATCCGTTTGAGCACCTTCGCACAGGCCCGATCACCGTCCATCACGGCGTCGTCCGCGGCCTCCCGCTCCGTCACCTCGGGATCTGGCGTGGACGCGGCGGCACTGGGAGAGGGAGAGGGAGTAGATCCCCAACCAGGGATATCTTTCACTGAAGAGATGCCCAAAAAAGTGGCGATCCCCATTAACGAGGCGATTAATCCGACAAAAGCCACGAAAGACGCACCTCGCCTTTTACGCCCCATAGATCATTCCCTTTGGACGTGCGGAGTCCTCGATGGAACGCGGTTCGCGGGTCATCGCCAACCAGCACTTCTGTTATATCCGGTTCATTGAGCCTTTTTCATCGCGAGTAGCGGTCGTCTTCGACGGCGTGCAGGACGAGGATGGCCTGAAGGATCGCGGTGGCGTGGGTGGGGGCGGCAGCGGAGATTCGACACCGGCTTCCACGCTTTAAGGGTCGCGACGGCGCTTTCGCCGAGGACTCGGATGTGGGCGCGAGCGCGGTTCACGTCCTCTTGACGGCGGGACCGCCGCGGGCGGGGTGCCGGCGGCGTTGAACGGGGTGCGGATGGTGCCGCCCGCGGTCAGCGGGCGAGGTGGACGGTGCCGCCGCGCTCGGTCTCGGCCCGCCCGGCGGTGAGCGCCGCGATCCACTCCTCGAAGACGGGGAGCCGGTCCTCGGCCACCGCCACCTCGAAGGCGACCCGCGAACCGTAGTCCACACCCCGCAGCGCGTACGGCGAGGCGCGCAGGTCGCTTTCCAGCCTCCCGGCCTGCGCGTGGCCGACCGACACGGTCACGACGGCCGCGGGGACCATCTCGACCGCCTCCGCCCGGTCGAGCGTCTCCCCCACCGCGCCGCCGTACGCCCGCGCGAGGCCGCCCGCGCCCAGCAGCACCCCGCCGAAGTAACGGGTGACGACGGCGACCACGTCGGCGAAGCCGCGCCGGGTGAGCATCTCCAGCATCGGCGTCCCGGCCGTGCCGCCGGGCTCCCCGTCGTCGTCCGCCCTGCGCACGCGCTCGCCGACGACGTACGCCGTGCAGTTGTGGGTCGCGTCGGCGTAGAGCCGCCTGCGCTCGGCGACGAACTCCCGCGCGGCCTCCTCCGTGGCGGCGGGGGCGAGCGCGCAGATGAAACGCGAACGGCGGATCTCGATCTCGTGCTCGACGATGTCCCTGATCGTCCGGTACGGCGCTGCCACGAGGTCAGCTTATTCAGTGGGCCGCCTTTACAAAGTAAGGTGAGGCCTTTGTAGGGCTGGACGAACATCGCGGCGCCTTTTGGTGCGACCCGACGAATTGCCCCGCTCCCTCCCTGCCGTACCGTCGGCGGGGTGTCAGTCGAACTCCCCTCCAGCCTCCACCACCGCGCGGTCGTCGCGGACACGCACAACGACCTGCTGATGGCCGTCGCCGAACGCCCGCCGGCCCGGTGGGCGCAGTTCTTCAGGGAACGGTGGCTGCCCCAGTTGCGGGACGGCGGGGTGGACCTCCAGGTGCTGCCCGTCTTCGTGGACGACCGCTACCGCCCGGAGGGCGCGCTGCGCCAGACCCTGCGCATGATCGAGTGCGCGCACGTGCTGGCCGAGGGCAACGCGGACGCCGTACGGCTGTGCCTGGACGGCGCACAGGTCGACCGTGCCCTCGACGACGGCGTGATCGCCCTGGTCCTGGCGCTGGAGAGCATGCCCGGCCTCGACTCCTCCGTCGAACTGCTGCCCACCCTGCACCGGCTCGGCGTACGGGTGGCCTCCATCGCCCACTGGGGGCGCACGCCCCTTGCGGACGGCAGCGGCGAGGACGCCACGGGCGGACGGCTGACCCACGCCGGGGTGGCGGCCGTCGGCGAGATGGAGCGGCTCGGCATGATCTTCGACATCTCCCACCTGGGCGCACGCGGCGTCGAGCACGTGCTGGAGCTCGCCGGCCGGCCGGTGATGGCGACGCATTCGTCCGCCCGCGCCCTGCGCGACCACCACCGCAACCTCACCGACGACCAGATCCGCGGCGTCGCCGCCACCGGCGGGGTCGTCTGCGTCAACTTCTTCCCCGTCTTCCTCGCCGAGGATTCCGCCGGCCACACCGTGGACCGACTGGTGGACCACATCGAGCATGTCGCGGAGGTCGCCGGGATCGACCACGTGGGGCTGGGCCCCGACTTCGTCCGCGAGGTGCTGCACGACACCACTCCCCCGTGCTGTGAGGACTTCGGCTTCGACGGCATCGACCCCTACGCCGCCCTGCCCGGGCTGGACGGGCCGCGCGGGCTGCACCTGGTCACCGCGGCCCTGCTGCGGCGCGGCCTGGCGGAAGACGACATCCTGAAGATCCTCGGCGGCAACGTGCGGCGGCTGTTCCAGGCCGAGCTGGGCAGGCCCCGGTGACGACGGTCGTGAACCTCTCCGCCATGCTGGCCGACCTGGAGGAGCTCGTCTGCTGCGAGTCGTTCTCCGCCGACCACGAGGCGGTGGCCCGCAGCGCCGCCGTCGTCGCCGGCCAGGGGCGCCGCCTGCTCGGCGTGCCTCCCGAGACGATCGTGATCGACGGGGTGACGCACCTGCGGTGGAGCTTCGGCGAGCCGCGCGTGCTGCTGCTCGGCCACCACGACACGGTCTGGCCGATCGGCTCCCTGCGTACGCGGCCGTGGTCGGTCAGCGGCGGGATCGCGCGGGGGCCCGGGGTGTTCGACATGAAGGCCGGGCTGGTGCAACTGTTCCACGCGCTGGCCGCGCTGCCCTCCCCCGACGGCGTGTGCGTGCTGGTCACCGGGGACGAGGAGGTCGGTTCGCCGTCCTCCCGCGCCCTGGTCGAGGAGTCGGCACGCGGCTGCGCCGCCGCCTTCGTGCTGGAGGCGAGCGCCGAGGGCGGCGCGCTGAAGACCGCGCGCAAGGGCATCTCGGCGTACGAGGTGGTGGTGCACGGCCGGGCCGCCCACGCGGGCCTCGATCCGGGCAAGGGAGCCAACGCCGGTGTGGAACTCGCCCACCAGATCCTCGCCGTCGCCGCGATGGCGACCCCGGCCGCGAGTCCGGACGGGACTTCGGACGGCCCGGACGGGACCCTGGACGAAACGACGGTCACGCCCACGCTGCTGTCCGGCGGCACCACCATGAACACCGTGCCCGCGCTGGCCCGCCTGGCCGTGGACGTGCGCGTGCCTACCGTCGCGGCCCAGCTCCGGGTGGACGCGCTGATGCGGGCGCTGTCACCCCGGACGCCCGGCACGCGCGTGGAGGTTCTCGGCGGCCCGAACCGCCCGCCGCTCGAACCGGCCTCGTCGGCCGGTCTGTTCGCACTCGCCCAGCGGGTCGCCGCCGGCCTCGGGCTCGCTCCCCCGGCGGGCGCGGCCGTCGGCGGCGCGTCGGACGGCAACCTCACCGCAGGGGCCGGCTGCCCGACCCTGGACGGGCTCGGCGCGGTCGGCGGCGGCGCGCACGCCGACGACGAGCACGTGGTCGTGGCCGAGATGCCGGGCCGTGCGGCGCTGCTGGCGGGCCTGGTGGAGGCGGCGCGCGGCTGAGCGGCCCCGACGGGCTGTACCCGCGGGAGAACGGCATCTGACCGTGCCCACCGGCCCGGGCATCGGGGTCGAGCCGATCCCGTCGCTGCTGGACGAGGTCGCCGCCGACGGCTCATCCGGCGACCACGTCCTCGGGACCGGCCGCGGGCGGGAATCCCGAGCCGGCCCCCCACATCTCCGCGAACCGGCCGTCGTCGATGCGGAAGATCTCGAACAGCATGGGCCGTTCGTCGCCGTCCGCAGCCGTGATCCCCTCGACGGTCGAGCGGACGGCGGCCTTGTCGCCGTCGACCAGGATGTCCCGAGCGACGACGCGGATGTCGGGATACCGGGCGACGAGCGCACGCCAGGCCCGCTTGCCCGCCTCGAACCCGGGGACGCCGAGCGGATGGCTGAAGAAGCCGGGTGTGTGCAGGTCGGCGGCCTGGTCGAAGCGCCGGGTGTTGAAGCACTCCTGCATGCGGAGCACCAGGGCGGTCGCGTCCTCGCGTGTGGTCATCGGCGTGGTCTCCTCGTGGCCGGCGGATCGGTCATGGGCGACGCGAGGCCTAACCGGTGCGCCGCCCCGGTTCTGCCCATACTATGCGGTGCGGCGCCCCGGTTATGCTGATCCGCATATGTCCAGCCAGCCATCTCGACCAGGCCCGGCGAACCCGGCGGCAGGTCCCGGAAGCGACCGTGAGCTGCGGGCCGACGCGCGCCGCAATCGCGAACGCGTCCTGCGGACCGCGCAGCGGCTGTTCGCCACGGAGGGGCTCGGCGTCTCGCTCGACGAGATCGCCCGCCGCGCGGGCGTCGGTCCGGGCACCGTCCACCGGCACTTCCCGACGAAGGAAGCGCTCTATCTCGCCGTCGCGATCGACCAGATCAGGAAACTGGTGGCGGAGGGGGAGGCACTGGCCGCAACCGGCGATCCCACCGCCCTGTTCACGCTGCTGTCCGCGATGATGGCGAGCGGCGCGGAGAACGTGGCGGTGAAGAGCGCGCTGGTGGCGGCCGAGTTCGACCTGCGCACCGCCGCTCCCGATGTCGCGGCCGACCTCACGCGCCGTGTCGCGGACCTGCTCGATCGCGCGCAGGCAGCCGGCGCCGTACGCCCCGACCTCACCGTCGGCGAGGTGATGGCCCTGGTCGCCGGCGCCTTCGCCGCGATCCGCCACGCGGGCGCGGAAACCAGCCGCGAGCGCTCCGCGCACATCGCCCGGCTCGTCCTCGACGGGCTGCGACCCCGCTGAGCGGCGTGCACGCCCGGCCCGGTTCCGGCCGCCCGCTCAGCGCCACCGATCTCCAGCGCCACCGATCTCCAGCGCCACCGATCTCTCAGTGCCAGTCGCTGATCTGCACGTCCCGGGGCGCCGGCGCGCCCTCGCCGGTCTCCACCAGGGACTTCAGGCTCATCAGGAACGTGGCCCACTTGGTGCTGCAGTGGTGCATGAACTCCACGGGCTCCTTCCAGCCCCGGTGCCCGAACAGCACGATCGTGTAGTCGCCGTCCTGCCGGAGGTCCCAGTCGATCGTCGTCCCGACCCATTCCTCGGGGCCGTCGACCACCCGCCACGCCACCCGCTCGGACGGACGCAGCTCGGTGACCTCCATGTCGAAACCGCCCGGCGGAAACCGGAACTCGAGCACGCCGCCGACGTCGCCGCTCCCCTTCGTGTCGTCGGTCCACCAGCCGGCGAGGCCCTCGACGGTCGTCAGCGCGTCGTACACCTTCTCCGGCGCCGGGGTCTTGACCCCGATCCTGTGCAGGATGTCTGCCACCTTCGGTTCTCCTCGGTCTCGTCAGTCCTGTTGGGTGCGCTGGATCGCCTCGGCGATCCGCTTGATCCGCCGCAGCCTGGCGTCCCACGCCGCCCCGACGGACGACAGCTGGGCCACCGCGCGGGCGAGCTGGGCGTCGTCCACCCGATACCGCTTCTCCCGGCCCGCCGGCGTCCCCCGGACCAGGCCGGCCCGGTCGAGGACGCCGAGGTGCTTGGCCACCGCCTGACGGGTGACCGGAAGGCGCTGGGCCAGCGATGTCGCGGTGCCGTCGCCCTCGATGAGCAGCAGGTCGAGCATCCGCCGCCGGGTCGGGTCTCCGATCGCGGACCAGAGGCCGTCGTCGACGTCCTCGGCCGCCGTGACGCTCACGGCCGCACCCGCAGCGTCGCGACGTACGGCGCCAGCCGCGGCAGGTAGAAGTCCCAGCCGGTGGCGTGCTCCCGGTACTGCTGTTCGAGGACGGCGGCCTCCCAGCCCATCTCGCGGAAGCCGGACTCGGTCATCTTGAGCAGCGTCCCGGCACCCGAGGGGGTCAGGTCGAAGGTGACCAGCAGCGAGTTGCCCTCCGCCGCGACCTCGCCCGCCGGGTGCGTCCAGCGGAACGAGAACGTGCGTGGGGGCCGCACGTCGACGACGGTGAACGACACCACCGCCCCGCCGGCGTCGGGGTCGCCGAAGACGATGTCCCCCGCCGCCCCGGGGGCCGGCTCGTACCTGGCGTCGTCCGGCCACCACTCCTTGAGGTGGCCGGGGCTGCTCACGACCTCGAAGACGATCTCCGGTGACGCCTCGATGTAGATTTCACGCTCGATGGTGCCGAACTCCACGTCAGCCTCCTGCAACTTTCGGTTGCACATGAGGCTATCGCCGGGCCGCCATTCGCGCAACCGTCGGTTGCACATTGGGCGGCGCGTACGCTCCGGGAGCCGCGCGCCGGGGTCGGCCAGAACCAGGCCGCCGATCTCGGTCGGCCGCTTGAGGCGGTAGCGGCCGGCGCATCACCGGTAGCGGGATCGTCCTACACGCTGCGCCGCACCTCGAACAGGAAGCAGCCGAACTCCACGGCCCGCACGTGGACCACCGCGGTCTCCGGGTCCTCCAGCAGGGCGTCCAGCAGGGTCGACGCCGCGACGGGGTCTTCCGACCGGTGCGCCTCCACGAGGTGCCCGTTCAGGATGGAGCCGTCGGCGCGGTAGGTGCGGAAGACCCTCCGCGGGCCGCCCATCGCCGCCGGATAGCCGGGCCCTGTTTCCAGCTGGGGCCCCTCACACGGCTCCTCGTGGACGAACACCGGGCCGACCTCCTCGTAGGCCCCGGGGTCCGCGCCGGTTTCGAGCGCCCAGCGGCGCAGCGGCGCGTAGGCCGCGAGCAGGACCGCCTCCCCCGGCCTGGAGCGGCGCAGGCAGCAGCGCAGCGGGTTGCCGCCCTCCTCCTCGACGATCCGGCGCGGCCTCCGACCGGCATCGTCGGTCTTCCTGAGCTGGTCACACACGTCGGGCGCGATGGCCCTGATGTCGAACGCCATGTCCTCATCGTGGCCCTGCGCCCGCCCCGAAGACCGGCGGAAAACGGACGGCGCGTTACGAGGCGCTGACGGTCTCCGGCACGCTCTCCTCCTCGCTCGCCGCCTTGGCGGCCTTGCGCTTGAGCCACACGGTGGTCCCCAGGCCGCCCAGGACGGCGACCGCCAGCCCCACCCAGGAGAAGTTCTTCAGCCACTTGTCGGCCACAATGCCCAGGTAGTAGATCGCGGCCGTGGTCCCGCCGGCCCACGCGACCCCGCCGAGGACGTTGGCGACGAGGAAGCGCCAGTACGGCATGTGCAGGGCCCCGGCCAGCGGCCCGGCGAGGATCCGCAGCAGGGCGACGAAGCGGCCGAAGAACACCGCCCACATCCCGTGGCGGTTGAACACCTGCTCCGCCTTGGCGATGTGCGCAGGGCCGAAGTGCTTGGGGAAGCGCCGTCCCAGCCGGTCGAACAGCGGCCGTCCGCCCTTGCGGCCGATCAGATAGCCGATGGAGTCCCCCACGATCGCGCCTCCGCTCGCGCAGAGCCCGACGACCACGGGGTCCACGACCCCTTTGGACGACAGCAGCGCGGCGCTCACCAGCACGACCTCACCCGGGAGCGGGATGCCCAGGCTCTCCAGCCCGATGACGGCGCCCACGAGCACGTAGACCCAGACGGACGGGATGGTCTGCAGCCACTCGTCGACGTGCATCTCACTCCCTCTATGCGATGACAGCACCCATTCTGCCGTCGCCCCACGGGTGCGGCATCCGCCGGAAGGACCATGGCGGGTAACCCGGCAGAAGGACGGGCGTCCGCCGTCTCCGGCCCGGAGAGGACCTGGAGGAGGACCGGGAGAGGATCAGTCGCGCATCGCGGCGCGGACGGCGTCGCGCATCGCGGCGTGGACGGCCGCGTTGCTCACCCGGTCGGTGCGCGCCTCCACGATTCGCAGGCCGTCCCCCTTGATCGCCCTGGACAGCTCCTCCGGGTCCTCGACCAGCGTGTACGGCAGGCCGCTCGCGGCGGCGACGTAGCCGAAATCCACCCCGTGGGGGGTACCGAACACCCGCTCGAACGGGTCCTCCAGCGCGGCCTGCGGCAGCAGCGAGAAGATGCCGCCGCCGTCGTTGTTCACCACCACGAGACACAGGTCGGGCCGGGGCTCGCGCGGGCCGAGGATCAGGCCGTTCTGGTCGTGCAGCAGCGTGAGGTCGCCGATCAGCGCGTACGCCGGGCCATTGTGGGCGAGCGCCGCCCCCACGGCGGAGGAGACCAGGCCGTCGATGCCCGACGCGCCCCGGTTGGCCATCAGCCGCAGCCCCCGCCGGGGGCGCATGGCCTGGTCGAGGTCGCGGATCGGCATGGACGACCCGCAGAACAGCAGCGAGCCGTTGGGCAGCACCTCGACGAGGTCCCTGGCCAGCCGCGGCTCGGTCAGCCCGGAGGAGTCGAGCACGGCGTCGATCGCGTCGCGGGCCACGTGGTCGGCGTGCCGCCAGGCCCGCAGCCAGGCGTCGCCTCCCGCCGCGATCGGGATCTCCACGGCCTGGGCCACCTGCGTCGCCGACCGGGTCGGGTCGGGCCACCGGGTCAGGTCGGGGGAGACCACGATGTGCTCCTCGGCCCGGCGCAGCCACGACAGTAGCGGGCGCGACAGGCCTGGACGGCCGAGGGTGACCACGACGTCGGGCCGGTGGGCGTCGGCCCACTCCTGGTCGCCCAGCAGGAAGTGGTAGGTCGAGACGGCGTGGTCGCCGTACCTGCCGCCGCCGTTGGGCTCCGACAGCACCGGCCAGCCCGCCATTCCCGCGGCGGCGACGTATCGCCGCACGTTGGCGGCGCCGTCGCCGACGACCAGCACCCCGCGCCGGGTCGGCGGGATGTGCAGGGCGGCGGAGGGCGGCGCGACCCGCGCCCGGAACCACGCGCCGGAGGCGTCGCCGTCCAGCGGCTCGCACCAGCTCGCGTCGCCGTCGGGGATCAGCGGCTCGCGGAAGGCCACGTTGAGGTGGACGGGCCCGGGGTCCGGCGGCCCGGCGGCGCGCTGGCAGGCCCGGCACACCAGCGACCGCCAGTAGGCGACCTGGCCCGGCCGATCCTCAGGCACCCCGACCTCGGCGAACCAGCGCACGGCCGAGCCGTACAGCTTGACCTGATCGATCGTCTGATTGGCGCCGGTGCCGCGAAGCTCGGGCGGCCGGTCGGCGGTCAGCAGGAGCAGCGGCACGCCGGACTCGGACGCCTCGATCACGGCGGGGTGGAAGTTGGCCGCCGCCGTGCCCGAGGTGCAGATCAGGGCCACCGGCCGCTCGGACCGCTTGGCCAGGCCGAGCGCGAGGTATGAGGCCGACCGCTCGTCGACGCGCACGTGCAGCCGCACCCGCGACTCCGCGTGCGCGGCGAGCGCCAGCGGCGCCGACCGGGAACCCGGGGCGAGCACCACATCGGTGACCCCGCAACGCACCAGTTCGTCGATCAGGACGGTCGAGAGGGCGGTCGCCGGGTTCACCGCCGCGCCTCCGAAACGCCCCGGCCGGCCCGGTTTATATCCACCCGCCCGTCTCCTCCCGTTCCCGCAGCCGCAAGCGTACGGCAAAAAGGAGAAGCCGCCGTCATCACGCGGCCTTCTACGGACGGCGGGGGAACTTCGAGAAGTCCGGCTTGCGCTTCTCCTTGAACGCGTCGCGGCCCTCCTGGGCCTCCTCGCTCATGTAGTAGATCAACGTCGCGTCGCCGGCGAACTGCTGCATCCCGGCGGCGCCGTCGGTCACCGCGTTGAGCGCGCCCTTCAGCATGCGCAGCGCGAGGGGCGACTTCTCCAGCAGCTCGCGGGCCCACTGGACGGTCTCCTCCTCCAGGCGCTCCAGCGGCACCACCGCGTTGACCAGGCCCCACTGGAGCGCGGTCTCCGCGTCGTACTGGCGGCACAGGTACCAGATCTCGCGGGCCCGCTTGAGGCCCACCGTCTCGGCGAGCAGCCAGGAGCCGTACCCGCCGTCGAACGAACCCACCTTGGGGCCGGTCTGGCCGAACCTGGCGTTGTCGGCGGCGATCGTCAGGTCGCAGCAGACGTGCAGCACGTGGCCGCCGCCGATGGCGTAGCCCGCCACCATGGCGATGATCGGCTTGGGGCAGCGGCGGATCTGCACCTGCAGGTCCAGGACGTTGAGCCG
Source organism: Microbispora rosea (assembly GCF_044460045.1). Lineage (NCBI taxonomy): Bacteria > Bacillati > Actinomycetota > Actinomycetes > Streptosporangiales > Streptosporangiaceae > Microbispora > Microbispora rosea. The sequence goes on along the minus strand of NZ_JBITJO010000009.1, from coordinate 240,839 downwards.
GCCGATGCCGTGGGTCTTGTCGTCCACATAGCCGTCGTCGCCGCGGATCTTCTGGTCGCCGCCGGAGCAGAACGCCTTGTCCCCGGCGCCGGTGAAGATGATCACACCGACCTCGGTGTCCTCCTGGGCGCGGTTGAAGGCCTCGCGGAGCTCGAACAAGGTCGTGGGCCGGAAGGCGTTGTGCCGCTCGGGGCGGTTGATGGTGATCTTCGCCATCCCCTCCGCGGTCTCGTAGATGATGTCCTCGTACTCGCCCGACCGCTTCCAGTCGACCCCGCTCGTCACACCCGCTCCTTCGCCGTCACCAACCAGGCGCCCTCACCAACGAGGCGCCGTCACCGACCAGGCGGTCGCCTCCGGCCACCGCGCCGGGACTAACCTTACGACCGTGCTCAGCCCTCACGGACACCGCCCGGGACAGCGACCCGTGCACGCCGTCGTCCTGCCTCCGGGGCCCGCCCTGTCCGAGGCCGTACGGCAGGCCCTGACGGGCGACGGGCCCGCCGTGCTGCCGCTGTCGCCCGACCTCCCGAGGCCCGCGCTGGAGGCGACGCTCGCCGCGCTGCGCCCCACCCATGTCGTCACCCCCGACGGCGTGCGGCGCGAGCCGGACGGCGAGCCGTCCGACGCCGCGCTGATCATCGCGACCTCCGGCTCCACCGGCACGCCGAAGGGGGTGGAGCTGACCGCCGAGGCGCTGCTCGCCTCGGCCCGCGCCTCGCTGGCCAGGCTCGGCGCCCGCGAGGGCGACCGCTGGCTGTGCTGCCTGCCGCCGTCGCACATCTCGGGCGCGCAGGTGCTCATCCGGTCGCTGCTGTGCGGCACCGAGCCGATCGTCCACGCGCGATTCTCCCCCGCCGACGTCGCCGCGAGCGGGGCCGACCACGTCTCGCTGGTCCCCACCCAGCTGCGGCGGATGCTGGACGCGGGCGCCGACGTCGCGGCCTTCGCCACGATCCTGCTCGGCGGGGCCGCCGCTCCCGCGGGCCTGCTGGCCGAGGCCCGCGCGGCGGGGGCCAGGATCGTCACCACGTACGGCTCCAGCGAGACGAGCGGTGGGTGCGTGTACGACGGCGTGCCGCTCGACGGCGTGGAGGTCAAGATCGGCGGCGACGGCCGGGTGCGGATCGCGGGGCCGGTCCTGTTCTCGGGCTACCGGCTGCGTGAGGAGCGGCCGTTCGAGGGCGGCTGGTTCGTCACCTCCGACCTGGGCTCGATGGAGGACGGACGGCTCACCGTGCTGGGCCGGGCCGACGACGTGATCAACACCGGCGGCCGCAAGGTCGTGGCCGGCGCGGTCGCCGAGGTCCTGGCCGGGCACCCCGCCGTACGCGACGTCGTGGTGGTGGGCAGGCCCGACCCCGAGTGGGGCGAGATCGTGGTCGCCGTCGTGGTTCCCCGCGACGCCGGCGAGGTCACCCTCGGCGGGCTGAGGGACTTCGCCAAGAAGCGGCTGCCCGCCTACGCCGCGCCGCGCGCCGTCGAGCTGGTGCCCCAGATCCCGCTCCTACCGAACGGCAAACCCGATATGGTCGAACTCAAGAACCGGAACCGCGGATGACCTTCGTGCGTCTGTAAGAGCAGGGGGAAGGGGACGCCGCATGCAACCGATCCGCCTCACACCGGCCCACAAGATGATGGCCTCCGCCGTGCTGGTCGGCGTCGTCATCGTGGGCGGAGCGTCGGTCACGGCCGCCGCCTTCGCCGGCCGCCTGGACGACGTCGCGAAGGTGGGCGACGCCCCTGCCGCCAAGCTCGGCCCGGCGGGTCGCGGGAGATCGGTCGAGGTCTCCCCCGACGCCCCCCGCCAGGGCGACGTCACCAGGGCTCGGTCCACTCCCGAGGTCGACCCCGACGTGGTGCTGAAGGAGCTCACGGACGACCCGGACGGGGTCGCCGACTACTGGACGCAGGAGCGCATCCAGGGCGCGAACCCCATGCCGATGCCCCAGGTCAGCGTCAGCATCATCCCGGACTGACCGGCCTGCCCCCGACGAATTCGACAGCATCCCCCGCGGGGCGAGGGAACAAACCAGGCGTGAGAGCGTTATTGATACTGGTGCGCTGAGCCGCCGGACGCCGCGCCCCGATCGCAAGCATCAGAACCTCGAACCATCCACGAACTCCGCAAGGAGGAGGTGTCCTCATGCCCCGGACCGCCGTGGCGGCCTCGCCCGAGCGCGAGGCGACCCCGACGACGCTCGACCTGCTCCTGGAGCGAGGCCGTGCACAGGGTCGCCTTTCCCTGTCGGAGCTGCGCCAGGCCTTCGCGAAGGCCGGCGTCAGCCCCGTCGAGGGCCGCTCGATCCTCCGCGAGCTCACCGAGGCGGGCGTGAACCTGGCCGCGGACAACGGCGCGGAGAACGAGCCGGGCGACAAGACCGAGGCGGCCCCCGCCAAGGCGCCGGCCAGGAAGTCCCGCCGGGCCGCCCAGGCCGCGGCGCAGGCCAAGAGCTCGCCCGCAGCCAGGAGCTCCGCGAAGAAGACGGCCAAGGCCGCCGACGAGCAGCCGTACGACGAGGAGCTCCAGCAGTCCGACGAGGCCGAGGTGGAGGACAGCGGGACGCTCGACCTCGACGACACCTCCTCGGTGATGGGCGACTCGGTCCACACCTACCTGAAGTCCATCGGCCGCCGCACCCTGCTCACCGCCGCCCAGGAGGTGGAGCTGGCCAAGCGCATCGAGGCCGGTCTGTACGCCGAGTACAAGCTGGAGACCGTGCTCGAGAGCGGCGAGCACCTGCCCCCGCACGTGCGCGAGGACCTTGAGTGGGTCATCGAGGACGGCAGGCGGGCCAAGGACCACATGCTGGAGGCCAACCTCCGTCTGGTCGTCTCGGTGGCCAAGAAGTACACCGACCGCGGCATGGCCCTGCTCGACGTGGTGCAGGAGGGCAACCTCGGCCTGATCCGCGCCGTCGAGAAGTTCGACTACACCAAGGGCTACAAGTTCTCGACGTACGCCATGTGGTGGATCCGGCAGGCGATCCAGCGCGGCTTCGCCGACTCCGCCCGGACGATCCGGCTGCCCGTCCACGTGCTGGAGATGCTGTCGAAGCTGTCGCGCGTCGAGCGTGACATGCACCAGCGGCTCGGCCGGGAGCCCACGCCGGAGGAGCTGGCCGTCGAGCTGGACAAGACCCCGGACCAGATCGAGGAGCTGCTGCGCACCAGCCGGCAGCCGATCAGCCTCGACTCGACCATCGGCGAGGACGGCGAGACCCGGATCGGCGACCTCATCGAGGACGTCGACTCCCCCGAGGCGTCCGAGGTCGTGGACCGGCAGCTGCTGGCCGAGCAGCTCAAGGGCGTGCTGAGCAACCTGTCGCCGCGCGAGGCCAAGATCATGAGCCTGCGCTTCGGGCTGGCCGACGGCAAGCCGCACACGCTGGACGAGATCGGCAAGTACCTGGGCCTGACCCGGGAGCGGATCCGCCAGCTGGAGAAGGAGTCGCTGTCCAAGCTGCGCCACCCGAGCAACACCCGCCCGCTGCTCGACTGGGCGAGCTGATCCCCGTCATTCGTACGGCCCGCATCCCCTCGGGGGTGCGGGCCGCACTGCTGCCTGGGGTCAGCGGCCGGCGGCGGCCAGCCCCTTGCGTACGTCGCGCGGGGTCAGGCGGGCGGGGTCGCCCGTCTTGGAGGCGCGAGGCACCCGCGGGATGCCGCTGAGGCGGTGCGCCTCGCGCAGCGTGCGCAGGCGGTTCACCTCGTCGGTCCACAGTGCGCCGTCGGGAGTGGCCTTCGCCTTGCGCCGGGCGATCCTGCTGTCGTAGGACTTCACGCCGAAGGTGGCGCGCTGGCCCGCCTCCGCGGCGCGCAGCGCCTCGGTCAGGGCGGCGTCGAAGCCCAGGGCCGCCTCACGGAGCTCGGGGAGCGGCGCGCCGGCCGCCTTCGCCTCCTGGAACCGCCGCTGCGCCACCCGGACCTTCTCCAGCACCTGGTCGAAGTCCTTCCGGATCTCCAGATCCGCGTGGTAGCGGACCTCCGCCTCCCGGCTCACCCGCGGACGGAAAAACGCCATCGTCAGCCCCTTCGGTATCGGACTCGCGCAATCGGATGTGCGCAATCGAACTCGCGTCGCAATCGGTAGCGTACGCGCTCCGCGCGGAGGCCCGCACCGCAGGGTGCGCCGCCCTTTACGAAGTAAGGGTCCGTATGGCAGCATGATCGCCGTGCCTGCCAAGCGACCACCCGTCCCCCTGTCCCGCGAGCGGATCATCGACGCCGCCCTGCACATCGCCGACGGGCAGGGCCTGCGCCGGCTGACCATGCGCCGGCTCGGCGACGCCCTCCAGGTGGAGGCCATGGCGATCTACCACCACCTGCCGCGGGGCAAGGAGGCGCTGATGGACGCCCTCGCCGAGCACGTGACGACCGTGGAGGTCGATCCGGCCGCCGCCACCACCTGGCAGGACAGGGCGCGCGCCTGGGCCCGCGCGAGCCGTGCCGCGCTGCTGGAGCACCCGGGCGTGCTGTCGCTGGCGCTGACCAAGCCGCCGAAGGGGTCGGCCCTCATCGCGATCACCGAGCAGACCGAGCAGTTGCGCGAGACGGGGGCGGGCGACCCGGCCGGGGCGGTCCGCGCGCTGCGGGCCTACGTGTTCGGGAGCGTGGCGGTGGAGGTCCAGCAGTCGGGATGGGCCGATCCGGACGCCGAGGTGCGCGACGCGCGCACCGCCGAGGGCGAGCGCGATTTCGAGCACGGTCTCGACGCGCTGATCACCGGCCTCGGCGGCTGAGACCTGGGGATTTCCGGACCGTCCGCATCACTCGCATCTGACGACCGGAATCTGTGATCTGTCGGTTACCCGGCCGTCGGCGTGTCGAGGCCGGACCGTTGCCTCCATTGGGGCATTCTTGTGTACTAGGTCACATCAGTGCGCGCGAGCCTGCTCGGGGGGTGGCCGGGTCCCCTGCCCGACCGGCGGAAATGCTCCGAACGGGCTATGTCGTACGGATGCGGCCGAGCCGCAAACTGGTGTAGTCCAGTGTGGTGTGCGTCATACCCCACGGACGCCAGGAAGACAAAAACGAGCGAACGATAAGACACGGAGCCCCGGCGATGTGCCCTCATGAACCGGCCTGTCCCAACGCGGACGCGAAGGACCGAGAAGCCGCCCGCACGATAGCCTGTCACCCCGAGCAAGGCTGGAGCCTGCTCTGCAACGGCGTCGTGCTGTTCGAGGACACCGGCGAGCTGCTGCCCGACGGCGGCGTCATCGCCCCGCACCGCCCCACCGACATGGCCATCAGCGCGGCCTAGGTCCCGTTCCTCGGGGACGCTGAGGCGATCAGCGTTCCGCCCTCACCGTGATCGGCGTGGGAGACCGGGGCGACGGGGCCGACGCGGAGTGGGAGCGCCTCAAGTCTTCGCTCCCACCCGTGAGAACACGCGGCGGCCGGTGGAGTGGTGTCCTCGTGGTCGCCGAGAGCGGTCGCCGAGTGGTCATCACGTGGTCATAAAGGGGGGCGCCGTACCGGCCCGGCCGATGGGCCACGGCGCAACTGCCGGAACACCCCGAACCCCGCCCGCGGCGGAGAAGCGGCATCGCGAGCCGCCGCCCGGCGAGGGAACCCAGGCGGCATCTGATCACGCGAGTGCACGCCGCCCACAATGCGGAAAACGAATCGGCCGGCAGGGGTGCCGGTCGACTCGCCTCCGGCTCGGGCCCGCCCACATGCGGCCGGGCCGCGGAAGACCCCAGGGCCTACGACGCCGCCCCCGTCTGCGACGTCGCATTCCACACACCGTCCCCCACCTTGTGACCACCGGGACAATCACTTGAGCGGCGGACTGGGCGTAGCCGTTCGCCGGGGGGGCGCCTGTCCTGCCCGATCTGCCGCGGTGGATCATGCCCCACCGGGGGCGGCGCGGTCCGGGCAGGCATCGGCCGGGCGCGTGCCGCCGGACGTCACGTGCGGTAGTTCTTTCCCGGGACCTTCCCCGGGATCGGCTTGCCGATGAGGGCGACGGGGATGAAGAAGCAGATCTGGCTCATCGCCATCGTGAGGGTCCACAGCGCCTTATCGTCATAGTGGGCGGACGCCCTGGCGAACAACTCGTCAGGGACGCGCTCCCCGCACGGGTTGGGGGTGAGGACGGCCTCCACGAGCTCCAGCGCGACCCGCTCCGCGTCGGTGAAGTAGGGGGCGTCCTGCCATGACGCCACCGCCGTGATGCGCTCCTCCGGCTCCCCCGCCTTGCGGAGGAGGCCGGTCTGCCGGACGGTGTGGTAGGTGCTGCCGACGATCTGCCCGGCGCGCAGCTGAACCAGGCCGACGGTGGTCTGCGGAATCGCACCGTTCCTGGTCGCCTTCGACATGGCTCCGGCGATCGTTCCCAGCTCAGGGAAGAACTGGGCGGGGTCGGGCAGACGCGACCGGAGGTCGTCCTGCTCGGTCGTCGAGGACACGGGCATGGCGGGTTCCCCTTCTCTCGTTGGTGAAGTGGGTCGCTCGTCAGTAGGCGGCCGACGGCGGGGACGCGCGGCGGCCGGACCAGATCCAGACGAGCTGAAGGACGCTCAGACCGAACATCAGGACGCCCAGCGGGATGTGCAGGGTCTTCACGTGTGCGATGCCCAGCGCCACCTGCGCCAGCGTGAGCCCCAAGAACCCGGCCGCGTACAGGATGGGCCCGGGCGAGCCGCCGCCCGGACGCCACGTCAAGATCGCGACGATCAGATGCAGCACCGTCACGACGAACACCGTGTACGCGCCGGCGCTGTGCAGCGCCCCATGGCCGGGCGACGACAACAGCAGTCCCGCGGTGATCGCCTGGACGAAGACGGCCACGGTTTGCACGGTGGTCGCGGCACGCAAGAACATGAGGTTGCCTTGCTTCGCCGTCGTGCGCGTGGGCATGGCGCGGTTTCCCTTCTCGATCTCACCGTGTGTGAGGCTCGGGACCCGGTGTCCCGGTAGTCCGACGACGCGACCGCCGGGAATGTGAGGCGAAGCGCCGGCCTCACACTTGGGCGCGCTGTCTCGTCGGTCTGGTGAGGGACGATGCGACCGAGGAAGCCGGGGACACCATGACCACCACATCCGCGCCGGGACACGACCGGCCCGATCCGAGCCTCGACGCGATCATGAGCGAGCGTCGTCAGCTGATCAATCTCGCGTACCGGCTCCTCGGTTCACTGGCCGATGCCGAGGACGTCGTGCAGGAGACGTACGCCCGCTGGTACGCCATGTCACGGCAGCAGCAGGAGGCCATCGCGTCCCCCGGCGCCTGGCTGACGAAGGTGGCCGGCCGCATCTGCCTGGACCTGCTCGGCTCGGCACGGGCCCGGCGGGAGAGCTACGTGGGCGAATGGATCCCGGAGCCGCTCCCGGACCGTGCGGAGTGGATCGACGGGCGGGGCGGCGGCACGACCGACCCTGCCGACCCGGCCGACCGGATCACGCTCGACGAGTCGGTCACCATGGCCTTCCTGGTCGTGCTCGAGTCGATGACCCCGGCCGAGCGTGTCGCCTTCGTCCTCCACGAGGTCTTCCGCTACTCCTTCGCGGAGGTGGCCGAGATCGTCGGCCGCACACCCGCGGCATGCCGCCAGTTGGCCTCCTCCGCCCGCCGCCGCATCCGCGCGTCGCAGGCTCTCCCGGCTCCGGCGGGTCTGCGGGCCGGCCTCGTGAGGGACTTCAAGCAGGCATGGGAGGCCAAGGACATCGACACCCTCGTGGGCCTCCTCGACCCCCGCGCCACGATGATCGCCGATGGCGGCGGACTGGTCAGCGCCGTGCTCCGCCCGATCGAAGGCGGCGAGCAGATCGCCCGCTACATCATCGCCATCGCCGACATGGCCCCCGGGCTGACGATCCTGGAGCGTACGGTCAACGGTCAGCCCGGTCTGGTGGCCCAGCGCGACGGCGTCACCGTGACGGTGGCGGCGTTCGACGCTCCCGGCGACCGGATCACGCGGATCTGGGCGGTACGCAACCCGGAGAAGCTCTGGCCGTGGACGGGGGAGCCACCGGCGGCCTCCGACAGCGGCCACGGCGCCCGCCACGGTGAGGGTGAGACCACGATCACGTGAGCGGATCCGAGGAGCGGGACCCGGGCGAGAGCAGCCACCGAGCCACCACCTCGCCCACGCGGGCGGGGTCCTTCTTGAACTCGTGCCCCTCCCCCGCAAGGACCACGAGACATGCGGTGTCCTTCTCGTCCGGCACGCCGAACGGATCCCGGTCCCCGTTGACCACGAGCACCGGGGGCCCCGCCTGCCGCAGTTCCTCCGCCCGTGACCGTTCCGGCCGGCCCGGCGGGTGGAGCGGGAACGCGAGCGCCACCACCGCCTCGGCCCCGGCCGCGCGTGCCGTGCGGCAGGCGACCCGCGCGCCGTTGCTCCGCCCGCCCTGGACGAGCGGCAGGCCCGGATGACGCTCGCGGAGCGCGGCGACGATCGACAGCCACGCCTCGTCCTGTTTGACGGCCGAGCCCGGCGCCCGTGCGCCGCGCAGCCGGAACGGCTGGGTCACCCGTGCGACGCTCCCCCCGATCGCCAGCACCGCGTCCCGTACGGCGAGCAGGTCCGGGGCTTCCACACCTCCCCCGGACCCATGGGTCAGGACCAGCAGCAGCCGGGGATCGGCCGCCTCGTCCACCTCGGCCAGCGCGCGGCCGTGCGGGGTCTCGATCTCCATGCGGTGACGCTAACGGGTCCGACCCGAGCAGGAGGATTCGACCCTCCGATCGGAGGATGGCAGGCACCTGATAAAGGGGCCACAATGTCATGGTGCCGGACATCGCATCGCAGCAGCCGCCCGGGACCGGGCGCCCCGTCCCTCCGCCACCGGCGGCCCCCTCGAACCGTGAGGATCTGCGCGCCGTGATGGCGGCCCGCCGCGACCTCGGCCCGGACTACGAGGACGCCCTGGTCGACTCGTTCCTCGACAAGCTCGACGTGGAGATCGCCGCGCGGGTGCGCAACGAGGTGGCGGCCCATCTCGCCCGGCAGCCGCCCGGAAATCAGCCCAAGCAGAAGGACAGCGCCGTCGGCATCGCCATAGGCTCGCTGGCCCTGGGCATCCCGCTGACCGGGATCGCGGTGGGGAACGCCGGCCTGGCGGGCCTGCTCCTGTCCTGGGGCGGAATCGTCGCGGTCAACCTCGCCTACGCCCTCGGCCGCCGCAGAGAGCGCTGAGCCCTGCCGCTGAGCCCTGCCGCTGAGCCCTGCCCGGGGGTCGGTCAGGCCTCCACGCCCTCCATGGCGGGGCGCACGTCCCGCCCGAGGCGCAGCCGCACCTGCTCGGCGAGCGCGGGATCGGGATGGTCGAGGCCGTACCGCCACACGGTCTCCGCGTCGGCGTCGCGGCCCCGCAGCGGCAGCGTGCGGGCCAGCAGTTCGATCGCGAGCGCGCCGGTGCCGGCGTCGGCCCCCTCCTGGCGACTGTCCTCCACGGCCCCGGCGAACTGCGCGCACGCCATCTCCAGGTGCGCCATGCCGAGCAGCACCCGCAGCCGCGCAGGATCGGCCACCGCGCTGACCGACAGCGCCTCAAGCAGGACGTCGGCGGCCCGCTCTGGCTCGCCGTCCTCCAGCAGCCGCTCGGCCATCCGCTCGACCACGACGGACAGGCCCTCGCCCGCCTCGCCGCGGTCCGGCGCGTCCTCGTCCGCCGCGAGCTCCGCGAAGATCGCGGCCGCGCCGTCGAGGTCGCCGCTTTCGGCGAGCCGGCGCGCGTGGTCGAGCCGGTCGGACCGCCGCCCGGAATCGATGGCCGTCATACAGGGGGCCTCGCATGGTCGCAGGTGATGAGGAACGATCACCGCGATCTTAACGAGACCGGCCGCCGGACGGGGCCGACATGCTCAACTGATCAGTCCTCGTACGCCTCCAGAGGCGGGCAGGAGCAGACGAGGTTGCGGTCGCCGTACGCCTGGTCGATGCGGCGCACCGGCGACCAGTACTTGTCGTCCCGCAGACCGGGGACCGGGTAGGCGGCCACCGCCCGCGAGTACGGGTGGGCCCACTCGTCGGCGGTGAGGCACTCGGCCGTGTGCGGGGCGTTGCGCAGCGGGTTGTCGGTCTTGTCGAACTCGCCCGACGCCACCTTCGCGATCTCGCCCCGGATGGCGATCATCGCGTCGGCGAAGCGGTCGAGCTCGGCCAGGTCCTCGCTCTCGGTCGGCTCGATCATGAGCGTCCCGGCGACGGGGAACGACATCGTGGGCGCGTGGAAGCCGTAGTCGATCAGCCGCTTGGCCACGTCGTCCACCGTGACGCCGGTCTCCTTGGTGATCTGGCGCAGGTCAACGATGCACTCGTGGGCGACCAGGCCGTCCCTGCCGGTGTACAGCACCGGGTAGTGCGGCGCCAGCCGCCCGGCCAGGTAGTTGGCCGACAGGATCGCCTGCTCGGTGGCCTGCCGCAGCCCGTCCGCGCCCATCATCCTGACGTACGCCCAGGAGATCGGCAGGATGCCCGCCGAGCCGTACGGCGCGGCCGACACGTGCGCCGGCAGATGCTCGGCGAGGTGGGCCTTGACCGCCACCGGGCCGACGCCGGGACCGCCGCCGCCGTGCGGGATGCAGAAGGTCTTGTGCAGGTTCAGGTGGGAGACGTCCGCGCCGAACTCGCCCAGCTTGGCCAGTCCCACCAGCGCGTTGAGGTTGGCGCCGTCGACGTAGACCTGCCCGCCGGCCTCGTGGACCCGCTCGCAGATCTCGACGATCGTCTCCTCGTACACGCCGTGGGTGGACGGGTAGGTCACCATGATCGCGGCGAGCGCGTCACGGTGCTTGTCGATCTTGGCGGCGAGGTCGGCCAGGTCGACGTTGCCGCTTTCGTCGCAGGCCACCACGACCACCCGCATGCCCGCCATGACGGCGCTGGCGGCGTTGGTGCCGTGCGCCGAAGACGGGATGAGGCAGACGTCGCGGCCGCCCTCGCCCCTGGAGCGGTGATAGGACCTGATCGCCAGCAGCCCGGCGAACTCGCCCTGGGAGCCCGCGTTCGGCTGGATCGACACCCGGTCGTAGCCGGTGACCTCGGCCAGCCAGCCCTCCAGCGTCGCGATCAGCTCGGCGTAGCCCTCGGCCTGCCCCGCCGGCGCGAACGGGTGGATCGCGGCGAACTCCGGCCAGGTGACCGGCTCCATCTCGGTGGTCGCGTTGAGCTTCATCGTGCAGGAGCCCAGCGGGATCATCGAGCGGTCGAGCGCGATGTCCTTGTCCTGCAGCCGCCGCAGGTAGCGCAGCATGGCCGTCTCGGACCGGTGGGAGTGGAACACGGGATGGGTGAGGAAGTCCGAGGTCCGCTGCAGGTCGGCCGGGAGGGCGTCGGAGGTCACCCGGTCGAGGTCCTCGACCACGAGCCCGGACGCGCCGAACGCCGCCCAGACGGCCCGCAGGTGGTCCGTGGTGGTCTTCTCGTCGCAGGCGACGCCGACGTGGTCGGCGTCGGCCAGGCGCAGGTTCACGCCCCGCTCGGCGGCGGCTGCCACGACCTCGGCGGCCCGCCCGGGCACGCGGGCGAGCACGGTGTCGAAGAACTCGTCGTGGACGACCTCCACGCCGCCCTCGCGCAGCCCGGCGGCGAGGACGGCCGCGTGGCGGTGCACCCGCTGGGCGATCCTCTTCAGGCCCTCCGGACCGTGGTAGACGGCGTACATCGACGCCATGACGGCGAGCAGCACCTGCGCGGTGCAGATGTTGCTGGTGGCCTTCTCCCGCCGGATGTGCTGCTCGCGGGTCTGCAGGGCGAGCCGGTAGGCCGTGCGGCCGTCGGCGTCCAGCGAGACGCCGACCAGGCGGCCCGGCATCTGCCGCTGCAGGCCCTCGCGGACGGCCATGTACGCCGCGTGGGGGCCGCCGTAGCCCAGCGGGACGCCGAAGCGCTGGGAGGAGCCGACGGCGATGTCGGCGCCCTGCTCGCCCGGGGACTCCAGCAGGGTCAGCGCCAGCAGGTCGGCCGAGGCCACCAGCAGCGCCCCCTGGGCGTGCGCCCGCTCGGCGACCGCGCGGAAGGACGCCACCCGGCCGCTCGCGCCCGGATACTGGACGAGGACCCCGAAGCACTCGGGCAGCTCGCCGCCGAGGTCGGACTCCACCAGCGTGATGCCGAGCGGCTCGGCGCGGGTCGCCAGCACGGCCTTGGTCTGCGGCAGCGCGTCGGCGTCCACCACGAACACGTCGGTCTTCACCTTGCTCGCCCGCCGGGCCAGCGTCATCGCCTCGGCGGCGGCCGTCGCCTCGTCGAGCAGGGACGCGCCGGCGACGTCGAGGCCGGTGAGGTCCGACACGACCGTCTGGAAGTTCAGCAGCGCCTCCAGCCGCCCCTGCGAGATCTCCGGCTGGTAGGGCGTGTACGCGGTGTACCAGCCGGGGTTCTCCAGCACGTTGCGGAGGACGACACCCGGGGTGATCGTGTCGTGGTACCCGAGGCCGATCATCGAGGTCAGCACCCGGTTGCGCCCGGCGAGGGCGCGCAGTTCCGCCAGGGCCTCGGCCTCCCCCACCGCCTCGGGCAGGTTCAGCGGGCCGCGCGTGCGGATGGCCTCGGGCACGGCCACGGCGAGCAGGTCGGCCACCGACTCGTAGCCGACGACCTCCAGCATCCGGCCGCGGTCGGCCTCGGAGGGGCCGATGTGACGGGTGGCGAACGGCGGAGCGGAAAGATCGCGAAGCGTGGACCGATCGGTCATGACAGGGGCCTCCTGGCGGGTTCGAGACCTGCGGCGACCGCCCGGCGCCCGGTGTGGCGCCGCGGTCGTGAAGCGGTCTCCCCCTCTGTCATCGGACCTGAGAGCTTCACCGGGCCGTCGCGCCCGGCTTTCCCCTTCGGTGAGGCACCGCCTGGCCGGCGGGCCTGCTTTTCAGAGTCGCCTCGTCCGTGCGGTACGGATGCCTGAGAGATTCCGGGGAGGTTTGCTCCTTCGGCGCCCCTTGAAGATCAGGGGTCTCTCCCGCACGAGGTCGTCGGCCGTTCCACTCTACCGGCTACCCCGGATCGGCCCGACTCGCACCCTGCTCGAGATCGGCGCCGAGACCGGCCCGGCGGGCGCGGACGATGGCCTCGGCCCGGTCGGCGACCGCCAGCTTGGCGAAGATGGCGGTGATGTGGTTGCTGACGGTCTTGCCGCTGATGGCCAGATGCCGGGCGATCGCCGCGTTGGACCGGCCGGCCGCGATGAGGTCGAGGACCTCCCGTTCGCGGGCGGTGAGCTCGGGAAAGGGCTCCGGGGCCGGCGCGCGAGAGGCCCCGGCGGCGAAGAAGTCGATGATCCGGCGGGCCACGCTCGGGCCGAAGACGGCGTGTCCGGCCGCGACAGAGCGGACCGCCCGGACGATCTCCTCCTGCTTCGCGCCCTTGACCAGGTATCCGAAGGCTCCGGCACGCATCGCGGCGAACACCGACTCGTCGTCCTCGAACATCGTGAGCACGAGCACCCGGGTGGCGGGCACCGCGCGCGCGATGGCCCTGGTGGCCTCCACCCCGTTGACGCCCGGCATGTGCAGGTCCATGACCACGACGTCGGGGCGCGTGAGCTGCACCTCACGACGGGCGGCGTCGCCGTCGCCGGCCTCGCCCACCACCTCGATGTCCGGCAGCGACGTCACCAGGGCACGCAGGCCTTCCCGCATCAGCGGGTGATCGTCGACGACGACGATCCTGATCGGTTCCCCGGCGCTCATGTCTGCTCCAGTGGAAGGCGGGCGTGGACGCGGCCGCCGCGGTCGGTGGGGCCGGCGGTGAGCGTACCGCCCAGTTCGCCGGCCCGCTCGTGCATGGAGCGCAGACCGACGCCGTGCGGCCACGCTCCGGCGCCCCCGGAGCCGTCGTCGCTCACCTCCACATGCAGGGCGGCGTGGTCGGCGCGCAGGGAGACCCGGCACGCCGTCGCCCCGCCGTGGCGCAGCGCGTTGGTGACCGCCTCGGTGGCGATGCGATAGGCGGCCACCTCCACCCCGGCGGGCAGCGGCGGCAGGTCGTCCGGGGCGTCGATCGTGACCACGTACCCGGCGTGCTCGCGCCGCCACGAGTCGTGGGCGCGCTGGCGGAGCGCGCCCAGCAGTCCGAGCTCGTCGAGGGCGGGCGGCCGCAGGTTGTAGACGAGCCGGCGGATATCGGCGATCGCGGCGGTCAGGTCGGCGCGCAGGTCGAGCAGGAGCCGTGCGCTCCGCTCGGGATCAGTGTGACGCAGGTTGTGGGCCGCGTCGGCCTTGAGGGTCACCGCGGTGAGCACGGTGCCGAGGCCGTCGTGCAGATCGCGGCGCAGCCGCCGGCGTTCCTCCTCCCGCGCGGCCACGATGCGCGTGCGGGACTCGCCCAGTTGCTCGGACAGGCGCACCGCCTGCAGGGCCAGGCCGACCGGGGCGGCCAGCAGTTCCAGGGCGCGCCGGTCGGCGCCGGACAGCCGGCTCTCCCCCGCCCTCAGCCCGACGAGCAGGTCTGCGGGCGGCCCGTCGGCCACCTCCAGCGACACCGTGTGCCGCCGCCGCGGTGACCGGCCGTACGTCGCGACCAGCCGCCCGTCGGAGGCGACTGCAGCGTACGGCAGCCGCAGCGCCTCGCACACGGCTCGCAACACCCCGTCCAGGCCGGCGCCGAGCCGCAGGCCGACCCGGGCGGCGGCCGCCACAGGATCGCGGCGCTGGCCGTACATGACCCGGTCCACCAAGGACTGCACGGCCGAACGGGCGGGCGCGAAGGCGAGAGCGACAACCGCGGTCGCGATCAGCGGGGCGGCCGACAGCCGGTCCCGCGCCAGCGCGGACAGCCCCGCGACGATGCCCAGGTAGGCCAGCACGACGCCGAGCGTGAGCACCCCGTACACCAGCGAGCGGTTGACGATCAGCTCGATGTCGTACAACCCGTGGCGCAGGATCGCCACCGTGGCCGCGGCCGGGATCAGCGGCAGGGTCAGCAGGAACAACACCGGCCCGTCGGTCGTCACGATCCGCTGCGCGTTGAGCGCGGCGAACAGTCCCGCGGCCCACAGCAGCCACATCAGCTGCTGCCGCGGCACCCCGCGGGACCGGCGGACGCGCAGGACGAGCGCGCCGAGGGAGGCCAGCAGCACCAGCGCGGCGACGGCGGCGAACACCGGAATCAGCCGCTGGGCGACCTCGCCCACGATGACGGGCAGCATCGGCTCCTCCGTGGCCGGCCCGTCCCCCGCCGGCCCGGCCGCCACGGGCAGGGTCAGGATGGGCGTGAACGGCAGGACGACGAGGGTCGCGACGGCCAGCGGCCGCCAGCGCCGCGACAGCGGCCTGCCGTCGGGGAACAACTGCACGATCAGCGGAAGGCAGACGGCCGGCGCCGGGATCCACACGGTGATGCCGAACAGCTCGACCGCCCGCGCCCACCCCTCCGGCAGCCCGACCGCGTCGGTGAGCAGCCCGAGGCAGGCCACGCTCAGCGTGTAGCAGGCGCCGTACGCCACGAACAGCAGCCCGATGCGGTGCCCGGGGCGATGGGCGAGCACCAGCGCGCCGAACGTGGTGAAGGTCAGCGCCTGCGCGCTGTTGGTCAGCAGGTAGGAGTCGTCGGCCGCGTCGGCGAAGGTGAGCCCGCCGAGGAACCACGACACCCACGCCGCCACCACCACGACGGCCGTGAGGATGAGCACCGCGACCGGGCCGGCCCGCCTGACTGCCATGCGCTCATCATCGGATCCCGGCGCTCCCATCGGCCATAGGAGCGTGCTCCCGGATCACGGGGTGCACGGGACCGGAATCGGGACCACGCCCCCACGACGAAGGGAGCCGTCCGCGCCCATCCTCGGACTCGATCGGACAACTCCCGGATTCTCGGAGGATCATCATGCAGCCGGACACCGACGCCCGCACCGCCGCCACCCCGCGGAAACCGCCGCGGGACGTGCGCGGCTTCTGGCGGGTGCTGCTCGCCGTCGTCGCCCCGCTCCCCATGCTCGGCATGGGCCTCAACTATCTGTTCAGCCCCGTGGACGGCGGCGAGTCGTTCGAGGCCACGGTCGCGGCGTACGCGGCCCACGAGCAGGCCGCGGGCGTGCTCCGATGGTTCGCCCTGCCGTTCCTGGTCGGGCTGATCCCGGCCACCTTCGCCGTGGCGTGGGTGGCCCGTCGCGGCGCTCCCAGGCTCACCACGGCGGGTGCCCTCCTCGCGCTGCTCGGCGACCTGGCCGGCTTCCCCCTGATCCGTGGCGGCGACGACCTCGCGTACCTGACGGTGACGAGGCACTTCGACGTGGCGACCATGGCGAGGATTCAGAACGCGCTCGAGGACGACCCCGTACAGCTGGTGGCGAGCCTGCTGTTCATCGTGGGCATCGTCGTCGGCCTGCTGCTGCTCGGCCTGGCGCTGTGGCGCAGCGGCGCGGCGCCGGCCTGGATGGGGGTCCTGCTCGCGGCCGGCGGCTTCACCCATCCGTTCATGCCCGGCCACACCGCGTCGGGCATCGGCCTGCTGGTCGCGGCCGTGGGCTTCGCCGGCGCGTCCGTCGCCCTGCTGCGCATGCGTGACGACGAGTTCGACCTGCCCCCGGTCAGGCCCGGCACGCGCGCCCGACCGTCAAACCTGTGATCGCCGGGGCATCCGCTCAGCCGGTCCTGCGGGCCTTTCTCCGGCGGGCCAGCTCGTCCGCCGGATGGTCCCCCTCCGCATCCGGAGCGGCCTCCGCCCGCTCGCCCGGAAGCTCGGCCAGCGATCCCTCGACCTCCCGCCAGACCCTGCCGAGCGCGATGCCGAACACGCCCTGACCGCCCTGCAACAGGTCGATCACCTCGTCGGCGCTCGTGCACTCGTAGACGCTCACGCCGTCACTCATCAAGGTGATCTGGGCCAGGTCGTTGACGCCGCGGTCGCGCAGGTGCCGTACGGCGGTGCGTATCTGCTGGAGGGAGACGCCCGTGTCCAGAAGACGTTTGACGACCTTCAGGACGAGGATGTCGCGGAAGCTGTACAGTCGCTGAGACCCGGATCCCTGGGCGGCCCTTATCGTCGGGAGCACCAGTTCGGTCCGGGCCCAGTAGTCGAGCTGCCGGTAGGTGATCCCGGCCGCCGCGCACGCCGTGGGGCCGCGGTATCCGATGCCCTGGGGCAGCGCCGTCGGCTGCTCGTCGAACAGCAGGCCCTGTTCGCCGGCGCGCTCGCGCGCCGCCTGCCGAACCGGGTCGTGCTGGCCGGCCGACTTACCCTCGCCGCTGCTGACCGCCACTGCGGACCTCCGGCTTTCTCTCATCCCACGGTCTGATCTGGGGGTTCGTGAATTACAACCGTGGTTTCCCTTGCACCGTAGGACCGGGGCCATCGTCAGTCAACGACCCCGTCCGGCGCGTCGTGAAGCGTAATCTCCCGAAATCGTCCGGCACGTCAGCCCGCCCGGCCGAAGTCTTCCGGTGTGATTTTGTCCAGGAACTCGCGAAACTTTTCCACTTCGTCTTCCTGGTCGTCGGGCATGCTCACGCCCGCCTCCTGGATCACGTCCTCACTCGCGTAGATCGTCGCACCCGTACGCAACGCCAGCGCGATCGAGTCCGAAGGACGGGCGCTGACCTCCACACCGTTGGAGAAGACCAAGTCGGCGAAGAAGATTCCATCGCGGAGCGCGACGATGTTGACGGTGCGCAACCGCACCCCCAAGGCCTCAAGAACGTCACGGAACAAGTCGTGGGTCAGCGGCCGGGGCGGCGGCTCCTCCGCCTGCGCCAACGCGATAGCGGTCGCCTCGGTCATGCCTATCCAGATCGGCAGATACCGATCGCCGCTCGTCTCCTTCAGGAGAACGATCGGCTGGTTGGTGGGCATCTCAACGCGAACCCCCACGACCTCCATCTGCAACACGGGCGGCTCCGTCTCAAGCGTCGCGGCATATCACCAGGCATTCAACGTAACACCCACGGAGGTGCGGATGTGCCGGTCACCGTCCCAGAACGCCGCGAACACTCCCACGCAGTAACGCACTGTGCAGTTCCTGGAGAAGTCCGGAGATCTCCCGAGCCGTCTCGTCCGCCTCCGCGATCGCCCCCGGCGCCTTACGCCGCAGCAGCGGGGCCACCGCCTGCTCGATGAGGCCGGCCTCTCGCTCCACCGCGGCGCGGACCGCCCTCAGGTGCCGCGCCTGCAGGCCGAACCGCGCCAGCGCCCCCACGCTGCGCGCGATCTCCAGCGCCTCCCCGTCGTAGCGGCGCGCCACGGGAGCGACCAGGCCGAAGCTCTCCATCTCGGCCAGGGTCTCCTCGTCGATGCCCGCGGCCTCGATGAGCTCCTCCCGGCTGAGACGCACGGGCGGAGCGCCGCCGGACACGGAGTGCGGGCGGGCCGCCTGCTCGTCCAGCTGATCCTTGATCACGCGGAGCGGCAGGTACTGGTCACGCTGCGCACGCAGGATGTACCGCAGGCGCTCGACGTCGTTGAAGGTGAACTTGCGGTACCCCGACGGGCTCCGCTGGGGCTCGATCAGCCCCTCACCCTCCAGAAACCGGATCTTGGAGACGGTCACGTCCGGGAACTCGCTCTGCAGCAGGGCGAGCACTTCCCCGATGCTCATGAACGCCCGTACGGCCTGCGCGCTCATGACTCCTCCTCCTCACCGATCACAGCCCTCCGGGACCACGTGTGAGGAACACCAGCCGGAACTTGCCGATCTGCACCTCGTCGCCGCCCTGCAAGGGGGACTCCTCGATGCGCTCCCGGTTGACGTAGGTGCCGTTGAGGCTGCCCACGTCACGCACGGTGAACTGGCCGCCGCGCCGGTAGAACTCCACGTGCCTCCTGGACACCGTCACATCGTCCAGGAAAATGTCGCTTTCCGGGTGGCGACCCGCCGTAGTGAGGTCGCTGTCGAGCAGAAATCGGCTCCCCGCGTTCGGGCCACGCATGACCACCAGAAGAGCCGTGCCCGGCGGCAACTGCTCGACCGAGGCCCTGTCCGGCAGAAGCGTCTGGCCCGTCTCCGCCTCGAGCGCCTCAAGTGAGATCGTCGAGGTCGTGTCGGCTGCGACGGGCGCCGGAGCGCTCAGCGGCGAACCGCATCGTGAACAGAAACGGGCATCCTCGGGGTTGGCATGACCGCACTGCGTGCAGTAGACGCTGGGCATCGAACGGCTCGGCCTCTCTCACGACTTGCTCAAGGACTAGGTCAAACTGCGAATGCCGCAACTTACGCTGATCAGGCACAAAGGTCAAGACCGCGGCTGGGCGTGGACTGACCAACGCTACAGCCAGCGGACGTTCAATGTCATCTAGCTCCGGCTGCTTGTTCGACGACGTGGGCCCAGCGTTCCAGGAGGGCCTGGGCGGTGTCCATGTCGTGGCCCTCGGCCCACAGATGCGTTACGGCCTCGGCGGGGTCGGGCAGGACGAGGGCCCAGCTCCCGTCGTCCTCCACGACGCGCACACCGTCGGTGGTGTCCAGGCGGTGGCCCTCCGCGGCCTCGACGACCGAGCGCATCACCGCCCCCTTGTGCGCCCAGGGCGTGGGAACGGTCCGCTTGAGCAGCTTGGCCTCCGGGATGCGGGCGTCGATCTGGCTGAGCGACAGCCGGGTGCGCGCGACCAGGCCGAGCAGGCGCAGGAACACCGCCAGGCCGTCCACCGTGGGCGCGAACTCCGGGACGATGAAGCCGCCCTTCCCGTCGCCCGCGAAGATCGTGTCGGGGTGCCTGGCCGCCCGGGTCAGCGTGTCGAGGCTCGTGGCCGTCCAGTCGACCTGCACGCCGTGGAAGCGGCACACCATCTCCGCCACCCGGGTCGTGGTGACCGGCAGGGCCACCCGGCCGCCCCGGCGCTCGGCCGCCACCAGATCGAGCACCACGAGCAGCGCCCGCTCCTCGCTGATCAGCTGGCCCATCTCGTCCACGAGCGAGACCCGCTCCCCCACCGGGTCGAACCGTACGCCGAAGGCGGCACGCGCCGATGCCACCAGCTCCGCCAGGCGCTGCAGGTCGCGGCGGCGCTCGGCGAGCGTCTCGGTCGGCGAGGCGTCGTCGAGGCGGTTGTTCACGGTCAGCACGTCGACCCCGGCCCGGCCCAGCAGGCTCGGCAGCACGAGCGAGGAGGTGCCGCCCGCGCAGTCGACCACGACCTTCATCTCGGCGTCCTTCACCCCCGACATGTCGATGCAGGCCAGCAGCTCCCGGGCGTACGTGTCGACGGCGCGGGCGGGGAAGGTCAGCTCGGCGATCTCGCCGGGGAAGGCGCGCCGGTACTCCTGGCGGGAGAAGACCCGCTCCAGCTTGCGCTGGGCCGCCTGGGACAGGTCGGCTCCCGTCTCGTCCATGAACACGATGTCGACGCTCTGGGGGTCGCCCGCCGTGGTGCGCACGGCGATGCCGCCCCGGACGTTCTCCCGCGAGGTGTTGAACCTGGCGACCGGCAGGGCGGCTGCCTCCAGGTCGACCACGTTGATCGCGCTGGAGTTCAGCGCGCTGATCACCGCCCGCTTGAGCGCCCGCGCCGCGCGCGAGGCGTCGCGGGAGGTGACGACCGTGTCGCCCTTGCGCAGCGTCGTGGCGTACGCGCTGGCCAGCCGTACGCACAGCTCCGGGGTGATCTCGACGTTGACCAGCCCGGAGACCCCGCGGGGGCCGAACAGGCTGCGCTGGCCGCGCGACTCCCAGATGACGCTCGTGTTGACGACCGTGCCCGCCTCGATCGTCTTGAACGGGTAGATCTTCACCCCTGAGGAGACGTACGCCTCGGACTCGATGACGCACTCGTCGCCGACGACGGCGTTCTCCTCGATCCTGGCGCCGGTCATCACGTCGGTGTTCTTGCCGATCACGCAGCCGCGCAGGTGGGCGGCCGGGCCGACGTACACGTTGTCGCTGACCACGGCGCGGTGCAGGAAGGCGCCCTCCTTGACGACGGCGTTGCTGCCGAGCACGGTGTATTCCCGCAGCTCGGCGCCGGCCTCGACCTTCGCGTAGTCGCCGATGTAGAGGGGGCCCTTGAGCACGGCCTCGGGGTCCACCGAGGCGCCCTCGGCGGCCCACACGCCCGGCGCCAGCTCGAACGCGTCGAAGTCGACCTTGACCTTGCCCTCCAGCACGTCCGCCTGCGCCTTGAGGTAGCTCTCGTGCGTGCCGACGTCCTCCCAGTAGCCCTCGGCCACGTAGCCGAACAGCCGGCAGCCGCGTTCGAGCATCTTGGGGAAGATGTCGGACGACCAGTCGACCGACTGGCCGGGGGCGATCTCGTCGAGGACCGACGGCTCCATGATGTAGATGCCGGTGTTGACCGTGTCGGAGAACACCTGGCCCCAGGTGGGCTTCTCCAGGAAGCGCTGGATGCGGCCGCTGTCGTCCACGATGATGATCCCGAACTCCAGCGGGTTGGGCACGCGCTTGAGCCCGATGGTGACCAGCGCCCGGTTCTCGCGGTGGAAGCGGAGCATGTCGGTCAGGTCGATGTCGGTGAGCGCGTCGCCGGAGATGACCAGGAAGCGGTCGTCGCGGAGCTTGTCGGCGGCGTTCTTCACGCTGCCGGCCGTCCCGAGGGGGACCTCCTCGGTGGCGTAGTGGAGGGTCATGCCCAGCTCGTCGCCGTCGCCGAAGTAGTTGCGGATCAGCGCGGCCAGGAACTGCACGGTCACCACGGTCTCGGTGAACCCGTGCCGCTTGAGCAGCCGGAGCACGTGTTCCATGATCGGCCGGTTGATGATGGGGAGCAGGGGCTTGGGCTGGTTCGCGGTCATCGGCCGCAGCCGTGTCCCCTCCCCGCCCGCCATGACGACGGCCTTCACGGGTCACCCCTTCGTTAGCTGGCGCACCTGTACGACATACAACACCCCCGCCCACCAATACAGACCAGTTCCCCAGATGGCGAAGGCCCATCCGAAGATCGCGGCAATCTCGGCGTACCACCCTTCGTGGGACGCGAGGAACAGCAGCGGGAACGCGTACATCAGGGCGGCGGTGCCGGCCTTGCCGAGGAAGTGGACGGGCAGCGCCGGGCCGTACCCGTGCCGCCGCAGCAGGGGCGGCATCCACAGCAGCAGCACGTCGCGCAGCGGCACCGCGAGCGCCAGCCACCAGGGGACGGCACCCCGCAGCACCAGGCCGATCAGGGTGGCGAGGATGTAGAGCCGGTCGGCGAGCGGGTCGATGAGCCGGCCCAGCCTGCTGATCTGGTTCCAGGCGCGGGCGAGCTTTCCGTCGAGCCAGTCGCTGAAGCCGGCGAGCGCCAGCAGCGCGATGGCCCACCCGTCGGCGTGGGGACCCAGCACGAGCCAGAGGAAGACGGGGACGCCGAGCAGCCGCAGGGCGCTCAGCAGGTTGGGCACCGTCCAGATCCGGTCCTCGGCAGCGTTCACGCCCCAGACCCTACATGCCGCTCTCCCGGTCGTTCCGGGCAGGAGCCACGGGGTCGGACCCGGTGTGGAACCACACCGCCGATTAGGTGCGGTCGCGCAGCCCGGCTTCGCCGATGGCGGCATCAGGACAATGTGTTCGTCACCCGTTCACCTGCGCGTGGTGCCGTCTGCGCGGCGACGAGCCGGGTGTAGCGGCCGCCCAGGGCCAGCAGCTCCTCGTGGGTGCCCCGCTCCACCACCGTGCCCCCCTCGACGACCAGGATCAGGTCGGCGTCCCGCACCGTGCTCAGCCGGTGCGCGATCACGATGCGGGTCTGCGTCAGGCGGGACAGCCGCGCCTCGATGTCGGCCTCGGTCGCGCTGTCCAGGTTGCTGGTCGCCTCGTCGAGCAGCAGCACCTTGGGTCGGGGCAGCAGCGCGCGCGCCAGGGCGAGGCGCTGGCGCTGTCCACCCGACAGGCCGCCGCCCTCGACAAGGATCGTCTCGTAGCCCATCGGCATCGCCATGATCTCGTCGTGCAGGCCCGCGAGCCGGGCCGCCTCGGCGATCCGGTCCATGCCGGCCTCGGGGAAGTTGAGCGCGACGTTCTCCCGGATCGTCCCGGTGAACAGCGACGGCTCCTGGGTGACCACGCCGAACTGGCGGCGCAGCGATCGCGGGTTGAGCTCCGTCGCGGGAACGCCGTCGTACCGGATCTCCCCATCCGTCGGCTGGTAGAGGGCGAGCAGGAGGCGGGCGAGCGTGCTCTTGCCCGACCCCGAGGGACCGACCAGCGCGACCTTCTGCCCGGGCCGTACGACCAGTGAGACGTCGCGCAGCGTCCACGGGCCGCGCGGGTCGTGGCGGAAACCCACCCCGCGCAGCTCGATGCCGCCGCGCAGCCGCAGCACCTCGATCCCCGTGGACGGCTCGGGCTCGGAGGCGAGGATGTCCGACAGCCGGTCGAAGTGCGCCCCGGCCTGCTGAAGGCCGCGCAGGCTGGTCATCAGCGAGCCGATCGGGGTGAGCGCGGCGGTGGCCAGGGCGTTCAGCGCGAGCAGCGTCCCGAGGCTCAGCGACCCGTCGAGCACCCGCCACGCGCCCACCCACAGCAGCCCCAGCGGCGCGAGATAGCGCACCGCCCCGAGCACCGCCTCGATCAGCCCCCGGACGAGCCCTCCCCGCAGGTCGGCGTCGAGTTGCTGGGCGAACAGATCCGACCAGCGCTGCATCGCCCGCGGCTCGGCCCCGGACGCCTTGAGCGTCTCGATACCGCCGACGGCCTCCATCAGCCGGCCCTGCGTGACGGCGAGAGCGGCCAGCTCGCGCCTGGTCAGATCGCCCACCCGGCGGGCGGTGCCGAGCAGGAGGGCGGCCTGACCCGCGGCGAGCAGCGCGAGGAAGCCGCCGAAAACCGGGTCACGGGCGAAGACGAGCAGCAGGTAGACCAGGGCGAGCGGCCCGTCGAGCAACGACGAGAGAATCTGCCCGGTCAGCGTCTCGCGCAGGGCGATGACGCTGTTCGATCGGTTCGCCAGGTCGCCCTTGCCGCGTACCGCGAAGTACCGGTACGGCAGTGCGACAAGGTGCGACACCAGGTTCCGCGTCACCTCGCCGTCGGTGCGCGAGCGGAGCGCGACGAGCAGCACCGAACGCAGGTAGCCCACCGTGAACTGGGTGACCACGGCGACCAGCACGGCCACGCCGAGGAGCGCGAGAAGCCCGGAGTCCCCGCGCGGGAGGACCCGGTCGACGACGATCTGGAACGCCGTCGCGAGCCCCAGGCCGAGCACCTGGAGCAGCACTGAGGCCGCGAGCACCTGGGCGAGCAGGCCCTTCCTGCGGAACACCAGGGTGCGCAGGAAGTCGCGCCGCCACGCCCGCGCGGCGCCGGACCGCACGCGGCGGAACCCCGGCTCCGGCTCGAACGCCAGTAGCACGCCGGTGAAGCCGGCGTCGAACTCGGCGGGCGTGAGCCGCCTGCGTCCCTGGCCGGGGTCCACGACGTCCACGTGATCGGGCGTCCACCGCTCCACCACGACGAAGTGCTGGAACTCCCAGTGGACGATCGCGGGCATGGGCACCCGCCCGAGGTCGGCCGGCTCCAGCGAGAACGCCCTGGCGTTCAGGCCGAACTCCCGCGCGGCGCGGACGATGGCCAGCGCGCTCAGGCCGTCCCTGCCCACCTGGAGGTGGTCGGTGACCTCCTGCACGGTGGTGCGGTGGCCGTGGAAGGACAGGATCACGGCCAGGCAGGCCGCGCCGCACTCGGTCGCCGAGTTCTGCAGAAAGACCGGGACCCGTTTCACCCGCCACCCCTCAGGACCGCAGCGGTGAGAACGGCCAGCCCCGAGGTGAGCACCGCGACCGCGCACCAGAGCAGGACGAGCGTGCGGTTTCCGACTTCCTTGGCAGCGGCCGGGGCGGACTGTGGGGCGGCATGACGGCGCAGCGCCTCGGCGCGGAAGATCTGCCTGTTCACAGCGTGCCGGTCCGCGCCGTGGTTCCCCAGAACCACTCGATCTTCGCGGCCCGGCGGCGTTCGTCGATCCACAGGTCGAAGACCTGCCGTTCGACGCGGCGGCGCGTGTCCGCGTCGAGCTCGGCGTCGGCCACGGAGATCACCTTGAGCAGGACGCCCGGGGCGGGCGAGACGACGTCGCCCGGGCGGGCGGTGCCCACCTCGGCCGCGGGCACGTCCTCGACGACCAGCCGGGCGCCGCGCGTCCGCTCCGCCAGCGTGAGGAAGCCGGCTCCGGCGTCGATCTCGGCCGCCGCCCGCCGGGCCGTCTCGGAGTCGGGGAAGGTGAGGCGGGCGACCCGGGCGGTGCCGAACTCCTCCCGGTGCTCCTCGAAGTACGGCTCGATCCGGCCGGCCGTCACCCGCTCGCGGACGCGGGCGGCGGCCACCTCCCCCGCGACCAGCTCCTGGAGGTCCAGCACGGTGAGGGAGCGGCGGTCCATCCACTCGCGCGTCCGTTCCGCCGTGAGCAGTCCCCGGGCGCGCCGGAACGCGTCCACCGCCTCCTGGATCTCGTGGTCGGAGAGCTCGACCGGCGCCTCCGCCATCTCGGCCTGGACGAGGGCGGCGGCGACGATCCGGTCCACCAGCCGGGTCTCGTCCCACAGGAAGTCGAGCCAGGCGATCGCGTCGACCACTGTGACCCCGACGCCGTCGATCCGCAGCAGCAGCATCTCGGCCGCCCGCTGCACGCCCCGCAGGGGCCAGGGCAGGGCGCGGTCGGGGCACCAGGACAGCGACACTGTCCCCTCCCCCGGCGTTTTGATCAGAAGGTCGTAGTGGAGCGAGTCGTCGTAGTCCTCCCGCTGCCACAGCAGCCGGAAGCGCACGCCGGGATGGCGCTCCCGCAACTCCCGCAGGCGCTCCTGTGCCTCGGACGGGTCGACCCCGTCCAGGCCGCGGAGGGTTTCAAGGGCGTCCGGCACCATGCGCGGTCTCCTCTCCGACCGTGCCGTACATCAACAGATCACACAACGCCGCGCCGATCGGCAGGCCCGTGGCCTTCTCGATCCAGAGCCACTGGCCGCTGGGGTTGACTTCGAGGAAGACGTAACGCCCGTCGGGGGTCAGGATGAGATCGATCGCCCCGTAGCGCAGGCCGAGCCGCCGCACGATCCGCACGCAGCGTTCGGCCACCTCCGGCGGCAGCGCGTGCACCTCGTGGCGGGTGCTGCCCGGGTCGTAGCGGCGCCAGTCGAGCCTCGTGTGGTTGCTCTCCTGTGAGTGGATCTCCGCCGCGAAGACGGCCCGCCCCACGACGGTCACCCGCAGTTCGACCCGCTTGGGCACGTACTCCTGGATGACGACCGGGCCGAACCTGATCGCGTCCGCGTACGCTGCGTCCCGGGTGGACACCGGTTCCGACATCCGGGCCACCCCATCCCCGTCGGCGCGCAGGCTCGTGGGGACGCCCAGGGGCTTGGTGATGATGCGCCCCTGGTGCCGGTTGTAGAAGTCCAGGAACTCGTCGGGGTCGTTGGTGATCAGCGTGTCCGGCAGCTCGAATCCGAGACGACCGGCCAGGGCCAGCTGTGACGACTTGCGCTGGGCCAGTCTCACGCGTTCCCTGGGCGCGGGGACCATGCGGCAGTCGAGCTGCTCCCACAGGTCCCCGGCGAACACCGCGCACTCCTGCTCGATGTGGGCCCGTGCCACCGGGTCGGCGATCTCGGGATGCGCGACGGGGGCCTGGGGACGGCGGAACCACACCGCCGTCAGACGGTCGAGGTCGACGTCCGCCGTCTCCGTGCGCAGCCGCCGCCGCACCCGCCCGTCGCGGTGGTAGGCCGCGTCGAGCACCGCGCGGACCGGATAGCCGGCCGGGTCGAAGACGACCGCTTTCGCCCCCCGCGCGGCCAGCAGACGGGCCACGTGCTCCGCATGGGAGTCACCGTCGATCGTGAGGATGAGTATCTCGCCGGACATCTCTCGCTCTTCCTGGTCTGGCTTCCTGACGGGGCGCCGGGAGGGCGCCCCGCGTTGTCACTCGGAAGCGGTCGCTCAGAAGTCGGGGTCCTGGGCGTCGATGCTGCCGTCCGGGCTGATGACGTGGCTCGACCAGTCGAACCTCTGGCCGCCGTTGACGAGACGGAGGTCTCCCTCGTCGAGCTCCGGCCCGGCCGCCGCGATATCGTCGATTCTGATCTTGGGCATTGTGATCCCTCCCGCCGTCCGGGGACGGCGCGGTTCCTGATGTGCAGGCACCCGGTCGGGCGCCGGACACAGACGCTAGGAGGGCCCTCTTGGTGTCCACTTCGGACGATCTAGGGATCGGCTGAACGGCTGCTTAAGGTCAGGGGCGCTCAGCCCGCGACGACGTCGCCCCAGACCCTACGTGCCGCTCTTCCGGTCGCTCGGGGCAGAAGCCACGGGGTTGAACCCGGTGTCGACCAAGCCGAACCGGTGGGCCATCACCGCCGCCTGGGTGCGGTTGCGCAGCCCCAGCTTGTCGATGAGCGCGGCGACGTGACTCTTGACGGTCGTGACCCCCACGTGCAGGCGATCGGCGATCTCGGCGTTGGACAGGCCGACCCCGACCAGGGCGAGCACCTGCGCCTCGCGCTCGGTGAGGCCCGGCGGGAGCGGCATCGCCTGCCGCTCGGCCGCCAGGGCCCGTTCGACGACACGCCGCAGCACCGACGGCGCGAGCGGGGGCTCCCCCGTCGCGGCCCGCCGTACGGACTCGACCATCCGGGCGGGCGGGTCGTCCTTCACCAGGAACCCGAGCGCGCCCGCGCCCAGCGCGGCGTAGAGGTTCTCGTCCTCGGAGAACGTGGTGAGCACGACGATCCGGGCGGACGGCTGGGCGGCGAGGATCCTGCGGGTGGCCTCCAGGCCGTCGACGCGCGGCATCCGCAGGTCCATCAGCACCACGTCGGGGCGGTGCCGCTCGGCCAGCCGTACGGCCTCGGCCCCGTCGGCCGCCTCGCCGCACACCTCCATGTCGCCGGCCGCCTCCAGCATCATCCGCACGCCCGCCCGCACCAGGGCCTGGTCGTCGGCGACCACGACGCGGATCACGCGAACCTCCCGGACACGCGGCACTCCGGCCGGTTCTCCCGTGGCACCGGCAGCGAGGCGGTCAGCCGCCAGCCGCCGCCCTCGGCCGGGCCCGCGGTGACGTGCCCGCCGAAGGCGCGGGCCCGCTCCCGCATGCCCGCGATGCCGTGGCCGTGGGACGGCAGCACGTCCGGGGCGCGGGACGTGCCGGGGCCGTTGCGCACCTCCACCGTGAGCGCGTCCGGGCGCATCGCCACGTCGACCTCCGCCCGGGCTCCCGGCCCGGCGTGCTTGAGCACGTTCGTCAGCCCCTCCTGGACGATCCTCGCCGCCGAGGCCCGCACCACCAGCGGGGCCCGTTCCGCCTCGGGCGCGAGACGCAGATCCACCCGCAGACCGGCCGCCGACATCCGGGACACGGCGTCGCGCAGCACGTCACCGGGGTCGGCCAGCATGTTCGCGAGCTTGAGATCGGACCCCAGCGCCTCGTCCGGGTCGCGCAGCACGGCCAGCAGGCCGCGCAGGTCCTCCAGCACGCGATGGCCGGTGTCCCTGATGTCGGCCAGCGCCTCGGCGGCCGGGCCGCCGGCCCCCGCGTACTGCGCGGCGCTCGCGCGCAGCACCATCGCCCCCACGTGGTGGGCGACGATGTCGTGGACCTCGCGGGCGATCCGCTCCCGCTCGGCGAGCCGGCCGGCTCTGTCGCGCTCCGCGGCCAGTTCGGCGGCGTGCCTGGCCTGGGCCTGCCGCACGCCGACGTACCGGCCGATCGCCACGGGCGCGGTGATCATCGTCATCAGCGCCACCGCCCGGAACGGGGTGACGTCGGCGGGGTCGTCCACGACCACGATCGCGGCGACCGAGCAGGTCAGGGCGTAGGCCGCGGCGACCCACGGCCAGGTGGCGCGGGTCGCGAACACGCCGAGGGCCACCAGGGCGAGCAGTTGGAGGCTGCTGCCGGTCCTCGGCACGTACTGGTCGGCCACGACCAGCGCGACGCTCTCCAGCAGCAGGACCGCGCCGGGCAGGTGCCGCACGACGCCCAGCGCGAGTCCCGCGAACATCACCCCGAGCGCGACCGCCCACACGGGCGGCTCGCCGCCGTGCCAGTAGGGCCAGGTGGTCAGCACCGACAGCGCCACCCCGCCGCCCGCGAGCAGCAGGTCGAGCAGCGGCGCGGGGTCCTCCTTGCGGCGCCCCTCCTGACCGCGCAGGTAGCGGCCGATCAGCACGGGGGCCGCGATCAGCCCGACGGAGTAGAACCAGGTGTTGCTGGTCAGCGCGATGCCGGGGTCGGCGAGGTTCACGGCGGTCGCGACGGAGGCGAGCACGGCCGCGGGCGCCGTCCAGCGCCAGCCGCGCGACCGGGCCAGCACGCCCACCGAGATCGGCAGCAGGACCTGCAGGGTGTTGACGGTGAACGCGCCGAGCTGGTCGCAGATCACCAGCAGCACGGACAGGTAGACGGTCACCGGCCCCGGCCACCGGCGCAGCAGGCCCATCGGCAGTCCGGCCAGCAGGGCGAAGCCCATCCCCACCCACGGCGGGGCCGAGCCGCCCTCGTCGCCTGAGAAACCCCAGGAGCCGGCGCTGACGAGCACGTCGAGCCCGGTCCCGCCCACCGCCAGGCCGATGTCGAGGGCCGTGCCGCGCGAGAGCGCGAAGGGACGGTCGGTGAGGGGACGGTCAGTGAGAGGCAGGTCGGTCAGGGGCCGGACCGTGAGGGGACGCTGAGCGACGAGCCGGCGCGTCGAGGGCCACCGCATGAGGGAACGTTACCGTCCGCTTGCGCGGGAGCCCGTCCTCCGGTGGGAGGAGGCGTCTCCTCCTTCTGGCCGCTCCCGCCCGCCGATGGGCCGTACGCGGTGATCCACCCGGCCGCCAAGTCGGTCCGGACGGCGGGCGGCCGGGGCGGTCGCGGGCCCTAGCGTCGCAGCATGGCGAACGAAACAGCGGTCTTCTTCGGGCAGTTCCTGCGCTCCCCCGCCGTGACCGGGGCGGTCGCGCCCAGCTCGCGACGGTTGTCCGAGGCGGTGTGCGTGCCGGTGCCGGAGCGCGGCGACCCCGTCGTGGTCGAGCTGGGGCCGGGCACCGGCCCCTTCACCGCCGAGATCCAGCGCCGCATCGGCGGGCGGGGGCGGCACCTGGCGGTCGAGATCAATTCGCGCCTGGCCGGTCACCTCGGCGCCCGCTACCCCGGGGTGGAGCTCGTCATCGACAACGCCGCTCGGCTGCCCGAGCTGCTCGCCGCCCGCGGCGTGGCCGCCGCCGACGTGATCGTGAGCGGGCTGCCCTGGGCGGCGTTTCCCCCCGCCCACCAGGCGGACCTGCTGCGGGCCGTGGTCGCCTCGCTCGCGCCGGGGGGCGCGTTCACGACGTTCTCCTACGTCCACGCCCGCGCCCTGCCCGCGGCCCTGCGGTTCCGCCGCAGGATGGGCGAGGCGTTCGAGGAGGTCGTGGCCGGGCGCACGGTGTGGCGGAACCTGCCGCCCGCCTTCGTCTACCACGCGCGCCGCCCCCGGCGATGATCTCGCAGCTCGCCGAATGACGTTCTAGAGTGGCGGTCATGGACTTCACGCTGCCGGAGAGCGCGCAGGCGGTGCGCCGGGGCATCGCGGACATCTGCTCGCGGTACGACATGGACTACTGGCAGCGTTGCGAGGCCGAGAAGCGCTGGCCGGAAGAGGTGTGGGCCGAGCTCGCCAAGGGCGGCTGGCTCGGCCTGGCCGTGCCCGAGGAGTACGGCGGAGCCGGCCAGGGCCTGCTGGAGCTGGCCGTCGCCACCGAGACCCTGTCGGCCTCGGGCTCCGCCGGCGGTTCCGCGTTCATGTACGTGCTGACGCCGGGGTTCGGGGCGCTCACGCTGGCCAGGCACGGCTCGGCCGAGCAGAAGGCCGCGCTGCTGCCGAAGCTGGCGACGGGAGAGATCGAGACCTGCTTCGCGCTGACCGAGCCCGACGCCGGGTCCAACTCGCTGGCGATCTCGACCTTCGCCCGCAGGGAGGGCGACGACTTCGTCGTCAACGGCCAGAAGATCTGGATCACGGGGGTCCAGCGGGCCTCCTGGATGCTGCTCGTCACCCGGACGATCCCGGCGGCGCAGGCCAGGCCGCGCAGCGACGGGCTGACGGTGTTCCTGGTGAACGTGCCGGAGGCCGTCGCGGCGGGGCGGCTGTCCTATCGGCCGATCCCCAAGATGGGCGCGAACACCACGCCGTCCAACATGGTCTTCATCGACGACCTGCGGCTGCCCGCCTCCAGCGTGCTCGGCGAGGTGGACCGGGGGGCGGCCGTGCTGTGGGACGTGCTGAACCCCGAGCGGATCCTGCTCGCGTCCAGCGCCCTCGGCGGGGCCGAGGTGGCGCTGCGGGTGGGCGTGGACTACGCGAAGCAGCGGGAGGTCTTCGGCCGGCCCATCGGGGCCAACCAGGCCATCGCGTTCCCGCTGGCCCAGGTCAAGGCCAAGATCGAGCTGGCCAGGCTGATGCTGTACAAGGCGGCCTGGTCGTTCGACAACCGCCTGCCGTGCGGCACGGAGGCCAACATCGCCAAGCTGACGGCCTCGCAGGCCGCGTGGGAGGCCGCCGACGCCGCGTTCCAGACCCACGGGGGCATGGCGTACTCGCTGGAATACCCCGTCGCACGGCTGCTGGCCGACGCCAGGATCGGCCGGATCGCGCCGGTGACCGAGGAACTGCTGCTCAACTACCTGGCCACCCAGGTGCTCGGCCTGCCCAGGAGCTTCTGACCGTGCACGATCGCTCCCGGCCGCTTGCGCGCCGCCGCCGCGGGGCACTTACTTGGGGCAGCGGAAGGAGTCACACATGCGCGGTCCGTACGCCAGCACGGTGATCAGCGCGGACGCCGGGGACGTCTGGGCGTTCCTGCGCGATTTCGGCAACCTCCACGAGTGGCTGCCGGGCGTGTCCACCTGTGAGATCGAGGACGGCGCACCGCTCGCCCCGGGGGTCGTACGGCGGGTCGACGGAGCGGGCGGGGTGTTTCGCGAGCGGCTGCTCACCCTCGACGACGAGGAGCGCACGCTGACCTACGCCATCATCGAGTCCCCGCTGCCCATGCGCGACTACCACGCCACCTGCCGGGCCGCGCCGGTGACGGACTCCGGACAGACGTTCGTGGAGTGGTACGCGAGCTTCGCGGCCGACGACCCGGAGAAGATCGCCAAGATCCTCACGCGGGGCGTCTTCGTCCCCGGCCTCGAGTCGCTGCGCAAGCGGTTCGGCTGAGTCGCGTCCGACGGATCTGAGTCGCGGCTCACGGCTCCGGCCGGAAGCGGGGCGGGCGCTTCTCCCGCAGGGCCAGCACGCCCTCGGCGGCGTCGGGGCCGGTGAAGCCGAGGAACTCCATGGCCAGCGAGGCGTCGAACGACGGCCCGGCCATGCGCAGCCAGTTGTTCAGCGCGTACTTGGTCAGCCGGATCGCCTCGGCCGAACCGGCCGCCAGCCGCGTCGCGATCTCCAGCGCCCTGTCGTGGACCTGGTCGTCGTCGACGCACAGGCTCACCAGCCCCATCGCCTCCGCCTGCTCGCCGGTGACCGGCTCGCACAGCAACAGGTGATACTTGGCTTTCGCCATCCCGCACAGGAGCGGCCAGATGATCGCCGCGTGGTCGCCCGCCGCGACGCCCAGCCGCGTGTGGCCGTCGATGATGCGGGCCGTGCGCCCGGCCACCGAGATGTCGGCCAGCAGCGCGACGGCCAGCCCCGCCCCCACCGCCGGGCCCTGGATCGCCGAGACGACCGGTTTGGAGCAGTTGAGCACGTTGTAGACAATGTCGCGGGCCTCGGCGAAGACCTTCAGGCGCGTGGCGTGGTCGCGCATCATCTCCTCGATCATCGCCAGGTCGCCGCCCGCCGAGAACGCCTCACCCTCCCCGCGCACGATCACCGCCCTGACGTCGTCGTCGCGGTCCACGTCGCGCCAGATCTCGGCCAGCTCGCGGTGACCGGTGCGGTCCACGGCGTTGCGCCGGGACGGCTCGCTGATCACGACGCGCAGGACCCCGTCGCCCGCCCAGCCGACCTTCAGCTTCTCGTACTCCCTCACGACGCCGCTCCCAGTGCTCGCCTGATCCTGGCGGCCAGGAAGTCGCGGCCCTCCAGCGCCTGGTCGAAGAACCCGGGCAGGCCGAGGAAACCGTGCAGCGCGCCCTCGAAACAACGATGCTCCACGGCGACGCCCGCCTCGGCCAGCGCCCGCGCGTAGGCCGCGCCCTCGTCGCACAGCGGGTCGCACTCCGCCGTGATCACCGTCGCGGGCGCCAGGCCCGACTTGTCCGGCAGGTGGATCGGCGCGAGACGGGGGTCGCGAGGGTCGGCGCCAGCGGCGTACTGCTCGATGAACCACCGCATCTCCGCCGCGTCGAGCCCGAACCCCTTGCCGTACGTCCGATAGCTGGGCGTGTCGGCGGCGACGTCGACGACCGGGCAGATCAGCGCCTGGTGGGCGAGGCGGAGCCCGGCGTCCCTGGCCAGCCAGGCCGCCACCGCCGCGAGGTTGCCCCCGGCGCTGTCGCCGACGACCGCCACCCTGCGGGCGTCGGCGCCGTAGAACGCCGGGCGGGCGTGCACGTCGCGGAGCACGCCGAAGGCGTCCTCGGCGGCCGCGGGGAACGGGTGCTCGGGCGCGAGGCGGTAGTCCACGGAGACGACGACCGCTCCGGTCCTGTGGGCGAGGTCGCGGCCCAGGGCGTCGTTGCGCTCGACGCTGCCGAAGACCCAGCCGCCGCCGTGGTAGTAGACCAGCGCCGGCAGCGGATGCTCGCCCGGCTCCGGGCGGTAGATCCGGACCGGCACCCCGGCCGCCGTCTCGTCCCTGACCACCGGCAGATCGACTCTCGGCCCGCGCTGCTCCTCCATCCCGTCCAGGGATCGCATCTTGGCGATCTGCTCGCGGGTGAGGGAGGCGAGGTCCATGCCGAGATCCGAGGGGAACAGCTTGAGATAGGCCTCCGCCTGGGGATGCAACGCCATGCCCCGCACAGTAACAGCGCCCGCCGACACCACCGCGGAAGCGGCCGCGGCGCGCTCTCCCGGCCGCCCGCGCCGCCTTCGCCGCCTCCGCCGGCCCGGGACCGGGTCCGTACGGGTCAGGGGCGGGCGGCGTCCACCAGGGCCTCGACCAGGCGGTTGTCCGCGCCGCGTTCGGGGTGCCACTGCACGCCGACCGCGAACCGGTGCCCCTGCAACTCGACGGCCTCGACGATCTGGTCGTCCGCCCACGCCACCGCGATCAGGCCGGTGCCGAGCCGCCGGACGGCCCGGTGGTGCGCGCCGGTCACCTCCGCGCGGTCGCCCACGGCCTTGCCGACCTTGCTCGACACGCTCACGGTGACCACGTGCGCGGCCGTCTCGTGGCGGTCGTGGCCGACGGCCTTCGGCAGCGAGGTGATCAGCGTGCCGCCCTGGGCGACGTTGAGCACGTGCATGCCGCGCGAGATCGCCAGCAGCGGCACGTCCGCCTCCACCGCCGCCTGCGCCAGCGCGGTCTCGAACCGGTCGCGCTGCGGCTGCGGCCCGCCGAGCCCGTCGTCGTCCGGCTCCCCCGCCGGGACCTCGCCGTACAGCGCCGGATCGACCTCCACGCCCCCGGCGAGGATGACCGCGTCCAGGCGGCGCACGTAGTCGCCGGCGGAGAAGGGACTCAGCGGCGGCAGCAGGACGGGCGCGCCGCCCGCCTTCTCCACCGCGCGCGCGTACGCCTGGGGCGAGACCGCCGCCTCACGGACCCACGTACCCCAGCGCGCGGCCTCCAGGTAGGTCGTGATGCCGACGATGGGACGCGCCATGGCCATCTCCTGAGGGTGTGCGAGCAGGCAGGCCCATCATGGCGCAGATCGTTTTCCTTTTTGTCAGTTTTCTCGTCAGTCACACGAGTCACAGGGAGGGCGTCACGAAAAATAACGAAGTGTTCACAGTCGGTTGCCTTGTGGGGAATCGGTTGTGACGCCCGAGAGCGAGTGAAACACTCCCCGTTGAGCGATCGGTTGAGCCGGGGCCGCCGGCGCTCGTCACCCGGAGCCGTCAGGGAGGTGGATCGACAGACCGGAGCACGTCTCCGGTCCCTAGGGTGGGACACAACTGATGCCGCTGAATCCGCGCCTCGTCAAGGAGAGCTTCTCGGTCGTCGAACCCGTCGCCGGGAAGGCCGCGGGATACTTCTACGGACGACTCTTCACGCAGTGCCCGCACCTGCGGGGCATGTTCCCGCCGGGCATGGAGGTGCAGCGCGACCGCCTGTTCAACGCGCTCACGAGGGTCGTCTGGATGCTCGACAGCCCCGAGGGGCTGGCGTCCTATCTCGCCCAGCTCGGGCGGGACCATCGCAAGTACGGCGTGTCTCCCGAGCACTACAGAGCCGTGGGAGGCGCGCTCCTCGCCACGATCAGGCACTTCGCCGCCGCCATCTGGACCGACGAGATCGAGGCCGCCTGGACCGAGGCGTACGCCATGGCGGCGAAGATCATGATCGACGCCGCCGCCGCGGAGACGACGCCCCCCTGGTGGCTGGCGGAGGTGATCGACCACGAACCGCGCACCCGGGACATCGCGGTGCTCACGCTGCGGCCCTCGCAGCACATGGACTTCGTCCCCGGGCAGTACGTCACGGTGCAGACGGCCAGGTGGCCACGGGTCTGGCGGCGGTTCTCCATCGCCAACGCGCCCCGCGCGGACGGCACGCTCCGCCTGCACGTGCGCGCCGTGCCGGGCGGCTGGGTGAGCACGGCGCTGGTCCGCCACACCCGCATCGGCGACCAGCTCCTGCTCGGCCCGCCGGTGGGCACGATGACGCCGCCCGAGTCCGACCGCGACCTCCTCTGCGTCGCCGGCGGCACCGGTCTCGCGCCGCTCAAGGCCGTCATCGAGCACGTCATCGCCTCCGGCGAGCGCCCGAACATCCACCTGCTGTTCGGCGTGCGGCGCGCGTGCGACCTGTACGACATGCCGGACCTGGCGAGGATGGAGGCCGCCTTCCCCTGGCTGCGGGTCGTGCCGACGGTCTCCGACGACCCTGGCTACGACGGGATGCGCGGCCGGCTTCCCGACGTGGTCGAGAGGTTCCACTCCTGGGCCGACCACGAGGCGTACGTCTGCGGGCCGGCGGCGATGGTGAACGAGACCGTACGGCGCCTGCAGATCTCGGGGGTGCCGCTCGCGCGAATCCACCGCGACCCGATACAGACCGACACCACAGAGAGCGGCACCACCCTGAGCGGCACCACCCTGAGCGGCACCACTCTGAGCGGCACAAGCGACACGCTGCACGGGGACACGCTGCACGGGGACACGCTGCACAGGGACACGCTGCGCAGGGACACCGAGCACGGCGACAGGCTGCACGGCGACGCGATCCGAAGCGAGGCTTGACGGGAACGGCGGGCGGGGTGGACGGTTTCCTGGCAGGATTCGGATCGAAAACATAATCGAAATCAGCACAGGGAGGACATATGCCCGCACTGCTCGCCATCGGTACTCGCAAAGGATTGTTCCTCGCACGCTCCTCGGACGGCGGCTCGTTCGAGGTCGAGCCGGTACGGTTCTCCACCATCGGGATCCACTCGGTCGCGATCGACACCCGCGCCGGCACACCCCGCATCCTCGCCGGCATCGAATACGGCCACTTCGGCCCGTCCGTGATGTGGTCCGACGACCTCGGCGAGACCTGGGAGGAGGCGACGACCCCTCCGGTCGCCTTCCCCGAGCGCACCGGGGCCGCGCTGGCCCGGGTGTGGCAGCTCCAGCCGTCGCCGTCCGAGCCGGACGTGGTCTGGGCGGGCGCCGAGCCCGCAGCGCTGTTCCGGTCGGAGGACCGCGGGGCCACCTACACCATGGTCGACGGCCTGTGGGACCACCCCACCCGGCCCCAATGGCAGCCGGGCGGCGGCGGCCTGTGCCTGCACACCGTGATCCCCCACCCCACCGACCCGCGGCGCATCGGGGTCGCCGCCTCCGCCGTGGGGTTCTTCCGCAGCGACGACGCGGGGGCCACCTGGCGGCCGTCCAACAAGAACATCCGAGCGCCCTTCCTCCCGGAGGGCGCGCAGTATCCCGAGTTCGGCCAGTGCGTGCACAAGGTCGTCCAGCATCCCGCAGCGCCCGAGCGGCTCTACCTGCAGCACCACTTCGGGGTCTACCGGTCGGACGACTTCGGCGACTCCTGGACCGATATCGGATCCGGCCTGCCCTCCGACTTCGGGTTCCCGATCGCGGTCGACCCGGGCGACCCGGACAGGCTGTACGTCTTCCCGCTCCACGGCGACGTCGACCGGACGCCGCTCGGCCACCGCTACCAGGTGTTCCGCAGCGACGACGCCGGGGCAACCTGGCAGGGACACTCCGCCGGGCTGCCCGAGGGCCCGGTGCACTCCTCGGTGCTCAGGGACGCGATGTCCGCCGGGCCCGCCGGGGTGTTCTTCGGCACCAGGGACGGCGAGGTGTACGGCTCGGCCGACGCGGGCGAGACCTGGTCGCTGATCGCCCGTCACCTGCCCGACGTGCTGTGCGTGCGGGCGGCCGTCCTCTGACCGCGCCGCCGCGGCCCGGCGGCGCCCTTCCGTCCGTCCTCTGATCCGACGCCGTGGCCCCGCGGCGCCCTTCCTGCCGCGGGGCGGCCGGCTCACGGCCTGGCGCTCTCCGGCGGATCAGACCTTGCGGTAGCCGGGAACCCAGGCGCCGTCCTCGACGACGTAGTCGCCGAACAGGGCCGGCGCCTCCTCCCGCATGATCTCCCCGATGCGGTTGAAAACGAGGCGGATCTCCTCTTCGGCTCCCCCGGCCGTCCTGGCCTCGATCGTGTGCCGCAGGGTGCGCACGTTGGCCGTCCAGACCAGGCCGGTGCCGACACCCTCCGGCGCGAAGCGCCGCATGAACGAGGTGCGGTGCTTCTTCTCCGCGAACGGCACACCCTCCTCGTCCAGACCGAAGTGGGCCGCCATCCAGTTCTGGAACTCCTCCATCCGGTCGAGCATCTCGGTCGCCCGCTTCATCAGCTCGGCGTCCTCGCGCGCCCACTCGGGGAACCAGAACGGGATGTCGTTCAGCCGGACGAACCGCAGCGACTCCTGTGAGATCGCCACCCCGGGCCGGTGCCGCACCAGCTCGTGGGTGAGCACCCGCGAGACGTTGTGCAGCACGAAGCTGAAGCTGAGGTGCTCCAGCACGCTGCCGTGCGCGCTGGCCAGGATGTTGCGCAGGTACGCGTCCTGGTCCTGGCGGATCCGGGTCACGTTGGGGTTCAGGCCCGGCTCGAACGAGCGGTAGCACAGCCGCCCGGCGAACTCCGCCAGGTTCTGGGCGTCGAGCTCGCCCCGCTCCAGCCGCTCAAGCCAGCTCTCCCCGCCGATCTCGTGCAGATAGCGGGCAAGCTCGTCGTAGTCGACAGACGGTTTGGCGACGAGGAAAACCTCGGGCTCGACGCTGCGCATTCACATTCCCCGTGAAGTGGTTGCCGATGGGTGGACCGTCCAAGCAAACCAGCTCGGGACCACGCTCGCGACACGGCCCCCGCCCCGGGACCCCCGGCGGGGTCCCGGCAGGGGTCCTGGCGGGGCCCTGGGGTCGCCCCGATGTCACGCCTCAGGTGATGTCACGGCGGACCGTGGTGGCGGTGGCGACGGCGGCGAACAGCAGGCCGTAACCGACGAGGACGGCGGCGCCCGCCCAGGCGGGCAGCCACTCCGGCCTGCCCAGGCCGGTGTCCACGTCGATGCTCATCAGCGCCTGCGCGGCCCCGCCCGGCAGCCACTTGCCCACCGAGTGCAGGGCCGGGATCCCCGTGAAGATGTTCTCGATCACATACGCCCAGACGACCGCGGCGACGATCCCGGCGATCTGGTTGCGGACGAGCGCCCCCAGCCCGATGCCGAACACCGCGTACAGCGCCAGCGTCACGAGGATGCCGAGGCTGATCTGCGGGATGCGCGAGGCGGACAAGGAGAGCTCGCCTCCAGACAGCGTCACGGCCGGGATCACCGTGACCGCCTGGAAGACCAGCACGGCCAGCGCGAACAACGCGCCCACGAGCAGCCCGGCCACCACCTTGGCGACGATCACCAGGCTCCGCCGCGGGGTGGCGAGGAAGGTGCCGGTGATCGTCTGGTAGCGGTATTCGGAGGTCATCATGACGACGCCGAGGATCATCACGAAGATCCCGCCGCTGGACCCGCTCGACCATGCGATCTCGGCCCACTCCGCGGTGTCTCGCGCGGGCAGCGCGGCGCCGTTCTGGTCCACGCCCGCGAACGCGATGAGGAAGCCGAGGCCCACCCCGACCAGCACCAGCATGACGAGCAGCATGATCCACCACAGCCTGGTGGTGAACAGCTTGCGCAGCTCCGCCCTGACGAGCCCGCTCATCGCCCCTCCGTGAGATCGAGGAAGACCTTGTGCAGCCCGGATCGCTCCTGCGCCACCTCGGTGAGCGCGACGCGGCGCTCCAGGGCGATCCGGCCGACGGCCTCCGGGTCCAGCCCGCGCACGCGCAGCAGGCCGTCCTCGACGCGTTCGACCGCGCCACCCGCCGCTTCGAGCGCGGGGACGAGGTCGGCGACCTGGGCGGCACGCACCCGGACGGCGTCCGCGCCGTCGCTGGTGAGCTCGGCCAGGCTGCCCTGGCGCACCAGGTGGCCCTTGGCGATGATCACAACGTCGTCGACGGTCCGCTCGACCTCGGCCAGCACGTGGCTGGAGACGAGCACCGCCGCTCCCTGGTCGTGCGCGAGGTGGCGCAGGAACCCGCGCAGCCACTCGATGCCCGCCGGGTCGAGGCCGTTGGCCGGTTCGTCGAGGATGTAGACCCGGGGCCGGCCGAGCAGGGCGGAGGCGAGCGCGAGCCGCTGCCGCATGCCCAGCGAGAACCCGCCCACACGCTTGCCGGCGGCGTCCGCGAGACCGACCTGCTCCAGCGCCTCGTCCGCGCGGGTGTCCGGCAGCCCGGCGGCCGTGCACAGGATGCGCAGGTGGTTGCGGGCGGTGCGGCCGGGGTGGAAGCTCGTGGCCTCGAGCACGGCGCCGACCTCGGCCGCCGGATCGGAAAGCGCGACATAGCGCTCACCGTTCACGAGCGCCTCGCCCGAATCGGGCGTGACGAGGCCGAGCAGGCAGCGGAGCGTGGTCGTCTTGCCGGCTCCGTTGGGGCCGAGATATCCGGTGACGGATCCGGCCTCCACGCTGAACGAGACGCCGTCCACGGCCTTCACCGGCCCGAACGACTTCACCAGATTTCGAATCTCAATGGCAGCCATCAGGCGCGATTATTTCGCGCAATAGATCGAAAATCATCCTCATAAAGGAGGATCGTTTCGGTTAGGACAAATCCGCGAATATCAAAGGCGGTAAACGCGGCGCGCGTTCCCCGAGCCGATCATGTGGGCGATCCGGGCGGCGTCGGCCTGGCTCCATTCGCCCTCGCCGATCCGGTCGGCGAGTACGTGGGCCAGGCCGCGGCGATGGCAGAGCGCGGCCAGGAAACACAGCTCGGCGGCGCCGTGGCAGCCGGAGCCGTACATCTGTTTGTGGAACGGCGCGAGTTCGAGCAGCTCGCGCAGGACGTGGGCGGAGCCGGCGGCGGTGTGGGCGACGGCGGGCCCGGCGTCCACGTACACGTGCGGGAAGACGGCCGCCAAGTACGCCGCCTGGCGGTGGTAGGGATAGCAGTGCAGGAGGACGACCGGCACCCCGAGCGGGGCGAGGGCGCGCACGAAGCCGGTCAGCAGCGCGGGATCGGCCAGGTGGCCGACCCCGATGCCGGACAGGCCATTCCCGGACAGGCCGCCGCCCGACAGACCCCACCCGGACAAGCCACAGTGGAACTGCAGCGGCAGGCCCCGCTCCCTGGCCACGTCGACCGCGGCCCAGAGCAGGTGCCGTACGAGAACGGGGTCGTCCAGGCGGGACTTGGGGTCGGCGAGCCTGCGACCGGCCGCCGCGATCACGCTGCCGCGCGAGGGCCGGGAGGGGTCGAAGCCGAGACCGCAGCGGTGCGCCGCGACCGATTTGAGCGCGGTGGCGCGGGCCGCGCGGGCCGCGAGCTCGTCCCGCAGCAGCCCGGCGTAGTCGGCG
This sequence comes from Microbispora rosea, assembly GCF_044460045.1. Classification (NCBI taxonomy): domain Bacteria; kingdom Bacillati; phylum Actinomycetota; class Actinomycetes; order Streptosporangiales; family Streptosporangiaceae; genus Microbispora; species Microbispora rosea. The sequence goes on along the minus strand of NZ_JBITJO010000009.1, from coordinate 200,012 downwards.
GCGGGCAGCCCGGCCTCGGCGACGTCCTGCTCGACCTGCTCGAGCCGGACGATCTCGTCGGCGGCGGCCGAGCCGAGACGTCCCATCTCGGCGGGCGAGAGCAGCGCGGGGACGTCGAGCCCGGTGTCGACCAGGAAGGCCGACACCCCGGCGCCGCGCAGCAGCCGCCGGTTGACCTCGGCCGCGCCGAGTTCGGCGCGGCGCGACAGGTAGACGGTGGCCGAGGCGTGCGGCTCCAGGCCGAGAACCGGCGCGCACCAGCGGCGGATGGCGGCGCCGGCCGGGGTGTCGAAGTGCGTGGTGCCCGGCGGCGCGGGTGTGCCGCCCTCGCCGATGAGCTGCTCGAACCCCGACCTGGTGGTGTCGTCGCGGCGCACGCCGCAGCAGTGCTGGTCGACCATGGGCGCGAGCAGGGCGGCCCGCACCGCGTCGGGAAGGGGTGTGGGCAGCATGTCATGGGATCTCGGCTCCGGCACGGCAGTGGACTCTACGGCTCCCCCGCCGCGCCGGCGCCGCCCTAAACAGCCCCTTTACTCAGCCATGACGCGCGCAAAGCCGCAGGACGTTGGCGATGATCCGCGCTCCGGCGCCGCCCTGTGTGGTCAGGATCGACTCGGGATGGAACTGCACGCCGAAGCGCAGGTTCTCGGCGTCCTCGATCGCCATGGCCGCGCCGTCCGGCGTGTACGCGGTGACCCGGAAGCCCTTGACCCCCGGTTCCTTCGCGTGCACCGAGTGGTAGCGGGCCGCGACGAACTCGCCGGGCAGCCCGTCGAGCAGCGCGCTGTCGCCCTCGCGGCGGACCCGGCCGCGCTTGCCGTGCTCCGGGTAGGGCAGCAGTTCGAGCGTGCCGCCCGCCTGCTCGACCATGGCCTGCAGGCCCAGGCACACCCCGAACACCGGGAGCCTCCGGGCGTACAGCGCCTCGATCAGCGCCGAGCAGCCGAAGTCGGACGGCCAGCCGGGGCCGGGCGACAGCACGACGAGCGTGGGCGCGATCTCGTCCAGCTTCTCCAGCGGGAACCCGTGCCGCAGCGTGACCACCGAAGCGCCCTGCTGGCGGAAGTAGTCGGCGAGCGTGTTGACGAAGGAGTCCTCGTGGTCCACGAGCAGCACACGGTGGCCCTCGCCCGGCAGATCGGGCCGGGGCTCCGCCCGCACCTCCTCCCGTTGGCGGGCGGACGCGGCGAGCGCGCCGAGCAGGGCGCTGGCCTTGAGCTCGGTCTCCCGCTCCTCGGCCTCGGGGTCGGAGTCGTACAGCAGCGTGGCCCCGGCGCGCACGGTGGCCACGCCGTCGCGGATCTGCGCGGTGCGCAGGGTCAGGCCGGTGTTCATCGAGCCGTCGAAGCCGATGAAGCCGACCGCGCCGCCATACCAGCGCCGGGTGGTCTCCTCGTGGTCCTCGATGAACTGCATGGCCCACGTCTTGGGGGCGCCGGTGACGGTGACGGCCCACATGTGGGTGAGGAACGCGTCGAGGGCGTCGAACTCGGGGCGCAGGCGGCCCTCGATGTGGTCGACGGTGTGGATCAGCCGGGAGTACATCTCGATCTGGCGGCGGCCGATCACCCGGACGCTGCCCGGCACGCAGATCCGCGACTTGTCGTTGCGGTCCACGTCCGTGCACATGGTCAGCTCCGACTCCTCCTTCACGCTGGACAGGAGCGTGCGGATCGCCTCGGCGTCCTCGACGGGGTTGGCCCCGCGGGCGATGGTGCCGGAGATCGGGCAGGTCTCGACGCGGTCGCCGGTCACTCGGACGTACATCTCGGGCGAGGCGCCGACCAGGTGCTCGCCGTCGCCGAGGTTGAGCAGGAACTCGTACGGCGCCGGGTTCTCGGTGCGCAGCGAACGGTAGAAGGCGGACGGGTCGGCGCAGGCGCCGTGGAAGACCTGGCCGGGGACGACCTCGAACAGGTCGCCGCGCAGGAACTTCTCCTTGGCCTTGGCGACGACCTCGGCGTAGGTCCCCCGCACCGGGTTCGGCGGGATCTCCCTGGGCGTGGTCAGGGAGATCGCCTCGCCGGTGCGCTCCAGGCCGCTGGTGGAGACGCCGTCCACGGTGAACTCGTAGCAGTGCTCCACGCTGGTCTCGCGGACCCGGTCGATCACGACGAGCCGGTCGGGCAGGTGTAGCACCAGGTCGCGCTGGTCGCCGGGGCGGGTCAGGCGATAGCGGATGGGCTCGAACTGGAAGGCCAGGTCGTAGCCGAAGGCCCCGTACAGGCCGAGGTGGGGGTCGTCGGAGCGGAAGGCCGCGATGATCTCGCGGATGGCGGTGAACACGGTGGGCCTGCGGCTGCGCATCTCCTCGGGCAGCAGGTCCTCGGACTCGGGGACGTGCACCTCGACGTAGCCGTGGCCCGGCTCGGCCACCGGCTTGCCGGCCGCCAGCAGGCAGGAGGCGACGACGGGCAGCACGACCTGTCCGCGCTCGTTGAGCGCCCGGGCGGAGATGCGCCGCCCCCGCGCCACGATCTCAAGGCAGGGATCGACGTAGCCGAACGCCCATCTGCTGTAACGGCCCGGGTAGTCCATGCCGGACGAGAAGGCCCCGCCGCGCCGCTCCCCCAGCGACGTGACGATCTCTTCCAGCGCCTCCTCGGGCACCTCGCGCACCCGGCGCTCGACCGCGATGCCGCCGGCCGTGGTATATCCGCTGATCTCCACTGTCCACGCCCCTTTTTTCGTATGCCCCGGGGCGGACACACAGAAGGCCGCCACTCATGGGGCGGCCGGTCTATTCGACGCGAATGCGAAAACGCCGCCTGTCAGCGGCGCCACCACTGGGAGGGTGCATGAGTTCGCATGCGTCAAGGGTAGCGGCGGAAAGCGCGATCATGCAACGCGGCACGACTGGAACGGCGAACAGCGGATAGATATTCTGTTACTGGTGGGGAAACCTCACTCTCGGCGCGGGGCGATCGGCCCGATTGCCGGGGAAGGAGGAGGCATGGTCCGCGTGCCGGTGCACCACCGCGGTCCAGCCGGGCCGGGCGGCTTCCAGGGCCACCGCGTCCGGGTCCGCCGCGACATGCCCGTGCCGATGCCGGACGGCGTGACGCTCCTGGCCGATCACTACACGCCAATCGGCGCCGACCGGCCGCCGACGATCCTGATCCGCACGCCGTACGGCAGGGGCGGGGTGGTCGGCTGGATGTACGGCTGGACCTTCGCCCGCCACGGGTTCCAGGTGCTGCTGCAGAGCTGCCGGGGCGGCTTCGGCTCCGGCGGACGGCTCGATCCCCTGGTCCACGAGCAGGAGGACGGCTTGGCGACGGTCGAGTGGATGCGGACGCAGTCGTGGTATGGCGGGAGCTTCGCCATGCACGGGCCCTCCTACCTCGGCTACACGCAGTGGGCGATCGCGGCCGAGACCCCCGACCTCCGGGCGATGGCCGTCCAGGTGACCGCCTCGTGCTTCCGCGACGCGGCGTACGTCGGGGGGTCGTTCGCGCTGGAGTCGACGCTGATCTGGACGACGCTCACCGCGCACCTGGAGGGCCGGCTGGGCGGCGTGGCCGCGTTCGTCGCGCCCCGGCGCACGCGGCGGGCCGTGTTGTCGGGCCGCCCGCTGCACGAGCTCGACCTGCTGTCGGCGGGCAGGCCGCTTCCGTTCTTCCGCGAACTGCTGGCCCACCACGGCGAGACCCTCTGCACGTACTGGGACAAGGCGGACTTCTCCGCGTCCGTGGGACAGGTCGGCGCGGAGATCACGATGACCGGCGGCTGGTATGACGTGTTCCTGCCCTGGCAGCTCAAGGACTACGCGGCGCTGCGGGCGGCGGGGCGGCAGCCGTACCTGACCATCGGGCCGTGGTACCACGCCGACATCCGTCACGGGCGGGCCGCCAACGCCGACGCCCTGGCCTGGTTCCGCGCCCACCTGCTGGGTGACCCGTCGGGGCTGCGTCCCTTCCCCGTCCGGCTGTACGTGACGGGCGCGGGCGAGTGGCGGGACGAGTCCGACTGGCCGCCGCCCGGCATGCGGCGCGAGCGCTGGCACCTCCAGCCGGGCTTCGCCCTGTCCCGGGACAACCCGGCGGGCGGCGAGCCGGACCGCTACCGCTACGACCCCGCGCACCCCACGCCCGTGGTCGGCGGGCCTGTGCTGATCGGCAACTCCGAGCCGAGGGACAACCGGCGTCTTGAGGCCCGGCGCGACGTGCTCGTCTACAGCTCCGAGGTGCTCGGCCGGGACACCGACATGATCGGCCCGGTGAGCGCCGAACTGTTCGTGCGCACCGGCAGGGAGCACACCGACTTCGTCGTACGGGTGTGCGACGTGCACCCCGACGGCACGTCGATGAACGTCTGCGAGGGCGTGCGCCGCCTGACCCCGGCGGACCGCGGCGACGAGGACGGCGTGCGCCGGGTGGAGGTCGACCTGTGGCCGATGGGCCACCGGTTCCGCCGCGGACACCGCATCCGGGTGCAGGTGGCCAGCGGGGCCTACCCGCGCATCGCGCGCAACCCGGGCACCGGCGCCCCGCTGACGGCGGGCACCCCGATGGTCGCCTCCGACCAGGAGATCCTGCACGACCCCCGCCACCCCTCGGCCGTGATCCTCCCCGCGCTGTCCTGGTGACGCAGGTCGGCGTACGGCCGCCGGCGGCCGGGCGTCGATCCTGAGGCGAACGTCGCTCTCGTCAGCCTGTGGTGGCGGAGGGCGGCTCCTTCATCCAGACCGGGACGTCCCGGCCGGTCACGACGCGGAACTCGTGGGCCACCGCGGTGGCGTCTTTCACATAAGCGAGACGCAGCTGGTCGGCGACCAAGCCGATGATGTCCCGGGCGATGTGCTCGGGCAGTTCCTGCGACTCCAGCAACGCCTCGATCAGCGGGGTGACGGCGGCACCGAATCGGGAGTTCTCGATCCTCACATACCCGTGGACCGCGAGGCTTCTGACATAGTCGGGCAGGTAGGCGTCCCGGTTGAGCTCGGTCAGCTCCCGGCCCAGGCGGAGGGCCTCCTCGCTGAAGGGAACCGCCTCGGCCCGCCGCCCGACCTTCGCCAGCATGGCAGCGTGGTTGCTCGACGAGGCGGCCAGGCGGGGCAGGTAGGCGTCCCGGTTCAGCTCGGCCAGCTCACCGTAGAGACGGACAGCCCCCTCACTGAAGGGAACCGCCTCGGCCCGCCGCCCGACCTTCGCCAGCAAGGCAGCGTGGTTGTTCAACGACATCGCCAGGTCAGGCAGGTGAATGTCCCACCAGGTGCCGGCCGGGCGGGCCAGCAACAGCACCCGAACCGGCACCCGCCCGGACACATGCGCGTCACGCAGCAGGGTGAGCAGGTCGGCGGTGTCCCACCTCTCGGCGTAATCCACCACCACCAGCACCCCGGCCGCCTCGTCGAAGGCGGGAACCTCGAAGTCCGCCGCGGTGGAGCGGTCACGCCGATGGTGGGCCGCCAGCACCACCCACCCCTGCTGCCGCCACAGGTGCGCCACGTGTCCGGCCAGCCGGGTCTTGCCCTGCCCGCCCGGCCCATGGATCAGGCGCACCGCCACGTCCTGCCCGGTGCCGGCATCCCGCCAGTCCGCCAGCTCCGCCAGCAGATCGTGGCGGCCGGTGAAGGCGACGAGCGCATGAGAGGCCCGCAGCAGCTCACTCGGCTGCGCCCGCGCCTCGCCCGTCGCCGGAGGCGGCGCCGGTGCGGGCCACAGGGCCCAGCGGTACGGCTCCTCGCCCCCGTACACGATGAGGTCTCCGGCCGCCTGGTAAATCCGGGCCAGCCCCGACCCCTCCGCATGCTGGATCACCTTGCGGGACCCACGCGCCGCCCTCACCGCGTGCCGATGTCGCGGCCGGCCTGATCCACCCGCCCGTCCTCGGCGGCCGTGGCCCGCTGCCACACCGGACGGGCTTGTCCACTCACCGCGTCGTCGCTGCTTCCGCCGTGCCGCCGCGGCAGCCCGGCGTGGATGTCGCGGCCGGCCTGCAAGACGCGGCCACGCCCGGTGGCCTCGGCCCGCTGCCGCACACCGCCGCCACCGCGTCTCCGCTCAGCGAGCAGCCCGTACACCGCCGCCCCCAGCCCGGCCAGGGCGACGAACAGCCCGATCACACTCGCGAGCTTGTCCGCCTTGTCCAGCCCCACGTGCGACAGGTAGACGCCCAGCGCCGCCAGGGCCGCTACCGCGACCCCGGCCCCACCCCATACCGGTCCCCATCCGCGCATACCGGCATCATCGACCACCCACCAAGATCACACCAGGTGATTGATCGACGAACGCGTCCTCGCGCGCCTTCAGGCTTCGTGGATCCGGCCCGCTTCGACGACGATGCGGCGTGTCGTGTGGACCGCCTTCAGCATGCGCCGGTCGTGGGTGACCAGCAGCAGGGTCCCCGTGTACGAGGCGAGCGCGGACTCCAGCTGTTCGATCGCCGGAAGGTCGAGATGGTTGGTGGGCTCGTCCAGGACGAGCAGGTTGACGCCGCGGGCCTGGAGGAGGGCGAGGGCCGCCCTCGTGCGCTCACCCGGCGAGAGCGTGGCCGCGGGGCGGAGCACGTGGTCGGCGCGCAGGCCGAACTTGGCCAGCACCGTGCGGGCGTCGGCGGACGGCAGGTCGACGAGGGCGCCGAACGCACCGAGCAGCGGCTCGTCGCCTTCGAAGAGGGCGCGGGCCTGGTCGATCTCGCCGACCACCACACCGGGACCGAGCGCCGCCGTCCCCTCGTCGAGGGGGATCCGGCCGAGCAGCACGCCGAGCAGGGTGCTCTTGCCCGAGCCGTTCGCGCCGGTGATCGCGACCCGGTCCGCCCAGTCGATCTGCAGGTCGACGGGCCCGAGCGTGAACGCGCCACGTCGCGCGAGCGCTCCGCGCAGCGTCGCGACCACGGCCCCGGAGCGGGGCGCGGCGGCGATCTCCATCCGCAGCTCCCACTCCTTGCGCGGCTCGTCGACGACCTCCAGCCGCTCGATCATCCTTTCGGTCTGCCGCGCCTTGGCCGCCTGCTTCTCGGTCGCCTCGGTGCGGAACTTCCGTCCGAGCTTGTCGCCGTCGGGGGCCTTGCGGCGCGCGTTCTTGACGCCCTTCTCCATCCAGGCGCGCTGGAACCGGGCGCGGGCCTCCAACGACGCCCTGGTGTCGGCGTACTCCTCGTACTGCTCGCGCGCGTGCCTGCGGGCGACCTCGCGCTCCTCCAGGTAGGCGTCGTAGCCGCCGCCGTACGCGCGGACCTGCTGCTGGGCCAGGTCGAGCTCGACCACCCTGTTCACCGTACGGGCGAGGAACTCGCGGTCGTGGCTCACGACCACGGTCCCGGCGCGCAGTCCCGCCACGAAGCGTTCGAGCCGGTCCAGGCCGTCGAGATCGAGGTCGTTGGTGGGCTCGTCGAGCAGGAACACGTCGTAACGGCTGAGCAGCAGCGAGGCCAGCCCTGCCCGGGCCGCCTGACCGCCGGACAGGGACGTCATCTCCTGCTCCAGGCCGACCGTGAGCCCGAGGTCGGCCGCCACCTCCGCGGCCCGCTCCTCCAGGTCGGCGCCGCCGAGGGCGAGCCAGCGGTCGAGGGCCTCGGCGTACGCGTCGCCGGGGTCGCCGCTCACGAGCGCCTCGGTGGCCGTGTCGAGGGCCCGCTGCGCGGCGGCGACTCCGGTGCGGCGGGCGAGGAAGGCGGCGACGGTCTCACCCGGCCGCCGTTCGGGCTCCTGCGGCAGATGGCCGACGTTGGCGGTGGGCGGGCTGAGCCGTACGCCGCCGTGCTCGGGTGCGTCGAGGCCGGCCAGCAGGCGCAGCAGCGTCGACTTGCCCGCGCCGTTCACCCCCACCAGCCCCACGACGTCCCCGGGCGCGACGACCAGATCGAGATCCGCGAACAGGACGCGGTCGCCGTGCCCGGCGGCGAGTTCCTTCGCGACAAGAGTGGCGCTCATCAGAAGACCGACCCTACCGGGTCTCGCGTGAGCCCCGCCGGACGTGGTGGCGCCTCGATGGGGTGCCGTGCCTGAGTTCGAGGGTGAGCGAGCGGAGCCACGGTTCCGCGAAGGACGGCTCCCGGGCCATGAGGCGGGCCAGCGCGGCGCGGACCTCCGGGGTTCGCCCGCGTTCGACGACGGCGACCGCCTCGGTCAGGGCGTCCAGGGTCTTCTCGTCGTGCCGGGGCCGGGCCACTGTCTCGTCCGCCCAGCGAGTGGGGCGGAAGGACAGCGTCAGCTTCTTCTGATGGTCCCCGAGGTAGAACCAGAAGAAGCGGTCGACGGAGACATTGGTGACCGCGCTGCGCGGCAGTTCCGCCGTCCAGGCGCAGTCCTGCCACCAGCGCCACGTCTTCGGGCTGGTCTTCCCGCGTTCGGTGATCCCGACAAAGCGCAGCTTGAGCCGGATCACCTCCCATGCCTCGTGCTCGTCGTCGATCCAGTCGCGCAGAAGCTCGTAGAAGTGGGTGAAGGTGTATCCCCGGTGGACGAGGTCGGCGAACACGATCGGCCGCCTGCGGCGGGCCAGGACGTGCGGGCTGACGCCCATGGCGTGGAGGTTGGCGCGCAACTGGCGGGTCTCGTTGGGCCGCGGCGGCTCCTCGAACCGGTAGGAGAACGGCAGCAGTCGCACCCGGTCCGGACGCGAGGTGGCCGACAGCGTGCTCGACAGCAGGTCGAAGATGCTGTCGGCCGAACGGCCCACGAAGTGCACGTCGCCGTCCCCGCTGCGGGCCAGGACCTTCGCTCCGCACTCGACCAGGTCGTCCACATAGGGCAGGTCGGGCTCGGGACGGCCGTCGAGAAGGGTGCCGAGCGGGTCGGGCCGAATCAGGTTCCAGCGGTACGGCAGATTCGGTGTCGTCATCGCACCCATGGTGACGCGTCGTCCCGGCCCGATCATCCGGATATTTCCCCGAGGTCCTCGGCGAGCGCGAGCAGGCGGGTGACGGTGTTCCAGTTGCGCATGGTCGCCGGGCCGGTCGAGTGCTTCTCCAGGAGAGGCGGCAGCTTGGGACGCCGCAGCCCGTCGGGGAAGTGGACGTAGAGCTCCCGCTCGCCCACCCGCATCTCCTCCGGGGCGTACGCCGCCGGATCGATGCTCGCGAGCCCCTCCCGGTCCGGCGGCCGGGACAGGAAGACCACGGCGAACCTGGCGGGGTCCCGCACCTCCAGGGGGTTGCGCTCCACCACGCGGCGAAGCTGCTCGGCCGTACGGACCATCACCGCGACGGACAGGCCGAGCTCCTCCCGCAGCCCGCGCTCGATCGCGGCGGCGATCGAATCGGCGTCCCCGCCGGCGGTGAACAGGGCGTTCCCGCTGCGCAGGTGGGTGCGGACGCTCCCGTACCCGAGCCGTTCCAGCAGGGCCCTGAGATCGGCCATCGCCACCTCGGTGGCGGGGTTGACGTTGATGCCGCGCAGCAGCGCCACGTACCGCATCGCATCGCCTCCTTCTGGTGGGAAGCTACCGGCCGTTCCTGTCAGACAGCGTCAGGTATCGGATTGTCATGAGCGTCTGTCGTCGCTGGGCGCGCCAACACGACCGTTCGGCGATCGGTGATCTCCCTGTGACCTGTGGGTCCTTACGCTGCCGCCGAATAACCGTCCCGCTGGTCCGCGCGACGGCCCGTCACGCGGATCTGCCGGGCACGCCTGGTCCGTGTCCGATTGGAGAACGTGTGACGACCCCCCGCGCCGACCGCGGCCGAAACCCCGACCGGAGCCCGCTGAACTGGCTGCTCCTGCTGCCGATCGCGATCCCGCTCATCCCGCCGTTGTTCAACGCCGACGAACCGCGGCTGTTCGGCATCCCGATGTTCTACTGGCTGCAGCTCGCCTTCATCATCCTCAGCGTCGCCGCGACCACCGTCGTCTACCTGGGGACGAGGAGGAACCGGTGAAGACCACCGAGATCGTCATCTTCACGCTCCTGTTCCTGGTCGTCAGCGGCCTGGGATTCGTGGCCGCCCGCTGGCGCCGTCCCGGCGACCTCGCCACGCTGGACGAATGGGGTCTCGGCGGCCGCAGCTTCGGCAGCTGGATCACCTGGTTCCTGGTGGGCGGCGACCTCTACACGGCCTACACCTTCGTGGCCGTGCCCGCCCTGGTGTTCGGCGCGGGCGCCATGGGGTTCTACGCGGTGCCGTACACCGTGGTCGTCTATCCCATGGTGATGCTCGTGCTGGTCCGGCTCTGGTCGGTGTCGCACGTGCACAACCTCGTCACGCCGGCCGACTTCGTCCGCGTCCGCTTCGGCTCCCCCACGCTGGCGCTGCTGGTGGCGATCACCGGCATCGTCGCGACCATGCCGTACATCGCGCTGCAGCTCGTCGGCATCGAGGCGGTGCTGAAGACGATGGGGCTGACGGGCGACCTGCCGCTGATCATCGCGTTCGCGATCCTCGCGGCCTACACCTACCAGTCGGGGCTGCGCGCCCCCGCGCTGATCGCGTTCGTCAAGGACTCGCTGATCTACCTGGTGATCATCGTCGCGATCATCTACATCCCGGCCAAGCTCGGCGGCTTCGACGCGATCTTCGGCTCCGTCAAGGAGCAGTTCGATGCGACCCCGAACCAGGCAGACGGCCCCCTGCTCAACGCCAACAACCAGCTCCAGTACGTCACGCTCGCCTTCGGCTCGGCGCTGGCGCTGTTCCTCTACCCCCACAGCGTCACCGGCATCCTGGCCTCGCGCAACCGCAACGTCATCAAGCGGAACATGTCGGCCCTGCCGGCCTACAGCCTGCTCCTCGGCCTGATCGCGCTGCTCGGCTACATGGCGATCGCGGCCGGGGTCACGCCCATCGGCAAGGACAACAACACGATCGTGCCGAAGCTGTTCGACGCGATGTTCCCCGACTGGTTCGCGGGGGTCGCCTTCGCCGCCGTCGGCATCGGCGCGCTGGTGCCGGCCGCCATCATGTCGATCGCGGCGGCCAACCTGTTCGCCCGCAACATCTACCGCGAGTACCTCAACCGGGACGCCACCCCGGCGCAGGAGGCCAGGGTCAGCAAGATCGCGTCGCTGGTTGTCAAGGTCGGCGCGGTGCTGGTCATCCTGCTCATCGACCCGCAGTTCTCGATCGACCTCCAGCTGATCGGCGGCGTGATCATCCTGCAGACCCTGCCGTCGGTGGGCCTCGGCCTCTACACCCGGTGGTTCCACCGCGGCGGCCTCATCGCCGGCTGGGCCGCAGGCATGGCGGCCGGGATGCTGCTGCTGTACAACATCGCCAACCCGGCCACCAACCACGACCACTTCGGCGGCTCGGCCTTCCCGCTGTCGCAGCTCGGGTTCGACACCAAGATCACGGTGTACGCCGGGTTCCTCGCGCTGATCGTCAACCTGGTCGTCGCCGTGCTCGGGACCTTCGTGGCCCGCGCGCTCAAGAGCGCCGACGGCCCGGACGGCACCCGGGCGGAGGACTACTTCGCCGACCAGGGCGACCCGCGCGTCCACGAACTGGAGACGACGGCGCCCGCTTCCTGAGGTCCTCCGGGACCGTGTACCTGGAGTCCTGCCGGACTGCGTTTCCGGGGTCTTCCCAGACCGTGGCCGCCTGATCGGGCTCCGTACGGACTTGTGGCCGGCTTGACGCGACGGCGCGCGCCGCGTGGAGCCGGCCACAAGCATGCGGTGGGACAAAGAGGCATCACCTCGAACGACGAAGGAGCGAAGGATGCCTCTCAGCAACGACCTGATCGTCACCGGCGGCCACGTGATCGGCATGGACCCGGCGGTGCAGGACGGCCCCGCCGACGTCGTCGTCCGCGACGGCGTGATCGTGTCGGTCGGTTCCGCCGCCGGAGCGTCCCCGGACGCGGACGTCGTCGACGCCTCCGGCTGTGTGGTGATGCCGGGCCTGGTCGACACCCACCGCCACACCTGGCAGTCCGCGCTGCGCCACATCGGGCTGGACTGGAGCCTGATGGACTACCTGGGGGCCGCGTTCCTCCAGCTCGGGCCGAACTTCCGGCCCGAGGACGTCTACGCGGGCACCCTGCTCGGCGCGCTCGGCGCGCTGGAGGCCGGGATCACCACCCTCGTCGACTGGTCCCACATCCAGAACACCCCCGAGCACAGCGACGCCGCCGTGGCCGCGCTGCGCGACAGCGGGATCCGCGGCGTCTTCGCCTACGGCTGGCCGCAGATCGACCCGCTCGCCTGGGTGGGCGACCACAGCGACGCGGAGCTTCCCGCGGACGTCCGCCGGGTCAGGGACGTGCTCCGCGACGACACCGCCCGCGTGACGATGGCCCTGGCGGCGCGCGGCCCCGAGGTGTCGGCGCCGTCCGCCGCCCGGCGCGACCTGCTGCTCGCGCGGGAGCTCGGCCTGCGGACCACCATGCACGTCGGCTCCGCCGACAAGGCGGGCAGCGTCGGATGGCTGCACGACGAGGGCCTGCTCGACGAGACGATCACCCTGGTGCACGCGAGCGCGACCGGCGACGACGAGCTGAAGGCCGCCGCGGGCGCGGGCGCGACCGCGAGCGTCTCACCGTTCATCGAGATGACCATGCCCGGGCTCGGCACGCCCGCCACCGGCCGTCTCCTGCGGGCGGGTCTCGTCACCGGCCTCAGCACCGACACCGAGGTCGCCACCTCGGGAGACATGTTCACGCAGATGCGCGCGGCCCTCGCGCACCACAGGTTCACGCAGGACCCGGCGCCGCTGGCCGCCGCCGACCTGCTGCGGATGGTCACCGCCGACGGCGCCGCGGTGGCCGGGCTGTCCGCCGTCACCGGCAGCCTCACCCCCGGCAAGCGCGCCGACCTGATCGTGGTCGAGGCCGGCACCCCCGCCATGGCCCCGATGCTCGACCCGCGCGCCGCCGTCGTCCTCGCCGGGCACCCCGGGCTGGTCCGTACGGTCGTCTGCGACGGCGCCGTGGTGAAGCGGGACGGCGTGCTCACCGGGCCGATCGGTCGGGCCATGGACGCCGCGGCCGCGAGCCTCGCACACCTCCGTGCGGCCGTGCCCGGCGTGCTGGGCGCCTGAGAGCAGGGTGCTCCCCTTCCGAGGGCTCAGTCTCCCTGCTGAAGGCTCAGTCTCGGCCGATGATCGTGGCACAATCCCGGCATGGCGGTCATGTTCCGGGTGCTCGGCCCGGTCGAGGCGTACGTCGACGGCGTTCCCGTCGACCTCGGCGGGCCGCGGCCCCGGCTGCTGGTGGCCCGCCTGCTGATCTCCAGGGGCGCGACCGTGTCGGTGGACGCGATCCTCGACGACCTGTACGACGGCGCGCCGCCGCCGCGCGCCCAGAGCACGCTGCACAGCTACATCTCCAACCTGCGCAGGCTGCTCGAACCCGGCCGCGCTCCGCGCACGCCCTCGTCCGTGCTCCTCAGCCGCCCTCCGGGATACGCGCTCGGGCCGCACGAGGTGGACGCCGACGAGTTCGTCCGCCTGGCCCAGGCCGGCGAGCCGGAACGCGCCCTGGCGTTGTGGCGCGGCACGCCGTACGAGGAGTTCGGCGACGTGCCCTGGCTCCGGCCGGAGATCGAGCGGCTCGCCGAGGCGCATCTGGTGACGCGGGAGCGTCTCCTGGCGGGGCGGGTGGGCGACCCCCACGTGGTGGGCGAGCTGGAGGCCCTGGTGGCCGCGCACCCCCTGCGGGAGGGACTGTGGGAGCTGCTCGCCCGCACGCTCTACGCCCTGGGCCGGCAGGCGGACGCCCTGGAGGCGCTGCGCACGGCCAGGGGCCGCCTGGCCGAGGAGCTCGGCCTCGACCCCGGCCCGGCGCTGCGCCGTCTGGAGGAGGCGATCCTCGCCCAGGACCCCGCCCTCGACACGGCTCTCGACAGGGCTCTCGACACAGCCCTCGACGTCCCCGCCCCCGTACGGCAGGGCCGGGCGGCACCGGTCCGGGAGACGCGGACCGAGGCGGCGCGGGCCGAGGCGGGCCTGCCCGAGCGGCGCGCCGTCGGCCGGGGGACGCAGGTCGACCGGCTCGACGAGCTGGCGCGGGACGTGATCCAGGCGGCCCGGGGAGTGACACAGCGCGGGCCGGGGATCGCCGTGATCTCCGGGGAGCCGGGGATCGGCAAGACGTGGCTGGCGGAGGCGTTCGCGGAGCGGCGGGCCGCCGAGGGCTGGCTGGTCGCCTGGGGCAGGTGTCACGAGACCTCCGGCGTGCCCGCGCTGTGGCCGTGGCAGCAGGTCGTGCGGGATCTCGCCGGCCGGGTCCCCCCGTCCCCCGCCCAGGCCGCCGCCCTGCGGGTGCTGCTCGGCGACGCCGCCGGAGACGACCCCGCCACCGGCGCCGGACGGCCCGCCGAGGCGAGCGAGGCCCGGTTCCGGCTGCACCAGGCGACCGCGGCCTACCTGGAGTCGGCCGCGGCCGACCGGCCGCTGCTCGTGGTGATCGACGATCTCCAGTGGGCCGACACGGCGTCGCTGGGCCTGCTGTCCGACCTCGCGCTGCTGCTGCGCGGCGCGGTCGCCGTCGTGATCACCGTGCGGTCCGGCGAGGGGCCGGCCGCGGTGCACGACACGCTCGGGCTGCTCGGACGGCACGACGCCCTCCGCCTGCCGCTCGCCGGGCTCGATTCCGCCGCGGTCGCCGAGCTGTCGGGGCTGCACGACGCGGCGAGCGTGGCGGCGCTCGCCGAGCGGACCCGGGGCAATCCGCTGTTCATCCGCGAGACCCTCCGGCTGGCCGAGGACCAGGGCATCGACAGGGCGCTCACCGGGGTACCCGAGGGCCTGGCCGACGTCCTGCGCCGCCGCCTGCTCGACCTGCCCGCCCGGCACCGCCCCGCCATCGACGCGGCGGCCGTGCTCGGCACCGGCGCGGACCGGCGGCTGCTGGCCGAGGTCGTCGCGGACGCCTCAGACGCGGACGCGGACGTCGACGAGGCGCTCGACGCCGCGACCGCCCTCCGCGTTCTCGACGAGGACCTGCGCTTCACCCACGATCTGGTCCGGGAGACGGTCTACGCCGACATCCCGCCGCGCCGCCGGGCCGGGCTGCACCTGACCGCGCTCCGGGCGCTCGAACTGCGGCCGGGAGCCGACCTCGCGGTCCTCGCCAGGCACGCGATGGCCGCCGGGCCCGCCGCCGCGGCGGACGCGGTGCGCTGGGCGTCCGCCACGGCGGGGCAGGCGGCGGGACGGCACGCGTACGAGGACGCCGCGCAGTGGTGGCGCCGGGCGGCCGAGGCGCACGGAACGCTGCCCGGCGCGGACCCCCGCGAGCACGTCGAGCTCCTGCTCCAGCTGGTCCGCGCGCAGCTCGCCGCAGGTCACGGCTTCTCGGCCAGGCAGACCCGGGCGGAGGCGGTGCTCGCGGCCGACAGGTCGGGCGACCCGCTGCTCGCCGCGCGGGCGCTGACCAGCCTGGACGCTCCGGGGCTGTGGAAGTTCTACACCTACGGCGACGTCGAGCTGCACACCGTGCGGCGGATCGAGGACGCCCTCACCGCGCTGCCCGAGGGGGACTCCGAACTGCGCTGCAGGCTGCTCGGCTGCCTGGGGATGGAACGTTACGACGGCTCGGCCGACCCCCGGTGCGACACCGCCACGGCCGAGGCGCTGGCGATGGCCCGCCGTCTCGTGGCCTCGGGGGAGGCCGGCCCGGAGCTGCTGGCGATCACCCTGAACGCGCGGTATCTGGGCGTGCAGCTCCCCGAGCACATGACGGAGCTCGACGCGATCGGCGAGGAGCTCACCCGGCTCGGGCTGCCCGGGTTCGAGCTGCTCGGTCACATGATCAGAGAGCGGACCCGGATCGACCTGTTCGACGTCGCGGGCGCCGACCGGGCCGCCGAGCGGGCGGGGGTGCTGGTCGAGCGGCTCGACCTGCCCTGGCCCCGGTTCCAGCACCTCATCTGGACCGGGACCCGGCGTCTCCTCGACGGGGACTTCGACGGCGCAAGCAACGCGTACGCCGCGGCGGCCGAGGCCGGTGAGCGGCTCAACCTGTGGCACACGAGCAGCACACTCTCCTCCGCGCTGCTCACCCGGCACTTCGCGATGCGCGACTTCGAGGGCGCCGACGAGCTGATGACGCACTACTCCCCCTTCCCCGCCCACCGCCAGGTGATGGGCGTGCTCATCGCCGCTTCGCGGGGCGACCGCACGGCGGCCGAGACGGCACGCGAGCAGGGCTGGCACGCGATGCCGCGCGACTTCGGCGAGCTGCCGGGGCTCTGCCTGCTGGGCGAGGCCCAGATCGTCGCGGGCGACCACGAGGCGTGCGCCCTGACTTATCGCAGGCTCCTGCCGTACGAGGACAGGATCGCCTTCGGGGCGGGGACGTTCTGCGCCGGGCCGGTCGGCTACTACCTGGGACGGATGGCCCACCTGGGCGGTGCGGCCGGGCCGGAGGCGGCGCGGGCGCATCTGGACACGGCCGCGAAGCGCTGCGCGAGGGCCGGGCTGTCCTGGTGGGCCGCCCGGATCGCCCGCGAACGCGAGGCCGTACGCGACTGACAACCTCCCGGGGAGCGGGCCGCAAGTCGACGTTGAGTGGCGGTGAAGGGGCCGGGGTCATCGTGGGGCCATGACAACACCGACGCAGACCCGGCGCCGACCGGGTGACCCCGCTCCCGACCTCGTCACGTTCCTCGTCTTCCACACCGGCCTGCGGCGCGAGTTCGGCAGGCTGGCCGAGGTCCTCGACCGCTGCGACCCCCGCGACGAACGGCGCCGCGCGGTCGTCGACGAGCACCTCGCGCTGCTGCTGCGCGCCCTGCACCACCACCACACCGAGGAGGACGAGGCGATCTGGCCGCTGCTGCGCGGCCTCGTCCCGGAGGCCCGTACCGTGCTGGACCGGCTGGAGGCCGACCACCAGGAGATGGACACCGTCATCGGCAGACTCTCCGGCGGCGGCAGGCCGGCCCGCGAGGTCGCGGCCGACCTGCGCTCGCTTGACCGGCTGCTGAACACCCACCTCGACCTGGAGGAGTCCGAGGTCGTCCCGCTCATCAGAGAGCACGTCAGCGCGGCCTGGTGGGAGGAGTCGGGCAAGAAGGTCACCAAGAGCCACGGCCGCGACCTGCCGATGCTCGCCGCCTGGCTGCTCGACGTGGCCACCCCCGCCGACCGCGACCACATCTTCGGCTCCGCTCCGGCCATCATGCGGGTCCTCTACCGGCTCTCCTGGCGCCGCGCCTACGAGCGCCGCGTGTCTCAGGTGTACGGGTGAGGAGGTGGATGGGTGACATGGCCGGCGGCCTCCGCCGTGAGCGTGCGGAGGCCGCGTCCGGAGAGCCCGGTCAGTCGCCGGGGAGGCAGACGGTGCCGGGTGGGGGCAGGGTCAGGTCGGTGAGATACCGCGTGGCGTGCCCGATCGCGCACCGGTTGCCGGAGAGGTAGAGCACGTGGCCGGGGCCGTCGTACCGGACGGTGGCCGAGCCGGGGACCCGCCGGACCAGGCTGTCGGTCAGCGTGTAGTCGCTCCAGGTGCCCGCGCCGAGCAGCGGCGGCAGGCCGCGGACGGGCAGGGGGCGGGACGGGTTCGCGATCGGCAGCGGCCACCCCGCGCAGCCGAGCTGGTCGAAGGTCGCGCCGCCGAGGTCCGGGGAGACCCGGCGCGCCTCGCGGCGCGCCCTGACGTACTCCTCGTAGCCGTGGTAGCCCCGGTCGTCGGCGCAGGTCATGCCGAGGGCGAGGGGCGTCGTCCACGCGCGGGCGTTGCCCAGGGCGGCGTCGGCGAAGCCCGAGCCGTCGCCGCGCCGGGCCTTGTCGACCGCCTCGGCGAAGGTCAGCCATCGGGAGTCCCCCGGCCCGGGGTCGGGGGCGAACCCGAACCACCGCAGGGAGGAGCCGGTCAGCCTCCCCCGGCCGAACCGCTGCGAGGTGACGGGGATCGGCGACCTGTCGGCCCGCGCGGTGAGGTCACGCCAGACCTTCCCGGCGTCCTCGCCGTGCAGGGCGCAGGCGGGCGTCGCCGCGCACCAGGCGGTGAAGCGGCCGAATATCCGCTGCAGGTCCCGGTAGCCCAGCAGGCTCTGGTTCGTCCAGCCGGCGGTCTGGTCGATCACACCGTCCAGGTACATGGCGCGGACGCGTTCCGGGAACAGCCGGAGATAGGCCTCGGCCGGCACGCCTCCGGCGGACTCGGTCATGAAGCTGAGCCGCGGCTCCCCCAGGGCCGCGCGGATCGCCTCCGTGTCGCGGGCCACCGACACCGAGTCGAGCCTGCCGTACAGTCCGCTGCGGTCCTCGGCCCGGCACCTGCGGGTGGCCGCGGCGATCGCGCGGGCCTGGGCGTCGTACTCGGCCCGGTCGCGGGGCTCGGTCAGGGCCGGCACCGCCGGCCGCGCGCAGGACTCCGGCAGCTTGGCGGCGAGATCGGTGTTGCGCGGGTCGTAGGAGACGAGGTCGAAGCGTTCTCTGATGCCGGCGAGATCGCCCGCCGCCTGCTTGATGTCCTCGATCCCGCTGTTGCCGGGGCCGCCGGGGATGTGCAGCACGCTGCCGATCCTGCGGGCGGGATCGGTGGCCGGCAGCCGCGCGACGCGCAGGGTCGTCGTCCGCCCGTCCGGGCGGGCCCAGTCGAGCGGCACGTCGATCGTGCCGCATTGCGTTTCCGCGGGGAACCCTGCCCCCTCGCACGCCGTCCACTCGATCGCCGGCCGATCCTTCGCCGCCCGATGCTCGGCGGCCTGCGCCTGCGCCGGGACGAGCCCGGCCGTCATCGCCGCCGTCGCGAGCCCGGCGGCCACGAGTCGTGTTCTGCCACGCATGCGTCGTGCCCTCCTTCGCGTTTGTGCCGCTTCGTCTCACGCTCGCCGAGACGCGTGCCGGGTGAAATCCGATAGGCCCCCCGATCGGACGTAGGGATATCCCCCTGCCGACGGCGGCGCCGAGCGGAGCACGCCGGCGGGCCTCCGGTTCACACGGCCACAGCGACGGCGGCGGCGACGAAGAGCACCTGCAGAGCGGCGCGGGCGAGCAGCGGGGTCACCGGCTTTCCCGCCAGGGCGAGGCCGCGGCGGGCTGCCAGGACGTTGACCGGGAACATGGCGACGAAGTCGCGCCGCCATGAGGGCAGGAAATGCGGCACGCCGGTGACGACGAGCATCAACGCCAGAGCGCCCC
The DNA here is from genome assembly GCF_044460045.1 of Microbispora rosea. Taxonomy (NCBI): domain Bacteria; kingdom Bacillati; phylum Actinomycetota; class Actinomycetes; order Streptosporangiales; family Streptosporangiaceae; genus Microbispora; species Microbispora rosea. The sequence continues at coordinate 181,037 of NZ_JBITJO010000009.1, read as the reverse complement.
GCGGCGCGGGCTGCCAGCCGTCCAGCATGTCGAGGCCGGCCGCGCCCAGCAGCCGCAAGGTCCGCGTCCCGCGGTCCCCTTCGACGTGCTGAGCGGACGGCGTGGCACGACCGCCGCGGCCTCGTCCAAGTAGCCGACAAGCCGGGGCCAAGCATCGATGAAGCGGCATGGACGAAGGTTCCGTCGTGGATGAGACACGACAGGAACGAGGACGTCTCCATGCGTAAGAAGGTGTTATCGGCCGCGGCGGCGGCGACGGCGCTGACCGCGCTGACCGTGACCCCCCCGGCCCCGGCGGCCGCGGCCGCGGCGCCGTTCGTCCAGGTGCTCCAGGGCTACACCGCGACGGTTCGGGAATCGGACAGCTACTTCTGGTGCCCCGAGGACGAGGTGATGATCGGCCGGGCGCATTCGGGGGACGAGAACGGCTACACCACGTACTTCTGCGGCCAGATCTACATCAACAGCGAGCGGGTCGTGGTGGTGAGCCCCCCGTACAAGGACGACGAGTGGGAGGACCACACCTACTTCGTCACTCCCGACGACTACGCCCTCGTCCGCCGGGACCATTACGGGGACGAGAAGGGCTTCACCTTCTACTACTGCTCCCGGCTGTCGTGGCAGGGCAGGCCGGTGCGGCTCGTCGACCGTCACTGGACGGAGTACATGAAGGAGAGCAAGCACGCCTCAAGGGCGGGCACCAACGAGGTCATGACCGGCCGGTCCCATTCCGGGGACGAGAACGGCCGCACCGCCTACCAGTACGCCAGGGTGACGGTCGGCTGAGGACCGGCGCGCCCCGCCCCGTCCCGGTGAGGATGAGGCGGGGACACGGCGGGGACACGGCGGAGAACAGAAGCGGCCGGGCCGGTCAGGGCTTCCTCGTGTCAGGCGCGGCGCCCTGGGCGTCGAACTCCTCGTCCGGGACGACGAGCTCGTTGCCGGCCAGGCCGGCCTCGCCGGAGACCGCGGCGAGCTCGGAGCCGAGCGACTCGTGGGCGGCGGCGCGGTGCCTGCGGCCGACGCGGTCGGTCAGCAGCGACGACAGGGCGGCCACCAGGCACGCGGCCACGGCGAACCAGAAGGCGATGACCAGGCCCTGGTGGAAGGGGCCCGCGATGAGGTGCGGGAAGAACTCCTTGCTCGTCAGGTGGGCGCCGCCGTCGGGCAGCCGGTCGAGGATGCCGCCGAGGAGCTGCCGGAACGGGTTGTATCCGAGGAACGCCGCGAACAGCACGGCGATCGGCGGCAGCTGGGCGATGCCCTCGGCCTGCGCGGCGGGCACGCCCTGGGCCACCAGCTCGTCGTGCATGGTGTGCGGCAGCGACTGCGCCAGGCCCGCGATCATCAGGCTGAAGAACACGCCGATGGACAGCACCATCGAGGAGTTCTGGAAGGTGGCGGTCATGCCCGCGCCGACGCCCCGGGACTCCGCCGGGACCGAGTTCATGATCTCGGCCCGGTTGGGCGAGGAGAACAGGCCGGACCCGACACCGTTGATCAGGATGAGCAGCGCGAAGACGCCGTAGCCGAAGTCCGTGGGCAGGGTCATCAGGGCGTAGAAGCTCGCCGCGGTGACCAGCGCGCCGCCGACGGTGAACATCCGCGGGCCGAACCGGTCGGACAGCCAGCCGGAGACCGGCGCCGACAGCAGGAAGCCCACGGTCAGCGGGATCATGTAGATGCCCGCCCACAGCGGCGTCTCCTCGAAGCTGTAGCCGTGCAGCGGCAGCCAGATGCCCTGCAGCCAGATGATCAGCATGAACTGCAGGCCGCCGCGTCCGAGGGCGGTCAGCAGGCTGGCGACGTTGCCCGCCAGGAAGGCGCGGTTGCGGAACAGCTCGAGCCGGAACAGCGGCTCGTCCACCTTGGTCTCGATCCAGGCGAACAGCGCGAGCAGCAGGACGCCTCCGCCGAGCGCGGCGATCACCCAGGGGTTGCCCCAGCCCATCACGCCGGTCCCGTACGGCTGGATGCCGTAGGTGATGCCGACCAGCAGGACGATGAGGCCGACGGCGAAGGTCGCGTTGCCCCACCAGTCCATGCGCGCCCGGCGCCGCACGCCGTTGTCCTTGAGCTTGACGTACGCCCAGATCGTGCCGAAGATCCCGAACGGCACGGAGACCAGGAAGATCGCCTTCCAGTCGACCGGGGCCAGGACGCCGCCGATGACCAGGCCGAGGAAGGATCCCGCGATGGCGGCGATCGAGTTGATGCCGAGCGCGGTGCCCCGCTGCCGGACGGGGAAGGCGTCGGTAAGGATCGCGGTGGAGTTGGCGAACAGCAGCGCGCCGCCGACGCCCTGCACGATCCGCCACCCGATCAGCCACAGCGCCCCCGCGTCGCCGTCCATCCAGGTCAGCGACAGCATGATCGAGCACAGGCTGAAGACCGCGAACCCGAGGTTGTACATGCGGACCCGGCCGAACATGTCGCCCAGGCGGCCGAACATCACCACCAGTACGGCCGTGACGACCATGAAGCCCATCATCATCCACAGCAGGTAGCCCGTGTTGCCGGGGTCGAGCGGGTTCAGGTGGATGCCGCGGAAGACGTCCGGAAGGGCGATCAGCACGATGGACTGGTTGATCGTCACCATCAGGACGCCGAGGGTGGTGTTGGACAGCGCGATCCATTTGTACCGCGAGGACGGCGCCGACTGCGGCGATGTCCCCGCCCGGGACTGGTTCGCTACGGCCACGGAGTGGTTCCCCTCCTCTTGGTCCGTACAGCGCGCGGCCTGTTTCCGCGCAGCGCGCTACGGACGGACAGTTAGTTAGCGCAACTAAATTACCCTGACCGGGTGACATCGATGTTTCGCGGGCATGCGCTACGAAGGCCACGAGGGGGCCCTTAAAGGGATTTGGGCGTTATCTGAGCCGATTGGGGACGACGAGAGCAGGCGTCGTCAGGGCCGGAGCGCCCCGGCGATCACGTCGGCGAGGCTGTCCACCACCGTGTCGCGGTCGAGCCCGGGGTTCTCCAGCCACCAGTCGCCGATCGCCTGCACCATGCCGACGAACGCGTGGCCGAGCACCCGGGCGCGTACCGGGTCCGCGACGCCCTCCTCCGCGAGCGCCGCGCCCAGCTCCTCGCCGACGCTGCGCACGATGGCGGCCATCTGCGTGCGGGTGCGGCAGTCCTCGGCGCTGGCCCGGTGGAACAGGAAGCGGTAGAGGTTGGGGTTGGCCGAGATGGTCTCCAGGTACGCCTCTATGGCGCCCCGGGCGCGGGCCCGGGGGTCGGACATGGCCCTGGCGAACTCCGGGCGCAGCAGGTCGATCACGACGCGCGTGTGGCGCTCGGCGAGCGCCTGGTAAAGGCCGCTCTTGTCGCCGAAGTGACGGTAGAGGATCGGCTTGGTGATCCCCGCCTCCGCCGCGATCGCGGCCATGGACGCCTGCGGGCCCTCTCTGCGGATCACCCGGTCGGCCGCGTCGAGCAGGTCTCTGCGCCGCTCCGGGCTCCGGCCGCTCGTCCCAGTGCCGCCCGTCGCAGTGCCGCCTGTCGCAGTGCCTCCCGTCGTGGCGCCGCCCGTTGTGAGCCCCGTCATGAGCACAGCATAGGTGCCGATTCCGCGTCGCCTGGATCAAGACCGGGCCCTATGGGCGATCACTCCGGTAATGTGCCGGACGCGGGTTTTCCGGTCCGGATTCTCCGGTCAGGGATCCGCCGCTGAACGGTTCCGCCGGGTCCTCTGGAGGTGTGAGGTGGGCGAGGCGGGCGGGCCGCTGGTGCCGGGCTACGAGGTGCTCGGAATCCTGGGCCAGGGCGGCTTCGGGGTCGTCTACCGGGCCAGGCAGCTCGCGGTGGGCCGCGAGGTCGCGCTCAAGGTCGACAACCGCGTGCTCGTCTCCGACCGCGACCGGCGCAGGTTCATGCGCGAGGTGACGTCCGCCGGCGCCCTGTCCGGCCATCCGCACGTGGCCGACGTCTACGACGCGGGCGTGCTGCCCGACGGACGGCCGTACATGGTGCTGGAGCTGTGCCCGCACGGGTCGCTCGCCGACCGGCTGCGCGAGGCGGGCCCGCTCGGCCCCCGCGAGGTGCGCGACATCGGCATCAAGATCGCCGACGCGCTGGCCGCCGCCCACGCCGTGGGCGTCCTCCACCGCGACCTCAAGCCCGCCAACATCCTGGTCAACTCGTACGGCATGGTCGCCCTGTCGGACTTCGGGCTGGCCACGATGCCGGGACAGAGCGGCGCGGCGCGGGGCGAGGTGTCGGTCACGCGCGAGTCGCTCACGCCCGCCTACGCTCCGCCGGAGGCCTTCGACCTCACCGAGCCCACGGCCGCCGGAGACGTGTACGCGCTCTCGGCCACGTTGTACGCCCTGCTCCAGGGCAGGCCGCCGCGCTTCCCGGACAGCGGCGTGGTGAACATCGCGGCCATCATGGCGCTGCACCGGCTGCCGGTGCCCGACATTCCCGGCGTGCCCGCCGCGCTCACCGCCGTCCTGCGCCACGGCATGGAGACCGATCCGGCCCGACGGATCCCGACCGCCGCCGCGCTGCGGGACGCGCTCGCCGCCCTGGCGCCGGACGGCTCCGCCTCCGGGGATCACCCGCACCCCGCCGCGTCCGGAAGCCCGGCAGGCGGCCCGGGATGGAGCGCCCCGTCTCCCTCCGGGCCCGCCGCACCACTCTCCGGGCCCGCCGCGGCGTCCGTACGGCGCCCAGAGGAGCGGCGGCCCGGCGAGACCCGCGTCCCCGCCGCGCCGGGGCACGCGCTCACCGGCCCGGCCGGAGGCGTTCCCGCGGGCGGCCAGGACCTGCGCCGTGCGGTGACCGCACCGAACGCGGCGCCGAACGCGGCACCGGGGCTCCGGTCGGACGGGCACCGGCCACACGCGGTCCGGCCATCCGGTCACCGGCCGCCGGGACCCCGGCAGGGGCCGGTTCCCCCGCCTCCGCCGCGCACCGGCATGTCCCGGCAGTCGATCGTGTTCGCCGTGGTCGCCGCCCTCTTCGCCCTGCTGCTCACGGCCGGGATCACGGTGCTGGTGCTGGAGAACCGCGGCCAGGCTAACGATCAGGGCGTGACGGTCTCGTCCCAGTCGATCCGGTAGCCGTGCATCCAGCCGAACATCCTGCGCGGAGTGGCGAAGGTCCGCATGGCGATCGGCGCGGTGACGCTCATGAGCATCCGGGCCAGGCGGCCGGACGCCTTCCTGCTGTTCGTCCTCGCCGCGGACGCCGCGATCTTCTCCACCCTGTCCCGGCGCAGCCTCTCGTACGCGGAGAACGCGGCGGGCACGTCCGGCAGGTCACGTAGGCAGCGGGCGAGCTGAACCGCGCTCTCCACCGCGAGCGCGACGCCCTGGCCGGAGCTGGGCGAGGGCGCGTGCGCCGCGTCGCCGGCCAGCACCATCCGGCCGCGGTGCCACCGCGGCACCGCGGGCAGGATCTCCAGCGCGCCCACGGCGGACAGCTCGGCGGCCTCGGTGTGCCGGAGCAGGTCGCCCCCGGGCACGTCGTCCGCGTACGCCTCGCGCAGCACCTCCAGCCATTCCGCCGCGGGCACCTCCCGCGCCTGCGCGGCGGTCATCGGCTCGGGCCGCGGGAGGTTGCCGAACCACACGGTGCGGCCGTCCGGCCCGGTCCAGTGGCCGAGGAAGGCCCGCCTGCCGAAGACGTAGTGCATGGTGTCCGGCGGGCCGGGCACCGTCAGATCCGCCCGGCCGGCGAACGCGATCAGCCCCGCGTACGCCGGGCCCGGCGCCTCCGGGTCGACGAGCGTGCGGACCGTGGAGCGGATGCCGTCCGCGCCGACGAGCACGTCGGCGGTCGCGGTGCTTCCGTCGGCGAACCGCGCGGTCACCCCGTCGTCCGTCTCCTCGACGCCGTCGAGCCGCCTGCCGTGCTCGACTCGCACGCCCTGCGCCGCCGCGTGGTCGTGCAGCAGGCGATAGAGCTCCGAGCGCCGCAGAGCGCGACCGGGCGGCAGGCCCGGCACACCGGTGTACGCGCCGAACTTCCTCCCCCGGCCGTCCGCGATGATCGTGCGCCTGATCGGCCGGCCGCTCGCCTCCACGGAGTCGGCGGCCCCGAGGATCCGCAACGCCTCCAGTCCGTTCGGCGCCACCTGCAGCCAGCCGCCGAGCCCGTCGGCGGGCGTTTCGTAGGCCTCGTGGACCGTGGCCTCGATCCCCGCCCTGCGTAGTGCGAGCGCCGTGACCGGGCCGGCGATTCCGCCCCCGATGACCAGCGCCGTCCTGACCCCTGTCACCCTTGTCCTCCTTCGCCCCCACCACTGTCCGGCGCGGGACGAACAAGATCAACGGTTTTGCCGGAAATTCTCGTGACCCGGCTCCTCCGGCCGCCGCGCCCTGCGCGTACGGGGCCGGGCCCGGCCGGCCAGCGCGCCGTACTCGGCCAGCGAATCCCGCAGGTAGTCGATGAGGTCCCACACGTCGGGCACCATGTCGCGGTCGGTGACGATTCCGAAGTCGAGCCTGCCGTCGTAGGAGAACACCGTGATGTTGATCCCCCCGCTGACGTCCGTGATCACCGACATCGGGTAGAGCGCGGCGACCCGCGCCCCGCCCACGTAGAGCGGCGTCTGGGGCCCCGGCACGTTGGAGATCATGAGGTTCATCGCGGAACCCGTACGCGAGGCGATCCGGAAGGCTGACCTGGCCGCCAGCGCGCTCAGCGCGGCCGGCATCGCCTGGCTGAACTCCAGGAGCCAGGCCGCCGGGGCCGCGGCCAGCCGTTCCTTGAGCAGGCCCATCGACCGGTTCACCAACAGCAGCCGTTCGCTCGGGTCGGCCACGTCCGTCGGCAGGCTCGTCATGGTCAGCAGGACCTCGTTGGCGACCGTGCCGTTGGCGGCCTGCCCCCGGGTGGAGACCGGGATCCCGGCGACGAGCGGCTGCCGGGGCAGCTCGTCGCGCTTGGCCAGCCAGCGCCGCAGCGCCGTGGCGCACATCGCCATGACGACGTCGTTCACGGTGACGCCGAAGGCGTTCTTGATCCGTTTGACCTCGTCGAGGGGCAGCTGACCGAAGGCGAACCGGCGGTGCCGGGAGATCGGCCCGGAGAACGGCGTGCGCGGCACCACCATGCGGGGCAGCTCGGGCAGGGGCTCGGCGTCCCGGCCGCCGATGCCGCGGACGAACCGCGAGACCAGCCCCACCCCCGGGAGCTGGGCCACGAACGGCACCTCATCGAGCCGCGGCGTCGCCTCGGCGATGAAGCGCAGCAGGGCGAACGGGTTGTCCAGCACCCGCGCGATGCCCCTGATCACCATTTCGATCGCGTCGGGGGCCGGCTGCGGCTCGGGCGCGGCCTCCGGGGCGGGAACGGCGGCCGGCTCGGGCTCGAAGTCCATCACGGCGGCCAGCACCTCGGCCCCGGTGACACCGTCGACGGCGGCGTGGTGGACCTTCGTGTAGATCCCCACCCGGCCCCCGGCCAGGCCGTGGATCAGGTACATCTCCCACAGCGGCCGGCCCCGGTCGAGCCGGGCCCCGTGCAGCCGGGCGACCTGCACGGCGAGCTTGTGGTCGTCGCCGGGGGGAGGCAGCGCCAGCTCCCGTACGTGATAGTCGAAGTCGACCTCGCGGTCCTCGGCCCAGTAGGGGTGGTCGAGCCCGAGGGGCACCTCGACCAGCCGTCTGCGCAGCGGCGGCGCGAGATGGAGCCGGCGTTTGAGCAGCGCGATCAGGTCCTCGCGGGTCAGCGCGCCGCCGGGCCTGCCGGAGGGGTCGAGGATCGTGAGCGCCGCGATGTGCGCGAGGTTGGTGGCCGTCTCGAAGTTCAGGAACTGCGCGTCGAAGGCGCTGACTTGCTGTGCCATGCCTACTCACGTGCCCCGAAACGCCGGGGTCGGACCTCCGGGGAACCGGGTGTTTCGCAGGTCAGTGCCGGTGGTCGGCGTCGGGCTGGGCCGGGTCGGCCGGATGCTCGTGCCCCGGCGCGAGCACCACCGAGCCGGCGTGCCGCGCGTCGAGCCAGCGGGCGAATGCCCGCTCCCCGTTCTCCTTCGCCAGCTCCGCGCGGATCCGCTCCCGCACAGCCGCGTACGGCTCCCGCCGCGCCGCCTCGATCCGCTCGACCACCAGGGTCCAGGGGCCGCCGGGGCCCTCCACGGGCCCGACCGTCTCCCCCTGGCGGGCGGCGAAGACCGCGTCCTCGATCGGCCCGGTGATCTCCCCGCGCCGGACCGGCCCGAACGGACGGACCCACCGCGTCTCCGGCGTCGTGAAACGGTCGAGGTTGCGCCGGTAGTAGTCGCGCACCTCGTCTTCGGCCGGCTCGCGGCCGGCGGCGAGCACCTGGCACACCGCTCGCGCCGCCGGTGACGCCGCCAGCACCGCCGCCGCGACTCCTCCGGTGCGCAGCGCGCCCGCCAGGGTGAGCACGGCCCCGGGCACGACGGCCGCCCCCTCGGACTGCGGGCAGGGCCCGGGTGCTGAAAGGAGCTCGGGCACAGGGCGGGGCTCCGGCGCTGGGAGGGGCCCGGGCGGGCCGGGATGCTCGGACGCCAGGCCCAGACGGGCCGCCTCCTGCTCGGCCAGCGCCTCGGCCACCATGACCTGCACCAGCCAGCGGCGCAGGTTGCGGCCCTCGGCCGAATCCGGGTGCGGCAGCCGGGCCGCGAGCGGGCCGCCGCGCATCAGGCGCAGCCGCCGGTCCACCTCGGCGACCGTGACGACCCTCTCCCCCACCACCGCCGCGATCGCGCCGTCGCCTGCGACGGCGTCCTCCGGCGGGAGGACGCCCCCGGTCACGCGCGCCACTCCCGGCGCCCCCGCGAGGTGGTGTGCATCGGCGAAGCGTCGCGCGGAACCGGCCGGCGCGGAACGGCCGGCGCGCCGCCGGCCGGGGGAACGTCCGGGCCGTTCACGGCTCCACCTCGACCTCGATCGTGTCGGTGTAGTGCAGCCACCCGGCGCAGGCGATCTTCACCAGCGCCCACCAGCGGCCGGGGCGGGCGCCCGGCGGCACGCGTACCGGGAAGCAGACCTCCGCCTCGCCTTCGGGCGGCACGACGGCCCCGCGGTTCCACTCGGGGAACATCCCGAACGTCTGCCACGGGCTGACGAGCTGCGCCTGCGCGGCGACCGGCGACCGCGCCTCCGACCGCAGCCGCACCACGACCTCCGCCCGGCCGCCGGGCCCGAGCCGCAGGTGTGGGGGGTGGCCGAGCCCCTCCAGCGTCACCTCCAGCCCCGGTGACCGCCGCCCGCTCTCCCCCGGCCGGAACACGTGCAGCTGGGTCACGTCCTCGTACGCCTGGCCGCCGAACTCGATGCGCGCGGTGAGCAGGTGGAGGCCGGTCTCGGCGCCGGCGGGCGGCGTGACCCGAACCGGCACGGCGGCGTGGCCTCCGGGACGCAGCACGTACGGCCGGACCGCGGGCGCCACCGACCAGCCGTCGGGGGCGGTGAGCGTGACCACGCCCTCCGCCAGGTCCTCCGTGAGGCCGGAGGCGACGGTCAGGGTGAGGTCCACCGGCCCCGCGACGTCCAGGTCGGACGGGGACAGGTGCACGGCGACCGGCAGGTCGCCCATCGGCGCGGGCCCGGTGTTGTTCAGCCAGTAACGCGTGTGGACCGGCTGGTGCGGCTCGGTCTCCGGCACCACGGGCGCGCTCCCGCAGGCCACCACCCGGCCGCCGGCGCTCGCCTCAGGACCGCTCGCCTCAGGACCGCTGGCGCCAGGACCCCTCGCCTCTGGGCCGCCGGTCTGCTCCCCCGCCACGTCCGCGGGCGGCCCGGGACGGAGCGGGGCGACCAGCGTGACGATCTCCATGCCGTCGAGGGTGCCGGGCGCGTCCCCGGTGACGTTCTCCAGCAGGTCGGCCCGCCGCCACGGCGCCGTTCCCCCGGACCCCGTGCCCAGGGGCAGCGTCGTGGTGATCCACAGCGGGACGGTCCGGCCGACGGCCTCATACACCCGAGCGGTCAGCGCGGTCACCGGACCGGGCGTCCGGCCCGAGGCGATCGGGTTGCCCGCCGCCTTGAGCGCGGTGAGGACCAGGCCGGGCCCGGTCTCCAGGAACGACCGCGACTCGCCCGCCGGACCGTCCCGGCCCACGGTCGCCGCCAGCGGATGGTTGACGTCGTGGCCGAGCCGTACGAGGTCGGCCGCGCGCCAGTCGCCCGGGGCGGCCACCAGGGAGCACTCGAACGTGTGGGTCCAGTGCTGGAGCTGGAAGCCGGAGCCGTCGGGCGCGGTGCGGCGCGGCGGGTCGATCCACACGCCGGACGGCCAGCCCGTGCACGACCGCATCAGCGACACGTGCAACGCCCCCGACGGATCGACCGCGAAGCCCGGGATGCCGCGGTTCACCAGCCCGATCGTGTAGTCGTCGAGAACCGCGTCGGCCGGCTCGGCGTCCGTCACCACCTCCACGGCTGCGTCGGCGAGGTCGGCGACCAGTTCCCCGACCGCGCCATCGCCGCAGACCACCAGCACCGGAAGGTCGCGGAGGCCGGTGAGGTCCGCGCCCGGCACCCAGACCTTCTCCAGCGGCTCGTCGGCGGGCACCCACAGGCGGGCCCGGCCCTCGGCGCCGAGACGCGCGCGCAGCTCCGCGGCCTCCGCGTCGTCCAGCAGCGCCGCGACGAACGGGTTCTCCTCGGGCGTGCCGACCGCGATGCGCACATCGGGCAGGTTGGAGTCCACGGCGAGGTTGCCGTACCGGGGGCCGGGCCCGGCGGAGCACGTCGAGGTCACACCCTGCCGTACGAGGGCGACGGCGAGGTCTCTCAGCTCGCCCGCGTCCGCGTCCTCCGGCGCGATGATCTCGGCGACGCCGACGGCCCGCGCGCCGAGGGGACGTCCGGCGGGCGAGCGCAGCACGACGCGGGCCGTGGACGACAGCGCGAACCAGTTGTGCGCGGGGTTGTCCAGCGTCCACGGGTGCTCCGCCGAGTCCACGTCGATCAGGCCGAACCCGCGGCCGACGACGGCGCCGGCGACCTCGCTGACCGGCAGCGCCCCCGGCGCCCGCACCGGCCAGCGCAGCCGGAGCAGCACGTCGGAGCCGTGGAACTCGTCCACGTGGGTGGTCAGGTCCACCCGGGGCAGCCCGTTCCAGAGCGTGATCTCCTGGGTGTAGACGACCGGGCCGACCCGGCCGCCGACGACGATCCGCCGGCCGGCCGGGCACTCGGCGACGGCGACCTCCGCGGGGGCCGCGGCCGAGCCGCTCACCCCGCCGTCCGGCACCAGGTGCCAGGGGCCCTCGCCGAATCGGGGGTGCGCCGGGTGCTCGTCGTAGACGAGCAGTTCGTTGCCCACCCGGTCCTGCTGCAGCAGCTCGCGGCCCTCGACGGTGAGGCTCGACACCGCTCCGCCGCGCTCGGGGTCGACTTCCACCGCGTGCGTGGCGTTCGCGATCCGGGTGCCCTCGCGTACGGCCCAGCCGATCGGGGCGGGCTCGGTGGTGGGCACCAGCCGGAACGTGCGGTATCCGAGCGCGGGCACGTCGTCGGCGACGAAGACCGCGTCCACGGCCGCGAGGCTGCCGTCGGGGTGCCGCTCGGGATGCTCCAGCAGCAGACCGCGCTCGGGCGGGTCGAGCGCGACGCCGTACGCGCCCGGCTCGGGCAGCGTCAGCCGCACGCGGACGAGGTCGGTCCTGGGCCAGGAGGAGGGGTTCCAGACGGCGACGCCGGTCAGCCCCTCGCCGAGGCGGCGCAGCGACGCGTCGAGGACCCGCCCGCCCAGGTCGTAGGCCTCCCGCCAGCCCGTCATCAGGTCGAGGTAGACCTGGTCGGACTCCGACCCGGTGATGCCGTCGTGGTGCGCGCCGTAGGCGATCTGGCGCCAGGCCTTGTCGAGGGCGGCATGCGGGTAGGGCGCGCCGAGGGTCGCGGCGGCGATCGCGGCGAACTTCTCCGCGTCGGCGAGCCGCGTCTCGGCGTGCCGTTGCGCCTGCTTGGTGTCGATGTACGACACGTCCTTGCCGGTGTAGATCGGGTTCATGTCCCGCGTCTGCGGCGTCAGGCGGACGCCCTCGTCCCGGACGGCGGCGAAGAACTCCCTCGGCAGCCCGCAGACGAACCGGGGCGAGACGTAGCGCCGGTTCCAGTCGCGCTGGATCTCCATGACCCACTTGTTGGGCGGGGTGTAGTCGGTGCCGACAGGCAGCAGCACGTTGCGGGTCGCGGCGACCTTCTTGAGCAGCGTGAACAGTTCGTAGACTGCGGCCTCGGCCTGCTCCAGAGTCGGTGCGGAGTCCATCCACCACCCGGCGCTGTAGTGGGCCGGCATGTAGTGGGTGACGACCCCGCGCCCCGACGGCGACACCCACTCGAACTCCGAGGGGAACTGCATCGCCGACGGGTCGCCCCAGCCCCCGCGGGCGAGCATCGGGCCCCACTGGTGGTAGGGCCCGCGCGCCCACGAGCTGGAGGTCAGCCCCGCCTCGGCGGCCAGCCCGGGAAACTGCGGATCGTGCCCGAACGCGTCGAGCTGCCAGGCCGTCGCCGGATCGCCGCCGAGCACGTCGCGCTGGAAGCCGATCCCGTGCACCATGTTGCGGATCGTCGCCTCGGGCCCGGTCAGGTTGGTGTTCGGCTCGTTGTACGTGCCGCCCATGATCTCCACCCGGCCCTCCGCGAGCAGGCGGCGCAGGTACGCCCGATCCTCGGGGTGGGCGTTCCAGTACGGCTTCAGGTAGTCGACCTCCGCGAGCACGAACGCGTAGCCGGGCTCCCTCCTGGCGGTGTCCAGGTGGAGCCGGACGAGATCGAACCCCGCGTACTGGAACTCCTGCCGGTTCGCCTGCGCCAGGCCGCCCGCCCGGTCCCAGGTGGCGGTGTAGGCCGCCTGGGTGTTCCACCAGACCGGGTCGTAGTGAAAGTGGGGGATCATCCAGACCGTCCACCCCGGCTCGGCCACGAGCAGTTCGCCCTCGGCCGTGCACCGCTCCCGGCCCGCGGCGGCCCGCACGCTGATCGGGACGCGCGCGCCCGGGGCCGCGGCGGGCGCGGCCGCCTCCACGGGCACTTCGATCACCAGGGGCACTTCGACAGCCATCGGCATCTCGGCCCCCACCGGCGCCATGCCGGGGGGCCGTCCGTCCGCCGCGTGCTCGCCCCGCACCCCGGGGCCGGTGACCTCCACCACCGGGGACGCGCCGTCCGGCACCTCGTCGAGGACGACCCGGACCACCTGACGCGGGTCGTCCCGGCCGGCGGCCGGGCGGACGAACAGTTCGGTGGACTCGACGGCGATGACGCGCATGCGCACCCCTAACTGCGGCTCCCCACGGCGGCCGCTGGGGGATGGGGGACGGTCGAGACATCCCCCGCCCGCGCCGGCCTCACCCATGTGATCTTCCGCGGCGCGCCGCCGGGGACGTTGCCGTACGCTGACCATGATCAGCGGTCAGTCGTCCCGTCCGAGAGGGGACCCGGCGATGTCGGTGTGTGTGGCGATCCTGCGGGCCAAGCCCGAACACGCGAACGAGGTGGAGGCGGCCGTCCGCGGCATCGCCGCCGCCACCCGGGACGAGGAGGGCGCCCTGGCCTTCGTGCTCCACCGGCAGGGCCCGGACACGTTCATCATCTACGAGAAGTACGTCGACGACGACGCCCGCGAGGCCCACTTCGCCACGCCGTACGTCTCGGGTCTTGTGGCCCGGTTCGGGGAGCTGCTCGTCGCCGAGCCGCAGATCGAGTTCGCGGAGGAGCTGACGGGCTTCATCCGGTGAGGCGGGCCGCGGTGTCCCCGATGAGCCGGGAGGCGCCCTCCGTGACGGGCTCGCCGTGGCCGAAACAGGCGATCTCGACGTCGAGGGCCGCCTGCCGTGCGAGCGAGGCGACGGCCGCGGGCGGGTCGGCGTTGAACACGCCGAGGATGACCTGCCCGTCGGGGGCGCGCGCGATCGTGTCGCCGGTGAACAGCACCCCCGGCTCCGGCAGGTGAAGCGCCAGGCTGCCCGGAGTGTGACCGGGGACGGCCAGCACCCGCGCCCCGCCGCCGAAGTCCAGCGTGTCGCCGTCGTCCAGTTCGCGGTCCACGCGCACGGGCGGCGCGGGCACGTGCGGCATGCCCGCGTGAACCGCGTCCCACAGCTCCTGCTCCCATCCGGACAGAATCGGCGGGGGTCCGTCCGCCTCGCCCCGGACGAAGGGCGCGTCGTCGCGGTGGGCGTACACGGTGACGTCGCCCCAGGTGGCGATGTCGGCCGCCGAGCCGGTGTGGTCCTCGTGGAAGTGCGTCAGGACCAGGCGCCGTACGTCGGACGGCACGTGCCCGAGCGTACGGACGGCGTCCGCGATGAGCGGCGCGGAGCCGGGAACCCCGGAGTCGATCAGGGTCAGCCCGTCGGGGTCGCGCCACAGGTAGACGTGCCCCACGGGAAACCGCAGGAAATACAGGCTGGGGAGCAGTTCGACCAGATCCATGGGGCGACGTTAGGGCCGCCCCGCGGGCCATCGGTGAGATCTTCGCCGGCAGCGGATCCGCTCTGGGCGGATGCCGGGCATGGAACGTGAAACTTTCCTCGCCCACGGCTGGTGGCGAGTGTCCGGGAGTCACCTCGTTTGACCCGAATTCCCGGCGATTCCTACGGTCGGCGGGACCCCCTAGGAGGACGCGATGACATCCCGGCTGAGACCCGTCTGGATACCGGCGCTCGTGGCGCTGCTCGCCGTGGCGCTCGGCGCCGTCTTCGCCGGCGGTCGCGAGGCCGCGCGGGCGGCGGACGCCCCCTACAAGGATCCGAGCCTTCCGGTGGCGACGCGGGTGAACGACCTGCTGTCCCGGATGTCGCTTGACGACAAGGTCGGGCAGATGACCCAGGCCGACCGGTCGGCCCTGACGACGATCTCGGACGTCGCGGCGTACCGGCTGGGCTCGATCCTGTCCGGCGGCGGCTCCGCGCCCTCCTCGAACACCCCGTCGTCCTGGGCCGACATGTACGACAACTTCCAGCGGCAGGCGCTGTCCACCTCGCTCGGCATTCCGATGATCTACGGCATCGACGCCGTGCACGGGCACAACAACGTCGTCGGGGCCACGATCTTCCCGCACAACATCGGGCTCGGCGCGACCCGCGACCCCGACCTGGTGGAGCGGGTCGGGCGGGCGACGGCCGAGGAGGTGGCGGGCACCGGAATCGACTGGACCTTCGCGCCCTGCCTGTGCGTGGCCCGCAACGACCGCTGGGGCCGCACGTACGAGTCCTTCAGCGAGGACCCGCAGCTCGTCACCCAGATGACGACGATCGTGGACGGCTTCCAGAAGGCCGGGAACGCCTCCATCCTCGCCACCGCCAAGCACTATGTCGGCGACGGCGGCACCACGGGCGGCAGGGACCAGGGCAACACCGAGCTGAGCGAGGCCGACCTGCGCGCGATCCACCTCGCGCCGTTCAAGGCCGCCGTGCAGCGCGGCGTGGGGTCCGTCATGGTGTCCTACAGCTCCTGGAACGGCGCGAAGATGCACGGCAACAAGTACCTGATCACCGACGTGCTGAAGGGCGAGCTGGGCTTCACGGGCTTCGTGGTCACCGACTGGGCGGGCATCGACCAGCTCGACGGCCAGAGCGGCTTCACCGCGAGCGAGATCACCACGGCGATCAACGCGGGCGTCGACATGGTGATGGTGCCGAACGACTACAAGCGGTTCATCTCGCTGCTGAAGTCGGAGGTCCAGACGGGCCGGATCGCGACGTCGCGGATCGACGACGCCAACCGGCGCATCCTGACGAAGAAGTTCGAGCTGGGACTGTTCGAGAGGCCGCTGACCGACCGGTCCTACACCTCCACCGTGGGCAGCGCGGCGCACCGCGCCATCGCCCGCGAGGCCGTACGCAAGTCGCTGGTGCTGCTGAAGAACGCGGGCAACGTGCTCCCGCTCGGCAAGAGCGGCGGCAAGATCTTCGTGGCGGGCAAGAGCGCCGACGACATCGGCAACCAGAGCGGCGGCTGGACGATCAGCTGGCAGGGCTCGTCGGGCAACATCACCACCGGCACCACGATCCTGCAGGGCATCCGCGACGCCGTCGGCTCGGGCGCCCAGGTCACCTACAACCGCGACGGCAGCGGCATCGACTCCTCCTACCGCGCCGCGATCGCCGTCGTGGGCGAGACGCCGTACGCGGAGGGCCAGGGCGACCGCACCGGATCGATGGGCCTGGACTCGACCGACCTGGCCACGCTGCAGCGGCTCAAGGCGTCCGGCGTGCCGCTGGTGGTGGTGCTCGTCTCCGGCCGGCCGCTGGACATCGCCGGTCAGCTCGACCAGTGGAACGCGCTGGTGGCGGCCTGGCTGCCGGGCACCGAGGGGCGCGGCGTGGCCGACGTGCTGTTCGGCGACTACGCTCCGACGGCGAAGCTGCCGATGACCTGGATGCGCAGCGCCGACCAGCAGCCGATCAACGCCGGGGACGGCAAGCAGGCGCTGTTCGAGTACGGCTTCGGGCTGACCTACACGGGCGCCAGCCCGTCCCCCTCCCCGTCGCCTTCCCCCTCGCCGTCTCCGTCTCCGTCGCCCTCGGCGTCTCCGTTCTCGTCCCCGTCCCCCTCGCCGTCTCCGTCGCCCAGCCCTTCTCCCAGCGCCAGCCCGTCGGCGCCGACCGGCGGCTGCGTGGTGACGTACAAGGTGAACGACTGGGGCAGCGGGTTCACCGCGGACGTGACGATCACCAACAGGTCGTCGAGCCCGGTCAACGGCTGGCGGCTCCAGTGGACCTACGCCGGCAACCAGACGGTCACCGGCTACTGGAACTCCACGATCACGCAGTCGGGCCGGCAGGTCACCGCGTCCAACGCCGCCTGGAACGGAACCATCGGCGCGAATGGCGGCACGGCGAGCTTCGGCTTCCAGGGGTCCTACAGCGGCGCCAACCCCGCCCCCACCGCCTTCACCCTGAACGGGACGGCCTGCGCGACCGGATGATTCATGCGCCGGAGGGGGCGGGGACAGAGCGTCCGTGCTCGGAGTGTGCGGGCTCAGAACGTCTGGGCCAGCGCCACCCCCGCCCCCGCGGTGAACAGGATGATGCCGACCGCGAGGAAGATGCCGCCGAGGAGCGTGCCGCGCCCCGCCGCGCTGTCGATGCGGATCCGGGTGGGCCTGGCCGGGTCGTACAGCACCGTGACCTCCTCACCCGGCCGTGCGGGCGGCGGGTTGCTCCCGAAGGTGGTCTCGGCCTCGACCTGCTGGCCGTAGACGGTGGTGAAACGAATGGTCGGGTAGTACGAGGTCCCGTCGTCGGACCGGCTCGCCCGCAGTCCGACGACCAGGCCGCGGGCGCGCTGCGCCCGGCGGCGGAACTCCCGGGCGTTCATGGTGATCCCGCCGCCGATGAGGCCGAAGACAAGCCCGATACCGGAGAGGATCAGTGTGATGAGAGCGGTTTGTGACACGATCGGACCTTAGGGCCCGGCGCTTGCGACCGGCTTGCATCGTTCCCGAACCGCGATGCGCGTACGGTCAGGGGCGCATCCGCATGAGCGTCTCGGCCACGTCGACGACCGGCTCGCCGAGGTCGAAACGGCTGAACAAGTGGATCTGCTCGCCGGCGTCGATCTCCAGCAGCTCGGTCGTCAGTCCGTAGCGGCGGTGGGAGTCCACCCGGATGCGGTCCACGTCGTTCCAGGAGATGCGTTCCCGGCCGGACAGCCCGGTGACGACCAGGCCGTCCTCCCCCGCCGCGAGCCGCACCGGCGCGACCAGGTCGCGCCCGGTCAGCAGGCCGAAGCCCAGGGTCGCCACGCCCGCGAGGAAGAACTGCGCGCCGTCGCCGGCGATCGCCAGCACACCGCACAGCACCATGCCGGCGCCCTTCAGCGCAACGATCCCGCGCGGCACCCGCCATTCGTGCCGCGACTCCTCAACTCCCGCCATCGGGGCAGCGTAACGAATGCGAGGACCTCTCGCGGCTTCTTTCCCGGCCCCCCACGCCGGGCGGCGGCGGCCTGGCCGCACGGGCGCCGCCGCCGTTCCCCGTGGCGTCTCGTCCCGTCTCGTGTCGTCCCGCCGGCAAGATCCACCTTGCCGCCCACCGCAAGTGCCGTGGGCCCGGTCGATCCTCAAAGGGCCCTCGATTCAGATCTCTGACGAGGGTCTTTATCCTTGAGCGGCACCCTGAGCAGATTCTGAGGCTGAGAAGACCATGGCCCTGCGGTTCGAGCATCGCGACACCGAGATCGACGTGAGCATCGTCGACCGCGTGTGGCGCACCCGCAGCGGCGCCGATGACACGATGACGTCCGCAGCGCGTACCTGCTGGCAGCTGATCCTTTCACGGACGCAGGAATGCCTGCTCGCCAGCCTGCGCGGGCCGGAGACGAGGGCGACCACCGCACCGGTCCCGCCGTACACCGAGTTCCTCGGGGTCCGATTCACACTCGGTGCGGTTCTTCGGCCGCATCCGGCAGTCTCGATCATCAATGGGTACGTGCCGTTCCCAGTGACGGACTCGGGCAGAGTCGTCATCGGCGGTGAGGACTGGGAGGCGCCGACGTACGAGAACGTCGAATGCTTCATCCGGCGACTGCTGGACGCGGGTCTGCTGGTGCGGTCGCGCCTCCGGGACGAGGAGCACGTCGCCGGGCATGCCAAGGCCGGCCCGACTCTGCGTACCCTTCAGCGTCGATACCGTGCGGTCACCGGACTGTCGCAGACCGCCGTGACGCAGATCGACCGCGCGAACGCCGCGGCCACGATGCTGCGCGACGGCCACGACTGGCGCGCGGTCGTCGAGGCGCTCGGCTACTTCGACCAGGCCCACCTCGCACGTTCGCTACGTCGCTACGTAGGGCGCACCGCGCGCGAACTGCGGGAGGGCGACCAAGCCTCGATGTCGTTCCTGTACAAGACCCACCCTGGGCCCGGAAGCTAGCGTCTGCCTGCCGGTCAGCCCTGGCCGGCTGTCCGCGACCCGATTTCCGGGGGAGAATCGTGCTGCTCAGCGTCAACACCTTCATCAGTCTCGACGGCGTCATGCAGGGGCCAGGAGCCCCCGACGAGGACCGCTCCGACGGCTTCGACCGCGGCGGGTGGCTCGTTCCGCACGCCTCGGCGCACACCAATGAGGTTGTCGAGAACTGGTTCCGTGAGGCCGACGCCTTCCTCTTCGGCCGCACGAGCTTCAATCTGCTCGGCGGGTATTGGCCGAAGGTCACCGAACCGGACGATCTGATCGCCACCAAGCTCAACACGCTGCCGAAGTATGTCGTCAGCTCGACGCTGACCGACGAGGAAGCCGACTGGAGCCCGACGACCGTCCTGCGCGGTGAACTGGTCGACGAGGTACGCCGGCTCAAGGAGCTTCCCGGTAGGGAACTCCAGGTTCACGGAAGCTGGAAGCTGGTGCAGACGCTGCATCAGGCAGGACTTGTCGACGTCTACCGGCTGCTCCAGTACCCGGTCGTCGTCGGGACGGGAAAGCGCCTGTTCCCGGACGGATCGACGCCCGCGACGTTCACGACCGTGGACGAGAACTCCCGCGTACTGCCCGGCGGCGTCGTCTCGCTGACCCTCACCCCTGCGAGTCTCGGCGCGATCTCCGCGGGTGCGTACACCGTGGACGAGGGGCGCTCGGCGACGGTCCTCGGCTGACACCGGTGTCCGACCGGCTTGATCGCCGGCCAGGGCGAAGGGGCCCCGCCGTACGGCGGGGCCCCGGTGGGTCGGATCGGGGAGAGCTGTCCTTATCCGGCGTCGGCGAGAGTCCTGGACCACCCCCGCGCCCGTGCCGTTCGGCATGGCGTCCGCTGGGCGAGCGAGGCCCGATCCCGGACCTGGGGGGCAGTAGAACGGGGTGTTGTGACACTTCCGCACGAGCAGCCCCGGCGGGACCTGCCCGCGGAGTACGGGCCGTGGTCCACCGTCCACGTGGCAGGGGCGTACTCTCACAGCTCACCGTTGCACCAGGCGTCGGCCTCGGCGCGCAGCGCGTTCTCGTCCGGCACCAGCGGCCTGACGTGGTCGGTCCAGTGGCGCAGGAGCCGGGCGAGGAAGTCCGCGTGCTCTGGACGTGCCGACCCGTGGATGGCGAAGTAGGTGACGATCGGGTGGCCCGCGTCGCAGTGCGTGCACAGGTGCACCTCCCTGATCCCGCGTACTGGGCGGCCCGACGTGTTCGTCCAGGTGTGCGGCAGACGCAGGACGGCGAGGACCTCGCCGGTGCGGCAGCGGGGGCAGGTCTTGTCGGAGGCGGGGGCGTGGCTCATGCGCCGCCGATCGCCGTGGCTCCCAGGAGTGCTTTGACGTCGCCGTAGAACGCCGGCCCTGCGGTGACCTGGAAGTGGACGAGGTCGAGCAACAGATTCTTGGCGTTGCGGCGGTGCAGATGCACGTGTACAGGCGCGCGGCCGGGATGGGCGGTGAGGACGTGTTTGAGCTCTCGGACGAGCAGCGCGTTGAGCAGACCTTCCTGGATCGAGATCACCACGGGTGGCTCGGTGTCGCCCTGGGCGACGTCGAGGAGGGTGATCTCCTCGGCGTAGACGCTCACCATCTCGTCGCGTACGTTGATCCGGCCGCGCAGGGAGATCACGCGGTCCTCGGCCAGTGCGTCGCCGTACAGAGTGTAGGTCTTGGGGAAGACGAGGCACTCTACGGCGGCGTCGTGGTCCTCAAGGGTGACGATCGCCCACGGGTTGCCCTGCTTGGTGACCTTGCGCTGCAGGCCGGAGATGATGCCGCTGATCCTGACCGCGCCATCCTGCCGTCCGGAGGCCAGCAGGTCGGCGATCGTGGTGTCGCGACCGGCGTCCAGGACGCGCTCGGCGCCGTCGAGGGGGTGGCTGGAGACGTACAGGCCGAGCATCTCGCGTTCGTAGGCCAGCAGGGTGGGTTTGTTCCACTCCCCCTGCGGAACGACGATCGAGAAGGCGCCGCTGTGGCCCTGCTCGCCGAAGAGTGTGTTCTGGCCGTGGGCCTCGTTGCGCTTGACATCGATGATCGTGTCGATGGCCTGTTCGTGCACCGCGACCAGGCCCTTGCGGGGGTGCCCGAGGCTGTCGAACGCCCCGGCCTTGGCCAGTGATTCGATCACGCGCTTGTTGCAGACGGCGGACGGGACCTTGGTGAGGAAGTCGTCGAAGTCCCCGTAGGGGCCCTTGGCCTCGCGGGTGGTGACGATGGCGTCCACCACGTTGGCGCCGACGTTGCGTACCGCGCCGAGGCCGAAGCGGATGTCGGAGCCGACGGCGGCGAAGTCGAGCCTGCTGGCGTTGACGTCGGGCGGTAGCACTTTGATGCCGAGACGTCGGCAGTCGGACAGGTAGACGGCCATCTTGTCCTTGTCGTCGCCGACGGAGGTGAGCAGGGCAGCCAGATACTCGCTGGGGTGGTTGGCCTTGAGGTAAGCCGTCCAGTACGAGACCAGGCCGTATCCGGCGGTGTGCGACTTGTTGAAGCCATACCCGCTGAATGGCACCAGCACGTCCCACACGGCCTTGATCGCCTCGTCGGAGAAGCCGCGGCCGCGCATACCGGTCGAGAATCTGTCCCACTCGGCGTCCAGGACCTCTTTCTTCTTCTTGCCCATGGCGCGACGCAGCAGGTCGGCGGCACCGAGGGAGTAGCCGGCGAGTTGCTGGGCGATGGCCATGACCTGCTCCTGGAAGACGACCAGGTGGTAGGTGTCGCCGAGGATGGGTTCGAGCACCTCCTCCAAGGACGGGTGGATCGGCTCGACCTTCTGTTTGCCGGTCTTGCGCAGCGCGTAGTTGGTGTGGGCGTTCATCTCCATCGGGCCGGGCCGGTAGAGCGCGTTCACGGCCGCGATGTCGGTGAACGTGGTGGGCTGCATGAGTCTCAGCAGCACCCGCATGCCGCCGCTGTCGAGTTGGAAGACGCCGAGCGTGTCGCCGCGGGCCAGCAATTCGTACGTCGTGGCGTCGTCGAGCGGGACCTCGAAGACGTCGATGTCGATGCCCTTGTTGGCGCGCACGTTCGCGATCGCGTCGCCGATCACCGTCAGGTTGCGCAAGCCGAGGAAGTCCATCTTCAGCAGCCCCATGTCCTCGGCCTGGGTGAAGGGGAACCCAGTGATGACCGGGCCGTCGGCCTTGGGCTTGACCAGCGGGATCATGTCGATGAGTGGCTCGCTGGACAGGATCACGCCGGCGGCGTGGACGCCGGTGCCGCGGGTGAGGCCCTCGATGCCGGCTGCGGTGTCGATCACGCGTCTGACATCGGCGTCCTGCTCGTACATGGCGCGCAACTCGGCCGCCTCGCCGTGGCGGGGGTGGCTCTTGTCGTGGATGGCGGACAGCGGGATCTCCTTGCCGCCGACCGCGGCGGGGAACGCCTTGGTGATGCGGTCTCCCAGCGCGTACGGCAGGCCCAGCACGCGGCAGGCGTCCTTGACGGCGGCCTTGGCCTTGATGGTGTTGAACGTCACGATCTGGCAGACGCGGTCATCGCCGTACTTGCGCGTGACGTAGTCGATCATCTCGTCCCGCCGCCGGTCGTCGAAGTCGAGGTCGACGTCCGGCATGGTGATGCGTTCGGGATTGAGGAAACGTTCGAAGATGAGCTTGTGCTCGATCGGGTCGAGCTGAGTGATGCCCGTGCAGTACGCGACCATCGATCCGGTGGCCGAGCCCCGCCCCGGCCCCAGCCCGATGCCGTGGTCGCGGGCATACCGGCAGATGTCGGC
Organism: Microbispora rosea; assembly: GCF_044460045.1. Taxonomy (NCBI): domain Bacteria; kingdom Bacillati; phylum Actinomycetota; class Actinomycetes; order Streptosporangiales; family Streptosporangiaceae; genus Microbispora; species Microbispora rosea. The sequence continues at coordinate 158,452 of NZ_JBITJO010000009.1, read as the reverse complement.
CACCACGAGGAAGTAGCCGGGGAAGCCCATGACGTCGATGACCGACAGCTCGTAGTCGATGCGGTCGAGCACCTCCCGCGACGGGTCGCCGCTGTAGCGGCGGTGGGCACCGGTGAGGGTCTCCTTGCGCAGCCAGCTCGACTCGGTCTCCCCCTCGGGCACCGGAAAGCGCGGCATCAGGTCCCGGTGGGCGAAAACCTCGCCGTAGTCGCCGACGCGTTCGGCGACCAGCAGCGTGTTGTCGCACGCGCCGGGCACCTCGGCGTCCCACAGCGCCCGCATCTCACCGGAGGGTTTGATGAAGTAGCCACTACCGCTGAACCGGAAGCGGTCAGCGTCTGCCAACCGCTTGCCTGTGCCCACGCACAGCAGCGCGTCGTGCGCCGGAGCCTGCTTCTCTGTGACGTAGTGGGAGTCATTGGTGGCCAGCGGCGGCAGGCCGAGCTGCCTGCCCAGTCTCAGCAGGTCGTCGCGGACCCCGCGTTCGATGGCCAGGCCGTGGTCCATCAGCTCCAGGTAGTAGTTCTCCTTGCCGAAGAGGTCGCGGTAACGGGCGGCGGCCTCGACGGCCCGCTCGTACTGGCCGAGCCGGAGCCGAGTTTGCACCTCCCCCGACGGGCAGCCGGTGGTGGCGATGATGCCCGGGCCGTGTTCGGCGAGCAGCTCGTCATCCATCCGCGGATATTTCTGGACGTGTCCCTCGAGCCAGGCTCGGGACTGGAGACGAAACAGGTTCCGTAGACCTTGGGCGTCGGCCGCCCACATCGTCATGTGCGTGTACAGGCCGCGCCCGGAGACGTCGCCGCCCTCGCCGGTGTCGTCGTTCGAGCGGCGCAGCGCCAGGTTGTCGCTGTAGTACACCGCCTGTCGATGGTGCCGAGAAGCCGGGGCGACGTACGCCTCGATGCCGATGATCGGTTTGACGCCGGCCTTGCGCGCGGACTGGTAGAACTCGTACGCCCCGTGCAGGTTGCCATGGTCAGTCATCGCCACGGCGGGCATCGCCTGGCGGGACACCTCGTCCAGCAGCAGGCCGATCTTCGCAGCGCCGTCGAGCATGCTGTACTCGGTGTGCACGTGCAGATGGACGAAGGATCCCACCAGCTGGTCACCTCTCCTGGTTGTAGGCTCTGGGACGGCTCGCGCAATTCGACCCGAGAGCAGGTGGGGTTGTCCAACAATCGACACGCCGATAAATCACAACCGCTGGTTGTGGCTGAAGGTGGAGGGGATTTAGATCTCGGCGCGGTGCGCGCGTTCGTCGCCGTCATCGAGGAGCGGTACTTCAGCCAGGCTGCGGCCCGGCTGGGGATCAGCCAGCAGGCGGTCTCCAAGCGGATCGCGCGGCTGGAGTCCGATCTCGGTCTGAGGCTGTGCTCCCGCTCCCGCAATGGGGCCGAGCCGACCGAGGACGGCCTGGCGTTTTTACCGCACGCCCGCGCCCTGATCGGAATCGCGGACCGGGCGCGGGAGGTGCTGGGGGGGCGGCGGCGCACGCTGCGGGTGGACGTCCTGGACACCCGGCTGGCCGCCGTCATCGACGTGATCAGAGCCTTTCATGACCGGAGCGAGGGCGTGGACGTCGAACTCGTCACCTCCAACGGCCTCAGGACCGCTCGCACCACGCTCGCCCGGGGATCGGTGGATGCGGCCTTCTGCCGTGTGAGCGGCCCATTGGAAGACCTCGACAGCGTGCCCGCTCACCTGGAGCCGCTGCACCTGCTCGTCGCCCGCGGAAATCCGCTCGCGGGCCGGCAGGCGATCCGTGTGGCGGAACTGGCCGGATCCACGGTGTGGATGCCCGGCAACGCCCCGGGCAGCGAGTGGGCCGAGTACTACCGCCTACTCGGCGCCGCGTTCGACATCGGGATCGACGCCTCAGGGCCCGACTTCGGCTGGGAGCATTTCGTGGCCGACGTCGCCGCCGGCAGGGGAGTGAGCCTGGTCGGCGAGGGAACGCTCGTACCCCGGCATCCGGAGATCATGCGGATCCCGCTGGTCGATCCGACGCCTGTCTATCCATGCTCACTGCTCTTCCACCGGCACAACCACCAATCAGTATTGGAGGCGTTCATCCGCTTCGTCACGGCCCGCTACCTCCGCTTCGACCCCGGCCGTCAGTGGCTCCCGGAAGCCGACCGGGCCTCGTTCAGCTAGGGGGGCCGTCCTAGGGTGTCTCGTCCTCCACGTGCATCGCCTGCTCCTCCGCCGTGTAGCCGCCGAGGTCCGGCCCCACATCCTCCGCGATCATGTCCTTCTCGGTGTCCACACCCATGCCGCCGTCCGGATCGACGAGCCGGCCGGCCTGGCCGGGCTCCGCGGTGCCGTACCTGCCGGGCTGGGCGGGATCGACGGTCACGTAGTCGGCCGGATCGCCCGTGCCCGGCTCCGTGCCGAACCGGACGTCCGCATCGGGCACCTCGCGGGACAGGCGCCCGCCGATGGACTCGCCCTCGCGCATCTCGTTGGGCGTGGTGCCGTACTCGTCGAGGCCCAGGGGCCGGTCGCCGGGCAGCGGCATCTCCTGCGGGTCCTCGGCCCACTGCTGCCCCGGTGTGCCCTCCTGCAGGTCCGGAATGCCTTCGTCCTCGAACCGCGAACGCGGGTCGGGCTGTGGTCTGTTCTCTCTCATACCGGCCCCATGCCCCGCCGTACGGCCTTTAGGCAGGTCAGGTGACGGGGACGATCTCGGCCTGCCGCAGCACGCCGCCGTCGACGTCGAGTATCCCGATGGTGCCGTGCGGCTGGCGGCGGCGGTCGGTGGGCGAGCCGGGGTTGAACACCCGCACCCCGTCGCCGGTGAGGTCCATGGGAATGTGCGAGTGGCCGAAGACGACCAGGTCGGCCTCGGGGAAGCGGCGCCGCATCCGTGCGGTCCGCCCGGCGGCCTGTCCGCTGTCGTGGATCATCGCCACCCGGAACCCGTCGAGGTCGAGGCCGAGCGTCTCGGGGGCGCCCCAGGCCACGACGTCCGGGCCGTCGTTGTTGCCGAGCACCGCGTGGACCGGAGCGTACGCGGACAGCTCCACCAGGACGTCGGCGGTGCAGACGTCGCCGGCGTGCAGGATCAGGTCCGCCCCCCGCAGATGCGCGGCGACCGCGGGCGGGCAGGACTTCCAGCGCCGGGGAGCGTGGGTGTCCGCTAGCACGACGACCTTCACCGTTCCATCTTCCCCGCGAAGAAGAGGTGCCAAATCACATATTCGGGGAATAGGGATTCAGGATCCGCACGACCCTCATGCCCTGCACCCCTACACCGGTCTCCCCCGGCCGGTCCCGCTCGGGAGGAACGATGAGCAGGCAGATCGCCGACGGCTACCAGGCCCCCACCCTGTCCGAGCTCGAGGCGCGCGTACGCGGGCTGGAGACTCAGGTCGCCCGCCTCACCGAGCTGGTCAAGACGCTGTCCGGCCAGAGCAGGGAGAGCCGCTGACAACCGCGCCGCCCGGCCGCGAGGCGGCCCGGACGACCGCGTCCCCGCCAGGAAAAGACCTGACACGACCGCGTCCCCGCCAGGAAAAGACCTGACACGACCGCGTCCCCGCCAGGAAAAGACCTGACACGACGGCGTCCCCGCCAGGAAAGACCTGACGGGGACGCAGACGCCGGCGTGGGTCTCTCTATGCGCGACGCGCGGAGGCGGCGACGGCACGGACCTTCCGGCCCGCGGCCCGCCCGTTGACGTGTCCGTTGCCGGACGCGCCGACGGGCGCCCTGCCGGACCCGGCCGCAGGTGCTCGGCCGGAACCCGGCGCAGGTGCTTTACCGGACCCGGTCACAGGTGCCTGGCCGGACCCGGCCGCAGGTGCTTGGCCGGATCCGTCGGCGGACGCACCGGTCGTCACGGCCTCGGGCCGGGAGTTCCGCGCGCGTCCGTCCAGGCCCGTGCCCTCCGGGACGGGTGTCGCCCGCCCGTAGGACTCGCGCCCGGTGCTCATCGCCATCGCACCCAGCCACACGAGGGTCGCGATCGCGATCACCAGCACGACTCCGAGCACCAGCACCGCCACCGCCGCCAGGGAGACCACGGCTCCCAGCAGCTCCACCATTCAGATTCCTCCAGAGGTCGACCCCGATTACGGCACTCCGGTGGCCGGCGGAAGATCACCCGCCACGTAGAGGAACGGAAATTGCCGGTTATTGGTGCCTTGCCCCGTTTGGATGACTCTCATACCTTACTGATCGGCCAGCGAGGGCCCACCCATGGGCAGGCCGTCGAGCCTGCGCAGGATCACGCCCTCCCGCAGCGCCCACGGGCAGATCTCCAGCACCGGCACCTCGAACAGGTCCATCGCGGCGTCCGCGACGACCGCGCCGGCGAGAAGCTGCGCGGCCCGCCCGGCGGACACGCCGGGAAGCTCCGCCCGGCGGGCGGCCGGCATCGTGGCCAGCCGGGCCGTCCACTCGGCCAGGTCCTCGTGCGTCAGCGTCCGCTTGACGTACGGGCCCTCGCCGGACGAGGCGGCCCCCGCGATGCGCGCGAGCTGGCGGAAGGTCTTGGACGTGGCGACCGCGTGGTCCGGCCTGCCGTACTTCGCGACCGCCCCGACCGTCCGCGCGATCTCGGTGCGGACGTGCCGCCGCAACGCGCGGAGCTCCTCCGGATCGGGCGGGTCGGCGGTGAACCAGTCGCGGGTGAGCCGTCCCGCGCCGAGCGGGAGGGAGACGGCGACGTCGGGCTCCTCGTCGAGACCGGAGGCGATCTCCAGTGACCCGCCCCCTATGTCGGTCACCAGCAGCCGCCCGGAGGACCAGCCGAACCAGCGGCGGACGGCCAGGAACGTGAGCCTGGCCTCGTCGTCCCCCGACAGCACCTGGATGTCCACCCGGGTCTCGGCCTTGATCTGGGCCAGCACGTCCTCGCCGTTGACCGCGTCGCGGACCGCCGAAGTGGCGAAGGCGACCAGGTCCTCCACACCCTTGTCCTCGGCGATGCGGGCCGCTTCGCGCACGAAGGCCGCGAGCCGCGCCGCGCCCTCCGCGCTGAGCCTGTCGCCGCCGACGAGATGCTCGGCCAGCCGCAGTTCCTCCTTGTGGGAGAACGCGGGCAGCGGCCGGGCGCCCTGATGCGCGTCCATCACCAGCAGGTGCACCGTGTTGGAACCGACGTCCAGCACTCCAAGTCGCATGCCCCGACGCTACCGCCCGCGCGGGAAAGATCCATCGTCCCTCCCGGCTCGCAGCGCCCACCCTGGACCCGCCCGGCGCTCACCCTGGGCTCACCCGGCGCTCACTCCGGCGCGACGTCGACGAGCACCTTGCCGACCGTGCCCGACTCGACCGCGTCGTGAGCGTCGGCCGTACGCTCCAGAGGGAAATGGTGAAGGGGCAGCCCGGCCTCCTCCCCCACCCGCAGCGCGCCCGCCTCGACCGCCGCGCGCACGTCGGCCACGGCGGCGTCCTTGACGGCCTCGGACACCGTGTAGACCAGGACGAACTGGTAGCGGACGTTGCGGGTGAACAGGTCGCGCACCGACAGCGCGACCTCGTCTCCCCCGTCGTTCGCGTACACAGCGACGACCCCGCCGGGAGCGGTGACCGCCGCGTCGAGGGCGGCGTTCGGCGCCGGCGCGACCTCCACCACGATGTCGACGCCGCCCGGGGCGACGCCACGGATCTCCGCCGCCGGATCGCCGGTGCGGTAGTTGACGACGTGATGCGCCCCCGCTGCCCGGGCCAGCGCCGCCTTCTCCGGCCCGCTGACGGTGGTCACGACGGTCGCCCCGGCCCAGCGGGCGAGCTGGATCGCGGCGTTGCCCACGGCCCCGGCCCCGCCCGCCACAAGGACGGTCCTGCCGTCGAGCGCTCCGGGGGCGAGCCGGTCCGGTCCGCCCTCCGCCACGGTCAGGCAGCGATGCGCGGTCAGCGCGGGAATGCCGAGGCTCGCGCCGAGGTCGAGCGAGGCTCCGTCCGGCAGCGGCACGACCTGCCGCTCGGGCAGGACGACGTGCTCCTGCGCCGTGCCGTCCGGCCGCCCCCAGGCGGCCTCCCACACCCACACCCGATCCCCCGGGCCCACCGCCGTCACACCGGGCCCGACGGCGTCCACGATGCCGGCGCCGTCCTGGTTGGGCACGGCCTCCGGATGGCCCAGCCGGCCGCGCCGCGCCTTCCAGTCGGTGGGGTTGACGCCCGAGCGCACCACCCGCACGCGTACCTCTCCTGGCCCCGGCTCGGGCACCGGCCGTTCGGCCAGGCGCAGGACGTCGCTGTCCCCGGTCTCGGAATACACGATCGATCTCATACCGGCTCCAAGGCGCCGGTCCGTACCGCTATTCCGGTTCGGCCGTTTCCGCTCGGGTAGTTGCAGGCCGATCGGCGAGGGGGTGCGATGGCATGAGCGTCAGGCAGAGGTACGGAGGCCTGTCGGGCGGAAGGGCCGGTGACCGGCTCGGCGGCACGGCGGGCGGCTGGTCGAGGGACTGGTCGGGAAGCTGGGCCAGGGGCTGGGCGGGGGGCCGCTTCGGCCGGCATTTCGGACGCAGGGGCAGGCGCCTGCGGGCCACGGCCAGGGAGGCGTTCGGCTGGCAGCAGCTGCGCCCCGGCCAGCAGGAGGCGATGGAGCACCTGCTCGCGGGGCGCGACGTGCTGCTGGTGATGCCGACCGGCGGCGGCAAGTCGGCCGTCTACCAGGTGCCCGGCCTGCTCCTCGACGGCCCGACGGTCGTCGTCTCGCCGCTCATCGCCCTGCAGCGCGACCAGGTCATGGGCCTGCTCAAGGCGGGGGCGGCGGGCGCGGTCGCGGTCAACTCGGCCGGCTCGGTCGAGGCGGGCCTCGACCAGGTCACGGCGGGCGACGCCGAGTACGTGTTCCTGTCGCCGGAGCAGCTCGCCAAGCCCGAGGTGGTCGAACGGCTGGCCGAGGCCCGGCCCTCCCTGATCGCCGTGGACGAGGCGCACTGCGTGTCCGCCTGGGGCCACGACTTCCGGCCGGAGTATCTGCGGCTCGGCAAGGTGATCGAGCGCCTGGGCCATCCCCCGGTGATCGCGATGACGGCCACGGCCGCGCCGACCGTGCGCGAGGAGATCGTCGAGTCGCTCGGCCTGACCGGCGCGCAGCAGATCGTGCGGGGATTCGACCGGCCCAACCTCCAGCTCGAGGTTCGCCGGTTCACGAGCGACGACGACAAGCGCAGGGCCCTGGCCGACCACGCCGCCGGGCTCGACGGCGTGGGGCTGATCTACGTGGCGACGCGGCGCCAGGCCGAGGAGTACGCCGATCTGCTGAAGGAGCGCGGCCGCCGGGCCGAGGCGTACCACGCGGGGATGAAGGCGAAGGAACGCCGCCGCATCCACGAGCGGTTCCAGGACGGCGACCTCGACACCGTCGTGGCGACCTCGGCCTTCGGGATGGGCATCGACAAGCACGACGTGCGCTACGTGCTGCACGCCGCGCCTCCGGAGTCGCTCGACGCGTACTACCAGGAGATCGGCCGGGCGGGCCGGGACGGCAACCCGGCCGACACCGTGCTGTTCTACCGGCCCGAGGACCTCGGGCTGCGCAGGTTCTTCGCCGCGGGCCGCGCGGACGAGGCCTTGATGCGGCGCGTCGCGACGCTGGTGCACGAGCACGGCGGGGAGGTGGCCGCCGCCGACCTGCGCGGGCTCCTCGACGTGGGGGCGGCCAGGCTGACCTCGCACGTCAATCTGCTCGAACGGGCGGGCGCGGTCGAGGTCGCCCACGGTGGCGCCCTGCGCTACGCGCCCGACGGCCCGCCGCCGGACGAGGCCGCCGCCCACGCGGTGGAGATCGACGACCTCCGGCACCGGATGGAGGACTCCCGGCTGGAGATGATGCGCGGCTACGCCGAGACAACCGGCTGCCGGCGCCGCTTCCTGCTGGAGTACTTCGGCGAGCCGTACGAGCGGTCCTGCGGCGACTGCGACACCTGCCGCTCCGGGACGGCGACCCCGCCGGAGACCGGCGACGGGCGGTTCCCCATGCACGCGAACGTCCGGCACGCCGAGTGGGGGCACGGGATCGTGATGAGCCGCGAGCAGGACCGGATCACGGTGCTGTTCGACTCCGTGGGCTACAAGACGCTGGCGCTCGGCCTGGTCGACGAGCTGCTCGAAGTGGTCTGACGGAGCAGGAGAAGCACCCGGCCTGCTGGGCAATCATTACCGATCGTGTCCTTCACACCACTTGCAGTGGTTTCACCCTGTGTTGAGACTCGTAGGCGGAGGTCGTCAGTTCGGGGGTGGTACCGGTGCGGGAGGCAGTCAGCGCCAGGGAGACGTGGCCGTTCGAGTGCCTGCACTGCCTGCGTGTCTGGGAGGAGGAGTACATCGTCCACCGCACGCGCGACGAGCAGGGCGTCGACATCGTGATGTGGACCCGGGACGAGGTGGTCGTCCAGCCGCCCTGGTCCGGGATGACCTGCCCCGGATGCGGCTGCGGGACCGTGACCTCGTTCCCCACCGGCTACCTGGCCCACCATCCGGAGACCACGCCGAACCGGCCCGCGGTGGAGACCCCGGCCGGCGAGACGCCCGCCAGGGGCGCGCCGTTCGCGCCACACGCGCTGCTCACCCTCGCGTTCCTGCTGCTGGCCTGCGCCGGTCTGTACGAGCGGCTCCAGATCCGCTGAGCCCGCGCCGGAGCCGCGGCGGCCCCGGCGTCGAATGCCGCGTGGCCGGCGTATCGCTCCCGGCCGCTCGCTCCCGGCCGCCGGCATCGTGGCCGCTCCGGTTGTCCACAGGTTGAATGAGGGGGCCCGGCGGATCCGGCAGAATGAGAGCCTCCCGGAGAGGGCGGCCCCCGAAAAAGGGCGGACCCGGAAGAAGGCGGATCAGGATCGTGACGACGTCCATTCAGCAGCGGATCGCCGAAGAGCTCGGCGTGCGCGAGAGTCAGGTCACCGCGGCCGTCGACCTGCTCGACGGCGGGGCGACGGTGCCGTTCATCGCCCGCTACCGCAAGGAGGCCACCGGCGCGCTCGACGACGCCCAGCTGCGCACGCTGGAGGAGCGGCTGCGCTACCTGCGCGAGCTGGAGGAGCGGCGGGCCGCCATCCTCGAGTCGATCCGTTCGCAGGGCAAGCTCGACGAGGCCCTGGAAGCGCGGATCATGGAGGCCGACTCGAAGGCCCGGCTGGAGGACATCTACCTGCCCTTCAAGCCCAAGCGCCGCACCAAGGCCCAGATCGCCAGGGAGCTGGGGCTGGAGCCGCTGGCGGACGCGCTGCTCGCCGACCCGTCGCTGGACCCTCAAGCGACCGCGGAGGGATACGTGCGCGAGGGCGTGGCCGACGCCGCCGCCGCGCTGGAGGGTGCCAGGGCCATCCTGGTCGAGCGCTTCGCCGAGGACGCCGACCTCATCGGCGACCTGCGGGAGCGGATGTGGTCCCGCGGGCGGCTGATCTCCCAGGTGCGGGAGGACAAGCAGGAGTCCGGGGCCAAGTTCTCCGACTACTTCGACTTCTCCGAGCCCTTCACCCGCCTGCCCTCGCACCGCATCCTCGCGATGTTCCGGGGCGAGAAGGAGGAGGTGCTCACGCTCACCCTCGACCCGGAGGCCGAGGAGCCGAACGACTACGAAGCGCGGATCGCCCGGCGCTTCGCCATCGCCGACCTCGGCCGCCCCTCCGACAAGTGGCTGCTCGACACCGTGCGCTGGGCCTGGCGGACCCGCGTCCTCGTGCACCTGGGCATCGACCTGCGCACCCGCTTGTGGCAGGCGGCCGAGGAGGAGGCCGTGCGCGTGTTCGCGGCCAACCTGCGCGACCTGCTGCTGGCCGCGCCCGCCGGGGCACGGCCGACCATGGGCCTCGACCCGGGGCTGCGCACCGGCGTGAAGGTCGCGGTCGTGGACGGCACCGGCAAGGTGGTGGCCACCGAGACGATCTATCCGCACGAGCCCAGACGGCAGTGGGACCAGTCGCTCGCGGTGCTGGCCCGGCTGGCGACCGAGCACAACGTGGAGCTGATCGCCATCGGCAACGGCACCGCGTCACGGGAGACCGACAAGCTCGCCGGTGAGCTGGTCAAGCACATGCCGCATCTCACCAAGATCGTGGTCTCGGAGGCCGGGGCCTCGGTCTACTCCGCGTCGGCGTACGCCTCCCAGGAGCTGCCCGGCCTGGACGTCTCGCTGCGCGGCGCGGTGTCGATCGCCCGGCGCCTGCAGGACCCGCTGGCCGAACTGGTCAAGATCGACCCCAAATCCATCGGCGTCGGCCAATACCAGCACGACGTGTCCGAGGTGAAGCTGTCGCGCTCACTCGACGCGGTGGTGGAGGACTGCGTCAACGGGGTGGGGGTGGACGTCAACACCGCGTCCGCCCCGCTGCTGACCCGTGTGTCCGGCATCAGCGCCGGACTGGCGGAGAACATCGTCGCGCACCGCGACGCCAACGGGCCGTTCCGCGCGCGGACGGGGCTGAAGGAGGTGCCGCGGCTCGGTCCGAAGGCGTTCGAGCAGTGCGCGGGCTTCCTGCGCATCCCGGGCGGCGACGACCCTCTCGACGCCTCCAGCGTGCACCCCGAGGCCTACCCGGTCGTGCGCCGCATCCTCGACTTCACCAGGAGCGACCTGCGCACGCTGATCGGCAACACCTCCGCGCTCCGCTCGCTCAAACCGTCGGAGTTCGTCGACAGCACCTTCGGCCTGCCGACCATCACCGACATCCTCAAGGAACTGGAGAAGCCGGGCCGCGACCCCCGGCCGGCGTTCAAGACCGCCACCTTCAAGGACGGCGTCGAGAAGCCGTCCGACCTGTCGCCCGGCATGATCCTGGAGGGCGTCGTCACCAACGTCGCCGCGTTCGGGGCGTTCGTCGACATCGGCGTGCACCAGGACGGCTTGGTCCACGTCTCCGCGATGTCCAACTCGTTCGTGAAGGACCCCCGCGACGTGGTCAAGCCCGGCGACATCGTGCGGGTCAAGGTGCTCGACGTGGACCTCCAGCGCAAGCGCATCTCGCTCACGCTGCGCCTGGACGACGAAACGGCGGCCGGCGGCCGCAGGGGCGGGCCGAACGGCGAGGCGCGCGACGACCGGCAGGACGGCCGGCGCGGCCAGGCGCGCCGGAACCAGTCCCGCCAGAACCCTGCTGGCCAGAACCCCGCTCGCCAAAACCAGGGCGGCCAGAGCCAGAGCGGCAGGGGCGGGTCCGGCCGCGGCAACGGCCGGGGCTCGGGCGGCGCGCCGCTCGGCGGGGCCATGGCCGAGGCCCTGCGCCGCGCCGGGCTGACCGACCCCGGCTCCGGCGACCGCCGTTCCCGCTGACGCACCCTGCGTCCCCGCTGACGCACCCTGCCGGATCCAACGGCCTCTTGCGCCCGGCGCCCGCGTTCAGGGCGCCGGGACCGCCGTCAGCGGCCGTAAGAAGTGCCCCGCGAGACGGTGGACGCGGGGCACGGGGCTGATCAGGCACGATGAACGGTCATCCGGTCACTGCTGCTGTTGCTGCTGTTGCTGACCCCCGCGGCCCTGTTGCTGTTGCTGCTGCTGTTGTTGCTGGTGACGGCTGCGGCCCTGTTGCTGCTGCTGTTGTTGCTGTTGCTGTTGCTGTTGCTGGTGACGGCTGCGGCCCTGCTGTTGCTGCTGCTGCTGTTGCTGCTGTTGCTCCCGAAGGTGGCGATGGTGACGGTGATGGTGCCTGCCGTGGCATCTGCCTCCCGGGCAGTCCCCCGTAACCGACGGCCGGACGACCTGCTCGGTCGTGCCGGCGGCGTTGGCGGGCTGCGCCTGAAGCGCGACAGGGACGACGAGGGCCGAAGCCGTCATGACGGCAGCAGCCAGTGCTTCCTTGAACATGGGGTATCCCTCCGTCGGCTCCGTGTCGAGAAAGCGGACGACATCCGCATTCACGGAGCTCGAATCGATCCATCGAACCTTTGGATCTGGACCCTGATTCTCACGCTAAAGGCAACAAACGCCCCAGTCACCCATCAGAGGGCAAATAAGCACTTTAAGCGACAAAAGGCTCAACTATCGAGAACGTCGGACTATCTGCCCCTATTCGAACAGGTCGACGATCACCACTTTGCCGAGGCCTGACACCGTTTCCCCCTGCCGTGGAATTCCACTTTTCACTTTCGGGGTAACGGGCGTCCTCACGGTCTTCCCCGAGGTCGTCCGTGCTTCGCCGGGTCGTCCCCGCTTCCCGGGCGTCGCCCGTGCTCTCCGGGCATCGCCTGGCGGGGCCGTCCGCGCGCAGCTGGCCCGTCGGGGCGGTCCGCACGCTCAGCGAGCCCCGCCGGAGCCGTCGGCGGCCGACGTGAGCAGATCTGCCAGAACGGCGGCGAGCGCGGCGACCCCGGCGAGGCAGTCGGCCTCATCGGCGTGCTCGTACGGCGAGTGCGAGACGCCCGTGGGATTGCGCACGAACAGCATGGCCGCCGGGACCTCGCCGGCGAGGATGCCCGCGTCGTGCCCCGCCCCCGTGGGCAGCACCGGCGCTCCCCCGAGGACGTGCGCGACGCGGTCACGCAGCGGCACGTCGAAGTTCACGACCGCCGTGTAGGACTCCCGGGTCACCTCGGCCTCCTCGGCCGCTCGCGCCGTCTCCTCGACGAGCCTGTCCAGCAGGGCGGCGTCCGGCGCCCGGCAGTCGAGCCAGGCGCTGACCAGCGAGGCGATGGCGTTGGTGCCGTTGGGCTCGACCCTGATCCTGCCGAAGGTGGCCAGGGCCCCCAGGCGCTCGGCGTTCGCCCGGGCGGCCAGCACCGCCGCCGCGTACGCCGGCATGGGATCGCGCCGGTCCTCCAGGCGGGTGGTCCCGGCGTGGTTGGCCTCCCCGCGGAAGTCGAAACGCCAGCGGCCGTGCGGCCAGATCGCGGAGGCGACGCCGACCGGGTGTGGCGTGGCGGCGAGGTGGCGGCCCTGCTCCACGTGCAGTTCCACGAACGCGCCGATCCGCGTCAGGCGCTCGTCGTCACGCCCGGCGGCCGCCGGGTCGCGTCCCGCCCGCTCCATGGCCGCCGCCAGCGTGACGCCGTCCGCGTCGCGTAGCGCCCCTGCCGTCTCGGGACGGACGGCGCCGGTCATCAGCCGCGATCCCAGGCAGGCCAGTCCGAACCTGGCGCCCTCCTCCTCGGTGAAGTTCACCACCGCCAGCGGCCGCTCCGGCCGGAGTCCGCGCGCCCGCAGGGCGTCGAGCGCGGCGAACGCCCCCGCCACGCCCAACGGCCCGTCGTACGCCCCGCCGTCGGGCACCGAGTCCAGGTGGGAGCCGGTCACCACGGCGTCACCCGCCGTGGGATCGCCCAGCCAGGCCCACTGGTTGCCGTTGCGGTCGGTCTCGTACGTCAGGCCGCGGTGCCGCGCCTGTTCGGTGAACCAGGCCCGGCACTCCGCGTCTGCCGTCGTCCAGGCGTGCCGGCGGTATCCGCCCGTCGCGTCGCACCGGCCCACGGGAAGCAGGTCGCGCCACAGCCGGCGGAAACCGTCCGCCACCTCCTCCGGCAGGACCCGCGCCGCCCCCTCAGACATCGGCGTCGGGGCCGGCCGGCTCCGCCTCGGCCATCGGGACGCGTACGCCGCGCTCCCCCGCCACCTGGGCGGCTCGGTCGTATCCGGCGTCCACGTGCCGGATCACGCCCATCCCGGGGTCGTTGGTCAGCACCCGGCGGATCTTCTCCCCGGCCAGCGGCGTGCCGTCGGCGACGGTGACCTGTCCGGCGTGGATGGAGCGGCCGATGCCGACCCCGCCGCCGTGGTGGATCGACACCCAGGACGCGCCGGAGGCGACGTTGACCATGGCGTTGAGCAGCGGCCAGTCGGCGATCGCGTCGGAACCGTCCAGCATGCCCTCCGTCTCGCGGTAGGGCGAGGCGACCGAGCCGCAGTCGAGGTGGTCGCGGCCGATCACGATGGGCGCGGAGATCTCCCCCGAGGCGACGAGGTCGTTGAACCGCGCACCGGCCCGGTCGCGCTCGCCGTACCCCAGCCAGCAGATCCGCGCGGGCAGGCCCTGGAACCGCACCCGCTCGCCCGCCATCCTGATCCACCGGGCCAGCGGCTCGTTGTCGGGGAACAGATCGAGGATCGCGCGGTCGGTCGTCGCGATGTCGGCAGGGTCGCCGGACAGCGCCGCCCACCGGAACGGGCCCTTCCCCTCGCAGAACAGCGGCCGGATGTAGGCCGGCACGAATCCGGGGAAGTCGAACGCCCGCGCATACCCCGCGAGGCTCGCCTCGCCCCTGATCGAGTTGCCGTAGTCGAACACCTCCGCGCCCGCGTCCTGGAAGCCGACCATCGCCTCGACGTGCCGGGCCATCGACTCGCGGGCCCGGTGGGTGAAGCCCTCGGGGTCCTTGCGCGCCAGCGCGGCCATGTCCTCGAACGCGACGCCCAGCGGCAGGTAGGCCAGCGGGTCGTGCGCGCTCGTCTGGTCGGTCACGATGTCGATCTCCGCGCCCCCCGCCAGCAGCGCGGGCACGGCCTCGGCCGCGTTGGCCACGACTCCGATGGACAGCGGGCGGCGGGCGTCCCTGGCCTCGTACGCCAGGCGCAGCGCCTCGTCGAGGCTCTCGGCGCGGACGTCGAGGTATCGGTGGCCGATGCGGCGCTCGACGCTGCGCGGGTCGCAGTCGACGCAGATCGCCACGCCGCCGTTCATCGTGACCGCGAGCGGCTGCGCGCCGCCCATGCCGCCGAGCCCGGCGGTGAGCGTGATCGTCCCGGCGAGACTGCCGCCGAACCGCTTGGCCGCGACCGCCGCGAACGTCTCGTACGTCCCCTGCAGGATGCCCTGGGTGCCGATGTAGATCCACGAACCGGCCGTCATCTGGCCGTACATCGTGAGCCCGAGCCGCTCCAGCCGGCGGAACTCCGGCCACGTCGCCCAGTCGCCGACGAGGTTGGAGTTGGCGATGAGCACGCGGGGAGCCCACTCGTGGGTGCTCATCACGCCGACAGGCCGGCCCGACTGCACGAGCAGGGTCTCGTCGGCGCGCAGGGTGGTGAGCTCGCGCACGATCGCGTCGTACGACGGCCAGTCGCGGGCCGCCTTGCCGCTGCCGCCGTAGACGACGAGCCGCTCCGGATGCTCGGCGACCTCGGGGTCGAGGTTGTTCATGAGCATGCGCAGGGCGGCCTCCTGCTGCCAGCCGCGCGTGTTCAGCGTGCCGCCGCGGGGAGCCCGGATCGGAGCCCGGCCCCCGGAAGCCCCGTCATCGGAAACCCCGTCGTTGGAAACCCGGCCGTTGGGAACCCGGTCGCCGGAAACCTGCTCGTGTGGGGCCCTGCCGCCGAGGGCACCGCCGCCGTCGTCAGCCACGAGTCCTCCTTCCACCCGCGCCCGCGGCGCATGGTCCTATTCAGTGAGTCCCATCCATCGTGGGTGAATGAATAGATTCAGTCAATGAGGAACACCCCGCGGGCCGCGGCCGACGCCTCGAACGCCTCCAGACGGGCCTGCGCCCCGGGCAGTTCGTCGCACATCGCCTCCAGGAGCACCCGGCCGAGCATCATCGGCGCGCACGCCGTGTCGAACACCAGGTGCGTGCCCACCCCGGCGGTGAGCAGAACGTGCGACAGTCCGGCGAGGGACGGCACCCGCCGGTCGGCGACCGTGACCACGGCCAGCCCGGCCGTGCGAGCGGCCCGGAGGGCGTCCACCAGTTCGGCGGGATAGCGGGGCAGCGCGAAGCACAGCAACGCCGTCGCCCCGGCCGCCGCCGCCTGCTCGACCCGATCGGCCAGCAGCGACCCCGCCTCGTGCAGGGGCCGTACGTCGGGGTGGACCTTCGCCGCGAAGTAGGCGAATCCGGCGGCCTGGGCCGCGGCGGCCCGCAGGCCCAGCACCGGCAGCGGCCGTGACGCGGCGAGCAGGCGGGCCGCCTCGGCGACGGGCCCGGGGTCGTCCAGCGACCGGGCGAGGGCGCGCAGGTTCTCGATCTCCGCCAGCACGGCCCGCCGATATCCGCCACCCGCGCCCGTCGCCCGATCCAGGCCGGGCTCGGGATCCCCGGGCACGGGCCGCTCAGACACGGGCCGCTCAGACACAGGCCGCTCAGACACAGGCCGCTCAGACACAGGCTTTTCGGACATGGGCCGCGTGGACGCGCCGGGTCGCGACGGCGGACGAAGCGAGTCCTCCGCCGTGGCGGGAAGCATCGCCCCGGGCCCCTCCCCCCGGCCCTCGGCCCACCCGGCCGCGCCGCCGTCGGAGAGCCGGGAGGCGGCCGCGTGCGCGGAAGCGTGGGCGTCGGGTCCCGCGTCCTCTCCGTTCCGGCCGGCGCCGTCCCGTTCCCGGCCTGGCCGTACGCCCAGCTCGCGGAACCTGCGCCGGAGACCGGGGTATCCGCTGTAGCCCAGCGCCATCGCGAAGCGGGTCACCGAGGGCTGGCTGACCCCGGCCAGCTCGGCCACTTCGATGCTCGACAGGAACGGCGCCTCGGCGGCGTGCTGTGCGAGGCAGTGGGCGATCCTGCGCTGCACGGGCGTCAGCCGATGCCCCTCGAACAGCCGCAGCAGGCGGGACGCGGCGTCGCCGTCAAGGCCGCCGAGGTCCCCGGAAACGTCGCGGCCGTCGTGACCGGCACCCCGATCGTGGTCGTCACGGAGGTCGCCGCCGTCACTCTGGTCGCGGCCCCCCGGGATGTCGCGGATGTCGCGGCCCCCGGGCAGGTCGCGGCCATCACCCTGGTCGCGGCCCCCGGGCAGGTCGCGGTCATCATGGTCGTCGTCGTGGGCGGCCGGGCCGTCGTCCGCGTGGTGGCCGGTCTTCATCGTCCTCCGCCTCGCCTGCCCGCGCCGGGCCGGTCGGTCTGCATGGTTTCATTCAACACGCAGTCTCCGGGGAGGGTTGTCCACAGGCAAGACGCCGCCGCCGCGACCCGCACGGAGATTGCCTAGTCTGATCGGCAGACCTCAGCAAGGAGATTGCCGTTGATGACCGGTGTTCTGAGAAGTAATGCCCTGGGCCGTCGCCTGGGGCTCGTCGCGGGAGCGGCCGCCCTGGCGGCGGCGGTGTGGGCGGTGCGGGACGTCCCCGCCGCGCTGGGAGCGCGGCCCTCGGGAGAGCGGGCGCATCGGGTGCGGCGCTCGAAACAGTTCCGCGACGGCGCGTTCCGCAACACGACCCCCAGTCCCATCCTCCCGCCGGGGACCAGGCAGCAGGTCCTCCGCGAGTTCCTCCGCCGGACGCAGCGCAAGCCCCGCCTGCCCGTTCCCCTGATGACTCCCGGCCCGTCCCGGGGCGGCGACCTCGACGCCGTCTGGTACGGCCACTCCTCGGCCCTGATCGAGATCGAGGGGCGGCGGGTGCTGCTCGATCCCGTGTGGAGCGAGCGTTGCTCCCCGGCGTCGTTCACCGGGCCGCGCCGGCTGCACCCTCCGCCGGTGCCGCTGCACCAGTTGCCCGAGCTCGACGCGATCGTCATCTCGCACGACCACTACGACCACCTCGACATGGACACGGTGCGTCTGCTGGCCCGCACGCAGTCCGCCCCGTTCCTGGTGCCGCTCGGGGTCGGCGCCCATCTCGAACGGTGGCGGGTCCCCTCGTCCCGCATCATCGAGCTCGACTGGAACGAGGAGGCCACGGTGTCCGGCCTCCGGTTCGTGGCGGCCCCCGGCCGTCATTTCTCCGGCCGCGGATTCCGCCGGGACCAGACCCTCTGGGCCTCGTGGGTCATCGCGGGCGAGCGCCGACGGGTCTTCTATACCGGCGACTCCGGCTACTTCGACGGGTATGCCGCGATCGGCGAGGCGTACGGGCCGTTCGACCTGTCGGTGATCCAGATCGGCGCCTACAGCAAGGCCTGGCCGGACATCCACATGACGCCGGAAGAGGCGGTCCTCACCCACCTCGACGTGCGCGCCGGGGTGCTGCTGCCGGTGCACTGGGGCACGTTCTCGCTCGCCGCGCACGCCTGGAGCGACCCGATCGACCAGCTGTGGCGGGAGGCCAAGGCACGCGACGTGCGCCTCGTGGTGCCGCGGCCGGGTGAGCGCGTGACGGTCGACGACCCGCCGCCGGTGGACGGCTGGTGGCAGACGATCCTGTGAGGAGCCGGTCCCGCGCCGGCCGGTCAGTTCATCCGGGCCGTGTCAGGAGGCATGGCCGCCGGGTGGCTCAACGCGTCGGCGCGGGTCGGATACACGGTGAGCCGCGAGATCAGCCCGAGCAACGAGAACAGGTGACGCATCTGCGGGCTCATCCCGCAGAGCGCGCCGTCACCGTCCTTCGGCGGGGTGCGGACGCAGGCGTCGATGAGCACCCTCATGCCGGCGCTGTCGATGAACCGCAGCTTCTCCACGTCGAACAGAATGCGCGTCGCGGGACGCGCCAGGAGGGGTGCCACCCGCTCACGCAGCCGGGGGACCGTGATCACATCGAGTTCGCCGCTGAGCGTGACGAGGGTGAAGGGAGGTGACTGCGCCACCGACACCTGGAAATCGTGCAAGGATCCCACCTCCGCTGGTGAGATGACCCTACCGGAACAGCTTCCGGAAATACCCATTTTACGCGTCACAGGCGATAAATCCCATATCGCCGACGAGAACTCTGTTCAGGTTTCACCTCCGCCCCTCGGGTAGTCGCGGTTCATGGGCATACGAGCAACGGCGGTCGTCTGCCTCGGGCTGGTCACCGCGCAGGTCACCGCGGGCTGCGCCTCGGCGGAGGACACCTCGGTCGCCGCGACGGCCCAGCGGTTCCTGTCCGCGGCCGGAGACGGCCGGGGCGGACCGGCATGCCTTCTCCTGGCCCCCGAGGCCGCCCGTTCACTGGACGACTGCGAGAAGGACATCGTGTCCGCCGGACTGCGGGCGGGCGCGATCCGCGGCGTCGACGTCTGGGGCGACGAGGCGCGCGTGCGGGTGGACGGCGACACGCTCTTCCTGCACCGCTTCCCGGACGGCTGGCGGGTGCGGGCCGCGGGCTGCCGGCCCCGCCCGGATCAGTCACACACAGGGCAGCCGTACGAATGCGAGGTGCGGACGTGAACGGTGCGCGCACGCTCTACGCGGTGCTGCTGGTCACGATCGCGCTGGTCCTCGCGTACGTGATCGTCGTCGGCCTGGCGGGGAGGTAGCGGCGTTGAAGCGTCTGGTCAGGGACAACGCGCTCGCGCTGTGCTTCCTGCTGCTCTTCCTGGCCGCCCTGGCCGGGCAGTCGGTCGCGGGCGCGGCGGCCTTCAACGAGGAACAGGCGGCCAACGGCGGCTCCCCCGTCACCTGGGCCGGATACGTCACCTCGTCGAGCTTCGCCGTCGACGTCGCGGAGAACTGGCAGTCGGAGTATCTGCAGTTCTTCCTCTACATCCTCATCACCGTCTGGCTGATCCAGCGCGGCTCGCCCGAGTCGAAGAAGGAAGGCGAGGAGGGCCTGGAGTCCGATGCCGAGCAGAAGGTCGGCCCCTACGCCGCCCCCGGCTCCCCCGCCTGGGCCGCGGCGCCCGGCTGGCGGCGGACGGTCTTCAGCCATTCCCTGGGCATCGCGATGGGCCTGCTCTTCCTGCTGTCCTGGCTGGCCCAGTCGGTCGCCGGCCTCGCGGCGTACAACAACGAGCAACTCGCCCAGTTGGAGGACCCGGTCGGCTGGGGCGGCTACGTGACCTCACCCGACTTCTGGAACCGCACTCTGCAGAACTGGCAGTCGGAGTTCCTGGCGGTCGCCTCCATGGTCCTACTGGCGATCTTCCTGCGTGAGCGGGGCTCACCGCAGTCGAAGAAGGTCGGCGACCCGCACGCCGAGACGGCGTCCAGCGGCTGACGGACCTCACCCCACCGGATGACAATCTCGGTCAAAGGCTCCGAATGTCCACGTTTGTCGCATTCCACGGTTTGGGTACGCCCAGCGCCAATCGTGGGAGGAGCACGGAGATGACGTTCAATCCGCTGCAGGAGCGGGGGATCCCGCTGGATCGGCAGCTGCGCAACTGGCGCGAGCTGAATGTCGAACCGATCGATCCCGACCGCGCCGATCCCTACACCCGGTGCCGGATCATCACGATGAACGGCATCGAGATCGAAGCGATCATGTTCAGCCACCATTTCGCCAGGCGCTGCCAGGACCTGGAGGTGCGGCAGCGCCTGGCGGAGGTGCGCTACATCGAGGCCCAGCAGCAGAAGGCGGTCAACTGGCTGCTCCCGGGCACGTCCTCGGTGCTGGAGACGACCCTCGCCTACGAGCAGGTGGCGGTGGACCTGACCGCCTGGGTGGCCCGCATGGAGCCCGACCCCTATCTCAAGCAGGCCTACCAGTTCGGCGTGCTGGAGGACTTCGACCACCTGTACCGGTACGCCAACCTGTACGAGATGATCGAGCACCGCAAGGCGGAGAAGATCGTCGACCAGCTGACCGAGGTGATGCCGGGCCGGCCGACGAAGATGCACCACCGCCACCCGGTCGACAACGTCCGCGAGCACTACGACCGGGAGACGGCGCAGGCGATCTCCAAACTGCACGCGTTGACCGTCATGTCCGCCGAGCAGCAGACGATGAACTTCTACATGAACGTCGGCCCGATGTACATGGAGCCGATCGCGCGGCAGCTCTACCAGGAGATCGGGCTCATCGAGGAAGAGCACGTCACGCACTACGAGTCGCTGCTCGATCCGGGCGAGTCGTGGTGGGAGCAGTGGCTCAACCACGAGTACAACGAGTGCTACCTCTACCACTCGTTCATGCAGACCGAGTCCAACCCGAGGATCAAGGCGATCTGGGAGCTGCATCTGAACATGGAGCTGGAGCACCTGCGGATCGCCGCGGACATGTTCCGCCGGCACGACGGACGCGACCCGGAGCAGGCGGTGGCCCGGGAGCTGCCGAAACCGGTGACGTTCGAGCCGAACAAGGAGTACCTGCGCGAGCTGATCTCCACGCAGATCGACTACACGACCCTGGGCACCGGGTATGTCCAGGAGGCCCACGAGCGGTTCCAGCGCTGGCAGGACCAGCTCATGGGCGGGGAGGAACCGCCCAGCGAGCGCGTCATCGACGAGAACCGCGCCAGGTCGGGCGACGAGTACCGCCTGGAAACCGAGGGCACCCACCCCCTCTACAGCCTGCGCACCCACTGAACACTGAGAACGGGCCCCGGCCCGGGTCCGCGGCGTACGCGTGCGGACCCGGGCCAGGGATCACGCCCTTACCTGCGCAGCGCCTGCCGGATCAGGTCGCGCGCTCGATCCATGATCGCCGCCGGCGGGCCCAGCAGCAGGTTCCTCGTCATCGACTCCACCCCCGGGCGCGGACGGGTCGGAGCCATCGCCTCGGCGGCCCGCACGCCGAGCGCCATCGCCCGCCGCTCGGCCGCCGTCGTCTCGGCCCGGAGCCTGGTGAACTCGTAACGCTCCTCGGCCCGCGCGTGCGCGAGCACGGCCAGCCGCAGCCTGTCCAGCTCCGCCATGAAGCCGGGGTGCTCCGGGCCCATCTCGTCCAGCCTGCGGAGCATCTCCTTGGCCTCGCGCTCCTCCTTGAGACGGTCGGCCACCACGCCCGCTCCCCCGTCCACCCGCAGCCGGGTGTAGGGGTGGACGATCTCCTCCTCCGCCGTCTCGTGGACGGCCAGCATGCGCACCAGCCGCCGGAACGGCTCGTCGCGCTGTCCTGGCGCGGCGTGCTCCACCTCGTCGAACATGTCCCTGATCAGCGCGTGCTGGTGGACGAGCAGGTCGACGACGTCGCCTTCCTTCATCAGTTCCGGCACCGGGTGCTGCACGTCGGTCATGTCCCTCTCCCCTCGGATACGGCGCCCGGCCTCCCGCGGGAGGCCGGGCGCCGGACGAAACGGGACCACGGTCGAGCCTGACCGCACATGGCGGATACCCGGCTATCTACCCCTGCCGCACGGTGATCAGCAGCCGATCGGGCTCGACCCCAGCGCCACGTCGTCGTACCAGATGGTGTCGGAGTCGCTGCCGTAGCTCTCCCAGCCCAGGCGGAACGTCGTGGGCCGGGGCGCGGTGGAGCGGCGCAGCCACTGGGAGTCCACGTCGGTGGTCGGCGTGCCGTCCACCCGCAGGCCGGCGACCTCCTGGTCGTCCAGGTACGTACGCATGGCCTGCTGCGTGGTGTCGATCTGGAAGCGCAGGCAGACCCAGCGGTTGACGGGCAGCGGGGCGCTCAGCGCGACGCCGGACGGGCTCTGCTCGGGCAGCGTGGCGTCGTCGGACTCCCGGTTCCACTGCAGGGCGCCGTTCTGGCCGCCGATGCGCAGGTCCTTGCCGCCGTCCCTGGAGTCCGACATCGTGATCATCGCGACGTGGCCCGAGGGGAGCGCGGTGGTGTGGCGCACCCACATGCGGCCGTACACCACGGGCGCGATGCCGGAGACGTTCTTGGTGGTCGAGGCGAAGATGTGGTTGCAGTAGTTGCCGCCGCCGTTGATCCGCAGCGACCTGCCGCCGCTGTGCGCGGTGGCGGTGTCGATCGTGGCGGTGCCGGTGCCCGAGCAGTTCGGAGTGGTCACCTGCCACTCACCGGACGGCGTGCCCGACTGGTCCTCGAAGCCGGCGCAGACGACCAGGCCGGTCCCCGAGCAGCCGGACGGCGAGGGCGTCACCGAAGGACTGGGCGAGGGAGACGGCGAGGGCGAGCGGGACGGCGAAGGCGAAGGGGACGGAGACGGCGACGGCGACGGCGACGGCGACGGCGAGTGGTCGACGGTCGGCGAGGGTGAGGGTGACGGAGACGGTGACGGCGAGTGGTCCACCGTGGGCGACGGCGAAGGCGAAGGCGAAGGCGACGGCGAGGAGGAGCCGCCGCACGGCACGCCGTTCAACGACCAGTCGGACGGCGTCGCGAGGCCGCCCGACCAGGTGCCCTGGAACCCGAAGTCGGCGACGCCGCCCGTGGCCAGCGAGCCGTTCCAGGCGACGTTGGCCGCGGTCACGGTCGTGCCCGACTGGCTGACCTGCGCGCTCCAGGCGTTGGTGATCTGCTCGCCGGTGCCCGCCGTCCAGCGCAGCGTCCATCCGCTGACCGCCGCGCCGAGGTTGGTGAGCCGCACCGAGGCGGTGAAGCCGCCCGGCCACTGGTTGGTCGTGTAGTCCACCTTGCAGACGGGAGCCGCGGAGGCGGTGCCGGGCACCAGCACGACCACGAGGCCGGCGACCAGCGCGGCCAGGGCCGCGACCAGGCGCGCCACCGGAGAGCCCGGCAGGCCGCGGGCGGCGGGGCGATGCCCTCGGACGGGACGGAACTGCTTCATGCGTACCTCGATTTCTGCGCATCTGCTCGTTCGGCACACCGCCCCGCTCGCGCGCCGCGCTCCCTCCCCGAGACAGGCGCCGGGCGATGCGCGGGCGGACACGGGCAAGCGCGGGCATGCACGGACAGGCGAAGGTAGGCGCGCTCCCGCTCGGGGCCGCGGCCACTGGGACAGACGGGTCGCGACGCTGCGGCCCCCGGACGCAGATGTTTTCTCCGGGTCGCGGAACCGGTCAACGGACGCCGCCGCTCCCGAGCCGGGCCCGCCCCGGCGCAAGCGACGCCCGCGCAGCTCAGGGGCACGGCATGGGCCGGAGACGGCCGGGCGCGGGCGACGGGGCGAACTGAATCTTTCACCGTGCGCACCCGCGCGTCGTCACGCCCGGGCCCTCTCATGCCCGCACCTGCCTGGGTTGTGCCCCGCCTGTTGCGAGGGGGCCGGTGCCCCGCGCGCCCGACTCTCGTAGTCTTCGCACTGACACGCGCGAACGCAAAGGACAACCCCCAATGGCAGATGCAGGGTCCTGGGTCGTCGTCGGGCTCGACAACGGCGGCACAAGCAACAACGCGACCGTCCTCGACGCCTCCGGGCGGTTCCTCGTGGACCGGTTGGTCGAGACCCCCAGCCTCGTCCGGGAGGGTCCTGAGGTCGCGGTCGAGCAGCTGCTGCTCGCCCTCGACAACGTGCTGGAACTGACCGGCACGCCGCGCTCCACCGTACGCGCGGTGGGCCTGGACACCCCGGGCCCGGCCAGCGCCGACGGCGTGATCTCCTCGAAGGGCGCGACCAACTTCGTCGATCCCGGCTGGTTCGGCTTCGACTTCCGCGGGGCCCTGGAGTCCCGGCTGGGGCTGCCGGTGGTCTACAACAACGACGGCAACGCGGCGGCCCTCTACTCCCACCACGTACGCTTCGGGCCGGACGCCTGGCAGCACTCGTCGGTCTCGGCGATCGTCGGCACCGGGCTCGGCGGCGGCGTCATCCAGTCGGGACACGTGGTGAAGGGCGCGGCCGGGATGGCCGGCGAGCTCGGGCACGTCCACATCCCTCTGCAGGGCCTGCTGGAGGACGGCCAGCCGCTCCCCGAGTGCAACTGCGGTTTCGTCGGGGACGCCGAGAGCGTGGCGTCGCTGACCGGCATCGAGAAGAACCTGCTGCCCTACTGGCTGACCCGCTTCCCGGACCACGAGCTCCACGGGGTCGAGCCCGTGGGGAAGGCCGCCAAGCTGCTGCGCGGCTACGCCGAGAACGGCGACCCGCTCGCGCTCAAGGTCTTCGAGCAGCAGGCCATGGCCATCGGCAGGCTGTTCACGATCGCGGCCAACTTCACCGACCCGGACGCGTACTTCCTGGGCGGCGGGGTGGTCGAGGCGGCCCCGCACTTCCGCGAGTGGTTCCTGGAGAAGGTCCGCGAGCACACCCTGCTGCGCGAGGAGCAGCGGCGGGTGGCCTCGGTGACGCTGGTCGAGGACCTCGACATGGCCGGCGCCCGGGGCGCGGCGCTCGCCGCCCTCGCCGAGATCGTCGGCCGCTGACACCTGTTCACGATCGGACCCCGCCGCGGCGGGTGGGCTGGACGGATCACCGGCCCGGCCGGGGTCCGGTGAGCGGAACGTCCAGAGCGGGTTGCGAATCTCGTTCGGTTCGGCACGATGCGGACTCGTGAACGACACAGACCTGCTCAACGGCCGCCGCTTCGTCATGATCAGCTCCACGGCCAGCGCGGTCGACGCCGACGCGCCGACCGAGTTCGCCTACGAGGAGTCGGGCGGCGTCATCTGGGGGCACTACACGGGCGACACCGTGGTCCACGGCCGGTTCGTCGGCACGCGGGACACCGACCGCATCGAGCTGTCCTACGTCCACCTGCTGAAGACCGGCGAGCGCGCGAGCGGCCGCAGCACCAGCCGCATCGAGACGGCCGAGGACGGCCGGCTGCGCCTGGTGGAGGAGTTCCAGTTCGAGGGCGACGACGCCACCCACGTCAGCGTCTGCGCCGAAGTGGTCCCCTGACCGTCCCCTCCGGCTAGGTCGCGTCACGCAGCGCGGCGCGGCCCTCGGCCGCGCCGACGAAGCGCATCTTGCCGAGCGGCAGCCCCTGCCCCTGCCCCTGCCCCTGTTCGGGCTCGGGGGAGGCCGCGGGCGCGGGCCGCCGCGGGGCGCCGCGGCCCCGGTCCCGCTCCCGGTCGCCCGGCAGCACGTACGGCCGCCTGAGCACCTCGTCGAGGATGAACACGGTCTCGGTGGCCTTGACGGCCGGGATGTTGGCGAGCCGTTCCGTGACCATCGCGTGCACCTCGGCCACGTCGGCCATCCGCACCTGGATCATGGCGTCGTGCTGCCCGGTCGTGATGGCGCAGTACTCCACCTCCGGCATCTGTGCGAGCTGGGCGCGGAACTGCCGCCACATCTGCTGTCGCACGGTCACGAAGATCAGCGCGACGATGCCGAGACCGGCCCGCTGGTGGTCGATCTCGGCCGTGAAGCGCTTGATCACGCCGTCGGCGCGCAGCGCCTCGAACCTCGTGTAGGCGTTGGCCCGGGAGATCCCCACCCGCTCGGCGAGGGCGGACACCGAGATCCGCCCGTTCTCCCTGAGCACCTCGAGGATCTTCAGATGGGTGGCGTCCAGCTCCAGGCCGATGCCGATCCGTCCAGTGGCGCCGCCCCCGGACCCCGAGTTGCTTGACATTTCGGTCACTGGTCGATCCTCCGTGGGAGATACGTCTCGGCTTGGCCGCACGAGCTGGACTTTCTGCCGGACAATCCTGGACGATCGGCGACCAAACGTCCATACGGCCAAGAGTTGGCCTGTTTTCGGAGGACACATAATGACGACCCGTTCGTGGCAGGTGAGGGCCGGCCTGCTGCCGGTTGCGCTCACCGGCGCCCTCGCCCTCGCGGCCTGCTCCGGCGGCGGCTCGTCCAGCAGCACCCAGAGCGGCGCCGCGGGCAAGACGCTCGTGATCGACACCTCGTTCGACCTCAAGACGGCGGACCCGGGGCGGACGTACGAGCCGACCGGCCTGATCGTCGACAAGGCGACCTACGACACGCTTCTCACGTTCGAAGGCTCCGACGTCACCAAGCCGGTGCCGTCGCTCGCCGAGTCGTACGAACTGTCGCCCGACGGCAAGGAGCTCACCCTCAAGCTGCGGCAGGGCGCGAAGTTCGCCGACGGCTCCCCGGTGACGGCCGACGACGTGGTGTTCTCGCTCACCCGCGTGCGCGACATGAAGGGCACGCCGTCGTTCCTGCTCGACGGCGTGGAGATCGCCAAGACCGACGACACGACCATCACGCTGACGTCGAAGACCTCCAACCCGGCGCTTCCGTACATCCTGCCCAACCCGGCCCTCGGCATCCTCAACTCCAAGGCGGCCAAGGAGCACGGCGCGACAAACGACCCGAGCGACAAGGCCGAGCAGTACCTCAACTCCGCTTCGGCCGGCTCGGGGCCGTACACGATCGAGTCGTTCAACGTGAGCAGCCAGGTCGTGCTGAAGGCGAACGCGCAGTACTGGGGCGCGAAGAAGCCGTACTACGACAAGGTGGTCATCCGCAACGTCGAGTCGGCCACGCAGAAGCTCAACGTGCAGCGCGGCGACAGCCAGGTGGCGCTGAACCTGTCCGGCGACCAGGTGGCCGGCATCTCCGGCGGGCTGCAGGTCAAGCGGACCACCTCGGCGTACGTGTTCTTCCTGCTCGCCAACCAGGACTCGGGCGTCAGCAAGATCACCTCCAACCCCAAGTTCGTCGAGGCGGTGCGCAAGGGCATCGACTACCCGGGCCTGCTGGAGCTGGCCGGTGAGGGCTCGACCCAGGCGTCGGGCATCATCCCGTCGATGTTCCTCGGCGCGCTCCCGGCCGACCAGGCGGCCACGCGTGACGTCGAGGGCGCCAAGGCGGCGCTCGCGGCGAGCGGCGTGACCGACCCCACGGTCAAGCTGGAGTACCCCAGCGAGCTGACCGTGAACGGCCTGTCCTTCCAGCCGCTGGCCGAGCGCATCCAGGCCAACCTCAAGGAGGTCGGCATCACGGTCGAGCTGGCCCCCGCCCCGGTCACCACCGCGCTGGACAACTACCGCAACGGCAAGGAGGAGCTGGGCCTGTGGTACTGGGGCCCCGACTTCCCCGACCCCAGCAACTACCTGTCGTTCGCCCCGGGCAAGCTGGTCGGCCTGCGGGCCGGATGGAAGGCGGGCGCGGACAAGGACGTCGAGTCCGCGGCCGACAAGGCCGGCGCCGCGGTGACCGACGACGACCGCAAGCAGGCGTACACCGACTTCCAGCAGAAGCTCAACGCGACCGGTCCGTTCATGCCGCTGATCCAGCCCGGCCAGAACATCGTGACGGCGGCGTCCGTCACCGGTGTGGAGTACCACCCCGTGTGGACGATCAATGTCGCCGACCTCGGCGCCAAGTAGACGCCGTACGGGGAACCGGGCGGTGCGCAGTCCGCTCGCCCGGTTCCTGGTGCGGCGCATCCTCACGGCTCTGCTGCTGGCGGTCGGGATCACGCTGATCACCTTCGTGCTGACCAACCTGGTGCCGGGCGACCCGGTGGCGGCCAACCTCGGTCAGCGGGCGGTCGGCGACCCGGCGATCGTGGCCCAGTGGCGCGCCGACCACGGCCTCGACCGGCCGCTGCCGCAGCAATACCTGATGCACCTCGAAGGGCTGCTGCACGGCGACCTCGGGACGAGCCAGCAGAGCCACCGCCCGGTGCTGGACGACCTCGCCGAGTCCGTGCCGGCCACGCTGGAGCTGGCCGGGGCCGCGATCCTCGTCTCGCTGATCCTCGGCGTCGGATTCGGCGTGGTCGCGGCGCTGCGCCGCGACCGGCTCTCCGACCACGTGCTGCGGGTGCTCAGCCTGATCGGCATCTCGGTGCCGACGTTCTGGCTCGCGCTTGTGGCGTTCTACGTGTTCTTCTTCCGGTTGCAGGTCACCCCGGGCAGCGGCCGGATCGACCCAGGGATGACCCCGCCGCCGCAGGTCACGGGCCTCTACACGGTCGACGCCCTGCTGTCGGGACGCTGGGACGTGTTCTCCTCGGCCGTCGGCCACCTGGCCGCGCCGGCGCTCGTGCTGGCCCTCTACACGATCGGCCTGCTGACGCGGTTCACCCGCTCGGCGGTCCTCGAAGTGCTCGGGCAGGACTACGTGCGCGCCGCCCGCGCCAAGGGCCTCCCCGGCCGCGTGGTGCTGTTCCGGTATGTCCTGCGCCCGGCGCTGGTGCCCGTCATCACCGTCGCCGGCCTGGCGTTCGGCAGCCTGCTGTCCGGCACCGTGCTGGTGGAGGCCGTCTTCGCCTGGCCCGGGGTCGGCCAGTACGCCTACAAGAGCGCCACCACCCTCGACCTGCCCGCCGTCATGGGCGTCGGCCTCGTGGTGGGCGTGGTCTACCTCGTCATCAACCTGGTCGTCGACGTGCTGTACGGCGTCATCGACCCGAGAGTGAGGGTCTCGTGAAGCGCGCCGGCCTGTTCGCGCGCCGCCGCGGGAGCCGGCTCCCGCAGGCGTGGCGGCGGCCGCTGGCGATCGTCGGCACCGTCGTCGCGCTGGCCTGGATCGTGGTCGCGCTGGCCGCGCCGCTGCTCGCGCCGCACGACCCGCTGGCGCAGGAGCTGCCCAGGCTCGCGCCGCCCGGCCCCGGCCACTGGCTCGGCACCGACCAGCTCGGCCGCGACATCCTCAGCCGGATCATGTACGGCGCGCGGGTGTCCATCCCGCTGACGCTGCTGCTCGTGGCGCTGTCGGTGGTGTTCGGAGGCCTGCTCGGCGCCTGCGCGGGCTACTTCGGCCGGTGGGTGGACGAGACGATCATGCGCCTGGCCGACCTCGTGTTCGCCTTCCCCACCGTCATCCTCGCGATGGTCGTCGCCGCCGCCCTCGGCGCGAGCCTCGGCAACGCGGTGCTCGCTGTGCTCGTCGTCGCCTGGCCGGCGTACGCGCGGGTGACCCGCGGCCTCGTGCTCGGTGTGCGGGAGCGGGAGTTCGTGCTGAGCGGCCGGCTGCTGGGCTTCTCCGCCTGGCGGTCGCTGCGCGTGGACGTGCTGCCGAACGTCACCGGGCCGGTCCTGGTGCTCGCCACCCTCGACATCGGCACCGCGCTGCTGCTGCTGTCGGGCCTGTCGTTCCTCGGGCTCGGCGCGAAGCCGCCGTCGCCCGAGTGGGGCGCGATGGTCGCGGGAGGCGTGGAGGTCTTCGACAGCTGGTGGGTCGCGACGTTCCCCGGGCTCGCGATCCTGACGGTCGTCCTCGCGTTCAACTTCCTCGGCGACACGCTGCGCGACGCGCTCGACCCGCGTACCGCCCAGGCGATCAAGGAGCGTGCGCTGTGACGGCCGCACAGAAGACGGCGGCGCTGACGATCGAAGGGCTGCGGGTGTCGATCGGCGGCCACGACGTCCTGCACGGCGTCGACCTGACCCTGGAGGCGGGCCGCGTGCACGGCCTCGCCGGCGAGAGCGGCTCGGGCAAGACCATGACCGGTCTGGCCGTGCTCGGCCTGCTCCCCCACGGCTCCCGCGCGTCGGGACGGATCGCCTTCGGCGGCCGTGACCTGCTGGAGATGCCCGCCCGCGAGCTCAACGAGGTGCGCGGCGCGAAGATCGCCATGGTCTTCCAGGACCCGGCGACCAGCCTGCACCCGATGCTGACGGTGGAGCGGCAGCTCACCGAGCACATGCGCCACCACCTGGGCATCGGCAGGAAGGACGCGCGGGAGCGGGCCGCCGCCCTGCTCGCCAAGGTGCGCATCCCGGGGCCCGAGGAGGCGCTGAAGCGCTACCCGCACCAGTTCTCCGGCGGCATGCGGCAGCGGATCGCCATCGCCGTCGCGCTGGCCTGCGAGCCCGAGGTGCTCATCGCCGACGAGCCGACGACCGCGCTCGACGTCACCGTGCAGGCCGGGATCCTCCGCCTGCTGCGCGGCCTGTGCGACGACCTCGGCCTCGCCGTCCTCCTCGTCACCCACGACCTCGGCGTGATGTCGGCGGTCGCCGACGAGGTGAGCGTGATGAAGGACGGGCTGGTCGTGGAGACCGGCCCGCGCGGCCGGGTGCTGCGCGAGCCGCGCCACCCCTACACCCGCTCGCTGCTCGACGCCCTGCCCGTGCCTCCTGGGGAGAACTCGCCATGACCGTGCCGCAGACAGGGCCCCTGTTGTCCGTGGAGGACCTGGTCGTGGAGCACCGCACGCCGGGCCGCCCGGTCGTGAGAGCGGTGGCCAGGGCCAGCCTGCACGTCGCCGCCGGCGAGGTCGTCGGCCTGGTCGGCGAGTCGGGATGCGGCAAGTCCACCTTGGCCCGGGCGGTGTGCGGGCTGCACGGCGCGGCCTCGGGACGGATCCACGTCGGCGGGCGGCCGGTGACGCCCCTCGGGCTGCGCCGCAGGGACCCCGCGCTCACCGGCGTGCAGATGGTGTTCCAGGACCCGTACTCCTCGCTGAACCCGCGCCGCCGCGTGGGCGCGCAGATCGCCGACGGGCTGCGGACCGCGGGCGACACCGCGACCAGCCCCGCCGACCTGCTCGAACGGGTCGGGTTGCCGCGCGCGTTCGCCGGCCGATACCCGCACGAGTTCTCCGGCGGGCAGCGGCAGCGCGTCGCGATCGCGCGGGCGCTCGCCGCCCGGCCGTCGCTGCTGATCGGGGACGAGCCGATCTCGGCGCTGGACGCCTCCGCCCAGGCGCAGGTGGCCCGGCTGATGCGCGACCTCGCCGTGGAGTCCGGCGCGGGCCTGCTGTTCATCAGCCACGACCTGTCCGTCGTACGGCTGATCGCCGACCGGATCGCGGTCATGTACCTCGGCAAGGTGGTGGAGACCGGGCCCACCGCCGAGGTGTGGGCCGACCCCCGGCACCCGTACACGCGGGCGCTGCTCGCCGCGATCCCCTCCCCCGACGGCGCCGGCGTGCTACCCGCCGAGTTGCCCGGGGACGTGCCCGACCCCGCCGATCCCCCGGCGGGCTGCCGGTTCCACCCCCGCTGCCCGTTCGTCATGGACGTGTGCCGGGAGAAGGAACCGGACTTCGGGCCGGTGGCCTGCTGGCTGCACGCGCCGGAGCCGTCCTCCCTGTCATGATCGACCCGCTCATGCTGGAGGACGTACGCGCGGGGATGACCGGGGCGGGGGTCGACGCCCTCGTGCTGCGGCCCTCTCCGGACTTCCGGTACCTGCGCGCGGCCTCGCCGAAGGGCGCGGGCGGCGAGAGCTATCTCGTGGTGGCGCTCGACGGGCCGCCCGCCCAGGCCGGCGACCTCGCGCAGGCGGCGGCCCTCGTGCCGCCGACGGCCCGCCGCGTGGCGGTGGACCCGCAGATGCACGCCGCCGAGCTGTTCGCGCTGCGCCTCGACGCGGAGCTCGTGCTGGCCTCGGCCGTGCTCGCGCCGCTCCGCCTGCGCAAGCGGGCCGACGAGGTGGCCGCGATGCGGCACTCCGCCGCGGCGGCCGACGCCGTGCTGCTCGCCGCCCGCGAGCTGGCCTGGTTCGGCGCCACCGAGCTGGCGATGGCCCGCAGGCTGCGGGCCATGCTCGCCGAGACTGGCTCCGAAGGGGCGTCCTCCGTGCTCGTCGCGGCGGGCGAGCACTCCGCCGACGCGCGGCACCAGCCGTGCGAGCGGGTGATCAACCCCGGCGACGCGCTGCTCGTCTCGGTCGGCGGGCGCTGGAACGGCTACTGCGCCGAGGTCACCCGGGTCTTCGCGGTCGCCGAGCCGCCGGAGGACTTCGACGCCATGTACTCGGTCGTCCTCGCCGCGCAGCAGGCCGCCGTCGACCTCGTACGCCCCGGGGTGGCGTGCGCCGAGGCCGCGACGACCGTCCGCGAGGTCATCGACGGCAGCGGCTACGGCGCGTACGCCGCCGCCCGCGCCGGCCGGGGCATCGGGCTGAGCCCGGCGGAGGGGCCCTGGCTGGCGGCCGGCGAGAGGTTCGAGGCCGGGATGACCGTCTGCCTGGAGCCCGCCATCTACCTGCCCGACCTCTTCGGCGCCCGGGTGGCCGACGTGGTCGTGTGCGGCGAGGACGGGCCGGAGCTGCTCAGCACCGGCTCCCGCGCGCTGCACGTCCTCGACCACTAGGTCGTGCCGGACACTCCCTGGCACCGCGCGCCGAATCGGCACCGGCCAGGGCCCCGATCACGGTGGTGCCGCCGACGCGGGCCAGGCGCCGTTCAGCTCGTCACGATGCCGTGCAGGAGCAGGTCGATGAGCCGTGCGGCAAGGCCGGGTTCCTGCTCGGTGCCCGCCATGTAGCTGATGCCGCCGAGCGCCATCAGGACGTCCTGGGGCCTCACCAGTTCCCGCATGACCTCGTGCCTTCTCCCGGCAGCGAGAAGGCGATCCACTGCTTCGGCGAGGTCGGCGCGGGTCTGCAGCCGCTCGCTGTCGTCGGTCAGCACCACGCGGAGGGCGTCGGCCATGCCGTGCTTGGCGGCCATGAAGTCGATGAAGCGCTCCATCCACGTCCGTAGCGCGTCCACCGGGGGCAGCATGGCCACGAGCTCGGGCGCCGCCTCGCACAGGAGCCGCACTTCCTGCCGGTACATCGCCTCGATCAGCAGTTCCTTGGACGGGAACCGGCGGTAGAGCGTCCCGACACCCACGCCGGCCTCACGGGCGACGTCCTTGACCGAGGCGTCGGCTCCGTCGCGGGCGAAGACGGCCGCCGCGGCCTTGAGCAGACGGTCTTCGTTGCGCTGCGCGTCGGCTCGCAGCGGCCTGTGCCGCCGCGCGGCGTCGTCCTTGCCGTTGTCGGCCACTCCCAGTCCCTTCCCTGGCCCTTGAAAGCGGAACCAGTTCCGGTTATGGTTCAAGCGGAACCGGTTCCGGATAAGAGGCTATCGCGGCTACGGGCCTCTCCGCGAGCGGCCGTACTCGGCCGTCGCCGGCGGACGGCATGTGCCGCTGCACACCCCCGCGAAGACAACGACTGCGACATCTGGAGGAAGACGACATGACCGGACGACTGCGGAACACGGTGGCGCTGGTGACCGGCGCCGGCAGCGGCATCGGCGAGGCGACCGCCCGACGCCTCGCCGCGGAGGGCGCGGCTGTCGCCGTCCTCGGACGGCGACGCGGCAGGCTGGAGGATCTCGCGGACAAGGTCCGGGCCGACGGCGGCACCGCCCTCGTCGTGGAGGCCGACCTCACCGACCGGCGGCAGGCCGCGGCGGCGGTGGAAAGCGTGGTGACCGAGCTCGGCCGCCTGGACACGCTCGTCAACAACGCCGGTTTCATGGGCATGGGACAGGCCGCGGAATCCCCGCTCGAGGAGTGGGATCACATGCTCGCGGTCAATGTCCAGGGCCTGCTGTACGTCACCCATGCCGCCCTGCCGCACCTCCTCCGCGCCGCGGAGGACTCCCCGCGGAAGGTGACGGACCTGGTCAACATCAGTTCCACGGGAGGCCGGGTCGCCCGGCCCGGCATGGCCGTCTACAACCTGACGAAGTTCGGCGTCAACGGGTTCACCGAAGCCCTGCGGCAGGAGGTCCTGCTGAAGGGCCTCCGGGTGAGCGCGGTGGAGCCCGGCACGGTGGACACCGAGCTGAGCTCGCACCTCCGCGACGGCGTGCGGCAGGCCGTGGAGCGCCAGATCGCGACCATGGAGTTGCTGCGTCCGGACGACATCGCCGACGCCGTCTCCTACATCGTCACCCGGGACCGTCGAGTCGCGGTCAACGAGATCCTCGTGCGCGCCGGCGAGCAGACCTGGTGACAGGCGGGCCGCCGGCCCGCGCCTCTGGTGTCCGAGCGGCCTTCGTCAGTGGCATTCCATGCCGGCGGCTCACACGGGGGGCTCGGGGTCGTACTGCATGTGCCGGCGCACCTCGCGGGCCCGGACGGCCCCCGCGAGCCGTGCCACCAGGTGGAGCGCCATGTCGATGCCCGCCGACACCCCCGACGAGGTGACGACGTCGCCGTCGTCGACGAAGCGCTCCGCGCGCCGCACCTCGATGGTCGGGTCGAGCTCGGCGAGCAGGTCGAGGGCGCCCCAGTGCGTGGTCGCCGGACGGCCCGCCAGGAGCCCGGCCGCGGCGAAAACGAGCGACCCGGTGCAGACGCTGGTCATCAGGGGCACGCGTCCGCGCAGGTCCCGCACCCAGGCGAGGTGGTCCGGGTCCTTCAGCTGGGGGCGGGTCCCCGCGCCGCCCGGGTGCAGGAAGACGTCCAGGTGGCCGACGTCGGCCGCCGACATCTCGGCGTGCAGCGTCAGCCCCTTGGACGCCCGTACGGCTCCCGCCCGGGGCGCGAACGCGACGACCTCCGCCTCGTCCGGGCACAGTTTCGCCCACACGCCGAAGACCTCCCAGGGGCCCACCGCGTCCAGTTCCTCCACCTGGTCGAACAGCAAGATCCCGATCCGTGTCATGCCCCCATCCTCGCCCAGGGGCCTCCGGAGACGAAAGCACCGGCAAGAGTGGGCAAATAGTCGCTATCAGCACCAGCAACCACAGGAGGCTCGATAGAGGATGGAAAGGTCATTTTCCCGAAGCTCTCGCGGGTCGGGCAGAGATCCGCGTCGGGGACACGTCATCGGGGAGGATCCATGACCACGACCGAGGCGACGCCGGAAACGACCACGGCAGGCACGACTGCCGGCACGGCCACGACCGGCACGACGACCGCCCGGGGCCGGGCGACCCGCGCCCGGACGACGCCCACACCCACGCCCACCCCGGCTCCGCGCACCGGCCCGGGAATGGAGATGAAGGAGGAGCACCGGCCCCAGCTGGACCTGAACCTGCCGTTCCTGCGCGTCCAGCTGCGGGCGCCCGAAATGCACCTGCCGCACGTCGGCATGCCGCACATCAGCGGCCGCGACGTCGGGCACGCCATGGACGTCGCCCGCACGTTCCTCCCGCCGCCCGAGCGGATCATGTACTACGGCGGTCTCGGCGCGCTGGCCGCGCTCGGCATCCTGGAGTGGCCGGTGGCGGCGGCGATCGGCGCGGGAACCTTGATCGCGCAGCGCGCCAGGGGCCGCGAGCAGCGCTGGTCCCCGTTCGGCGGCCCCCAGAAGGAGACCCGCGGGACGATCACGCCCACGCCGGGGACGGCCGCCACCGGTGCCGGCATGCCGGAGCCGGCGACGCCGGCGGGGCGGGCGGCCGGAAGGAGGAGCACCACGGCCAAGGGCGAGGCGAAGACTCCCGCCACCACCGCCCGGCGCACCAGGGCCGGCGCCAAGTAACGCGGGGCGCTCGCGCGGTCCGCGCCGGCGGCACCGCGCGATCGGCGTACAGATCGGCGTACGGTTCTGCGATCGATCGAGGCGCGTTCAGGGGGCGTTCCAGGCGCGCGTTCGAGGGGTGTTCGGGGCGCGCGTTCGGGGCGCGCCGGGACATACGGGGCATCCGGCGGACAAGCGGTGCCGGCCGATGCGCGGCGTCTGGCACACGGCTCGACACGGGCCCACACAGGCTGACAGGCCCACATAGGACGACGGGCCCACACGGGCCGACACGGGCCCACACGGTCGAGGCCGACAGGGCCGGCGCGTGAGCCCGCGTGGTCTGGGGCACGCTCAGGGCCGCGCGGGGGGCGAATCGCGCCCGGGGACCTCGTGATCGGGACTCGTGATCGGGGACTCGTGATCGGGGACTCGTGATCGGGGGCAACGGCAGGGGACGCATGATCAGGACGTGTATCCGCAACGGCCATCGGCCGTTCACCGAACGGTAACCTTAACTACGCCGTTTCGGGAGGTTCATGCGTCACTCTTCCCTAGAAGCCGATTTGTCCTACCGAGGTGTTAAGTGTCCGAGTTCCTCGCCGCCGTCCTCTCCCGGGCGGCCATCATGGTCCTGGAGGCGCTGCTCGTGCGTCTCTTTCAGGCTCTTGTGACGTCGGCCTTCCGCGTCTCGCTGCCACACGCGGCCTGACCGGCGGGCGTCATCACCGTCGCGGGCCGGCGCCACCGGCCCGGAAGCACCGGTTCTCCCCGGGACGACGACTGTCGCATCAGGCGGCGCATCCGGCGTACTGCCGGGCACACTGCCGGCCACTGTCTCGCTCCCCGCGAACCGTCCGGCTCCGCTCATGTGGAGCCCCTCCGCTATCGCGCCTCCGCCGACCTGTCGTCCCACTGACCTGTCATGCCGGGTGAACAGCCCGGTGAATGCGGAAGCCGGCCCCCTCAGGGAGCCGGCCGCTCTCCACACCATCAAGCGGGGACGGGAGCGCCGGGAGATCGTCCCGGCTCGGCGGCCCCTCGTCCCCCGGCGACGGCCACCGGCCCCTTCGTCCGGGCTCCTGGCGGCCTGTCGCCTCCCGCGGGATCGCCGCCCTCGCGCGGGTCAGTCCTTGAAGGCGTCCTTCACCTTGCCCGCGGCGTCCTTGACCTTCTCGCCGGCCTGCTTCATGTGGCTCTTGGACTGGTCGGCCCGGCCCTCGGCCTCAAGGCTCTCGTCGTCGGTGACCTTGCCGAGCCCCTCCTTGGCCTTGCCGGCGACCTCTTCCGACTTGTTGCGGAACTTGTCCTCCGTGCTCATCCGGACGCTCCTCTCAGTTCCCAGAAGCTGACGAACACCCTCTTTCCCCAGGTGAAGGGACTAAACGCCGCTCGGCGTGTCGCCGCTCACACCCCGCAAACACAATCCCACCAAAACGGGAAAAAGTGACGAATCGGGCGTACGCTAGGAATAAGGACTACAGCACACACCTGAAGGGTGGTGTGACGTATGACACACGGTGCCGATATCGGGACGCATCCCGACATCATGCAGATGCGGGCTCGTTACGAGGCCGCCGCGGCGAATCCGGCCGCGCAGCTCGCCGACGGTCTCACGCTCCTGAGCGGCCTGTATCTAGCGCTCTCGCCGTGGATCGTCGGGTTCAGCGGCACGCGGACTCCGCTTACCGTGAACAACCTGATCACGGGCCTCGCCGTGGCGCTCCTGGCGATGGGTTACAGCTCGGCGTTCGGGCGCACCTACGGAATCTCCTGGGTCGCTCCGCTGCTCGGTATCTGGACCATCATCGCCCCTTGGGTGATCCGCGGCGGCATGGCGACGACCGCGACGATCATCAGCAACGTGGTCGTCGGCGCACTCATCCTGCTCTTCGGCCTGGCGACCATGCGGTTCGGCATGATGGAGCGCGGGCGGCCCGGCGGCGGCTTCCGCACGACGGGACCGGCGCACATGGGACCGGCCCACTGACCGGACCCCGGCCTCCGGCGGGCGGCGCCCCGCCCCGCGCCGGCCAGTCGGCGCGCAGGCGCGGCACCGCCGTCCCGGAGACGGCGCATCGGCGCGGCCG
This sequence comes from Microbispora rosea, assembly GCF_044460045.1. Taxonomy (NCBI): domain Bacteria; kingdom Bacillati; phylum Actinomycetota; class Actinomycetes; order Streptosporangiales; family Streptosporangiaceae; genus Microbispora; species Microbispora rosea. The sequence continues at coordinate 121,067 of NZ_JBITJO010000009.1, read as the reverse complement.
ACGCCGTTGCCGACGTGTCACCGGCTCCCGTTAGTCTCGTCTCGTCGGGAGACGAGAGGACGGTGGCGGCGTGACGACAACGGCCCCCGTCGCGAGTCCGGTGGACTTCGCGGCCTACGGCGACTACGCGATCAAGGCGGCGACCCGGCCGGACGGGTCGTTCGAGCGGCCCCTGTACCGGTTCCGCGACCGCGTGGCGGCCGACGGGAGCGGCGCGTATCCCGCCGAGCCCGGGCGGTATCACCTGTACGTGTCGCTGGCCTGTCCGTGGGCCCACCGCTCGGTCATCGTCCGTGCGCTCCTCGGCCTGGAGGACGTCGTGCCGATGTCCGTGGTCGATCCCGTGCGCGACGGGCGCGGGTGGGCGTTCCGCGAGGGCCCGGGCCACGGGCCCGACGAGCTCAACGGATTCACGCTGCTGCGGGAGGCGTACGAGGCGACCGAGCCCGGCTACGACGGCCACGTGTCGGTGCCCGTGCTGTGGGACCGGCGCACCCGCCGGATCGTCAGCAACAACTTCCCCGACATCAGCATCGACCTCGGCCAGGCGTTCGCGCGGTGGGCCAGGCCGGGGATCGACCTCTACCCGGAGGATCTCAGGGGCGACATCGACGCGCTCAACGATCGCGTCTACGCCGACGTCAACAACGGCGTGTACAAGTGCGGCTTCGCCGAGAGCCAGGAGGCGTACGACGCGGCCGTGACGGCGCTGTTCGCGGCGCTCGACGAGCTCGACGAGCGCCTGGCCGGCCGCCGCTACCTGTTCGGCGACCGGCTCACCGAGGCCGACGTCCGTCTGTGGGTCACGCTGGCCCGGTTCGACACCGTCTACGTGACCCACTTCAAGGCGAACATCCGCCGCCTCGCCGACTACCCCAACCTCTGGCGCTATGCCCGGGACCTCTACGCGAACCCGGCCTTCGGCGGCACGACGAACTTCGACCACATCAAGCGGCACTACTACGGCACCCACCCGAAGATCAACCCGCTGCGGATCGTACCCGCGGGGCCGGTCGTCGACTGGAGTTCGTAGCTCACGCGGAGGGCAGCGCCTCGCACAGCCGGTCCAGCTCCTCCTCGGTGTTGTAGTAGTGCACCGAGGACCGCACGAGCGAGGGCAGCGCGCGGGCCTCGAAGTCCCACCGGGCGGAGGACGCGGCCGACACCGAGACGTTGACCTTCGCGGCCGACAGCCGGGCGGCCACGTCCCCGCTGTCGTGCCGGTCCACGGTGAACGTCACGATGCCGCACCGCCGCCCGCCCCGGTCGTGCACGGTGACCCCGGGGATCGCGGCCAGCCGCCCGCGCAGCGTCTCGGCGAGGCCGGTCACCCGCTCCTCGATGGCGTCGAGCCCGAGGCTCAGCGCGTAGCCGGCCGCCACGCCGAGACCGATCTTGCCGGCCACGTAGCCCTCCCAGTTCTCGAAGCGCCGGGCGTCGCCCCGCACCTCGTAGGAGCCGGCGGAGGTCCAGGTGGCGGCGTGCAGGTCGAGGAAAGGGGGCTCCAGACGGTCGAGCAGCCGCCGCGAGCAGTACAGGAACCCGGTGCCACGCGGCCCGCGCAGGAACTTGCGGCCGGTCGCCGACAACAGGTCGCAGCCGATCTCGCGCACGTCGACCCGCAACTGCCCGATCGACTGGCAGGCGTCCAGCAGGAACGTCACCCCGGCCTCCCGCGCCACGGCGCCGATCTCTGCCGCCGGGTTGACCAGGCCGCCCTGGGTCGGCACGTGGGTGACGGCGATCAGCTTGACCCGCTCGTCGAGCATGTCCCGCAGCGCGTCTACGGACAGGGCGCCGGTCTCGTCGTCGGGAACCACCTCGACCCGCACGTCGTGCCGCCGGGCGGTCTGCAGGAAGGCGATCGCGTTGCTGGCGTACTCGGCGCGCGAGGTGAGGATGCGGTCGCCCGGCTTCCACGGCAGGGAGTAGAAGGCCATGTCCCAGGCGCGGGTGGCGCTCTCGACGAGGGCGATCTCGTCGCGGTCCGCGCCGACGAGCCCGGCCAGCGCGTCGTAGGTCCGCTCCGACCGGTCGAGGGCGGCGGCGGCCGCCTCGTAGCCGCCGATGCGCTCCTCCAGCCGCAGGTGATCCACCACGGCGCCGGTCACCTGACGCGGCGGCAGGGACGAACCGGCGTTGTTGAGGTGGACGACGTGCTCGCATCCCGGCGTGTCCGCCCGTACCTGTCCGACGTCGATGGTCACGTGGATCCTCCCGGAAGCTGCTGAAAGCCCTATTCTGTCGGGTACGTTGGCCCGTCCCCCGTGCGTGATGCTCCTCAACGGGCCGCCCAGCGCCCCGGTACGGCCACGCTCCCGCCGGGCCGGGTGACGGCCCGAGGGTGGCCCGACCTGGGTTTCGCGAATCCGCCATCGCATAATGAGGTATGAGCACCTCCTCCCCGGCGGGCGGCTGGACGTTCCTCACCAACCACGCGCACGTCCTGCTCGCGCTGTCGCGCGATACCGACGCGCGGCTGCGGGACGTCGCCGAGGCGGTCGGGATCACCGAGCGGGCGGCCCAGGCGATCGTCTCCGACCTGGAGGCGGCGGGCTATCTGCGCCGTGAGCGCGTGGGCCGGCGCAACCACTACACGATCAACCCGCTGGCCCCGTTCCGCCACCCGGTCGAGCGGCACCGGCACATCGGCGAGTTCCTCGACCTGTTCGGGGCCACGATTGACACACGAAGCTGATTTCGTGAATACTTGACCATAGTTCGAGGGGGAGTACCCGGCTTCCTCAGCGTCGTCATCACGGCCGCCGACATAGGGCGTCCCGGCGCGAGGGTCACCGCTGGCGGTGGCACGGGGAGACCGTCGGCCTGCCGAGCCCGCCCATGCGGCGGTGAGGAGGTTGACGATGTCTGTGCCCCTGTGGGTCTGGGCCGCGGTTCTGGCGGTCATTCTCGCCATGCTCGCCGTGGACCTGTTCGCCCATCGCCGGGCCCACGTGGTGGGCGTCCGCGAGGCGCTGGGCTGGTCGGGCGTGTGGATCGCGCTGGGCCTCGGATTCGGGGTCGTGGTCTGGCTCGTCTGGGGGCCGGAGGCGGGCGGGGAGTACCTGGCCGGTTACCTCATCGAGAAGTCGCTGGCCGTCGACAACGTCTTCGTGATCGCGCTGCTGTTCTCGTTCTTCGCGGTTCCCCGCGAACTGCAGCATCGCGTGCTGTTCTTCGGCGTGCTCGGCGCGCTGGTCTTCCGCGCGGGGTTCATCGGCGCGGGCGCCGTCCTGCTCGACCGCTTCCACTGGATCCTGTACGTCTTCGGGGCGTTCCTGCTCTACACCGGCGTGAAGATGGCCAGGCATTCGGCGATCGAGGTGCACCCCGACCGCAACCCGGTGCTGCGCGCGATGCGCCGGCTCATCCCCGTGACCGACTCCTACCACGGCCAGCGGTTCCTCGTACGGCAGGACGCGGACGGGCGGCCTGGCGGACGGTGGGCCGCGACGCCGCTGCTGGCCGTCCTGGTCGCGGTGGAGACCAGCGACATCGTCTTCGCCGTCGACTCGATTCCGGCGATCTTCGCCGTGACCTCCGAGCCGTTCCTCGTCTTCACCTCCAACGCGTTCGCGATCCTGGGGCTGCGGGCGATGTACTTCCTGCTGGCCGGAGCCATGCACCGGTTCGGCTACCTGCGATACGGCCTGGCGGCGATCCTGGTGTTCGTCGGCGCGAAGATGCTCCTGGCGGACGTGTACAAGATCCCCGTATGGCTGTCGCTCGCGGTCATCTGCGCCTGCCTCGTGGTCGCCGTGGCCGCGAGCGTGTACCGGAACCGCCGCGAGGAGCGCGCGGAGACGAACCTGACCGCCCGGGATCGCCGGTAGCGGGTGCTCCTCCGTCTCGCAGGCCCCGCACGCCCGGACACCGGGCCGTACGTCGCCTGAATCGATCTTCCGCTGCGGCGCGGCGATCTGTACTCTCCACACATGGCCGCCTCGGTGAAAGGGATGTCCACGGCGCCGGGGACGGCCGCGTGATCGATGCGATCCTGCCCTCGTGGGTGGCGTCGGCCGAGAAGTTCGGCGACGCGCCGGAGGAGACGCTGTTCCCCGAGGAGAGGCCCTTCATCTCGCGGGCCGTCGACCGGCGGCGGCGGGAGTTCGTCACCGGACGCCACTGCGCCCGGCTCGCGCTGGCCCGGATCGGCGTCACACCGGCGCCGATTCCGCGCGGCGAGCGGGGCGCGCCCGTCTGGCCCGCCGGCACGGTCGGCAGCATCACGCACTGCTCGGGCTACCGCGCGGCGGCCGTCGCCCCCGCGGACGTCGCACGCGCGGTCGGCATCGACGCGGAACCGCACGAACCCCTCCCCGACGAGGTCCTTCCCACGATCGCCTCTCCCGATGAGATCGCCGCCCTCCGGGTGATGGGCGAGGCGGACGGCGCGGTCTGCTGGGACAGGATCCTGTTCAGCGCCAAGGAGTCGGTCTACAAGGTGTGGTTCCCGCTGACCGGCCGCTGGCTCGACTTCTCCGAGGTGGTCGTGGACATCGAGCCCTCCGGCACGTTCCGCGCACGGCTCCTGGTCGCCGACCCCGCCATCGGGACGAACGACCTGCCGGGCCGGTGGACGGTGAGCGACCGCCTCATCGCGACCTCCATCGCCCTCCCCCGGCCTTGACGAACCCGCCCTGACGAACCCGCCCTGCCGAACCCGCCCTGACGATTCAGTTGCGAGCCGTACCGGCGCGGCGGCCGCTCGCCGGTTCCGGTCAGCGCTCGCCGGTCACTTCGCGCGGAAGTAGTGGCCCTTGTCGAGGTCGTCGATCAGCCCCGGCTGCACCGGCTGCCACCCCAGCAGTTCACGGGTCAGCGCGCTCGACGCCGGGGCGTCGAGCCCGATCATGCCGCCCAGCCAGGAGAAGTGCGCGCCCGCCTCCTCGCCCGGGATCGAGACCGCCGGCAGGCCGAGGTGGCGGCCGATCACCTCGGCGACGGTGCGGATCGCCACCCCCTCGTCGGTGACGGCGTGCAGCACCGATCCCGCCGGGGCCTTCTCCAGCGCGAGGCGGAACAGGTGCGCGGCGTCGAGCCGGTGCACCCCGGGCCAGCGGTTGGACCCGTCGCCGACATAGCCGGAGACGCCCCGGTCGCGGGCGATGCCGACCAGGGCCGCCATGAAGCCGTGGTCGCCCTCGCCGTACACCGTCGGGGGCAGGCGCAGCACCGACGAGCGGACGCCGTAGGAGGCGAGGTCGAGCGTCCTGTGCGCGGTGGCCTGCCGGGCGCGCGGGCCGTCGTCGTGCGACGCGTCGGCGGCCGAATCACGCCCGTCCCTTTCGGTCACCACCCGCCCGGGCGTGAGCCCGAGAATCCCAGAGGCGAGGACGAACGGGCGGTCGGAGCCCGCCAGCACCTCGCCGAACGTCTCGACGGCGCGGCGATCCGCGTCGGCGGCGCCCCGGAAGTCACCGCTGAAGGCGATGTCGTGCTTGAACGCGAGATGGATCACACCGTCCGACGCCGCGGCCGCGTCGCGCAGGGTGCCGAGATCGTCGAGAGTGCCGCGGCACACCTGGGCCCCGGCCCTGGCCAGTGCGGCGGCCGAGGCGTCGGACCGCGCCAGGCCGACGACCTCGTGCCCCGCGCCGATGAGTTCGGGGACCACGGCCGAGCCGATCCAGCCGGAGGCCCCGGTGACGAATACACGCATTACGTACTCCAAGCGGTTGGTCGCCCTCCACGCGGGAACACGCTCCGGGGAGGGCATGTCAGTGACTGCCATCAAGTTAGCACCGATGTCAGTGACTGTCATCCGGGTAGGATCCGAGGCATGGGTCGATGGGAGCCGAACGCGCGCGGCCGTCTCGCGAAGGCGGCGCTGGAGCTCTACGTCGAGCGCGGCTACGAGCAGACCACGGTGGCGGAGATCGCCAAGCGGGCCGGGCTGACCGAGCGCACATTCTTCCGGCACTTCGCGGACAAGCGTGAGGTGCTGTTCTCTGGCTCGGACGCGCTGCGGGAGCACCTCGCGGACGCGGTCGCCGGCGCCCCGGACTCCATGGCGCCCATCGACGCGGTGGCCGCGGCCTTCGAGAAGGTCGGCGTCCTGTTCGAGGAGGGCCGCGAGCGTTCCCTGCAGCGGCAGTCGGTCATCGCCGCCAACGCCGAACTGCGGGAGCGCGAGCTGATCAAGCTCGCCTGGTGGTCCGCGACGCTCGCCGACACGCTCCGGCGGCGCGGCGTCGCGGATCCGGCCGCGAGCCTGGCCGCCGAGGCGGGCGTCGCCGCCTTCAAGGTCGCATTCGAACGCTGGATCAGCGGTCCCGCCGAGCCGGACCTGTCGCAGATCGTCCGGGAGTCGTTCGACGAGCTGAAGGCCGTGACGGCGGGCAGGTGACGTCTCCGCCGGCGCGCGGATCGGCCCGGGACTGACGCGCGCGCGTGTCGATCCGGCCTCAACGCGCGCGCGTTCCGGTCAACCCCGTGTGATGACCTGCTTGAGGAAGACCACGCCGTCGATCACGCCGAGCCGAGCCGGGTCGAGCGGGAAATAGGCGAAGTCGCGGGAGACGCGGGGGGCGGGCTTCGTGACGGCCTTCGTGACGACCTGGGCCAGGCTGCGGGCGTCGATCAGGCAGTGGTCCCACGGGAGCGTCGACAGGATGCCCTCGACGGTGTCCGGTGGCGGGATGTCGTCGCCGGCGGCGCCGAAGGCCGAGGCCAGGAAGGCGTACCGGTCGCCCAGGCGCGTCGCGGTGATCGCCCCCGCGCTCCACCACTCCAACTGCTGGTCGCCGAACGGCATCACGCTCTTGTCGCGCTGCAGGTGGAGATTGCCGGCGAAGACCAGGGCCGGGCCGTTCTCGGCGACGGCGCGCAGGTTGGCGGCCATCATCGCGTCCCGCAGGGCCGACAGCCGGGTCCACCGCGCCGGGGACGCGTCGGCCATCCAGTAGTGGTAGCGGAGCAGGCCGACGGCGGTGCGCGCGTACAGCGCCGCCCGGTCCCCGTCCTCCGCGCTCAGCTGCGGCGCCTGCGTCTCGAGCAGCGCCACCAGGTCGTCGGCGATCAGCCGCAGCCGCCGGGCGTCGGCGGACCGGCCGATCGACTGGGACGGGTCCATGGCCGCGGCCTCGTTCGACCAGCGGCCGTCCGGGCCAAGCAGCGTGTCGAGGGTTTCCCGGCTCACCACAGTGCCGGGGAGCGGGCCGTCGAGGAGGGCGTAGAGGCCGGTGAGCGCTTGGCGCGGGCTCGCCGCCCAGTACTCCAGAGGGCCGTCGAACCCGAAGAACCGGAGCTTCTCGTCGTGCTCCTCGTTGTACGCCCGCATCCAGCGCACGAGCTCGCGGTTGGCCGTCAAGGCGCCGAAGCCGTGGCTGAAGCCGCGTTCCAGGGCGTCGTCGAGCGTGCCCGCGCCCGTCGTGACGTAGTCGTCCACCACGAGGCCCATGAGGCAGTCGCTCTCGATGGCGAACGACCGGTAGCCCTCGTGCTCGACCAGATGCCGGAAGATCTCGTTGCGCACCTCGCCCAGCTCCTCCACGAAGTGCCTGGCCTCGCCCAGGCCGAGCAGCCGGGGGCGGGCGGGAAGCGACCGCAGGAACGCCGAGACTCCCGCGCCGTCGAGCGGTCGGGCCGTGTCCTTGATATCCATACCTTTGACGGTATCGTTGAACCCTCGATGTAAACTTTTGCCCGGAAACCCCTCTCTCATCGCACTGGACCTTCAATCGGTGATGCATTCATGAGGCCGGTGGACCTGGCGCGCGAGCACGGCCTGTCCACCCAGGCGATCAGGAACTACGAGGACGCCGGCATCCTGCCCGCCGCCGGACGCACCGCCCACGGCTACCGCACCTACACGCCGCTGCACGCGCACGCCCTGCGCGCGTTCCTCTCCCTCGTGCCCGGGCACGGGCATCAGACGGCCACGTCGATCATGCAGGCGGTCAACCGGGGCGCCGCCGAGGACGCGCTGCGGCTCATCGACGAGAGCCACGGTCAGCTCCTCGACGACCGCCGCACCCTCCACGCCGTCGAGGCCGCGCTCCGCGATCTGGCGCCCGTGCCGCAGGAGCGCGGCGACACGTTCATCGGCCCCCTGGCCAGACGGCTCGGCCTCCGCCCCGCCACCCTGCGCAAATGGGAGAAGGCCGGGTTGGTCCGGCCGCGCCGCGATCCGCGGACGGGCTATCGGATCTACAGCGCTGCCGACGTACGCGACGTCCGGCTGGCCCACCAGCTCAGGCGGGGCGGCTATCTGCTGGAGCAGATCGCCCCGCTGATCGCGCAGGTCCGCTCCGCCGGAGGCGTCGCCCCGCTGGAGTCGACCCTGCGCGACTGGCAGGCCCGCCTGTCCGCCCGGGGCCGCGCCATGCTCAGGGGCGCCGCCGATCTCGACGCGTACCTCCGCGCCCGCCAATCCTGAGGCCGGGTCCCGAGGGCGTCAGGCGACGGCCTCCGGCAGGCAGAGGCCGAGCTGGCTGAACAGCTCCAGCTGGTCGTAGTAGTCCCGGTCGCTGATGATCAGCCCGTTCTCGATGGTGCACAACCCCGCTGCGCGGACCGCGATGCGATGCCCGGTCGCCTCAAGCGCCGACCCTCCGGGCAGCAGAAGCGGCCCGAGGTGCGTGCCGGTCATGACGTACTCGGAGACGGCCGAGACGGCCGGATCGAACACAGGGACCTTGCACCACGGTGTGAGTTGGAGATCCGGAAAGGCCTGCAGCAGGTGCTCGAAGTACCAGCCGATCTGCTCGTGCCCCTCGGCCGCGCCCACCGGACCGACATAGACGGCGTCACGCGCGAAACACCGCATGGCTGCTTCGAGATCGTGATCGTTCAGAGCCGCGATCACTCGATCCTTGACCTCTCGAGCGGTGACCATCATCTTCGCTCCCCCGATGCGACCATCACCGGCTCATACGACACCACGGTAACGCGGCGCCTGATGGTGGGCCCATTCCCCCCGGCACCCGGAGGGTGAGCGACGCGCTCACCGGTGCGGACGAGGCCGAGCCAGGCGGCCCGCGTGCGGACGCGTGCGGGTCCTCGACGGGGTCGCCCACCCCGAAGATCTCGAGAGGACCTTTTCTCCCGCCCGAAATCGGCTCTAGTATCCGGAACACGACCGCGCTGCCGCTCGCCCCCCCGCGGGCGGTATCCGGCGGCCTGTCGTCCATCCGTGCGATCAACGCCGGCCAGGAGGTCGTATGACCGGGCAGTTCACCGCCACTCAGGCCTCCGGCGAGGTGTACGCGCTCGGCGAGGGCCCCGTGTGGGATCCCGACAGGCAGCGCCTGCTGTGGGTGGACATCGACGCGGCAGCGGTGCACGAGGGACGGCTCGACCCCGCGACCGGCGCCGTCGCCGCCACCACGGCGCACACCTTCGGCCCAGCGGGCAACACGGCGGGCGGCGCGGTGGGCAACACGGTGGGCGCGGTCGCCGTCTCCGCCGACGGACAACTCGTCGTCGCCGAGCGCGAGGTCCTCACCCGGGTCGACACCGCGGGCCGCCGCACCGAGCTCGCCCGGGTGCTGCCTCCCGGCGCGCCGAGCCGGCTCAACGACGGAGCGGTCGACCCGGCCGGGCGCTTCCTGATCGGCAGCATGGCGCTGGACGACCGGAAGGGCCAGGAGGTGCTTGCCCGCCTCGACGGCACGGCCCGCGTCCGCCTCGACGACGACCTGACCCTGTCGAACGGCCTGGCCTGGAGCCCCGCGGGCGACCGCCTGTACAGCATCGACAGCACGCCGCACGTGGTGTGGGAGCGTGACTACGACCCGGCCACCGGGGAGACCGGGCCGCGGCGGGAGCTGTTCACGCTCACCGACGGCATGCCCGACGGGATGTGCGCCGACATCGAGGGCAACCTGTGGATCGCGATCTTCGGCGGCGGCCGGGTCGAGTGCCGCGACCCCGGTGGTCGCCTGCTCGCCACCGTGGAGGTCGGCGCGCCCAACGTCACCTGCCCCGCCTTCGCCGGACCGGATCTCGACGTGCTCGTCATCACCACGTCCTCCAGTGGCGTCGATCTGGCCGAGCATCCGGGGTCGGGCCACCTGTTCACCGCCCGAGTGGGCGTACGCGGCCTGGCGACGCCCTACTGGGTGCCGCCTCGATGGTGATGAACCCCGATCCCCCTCAAGGAGACACGACCTTGCCCCTCACCCGCATCGGCGCCGGCGCGCCCGTCCCCTTCTCCCGGTAGTGCGGGCACTGGTCATCACCGGCCCCGGCAGGGCCGAGGTCGTCGACCTCGAACCGCCGGTCGCCGCGCCCGGGCAGGTGGTCGTCGAGGTCGAGCGGGTCGGCGTCTGCGGCACCGACGTGGAGCTGTTCACCGGCGAGATGAGCTACCTGCACTCCGGCCACGCCTGGTATCCGCTGCGTCCCGGCCACGAGTGGTGCGGCGTGGTCACGGCGCTCGGGGACGGCGTCGACCCCGGCTGGCGGGGCCGCCGGGTCACCGGCGACACCATGCTGGGCTGCGGGCGCTGCCGCTTCTGCGGCGACGGACTGCACCATGTCTGTCCCGACCGGGCGGAGATCGGCATTCGCCGGGGTTTCCCGGGGGCGCTGGCCGAGCGGCTCGCCGTACCGGCGCGGGCGCTGCACGCGCTGCCCGAGACGATCGACGCGACGATGGGCGCGCTGGTCGAACCCGGCGGCAGCGCCCTGCGCGCGGTGCGCGGCGCCGCCCTGCAACCCGGCGACCGGCTGCTGGTGCTGGGCACGGGCACGATCGGCCTGCTCGTCGCGCTGCTCGCACGGGCGCGGGGCGCGGAGGTGCATCTGATGGGCCGCGACGAGCCCACGCTCCGGCTGGCCCGCGGCCTCGGTTTCGCAGGCGCGTGGACGCGGGCGTCACTGCCGTCCCTGCAGTGGGACGCCGTGGTCGACGCGTCCAACGCGGCGGACCTGCCCGCGCTCGCGCTCGACCTGGTCAGGCCCGCGGGCCGGGTAGTCTATGTCGGCCTGGCCGGGTCCCCCAGCCGCATCGACACCCGCGACCTCGCGTTCAAGGACGTCACCGCCGTCGGCGTGCTCAGCGGATCGGCCGGTCTGGCCGGGACCATCGAGGCGTACGCGGACGGGTCGGTCGACGCCCGCCCGCTCGTGGCCGCCACCGTCGGCCTGGACGACGCCGCCGGTGTGCTGGCGGGGAGCCGCCCGGCCGGCGCGGGTCCGGGCCCGAAGATCCACATCGACCCTCGGCGATAAAGGGGCGCAGCGGCGCCTCCGGACGGAAGCCTTCAATCATGAGCCTCATCCACGTGGATCCCCCGCACCGCATCGCCCCGGCGGACCCCGCCGTTCTGGCGGCGGTGGAGGCCGTCGCACCGGGGATCACCCGGTCCCGGGTGAGTGACCGGCTGGGCATGGCGCACGACGCCTCGCACTACCTGCTGACGCCGCAGGCGGTCGTGGTGCCGGAGAACGCCGCACAGGTGGCGGCGCTGATGCGGACCGGGTTGCCGTTGACCTTCCGGTCCGGCGGCACCAGCCTGTCCGGGCAGGGCGTCACCAGCCACCTGCTGGTCGACACCCGCCGCCACTTCAGGGATGTCGAGGTGCTCGACGGCGGTGAGCGGGTGCGGGTGCAGCCCGGAGCCGTGCTGCGGCAGGTCAACGCCCGCCTGGCCGCCTATGGCCGCAGGCTGGGCCCCGACCCGGCCAGCGAGTCGGCGTGCACGATCGGCGGGGTGGTGGCCAACAACTCCAGCGGGATGACCTGCGGCACCCACGCCAACACCTACCGGACGCTGGAGTCGATGGTCGTGGTGCTGCCCAGCGGCACCGTGATCAACACCGGAGCGCCCGACGCCGACGCGCGGCTGCGCGCTCTCGAACCCGCCCTGGCCCAGGGGCTGGAACGGCTGCGCGACCGGATCCGCGGCAATGCCGACTCGGTGCGCCGGATCACCGGCCAGTTCTCGATCAAGAACACCATGGGCTACGGCCTGAACAGTTTCCTCGATCACGACAGCCCCGCGCAGATCCTCGCCCACCTGGTCGTCGGCAGCGAGGGCACTCTCGGTTTCGTCGCAGAGGCGGTGCTGCGCACCGTGCCCGCGCACCGTCTGGCCGCGACCGGCCTGCTGGTCTTCCCGGCCTTGCGGGAGGCGATGGCCGCCACGCCCGAACTGGTCGCGGCAGGGCCCGCCGCTGTCGAACTGCTCGACGCGGAGTCGCTGCGGGTGGCCCGGCTCGACCCGTACGCCGATGAGGTGCTGCGGACGCTGGAGGTGCGCGACCACGCGGCGCTGCTGGTGGAGTGGCAGGAGTCCGACCCGGAGCTGCTCGCGGCACGCGAGCGGGAGGCCGGGCAGGTCTTCGCCGGGATGAGTCTGGCCGCTCCGGCCCGGCTCAGCGGCGACAGCGCCGGCCGCGCGGCCCTGTGGCGCATCCGCAAGAACCTGTACGCCGCGGTCGCCGGCGCCCGGCCGTCCGGCACCACCGCGCTGCTTGAGGACGTGGCCGTTCCGGTGCCCGCGCTGGCCGGGCTGTGCGACGCGCTGACCGGGCTGTTCGACCGCTACCGCTACGAGCGCAGCGTGATCTTCGGGCACGCCAAGGACGGCAACCTGCACTTCATGCTCAACGAGCGCTTCGGCGCCGACCTGCGGCGCTACGCCGACTTCACCGAGGACCTGGTGGACGCCGTACTGTCGCGGCGCGGCACGCTCAAGGCCGAGCACGGCACCGGCCGGGTCATGGCCCCCTTCGTCCGCCGCCAGTACGGCGAGGAGCTGTTCGAGGTGATGCGGGAGGTCAAGCGGCTGTGCGACCCCGGCGGCACGCTCAACCCCGGCGTCGTGCTCACCGACGACCCCAAGGCGCACCTGCGCGACCTCAAGACCGTCGCCACGGTCGAGCCCGAGGTCGACCGGTGCGTGGAGTGCGGCTACTGCGAGCCGGTCTGCCCCAGCCGCGACCTGACCACCACCCCGCGCCAGCGCATCGTGCTGCGCCGCGAACTGGCCGCGGCCCAAGCGGCCGGCGACCAGGCGCTCGCCCGGCAGCTCACCGAGGAGTACGGCTACGACGCCGTCGACACCTGCGCCGTGGACGGCATGTGCGCCACCGCCTGCCCCGTCCTGATCAACACCGGCGACCTCACCAAACGGCTGCGCGCCGAACGGCACGGCCGCTCCGCACGGGCGGGGTGGAAGGCAGCCGCGAAGCACTGGGACGGGGTGACCCGGGCCATGGACCTCGCAATGGACGCGGCCGCCGCGTCCCCGGCCCGGCTCGCCGAGGGCGCCAGCCGGGCCGCCCGCGCCGTCGCCGGCCCCGACGCGGTGCCGCAGTGGACCCGCGACCTGCCGCGCGGCGGCACACCCCGGCACGCGGCGCCGCGTCACGACGCCGACGCCGTCTACGTGCCGTCCTGCCTGAACACCATGTTCGCCCCCGCCGACGGCGGGCCCGGCGTCATGGCCGCGCTGCTGCGGCTGACCGAGCGGGCCGGCCTGCGGCTGCACGTGCCGGAGGGCGTCGCGAGCCTGTGCTGCGGCACCCCGTGGTCCTCGAAGGGCTTCGGCGAGGGCTACGAGGTGATGCGCCGCCGGGTGCGGGAGGCGCTCCTGACCGCGACCGACGGCGGCAGGCTTCCGGTCGTCAGCGACGCCGCCTCCTGCACGGAGGGGTTCGAACGGCTGACCGCGGCGGGGGCCGAACCGCCCACGGGCGCGGCCTCGCCCGTCGTCCGGGTGCTCGACGCCGTGACCTTCGTGGCCGAGCACGTCCTGCCGCGGCTGCCGCACCCGCCGGAGGACCGCAGGCGGGCCTCGCTCGCCCTGCACCCGACCTGCTCGTCCGCCCGGCTCGGCCTCGACGCCGCCATCGCCCTGGTCGCCGAGGCGGTCGCGAAGGAGGTCGTCGTCCCGGACGGCTGGCAGTGCTGCGCCTTCGCCGGCGACCGGGGGCTGCTGCACCCGAAACTGACCGCCTCCGCTACCCGCGCCGAGGCCGCCTCGGTGGCCGAGGGCGGCTTCGCCGCGCACGCGTCGGTCAACCGCACCTGCGAGATCGGCATGACCCGCGCCACCGGGAAGACCTACCACCACCTGCTCGAACTGCTCGACGAGATCACCGCCTGAGGGGCTCCGGGACCTGCTCCGGACCTGCTCCGGAACCTGCTCCGGCGCGACGCCGTCTCGCGCCGCCGCCTCCGCCTCCTCCGACGGCCCCGGACGCCGGTTCCGTCCGCCGGGCGAGTATCGTCGCAGGGCGGACGGCATAGGCCAGAACGGACAGGAGTCGCCCATGAAGTTCCTGAGGGCCCGGGAGGTGCCGGGGCGGGTGGCCACCGGTGCGTACATCCTGCACTCCGGCCTGGAGAAGTGGAACGGCGGCGACGAGCAGGCCGCCGGCCTCCACGGCACGGCCGCCGCCGCCTTCCCGTTCCTCAAGTCCGTCCCGCCGCGCCGGTTCCTCAAGCTGCTGTCCGCGACCGAGATCGCGACGGGCGTGGCGCTCCTGACGCCGTTCGTGCCGGCAGCGGTCGCCGGAGCCGCGCTCACCGGATTCTCCGGCAGCCTGGTCGCGCTCTACCTGCGTACGCCCGCGCTGCGCAAGCCCGGCAGCGTCTGGCCGTCCCCGGCGGGCACCGGCATCAGCAAGGACGTGTGGATGCTGGGCGTCGGGCTCGGCCTGCTCGCCGACGCCGCGACCCGGCGGCGCGACGGCTGACCCTGCCGCCTGCGGGAGGCGCGTCAGCGCCACCTGCGGGAAGGCGCGTCAGCGCCATCTGCGGGAAAGCGCGTCAGCGCCCTCCCAGCGCGCGCCGCAGACGACGTCCCAATGTGAGGGGTTCGTCCTCCTCCGGCGCGGCGTCGTCGTCCGGCAGGTCGTACCAGTGCGTGTCGCCGGGGAACGGGTCCGGCTCCGCACCGGGCTCGTCCTCGGCTGCGGCGTCGGCGTCCGGTGCCGCGAACGGCGGGAACTGCTCGGAAACGGCCACGGGTGCGGTCCTCACGGTGAAGCGGGCGCGTCCCGCCCCCCCGGGGACGCCTGCGAGAACTGTACGCGTAGCTTCTGGGCAGCTGCCCCGGTTTGTCCCTGCCGATGTTCGTCCCCGCTACAGAAGATCCGCCGGGCGGGCACGGAGGATGCGGGCCAGCAGGGCGGTCATCTGCTCGCGCTCGACGGGGCCGAGGCAGGCGAACCACTCCCGCTCCCTGCGGGTCTGCTCGGCGAACGCCTCACGCACGGCCGCCTCGCCCGCCTCGGTCAGCGCGACGACCACCGCGCGGCCGTCCTCGGGCACCGGTCGCCGTTCGACCAGGCCGCCGCGTTCGAGGGTGTTGACGGCGTTGGTCACCGCGGACCTCGACATGGCGGAGATCTCGGCGAGCCGTACGGGCTGGGTGGGGCCGAGCAGCCAGAGCTTGAACATCAGCCGGAAACCGGGCAGCGTCAGGCCGCGCGGGCGGTGGATGCGGGTCTCCAGGTCGGTGACCAGCACGTAGGCGAGCTGGAGCAGGTGATAGGCCAGCGCGAACGCCTCCGCGTCGGCCGGAGGCGACATCGCCGCCAGTCGCTCGCGCGCGTAGGCGGCGTACCGCAGGTCCGGTGGCGTGTCCCCGCCGGGATCCGGCCGGATGCCGGGCTCGCTGTCCATCGGTCAAGTCTTGCGTAGCCGCAGGAGTGCCGTGAATATTGTTACGGCCATAACAACTTCTCCTCATTTCCCCGGAGGCCCTCGTGCGCATCGTCATCGCCGGAGCGGGCATCGGCGGGCTGACCGCCGCGCTCAGCCTGCACGCGGCCGGGTTCGAGGACGTGACCGTGCACGAGGCCGCCCCCGAGATCCGGCCGCTGGGCGTCGGGATCAACCTCCTCCCCCACGCCGTACGGGAGCTGACCGAGCTGGGGCTGGCCGACCGGCTGGCGGAGATCGGCGTGGCCACGGCGGAACTGGCCTACTTCAACCGCTACGGCGCGCCGATCTGGTCCGAACCCCGGGGAGTCGCCGCCGGCTACGCCTGGCCGCAGTACTCCGTCCATCGTGGGACGCTCCAGATGCTCCTGCTGAAGGCGGTGATCGAGCGGCTGGGCCCGGACTCCGTACGGAGCGGAAACAGGATCACCGGTCCCGGCGACGAGGACCTGCTCATCGGCGCGGACGGGATCCACTCGGCCGTGCGCGCCCATCTCTACCCCGGAGAGGGCCCGCCGCCGTGGAACGGCCTGGTCCTGTGGCGGGGCGTCACCTACGGCGAGCCGTTCCTCACCGGCCGATCCATGATCATGGCTGGTGACGGCACGCAGAAGTTCGTCGCCTACCCGATCGAGACCGGCGAACACACGCTGATCAACTGGATCGCGGAGCGGCCGCTGGACGGCGAGGCCCCGGACCGGGGGAACTGGAACCGCCCGGCCGACCTGGCCGAGATCGGCAGGCACTTCGCCGGCTGGCGCTTCGACTGGCTCGACGTGCCCGGGATCATCGCCGGGGCCGAGACCGCGTACGAGTACCCGATGGTCGACCGCGACCCCCTGCCCCAGTGGACTTTCGACGGCATCACGCTCCTCGGCGACGCGGCGCACGCCATGTATCCGATCGGCTCCAACGGCGCCTCCCAGGCGATCATCGACGCCCGGGTGCTGGCGTACGCCCTCGCCCAGGGCGATCTGGCGGCGTACGAGGAGATGCGCCGGCCGGCCACGGCGGCGCTGCAGCTGTCCAACCGGGAGATGGGCCCGGAGGTCGTCATGAAGCTCGCCCACGAGCGCGCGCCCGAAGGGTTCGACGACATCGAGCGGGTCATCCCCCACGAGGAGCGGGCGGAGATCGCCGCCTCCTACAAGCGGACCGCCGGGTTCGACCCGGCCTCGCTCAGCGAACGCCCCTCGTGGAGCGTCGATCGGAGTGCCGTCTCGTGAACCTTGAACCGCTCGCCACCTTCCACGTGGATCTCGACCCCGTGCTCGACCTCGGCGACTCGCAGTGGGGCCACCGCCGTGTGGTCAACATCGTCGGCGGCACGTTCGACGGTCCTCGCCTGTCGGGCGCCGTGCTGCCCGGCGGGGCCGACTGGCAGGTCGTCCACGCCGACGGCATGATCAGCGTCGACACGCGTTACACGCTGCGCACCCACGACGGCGCGCACGTCTACATCACCACCAGCGGAGTCAGGCACGGCTCCCCCGAGGTGCTCGGCCGCCTCGGGCGGGGTGAGCACGTGGACCCGTCGGAGTACTACTTCCGGCTGTTCTGCCGCTTCGAGACCGGCGACGATCGATATCTGTGGCTCAACCGCACCCTCGCCGTGGCCTCGGCCGCCCGCGTGGCCGCCGCGGTGCACTACGACGCCTATGCCCTGACCTGAGGAGCCCGCATGCCGAAGCTCGACCGCTCCCCGCTTCCGGTCGCCGTCGAGCACGACGTGCCGATGCCGATGCGGGACGGCACGCTCCTGCGCGGCTCCGTCCAGCGGCCGGCCGACGGCGGCCCGTTCCCCGCGCTGCTCATGCGCACGCCGTACGGCGAGGACTCGTTGCGGACGGCCCCGGTGACGCCCGCGCTGCGCGCCGGGTTCGCGGTGGTGCTGCAGCACTGCCGGGGACGCGGGAGCAGCGACGGCGAGTTCCGGCCGTGGGCGGACGAGGGCGCCGACGGCCACGACACGATCACCTGGATCACCGCGCAACCCTGGTCGAACGGCGAGGTCGTCATGAGCGGCATGTCCTACCTCGCCGGATGCGCGCTCCAGGCGGCGGCGACCCGCCCGCCGGGGCTCAAGGCCGTCGTCGCCTCGATGACGCCGCACGACTTCCACGACGGCCTCAAGTATCACGGCGGGGCCTTCGCGCTGGGCTCGGCCCTCAACTGGGGTGCCTTTCAGACGATGCTCGGCCTGCTGCACGCCGCCCAGGCGGGCGAGGACGTCGGCGCCGGCTTCGCCGCGATTCTTCCCGTCATGGGCGACCAGGACGCCGTGGCGCGCACCCTGCCGGTCGGCGACATCCCCGGCATCCCGTGGTGGCGCGACTGGACCTCGCACGCCGAACGCGACGCCTACTGGGAGGAACTGGCGGAGACCCTGCGCCACGACCGGATCGAGGTGCCGGTCATGCACGTGGCGGGCTGGTTCGACCTGTTCCTCGCCGGGACGCTGGAGAACCACCGCCGCCTCGGCGGTCCTCTGGTCATCGGCCCCTGGTCGCACCTCGCGCCGGGCGCCGCAGGCACCGGACGGCTGTTCTTCGGGGCCGCCGCCTCGGGGCAGGCGATCGGGCTGGAGCAACGGGAGCTCGCGTTCCTGCGAGGCGAGGACACCGGCCCCGCCGTGAAGATCTTCGTCATGGGCGACGACGTCTGGCGGGACGAGGAGGCCTGGCCGCTGGACCGCGCCGTCGAGACTTCCTACTACTTGCATTCGGACGGCCTGCTGTCGCCCAGGCCGCCCACGGCGTACGAGCCGGCCACCTTCACCTTCGACCCGCGCGACCCGGTCCCGACCGTCGGCGGCCCGACCCTGCTGCCCGACCCCACCAATGTCGGCCCGCAGGACCAGCGCGACCTGGAGCGGCGGCCTGACGTGCTCTGCTACTCGACCGAGGTGCTCGCCTCCGACGTCGAGGTCACCGGCCCGGTGTCGGTGACCCTGCACGCGGAGACCTCGGCGGCCTCGACGGACTGGACGGCGAAACTCGTCGACGTGTATCCCGACGGCCGGGCGATGAGCGTGATCGACGGCATCGTCCGCGTCACCGAGCCGTCAGGGATCTTCACCATCGACCTGGTCGCCACCAGCCAGGTCTTCAAGGCCGGTCACCGCGTCCGGGTGCAGATCTCCAGCTCCAACTTCCCCCGTTTCGACCGCAACCCCGGCACCGGCCGGAGCGGAGCGACCGAGGCGGACCTGGTCGTCCAGCACCAGAAGGTCTTCCCCGACTCGTCCATCACCCTGCCGATCGTCCCCCGCCAACGCCGGTCGTCAGTCGTCCGGTAGCGATCAGCGACTCCGCCGCTTCCGTGGACGTATCCCACGGGAGGGTGCCTGTCCTTCGAACGACGCCGCCACAGGACCATCACGAAGAACACGACCGCGCCGATGAACCGTACGGCGCAGGGAGCCACCCTGCTGGTCACGGTTCCCGATCACGCTTCAGCTGCGCTCTGGCAAAGTTGATCACGTACGTGCACAATGACCTTTTGTGAAGGCGTACGTCGGGGTGACCGACGACAGCTGGTACCGCTTTCTGGCCGGACGTCCGGACCTGAGCGAGGTCAACTTCTGGCGGCCCTCCAGCGGCCGGGAGTTCCGCGCGATCGACCATGGCGAGCCGTTCTTCTTCAAGACCCACTACCCGCACAACCGCGTCGTCGGCGGGGGCTTCTTCAGCGGGTTCGCACCCCTCCGCGTCTCCGAGGCCTGGGAGTTCTTCGGTGAGGGCAACGGCGCCGCGAACCTGGTCGAGCTCCATCAGCAGGTCGGGCGGTACCGCAGCCGGCCGATGGAACCGGGCGAGGACCCGGTCATCGGCTGCGTCATCATCCGCGACGTCTTCTTCTATCCCGGGGACCGCGTCGCCGGCCCGCCGCCCGAATTCGCGTCGAACATCGTCCAGGGCAAGAGCTACGACCTGGCCGCGCACCCAGCCGCCGGCTACTTCTACGACCTGCTGAAGCGGGCCGGGATCGGTGAACACGTCGACCTGTCCGAGCCGTGGCACCGCCATGGGCCCGTCTTCGGCGACCCTCGGCTGACGCCGCGCAGGCTCGGCCAGCGGGCGTTCCAGGCCGTGGTGCTGCACGCGTACGAGCGGAGGTGCGCGATCACCGGCGATCGGATCAGGCCGGTCTTGCAGGCGGCGCACATCCGTCCGGTCACCGCGGGAGGCGAGCACCGGCTGGACAACGGGCTCCTGCTCCGCTCGGACGTGCACACGCTCTTCGACCGCGGCTATCTGGCGGTCGACCCCAGGCACCGATTACTGGTCAGCCCGCGCCTGCGCGAGGAGTTCGGCAACGGCGAGGAGTTCTACCGGCGGGCCGGACAGGAGATAACCGTCCCCAACTGCCCTCGCGACCGGCCGAACCGCGAGGCCCTCGAATGGCATCTCGACGAGGTCTTCCTCCGCGCGTAGGCCAGGAAGGCACGGCGCACAGGTGAAGGCCGTGAATGCGAACCGCCGTGGGACGACGTACATCGCAGAGCCTTCCGGCAGCCCTGTCACCGGTGATCAGCGTCAGAGCTCCTCGTCGAGGAGCGCGTCCGAGGACTCGATCGTGGCGGCTGCCGCGATCCAAGCGTTCAGCCGATCGAAGTCACGGCACACGAGGATCTTGTCCTTCAACTCGTCGGGCACCTGGATGTTCCGGGCGTCCAGGATTATCACGACGGCCTCTGCCATGGCCTCGGCCTTGCCTTCTGCCTGTGCCTCGGCTCTGCCCTCGGCTCTGCCCTCGGCTCTGCCCTTGGCGATGTTCTCGCGGGCCCAGTCGCTGAGGTACTCGTAGGTCTCGGTGTTCACATGCTTCTCCAAGTGGTCCCAGATCTTTCCGGGCAGCGCCGCACGCACCATGTCCTTCGGGCAAGGCGACCACGCCGGCTGGCCCCGGTGCTGCGCGTACGAGCGGAAGTGCGCGATCATGGGCTTCCTCCGCGCGCATGCAATGAAGGCAGGCTCACGCGAGGGCCGTGGGTGCGAACCGCCAGGGGACGACATCCATAGCGGAGCCTTTCGCCTGCGGGCTCGATGAGCAGCCCGGCGGCATTCCGTGACGCCCCCACAGTGGGGGGCCACGTCACGGGACGGTGTCAGGAGATGTCATCGAGCAACGCGTCAGAGGAGTCGACTGTGGCGGCGGCCCGGAGCCAGGCGTCCAGCCGGTCGAGGTCGTGACATTTCCGGATCTTTTCGGAGAGGTCCTCGGACACCTCGATGCCCCGGGCCGACAGAACCGTCAGGATTGCCTCGGACTGTCCCTCCGCCTTGCCCTTGGCAAGGTTCTCGCGGGCCCAGTCGCTGAGGTACTCGTAGCTCTCGGTCTTCAAGTGCTCCTCCAAGTGATCCCAGACCTCTCGAGGCAGCGCCGCACGAACCATGTCAGCGTACATACCCCCCAGGTCTCGGTCGAGATTGTGCAGCGCGGCGAACAGGGCGTTGAGGATCTCGGGGCCCTCCGGCGTGGCGGCGTGGTGAATCGCCGAGAGCACCGCGAGCTCGATGTCCTCGGCCGCCTGCCCGGGGTCGGTGATGACGGGTACCTCGTTTGGGCCGGCGACCAGCGGTTTCAGCACCAGGCCAGGATGACCCAGTTCGATCGGACGGGCGCACCAGCGGGCGACCGACGCCTCGGGACACACGACCAGCAGAATGACCGGGCATTCGAGGCGGGTGCGCAGGCTGACGAGGTACATCGGCCAGGACCACATCTTGCCGGGGTCCTGGCGACGCTGGACCTCGACGATGACAGCGAGAACGGGCTGGGGGTCGGCCTCCGGCCGTTTACGGCGGAACACAATGACCGAGTCGGCACGACGTTCGGTGGGTGTGACCTCGGTGAGATCGGCCGATTCGAGGCCCGCGTAGTCGTAGTCGGGCAGCTGGACTCTGAGAGATCGAGTCAGCAGGTCGGCGGCGAGGTCGGGTCGTTCGCAGAACAGGCGGACGAGGGCTTCGTGTTCGGCTAGTGCCACTGCGTGAACGTATCCACGCCGAGATCGACGATGAGGTCACTATAACAATCTGTGATTGTCTCGTTACTCTTCGTCCTTGCCGGCTGCGAGACGGGAGCGGGCCTGTCGCTTGTCTACCACAGGGACCGTTCGCCGGCCGGACGGGTGAGGAGGGCTCGGAAGCTACTATCGCCAGTAGGCCCATACGGGCCTACCTGGAATCGAACCAGGATTGAGAAGGAAGCCACCGAATGGCCTCACCCGCCGGGGCGCAAGGAAGGCGGGAGAGCTAGAACCAGCCCGGCGCCCGTACGGGCAGACCGGATCCAAAGAGTGAGAAGGAAGCCCTCCCATGGCCTTGCGGTCTGGACGATATCAGGCCGGGATCAACTCGTGCAGCGTGGCCGACGTGTAGATCCGCGCCCCTTCGGGGAGATCGGCGGGGGCCTCGAGCCCGATGTACGTGACCTGCCCGCCCGTTGAGGACGCGGAGGACCTGGCGCGGAGCAGGCCGACCAGGTAACCGACGCTGAGGTAGTGCCGCTCCACGATCGAGCGTACGAGCAGCGACGCGGTGATCCGGTTGCCCTCCACCTGGTTGAACGACGGACGGCCCGACAGGTAGAGGTGCAGCCACTTCACCCGCCAGGCATCGTCGTCCCCACGCAGGAAGACGAGCGGCAGCGCGATGCGGCCGGATCCACGCAGGTCGGACTTCATCCGCACGGTGCGCGGTTCGAACGGCCTGCCCTCCTGGGCGGCGTCCCTGGTCATGTAGCCGAAAAACGCCTCGGCGGCCTCGTCGAACGGCTCCCCCGCGTAGATGTGGACCTGCGGGATGATGATCGGCTTGGTCGCCCCGGCGAGACGTACGTCGACGAACTCCGACGCGCCGTCGGGGGCCTCGGTGAGGTCGCCCGAGTAGGTCGCGAAGTCGTTGGCGTAGGACGTCCACGAGATGTGGGTCGGGTTGTCATAGGTGGAGTCGAGCATCAGCGCGGACAGGTCGTAGTCGGTGCGCCGCTCGCGCTGCCGCCAGTGGACGAAGAATCGCAGCAGCTCACCCTCCACGGGCGACAACGACCCGCGGGGTAGCATCCCGAGCCCGGGCACGACGGCCTTGCCCGACAGGGGCAGCGCCACGTCGAGTACGGCGGGATCGACGATCAACTCGCCCGGGTCGGGCAGGCGGCGGCCGATCTCCTCATCCAGGATGGCGAGCATCCGGTTGAGGGCCTCCTCGTCGAGCGGGGCCCGGGTGTCGGATGTCGTCCACGCTCTGCCGTGCCGGTTGGTGAAGACCCGGTCCACGGGAGCGAGCCGGTTCTGCAGGTGCTCGCGCAGGGACAGCAGCACGCGGCCGGAGGCCTGGGCGGCGGCCCGCTCCGCCGCCTCCAGCACGGCGGAGCCGCCACCCGCACGCAACAGGTGGTCGAGGCGGCGCAGCAGTGCGCCGGGCGTGTGCTCCAGCAGCGACACGGCCTCTCCGGTACGGCCCGCGGCCAGCGCGGTCTCGACCCGGCTGCCGAAGCTCGCCGCCTTGCGCACTCCCCTGGCCACGTCGAAGACCTGGGCCGCCCGGGGGAACCGCGGGTGCTCGTGGGGGTGCAGCCGCTCGCCGAGCCGCTTCCACTGCTCCCGGTGGCGGAGCACGTCCCCGTGCTTGGCGGCCGGAACGGCGTCCAGGGCGGCCAGCAGGATGCGGCGTTCGGCACGGCGGAAGGAGCGCAGGCGGGTGGGGGTGGTCAAGGTGACGTCGCCGCCGGAGCAGAGCGCGGCCAGCCGAAGCACGTCCGTCACGGTGTCGACGAGCAGCGGCCGCCCGGCGGCCAGCCGTGCTTCGTTGATGACGGCCCGGTTCTCGCGCACCGGAACGCGTTCGGGCTGGTCGTCGGCGTGCAGGTCGGCGCAGAAGGCGGCCAGCGCGCGCAGAGCGGCCAGGTCTTCGGCGGCGAGCGGGACCTCGGACTCGGCCAGCGAGAGGTAGAGGTCTCGCGCTTCGTCCCGCAGGCTTCCGCCCAGCTCCAGCACCGTCACCCGGTCCTCGGCCAGGGAGACCAGCTCGGCGTGCGCCGCCAGCAGGTCGGCGTAGGTGTGCTGGTAGCTGCCGTACCGCGGCAGGTCCAGCAGGTTGAGGATGCCCGGCCGGACCCGGGCTGCGGCGACCGGGTCGAGCATGGCCTCGCGCAGCAGCCCCGCCCAGAACTCCAGGGTGTCCGGGACGTTTCTCGGGAAGTCGACGAAGTAGGCGTTGTGTTCGACGTGGTCGCCGACCAGGCGGCGGACCGCGGCCAGGACGCGCACGCCGAGGTCGATCACCTGCTCGCCGGGCAACCTGGCCAGGCGGTCGAGCAGCGCCGGCGAGCAGGTGAACCCGACGCTGAGCAGCGCCGCGTCGAGCTGGCGGGCGGCCACCTGACCCCAGCCGGAGGTCTCGTCCCCCGCGCCCTCGACGGGAACGCGGAGACGCCGAGCAATGATCAGAGCTTCCACGCACGCACGATATAGGGCGGATATGTGCTGTTCGCCACTGAAATAAGCAGCGCATGCCGATGACTTCCCGACGGCAGCGCGGCCTCCGTCTGCTGCTCCGTCACCATTCGATGAAGCCGGGCGGGACGTGGTCCACCAGCCAGACGCCGTTGGCGCTCACCCGGAAACGATGCCCCGCCGCATGCATCGCACCCGCGTCGACCACGAGCACGACCGGCTTTCCTCTGCGTGCGCCGACCCGGGTGGCGGTCTCCCGGTCCGGCGACAGGTGGACGTGATGGCGTGCCATCGGCCGCAGCCCCTCCGCGCGGATCGCCTCCGCGTTCCGGGCGACCGTACCGTGGTAGAGGATCGGGGGCGGCGCGACCACCGGCAGGTCGAGGTCGACGGGCACCGAGTGTCCCTGACTGGCCCGGATGCGATCGCCCTCGATCACGTATCGCCGCTTGTCGTTGCCGGCGACCACCTGCTCCAGCTCGGCGCGCGAGACCGGGAACCCGTGCGAGGCCGCCGCCGTCAGCAGCGCGTCGATGTCCACCCAGCCGTGCGCGTCGAGTTCGATGCCGATGCGCTCGGGCTGGTGGCGCAGATGCTTGGCGAGGTACTTCGAGACCCGCACCAGCCGCTGTTCGTCCACACCTTCCTCCAGTCCCCGGCGCCTCGCCGTCGAGATCACCCTATGGTGCCGGTCATGGACTGGGTCCAGCTCGATCCGAACGAGCAGATCGCTCCCGCCGAGCCGGTCGTGCCGTCCGATGGCCGAGCGGATGGTCCTCGCCCTGGCGGGCACGCCCGTACGCGATCCCCAGACCGGTCTCGACCCCGTCGGCACGAGCCACATCGAATGGCACAGCCGCCAGGTCTTCCGGACCCGGCGCGTCAGGGATAGCCGATAGGCTTCGGACCTTATGGACAGCTCGATCCTGGAGAAGGTCCGCGAGCTTCGCGGACAGGGCAACTCCCCCAAGCAGATCGCCCGGGCTCTGGGCATGGCGCCGGCCGCGGTCGCGCCGTACATCAGGGCGGTGGCCGAGCAGACGGGCGGGCAGGCCGCCGAACCCGAACTCGCGGGGTGCTGGATCAACGCGGGCTGGAGCGAGGGACTGGCCGTCCCGGACACGACCGGCTGGGCGGACGACGCCCCGGATGGCCAGGAGACCGCGGGCACGGTGAGCGTCGTGGTGGCGCGCAAGCACGGCTGGGACAAGCTGTCGGTCTGCGCCTATCTCGTCGACGTCTACTGCCTCGGCATCAAGCACGCCCTCGGCCCCGACGTGATGAGCGAGGTGGAGCTGCACCGCTTCCTGCCCAGGTATTTCAGGATCTACCCGCGCGGCTGGCGGGAGGCTCCGCTCGACCTGGCGCGGCACCTCGTCTTCGGCGCGGTCGACTACGCCCGCGATCTCGGCTTCGAGCCGGCGGCGGACTTCGCCGGGACGGCCGGGCATCTCGGCGCGTGGGAGGAGAAGTCGGCCATCACGTTCGGCAGGGACGGCAAGCCCCTCTACCTCGCGGGCCCGAACGACGACGTCAGGCACGTGGTGAAGACGCTGGAGCGGAGGGTCGGCCCGCCGCCCAACTTCGACTTCTTCGCCCCGATGCCGGAGTCGCAGATCTCCCTGGGCGGCCACCGGCTCACCCCCTGACGCCGGAGCGCATGAGGGGCCGGCCATGCCGGACCGGTTCGCTCATCTGTGCGCGAACAGACGGTCCGCCGCAGGGCCGGGCGTGCCAGACTGCCAGGCATGGCAGTCTCGGGCCGACCAGTGGTCATCGACATCCGGACGCGCCGGGCCGCCGAGGAGCGCGGCCCGGCGATCCCCGACGGCTCGGACCCGTTGCTGCGCACGGTGTACGGAGAGATCCTCCGCGACGAGCGGCTGGACCAGGACCGCACACTCGATGACGTGGCGCGTGCGGTGGGCATGTCGAAGCAGTATCTGTCGGAGGTCGAGCGCGGCCGGAAAGAGCCGTCCTCGGAGATGCTGCATTCGGTGTGCGACGCGCTCGGCTTGCCGATCGAGCACCTGCTCACCCGTGCCGTCCGGCGGATCACGGCGTCGCGGCGGATCGCGACCGGCCGGCCGTCGGGTACGCCACAGGCGCAGCTGCTGGCGGCGTGAGCGCTACGACGGCTCGCGGGTGTTGATCAGCTCGTCGGCCAGGCCGTACTCGACGGCCTCGCGAGCGCTGAAGACGCGGTCCCGGTCGGTGTCCTCGCGCAGCCGGGCGACGTCCACCCCGGTGTGGCGGCTGAGGATTTCCTCGGTCTGCGCGCGCACACGCATCACCTCGGCCGCCTGCAGCGTCAGGTCGGAGATGGTGCCCTGCCCCTGCGTGGACGGCTGGTGCAGCAACACGCGGGAGTGGCCGAGCATGAACCGCCGTCCGGGGGCGCCGGCGGCGAACAGCACCGCGGCGGCGGAGGCCGCCTGGCCCATGCAGTACGTCGCGACCTTCGCGCGGATGAACTGCATGGTGTCGTAGATCGCGAGCATCGCGGTCGACGAGCCGCCCGGGGAGTTGATGTACAGGTTGATCTCCTGGTCCGGGCTCTCCGCCTCCAGGTGCAGCAGCTGTGCCATCACGACGTTGGCGACACCGTCGTCGATCTCCGTGCCGAGGAAGATGATCCGCTCGTTGAGCAGCCGGCTGAAGATGTCGAACGACCGCTCCCCCACCGGGGTCTTCTCGACCACGTACGGGATCGTGTACTGGCTCATGACGAGAACCCCATCCGGTTGGGAACGGCGTACGGCGCGATGGTGGGGAAGGAGTCGACGATCGTGTCGATGATCCCGTAGTCGCGGGCCTGCTCCGGGGTGAACCAGCGGTCCCGGTCGCTGTCGGCGGCGATCTCCTCGATCGTGCGTCCCGTCTCCGCGGCGAGGATCTCCTCGGACTGCCGCTTCATGTACTTGAGGTTCTCGGCCTGGATGGAGATGTCGATCGCCGTGCCGCCGATGCCGGCCGACGGCTGGTGCATCATGATCCGGCTGTGCGCGAGACTGACCCGCTTGCCGTGCGTGCCGGAGGCCAGCAGCACCTGGCCCATGCTCGCCGCCATCCCCAGGGCGACGGTGACCACGTCGTTGGGCACCAGCTTCATCGTGTCGTAGATCGCCAGCCCGGCCAGCACCGACCCTCCCGGCGAATTGATGTACAGGACGATGTCACGTTCGGGGTCCGCCGAGGCGAGCAACACCATCTCGGCGCATGCCCGCTCGGCCATCTCGTCGTCGACCTCTCCTGTCAGCAGCAGGGTCCGTTGCTGGAACAGCTTCTCGTTCAGCCGATCCCGGTAACTCGTGCTCGGTGAAACACTCATGGCGCAGTTGTATCCGCCGCACCCCCGCGACCTGTCGATATGTCTGCTGAGGGCAGACCGGTTCGCCCCGCTCCGCCCGGCCGCGGGCGCGGGCGCCCTCCCGGCGCCGGACGCCGCGTCAGGCCGCCCGACGACCGCGCCGATCGCCGCTAGCCCACGTTTGTGGGGTTGTCTCACCCACTTCTCACCAGCACATACTCGACATACACCGCATTCCCGTCAGACAGAGAGGTGAAGGCATGGCCTTCGATCCGAGGGAAGCTCTGCGTGAAGCCGGCATCCTGAACAGCCCGCTGGCCGCCGAAGTCGAGGAGGCGTTCGCCACCTTGACTCGCGAGGAAGTCGCCCTGCTCATCTCGCTCAAGGACAAGCTCCCCACCGCGCTCCCCGGTGTGCTGGCGCACGCCGGCGCCGGTGGCGAGTGGTCGCGGCCCGAGGTCGAGGCCCACACCTATGTGGCGCCGGTCGAGGGCAAGTGCCTGTGCGGGGCCTGGTCGGGCTCCGGGTCCGGAGCGGAGTAGTCAGAACGGTTCGCGGGTGCGGCTCCGGCCGCGCGTCGCCCACAGAGTCTGGGGCCGCACCTGCGGCTGAGAGCGTAAAGGGGAATGATGCCTGGGAAACTGGCCCGGAACCGCTCGTTGATCGACGTACCGGCAGACCTGACCTACTTCGTGCACGACGGGAAGTACCTGGTCCTCAACCCGCAGGTGGGCGGCCGGTACGTCCTCGACGCGCGCGAGTTCGCCGTCCTGGCGGCCCTGGCCCGTCCCCGGGCGGACGGGGAGCCGGCCCCCCTCGACGAGACCGACGAGACCGATCGGATCCTCGCCAGGCTCATCCTGAACTGCATCGTCTACTACAACGGGAACCGTCCGAAGCTCAGCATCAGGGAGCCGGCGCTCCGCCAGGTGTATTACGCGATCACCGACGGATGCAACCTCCGCTGCCCGTACTGCTACGCCTCCTCCGAGAAGTGCCTTCCCGGGGAGCTCACCACCGCCGAGTCGCTCGACCTGGTCTCTCAGGTCGCCGCCATCGGGGCGAAGACGATGATCTTCACCGGCGGCGAGCCCATGCTCCGCAAGGACCTGTTCCGGATCGTGGAGCACGCCAACGACAGCGGGCTCACGTCGAACATCGTCACCAACGCCACGATGATCAGAAAGCCCGAGCAGGCCAAGCGGTTCGCCGAGCTGTTCGGCATGGTCACGGTGAGCGTCGACGGCGGCACGGCCGAGACCCACGACCGCACCCGCGGCGCCGGCTCCTTCGCCCGCACCTACCGCGCCCTGCGGCTGCTCAACGACGCCGGTGTGGTGCCGCGGATCAACCACATCGTCACCTCGGACAACGTGGACGAGCTGGAGGACTTCGCGAAGTTCGCCGAGGGCCTCGAGGTCCACAGCATCCGGCTGATGTACCACAACGACCTGGGCCGGGGCGAGACGGACGAGTACGACTTCGGCTGGGAAGACCACATGCGGATCCAGCGGATCACCTGGACGTCTCCGGCCGCGGGCAAGCTGCTGCCGGACGGCCCGAGGCCGATCACGCCGTGCTCGGTGAAGGCGAACTGCGGGATGGGCGGCAACGAGATCTACGTCAACTCGCTGGGCGACGTGTATCCCTGCAAGCTCGTCACCGGGCGGGCGCACCACGCGGGCAACGTACGGCGGCAGCCGCTGTCGGAGATCTTCGCCGGGCCGCTCCTGCGCCAGATGCGCACCAGCACCGTGCTCGGCGGCGACTACCACGCCGACTGCGCGAAGTGCTACATCAAGGCGTCCTGCGGCGGCGGATGCCGGGCCGCGCACATGGCCGAGTCGAGGGACCTGCGGCGCAACAGCCGTCACCAGTGCCGGATCCTGCGGCACGGCATCGCCACACAGCTGTGGCTGGAGGCCGGTGTCACCCCGTCGGAGCTCGCCGCCGACGACCGCGAGATGACGACACCCCGACTGGTCGTCAGCGGCGACGTCCATCCCGTCTTCGACGACTGGACGACCTACGTTCCCCCCTCGCGCGGCACCGTCAGGGTCGGCGAGTTGCTTCCCATCACGCCGGTATAGAGGAGGTCAGTGTGTCACTGCGGATCAGCGAGGCCGTGATCTGGCAGGAGACCGGGGAGGGTGTCTCGCTCTACCACACCGAGACGGGCGACTTCCACAGCCTGAACGACACCGGCTCCCGGATATGGAAGCTGGTGGCGAGCGACGGCGAGCGGGAGCCGGTCATGTTCAAGCTGTCCCGCGAGTTCGCCGGCAGCAACTCCGCGATGAGCAGGCGCATCGTCGCCGACGTCGAGGAGTTCATCGGCACCATGATCGAGCAGGGCTTCATCGAGGAGGTCCCGGCCGAGCAGCCCGCGGTCAAGGAGGAATCGCTGTCGTGACGCGCCCGCCGGCCCCGTGTCCGCCGATGCCGTGTCCGCCCCTGCCGTGTGCGCCGGGCGCGCGCCCGCCTGGCCTCGTCCGATGACCAGGGCGGTCGTCCTCGGCGGTGGCCTCGCGGGCGTGCTCGCCGCCACCGTGCTCGCCGGGCACGCGGACGAGGTGGTCCTGGTCGAAGGCGACCGCTATCCGTCCGGTCCGCGCCCCCGGCGGGGGCTGCCGCAGTCGCACCACAGTCACGTGCTCGTGGCCGGCGGCGCGCGGGCGCTGGACGCGTTGCTGCCCGGAACGGTCGACGCCCTCCTCGCGGACGGCGCTCATCTGCGGGATCTTCCCGGCGACGCCCTCATCTACTCCGCCGACGGCTGGTTCCGCCGCCTCCACACCGGCGCCCACCTGATCTCCTGCACCCGCGGGCTGCTGGACCAGGTGGTGCGGCGGCGTGCGCTCGGCGGCGGCGACGTCGAGGTCTGGGAGGACACTCGGGCGCTCGGGCTCACCGGAGACGAGGTCCGGGTCACCGGCGTCTCGGTCAGCAGGCAGGGCTCCCCGCCCGAGACCGTACGCGCGGACCTCGTCGTCGACGCGACGGGACGCCGGTCGCAGTCGCCTCGATGGCTCGCCGAGATCGGTGCCGCGGACATCGAGGAGGTGTCGGTCGCCACGGGGCTGGCCTACGCGACGCGCCTCTACCGGGCGCCCGTCGACCTGGCCACCACGATCCCGGCGATGATGCTGCACCCCGGCACAGAGAAGGGGCGGCCGGCTCGGGGGGCGACGCTGTTCCCCGTCGAGGACGGCCGATGGATCGTCACGCTGACCGGCACCCGTGGCGGCGAGCCGCCGACGGACGAGCAGGGCTACGCGGCCTTCGCGCGCTCGCTGCGCCACCCGATCGTGGCGGACCTCATGGCGGAGGCCACCCCCCTCGGCGTCGTCCGGCCGTATCGCGACACCGTCAACAGGAGGCGGTTCTTCGAGCGGGCGCGCCTGCCCGCCGGTTTCGCGGTCGTGGGCGACGCCGCCGTCGCGGTGAACCCGATCCACTCGCACGGGATGTCGGTCGCCGCGCTCGGCGCACTCAGGCTGCGCGAGGAGCTGGCGCGGCACGGAATCGGGCCGTCCCTGTTCGCGGGGCTCCAGGCCGCCCTCGCGGAGGAGGCGGAGCGGTCCTGGCGCATGGCAGTCGAGCAGGACACCCAGCGGGCTGGGCAGCAGGCCGGGCGACGGGCTGGGAGCCGCGTCGAAGAGCGGGCCGGGGACCGCGTCGCGGAGCAGGCCGGGGACCGCGTCGCGGAGCAGGCTGGCCGCGACGGCGCGCCACGGCGGGAGCCCAACGCGTTCGAACGGGAGATCCGCACCCGCCTGGCCCAGGCGAAGCTGAGCAGCCCGCGACTCGCCGCCGAGTTCTTCGGTGTCCAGACGTTGATCTCCGCCGGCACCGCGACGGACAGGTCGGAGATCGCCCGGGTGCTGACCGGGCGGCCGGAGCCCCTGCTCACCGACGAGGAGGCGATCGGGCAGTACCCGGCCCTGGCCGCATGGCGGCGCACCCGCCTCACCGCCGCCACCCGGTGAACCCCCGCACCCAACTGTGATCGCCACCCCGCCGCCGAAGCCGTGTGCCGTTTGGCGGCGATCTCCGGAATGGCGTGGCGTCTTACTCGCGGACACGCCGGCAACCACGCCCCCTGAATCGCCCGATCAACGTTTTCCAATTCGCGTCAGAGGCATCAAGCCGGCGTGACGCTGTTACCGAGGGCAGGCGTTCTGCGGGGGGACCGTGTACTTCGGGGGGTCGTCCATATTCCTGCCGTAACCCTGACCCGTCCAGTACACCCCTAGTACAGCCTTGGGCACACCCGCCGATAGGACGATCGGAAAATCCGAAACATACTTCTGGCCATCGAGTGTTCTCCCCTGAACCACCAACTGCCACGTCTCTTCGTACGTGTCCGTGGCCGGGAGATGCACCGATTGCTTCACGATGGGCTTGTCTCCAGGCAGCAGACACCGCCCCAAGGCGTCCTTCAGAAGAGTCTCACATGTCCCTGTGCTGCGCGCGAATTTAGAGCAGAAATCGGCGACGCCGTTCTTGCCGACTCCAGCGACGACTTCCGCGAGGACCGACTCCGCCATCTCCGGCGTGAACGCGACCGCAGAAGGTGGTTTTGACGGCTCCGGCGCAAATGTGCAGCCGGCTGCCATCAGTGCGGCCACTGCCGTTACCGCGATTCGACGCACGATGATTCGACGCACGATCGGGAGCATATTCCTCTTTCGGGGCATGCCGCACGGCATGCGGCGGCGATAGCCCGCGGGAAATCCGGTCCGCCGAGAGCAGGCGCCCGCCGAAATCACACGCCCGCAGCCACCTGCGCGGTCTCTGGGGAGCGCTCAGGCAGGTTTCGCGACGAGGGCCCTGATCTCCGATCCCCCCAGCGGCGGTGTGACCCTGGTCAGGTCGAAGCCCGCCGCGGCGAGCAGGTCCCGGAACTCGGTCACGCCGCGTTCCCTTCCGCCGGTGTAGACGAGCATGGCGATGTCGCTCATGACGGCTCCCGCCGCCTCCGGCGTGCCGAGGCCGGACGGCATCACCGGCTCCAGCACGAGCAGCCTGCCGTCCGCCGCGATCGACCTGCGGCAACTGCGCAGGATGGCGATGCAGCGCCGGTCGTCCCAGTCGTGCAGGACGCCCTTGACCAGCATCACGTCGCCCTCGGGCACGGCCTCGAAGAAGTCGCCGGCCTCGATGGAGCACCGGTCGGACAGCCCCGCCCGCCGGAGCTCCTCGGCGGCGCCCGCGACCCCGTCAGCGGTGTCGAACAGGACTCCCTTGAGGCCCGGGGTCGCGGCCAGCACCGCGGCGAGCAGCGCGCCGTTCCCGCCGCCGATGTCCACCACGGTGTGGGCGCGGCCGAAGTCGTACGCCCTGGGGAGCGCGGGCGCGATCCGCTCGGTGCCCTCGTGCATCGCCCTGTTGAACACCGCCGACAGCTCCGGGTGGCGGGCGAGGTGGTCGAACAGCGGCCTGCCGTGCGCGTGGTCCCACGCCGCCTCACCGGTCCGCACGCTGTCGGTCAGCGCCCCCCATGCCCGCCAGGTGTCCGGGTCGCCGAGCAGCAGGAGGCTGGAGCGCATCGACCACGGATGGTCCGCGCGCAGCGGCTGCCCCTGCTCGGTCAGCCCGAACCACCCGGGCTCCCCCTCCTCCACCACGCCCAGCACCGCCAGTGCGCGCAGCAACCGGCCCAGCGCGTGCGGGTCGGACCCGGTCGACTCCGCGAGCAGCGTCACCGGCGCGGGCCCCTCGGCCAGCAGGTCCGGCACGCCGAGCCGTACGGCGGCGTAGAGGATCTGCGAGGACTGGTAGCCGAACGCCTTCCGGGACAGGGTGGCGTACCCTGCGAGGCCTCGCGGTCGGTCGCTCATGGGCCGGCTCCTTTCGGCGTCCGACAGGTGGTCTCGCGAGCGCGCAGCCGCAGGGGCAGGCGGCGTACGCCGTGCAGGAACAGGTCGGGCGTCCACTCCAGGTCGGCGGGATCGACCGCCAGGTCGATCCCGGGAAAGCGGCGCACCAGCGCGCCGATGGCCGCCGCGGCCTGCAGCCGCGCCAGCGCCGCGCCGAGGCAGAAGTGGGCACCGTGACCGAAGCCCAGGTGACGGTTCGGGCTGCGGCCGATGTCGAAGAGGTCCGGCCGGGGAAAAGCCGCGGGATCGCGGTTGGCCGCCAGCAGCACCGGCACCACGATGTCCCCGCGCGGGATCACGGCGCCGCCGATCTCGACGTCGGCGAGCGCGTACAGCGGCCGGGAGTGCCCGACGGGGCCGTTGTACCGCAGCGCCTCCTCGACCATCGAGCCGATCAGCTTCGGGCACGCGCGCAGCCGCTCCAGCTGGCGAGGGTGCCGCAGCAGCTCCAGCACGCCGTTCCCGATCAGGTTGACCGTCGTCTCGTCCCCGGCGAGCAGCAGCTGGAACACGCTGGAGACCAGTTCGATGCGGCTGATCCCGCCCGCCCGCTCCGCCTCGGCGAGCCGGGACAGCAGGTCCTCCCCCGGGTGCGCCCGCCGCTCTTCGATCCTCTCGTTGGCGTACGCCATGAACTCCATGCCGGCGCGGCGCACCCGGAACGGGTCCCCGCTGCCCACGATCTCGTCGCTCCACCCCCGCAGCCGGGCGCGGTCCTCGAAGGGCAGGCCGAGCAGCTCGGCGACGACCAGGATCGGCAGCGGCAGCGCCAGGTCCCGGATCAGGTCGGCCTCGCCTCCGGCTGCCGCCATGCCGTCCACCAGCTCGCCCGCGACCCGGTTGACGTGCCGCTCCAGCACGGCCACCGTACGGACGCCGAAGGCGGGCGCCATCAGCCGGCGGATGCGCGTGTGGTCGGGCGGGTCGAGATGGAACACGTTGCGCCGCAGCATGGCCAGCGGGTCGCGGCTCTCCGCCCGGCGGTGCGGCGCGGCGAGATCGGGGGGCAGCCGGTCGAGCTGACGCCCGACGTCCGGGTCCAGCAGGACGCGCTGCACGTCGGCGTACCGCGTCAGATACCACAGCACCCGGCCGCTCGCCGGGCTCACGTACCGGTAGACCGGCGCGTGCCTGCGCATGCGATGGAACAGCGGGTGGGGGTTCGGACGATGCCGCGCGGCCGCCGGGTCGAACGGCTGCTCAAGCGTGATCGCGGTCATGACCCTCCCCTCACGGAGCGCGCCGGCGGTTCTGGGCACGCCGTCCGCCGGTCGTCCCCCCGGTCGTCGTCAGCGGCTCCCGTACGCACGGTCGCGCCCCCTCCTCAGTCGTCCCGCAGGCGGCCTCGTCCCTCGGCCCACCGCTCCGCTCATTCGCCGGCTCACCGTTCGGGGGCACGCGCGCGTTGGACGTCGAGGGCGAAGAACCTCCTGACGGTGTGTCCCAGGTCCGGCATGCCGGTGAAGCCCCGCCGGGCAAGCTCCACCTCGGCCGAGGTTCCCTTGCGGTGCCAGTGGCGCAGGAAGATCTTCGCGCAGATCTCCGGCGGTGGGACGGCGAGCCTGCCCCGGGCCCGCTCCGCGGCCTCGTCGGCGCGCTCGACGATCTCGGACCACTCGTGCCAGTGGCCCGACTCCCTGACCCGTTCAAGGACGACCGGCCTCCAGTCTTCGGACTGCCAGACCGGCCAGACCCGTACCATGACCAGCCGGAGCTGCTCGGCGACGGGGAGGGCGGCGAGCTCCGTTTCCGTGAGCCACGACGCGAGGACGGGCGGCAGGGCCGCGGACTCGGCGACCCCGAGCCGGGCGCGAGTGTACGCATCCAGGCCGAGGCCCTGAGCTGCGGCGAAGTCCGACAGCAGACCGGTCAGCGCCTCCTCGTGCAGGCGGGGGTAGTCGTCGCCGAACAGCCGCCCCGCGTTCACGACGTCCAGGTCGGTCATCCACCTGCCGGGCGCGTACTCGCGCCTCGACCGCCATCGCAGGGCCTCGTAGTGGGTGATCCCCGTCAGCGCCGTGCCGGCCGCCCAGGCCGTTGACCCCTCGCCCGGCCCCTTTCCGAACATTTCGCCGGGCCTCCCGGCGAGGCGCTCGCCGACCGCGCGCAGCGCCGCCATCGCGTCCCGCCGCTTGACGTCCCACTCTCCCGTGCCGATCAGCCGCTCCAGCGTCGCGAGATGGTCGCGGTCGCCGGAGTCCACCGCCGCGTCCAGCTCGCGCCAGGTCCGCCGCATGAAGGGCAGCGCCTTCGCGGCCCGCACGATCCGCTCCCCGGCCGCCGCCGGGACCAGCCCCGTGCGCGCCCCCTCGCGGCAGCCGTACCGGATGTTGACCAGCGCCACCGTCCCGGCGGGGTATCCCCGCTCGGCCGGTCCGTGCACCACGGCGACCTCGTCGTCCCCGTCGACCTCCCCGGTCGCGTACATGTCGAACACGGTGCCGGCGCCGCTCATGCCGTACGGGCTCAGCTCCGCCGCGCGTAACGCGCCCATGCTGGCCGCCCCGATGACGTGCACGCCCTCGTCGAGCAGCCAGAGGATCTCCTTGTGGCCCACCGACAGCCGTTCGCGGTAGTAGCCGTCGATGATGACGGCGGTGTCGTCGGGGCTCCAGGCCTCGGCGAGGAGGTCGCCGCGGGCCACGGGCGGCCGCACCCGCGCGTGCGGCACGACGCCCAGGACCTCGTCGCGGGAGATCGTCGGGCCGGTGTAGACGACCACGTCCGGCGCGCTCATCAGGACACCCCGCTCATCAGAAGACCCCGCCTCATCAGAAGACCCCGGCCCATCAGAAGACCCCGGCCCATCAGAAGACCCCGGCTCATCAGAAAACCTCCGCGCAGACGCGGCTCCCCGGCGCCAGCACCCTGACGACCGGGACGCCGACGTCCTCCCTCGTCAGGTCGACGACGAGGGGCGCGTGCGAGAAGGCGACCGTGGCCCGTTTCACCACGTCCTCCAGGTCGTCGACCAAGCTCTCGTGCGCGTGGACGGGCGATATCGGCGCTCCTGCCTCCTCGGCCGGCTCCGGCCGGCGCTTGGCGCCCAGGTCGTCCTGGATGTCGGGCCGCAGGTCGTCACGCGCGCCCGAGACGTAGCCCAGCCTGGCCTGCGCGGCCTCGGTGAGGGCGCGGCTGAGCGCGATCTCCGAGCTCAGGTGGCAGCCGAAGCCCAGGAACGGCGGAGGGTAGTCGTCACAGGTGATCCGGGCGACGAAGCACGGCAGCCCGGTCGGCGAGGTCAGGGACCTCGCCTCCAGGCGGACGCCTGCCCGTTCCATCGTCACGCAGAGGTCGTCGACCACCGGAGATCCGAGCGAGCGGGGGTCGACCCGGACGCCCCGGTCGCCGCCGGTGACGAAGGCCGTCACCGCGTCCCGCTCGATCACCTCGTACAACGCGTGCAGTACGGCCTCCGCCTGGGTGTTCCCGCTGGCCAGACCGTTGGTCGAGGAGAAGAACGCCGGCGCGTTCCAGCCCCTCCTGCGGACGAGGGTGAACTCCACCACGTCCCTCGGCACGAGGATCCGCGACCCGTCGACCAGCGACCTGGCGGCGACCCACTCCACCGGCAGGCCGTCGTGCAGCAGGGTCGGCGTGCACAGCGGGAGGGCGCGGACGTCGTAGCCCAGCTCTCCGGCCACGTCGCGGGGGGAGGCCGTCGCGACCGGGCTCATCGGCTGCTCCGCGTGCCACAGCTCGATGGCCTCCATCATCGCGGACAGCTTCGCCAGGTCGGGTGTGACGCCCTTCCCCTGGGAGACGGCGAGGGTCCGGGCCGTGGGCCTTATCGCCTGGAAGGTAGGGATGCCGAGGGTGTCGAGCATCGTGATGTCCGCGACCCTGGTGACCCCCGCCCTGCGCGCGGCACGGCCGGCCATCTCCAGCGACGCGGCCGGGTCCCGGGCCCGGTCCGTCCCCGGCAACCGGACCTTCGACTCGTCGGAAAGGGAGAGGATCCACGAGTGGGAGGAGGTGTCTGTCCGCATCGTCCCCTTGCCCTGGTCGAGGTGAGGTGCCGAGGTGAGGTGCCGGATCGGGCCGGCCGGGCCGGCGAGTGCGGGTGCTGGTGCTGGTGCTGGTGCGCTCAGATGTTGCCGGCGCGCTTGAGCAGGGCCCGGCCGCCCACGGCGTAGCCGACGACCGCCATGACGGCCAGCACGAGCAGATCCGCCCATGCCTCGCCGAAACCGAAGACGGCGCCGTCCCGCATGCCGTTGATCGCGTACGTCAGCGGGTTGACCACGGAGACCCACTGCAGCACGGTGGGCATGCTCTCGGTGGTGTACATCGAGGGGGCGCTGAAGACGAGAACGGGCATCGACACGTTCGACAGCACCATGAACGCCTGGTAGTCCGTGATCGTGATCGCGGCCGCCAGGTAGAGCCCGTTGAGCGCCAGGGCCGACAGCGTGAGCGCCGTCAGCAGCGCGAGCCAGTTCTCCGGGCCGAACGGAAGGTCGAACATGATCGCGGCGACGGCGAGGCCGAGCAGGGTCTGCCCCAGCACGAGCGACACTCCGGCGATCATCTTGCCGAGCAGGAAACGCGACCTGCGCATGGGGTACGACCACAACTGGGTGGCCACCCCGCTCATCTCCTCCTGGAACACCGCCATGGCGGACGTGCCGGCCGCGCTGACGACCGACATCGCCAGCGTCATGGGGAGCAGGAAGACCGCGAACCCCACGCTGACGCCCTTGTAGTCGACGACCCTGACGAGGTTGCTCAGCGAGGTGTTCACCAGCAGCAGGTACACCAGCATCGGCGTCAGGCCGAGGATGAGGTAGACCCGGTTGCGGGCGAGCAGCGCGTACTCCCGGTAGAGCACCGCGGACAGGTCCGCCGCCCTCGCGGTCCTTGCGGGGGGCGCGGTGTGGAAGTGCAGCCCGGCGGCCATCGTCACCCCTCGTTCCCGGTCATCCGGAGGAAGACCTCCTCAAGCGAGTCCACGGCGGTCGACACCCCGGTGATCGCGATCGCGTGGTCCTGGCAGT
Organism: Microbispora rosea; assembly: GCF_044460045.1. NCBI lineage: Bacteria > Bacillati > Actinomycetota > Actinomycetes > Streptosporangiales > Streptosporangiaceae > Microbispora > Microbispora rosea. Next base: position 82,795 of record NZ_JBITJO010000009.1, on the reverse strand, counting down.
ATCGGGACAGTTCCGGCAGCACGTCGCGCGCGTTCGCGTCGTCGATGCGCACCTCGTCGTCCTCGGCCTTGGCCCGCAACCCGGCGGACTCCGCCCACGCGGCCACGAGGATCCCCGAGGCGGGATCCTCGACGGTCACCAGCAGGTGCGTGGTGCCGAACTCCTCCACGAGCTCGCGCGGCTTGGCGAAGCGCAGCACCTTCCCGCGGTCGACGACCAGGACGCGCTGGCTGTTGCGCTCCAGCTCGTCGATGTGGTGGCTGGTCCACAGCACGGTCACGCCGTGCTCCTCGCGCAGCCAGGTCACGAAGCGCTCGACCTGCCGCCGCCCCGCGACGTCCAGGCCGGCGGAAGGCTCGTCGAGGATGAGCAGCTGCGGAATGGTGAGCAGCGCACGCACCAGCTGCAGCCGCTGCCGCTGACCGCCCGACATCTGGAAGACCAGGCGCTGCATCGCACCGGCGAGGCCGAGGAAGTCCGACACCTCCAACGCCCACGGCCGCACGTCGCGCCACCGCAGCCCGCGGAACCGGGCGGCGATCCGCAGGTTGTCGAGCGCCGGCAGCATCATGTCGAAAGGACCGGTCTGGTGCATCGCCCCGATGCCGCTCTTCGCGAGGACGGGCTGGCGCACCGGATCGGCGTCGAAGACCCGGATCTCACCGGAGGTCGGGGTGGTGACCCCGCAGATCATCTTGATCAGTGTCGTCTTGCCGGCGCCGTTGGGGCCCAGGAGTCCGACGGTCTCCCCCTCGGCGATCCCGAAGGAGACGTCGTCCACGGCCGGTCTCTCGCTGCCCCGATAGCGTTTGGTGACCCCCACGGCCGTCACGACATCTCTCAACTCAGCCTGCCCTTCACTTCGCCCTCCCGCTGTCGGAGTGCTCCTGAGCGATGTGAGCGGCTCTCCGCTCGTCCCCGGCCTGACCGGAACGCGTCGCAGGTCGAGTATGAGCCGGGGACGAGCAGGTAACACAACCCCACAAACGTGGGCTACCGGCGCGGCCGGAAGGGCCATAACCGCGGCCATGGTCGGGCCATACCGATCGTTAAGCGCCCCTTTCTAGGGTCGCCGCAAAGGGAGCCCCACCAGGCTTCCCAGTCGAACGGCGATCCGACCCGGGACTGCACATGGACCTTGCTTCCGACGGCCTGATTAATGATCGCGACAGGTGGCTGATCGTCATGCTGGCGAGGGGCTACACGACGACGAGGATCGCCCGCGAGATGCACCTCAGCCGCTACACGGTGGCGGAGCGCATCAGCAAGCTGCTCGTCCAGTTCGCCTGCAGCAACCGCAGTCAGCTCGTGGCCTACTTCTACGCGCACCGGCTCCTGAACGTCGGCATCTGGCCGCCCAGCGTCTCCGGCGTCGTCGGGTAGGCCGCGCCGCCCATCCGCGTACGGACAGGAGAGGCCGGGCGCGTGCATCCCTGCCGCGCCGCCCGTCCGCGTACGGACAGGAGGAGCCGGGCACGCGCATCCGGGCCCGGCCCCGGCGACTCCCTGCCGGGCCGCCCGGTCACCGTGCCGGGCCGGGCCCTCCGGGCCGCGTCATGAGCCGGACGCCGTCGCCTTGGGTGAGGCGCCGGCGGACGGCGACACGGCCGCCGGCGGCGTGGCCGATTTCGCCTCCGGCCCCGTGGCCGCTTCGGTGGCCGACCCCTTGGCCGATCCCGTGGCTGTTCCCGCCGCTGTTTCCGGGGCAGAGGATGTCGGATGCGGCGAGGCGTTCGCGACAGGCGTCGCCGTGTCCGGCGCTCCGGCGGAGATGAAGACCAGCACTCCCGTCGCGACCGCCACCACCGCCACGACCGCGGCGGCGGCAAACGTGATCCTGCGCTTCAGCCGCCTGCGCTCCTCGCGCCGCCGGGCCTCCTCGCGCCGCATGGCGGCGCGCACGCGCTTCACCTTTCGCTGTGACATGGGCACTCCCGAGACCGCTCCCCGAGACGTCGTCGGGCGTCACCATAGCCGCGAGCGCGTAATGGGGATCTAAAACCCGCTCGCGCCGCTCGGCCGTTTCGCGGCACCCGCCGTCCGGCGGGTAGTCTCCGCCGCGTGGCGCTGGATCGTCGCCGCCGTGTTTCCAACGATGGTGAGCACGGACCAGTTGGTCGCAGGCAACCTCCTACGATACGGGAGCCTCCATTGAGCAACACCCTCCCCTCGGCCGCCACCCCACCGCCCTTCGACCCGGAGCTGGCCGCGGCCCTCGCCGTGCTGGGCGAGACCCTGCCGTCGTCGCTGACCCCGGACATGATCCCGCTCCTGCGGGCGGGAATGGCGAACGGCCCCAGCCTGCCCGACGAGGCGCTCAGCCGTGGCGGCGCCTTCGAGGTGGAGGAGCGGGCGGTGCCCGGCCCGGCCGGCGCGCCCGACGTCTCGCTGCTCATCTGCCGTCCGGCCGCCGCCACCGCCCCGCTCGCCGCCGTCTACCACACGCACGGCGGCGGGATGATCATCGGCGACAACCGCGTGGGCGTCGACGTCGTGCTCGACTGGGCTCAGGAGCTCCAGTTCGTCGTCGTGTCGGTGGAGTACCGGCTGGCGCCGGAGCACCCCCACCCGGCGCCGGTCGAGGACTGCTACGCGGGTCTGGTGTGGACTGCCGCCCACGCCGGTGAGCTGGGCATCGACCCAGAGCGGATCATCATCGCCGGAGCGAGCGCCGGAGGCGGGCTGGCCGCGGCGCTGGCGCTCATGGCCCGCGACCGCGGCGGCCCCGCGCTGGCGGGCCAGATGCTCATGTGCCCCATGCTCGACGACCGCAACGACACCCCGTCGTCCCACCAGATGGCCGGGCTCGGCGTCTGGGACCGCACCGCGAACGAGACGGGCTGGACCGCTCTGCTCGGCGCCGCCCGCGGCGGCCCCGGCGTCTCCCCCTACGCGGCCCCGGCCCGCGCCACCGACCTGTCCGGGCTGCCGCCCGCCTTCATCGACGTCGGCTCGGCCGAGACCTTCCGCGACGAGGACGTCGCGTACGCCGGCGCCATCTGGCGGGCGGGGGGCAGCGCCGAACTGCACGTGTGGCCGGGCGGGTTCCACGGCTTCGACCTCATGGCCCCGCAGGCGGCCGTCTCGCAGGACGCCCGAGCCGCCCGCCTGCGCTGGCTGCGCCGCGTTCTCGGCAGCTGACCCGGCCGGGAGCACGGGATGCGCGACCTCGTCGGACGGCTGTCGGCGCTCGACCCGGACGCCGGCGCGGCGGTGCAGGTCATCGCCTACTTCGACCGCCTGGTGGAGACACGGGCGGGACTGGAGGCGATCGTCCGCGGCGCCGCCGTCCTGGCGGGCTGCCCGGCCTGCCTGACCGACTCCGAGCGCGGCGTCCACGTGCGCGTCCTCCCCGACGGCGGCCGTACGGACGCCGGTCCGCCGCCGGATCCGGTCTGGCCCCGCATCACCGTGCCCGGCGGGGCGGCCACCCTCTGGCTGGAGCGCCCATCGCCGCCGGGGCCGGTCGGGGCGATGGTGCTGGAGCGGGCCGCGGCGGCGGCTCGGGGTGTGCTGGACCGGACCCGGGGCCGCGCCCCGGCCCGCCGCGACGGGGACGACCCCGCCCTTGTCGAGGTGCTGCTGGACGCCGCCGCTCCCTCGGCCGTGCGATCGCTCGCCGCTCGCGCGCTGGGCCTGCCCGGTGACATCCCCGTACGGGCCCTCGCCCTGGAGGGCGGCGTGCCCCGCGTCGGGCCCGCCCATCACCCACCTCCCGAAGGGGTCCGGGCCGGCATCGGCCCGGCGGTGACCGTGCCCGACCTGCCGCGCTCGTGGGCGCTCGCCCGCACGGCGCTGCGGCTGGCCGCCGAGGGGACCCCGCAGGATCCGGGGCCGCGGGTGGTGCACTCCGACGAACTGGGCGGGCTGGCGGTTCTCGCGGCGGCCGTCCCGCCCGGCACCGCGCCCCACCCCGACGTCCGCGCGCTCGAACGCGCCGGGTCCGAGGCGCCCTGGATGCTCGCGACCCTGTACGCGGCCGCCTACGCACCGAGCCTGCGCGCCGCCGCGGCACAGCTGACCGTGCATCACTCGACGCTGCAGGACCGGCTCGCGCACGCCGAGCCGCTCCTCGGATGGACGGTGCGCGACCCCCGGGGACGGCTGCGCCTTCAGCTCGCCTTCGCGCTACGCCGCCTCCACCGCGACGCCGGCTCCCCATGAGAGAGCCGATCTTCCGGGCATCGGTCTCCCGCTGACACCTGGTGCCCTCCGTCGCCTTTGGGCACCTGCACGACGACGGGCGGTTGCGCGACGACCGGGACGCGTGGCCGTCGTCAGCCGCCGAGGGCGGCGGACTCCTCTTCCTCGATGCTGCGGTTCCACTCCGGCTTGGAGGACCGCCAGCCGTCCTCGTCACGGCCCCGCCGCCAGTAGCCGGAGATCGACAACCACTCCAGCGGCAGCCCGCGCTCCACCCGCAGATATCGGCGCAGTTCCTTGACGAAGTTCGCCTCGCCGTGGACGAAGGCGTGCACGACGCCCTCGGGGAACTCCAGCTCCCGCACCGCCCGCACCAGCGCCTCGCCCACCTGCGCGCCGCGGCGGTGCAGCCACACAATCTCCGCGTCGCCCTCCGTCTGCAGCTTCTGCTCCTCCTCCGGGCCCTCCACCTCGACGAACACCCGGGCGGACGCCCCTGCGGGGAGCCGCTTCAGCGCGGCGCCGATCGCCGGGAGCGCGCTCTCGTCCCCGGCCAGCAGGTGCCAGTCCGCCTCCGCGCTCGGCGCGTACGCCCCGCCGGGGCCCAGGAAGTGGATCACGTCGCCCGGCCGTGCCCGCAGCGCCCAGGGTCCGGCCAGTCCCTCGTCCCCGTGGTAGACGAAGTCGACCGTCAGCTCCCGCGCCTCCGGGTCCCAGGCCCGGACCGTGTACGTCCGGGTCTTCGGCCACTGGTCGCGCGGCAGCTCGGCACGGATCACCGCCATGTCGAACGGCTCCGGATAGGCCACTCCCGGCAGCGGGAACAGCAGCTTCACGTAGTGGTCGGTGAACTCACCCGCCTCGAAACCGGCGAGCCCCTCACCGCCGAGCACCACCCGGATCATGTGCGGGGTCAGTCGCTCGGTGCGCTCCACCACGCCGGTGGTCGCGCGGGGTGCGCGCCGCGCCGGTTCGGTCGTCGCCATAGGTGGTTCCCTTCATCAGACTTCTTAGGTAACCCTAACCTCGTCCCGGGGACATCGTCACCGTGCCGGGCCCCGCTCAACGGCGGCAGCGGCCCGATCGCGGACCGGATCACGGCTCGCACCACGGCTCGGATCACGCTCGGGATCGCGGCTGCGGACCGGGACGGCGCCGGCGCCGATGCACACGAAGCCGGCCGCCGCCGCGGCCGTCCGCGGGTCGTCGCCCCGTACGGCCCGCTGGGCCTCGGCGAGGGCGGCGGCGGGCGGGCGCCCGGCGGCCAGCCTTTCGTGGAAGGCCACCATGACGGGGGTCGTCGCCGCGTCGGGGATCGGCAGCACCGAGGCGACGAGCTGGGACGTGCCGCGGGCGAGGAACGCCACGGCGAGGCCCATCAGCTCGTCACCGGTGCGCACCACGGAACGGCCGCTGTCGCAGGCCGCGAGCACCAGCGTGTGCGGCACCCGCGGCATCCGTTCCACGTCGTAGGCCATCAGCGGCCCGTCGGCGAGGGCGATGCCGGAGAACAACGGGTTCTCCGCCGACAGGTGGCCGTGTGCGGCGAGATGCGCGAGCCCGGCCTGCGACAGGGCGGCGGAGACCGCCTCCACCGACGCCGCGGCTCCGGCGAGCACGGCGCCGTCGTGGATCGCGCCGACCGCCGCCGCCTCGGGCCCCGCGGCCGGCAGCCGCGGGCCCGCCACCGCGACCACCCGTCCCCCGGCCGCGACACCATCGCGCCCCGGGACCGCGCCACCATCGCGCCCCGGGCCCGCGCCGCCACTGCGGTCACCGTCCGTTCCGTCCGCCGGCGCGGGGCGGGTCCGGGCGAGGTGCCACAGGGTCGCGGACGGCGCGACGGTCACGGGCCGTCCCGCGCAGGACGGCAGGAGGGACCACGGCATGCTGTGCAGCGGTCCGGTGGGCACCACGACGAGCGGCCGGTCGCCGATCTCCGCCAGCGGCCCGAGCAGCAGGGCGTCGAGCCGGGCGGCCGCGGCGTCCCGCAGCGCGGCGGACGCGGCCAGCGCTTCGGGCCGGGCGTCCGGGCGCGCGTCGCGCCGCACGGCGAACGTCAGCCGCTCGATCAGGTCGGCCGCCTCGGCCGTCGCCCCGAGACGCCGGACGGCCACGCGGCCGTCCACCACGGTGAGCGCGTGCAGGTCCGCGCCCCGGCGGACGTACTCGACCAGCGCCCACGGACCCAGCGAGGCGGCGAGGTCCCGGGGCGTGACCGGCGCGGCCGGCGCGTCGCCGGGAGTGCCGGCGAGCCGGCGGCTGTGGTCGCGGATGCGCCGTTCCAGGTCCGCCTGCCGGGCCAGCAGCGGGGCGGGCGCCGCCGCCTGACCGGCCAGGTCTCTCGTGACGGAGCGCAGCCGGGCCAGCAGCGCGGTCAGCACCGGGTCGTCGGGCGGACGGACCGGCGCGGCCAGCAGACGGCTGGCCCTGGCGCGCTCCGACCATTCGAGGAGGCCGTCGGGGCGGCCGGCCTCGAAGGCCACCTCCAGCCCCAGCGCCACCAGGTCGGCCCGGTGCGCCGCCGCGTGGACCCGCAGGTCGGTGGCCCCCATCGCAGAGGCGTGCTCGTCCAGGACCCGCAGGCCCGTCCGTACGGCGGCGAGCACGCCGCGCGCGTCCCCCTCGGCCCGCCGTTGCAGCGCCCGCGCGTACCAGCCGCGGGCCCGGACGAGCGCCGGTCCCCGGGACCGGGACGCCGTCGCGGCCCGGCTCAGGTAGGCGGCGGCCGCATCCGCCGTCCGGGAGCGCCGCCCGGCGGCCGGCTCCACTCCCGCCCGCGCGTCACCGGCGTCTCCGGAGGGGTCATGCTCTGCTTCATCCCGGCGGACGCGGCGCTCGGCGGTCACCTGAGCGGCCACGATCGCGGCGTCCAGCGCCGCCGCGGGCCATCCCGCCGCGTCCAGGGTCGCGACCATGACGTCGATGACCTCACCCGGGAGGCGCGGCCGGTGGCCGGCGGCGCGCTGGGCGGACAGGACGGACAGCCGGGCCAGTTCCGTCCATTCCCGCCGCCCCTGGGCGCGGAAGCGGCGCAGCGCCGCACGCGCGTGGCCCAGCGCGGCGACCGGATCGCCGGACAGGATTTCGGCCTGCGCGAGCAGCACCTGCACCTCGGGCACCTTGAGTGAGCGGCGTTCGCGGCGGTAGGCGTCCACCGCGCGGGCGGCGGCCGCCTTCGCCTCGGCCGTGAGCCCCACCGACAGCAGCAGCTCGGCCCGGTCCTGGTGGAGCGTGCCGAGCTGGGCGCCGTGCGCGCCGATGATGCGCTCGGCGCGGTCGAGGTGGCGCAGCGCGGCCGGTACGTCGCCCCGCAGCGTCTCCATGAGACCCAGGTTGTTGGCGATCAGGCCGATCGTCAGCGGGCGGCCGAGCTCGCGCGCCAGCGTCTCCGCCTCCAGCAGGTCGCGTTCGGCCGCGGCGAAGGCGTGCCGGTCGGAGTGGACGAGGGCCCGGTTGATCAGCATCCGCTGCACGCCGAGCAGGTCGGCGTGCCGGCGCAGCACCTGCAGCGCCACCTCGAACTCGGCGAGCGACTCGTCGAGACGGCCGATCACGTGCAGCACGATGGCCCGCTGCGCGCGGGCGCGGGCGGAGGCCATGCCGGTCAGATCCGGCAGGGCGGCGTCGATCTCGCGCAGCGCGGCCTGCGGCCTGCCCCGTTGCAGGATCGCGAAGGCGAGCTTGTATCGCGCCTCGGCGGCCAGGTCGGCGCGGCCGGCCCGCACACCCCAGGCGGCGGCGCGGCTGAGGTGCCTGACGGCGTTGTCGAGCTCGCCCACGTGCAGGAGCGCGTGCCCCCAGGCGCGTTCGGCCGTGGACGCCGCCACGGCGTGGCCCGCGCGGGCCGCGCGCCGGGCGGCCCTCTCGGCCGCCGGGAGGCCCGAGACGGGGTCGCGGTCGACCGCGGCCAGCGCCGCCTCGGCCTCGGCCAGCGGCGCATCCGCCGGCTCCGGCGACCCGTCCACGCGCGCGCCCGCCGTCCCTGCCGACGTCCGGGCCCCTGCCGACGTCTGGACCCCGGTCGGCGTCCCGGCCCTGACCACTGATCCGTCCGGCCGACCCTCGCCGTCGCCGTCGCCGTCGCCGGGAACGGCGGGGGCGCGACCTGGAGCGTTCCCACGAGCCCTTGCGCCCGGCGGCGTTTCCTGCGTTGGATGTATCACGGCCAGGCCCTCGTGGTTCCGTCTGAGGAAGTTCGCGTTCCGGAAAAGTCATGACCCCGGGAAGGACACTATCCAGATGCCAGTCGACGCGGGCACCACATCGCACCAACCGGACCAACTCATCGTCGACCTCCTGCATCTGGAGGTCGTCGAACGCATGCTGGACGACTTCGGCGTCGTGCACGCCGCCCTCACCCCCGACGACCGGGACGAGCTGCTCGGACTGGCCCGCCTGCGCGACCTCAAGGACGCCGACGACGATCCCGTCGAGGTCGGCGAGCTCCTCGCCCTGCTGCGGGAAAGAGCGGCCGCCGACCGCGGCGGCTGGATGCCGACGATCGGCAAGAACCGGGTCGTGGACGCGGTCATCGGGGACGGCCACAAACCCATGTCCCTGCCGGACGGCGCGGTCCTGGCGAGCGGCCACAAGCCCATGCACCTGGTGGGCGGCGGGTTCCCCGCCCTCGGGCACAAGCCCATGTCCGCGGGCGCGTTCGACGTGCTGGGGCACAAGCCGATGGACGGCGGGCAGCCGGAGCCCGCCGGCCCCGCCGACGTGCCGCCGTCGCTCGCCGGGCACGAGGACGCCGGACGCGGCGTTCGGGTCGGCGTCGTCGACACCCCGCTCGCGTCCACACGGCCGGGTACGGCCGAGCACCCGCTTCCCTACCGCTCGGGGCACTCCGCGTTCGTGCGCAGCCTCATCCAGCGGGAGGCGCCGGCCGCGGAGCTGTCCGTCGAGGGGGTCCTCGACCCCGGCACGGGACGGGCCGACTCCTGGGACACGGCCCGGGCCATGCTGCGGCTGGCGGCCGCCTTCCAGCCGGACATCCTCAACCTCTCCCTCGGCTGCTTCACGCTGTCCGGGGGGCCGCCGCTGGTCATCGCCCGCGCGATCGAGCGGCTCGCCCCGCGGATGCTGGTCGTGGCCGCCGCGGGCAACCACGGAGCGCTCCCCCACCTCAGCTCCGGACGCAGCCGGCGCTCGGCCTGCTGGCCCGCCGCCGTCCCGCCCGTCGTCGCGGTCGGCGCGTACGGCACGGTGGACGGCCGCCCGGTCATGTCCGGCTGGAGCCCTGGCCTCCCGTGGGTGGCCTGCCTGGCGCCCGGGGAGGGGGTCGTGGGCTCGTACCTGACGGGAGAGGTCGACATCGACGGCCGTCTCCAGACGTTCGAGGGCCATGCCCGGTGGAGCGGCACCTCCTTCTCCGCCGCGCTCGTCAGCGGCGCGGTCGCCGCCCGCACGGTCCCGGGCTCGGTGACGCCCCGGCAGGCGCTGGACAAGCTTCTCGCCGAGGCCGGCGAGGTCCGGCCGTACCCGCTTGAGGGCTGACGGGGCATGCGCGACGATCCGGTCGTCGTCGACCTCGTGCTCCGGGCGCGCGAGGGCGACGCCGCGGCGTGGAACGCAATCGTCGAGCGGTACGCGCCGCTGGTCTGGGGGGTGTGCGGCCGGTACGGCGTGTCCGGCAGCGACGCGGACGACGTCGCCGGCGGCGTCTGGCTGCGGCTGGTGGAGCGCCTCGGCACACTGCACGAGCCGGCCGCCCTTCCCGGCTGGCTCGTCCGCACCACCCAGCGCCAGTGCCTGCAGCTGCTGCGCGCCCGCAAACGGCAGGTTCCGGTGGACGCTCCCGAGCCTGGCCCACGCGGGGAGGAGCACGGGGTGGACGGCGAGATACTGGTGGCGGAGCGGCGGCACGCCCTGCGCACGGCCTTCGCCGAGCTGCCGGCCCGGTGCCGGGAGATGCTGAGCATGCTGTTCGCCGAGCCGCCGGCCTCCTACGCCGAGATCAGCGCCGCGCTCGGCGTCCCGGTGGGGGCGATCGGCCCCAACCGGGGGCGCTGCCTGGACAGGCTGCGCAGGAGCCGGGCGCTGGCCGCCCTCGAACTGGCCTAGGTGGTCGACGTGGACGGAGGCGACGGTGTGAGGGACGGACCGAGCTGGTGGGACGACGACGACCGGCTGCTCGACGAGCTGGGGCACGCGGTGCGTGAGGCCCGGGTGCCCGAGTCCTTCGTGCGTGCAGGGAAGGCGGCCTTCGCCTGGCGGACCGCCGACGCCGAGCTGGCCGAGCTGCGGCTCGACTCCCTGCTTCCGCCGCGGGAACCGGCGGGCCTGCGCGACGAGCCGCGGCCGGACGGCTCGGGGCCGCGCGTGCTGACCTTCGCCGCCGGTGAGCTGTCCATCGAGGCCGAGATCCATCCCGACGCGCTGCGCGGGCAGCTGGTTCCCCCGCAGCCAGGCGCGGTCCTCGTGCGGGACGACGACGGCCCCGTCAGGGAGGTCCCGGTCGACGAGGTCGGCTGGTTCGTGATCGAGCCGGTCCCGGCCCGGCGCTTCCGGCTGCACGTCCGCACGTCCGCCGGTGCGACCGTCATCACCGGATGGATCGACGCCCGGCCGTAGACGACCGCGCCTTCGGCCGGGCCGGGCCCGGCTCGTATGCCGATCGCGGCCCGCCGGAAATTCGTGGAGATTCGCTGTATCACCGGTCCCCCTGCGCCATCCGTCGTGCGACAGACCACCGCGTCAGCGGTGACGTACCGCATCGGAAGGACCAGGATCGTGAGCGATCCCGCACGCGCGATGAGCAAGGAAGACGCCTACGCCGAGCTGCTCGACCTGCAGTCGGGCGACGTGATCCGGCTGGAGGGACAGGGCGGCCCCGACGGGGTGAGCCTGGACGGCTGGGACGGCGAGCAGCCCCAGGACGGCAACGTCGCCGGAGTCGTCGTCCGCTACCTGGCGTCGGGCACGGTGACGTTCGGGCAGCCGAGCCACCCGGCGGCGCCCGACCGGCTTGACCCCCGCAACGCGCTCGCCCTGGTGCGGCTGTGCCAGTGGCTGAAGGACACCTACAACGTGGTCGAGCTCTACCACCTCGGCATCTCCGGCGGCGGCGTCGACAGCCAGGGCCGCCCGCGCACCGACTGCCACGGCCAGGGCCGCGCGGTCGACTTCGTCGGCGTCAAGGCGGTCGCCGAGGACGGCGAGGAGTGGACGCTCACCGTCAGCGACGACTGGGGGACCGTGTCGACCGCCGCGACCCCCGGCGGAAACTGGCCGCCCGGCACCGGGTCGGACACGTTCTACCGGCTCGACGACGAGGACGCCGACCCGTTCACGCGCGACTTCTGGCGCGCGGTGTACGAGTTCGCCGCCTCGGAGTGGCAGGACCGCACCGACGGCCCCGACGGGCTGGACACGCCCACGTCCATCGGCGAACGCAGCTTCGTCATGCACCCCGACCACCCGGCCACCGCCCCCGGGACGCCGCACGGCCGAGAGGCCCACAAGAACCACATCCACCTGCAGATCGGCGTCACCGGAACGGCGGCATGACCATGCGCAACCTCACCTTCTGCGACATCCGGCTGCACCCCTCGACGGTGGACTCCGCCTTCGAGGAGGCCATGACCGGCGACGTCATGCCGGGCGCGGACACCCCGCCGCACCCGCCCGGCACCCTGTTCGTCCGCAGCCTCTACCGAGAGGCCGGCTACGGGTTCCCGCCGGCGTACCGCTGCGTCGTGCACTCGGTCCTGGTCAGCGACACCCGGTTCTTCGGCATGCGCCCCCGGATCGCCCGGCTCGGCGCCGACACCAAGGAGCCGCGCTTCCGGCTCGTCGCGGGCGCGGCGCCGGACGACGAGACGGCGCTGGACGTGCTGCGGGCGCAGGACGGCCACTCCCTGGTGATGGCCACCGTCCACCTCCCCCTGCGGATGATCCAGGAGAGCTTCGAGAAGGAGCTCGCGGCCGCGATCGAGGAGGAGGTCGCCGAGCCGTCCCGGATCAGCGCGGTGTCCGGCGCGATCTGGACGCGCGACGACGAGGCCGTCCACGGCCGGATCGAATACCTCGTCGCCGCGACGGGCGACTTCGCCGAGCTGCGGCTGCGGTCCCGGACGGTCGAGCGGATCGAGGCGGCCGGCGGCACGCTGGTCGAGTCGCGCGGGTTCCACCACGTCGGCACGGTGTTCGCCGGCACGGGGTCCGTCGGCACGGGGTCCGTCGGCACGGCGTTCGGTGGCACGGTGCCGGGTGAGCCCGCGCCCGGGGCCGGGGGGTGACCGCCGTGGACAAGCTCTGCGGGTTCGTCGCCCCCTCCGGGGCCAAGGCGTATTTCTTCACCGGCGAGCGCTACCTCCGCTACGACGTCGAGGCCGACGGCGCCGACGAGGGCTACCCGCTGGCGATCGCCGACCAGTGGCCCGGCCTGTTCGAGGCGGACATCGACGCCGCCCTGCCGTGGAGCGACGGCTCGGTCTTCTTCTTCCGCGGCGACCAATGCCTGTCGTACGACATCGAGAACGGGGTCGTGCTGGACGGCCCGCGGCCGATCGCCGAGATGTGGCCCGGGCTGTTCGAGTCCGGCATCGACGCCGCGATCCTGTGGGGCAGCGGCAACGCCTACTTCTTCTCCGGGGAGGAGTACCAGGAGTTCGACGGCGCGACCGGCATGATCGATCCCGAGGTCAAGCCGATCGCCGACGACTGGCCTGGAGCGTTCCCACGGATCGAGACGGCGCTGTGGTGGCCCAGCGGAAACCCGTACATCTTCTCCGGGAACGAGTACGCGAGGCTCGACCCCGACGACGGCTCCGTGGCCGCGGACTTCCCCCGGCCCGTCGAAGAGGACTGGCCGGGGCTGCCGATCGGGCCGCTGGCCGAGGACGTGCCCGAGCCTGTCGCACCGGACGGGCCGACCGGCTCGGCGCGCTCGGTCAGGGACTTCTTCCCCGAGTTCAGCGCCCCGTTGGAGGGCCGGCTCCCCTACCTGTACCAGGACGTCAAGGGCCTGGTCACCACCGGCGTCGGCAACCTCGTCGACTCCCCGGAGGAGGCGGCCGCCCTGCCGTTCGTGCACAAGGACACCGGGACCCCCGCCACCCGCGCGGAGATCGTGGCCGAGTGGCACCGGATCAAGGACGCGCCCGGCCTCGCACAGAAGGGCCACCTGGCGGCCAAGGCCATCCACACCCTGGAGCTGCCCGACGCCGCGATCGACGAGCTCGTCCGCAAGCGGTTCGACGTCAACGAGGCCCGGCTGTCGGCCTTCTTCCCCGGGTGGGCGGACTGGCCCGCCGACGCCCGGCTCGGGGCGCACAGCATCGCCTGGACCGGCTCGTTCTTCCCCACCCGCTGGCCGGGCTTCAACGCCGCCGCGAACGCGGGCCGGTGGGAGGAGGCGGCGGCCCAGTCCCACCTGCGGGAGGACGGCAACCCCGGCCTCGCCCCGCGTAACCGGGCGAACCTCCGGCTGTTCCGGAACGCGGCCGCCGTGGTCGGACGCGGCCTCGACCGGTCCCTCATCTACTACCCCGCCGCCCTGTGAGCGGCCTCTCCGTACAGTTCAGGAGCCAGCGATGGTGAACCCAGCAGGACCGATCATGGCCGGCGGCTTCGAGACCGTCACCCTCAACGACGCCGACGTCGAATACTCCCTCGTCTTCCTTCCCGACAAGCACAACGACGAGCTCCAGGCCCAAGGGTCCAACCCCGTCTTCTACTGGCTGCCCGAGCGGATGCGCCTGGCGCGCAAGCCGAACGGCGACCTGAGGCTCAGCTTCCTGCACTTCCTCGGCGTGCAGGACGGCCAGACGAACCTCGGCGTGGCCCCCGGGCAGACCCGCGAGACCTCGGGCGGGGTGCTCAGCTTCGCGATGACCGGCGCACCGCCCGAGGGCGTCCTGCGGGACGCGCACAAGCAGATCCTGGAACGGATGCAGCAGGGCAGCCGGGACCGGTTCTGGCAGGTCAAGCCGGGCGTGGCCGACCGGTCCACGATCGCCGACATCCGGCCGATCCCGATCAGGAGCTCCACGCTGCGCCTGATGATCACCGACCAGGACGGCACGCAGGGCGGCAACGCCGGCGACCCGTTCTTCGTCACCGCCCAGGGCGCCGGGCCCGGCAGCCTGATCCCCACCGCCGAGCACCCGTTCGTCGTCAATCTCGGCACGTTCGCGGCGGCGCAGGTGGAGCAGGGGCTGCTGGGCACCGAGGTGCCCATCGGGGTGACGGCCGACCTCACACTGCCGCTGTGGGCGCCGATCACGCGGCTGCATATGACCGCCAACTGGGAGCGGGTGTTCAGCCACTTCACGGCCCAGGCCAACGCCAGCTGGTGGTGGAGCTCGGGCGACCTCAAGGCCACCTGGAACACCCTGCGGATGAACGGCGACATCAAGGTCGAGCTGGAGATGGACCGCACCATCCCCGGCGCGGACAACAAGGAGGCGATGGTCACCAAGTACATCGACATGCTCGTGGCGATGTGGCTGGACCAGGCGAAGCAAGTGATCTTCCAGCCGATGCCGGAGGTCCAGGACCCGGGCCCGCCCAAGCCCGGCGGGCTGCTCAACCTCTTCGGCTGGGGCTTCGGCGCGGGGTTCAGCCTCAACTTCCGCCACGATCGGGTGGAGATCGCCAACTCCTTCACCTTCGAGGTCGACGAGATGTACGCGCAGCCGAGCACGATGGGCGGCAACGTGGACGGCGTGGCCGACCTGCTGGCCGCCCACCCGGAGCTCAAGAGCCGCTACATGCGCACGCTGTACCTGGACAACTGGGAACGCAAGATCACCACGGTCTGCCGGCCCGTCATCAAGTGGCCCGACCCGGACAACGGCGTGAGCGGCGACCCGGTGAAGTTCGCCAGCGTCCAGATCGGCTACCCCAGCGTGAACGGCGAGATCGCGTGGTCCGCCCACGACTTCCTGCCGCCGCCGCGCCCGCAGGAGGTCGACGCGACGACCGACGTGCACGGCGAGGGCGCCCCTGTCGGGGAGACCACCCCGCTCGCCCCCGCCTCCTCACCGACCCTCGTGTACGCCAGCGGCGCGACCAGCGAGGTCTTCTTCGCCCGGCAGACCCAGAAGAAGGCGGCGGAGGTCGCGGGCGCGCCGGAGGGATGGCGTCCGGACAAGGTGTTCGTCCGGCGCACCATTCAGTTCGACGAGTCGCCGTCCGCCCTCGACGACCGGTTCTCCCGGATCATCGTCGAGGCCAACGAGGTGGACCTCGACCCGGGCCCGTTCGGCACGCTCACCGACAGCCTGAACGTGGCCGTGCGCGCCGACAACGCCGGCGCGCTCGTGCTCGCCCCGATCTCGATCAACCGGGACCTGACGGCGAGCAACCAGATCGTCGAGGTGCAGGTGCAGCCCAAGGGCGAGGGCCCCGACGGCGGCGAGCGCCCGATCGTGACGTTCACCTTCACCATGGCCGACACCGGAGAGCACTACAAGGAACGCCGGTTCGCCCTCTACACGGGACAGCCGGGACGGCCGCCGGCGTACCGCTACCGCGTACGCGTGATCATCAAGGGCACGCTGTTCGAGGACGGGGACGAGTGGATCGGGCCTTGGACGGACGGCGAGGGCAGCGGCGACCTGCCCGTGCGGGTGCCGAAGAAGACCGCGCCCGGCGTCACCGTCGTGAGCCAGGACTGATCGCGATGAACACGCCAGGACTCCAGGCCGACGAGCCGGGCCCCCGCGTCGGGGCGGCCGACCGGAACGAGCCCCTGCTGCCGGACTGGCAGCTGGGCCCGCCCTGGTGGGCGCCCGCGCCGGAGCTCGTGCCCGCCGCCGAGGGCACGTTCCGGTTCCTGTTCCGCGTCACCGGTCACGACGACGAGGGATCGCCCGTCCTCACCGCGACGGTCACCGCCGTGCTGCGCTTCCCCCCGCCGCCCGCCGGGGCCCAGTCCGTCCCCTGGACGGACGTGAGTGTACGGCTGCGCATCCCGTTCGTGGACGCCGACACCGGCCGGCCGACCTCCACCGAGCTTCCGGTCGACGTGGATCGGCGCGACGACGTCGTCCACTGCCGGGCCGAGATCAGCGGAGCCGTGGCCAGGGCCGCGTACGGCGCGCTGAGCACGCCGGGCTTCCAGCCGGGCGACGGGGCGGGGGTGATCGTCAGCACGAGCTTCGTCGGCGTGCAGGAGACGCTCGCCGCGTGGGCCACCTCCGTGGTGGAGCAGGACAGGCCGCACCGTCTGGAGGTCGTTCCGGTGCGCGGATGGCCGTTCGAGGAGCCGCCCCGCGAGGAGCACCCGATCCCCGACGAGCATCCGAACTGGTCGGACGTGGTGACCACCGAGGTCCGCGTTCCCGGCGAGCTCACGACCGCCGGGCGGGGCGCGGTCCGGCTGACCCAGGTCCCGCAGCCGTTCACGTCACCGTTCAAAGAGTCACCGTTCAAAGAGTCACCGTTCGCGGAGTCGGCGGTGGCGGGGCCCGCCTTCCTGGCGGCGTCACCGGCCGAGGCCCGAGCGGAGTTCCCGGTGGAGGCCCTGATGGAGGCGACAGCGGAAGATCCGGCGGCCCCGCTGACCCTCGCCCGGGTGCCGCTCCCCCTGCCGTCCGCCGTCCGGCGCCTGGTGCTCCGGGACGACCTCGGCGGACGGCGCGACGGGATCCGCACCGGGTTCCCGGGCTCGGGCGGGCTCGCCACGGACCCCCCGTCGTTCACGATCGACATGGGCGTGTCCGTGACCCGCTCGCACCGCCTGCCGCTGCTGGTGCCGTGCCGGGACAACCCCGGCCTCTACCGGCAGGACGCCGGGGGCGCAGAGCCCGTGATCGTCGGATGCCAGGACGCCTTCCAGCTCGGCCGCGCCCCGGCCCGGCGGTTCGCGCCGGCTCCGCGCCTGGACCGCGACCACCGATACTCGGTGTGGGAGTCGCTCCAGCAGCCGGCCACCTACCTCGTCGTGCCCGCCCACTACCGGGTGGCCCGCGACGTGGCCGGCCGCCCTCAGCTGGAATGGCTGCAGGTGTTCGACGCCACCGTGGACGCGGGCCTGCCGTGCCGCCTGCAGGCCCGGTGCGTGCCCGATCTTTCGGCGGCCGAGCTCACCGAGCTGGAGTCGCTGCTGCGCGCGGACGCCGGCGGGCGCGAGGTCCGCGTGCTGCTTCCGACGTCCCCCTCGGTGGGGTCGACCGGGGTGTCGGTGCGGTCGAGCACCCTGGAGGGCGGCCTGCGCGCCGTCCTGGACGACGACGCGATCCGGCTGGCGCTGCACGTGGACTACGACGACGCCGTCGTGGCGGTCACCCAGTTGCGCGGCGGCGAGGCGGTCTCGCAGGTCGTCTTCGACACCGGCGACTCCTCCACCTCGATCGCGACCACCGTGCACCTGGACGTGGACGAGCTGGCCGGCCCGTACCCCGGCGGGCCGGTGCGGGTCACCGCGACCGGGCTGCGCAACGACGCCGACACGGCGGCCACGGTGACGGCCCTCTGGGTGCGGCCGGCGGTCGGGGGGTGGGAGCGCGTCCCGCTCGACCCGCCGGCGCGCGTGCCCGCCCACGGGGACCTCGCGCTGCCCGCCGCCGTCCGGGACGGGGCCGTCGTGCCGCAGGCGCTGCTCGACCCCGCCGACCCCGCCCAGCTGGTCGTCCGCAACGTCTACCTGGAGAACCTGCACACGGCCGTCCTGATCCGGCGCGACGTGGATCTGCGGGCCGCGGGCATCTCCGGCGTGGGGCTGGTCTTCGCGGTGTCCGGGATCGAGGTGGCGCGGGCCGTCCTCCCCGCGGACGCGCCCACGCTCGAGGTCACCCTGGTGCAGCCGCTGGTCGCCGACCGTTCGACGTTCGACCGGAAGGTCTCCGTGTCCGTCACGCTCACGAGGGACGACGGCACCGTACGGCCGGCGGCGGCCGCCCCCGTGGTCGTGGACCTCGCGGCCGGCGCGATCGTCCGGCTGTCCCGGCTCATGGAGGTGTGACGGCGGACTGGAGGCGCGCGAGCAGGGCGAGCGCCGCCTCCGACGGGCTTCCCGGTTCGGCCTGGCAGACGACGAGCTGCTGGCCTGGGGCGCTGTTGACCGTGAAGGTCTCGTAGGAGAACGTCAGCTCGCCCACCAGGGGGTGGTGGAAGCGCTTACGCTCCATGCACCGAGGCAGGATGTCGTGGCGAGCCCACATCCGTACGAAATCCGCGCTCTGGTCGGACAGCTCGTCCACGAGCAGGGGCAGGAAGGGATCTTCGGGGTCGGTGCCGGCGACGGCTCGCAGTTGCGCCACCTTCGTCGCCGCCGCATCCTCCCATTCAGGGAAGAAGGTGTGTGCCTGCGGGTCGAGGAAGCACAGGCGCAGGAGGTTGTCCTTGTGGTCGAGACCCTCGCAGAGGGCGGCGGCCAGGCGGTTGGTCGCGAGCACGTCCATCCAGCGGCCGAGGATGAACGCCGGGGTGGCGTCACACACCCGGAGCAGGCGGAGCAGGCGCAGGCTGACCTGCTCCTCCCTGCGGACCGGCCGGGGCCGGGGACGCGGGTAGGCGAGCTCGTACAGGTGCTCGGTGGCGGCGTCGTCGAGGCGCAGCACCCGGGCGAGCGCGTTGAGGACCTGCTCGGACGGACGGCGTTCCCTGCCCTGCTCCAGCCGCACGTAGTAGTCGTTGCTGACGCCGGCGAGCATGGCCACCTCTTCCCTGCGCAGGCCAGGGGTACGGCGGCGCCCCATTCGCGTCAGCCCGGCGTCCTCCAGGCTCACGGCCTCGCGGCGAGCCCGGAGAAAGTTTCCCAGGAGTCGCGGACGATCCACTTTTTCACCTTATGTCACTTATGGATGATTTTTATATAATTTGTCCTGAATTGGGGTAGTATTGGGCGAGTTGCCGATCGTTCACGAGGGCGGCGCCGACGACGTCGGAGAAGCCGAAGTGCTCGCCCCGGGCCGCCAGGACGACCAGCTCTGGGTGGCCGTGTCACACCCAGGATGGACGCTCACAGGAAGACCACGGCCTTAACCACGCGGTCTCCCTCGGCAGACGATGGCCACGTACATGGAAAGACGGCTCCCCGCCTCAGCATGCGACCTCCTCGAAGAGGAGCGACCGTGGTGCCCTTCCGAGGGCGCGGAGCCGGGCGGCCTCCCAGAAAGAGCCCTCTCGTGCGAAACACGCTCAATCTTGCCTGCGTCCCCTCGTCGCTGGCCGAATTCACCACGGCGCACCGCCGGCGGATCGTCGACACGCTGCTGGCGATCGCGATCCTCTGTTTCACCGTCCCGCAGACGCTCCTGGGTCTGTCCTTCTCCCTGTGGGGCCCGGTGCCGGAATGGATCGAGATCACCATCGAGGTGATCACCGCGGGCGCCTTGCTCGTGCGCCGGCGCACCGGGCTACCCATGATCATCGCTTCGATGCTCTGCGCCGTGATCACCGGGCAGATCGTGCCCATGGCCTTCGCCGCGTACTCGATGACGGCGGACAGCAAGGTGCGCCACTGGCAGCTGGTGACCGTCCCCCTGATCATCACTGCCACAGCCGTCGACTACGTGGACCCCAAGACGGACGACGTCCTCTACCTCTGCCTGGCGCGCGCGCTGATGCTCATCTTCATGCCCGCGCTGGTCGGCACGTGGGTGCGCGGCTATCGGGGGATGATCTCCGAGTTGCGGGCGGGGGCGCGGGAATGCGAGCAGCGGGCCGCCGTCCGGGAGCGACGCAGGATCGCGCGAGAACTCCACGACACCGTGACGCACGCGGTCACCGTGATGGTCCTCAACGCGGGGATCATCCGCGACGACGCGGACCCCGAGACCGGCAGGCTCGCCACGACTATCGAGGACAAGGGCGTGGAGGCCCTCGCCGAGCTGCGTGAGCTGCTCGCGGTGCTGCGGCGCGAGGACGGGTCCCGGATGACGGCGGGGGCCAAGGCGATCCCTTCCCTCGTGGAAGAGGCGGCCGCCACCGGCACCCAGGTCAGTCTCGACTACGACCTGCCGGACATCGGCCTCCCGATTCAGGTCGGGCACGCCTGCTACCGGGTCGTGCAGGAGGGGCTGAGCAATGTCAGGAAGCACGCTCCCGGGTCCCGCGTGCGAGTGGGCTGCGAGGCGCGCGACGGTGTCGTGACCGTCTCGGTGGTGAACGGCAGGGATGAGGGACGAGCGCGGATGTCCCTCCAGCACCTGCTTCCCCACTCCGGTTTCGGCCTGGCGGGGCTCGAGGAGCGCATCGCGATTCTGGACGGCCGGCTGGAGCGAAAGGGGACGCCCGACGGCGGCTTCATGCTGGTGGCGCGGATCCCCTTCCACCCCGCCGACGACCGCGCCGAAGATCAGGCCGACGAGATGGCGGACGGCGAGAGCGCGTGAAGCGGCCACATCTGCCGGACACTCCCTGAGTTGCTCGTCTCGCCCGCCGCGTGTGGCCGTGCGCGGGCGGACAGGGGCGCCTACAACAGCTGGGCGACCGTCTCGGCGAACTCCTCGGGGGAGACGACCCGCACGCCCAGGGATTCGGCCTTGGCCCGCTTGGATCCCGCGTTGTCGCCCGCGACGACCAGCGTGGTCTTCGCGGAGACGCTGGACGAGGCCCGGCCTGCCGCCCTCGTCACCGGCCACCGCCGCCACGCCGGGCTCGACCATGTTCACTCCGGCACGGACGAGCCCAGGACGATGAGGACGAGGAGGAGGTCCTCGATGACAACGACCTTCTCCGTCCACCCCACGCCACCTTGCACCACTATGGCGAACAACATGATCACGATGCCGGCCGCGATCGCCAGCAGCACTGCCGACACCACATGGAGAATCACGCGTTCGGCCGCGGCGAGCACCTTCAGCAGCCGCACGTCCAGGTTGGTGCGCGCGTACCGGATGACCGATGGGTGGTCCCCGAACCGCGGGTCCCGCGCGGGCGGGTCGTCGTTCACGCCTCGGCCGTGAACTGGTCGTGGTGGCCGACGAGCGCGCTGACCGATGGGCGGGGCGCGCAATGCACCTCGATCTCGGGGGGCAGTCCGCTCAACTTGGTCTCGCCGCTGCCCCACACCACGAGGTTGACTCGGCCACCGCCAGCACCATCGACGCCGGCCCGCCGTGCGAGGACAGCAGGGCCTGCTTCCAGTCCACGACCAGGACGGGCCGGTCGGCGACATGGCGCACGGCCGCCGTCACCACCACAACGTTGAGTGACAGGTAGACGCCCACGAGGACGACGGCGAGGCCGATCCCTCGCTGAAGCCCAGCAGGAACACGGCGCCGAGCAGCACCAGCAGGCCGAGCGTCACGGCCAACTGGTGCCCCTGGAGGGCACGCGGCACGAAGGGGTTCTCCAGGATGTGCGCTGTCGCGTCGGCCGCCGACAGCGTCATCGTGATCACGAAATCGGTGGCCGCGAACCCGAGCAGCACCAGGACGAGCAGCTTGCCCCACCACCTCGGGGCGAGCCGCTCCAGCATCGCGACCGAGCCCTGGCCGTGCGGACTCTCCACCGCGACCCGCCGGTAGAGCGGCAGCGCGCCGAACAGCGTGAGCGCGACGAGGAACAACGTCGCGACGGGCGACAGCAGGCCCGCCGCCAGCGCGGCGATCCCCGGCTGGTAGCCCAGGGTGGAGAAGTAGTCGAGACCGGTGAGGCACATGACCCGCCACCAGGCATGCCGCCTGTGCGGCGCCTCCACCACGTGGGGCCCGGCGGGCATCACGTCCTCGTGCTGAAGCCCCTCCAGAAGCCAGGAGCGGACGCTGTCCCTGGTCGCCATGCCGCCCACACTCGCCCTACTCCACGCATTCGCCGCCGATGGGGAGCCCCGTCTGCTCGGCGTGGCGGCGGATGATCCGCTGCGCAGTGACAATATCCTTCAACGCCCCGTCGAGCCCGGTGAGCGGTGGTTCGTCCTGGGTGACAAACCGGTGGAAGGCCACCAGTTGCCGCTCGTACGCTTCCGCGAGGTCGCGGTAGGCGACCGTGCGCTCGGCCGTGCCGGTCCGCGACAGGACGGTGAGGCTCGTCGGGGCGTTCAGCAGGTAGTGGGTCGGGAAGCACAGTTCCAGCGAGCCGTGGTCGTGGTGTACGGCGATCGTCTCCCGGTAGACGGGGTAGTCCGGCAGGTGGTGCCAGCACAGGCCGTACCTGCCGCGGGCGGGGTCCGGCAGTCTCCCGCTCACCTCGACCGAGGGCGGGAAGACGTCGCCCGGCCAGACGGACACATGGTCCACAGTCGCGGGCGAGCCGACCAGCAGCCGCATGACGGACAGCTCGTGCCGGACGTCGCCGAGCAAGACCTGGGAGTAGAGGCGCCGCAGCCGTTCCGGGACCGTTCCCAGAGCCTCGATGATCGCCTCGTTGTCGGCTTCCAGGTAGGGGGCGAGCCGACAGCAGGCGCTGCGTGGCCGGATCGTACTGCTTCACATAACCCACCATCAGCCGCGCGTCGCCGGGGATGCCGCGAAGCTCGGCCCGGCTGTAGGCGAGCGGCTTCTCGCACAGCACCCAGCAGCCGCAGGCGAGGGCCGCCTTCACGAGCGGCCCGCGAGAACCGGGCGTGAGGACGATCAGCGCGTGGAACCCGCCCGCCTCCAGCATGGCCATGGCGCGGTCGTAGGATCTAACGCCCAACTCCCGGCCGAGCGTCTCTGCGTGGTCGCCGTCCAGGTCGCACACGGCGGACACCTGGAAGATGTCCCGCCGCTTGGCGAGCAGCGGCAAGTACACGACCTGGGCCGCCACGCCCAACCCCACGAGAGCCACCTTCAGCGCGCCCACGCTCTCACCCACTCCCACGACGGGCCGTCGCCCGGCCGCTACCCCTCCTAGATCTCCCTCCAACCGGCGCTGGAGTTCGCGCTCACGAGCGCGTCGACGCGGTCGGCCAGGTACGCGTCGCGCTGGCCCGCGCTCATCACGTCCCAGCTGGCCCGTGGAACCCGGATCTCCTCGCTGACGACGTCGTGCCTGCACTGGAAGAACAGCTCGACCGTCACCATGTCACCCATGTCCTTTGACGGCATCGCTCAGTCCTCCGCTCGCCGCTCACGCGGCGACAGCTGCTCGTCGAAGACGAGGCGCCCGCCGAGCCGGGTGTAGATCTCCAGCTGGTCGAAGTACATCCGGTGACTGATGATCTTGTCGTTGCCGACCGAACAGGTACTGGTGCCCCGGACGGCGACATGGCGGCCGGTTCGTTCCAGCACCTGGCCCCCGGGCAGTAGAAAGGGCCCGGTGTGGGTGCCGGTGAGCAGCCATTCGGTCACCGCCGGATCGGCGCACAAGACGGTGTGCCAGACCGTCATGCGCATGTCGGGGAAGCCCCTGAACAGATCTTCGTAGTAGGAGGCGATCTGCTCATGCCCCTCCGCGACGCCCGCGGGGGTCACCAGGACCGCGTCCTGACTGTGACACTGGATCACCTCGTCCAGATCGTGCCTGTTGAAGGCGTCGTGCAGCCTTTGCTTGAGCCAGCGCGCGTCCGGCATGCGCATGGCGCGTCCCCCTCACTGCCAACGGTCGGACCGCGGGGCCCGCGGCCCCATGGGAGGGTCAGCGGGTGCCGGCGGGATGTAGGACAACCTTGGTCCAACCGGGATCCCGCTGGTCGAAGTGCTCGTAGCCGCCGGGCGCGTCGTCCAGATCCAACTCGTGTGAGACGACCCACGACGGCCGGGCCTTCCCTTCGTGGATGAGGGTGCAGAGCTGCCGGTTGTAGTTCTTGACGTTGCACTGGCCGTTGCCCATGGTCTGGCCCTTGAACCAGAACATCCCGTAGTCGAAGGCGATCTCGCCCTGCTTGTAGAGGTCGTCGGGGCTGCCGGGATCCATGGCGACGAACACGCCCACGACCCCGATCGTCCCGGCGAACCGCACCGACTTGACGAGGTTGTTCAGCGTCATGTTGGGATGCTCGTGCCCCTGGGGGTCGTGCGCCTGGTAGCCCACGCACTCGCAGCCCCGGTCGGCGCCCCTGCCGTGCGTGAGCTCCATGACCCGGTCGACCGGCGACGTCTTGGAGTCGTCGATCGGGATCGCCCCGATCTCCTCGGCCTTGGCCAGCCGGTCCGGGTGGCGGTCCACGACCATCACCATGCCCGCGCTCTTGAACGTCGCGGAGTAGGCGGCCATCAGGCCGACCGGCCCCGCCCCGTAGATCACGACCGAGTCGCCGGCCTGCACACAGGCGAGCTGGGTCGCGTGCCAGCCGGTGGGCCAGATGTCGGCCAGCATGACGTAGTCGGTCTGCCTCTCCCGCGCGTCCTCCGGCAGGACGAGGCAGTTGAAGTCGCCGAACGGCACGCGCAGCAGCTCGGCCTGACCGCCGTTGTACGGTCCCATGTCCGCGAAGCCGTAAGCGGCCCCGTCCACCCCCGGCTCCGGGTTGGTGGTGAGGCAGAAGGCGGTCAGGCCGCTCTCGCAGTTGGCGCAGAAGCCGCACGCGACGTTGAACGGCACGCAGACCATGTCGCCGACGCGGACGCGTACCACTCCCGGCCCCACCTCGACCACCTCGCCGAGGTTCTCGTGGCCGAGGACGCGGCCCGGCTCCAGGTCGGTCCGGCCTTCGTACATGTGCAGGTCCGACCCGCAGATGTTGGTCGTGGTGACACGGACCAGGACGTCGGTGGGCATCTCTATCCGCGCGTCCGGCACGTTCTTGACGCCGACCTGTCGGGGTCCCTCGTATACGACTGCCTTCATGATGTCCTCGCTTCTAGAGCAGCAGCTCGAAAAGGCGGATCACGCGTTCCCACTGCTCGGTTCTCGGATTCTTCAGGCCGGGATCGAGGATGGTGAACGTGCGCGCCAGCGCCAGCGACAGTCCGCCGACGATCTCGGGCAGCCGTTCCCTCACCTCCTCGCCGATGGACAGGTCGAGCGGAGGCAACGCCGCGAGCTGCTCCAGGATGGGCTTCAGCTCGATGTCCTCGTCGAGGTCGCGAAACCGGTGGATGCTCTCCTGGAGACCCTTGGTGATGGGCAGGTCCCAGGTCTCGACCACGTCCCGGACGTTCGCCTTCGCGTGGGCCTGGCCGATCACCAGCAGGTCGTACAGCTTCTGGTTCACGAAGTCGCTGTAGCGCCGGAGATCCTCCTTGTCGACGTCGAGACCCGCCGCCGTCCTGAAGAACCGCTCGAACCTCGGCACCGCCATCACTTCTGCCATCGCCAGTCCCCTTCCTCCCCGCGTGGGCGGCTCAGCCCCTCAGCTGAAGGTGTTCGTGCACGAGGCGCACGGCCATCGCGCCCTCGCCGACGGCCGACGCGACCCGTTTGATCGATCCGTTCCGCACGTCGCCGGCCGCGAACACACCCGCTCTGCTGGTCTCCAGCGGGAACGGCCGGCCGGTGGAGTCCGGCACGCCCTTCCTGCCGGAACGAGCGGCGTCCAGCCCGGTCAGGATGTATCCCCGGGAGTCGAGCGCGACCTCGTTGGCCAGCCACCGGGTGTACGGCTCCGCACCGATGAAGACGAACATCGCGCGGGCCTCGACGGTGAACCGCTCCCCGGTGACGTTGTGCTCGGCGACCACCGCTTCGAGCGTCTCCCGCCCGACCAGCCGCTGGACCTGGGTGTTCAGCATCACCTGAATGCCGGGGTGTTGTTCGATCTCGACCGCCAGGTAGCGGGACATGTTCCTGGTCAGCTCGCCGTCGCGTACGAGCAGGCGGACAGAGGCGACGTGGTGGGCGAGGAACAGCGCGGCCTGGCCGGCCGAGTTACCGCCGCCCACGACGACGACCGGGTCCCGGCTGCACATCTGTGCCTCGAACGCGGTGGCCGCGTAGTAGACGCTGGTCGCCTCGAACCTCTCCAGGCCGGGCACGACGAGCCTCCGGTAGCGGACGCCTGTCACGATGAGCAGCGTGCGCGCGTGGACCGTCGTGCCCTCCTTCAGGGTGACGAGGTGATGGCCTTCGTGCTCTCGCAGCGTGCACGCCTCCGCCGGGACGCAGAGCTCCGCGCCGAACTTGCGGGCCTGGATCATCGCCCGCTCGGCCAGCTCGCCACCGGAGATCCCGGCGGGAAAGCCGAGGTAGTTCTCGATCCGCGACGAGGTGCCCGCCTGGCCGCCCAGGGCGACACTGTCGAGGACAACCGTGCCGAGCCCCTCGGAGGCTCCGTAGACCGCGGCGGCCAGGCCAGCCGGCCCGGCTCCGACGATGAGCAGGTCGCACACCGCCTCCCGCGTGCTCGGCGCCGGGAGGCCGATGGCCCTGGCCAGCTCCGCGATGGTGGGGTTGCGCAGCACCAGCTCGCCGCGCCAGATCACGACCGGCGTCTCCGCCGGGGTGACGCCCATCCGCCGCAGGAAGCGCTCGACCTCGGCGTCCTGTTCCAGGTCGATCCACTGGTGCGGCAGCCGGTTACGCGCCGCGAACTCCCGCAGCCGGCGGCAGTCCGGCGAGTAGCGGGAGCCCACGATCCGGAAACCGGCCCCCAGTCGGATGAGCATCGAGCGGCGGATGAGGTAGGCGCGCAGGACGAGGTCGCCCAGGATCTCGTCGCCCGCGACAAGCCGGCGGAGCTCGTCCACGGGCACGGCGAGCACCTCGCCGTCCTCCGCCACCACGGCGGTTATGAAGCTGGCCTGGCCGGTGAGCACGTTGAGCTCGCCCAGGAACCGGCCCGCGCCGTGGACTCTGATCACTTGATCGTCGACTCCGTACCCCTTCACGGTCGCCACCTTGCCGCTCAGTACGACGAAGAAGGCGGCGCACGGGTCGCCCTCCGCGAACAGCACGTCGTCCCGGTGAGCCAGGCGACGCTCGCCGTGGGCGCCCAGCGTCCGCATCTGCACATCGCTCAGCCGGGGGTAGGCGCCCTGCAGATCGGGCGACTCGAGGAGCTCATCCGGCCAGCGCATCGCCGACCCACTCCCGTAACACGGGCGCCGGCGCCGCACCGGCCCGATGGGCCACGACCCGCCCGAGCCGCAGGACGACGAGCGTCGGCACGGCTCGCACGTCGAAGCGCCGCGATGTCTCGGGTGCCTCGTCGATGTTCACCTTCACCAGCTTGATCCGCCCGGCCAGCTCGGTGGCGACCTGTTGGAGCGCCGGGCTCACCATGCGGCATGGTCCGCACCAGGACGCCCAGAAGTCGACGACGACCGGAACCCGCGCCGCCTCGGCGACCTCGGTGAAGTCCTCGTCCCCCGCGTCCACCACCCAGGGCAGCGACTCGCGGCACTCGCCGCAGCGCGGGACCCCGGCACCCGCCCGGGGCACGCGGTTGTTGCGGCCGCAGTGCGGGCACCGGACGACGCTCGACTCCGTGACCTTCGGCGGCATCGGTCAGCCCTCCGGGTTGTCGTATGTGACGACGAGCTCGCCGCCGGACAGCCCCACCCGGATGGTCGCGCCGTCCCTGACGTCACCGGCGACCAGCGCCCGCGCGACCCGGGTCTCCACCTCGCGGGCGATGTAGCGGCGCAGCGGACGGGCTCCGTAGATCGGGTCGAACCCGCGCTCGGCGATGTGGCGGACCGCCTCCGGGCTGATCTCGAGCGTCATCCTGCGCTCGGCGAGCCGCGCTCTGATGTCGTTGAACATCAGCGTGACGATCTGCTCGATCTCGGCCTCGGTGAGTGGCTTGAACAGCACGATGTCGTCGATGCGGTTGAGGAACTCGGGGCGGAAGCGGGCGCGCAGCTCCGCCATGACCATCTCGCGCACCTCCGGGTCGATCTCGCCCGACGGTGCCGCCTTCTCGCTGAGGTAGTGCGAGCCGATGTTGGACGTCATGATGATCACGGTGTTGCGGAAGTCGACCGTGCGCCCCTGGGCGTCGGTGAGCCGCCCGTCGTCCAGCACCTGCAGCAGGGTGTTGAACACGTCCGTGTGCGCCTTCTCGATCTCGTCGAAGAGCACCACGGAGTAGGGCTTGCGCCGCACGGCCTCGGTGAGCTGGCCGCCCTCC
The DNA here is from genome assembly GCF_044460045.1 of Microbispora rosea. NCBI lineage: Bacteria > Bacillati > Actinomycetota > Actinomycetes > Streptosporangiales > Streptosporangiaceae > Microbispora > Microbispora rosea. The sequence continues at coordinate 54,819 of NZ_JBITJO010000009.1, read as the reverse complement.
TCGTAGCCGACGTACCCGGGCGGGGCGCCGACGAGGCGGCTGACGGTGTGGCGCTCCTGGTATTCGCTCATATCCACGCGGACGATGTTCTCCTCGGTGTCGAACAACGCCTCGGCCAGCGTCTTGGCCAGCTCGGTCTTGCCGACTCCGGTCGGCCCGAGGAAGATGAACGACCCGATCGGGCGGCGGGGGTCCTTGATCCCCGAGCGCGCCCGGATGATGGCGTCGGCCACCGCCCGCACGGCCTCGTCCTGGCCGATCACCCGCTGGTGCAGGATCTCGTCGAGCCGTAGCAGCTTCTCCCGCTCGCCCTCCTGCAGGCGGCTGATCGGGATGCCGGTCCACCGCGACACGATGCCGGCGATCTCCTCCTCGGTCACCACCTCGCGCAGCAGCCGGTGCCCGCCCTGCTTGCTCTCCAGCTGTTCCTCCGCGGCACGCAGCCTGCGCTCCAGTTCGGGAAGCCTGCCGTGACGCAGCTCGGCCGCGCGGTTCAGGTCGTACATGCGCTCGGCCTGCTCGGCCTCCCGGCGTACGCTCTCGATCTCCTCGCGCAGCTGCTGCACCTTGCGCAGGGCGTGCCGCTCGGCCTCCCACTGGGCCCGCATGGCGTCGGCCTCGGCCCGCAGGTCGGCCAGCTCCTTGCGTAGCGTCTCCAGGCGCTCCCGGCTCGCCGGGTCGTCCTCCTTCGCGAGCGCCGCCTCCTCGATCTCCAGCCGCGTCACCCGGCGGGTCAGCTCGTCCAGCTCGGCAGGCATCGAGTCGATCTCCGTACGAAGCATGGCGCACGCCTCGTCGACCAGGTCGATCGCCTTGTCAGGGAGGAAGCGGTCGGAGATGTAGCGGTGGCTCAGCACGACCGCGGCGACGATCGCGCCGTCTTGGATCTTCACGCCGTGGAAGACCTCGAGCCGCTCGCGCAGCCCGCGCAGGATGGAAATGGAGTCCTCGACTGACGGCTCGTCGACGAAGACGGGCTGGAAGCGGCGCTCCAGCGCGGCGTCCTTCTCGATGTGCTTGCGATACTCCGCCACGGTCGTCGCGCCGATCATGTGCAGCTCGCCGCGGGCCAGCATCGGCTTCAGCATGTTGCCGGCGTCCATCGCCCCCTCCGCGGCGCCCGCGCCGACCACCGTGTGCACCTCGTCGACGAACAGCAGGATGCGTCCCTCGGACGCCGTCACCTCGGTGAGCACGGCCTTCAGCCGCTCCTCGAACTCGCCGCGGTACTTCGCCCCCGCGACAAGCGCGCCCATGTCCAGGCTGAAGATCGTCTTGTCCTTCAGGCCCTCCGGCACGTCGCCGCGCGCGATGCGCTGCGCGAGGCCCTCCACGATCGCCGTCTTGCCCACGCCCGGGTCGCCGATCAGGACCGGGTTGTTCTTGCTCTTGCGGGACAGGATCTGGACGACCCGGCGGATCTCGCCGTCCCGCCCGATGACCGGGTCGAGCTTGTCCGCCCGCGCCGCGGCGACGAGGTCGCGCCCGTACTTCTCAAGCGCCTCGTACGCGACCTCCGGATTGGCGGAGGTCACCCGCTGATTCCCGCGTGCCTGCGTCAGGACCTGCAGGAAGCGCTCACGGGTCAGCCCGTGTCCTTTGAGCAGCCGGCCCGCCGCGCTGTCGACGCCCTCGTCCAGCAGCGCCATCAGCAGGTGCTCGACTGATACGTACTCGTCCTTCAGCCGGCCGGCCTCCCGCTCGGCGGCGTCGAGCAGCCGCGACAGCCGTTGGGTGACGTAGACCTGGCCGGGAGCGGCGCCGGGACCGGTGACGCGGGGCCGCCGCTCCAGCTCGTGCTCCAGTTCGAGCCGAAGCTTGTCCGGGTCGGCGCCGGCGGCGGACAGCAGGCGCGGGACGAGCCCGTCGGGCTGGCGGACCAGCGCCAACAGCAGGTGCTCCCCGTCGACCTCGGTGTGTCCGAAGCGGATCGCCGCGGTCTGGGCGTCGTGCAGGGCCTCCTGCGACTTCTGCGTCAGGCGGTTCAGGTCCACGATCTGTCTCCGGTCCATCTCGTATGGGTGCGCAGAGCCGCCTCCAGCTCCGCGATGCGGTCTAGGAGGTCCGTCACGAGGCCGAGGGAGGCGTAGTTGACGCCGAGCCCCGCGTGCAGGCGCTGAAGGCGCCCCACGGCGGCGACCTGAGCGGGCGGGAAGCACAGGCCGCCCGCGAAGCCGGTCCAGGCGTCGATCAGCCCGAGCGCCACCAGGCGACGCACCAGTTCCGGGTGCAGTCCCGTGGCCCGGGAAAAGGACTCCAGGTCCAGGTGCCCGACGTCCACCTGGGCGAGCCGGACGAGCGGATAGGTCATGACGGGCTCCTCGGGTTGAACGCCGAGATCCTGGCCAGTTGCTCGTACAGGCGGCGCTCCTCGTCGCCGAGCGTGGGCGGCACCATGATCCGGGCCTCGGCCAGCAGGTCTCCGGGCCGGCCGCGCGGGTTCGGCATACCCTGTCCGCGCAGGCGCAGGCGGCGCCCGGACGAGGTGCCCGGCGGCACCTTGACCTTCGCCTCCCCGCCGGGCGTGTCGACCGCGACGGTCGCCCCCAGCGCGGCCTCCGACGGCGTCAGCGGGAGGCGAACGTGGATGTCGCGCCCCTCCAGGCGGTAGCGGGGGTGGTCGGCGATCCGCGCGATCAGGTAGAGGTCGCCCGCCCTGGCGCCGTCGCTGCCCGCGCCGCCCTGGCCCGCGAGCCGGATCCGCTGGCCGTCGGTCACCCCGGGGGGAACGTTCACCTGGAGGGTCCGCCCGCCTCCCGGGCCGGGGATAGTTATGGTCCGCCGGCCGCCGCGGTAGGCCTCCTCGACCGTGAGCGGCAGCTCGGCCTCGTGGTCGGCGCCAGGCACCGGGCCCCAGCCGCGGCCGGTCGCGCTGCGCCTGCGCTTGCCGAAGGCGCCGCCGAGCAGGTCTTCGAGGTCGATGCCCTCGAAGCCCTCGCCGGTGGTGAAGTGGATCTCCTCCCCGCCCGGTCCGCGCGCCCAGCCGGGCCCCTGTCCCGCCCAGCCTGGTCCCGCGCCGGCTCCCGCTCCGGCGCGGGCGCGGGCGTACGTCGCCGGGTCGACGCCTTCGGGTACGCGGCGGAAGTCCGGCCCGAACGCGTCGTACCGCCGCCGCGTCCCGGGGTCCGACAGCACCTCGTACGCCTCCGAGACCTCCTTGAAGCGGTCCTCGGCGTCGGGGGACTTGTTGACGTCGGGATGGTAGGCGCGGGCCAGCTTCCTGTAGGCCCGCTGGATCTCGTCCTGGTCCGCCGTTCTCGGCACGCCCAGGATCTCGTAGAAGTCGCGCTCCGCCATCACTCGTCGGCCTTCGTGGAGACGACGACGGAGGCCGGGCGCAGTTGCGTCCCGTCCTCGCCATAGCCGGGCCGTACGACCTCGACCACGGTGCCGGGGTCGGCGTCCGGGACGGCGACAGTGCCGACCGCCTCATGCCTGGCGGGGTCGAACCGCGTGCCCACGTCGTCCCTGCGCGGAAAGCCGAGGCGCGCGAGCACGCCGACCGCCTGATCGCGGACGGCCCGAACCCCCTCGATCACCGCGTCGGCGTCGGCATCCGCGTGTTTGAGCGCGAGTTCGAGGTTGTCGACCACCGGCAGCCACTCCGCCGCCACGCGCATGCGCTCGTCGATCCGCTGCCGCTCCATGTCGCGCGCGACCCGTTTGCGGAGGTTGTCGAGCTCAGCGACGGCGCGCAGCCATCGGTCCTCCAGCTCGGCGAGCTGCTCCGCAACGGGTTCCTCGACGGCCTGCCGGGGCTCCGGAGGTGCTTTCTCGTTCCGCTCGGTCATGTCACGTCACGGGCTGCTGGGGCTGGTGAACTCGGCGTCGATGACGTCCTCGTCCGACCCGCCCGCGGAGGGCTGCGCGGACTGCGCCTGTCCCTGGGTCTGGCCGGAAGCGGCGGACGCCGTCATGCCGAGGCCGTGGTAAACCTGCTGCAGCTCCGCTGTCAGGCTGCGCAGCCGGTCGACGGGCACCTCCTCCTTGATCGCCTGACGTGCTTCCATGATCAGTTGCTCGGCCCGCGCCTTCTCGTGCACCGGGACCGCGTCGCCCAGCTCCGACAGCCGGCGCTCGACCTGGTAGGCGGCGGAGTCCAGCTCGTTACGAGCGTCGATCGCGGCACGAAGCTGGGCGTCTTCGTTGCGGTGCCGCTCCGCGTCGGCGATCATCCGCTCGATCTCGCTCTGGTCCAGGTTGGAGCTCTCGCTGATCGTGATGCGCTGCTCGGCGCCGGTGTCCTTGTCCTTGGCGGAGACGTTCAATATGCCGTTGGCATCGATGTCGAAGGTGACCTCGATCTGCGGCACCCCGCGCGGGGCGGGCCGGATGTTCTCCAGCCGGAACCGGCCGAGCACCCGGTTGTCCGCGGCGCGCTCGCGCTCGCCCTGCAGGATGACGATGTCCACGGCCGACTGGTTGTCCTCCGCGGTGCTGAACGTCTCCGTGCGGCGGGCCGGGATGGTGGTGTTCCGCTCGATGATCTTCGTCATCACGCCGCCGAGCGTCTCGACGCCGAGCGACAGCGGCGTGACGTCCAGCAGCACGACGTCCTTCAGCTCGCCCTTGATGATGGCGGCCTGGACGGCCGCGCCGACGGCCACGACCTCGTCCGGGTTGACCGTCATGTTCGGGTCCTTGCCCGTCAGCCGCCGCACGAGTTGCTGCACGGCGGGCATACGGGTGGAGCCGCCGACGAGGATCACCTCGTCGAGGTCGTTCGTCGTCAGCTTCGCGTCGGCCATGGCCTGCTCCACCGGCCCCCGGCAGCGTTCGAGCAGGTCGCGGGTGATCTGCTCGAAGGTCGAGCGCATGAGCGTGGTGTTCAGGTGCTTGGGGCCGGTCGCGTCGGCCGTGATGAACGGCAGGCTGACCTGCGTCTGGGTGACCGCCGACAGCTCCACCTTGGCCTTCTCCGCGGCCTCGAACAGCCGCTGGAGGGCCTGCGGATCGCGCCGCAGGTCGATGCCCTGCTGCTTTTGGAACTCGTCGGCCAGGTGGTCGACGACGCGCCGGTCGAAGTCGTCGCCGCCCAGGTGAGTGTCACCCGAGGTGGCGCGGACCTCGATGACGCCCTCGCCGATGTCGAGGACGCTGACGTCGAACGTGCCCCCGCCCAGATCGAACACGAGAACGGTCTCGCTGCCCTTCTTGTCCAGGCCGTACGCCAGGGCCGCCGCGGTCGGCTCGTTGATGATCCGCAGGACCTCCAGGCCGGCGATCTTGCCGGCGTCCTTGGTGGCCTGTCGCTGCGCGTCGTTGAAGTACGCAGGCACCGTGATGACGGCCTCGTTGACCTTCTCCCCCAGGAACTTCCCGGCGTCCGAGGCCAGTTTGCGCAGCACGAAGGCGGCGATCTCCTCCGGCGCGTACAGCTTGTCGCGGACCTTGAACCGCACGGCGCCGTCCGGGCCCGGCACGACGTCGAACGAGACCGCCTTGATCTCGCTCTGCACCTCGTCGAACTTGCGCCCGATGAAGCGCTTGGCCGAATAGATCGTGCCCTTCGGGTTGAGGATCGCCTGGCGTCTGGCCATCTGGCCCACCAGCACCTCGCCCTGGTCCGTGAAGGCCACCACCGAGGGAGTCGTGCGCGACCCCTCGGCGTTCGGGACGACCGTCGGATGCGCGTCCTCGGTGGTCGCGATGACCGAGTTCGTCGTGCCGAGGTCGATGCCCACCGCCTTGGCCATGTCCTCATCCCCCTCCTGGCGCTCACCTGAGCGCAGCGGCCTCACGAGCGTCGGTGAGCACTCGCCGGGCCTCGTCGGCGAATTCGGCGTCCACGAGGATGTCGTAGTGGTCGGCGACGACCGCAGGCATCGAGGCGAACGCCCGGTGCTGCACCACGTGACTGATCGCACCCCACACGACGCCGAAGATCAGCCCGAGCACGATCGAGGAGCCGATGGCCCATCCGGCCCACGGGCTGAAGATCGCGAATATCAAGCCGATGAGAAGACCGATCCAGCCGCCGGTACCCGCGCCGGTGACGAGCGCCCTGCCGAGGCCCCATCGCCCGAGCACCTTCTCCTCCCACCGCAGATCGCAGCCCACGATGGTGACGTGGGCGATCGGGAAGTCGTGGCGGGCCAGGACGTCCACCGCGTGCTGGGCCGCGTCGTAGCTGCTGTAGGTGGCCAGCACCACCTTGTGGGGCCCTGCTGTTCTCGGGACGCTCACGGGACCAACCCCTCGGATATTTCAGCTCGTGAAGACAACTTGCTCCGCCGCTGCTGCGTATCGGCCCGAGCGCGAGAACCGGAATCCACGCCACCTTCGATGCTGGCGGTGTCAGGCTCTACCAGCGAGAACAATCCCTATGACGCATATCCCCGTCGGCTTGTGGAACACCTCGACGCGATTTTCGTCTTCCATACCAGGATCCCGCGTGCCGTTCCCTCGCACCACCCTTCCCGTCCCTCATTTGCCTCCCATGAGCAGTAGCAGGTCGCCCAGTGGGAGCGCCAGATAAGAAGCAAATTCGTACTTTCTCGGTCAGGCGTCGTGGCTCCCCGAAATTCACCTTTCCCGTCCCGCCGGACGGCCCGGGTGATGCACCCGCGCGGAGATCTGCTGGTACACGCGTTCGTAGGCCTCGGTAATCACCGGGACGTCGAAGCGTTCGGGGCGTCGGCAACGGTCATGGTCGTGCCGTCGATCGCGCAGATCAGCAGGTTCCGCCAGCGCAGGCCGGGCACCCGCACCCCCGCGGCGGGCTTTGCGACGGCGCCGTACCCGAAAGCGGGCTCGACCTGCTCGCCATCGGCCTCGACCGATTCGAGTCGGCGATGCCGAACTGGACGCGGTCGCCTCCGGCGCGTCGGTGTTCAAGGCGATCCGAGGAGAGTACGGGTCCGGTAAGACGTTCTTCACGCGATGGCTGGGGGAGCGGGCCAAACGGCGGAACTTCGCCTTCGCCGAGATTCAGATCTCGGACACCGAGACGCCCCTCCACCGGGTGGAGACTGTCTACCGGAGACTGACCGAGCGGCTCACCAGCGCCAGGGCAGCTCGCTCGTGCCCTGTGCCGCGACCAGGGAGTCGAGCGACTCACGGACCCCGTCGATCAGTGTCCGGCTGCGGTCCAGGGCGGTCCGCAGGCCGGTCGCGGGGGGCGAGCCGGCGTCCTGGTGCAGGACGACGCCGAGGATCAGCCACGTCCGGCCGGCGGCAGCGGCCTCGGCCGCCCACATCAGGGCGCCGCCGGCCGGCGTGGTGGAACCGGTCTTGAGGCCGATGACGCCTGACCTGCCGAGCAGCGTGTTGGTGTTGACGATCACACCGGGGACCCCGGGGATCGTGACCTCGGGCTTGGCGACGATCGAGCGGAACACCGGGTCCTTCATCACCCGCCGGGCCAGCCTCAGCTGGTCCACGGCGGTGCTCACGGTTGTCGGCTCGATGCCGCTGGCGCCGGTGTAGGTGGTGTGGGTCATGCCGAGGCGGGCCGCGGCCCGGTTCATCTTCACCACGAACGCCTCCTGGGACCCGGCGTCCCAGCGGGCGAGCAGGCGGGCGATGTTGTTGCCCGAGGGGATCAGCATCAGTTCGAGCATCTGACGCTCGGTGAACCTCTGGCCCTCCCTGACCGGCGCGCTCGACTCCTCGCGGGACGACGACTCCTCCGCGGCCTGCCTGTCGACCTCGATGCCCGGCCCGGCGGCGGCTCCCTTCAGCGGATGCTCGCCGAGGATCACGTACGCGGTCATCACCTTGGTGACGCTCGCGATCGGCACCGGCTCCCGCTCCCCCTTGCTGCCGAGATCGCCGAGGCCCTCGACCATGACGCTCGTCTGGCCGTCCTGCGGCCACGGCAGTGCCATTCCGGCCGCGAGGCCCTCGTCCGTCGTGTTCTCGTCGCCTGCGGGAGATCCGAAGCAGCCGCCGGCCGCGGCGACGATGAGGACGACGGCCCACATCGAGGCCGCGAGGCGGAGGGAGCGACGGTGGCGGAGCGACAGGGCCGGGCGGTCGACCGGCCGCTCTCCTGCGGGAACGACGGACAGGCGGGCTGGGAGCATGGAAGGCACCTCCGGGTGATCGGTGCGCGTTTGCGCACGTCACCCACCCTGTGCGGGACGAATGTCCGTGCCGCCGCGGCGGGAAGTCGGCGACCGCTCGAATCTCGCGCGGCTGCGTATCCGCCGTGTATCGGCTCCCCGGCCTGCGCCGGCGCCCGCCGGTGCCCTTCCGGGGGCTATACGCCCGTGTGCCGGTCGCGGGCGCCGGCGTCGAGGCGGACGGTGGCGACCGCGCCGCCGTCGGGAGCGTTGGCGAAGTCGAGCGACGCGCCGATCACCTGCGCCTGGCCGAGGGCGATCGTCAGCCCCAGGCCGTGTCCCCTGCCGCGTTCCTCCGCGCCCGTACGGAAGCGCCGGGGCCCTTCCGCCAGCAGGGTGCCGGGGAACCCGGGTCCGTGGTCGCGCACGACGATCGTCGTGCCGCACACGCCGACCTCGACCGGAGGCCGCCCGTGGCGGTGCGCGTTGGCGACCAGGTTGGCGATGATCCGGTCGAGACGACGCGGGTCGGTGTCGGCCACGGGATGACCGGTCACCTCCACCCGGGCCGGGAGCCCGGTCCGGCGCACGGACTCCTCGACGACCCCGCCCAGCGGCACCGGCACCTGTTCGGCCCGCTCAGCGCCAGCGTCCAGGCGGGAGATCTCCAGCAGGTCCTCGACCAGCGCGCGCAGCACACCGACCCGGTCGCGTACCAGCTCGGTGATCTCTCCCTCCGGGAGCAGCTCCGCCGAGGTGATCAAGCCCATGAGCGGGGTACGCAGCTCGTGGGCCACATCCGCGGTGAAGCGCTGCTCGGTGAGCAGCCGTTCCTGCAGCGCGCCCGCCATCGAGTCGACGGCCGCCGAGATCTCGCCGATCTCGTCACGGGTCCGGCCCCCCGCCCCGATCCTGGCGTCGAGGTCTCCGCCCGCGATGCGCCGGGCCGTTCCCGCCACGCGCCGCAGGCGCCGGTTCGGCAGTTCGGCGACCAGCGCCGCGAGGGGCACCACGATCGCGAGCGCGGCCAGCGTGGCCATGACGATATGCCGGTCGAGGGCCTGGAGGCTGCGCCGCTCGGCACCCATGTCCACCTTGACGGCCAGCACGCGGTCGCCGTCGCGGACGGCCGCCCACATCCAGGGCTCGTCGGGTTTCGTGTCGTCGTACCAGGTGACCGGTTCCCCTGCCGCCGCCTGCCGCAGCAGTCCCGGCGGCAGCACGGCCGGGTCCTGGAGAACCGTGCCGGTCTGGTCCCCGCCGCCGGTCGCCGCGCTTATGGCGGCCTGGAGCGCGGCGGTCCTGCCCACGTTGAGCGACCAGTCGTACGTCGTCGTGTGCACCAGCACCCCGACCGCCACGGCGACCGCGCAGGACGCCGCCGCCACCAGCGCGGCGATCTTCCATCGCAGCGACCGGGGGTCCAGCAACGACAGGGAAATCACGAGTGACAGGGGGTACAGCGGCACCCGGGTGCGCGGCGGGTGCCGGGGGTCCGGCGGCGTCCGCCGCCGGTTCCACGTCGTACGGCGGGTCTCGGCGGGCTCGGCGCTCACGTCAGCGCCGCAGCTTGTAGCCGAAACCGCGGACGGTCTCGATCCGGTCGGCGCCGATCTTCTTGCGCAACCGCTGCACGCACAGGTCCACGACGCGGCTGTCGCCGTCCCAGCCGTAGTCCCAGACGTTGCGCAGCAGCGTCTGCCGGTCGAGCACGATCCCCGGATTGGCCGCGAACTCCAGCAGCAGCCGAAGCTCGGTGGGGGCGAGCGCGACCGGCTCGCCGGCCAGGCGCACCTCGAGGCCGTGGGTGTCGATGGCCAGGTCGCCGAAGACGAGGTCGCCCGACCCGCCGGACGCGGGTTCGGGGGGATCGTCCGGCCCGTGCTGCAAAGCGGGCCCGTGCGCGGGAGTGGGCCCGTGTCCGGGGGCGGGCTCGCGACCGGGGGTGAACGTCGCCCGGCGCAGCAGTGAGCGGATCCTGGCCACCAGCACACCGGTGTCGACCGGCTTGACGACGTAGTCGTCCGCCCCCGCCTCCAGGCCCGACACCACGTCCAGCGAGTCACCGCGCGCGGACATCATCAGGATCGGGATCAGGCTGGTCTCCCTGACCCTGCGGCACAGGCCGATGCCGTCCAGGCCCGGCAGCATCACGTCCAGCAGCAGCAGGTCGTGCCGTCCCTCCCGGAAGAGCTCCAGGCCGGTCAGGCCGTCACCGGCGGTCGACACCGCGTAGCCGTAGCGTTCCAGGGCCATCCCGACCGTCTTGCGGATCACCTCGTCGTCCTCGACGAGCAGCACGGTGACAGGGGCTTGCGGCCCGCTCTTGACATCCAAACCCGAAATATCTCCCCAAAAGCGGCGAATAGCGTGCTTGCGAGCTTATAAGGACGCACCCGGTGCTCCCCTCTTCGGTGGCGTGACGGCGGGGAAACGTCAGGAGGCCGGGGCCGCCGCTCGCTTCCAGTCCGGGTGGCCCGGCATCGGAGGCACCTGGGCCCCGTAGAGCCAGCCTTCGATGTAGGAGGTGAGGTCGCGCCCGCTGACGCGGTTGGCCACGTCGATGTAGTCCTTCGTGGTCGCGGACCTGCCCAGGTATCGGTCGTAGAACGTCTGCTCGATCTTCTTGAAGACGGAGTCGCCGACCTGCTGACGCAGGCCCGCGAGCATCAGCAGGCCCCCGTTGTTCCCGCCGGTCAGCACGTCCTGCGCCGTCTTGAGCCGCGCGGGAGGCCCGGATTCGACCCGCTTGTCGAACTCGAACTCGTACCGCTGCTTCAGGACGTCGTCGAGCTTCCGATACCCCTTCGCCACGGAATAGAGCAGCTGGTAGTACTCGGCGTGGCCCTCGCTGATCCACATGTCGTTCCAGGTGCGCACGGAGACGGCGTCACCGAAATACTGGTGGACCAACTCGTGGATCATGGTCGGCGCGATCTCCTCGGCCGGACGCGTCAGTCCTTCGACGCTGAACGTGGAAAGCGTCGCGGACTCCAGGGCGACGCCGTCGTAGTCTCCCGGCACCCCCAGCACCCCGTAGGTCTCGAACGGATACCTGCGGCCGATCTCCTTCTCCACCCAGGCGACCTGGTCCGCGATGTCGTCCACCGGAGCCTTCGCCGCCTTGTACCGGGCCGTCGCGAGGTAGCTGCGGATCGGCAGGCCGTGGGGCCCGCGCGCCGTCACCTTCGTGAAGCGGCCGACGGCGACCTGGGCCACGTGGGTCGGGATGGGATCGCGGGTGGTGTAGGTGTAGGTCGTACGGTCCCCGGTGGTCCTGCGCGACCGCAGCGTCCCGCTCGCCACCGCCTGGAGGTTCTTGGGCGTGGTGACGCGGAAGGTGAAGCGGGCCTTGTCGCTGGGGTGGTCGTTGCCGGGGAAGAACATGTGGGCGCGGTCGGGCTGACCCATGACCGCGAAACCGTCGTCCTTTTCGAGCCAGGCCTGCAGGTAGTGCGCCGTGGGCGGGTAGGAGGGCGACCGCGTGTCGTCCGCGCGGTCGACGCGGTAGGAGACGTCGACACGGAAGGACTCGCCTTCGCGCAGGGCATGCCGCGGCGTGATCACGAGCTTCTCGCCGGACACCGTGAACGCGGCCCCCTCGCCCTGTACGGACACCGAGTCGACGCGGTCCACCTTCGAATCCAGGCTGAAGCTCGACAGCGCCTGCTTCGCCGTGGCCGTGATGCGCACGGAGGAGTTCATCTTCGTCGTGCCCGGACGGTAGTCGTACCGGATGTCGTAGGAGGCGACGTCGTACCCGCCGTTCCCGAGGTAGGTGAACAGCGGGTCACCGGCGCTGTGGGCGCCGGGCCGGGGCGTCCGGCCGTCCGGCGTGGACGCGCCGGCGCGGACGTCACCCTTGGCGGTCGCGGCGGTGTCACCGGTCTGGGCCGCCGCGGCGCACGCGGAGACCGCCAACGCCAGCGCGCCCGTCGCCGCCAGCGCGCTGAGCGATCCCCGCGTGCGGCGCCGAGGCGGCCGGGGCGACCGGCCCGACGGCTGGGGCGCGCGTGAGCGGGTGCTGTCGGCGCCGGGCCGCGGTCGCAGGCCGGGCATGCGGGCAGAGAACATCGATCGACCACCTCCTGGTGAGAAGGCGCGCTGGGTTCGCGCGCTCCGCCCATCGTGGGTGGGGCATGTGTCCGCGCCGCCTGCACCGTGTATCGGCGGCCGCTCAGGCACGTATCACCGTGCACGGCTGCTCGCACAGAAACGGCCTCGCCCACGACGCGACGTCGTGGGCGAGGCTGTCCCCGCCGGCGGACCGGAGGGGCAGGAGAATCAGGCGAGAGCAGGCTCAGGACCCGACGCGGGACGAACCGCGGCCGGGGCTTCGTCCAGAGACTGCGGCGGAGCGTCGAACACTTCCTCGTCGAGACGGCCCTCGGAACGGGCGACCAGGACGGGCACCACCATCTGCCCCGTGACGTTGGTCGCGGTACGGATCATGTCGAGGATCGGGTCGATCGCCAGGAGCAGCCCGACGCCCTCCAGGGGCAGGCCCAGCGTGCTCAGGGTCAGGGTGAGCATCACGATCGCGCCGGTCAGACCGGCGGTCGCGGCCGAGCCGACCACGGAGACGAACGCGATCAGCAGGTAGTGGCCCACGCCCAGATGGACGCCGAACACCTGGGCCACGAAGATCGCCGCGAGCGCGGGGTAGATGGCGGCGCAGCCGTCCATCTTGGTCGTCGCCCCGAAGGGCACGGCGAAGGAGGCGTAGTCGCGGTCCACGCCCAGACGTTCGGTGGTGACCCGCTGGGTGAGCGGCATGGTCCCGACCGAGGAACGGGAGACGAAGGCCAGTTCGATCGCGGGCCAGGCCTTGCGGTAGAAGGTGAGCGGGCTGACCTTGCCGACGAAGGCGAGCAGCAGCGGGTAGCTCACCAGGAGCACCAGCAGGCAGCCGATGTACACGCCCGCGCTGAGCTTCGCGAGCGGGGCGAGCAGGTCCCAGCCGTAGCTGGCCACCGACTTGCCGATCAGGCCGGCGGTGCCGATCGGGGCGAGCCTGATGACCCACCACAGGGCCTTCTGGACCAGTTCGAGGACGGACCGGCTGAAGCCGAGGAACGGCTCGGCCTTGTCGCCGACCGCCAGGGCGGCGGCGCCGAGGACGACCCCCAGGAAGACGATCTGGAGGACGTTGAGCTCGGTGAAGGCGGTGACGATGTTGGTCGGGATGATGCCGGTCAGGAAGTCCAGCCAGGTTCCCGCGCCCTCCAGGTCGACGGCCTTCGCCCCGGCGGTGGAGATGGTGACGCCCTGGCCGGGATTGAGGATCAGGCCGAGGCCGATGCCGAAGACCACCGCGATCAGCGAGGTGATCAGGAACCACAGCAGCGTCTTGCCGGCGAGCCTGGCGGCGCCGCTGACGTTGCGCAGGTTGGCCACGCTGACGACGACCGCGGTGAAGACCAGCGGCGCGACCGCGAGCTTGAGGAGCTGGACGAAGATCTTGCCGACTTCGGTGAGGGTGGTGGTGAGCCAGGTGACGTCACCGGCGCGGGCGACGAACCCGAGGGCCGCGCCTATCACCAGGCCGAGCAGCAACTGCAGGGAAAAGGAGAGTTTCTTCACGAACGAGACTCCGGCAGAAAGGCATGCTGACGCCGAGGCGGCATGCGAGGTGAAGGGGGGGAAGGAGTGGTGACTGCGTTCAGTGACAGAGACGACTACTCAACCGGCACAGGTCGACGTGCAGCCGCTTGACGAGCAGCACGTGCACCGGGAAGAACCTCATAGCGCGTCAGAACCTCCTCAACCGGCAGTAAATTCCGGTCCTTTATGTGATCCGTATCACGTTCTGCTGCGCCGGTGAAGCCTCAATCACACCAGAAATCCCATATAAGTCCTCCTGGCCGCGATGTTTCGGTCGCGACGCATCTCATAGATACAACTTGTATCTATGGCTGCTACGCTCCCGGCATGGCCGATCCCGCGAAGCGCCCGTCCGCCGCCCACACCGCGTACGCCGTGACCAAGGAGCTGATCCTCTCCGGCGAGCTGCCGGGCGGGAGCCTCATCAGCGAGGGCGAGATCGCCGAACGGGTACGCGTGAGCAGGACGCCCGTCCGGGAGGCGTTCCTGCGGCTGGAGTCGGAGGAACTGCTGGCGCTGCACCCCAAGCGCGGCGCGGTGGTGGTGCCGGTGCCGCCGGGAGAGGCCGCGGACGTCCTTGAGCTGCGGCTGGCCCTCGAACGGTCCGCGGCCGAGCGCATCGCCAGGACCGGCCTGCCGCACGAGCACCACGAGAGGATGCGGGAGCTGCTGCGGCGTCAGCGGGCCCTCGCCGAGGCCGCGGACGTCGGCCGGTTCGCCGAGGCGGACGAGGCGTTCCACCGGTGCATCGTCGAGGCGTCGGGAAACCGGCTGGCCGGCCGGTTCTACGCCACGCTCGGCGACCGGCAGCGGCGGATGAGCATCGCCGCGCTGCGCCCGCGGCCGGAGCGGCTGCCCCTGCTGGCCGACGAGCACGAGGCCCTCCTCGGCCATCTCGTCGGCGCGGACAGCGCGGCCTTCGCCTCGGCCCTGCTCGGTCACCTCACCGCGACGCACGGCTCACCGCACCCCGGCCTCGACGACCGCTGACCGCGTCCCCCGCACGCACTCCTCCCGAAGGTCCGACTTTCCATGCCCGAAACCCAGCGGATGCCGGAACCCCGGCACGCCGCCCTCCCGCCTGCCGTCCCGCTCAGGCCCGGCGCCTGGCGGACCGTCGCCGCGGCGATGTTCGCCTGCGGCTGGGGCGGCAACCAGTTCACCCCGCTGCTGCTGATGTACCGCCGGTTGGGCGGCTACTCCACGCTCAGCGTCGACGCCTTCCTCGGCGCGTACGTCGTCGGACTCGTGCCGGGGCTCCTGCTCGCCGGGCCCGTGTCCGACCGGCGCGGGCGACGTCCCGTGCTGGTGGCCGGCGCCGTCGCCTCGGCCGTCGCGAGCCTGGTGCTCTGCTTCGGCGGTCAGAGCGCCTGGCCCATCTACGTGGGACGGCTGATCACCGGCTTCGCCGTCGGCATCGCCATGTCCGTGGGCAGCAGCTGGGTGAAGGAGCTGTCGAGCGGGACGGACGGCGGGCTCGCCGCACGCCGGGCGGCGCTGTGCCAGACGGCGGGATTCGGCCTCGGCGCCGGGGTCGCGGGCGTGCTGGCCCAGTGGGGACCGTGGCCCATGGTGAGCCCGTACGCCGTCCATCTCCTCCTCACCGCGGCGATACCCGTCCTGCTCCTGCGGGTGCCGGAGACGCGGCCGCCGCTCGCGCACGCGACGGGTCGTCCGGCCCGGCGGCTCCTCACGGCGCTGGTGGACGACCTACGCGTCCCCGCGCCGGCCCGCAGGCGGTTCCGCCTCGTGGTCCTGCCCATGGCGCCGTGGGTGTTCGGCGCGGCCGGACTGGCGTACGCGGTCATGCCGCAACTGGTCGGCTTCCGCGTCGGGGACTGGGGGCTCGCGTACGCGACCGGACTGACCGTGCTGACCCTGGGCGCGGGCGCGGCGGTGCAGCCCGTGGCCAGGTGGCTGCACGGTGAGATGAAAACCGGTGAGATGAAAACCGGCGAGGTGAAACCCGGTGAGACCAAAACCGGCGGGACCAAAACCGGCGGGACCAAAACCGGCGAGACCAAAACCAGCGGGGCGGGAACCCGGACGGGACGGGCTCCGGTGGCGGCGATGGCGGTGATGCTCCTCGGCGCGGCACTGTGCGCGGCGAACGCGGTGCTGCTGTCGCCGTGGCTCGCGGCCGTCACCGCGGCCACCCTGGGCGCCGGTTACGGCCTCGCGGTGGTCTCCGGACTGCTGGAGATCCAGCGCATGGCCGGCCCCGACGACCTCGCCGGCCTGACCGGCGTCTACTACATGCTCGCCTACGCGGGCTTCCTGCTCCCCACCGTGCTGGCCGGCTTGTCGTCGTGGCTCTCCTACCCCCTCATGCTGGCGGCGGTGGCGGCCGCGGCCTTGGTCTGCCTGGGCCTGGTCGTGACCGGCGCCCGCGTCACCGAGCCGGCGGCCCCGGCGCGATGACGGTCGCTTCCGTGCGTCTCGCCCGACGCCTCCGCGCCGCCGGCATCCGGGTGGCCGTACGTCCGGGTGGCCGGCATTCTCGCCCCCCGGCGCCCGGGTGGCTGAAGCTTTCATCCGACGCGGCGCGCGGCGGCGTCGAACGGCGACGGGCGGCGGGGTGTTCGCCGAGCTGAGGGCGGGCGCGCTCCCCCGGGCCGGGCGCGCGTACGGCGACAGGCGCCGTCGGGCGCTGTACGCGCCCGCCACGCCGGTGAATCGTGCGGGGTGACGACGATCTCGCGCGGTGGGGAGGCACGGCATGGCGGTGCGGCTCGGAGCGCGTCTCATGGCGGTGGTCGCGGCGGTGATCCTCCTGCCGGTCACGGCGGTCCTCACGGGCACCCCCGCCGCCGCAGACACCCGCGTCGACAACCCCTACGTGGCCGCCCAGCGCTACGTCGATCCCTGGTGGTCGGCGTCGGCCGCGGCCGAGCCCGGCGGTGCGGCGGTGGCCGACCAGCCGACCGGCGTCTGGCTCGACCGCGTCTCCCTGATCGAGGGCACCGCCTCCTCCCCCGGGCTGCGCGCGCATCTGAACGAGGCCGTCGTGCAGGACGCCTTCGGCTCGGCCCCGCTCACGATCCAGATCGTGCTCGACGACCTGCCGGACCGGAACTGCACCCACCCGGTCTCCAACGGGGACTTCAGCGTGGCGGCCGACGGCCTGAACCGCTACCGGAGCGAGTATGTCGATCCGATCGCCGAGATCCTGGCCGACCCGGCCTACCAGCGGTTGCGCATCGTGGCGATCGTCGAGCCCGACTTCCTGCCCGGGCTGCTCCTGCCCGCCGCCACCTCCCGCTGCGCCGCCGTACAGGCGAGCGGCGCCTATCCCGCGGCGCTGCGGTACGCGGTGACCCGGCTGCACGCCGTCCCCAACGTGTACCTCTACCTCGACGCCTCCCACCACGGCGTCGCCGGTCATCCGGACAACTTCGGCCGGGCCGCCGACCTGCTCGCGAGCATCGCGGGCGTGACCGGAGGGCAGCCTTCACCCGTGCACGGCTTCACGGTGAACGTCGCCGGCTACGGCGCCCTGGTCGAGCCGTACTACAACACCCAGATGGGCCGGCCGGTGAAGAGCTCGCAGTGGGTGGCCGGAAACGACTACGTGGACGAGCTCTCGTTCGCCCAGGCGTTCCGGCAGCGGCTCATCGCGGCGGGCTTCGGATCCGGCATCGGCATGGTGATCGACACCTCGCGCAGCGGCTGGGGCGGCCCGTATCGCCCGGCTCGCACGAGCACCTCCACCGATGTGAACCGGTTCGTCGACGAGTCCCGGACGGACCGCCGGCACAGCGTCGGCAACTGGTGCAACCAGGCCGGCGCCGGGCTCGGCGCACGGCCCGCGGCCATCCCCGCCGCCGGCGTCGACGCGTACGCGTGGATCAAGCCGCCGGGCGTCTCCGACGGCGCGAGCGTGAACGTCACGAGTCCCGACGGCCTCCTCCCCGACCCGATGTGCGATCCCACCTATGTCCAGGGGACCGTGCCCAGCGGGGCGCTGCCGTACGCCCCGGCGGCGGGGCAGTGGTTCGGGCCGCAGTTCCAGCAGCTCCTCGCCAACGCCTACCCGCCGCTGTGAGGCACCGGCCGCGCTAGGCCGGTCTGGGCGGTCGGCGGTTCGTCGAGGAGCCGGACCAGTCGTTTCGGCGCGATCAGCCGGTAGCTGTCCTCGATCAGCCCGGCGATCTCGTCCCAGTCCTGATCGGCGTCCAGGCGTGCGCCCACCCAGCCGTTGCGGCCGACGTACGGCGGGACGAAGAAACGCTCCGGATCCGAGGCCACGAGGGCGTCCTGCACCCCCGGCCCGGCCTTGAACGTCAGCGACCGCCCGTCCTCACTGGTCATCGCGAACATCTTGTCGCCGACCCGGTAGGTGGGCGCCGTGTGGCCCCCGAACGGCTTCTCCACGGCCTCCGGCAGGTTCAGGCAGATCTCCCGGAGCCGGGCCGGCACATCCTGGTCGCTCACGCGGCTCACCCCTTCGCACGGTCGTCGTCAGCGACCAGGGTAGGGGCCGCCCCGCTCGAACGGCAGGCGGTGCTGCACGGCGAGCAGCAATGCGATCGACGGCAGCACCAGCAGCGCGCCCGCCGCCGTGACGGCGAGAACCGCAGTGATCACCGCCGGCTCCGCCGCCGCCTGCCGGAAGGACACGGCCGGCGGCAGCATGAGCGGATACTGCGCCACCGGCCATCCGCACATCACGGCGGCCACGGCCAGGGCCGCGGTGCCGCGTACGAGCAGGTAGCGGCGCAGCCACAGCAGCGCGATGGAGGCGACGCCGAGCACGGCGCTCGCCACGACGAGCGGCAGCGCACCGTGGGTGAGGCCGGTGAAGAGCCGGGGGGAGTCGGCGTGCAGCACTCCGATGCCGCCGAGGGCGACCACACCGGTGACGGCGGCCACGGCCAGCGCCCTGCGCCGGAAGACCTCGGCCATCCCGGGCAGGCGGGACCGCACGGCGTCGTCGCACAGGTAGACCGCGGCCAGGTAGGCGCAGACGGCCACCGCGAGGACGCCGCCCAGCATCGAGGTCGGGTTGACCCACGCGCCCACCAGACTTCCCCTGGCCAGGCCGGGCGGCACCCGGCCGGACGCGACGGCCCCCGCCACCGTGCCGAGGAAGAACGGCGTGAGCACCGACGACAGCGCGAAGGCCGCGCCGAACAGGCGCTGCTGCCACAGCTCGGTGCTGCTCTTGCGGAACGCGAACGCGGCCCCCCTGCCGATGATCCCGAACGCGGCCAGCGTGAGGGGGATGTAGAGCGTGGACATCACCGCCGCGAAGACCGTCGGGAAGCCGGTCCACAGCACCACGAGCACGAAGATCAACCAGACGTGGTTGGCCTCCCAGACAGGGCCGAGCGAGTGTTCGATGAGCCGCCGCTGCGGCATCCCCGCCCGGCTGCCCCCGGCCAGCAGGTCCCACAGGCCGCCGCCGAAGTCGGCACCGCCGAGCAGCGCGTACAGGGTCAGGCCGAGCCACATAACCCCGAGCAGGACCTGCGCCGCCTCCATCAGGCCGTCTCCCGTTCCTGTGGCGCGGCCACCGGCCGGGCGCGGACCATGAGCCGCAGCACGTACACGGTCGACACCGTGAGAACCGTGTAGACGACGACCAGCAGCAGGAGTCCCGCCCACAGATTGGGCGCGGGGTTGACCGCGTCCGCGGTGCGCAGCCTGCCGTACACGACCCACGGCTGACGGCCGACCTCGGTCACCACCCAGCCCGCCTCGACGGCGACGACGGCGAGCACGCCGGAGGCGGCCGCCGGCCACAGGAACAGACGGGAGCGCGGGATCTCGCGCCGCCGCCACCAGGTGAAGGCGAGCCAGGCCGCCAGCAGCAGGAGCAGGACGCCGATGCCGACCATCGTGTCGAAGCACAGGTGGACCGGCGTGACGGGCGGCCGGTCGGCGGGCGGCGTGCGGTCCAGTCCCTGGACGACGGCGTCCGGGCTGTAGCCCACCAGCAGCGACAGTCCGTTGGGGATCTCGAACGCGTAGCGCAGACGGTCGCCCACGAAGATCCCGCCGACGCTCAGCGGCGCGTGCGGCCCGGTCCTGGGCAGCCCTTCCATCGCGGCGAGCTTCGTGGGCTGGTAGCGGGCGAGGAAACGCGCGGCGTAGTCGCCCACCACGATCTGGACGGGCGTCAACGCCCCCGCGACGGTGAAGGGCACGAGGAAGCCGAGGCGGTGGTAGCGGTCCCGCCGCCCGCGCAGCAGGGCCACGGCGTAGACAGACGCGGTGGCGAAGCCCGACACCATGAACGCCGCGACGATCATGTGGATGGTCTGCGGCGGAGTGGCGGGGTTGAACATGGCCGCCCAGGGCGAGACGTGCGTGACGCGGCCGCCCTCCAGGAGGAAGCCACGCGGCTGGTTCATCCACGCGTTGGCGGAGACGACGAAGAACGCCGAGGCCACACCGGCGACCATCACCGGCACCCCGGTCAGCAGGTGGGCTCTGGGCGAGAGCCGGTCCCACGCGTAGAGGTAGATCCCGATGAAGATCGCCTCAAGGAAGAACGCGATGCCCTCCAGCGCGAACGGAAGCCCGATCACCTGGCCGTACGCACCCATCAGGCCCGGCCACAACAGGCCCATCTCGAAGCTGAGGATCGTGCCCGACACGGCTCCGACGGCGAACAGGACGGCCACCGCCTTCGCCCAGCGCCGGGCGAGGCGCAGGTAGTCGTCGTCGCCGCGGCGCAGCCCCCGCCATTCGGTGAACAGCAGCAGGGCGGGCATGCCCACCCCCAGGCACGCGACGATGATGTGCCACCCGAGGGACAGGGCCATCTGGGTCCGCGCCGCGACAAGATCGGCCCCACCCGCCGGGCCGGCCGCGGCGATCAGCGGCGCCGCGAGCGCCGGCCGCATCGTCCGTTCTCCGCCGGGGAGCTCAGGCCGGTTCTGAGGTCAGTGATCATCCCAGTGACCGTCGTGGCGGACGTGGCGGTGCCCGTCGTGGATGTAGTCGACGTGGTCGCCGTGCGGCACGGCCACGTGCCCGCACCCTGGCTTGTGCTCGTGGTCGTGCGTGTCGTGTACGGCGTGCCCGCTCACCTCGCACTCGTCGACATGGTTCTCGTGAACCCGGTGCAGGTGGCCGTCGTGGACGTAGTCGACGTGGTCGCCGTGCGGCACCGCGACATGGCCGCATCCGGCGCCGTGCCGGTGATCGTGCTCCGCGTGCGGCTGATGCTCAGTCATTGTCATGGGGGGATTCCCCTCTCCGAGAACCGCGGACTGGTGCGTAGCTACCCCCGCACGCCCGCCGGAGGCAGCGCCCCGACCGGCTTTTGCGCAAACCGATGAGAGGCTCTACCCCCCTTTGGGGCACTGCGCCGTTCCCGGCCGCCGCGTGCCGGTCGTCCCGGACCGCGACCGGGTGGGCTGCGATCGGGTGGGCCTCGGTTCACTGGCCGCCGGAAGCCCGCAGCAGCGTGCCGGCCCGCGCCCTGACCGCCTCGACGGCCTCCCAGTCCTCGGTGCTCAGACCGGCCAACGCCGCCGGAAACACTCCGTCCTGCTCTTTGAGGATGTGGGCGCGCAGCAGGTTCAGCGCGTCGAGCAGCCTCAGCGGCCAGCCGGGATCGGCAGGCGTGGTGTCCGCGGCCTCGCCGAGGACGGCCTCGACGCGCCGATGCTCCGCTTCCAGTCCGGCGATCTGCTCGGGGAACTCGTCCGCCAGGGCGGGGAACAGGCCGTGCTCCTCGACCTCGGTGTGCGGGCCGAGCACCTCGGCGATCCGTCTGGCGATCACGGCCATGGTCTCCGCGTCGCCGGCGGCGTGCGCCGTGCGCGCGTCCGCGATCAGATCGACCACCAGGTCGTGCTCGCGCGTCAGTTCGTCGATCGCTGTCACGGCCTGGCAGCCGCAGTACTCGCACATGTGCCTTCGATCCTCCACGAGCGCTTCGAACGCGGTCACACCGCCGGACTCACCCAACGGTTCCCGGCCGCCGGACCCGCCGTGCAGGGACCTTTGACCTCTCCGTACGGGTCCCGCGTCACCCGTTCCGCACGAACGGCGAGACGATCCCCGGCGCCGCGCGCAAGGTGCGCATGCCGCAGTGAGACGGACATCACCTGAGAGACCTAGACATTTGTGTCATTCGCTCTCTTGAACTCTTCGTGTTTAGGCGATAGGTTGGCGCCATGATCGCGCCCAGGACTCCGACGACCGCCGAGGAACTGCGCGGGGCCGGCCTGCGGGTGACGGCCGCCCGCGTCGCGCTGCTCGAGACCGTGCGCAGCGGCGACCACCTCGACGTCGAGGCGATCGCCTCCGGGGTCCGCGATCGCGTGGGCCACGTCTCTCTGCAGGCCGTGTACGAGGCCCTTCACGCCCTGACCGCAGCGGGACTCGTACGCCGCATCGAACCGGCCGGCAGTCCGGCCCGGTTCGAGGGCCGCGTCGGCGACAACCACCACCACGTCGTGTGCCGGTCGTGCGGTGTGGTCGCCGACGTCGACTGCGCGACCGGCGAGGCGCCGTGCCTGACCGCGTCCGACAACCACGGCTTCACGATCGACGAGGCCGACGTCATCTACTGGGGCCTGTGCCCCGGCTGTTCCAGCGCCCGCGCTTCCTGAGCCCCATGATCGACTAGTTCCAGAAGGATTCCCTTGACCGAGAACCACGACGCAATCGTTGTCGACCCGAAGACGGAGGGCGAGGGCGGCTGCCCGGTCGCGCACACGCGCGCCCCGCACCCGACCCAGGGCAACGCCAACCACCGGTGGTGGCCGGAGCGCCTCAACCTGAAGATCCTCGCCAAGAACCCCGCCGTGGCCAACCCCCTCGGTGAGGACTTCGACTACGCCGAGGCGTTCAAGTCCCTCGACCTCGCGGAGGTCAAGCGGGACATCGCCGAGGTGCTGACGACCTCGCAGGACTGGTGGCCGGCCGACTTCGGCCACTACGGCCCGCTCATGATCCGGATGGCCTGGCACAGCGCGGGCACCTACCGGATCAGCGACGGCCGCGGCGGCGCCGGCTCGGGCCAGCAGCGCTTCGCCCCGCTGAACAGCTGGCCGGACAACGGGAACCTCGACAAGGCCCGCCGGCTGCTGTGGCCGGTCAAGAAGAAGTACGGCAAGAAGATCTCCTGGGCCGACCTCCTGATCCTCACCGGCAACGTCGCCCTGGAGTCGATGGGCTTCAAGACCTTCGGCTACGCCGGCGGCCGGGTGGACGCCTGGGAGCCCGACGACGACGTCTACTGGGGCCCGGAGACCACCTGGCTCGGGGACGAGCGCTACAGCGGCGACCGTGAGCTGGAGAACCCGCTCGCCGCGGTCCAGATGGGCCTCATCTACGTCAACCCGGAGGGCCCGAACGGCCAGCCGGACCCGCTCGCCGCGGCCCGCGACATCCGTGAGACGTTCGGCCGGATGGCGATGAACGACGAGGAGACGGTCGCCCTCATCGCCGGTGGTCACACCTTCGGCAAGACCCACGGCGCCGGCCCGGCCGACAACGTCGGCCCCGACCCCGAGGCCGCCCCGATCGAGCAGCAGGGCCTCGGCTGGAAGAACAGCTACGGCACCGGCAAGGGCGGCGACACGATCACCAGCGGTCTCGAGGTCACCTGGACCTCGACGCCGACCAAGTGGTCCACCAACTTCTTCTGGAACCTGTTCGGCTACGACTGGGAGCTGACCAAGAGCCCGGCGGGCGCGTGGCAGTGGACGCCGAAGAACGGCGCGGGTGAGGGCTCCGTTCCCGACGCCCACGACCCGTCGAAGCGTCACGCGCCGGGCATGCTGACGACCGACATCGCGCTCAAGGCCGACCCGATCTACGAGCAGATCTCGCGGCGCTTCTACGAGAACCCCGACGAGTTCGCGGACGCCTTCGCCCGTGCGTGGTTCAAGCTGACCCACCGCGACCTGGGCCCGGTCTCCCGCTACCTCGGCCCGGAGGTCCCGGGCGAGGTGCTGCTGTGGCAGGACCCGCTGCCGGAGCGGACGTACGAGCTCGTCGACGCCGGGGACATCGCCGCCCTCAAGGAGCAGATCCTCGGCTCGGGCCTGTCGGTCTCCCAGCTCGTGTCCAGCGCGTGGGCGTCGGCCGCGTCCTTCCGCGGCAGCGACAAGCGCGGCGGCGCCAACGGCGGGCGCATCCGCCTGCAGCCGCAGAGCGGCTGGGAGGCCAACGACCCCGACCAGCTGGCGACCGTGCTGCGCACCCTGGAGGGCATCCAGCAGTCGTTCAACTCGGCGCAGACCGGCGGCAAGCAGGTCTCCCTCGCCGACCTGATCGTGCTCGCCGGGTGCGCCGCCGTCGAGAAGGCCGCCAAGGACGCCGGGTTCGACGTCGAGGTCCCCTTCACGCCGGGCCGCGTGGACGCGTCGCAGGAGCAGACGGACGTCGAGTCGTTCGCCGCGCTCGAGCCGGCCTCCGACGGGTTCCGCAACTACTACGGCAAGGGCAACCGGCTCCCGGCCGAGTACCTGCTCATCGACCGGGCGAACCTGCTGAACCTCAGCGCCCCCGAGATGACGGTCCTCGTCGGCGGCCTGCGGGTCCTGGGCGCCACCCACCAGCAGTCGAAGGTCGGCGTCCTCACCGAGACCCCCGAGGTTCTGACCAACGACTTCTTCGTCAACCTGCTCGACCTGGGCACGGAGTGGAAGTCGACGTCGGAGGACCAGACCACGTTCGAGGGACGCGACCTCGCCACCGGCGAGGTCAAGTGGACCGGCACCCGGGCCGACCTCGTCTTCGGGGCGAACTCCGAGCTGCGCGCGGTCGCGGAGGTCTACGCGAGCGACGACGCCAAGGAGAAGTTCGTGACGGACTTCGTCCGGGCGTGGGACAAGGTGATGAACCTCGACCGGTTCGACCTGGTCTGAGGGTGACATGACTTCCGGGCCGGCCCACACGGGGGCCGGCCCGGACGTTCTGCTTCGTACGGCGGTCCGGACAGCCGGTTCAGGCCCGGCGGGTTCAGGCGAGCGGTTCAGGCGGGCAGGGCGGCGAGCCAGCCGGTGAGGATCTCGTTGACCTCGTCCGGGCGCTCCTGCTGGATCCAGTGGCCGCAGCCGTCGAGCACGTGTGAGGACACCAGGCCCGGCAGGGTGGCCGGATAGGCCGCGATGGCGTCGGCCATCCATGTCGTGGAGGCGTCCAGCGCGCCGCCGGCGAACAGCGACGGCTGGGTGACGGGAGCACCGTCGAAGCCGGCGAGGTCCTCCCAGTCCCGGTCCATGTTGCGGTAGCGGTTCAGCGCCCCGGTCAGGCCGGTCCTCTCGAACTCGGCCGCGTAGACGTCGAGGTCGTCCCCATCGAGCCAGGCGGGCAGCCGGCCGGCCGGGAAGCGGTCGCGCAACCTCCCGCCCCGGGACACGAAGTGCGGGTCCGGGGCACCGGCGGGCGGCATCGTGCCGCCGGACAGGGCGGCGTAGAAGCCGGCGAGCCAGCCGCGGACGTCCGGCTCGATCTCGGCCTCCGCCCGGCCGGGCTCCTGGAAGTAGCTCACGTAGAACTCCTCCTCCCCGCCCATCCGCGCGAACACCTCGCCGGGCCGCGGCCCGCCGCGCGGGGCGTACGGCACGCTCAGCAACCCGACCGCGCGGAACACATCGGGCCGCACGAGGGCGGAGTTCGCGGCGATGGTCGCGCCCCAGTCGTGGCCGACGATCACCGCCGTACGCTCGCCCAGGGCGTGCACGACGGCGACGTTGTCCTCGACCAGCTCCAGCATCCGGTACGCGGCCACGTCGGTGGGCTTGGAGGAGCGGCCGTAGCCCCGGACGTCCAGGGCGACGGCCCGGTAACCGGCCGCGGCCAGCACCGGCAGCTGGCGCCGCCAGGAATACCAGGACTCGGGGAACCCGTGCACCAGCAGCACCAGCGGCCCGGAGCCCTGCTCCACCACGTGGATGCGACCGGCGGGAGACGGGACCAGGCGATGTGTGATCGCCGCGGCGGGGGCGGACTGCGCCATCGATTCCTCCAAAGCTCCTGGTGGTTCCTCCGGGGATCATCCATCGCGCCGTGACGCCGCCGTGAATCGAGTTGCCGGTTCGGCAAACCGCTCCCGGCTCCGTTCAGACCGCCACCGGGTAGGTCTCCGGGACCTCTCCGCGCTCCCAGCGGGCCGTACGCTCCAGGGGCTCCAGCGCGCCGGTCTCGTCGATGTGGATCACCGCGTCGAACTGGTCGGACAGGCGGGTCTGGAAGTAGTGGCTCTGCCGTTCCGTGCCCGGCCGGTAGACGACGCCGATGGCGCGTTCGAGCCGCGCCCCGCGCAGCAGGTCCGCCGCGCCGGCCGAACGTGTGAGGCCGACCAGGAACTCCTTGTGCCCGGCCTCGTGGAACAGCTCCTCGACCGAGCCGGGCAGCGCCGGGCGGACGATCTTCCGCTCGGCCGGGCGGCCCCAGTCGTCGGCCGCCGTGACGGTGCCGGCGAAGGTGGTGAAGCCGATGAGCCGGCAGTCCCCGCGGTTGTGCTCGCGCACCAGCCGGCCGAGGTTGAGCTCGCCGCGCGCGCCCATCTCCGTCGCCCGCGAATCGCCGAGGTGGGAGTTGTGCGCCCACACCACGATCCTCGCCGGCTCGCCGCGCTGCCAGCCGAGGTGCTCGGAGAGCGCGAACAGGGTGTCGGCCATGTGCCGGTCGCGCAGGTTCCACGACGACACCCGGCCGCCGAACATCGTGCGGTAGTACCGCTCCGCGGCCGCCACCACCGCGGCGTTCCGCTCGGCGTGGAAGAACTCGTCCTCACCGAGCAGTCCCTGTGCCCGCTGGTAGCGCAGCGCGTTGCGCTGGAGGTCCACGAGCTGGTCGATCACCCGCCGCTCGCACGACTCCCCCGCGCCGAAGGCGGCGGCGAAGCCGTACGCCTGCCCGTCGTCGCCGTCGCTGTGGTCGAAGCAGGAGTAACGGTCGCGGGCCCGCGCCGCCGCGCCCGGGTCCACCTTCTCCAGGTAGGCGACGACCTCGTCGGCGGACCGGTGCAGGCTGTAGAGGTCGAGCCCGTAGAACCCGGCCCGCGCCCGCTCGTCGAGCCGCTCGTTGTGCTCGCGCAGCCACCCGGCGAACTCCAGCACGTCCGCGTTCCGCCACATCCACGCCGGGAAGCGCCGGAAGCCGGCCAGCGCCTCCTCGGCGGTCGCATCGTCGCCGCGCCCCCGGACGTACCGGTTCACCCGGTACGCGTCGGGCCAGTCGGCCTCCACCGCCACGGCGACGAAGCCCTTCTCCTCGATCAGCCGCCGCGTCATCCGGGCGCGCGCGGCGTAGAACTCGCGGGTGCCGTGCGACGCCTCGCCGATCAGCACGAACCGCGCGTCGCCGACGATGCCGAACAACACCTCGTCCGAGGGGACCCCGTCCCGCACGAGCACGAGCTCCGAGCGCAGGATCGCGAGGTCGGTCCGGACGGGCGGGGCCCCGGCCCGCGCCGACGCCGCCGCGCGAAGCAGCCTGCGCACCTCCTCGTCGGCGGTCTGGGCGAAGTTCCAGTACGACTCCCCCACCGAGAAGAACGGCGTGGGCGTGGTCGCGCAGACCACCTCGCCCACCAGGGTGGACAGCTCCTGGCAGGTGGACTCGGGCGCGGCGGGCACGGCGACCACGATCTTGGCCGGCTCCCGCTGCCGGACCGCGCGGACGGCGGCACGCATGGTCGCCCCGGTCGCCAGCCCGTCGTCGACCACGATGACGGTCTTGCCGCGCAGGTCCGCGACGGGCGTGCCGCCCCGGTAGGCTCGCTCCCGCCTCGCCAGCTCGCGGGACTCCCGCTCGGCGACCTGCCGGACGGTGTCGGACCGGAGGCCGAGCCCGCGGACGACGTCCTCGTCGAGCACGATCACCCCGCCCCCGGCGATCGCCCCCATGGCGAGCTCCTCGCGGCCGGGCGTGCCGAGCTTGCGCACCGGGAACACGTCGAGCGGGTGGCCGAGGCCGATCGCCACCTCGTACGCCACCGGGACCCCGCCACGCGCCAGGCCGAGGACGACGACGCCGGGCAGCCCACGGTAGTGGCCGAGGAGTCCCGCGAGCACGCGGCCCGCGTCCCGGCGATCCGAAAACAGGCGATCAGTCATGAGCCTCGCCTCCCGGTCGCGCAGCCGCATACCCCTCTCCCGCCGGCGCAAACACGGTCGGCGGCCCGTCTACCAGGTCGTTGTTCTCCCCTTGGGGGCGATCAGCGCATGACGGCACGGTGATAGCGGCCGGCGAGGGCACGTACGAGTTCGACCAGTTCCGGCGGCTCCGTCACGGTGAAGTCCATGCCGAGCAGGCCGAGGTGGACGGCGAGCGCCTCGACGCTGTCGGCGCCGGTGTCCAGCAGGCACCGGGTGTCGTCGACCGGCGTGACGGTGCCGATGGCAGCGTTGATCCGTTCGGCGACCAGCTCGGCCGGGGCGTGCACGGTGACCTGGGCCCGGCACCGCCAGGCGGCCGACGACACTCCCCGGCGCACCTGGTCGACGGGGTCCTCCGGCAGCTCGCGCGGGGTGAACCGGGGACCTGCCGGAGTACGCGGACTGATCCGGTCGACCCGGTACGTCCGCCAGCCGGCCCGCGCGACGTCGAAGCCGACGAGGTACCACCGTCGCCCCCAGTTGACCAGCCGGTAGGGCTCGACGTCCCGCCGGCTGTCCGAGCCGTCGTGACCGCGGTAGTCGAACCGCAGCCGCTCATGGTCCCGGCAGGCGGTGGCGATCGTGGTCAGCGTGTCCGCGTCGACCCGCGGGCCGGGCTCGTCCCTGGGCACCGCGACGGCGTACTGCTGGAGGGTGCCGACCCGGCGCCGGAGCCGGGACGGCAACACCTGCTCCAGCTTGGCGAGCGCGCGCAGGGAGGTCTCCTCGACCCCCGTGATGGTGCCGCCGGCGGCGGTCCGCAGCCCGATCGCGACGGCGACCGCCTCCTCGTCGTCGAGCAGCAGCGGCGGCAGCGTGGCCCCGGCGCCGAGCCGGTAGCCGCCCGCGGCGCCCCGGCCGGCGTGCACCGGATAGCCGAGGTTCCGCAGGCGGTCCACGTCGTTGCGGACGGTCCGGGTGCTGACCGACAGCCGCTCGGCCAACTCGGCGCCGGTCCACTCGCGGGGTGTCTGGAGCAAGGAGAGCAGGCGCAGCAGCCGCGCCGAGGTTTCCAACATTCCCCGAAGTCTGCCAGCCAATTAGGAACGGATCTTACCTAATTGGGATCTAGCGTGACTGCCATGACGAACGGCGGGGGCGAGGCTCTGCGGCGAGCAGAGCAGTCCACGCCGCCATATCAGGACTGTCATCGAATTGAAGGGAAACCCCTCATGTATCTGGTCGTTGGCGCCACGGCTCACTTCGGACGTCAGGCGGTTGAGGAGCTCGTCTCCACCGGGGCTGCGGTGCGTGCGCTGACCCGGACTCCGGAGAAGGCGGGGCTGCCCGAGGGCGTCGAGGTCGTCCAGGGTGATCTGACCAAGCCCGAGACGCTGCCGGCGGTCGTGCAGGGTGTCGAGGCCGCCTTCCTGGTCCTGCAGTATGGAGCCGACATCGCTCCGCTCCTGGAGGCCGCGCGCGAGGCCGGAGTGCGGCGGGTGGTGTTCCTGTCGTCGGGGGCCGTCGACGACGGGGCCGAGCGGCAGCCCGACGTGATCGCCCGCTATCACCGTGACGTCGAGCGGGCCATCGAGGCGTCCGGGATCGAGTGGACGTTCCTCCGGTTGCTGTTCCCCGCCATCAACTCCCTGACGTTCGCGATGCAACTGCAGGGCGGCGATGTTATCCGCGCGCCGTACACCGAGGCCGCCTTCAGCGCCGTGCACGAGCGGGACGTCGCCGAAGTGGCCGTACGGATCCTGACCGGCGGCGGGTACGCGGGCCGGATCCTCGACCTGACCGGCCCCGAGTCGCTGACCCAGGCACAGCAGGTACGCATCCTGGGCGAAACGCTGGGACGCGCGCTGACCGTCGAGGACCTCGACCCCGAGCCCGTGCGCGCGCAGATGAGCCAGTTCATGGACGCCGATTTCCTGGCGGCGCTGTTCGGTCTCATGGCGAGGGCGGTCGGGAAGCCGGCGCCGGTCAACGGAGTCGTCGAGGAGATCACCGGGCATCCCGCGCGCACCTACGCCCAGTGGACCAGGGATCACAAGGCCGACTTCGGCGGCTGACCGATCGGGCCAGGGGACGGAGAACCGCCGCCCCCTGCCCCGGCAACCGAAAGGAGGCCACGATGCCACCGGTGCTGAAGCGGCGCGAACTGGGGCGAGCGCTGCTGGCCCGCCAGATGCTGCCGGAGCGGGCCGACGCGACACCCGAGGAGGCGATCACGCGGCTGGCCGGAATGCAGGCGCAGGCTCCGTACGCGCCCTACTTCGGGCTCTGGACCAGATTGCAGAGGTTCGGCGCCGACGACCTGGCGGACACGCTGACAGGGCGCCGGCTGGTGCGGATCGCGCTGATGCGCAGCACCGTCCACCTGGTCACGGCGGCGGAATACCGCTCGTTGCGGACATGGGTCCAGCCTGCGCTCGACCGAGAGTTGGACACCGCGTTCAAGAAGGCCCTGGCCGGTCTGGACCGCGCGGCCGTGGCGAAGGCGGGGCGCGTCCTGCTCGACGAGCGGCACCTCACTCCCAAGGAGCTCGGGCAGGCGCTGAACGAGCGGTGGCCCGGCCGCGAGCCCCGCGCGCTCGCCACAGTGGTGCGGAACCTGGTGCCGCTGGTCCAAGTGCCGCCGCGCGCTGTCTGGGGCGTCGGCGGTGCCACACGGTACGCCACGGCGGCGACCTGGACGGGAACCCCGCCCGCACCGGCGCCGGACCCCGAACGGATCGTGCTGCGCTACCTCGCCGCGTTCGGCCCGGCCTCGGTCAAGGACGTGCAGACGTGGGCGGGTCTGACCCGGCTGCATGCCGTCTTGGAGCGGCTGCGGCCACGGCTGGCCGTCTTCCGCGACGAGCATGGAGTGGAGCTGTTCGACCTGCCGGACGCGCCGCGCCCCTGCGCCGACGCCCCCGCGCCGGTTCGCTTCCTGCCCGAGTACGACAACCTGCTGGCCTCCCATGCTGACCGCACCCGCGTGATCTCGGACGAAGCCCGCCGACGCGTGACGACCCGCAACGGCATGCGCGCGACCTTCCTCGTGGACGGCCAAGTGGGGGGTGCGTGGAAACTCCACACGGACAGGACGTCGGCGACTCTGGAGATCGGCTCTTTCCTGCCGCTGTCCGCCGCCGAACGCGCCGAGGTCGAGGCGGAAGGCGCCCGGCTTCTGGAGTTCGCCGCGCCCGGAGCCGCACACGACCTCCGTCTGACCACCTGATGGGTCTCCCCCGCCCCCGGGCGGAGCGGGAGAACCCGCGGACTCTACGATCCTCCGATGAGCACCTTCACCCGCGGGTTCCGCGGAAGACGCAGAGGCGAGGACGACCGGCTCCCGCCCGGCCAGTACCTCGCCGAGGACTTCCCCGTGCTGTCGGCCGGGCCCACGCCGCACGTGCCGCTCGACCGGTGGGAGTTCACGATCGACACCGAGGCCGGGCAGACGCACCGGTGGACGTGGCGGGAGCTGACGGCGCTGCCGTACGAGGAGCCGGCCGTCGACATCCACTGCGTGACGAGCTGGTCCAAGCTCGGCACCACCTGGCGGGGCGTCTCCCTCGACGTGCTCTTCGAGGACGTCGAGACGACGGCGGACTACGCGCTGGTCCACTCGTACGGCGGCTACACGACGAACCTGCCGCTCGACGATCTGCTGGACGGCAAGGCGTGGATCGCCTACCGCTACGAGGGCGAGGATCTGACACCGAGCCACGGCGGACCGGCCAGGCTGCTCGTGCCGCACCTGTACTTCTGGAAGTCGGCCAAGTGGGTGCGCGGCATCCGGCTGCTGACCGAGGACTGGCCGGGTTTCTGGGAGACCGCGGGCTACCACAACTACGGCGACCCGTGGCGCGAGCAGCGCTACGCCGATGACTAGGTGGCGCGTCGCGCGCCTGGTCAAGGTGCGCGACGAGAACCCGTCCGCCCGCACGCTGGTCTTCGACGTGCCCGGCTGGCCGGGCCACCTGGCCGGCCAGCACGTCGACGTCAAGCTCACCGCCGAGGACGGCTACTCGGCCCGCCGCAGCTACTCCCTCGCCGGGCCCGAGGGCGTGGAGCTGACCGTGCAGCGGGTGCCCGACGGCGAGGTCTCGCCGTACCTCACCCTGGACATGGAGCCGGGCGACGAGCTGGAGCTGCGCGGTCCGGTGGGCGGCTGGTTCGTCTGGCGCCCGGACGGCCCCGCGCCGGTGCTGCTGGTCGCGGGCGGCGCGGGCATCGTGCCGCTGATGGCCATGATCAGAGCCCGCCGCGCCGCCGGTGCGGACACCCCGTTCCGGCTGGTCTACGCCGCGCGCTCGCCCGAGCGGCTCTACTACACCGACGAGCTGGCGCGGCCGGATCCCGGCGTGTCGGTCTCACTCGCCTACACGCGCCGCGCCCCGGAGAGGCACCCGCGGCCGCCCGGCCGCCTCACCGCCGCCGATCTCGGCCCGTACGGCGAGGCCGACTGCTACGTGTGCGGGCCGACCGGCTTCGTGGAGGCCGCGGCGGCGCTCCTGGTGGAGCTCGGCCACGACCCCGTCCGCATCAAGACCGAACGCTTCGGCCCCACGGGAGACTGACATGCAGACCGACCACCTCGACGGGAACGCCCTGGCCGGTCCGCTGGCCGAGATCTTCATGGCCGACGTCTCGGCCGCCGTCAGCCGCTGCGCCACCTGCGGCCTGACCGGTCCGGTGGCTGCCCTGCGCGTGTACGACCGGGCCCCCGGCCTCGTGGCCCGCTGCCCGGGATGCGAAGAGGTCGTGCTGCGCCTGGTCCGCGGCCCCGACGCGGCCTGGCTCGACCTGCGCGGCGCCGTCTCCCTGCGCATCCCGCTGGGCGGCGCGAACCCGGGCGCTGTCGCTACGGACGGGGGCTGAGGACCCGGCGCGGCGAGGTCGTCAGCGGTAGATGTAGCAGTAGTTCGACTTGCCCTTGAACCGGTGGAAGGCCTTCGGGTCGTGATAGCGCCAGCGGCAGCCCTCGTCGAGCCGGCTCTGGGTGAGGTACATGGTGTCGCCCTTCCGCTTGATGCAGTACTCACCAGGCGTGGGCGTCTCCCGGTACTCGACCCACTCCCAGCCGAGGCTCACGCAGTAGTCGGTGAAGTGTCCGGGTCCCAGCTCCACGACCCGTTTGGCTGGCGTGGGCGAGGGCTTCGCCGGCTTCGCGGCCGGAGAATCGGCGGGGACCGGCGCGGACGTCTTCGAGTGACGGACGACCGGCCGGGTGGTGACCGTCCTCGTCGGGGCCGGCCGGGTGGTGTCCGGCCCGGCTGTGGACCGGCGCACCCGCGGCCGGTGTGAGGAGGCGGGCGAGGCGGATGGCGAGGGGACGGCGGGCGACGAGGCCACGGACGGGGACGGGCCGCCGACGGTGTCCGCCGAGGCGGCCGGGTCCGTGCCGACCGCCGCCGCTCGCTGCGTCGCGGGGGCGCCGGTCCCCGCGAACGGCAGGTGCAGGGACGGCAGCAGCGCGATCGCGGCGGCGACCGTGGCCGCCACGGCCACGACCACGGCGGCGACGGCGGCCCGCACCCGCCTGCGCCGGCCGCGTCCCGGCACAGTGTCCGGCCCAAGGACCGGCGCAGGAACCGGCCCAGGAACCCGCCCAGGAACCGGCGCAGGGACCGGCCCAGGAACCGGCGCAGGAACCGGCCCGGACGCCTGGGACGGCACGCCGGCCGAGGCGGCTGCCGCCGATGCGGACGGCCCAGTGGCGGCGGCAGGTGACACCGGCGTGCCCGGCACAGCGGGCGCGGCAGGCCCCGGCTCGGCCGACGCCGCAGGTGCGAGCGGCCCACCCGGCCCACCCGGCCCACCCGACGTACCCGGCGCGACCGCCGCCTCCGGCGCGGCGTGCGCGTCGTGGCGCGGGCGCACGAGGCGGTCGACGATCTCCCGCGCGGCCGGCCGCCGTCCCGGGTCCTTGGCGAGACAGGCCGTGAGCAGGTCGCGCAGCGGCGCCTCGATCCCCTCCAGGTCGGGCTCCTGGTTGAGGATCCTGTTGATGATGGCGGGGATGGCGTCGGCGCCGAACGGCGGGCGGCCCGTGGCGGCGAACGCGATCGTGGACGCCCAGGCGAACGCGTCGAGGGCGAAGCCGAGCTCGCCGGCCGCGAGCTGCTCGGGCGCCATGTAGGCGGGCGTGCCGACGATCTGGCTGGTCATCGTACTTGTATGGGCGAGGGCGCGGGCGATCCCGAAGTCGATGACGCGCGGCCCGTCCGGTCCGATCAGCACGTTCTGCGGTTTGAAGTCCCGGTGGACGACCCCGGCCTCGTGCAGGGCGACCAGGGCGGTGGCCGTGCCGATTGCGAGCCGTTCGAGCGCGCCGCCCGACAGGGGCCCCCGCACGGCCACCACCTGGCTCAGCGGAGGCCCGTCGACGTACTCGCTCACGATGTACGGCCGGCTGCCGTCCATGCCGGACTCCAGCACCTGAGCGGTGCAGAACCGGGCGACCCTGCGGGCGAGCTCCGCCTCGCGGGTGAAGTCGGCGCGAGCCGCGTCCTGGCCGAGCCGCGCGTGGAAGAGCTTGACCGCGACGAGGTCGCCTGACTCGGCCTCCCCGAGGTAGACGACGCCCTGCCCTCCCTCGCCGATCCTGCCGGTGATGCGGTAGGAGCCCAGTCGTGCGGGATCGCTCGGCTCCAGGGGCTGCGGCATGACTCTCCGGGGGGTCGGGGGCATGGACGGCACTTCCAGTATCCCGCCGGAAGATCGGCGACATGGCCGGTCCGCCAAACCGCGACCGCACGGATGCCCGGCGGTCCGCCGCGACGAGGACCGGCGCCCTCCACGCCACCGCCCTGCCCGGCTGTCCGGCATCCCCCGGCTCGCCCGGTCCGGATGGCGCCCGAGCGGGCCTGCGGGGTGGCGAGCGTGCCACCGATGTCCGCCGTACGCAGCGGACGCCACTGGCCGCCGGTGTAGGCGAAGGAGGTGACGGTGTCACCGGACAGCGCCAGCGCGAACCGGTCGCCCGGCTTCAGGGTCAGCGGGGCGTCGCCGGGCGTGTCGAGGAACCGGCCGCCGACCCGCACGTTGATGCCCGAATGCTTGCGGGTGCTGGTGCCCGTGTACGGCATGCGGATACCGCTCAGTTGCTGCCCCGGCCGGCGAAAGGCCGCACTCGCGGACCGGTGTTCGTCACCTACCGCCGCCCCGGGCTGGGCAAAGTCGTCAGCCCCCGCGACGTACCCGGACACCGGCCTTGCTCGTCTCGCCTACGGGCAGGCCCGCTCTGCTCGACCCTTGATCCTTCTCGGTGGCGACGGCGGAGGCGGACAGGAGCGTCGCAGCGGTGAGGCTGCCCCAGAGGGTGGTCGAGTCGTTGGAGGCGAGAGCGGTGATGACCGCCGGGGAGATGGCGAGGCCGAAGCCCGTGGAGAGCTGAAGACGGGCGAGGGCGCGTCCCAGGAGATGGGCCGGGGCGAGGGCGGCGACGAGCGCGGTGGCGCTGCCGGCGTAGATGATCTCGCCGATGGTGCAAACCACGGACACCACGGCGACAGCTGGGGCGCCCCAACCGTGTCCCAGTGAGGTGGCCGCGAGGAAGCCGAGGTAGGACGCGGCGAGTACCACGCCGGCGATTGCCAGTACGGTCCGCCGGGGGAAACGGGACATCAGGACGGTGACCGGAACCTGCAGAGTGACCACCAGCACCGTGTTGGCCACGAAGATGGCCGCCGACCACACCGGAGAGGCGTGCATCTGCGTCACCAGGACCAGGGGGAGCGCGATTTCGGGGACGTTGAGGCAGAAGACGTAGATCACGTTGGCGGCCAGCAGCGCGCGCATCCGGGGTGCGGTCTCGTCGTCCCTAGTCGTGGCCGCGGCAGCGGACGGGTGAGCGTGCACATGGACCGACCACGCCAAGGATGCCGCAGCGAGATAGGCGAGCCCCGTGACGGCTGCCAACGCGTGCAATGCGGTGGTGCCGCCCGCCAGGCACGCAGTGGCGAGCAGGGCGCCCGCGCCCAGACCGGCGTTGCGCAGGGCGCGGCCTCCCGCGAGGGCGGCGTCGCGTTCGCGACCGTGGGCGACCGTGGCCACGAGGGCGGCGTGGGCGGCCGGCCATGCCTGGTTACCGATGCCCAGGAAGAGCGCCGCCGTCGCGAACAGCCAGACGTTCCCCGTCGGGGTGGCCAGCAGCAGCGCCACGCCCAGCACCCGCACCAGCATCGACGCCGCCACGACGGTGCTGCGTGCGCCCCGGTCCAGCCATCGGCCCACCGCGGGCATGCACACCAGACCCATGACGACGCCGACCGTCATGGCGATGCCGGTGACCGGCGCGGACAGCCTCAGCGCCATCACCCCGTAGAGCAGCAGAAAGGGCCGCAGCAGGCCGGTGCCGAGCGCGTCCACGGCCAGGGCGACGGCGTAGCGGGGGCCTCCGGAGGCACGGACGAGGGCACGCGGCCGGATCTTGGCGATGGTTGCCATGGCGTCAACAGTGCGTTCGGCCGCCGGGCCGACTGTGTCGATTGACGGACACCGTCAATCGACGCGATCGTCGGCCATCCGACCAGCGATTATGGGTGGATGGCGTTGAGGATCGACATCGGCGGCCTGCCGCCCGGGCGACTGCGGTTCGCTGCCTCCCCGCTGGCCGAGCTGACCGCGATGCTGCACGTGCTGGCCGAACCCGGGCATCACCCGCAGTTCGCCGGCTGGGCCGGGGATGTCTGGGCCGGGATACAGCCGGAGCTGGCCGAACGGCTGCGGGAGGCGGAGTTCCTCTGGCGTTCCTCACGAGCCGACTTCCTGGTCCCCGCCCGGCCTCGGCTTACCCTCGCCGAGGAGTTGGACGATGTGGACCGGATCGACGACGAAGCTTATGTGACCGCCGCGCTCGTTACGACGTGCGGCAGCAACCGGGTCCACTTCGGCGCGCCGTCGCCGCTGGCCGACGCGACGGCGCGCGAGCGGGCCCTGGACCTGGCCCAGGCCCGCGGCGCGCTTCAGGAGGCCTTCGCGAAACGGCTGCTCGCGGACCCGGCCGCTGTGCGGGCGCGGGTGCGTCACACACTCGAACAGTGCGCTGAGGCCTTCTTCGACGCCGCCTGGGCGGGCGTCGCCGTGCAGCTCGCCACCGACCTGCGCCTGAAGAACGACCTGCTCAAGCGCCAGGGCATCGGGGCGGCACTCGCATCGGTCTCCAGCGCCGTGACCCTGGCGCCGGACGGCAACTGCATCATCGTGGACAAGCTGCAGGACAACGCGACCGCCGCCCTCGGCAGCGGGGTCACCTTCCTGCCCAGCGTCTTCGGCCGCCCGCACCTGGTGGTGGTCCACGCGCCCGGGTGGCAGCCGGTGGTGCAGTACCCCGTGGCCGAGGCCGGTCCATCGGAGCTGGTATCGCTGGAGACGGTCACGCTACGGCTGGAGGCACTCGCGCATCCGGTACGGCTGCGGCTGCTGCGCACCCTGGCCCGCGGCTCGCACACCACCGGTGAGCTGGCCCACGCGTGGGAACTTTCGCCCCCGGAGGTTTCCCGCCACCTCGCTGTCCTTCGCCGCGCGGGCCTTCTGACTGCCCGAAGGCAGGGGCGTTATGTCCGTTACGCCGTTAATCTGCCCAATCTGACGGCGCTGGGCGCCGACCTGCTGACGGCCGTACTGCGCTGAGTAGCTTCGGTCTGCCACGCAGGAGGAAGCCGCGGAAGCCATCGGGCGCCGTCAGCCGGTGTCGGCGCGCGTCCTTCGCCTGCGGCCCGCACTACGGGGAAGCGCGGCCCTCCAGGCCGGCGACCGCGATCGTGCCGGAGGTGCCGCGCAGGCCGAAGCCGTAGCGGAAGCCCTCGCGGGCCTGCGGGGTGGCGAGCGTGCCGCCGATGTCCGCCGTACGCAGCGGACGCCACTGGCCGCCCGTGTAGGCGAAGGAGGTGATGGTGTCACCGGACAGCGCCAGCGCGAACCGGTCGCCCGGCTTCAGGGTCAGCTGGGCGTCGCCGGGCGTGTCGAGGAACCGGCCGCCGACCCGCACGTTGATCCCCGACTGCTTGCGGGTGTTGTTGTACCAGGCGGTCACGTAGGTGCCCGCGTCCTTCACCCAGCCGACGAACACGCTGTCCTCCGGGCTGCCGGTGCCGGCGAACTCCCCCGCCGTCACCACGCTGATCGCGTCGGCCGACGACAGCGCCGCAGGTCCGGCGGCCAGGCCGAAGAACGGCTGGGTGCCGCCGCCCGCGAACCGGCCGCCGCCGGCCGTGACCGCGGGAAGGGCCTCGCCGCCCTCGGGCTTGTAGAGCGTGTAGCCCGCCGAGGTGTCGGCGGCGAAGTCGTCCTCGATGTCCACCTTCCCGTAGGAGTCCGGGTCGAGCCCCACGGTCACCTGGCCGTAGGGGCTCACGGCCCGCGCCGACCCGGCGTACTCGGTGATGGCGCGCACCGGGTGGGCGCCGGGGCTCGGCGCGGTCCCGGCGGGCGGCGCGACCCGCCAGCGTACGGTGAACTCGCCGCCCGGCCGCACCACCGGGGCACGCGGGCTGCCGACCGGCTCGGCCGACCACCCCGGCGGCACGGCCAGCGACGACGTGACCCGGGTGGCGGGCGTGCGTCCCCGGTTGGCGAAGGTGGTGGTCACCTCGGCGGGCACGCCGGCACTCGCCTGCCCGGCGACGGCCACGTCCACCGAGGTGTCGCCCGCCGCGGGTGACCACGCCTGCAGTTCGGTGACGCCGACGTACGCGCCCGGCGGGTTGCCGAACACCAGCCTGATCCTGGTCGTCGTCAGGGCCGGGAACGTGACGCGGTTCAGCGCGGCGCCCACGGGCCGCTCCGGCGTGCGGGTCTGGTCCGACACCTCGCGCCACGCCGCGCCGTCCCAGAACTCCAGCCGGTACGACGCGGGGGCCTTCACTCCGCCGCCGTCGTCGTAGGCGTAGAACCGCACGTCACTCACCCGGGTCGGCACGCCGAAGTCCACGCCGAGATGGTCTTCGGCGTTCGGCGAGCGGTAGTTGGTCCACCGGTTGTGCGGGACGTCGTCGTAAAAGATCC
This sequence comes from Microbispora rosea, assembly GCF_044460045.1. Classification (NCBI taxonomy): domain Bacteria; kingdom Bacillati; phylum Actinomycetota; class Actinomycetes; order Streptosporangiales; family Streptosporangiaceae; genus Microbispora; species Microbispora rosea. The sequence goes on along the minus strand of NZ_JBITJO010000009.1, from coordinate 16,190 downwards.
GCCCGTCCACGGCCTCCCACACGTTGTCGATGCCGTTGGTGTACGACGCGAACGGCTTGGGGTAGCCGGTGCCGTACGGGTTGGCGGCGTCGTCGTCCGGCCGCGAGGACCGGCCGGGGGCCACGGCGGCCGGCACGCGGGCGGTCAGCTCGCCGACCGTTGCCCGCTTGGCGGCCTGCCTGCCGTCCACGTAGACGCGCAGGCCCGCGCCCTGGCCATACCTGCTGCCGTCGCGGTCCCACAGGACCGTCACGTTGTGCCCGTGGTAGGGCACGTTCTCCAGCGCGAAGTAGTCCCACCCGGCCGGCGCGAGCGGCTTCAGCACGACCGTGCCGTCCTTCTGCGGGCGCAGCCCGATCAGGCCGCTGATCACCAGGTCGTTGAAGGTCGAGTGGTTGTAGTGCTCGCTGTGGCCCGGGGAGTCGTAGATCCAGCGCGGCTCGTCCGGGTGGTGCGCCTCGGCGACGTACGGATGCCCGTCCTTGTATTGGGTGAGCGCGTAGCCCCGCAGCACCGTGTAGTAGTCGGCGGGGGTGACCACATCCTGGTCGTAGTCGTCGAGCAGGTTGGCCATCGCGGTGAGCGTCGTCGAGGTGGAGTAGGGCCAGCTCGGCCCGTCCCAGCGGCAGCAGCCGTTCAGCGCGTCACGCATGAACAGCGGGCTGCGCCGCTCGGCGGTGGTCGGCCCGTACGGCGCGGCGAACCCCTGCGGGTCGAGCAGCTGCGCCCACGCCCGCTCCGTGCCGGGCTCGGCCATGTCGAACGCCCACGGCACGAACCCGATCTGCTCCCGGGTGGACACCAGCCGCTGCTGGGGGTCGAGGTCGGCGCGGGCCTTGTGGTAGAAGAAGGACCGCTCCGGGTCCCACAGGTAGCGGTGCAGCGCGTCCCGCAGCGACGCCGCCCGCTTCTCGAACTTCTCGGCGAGCGCCTTGTCGCCGCCCATGGTGGCGATGGCGGCGATCGCCCTGGCGTCGCCGTACTGGTAGGCGTTCAGCGTCGGCCGATAGCCCGCGCCGCCGTGGTAGGGATCGGCCGGGTCGGTCTCGTAGGCGGAGGCGGTGTACTCCATCGCGTCCCACACCGGCACCGACCAGTAGAGACCCAGTTTCTTGTCGTACTGGCCGCCCCACTTGTCGTACTGCCGCACCAGGTCGGGCAGCAGCCCCTCGACGAAGGACGCGTCGCCGGTGACCAGATAGCGCTGGTAGGCGGCGTCGGCTGCCCACCAGGAGTACTGGTGCGCCCAGTCGTCGGTGTCCTTGTTGAGGTACTCCTCCTTCGGCTTGGGGCCGGCGCCCGGTCCCTGCAGCCAGTAGGTGAGGTAGTCGTCGATCGGGCGGGTGTCGCGCAGCCAGCGCCCCTCGTACACGTGGTGACCGGCGGCGGCGACGATGCCGCCGAGCGGGGCGGAGTATCCGGGCGGGTTGTGGAACTCGGTGATGACGTCGCCGGTCGCGGAGTCGGTGTAGCGGATGTGCCGCTTGTACGTGCTCCAGCGGTAGTAGTAGACGTCCTGGATCTCCCGGTCGGGCACCTCCAGGAACGGGATGTTGGCCTTGTACCACTCCGGCTCGGCGTAGCCCGACACGAGCGCGTCGTGGTCCAGGAAGGCGGTGCCCCTGCCGACCTCCGGGTACACCGCGGGCGGCGCCTGGGCGTGGGCGGCCTCGGCCGGGGCGGGGATCAGGGTGGTCGGCGCGGCCAGCGCCGCGAGCGTCGCGAGCATCGCGACGGCGTGTCTCATGGTCACCTCGGACGTTCTCAGCATTCTCAGGAGGGTGACGGCAGGCGAAATCGCTCAGGTTCGGTCGCGTTTCACGAGCCGTAGGCGACCGAATCTGATCGTTAACGCTCAGTCTTGACCAATTGTGGACGAAACGCAATAGCTTCCGAAGGGGCGCGGGCCGAGGGCGTCGTCCCGCGGCCCCCGGCTGAGAGACTGCGGGCATGAGCCACAGCCATGACGAGGACCCCGCGTGCGCGGCAGCCCACGGCCACGTACGGCCGGAAGAGGCGGGGCGGCCGGAGGAGACGGGGCGGACGCTGGTGGCGGTGTTCGCGTCTCCGGTGGCCGATCACCTGCTGCGGTTCGGTGTGGAGCTGGGTTTCCGGCCGATCCTGCTGGAACCCGACCCGGACCGCGGGCTCGGCGGCCTCTCCGCGGGCGCGGTCCCCGTGGTGAGAGAGGTGGGCGACCACCTGGACGGCACGGCCGACGTGGTCGTCACCGACCATCACCGCGCGGAGATCGGGCCGATACTGCGTGACGTTCTCGGCAGCCCCACGCGCTGGATCGGCATCATGGGCAGTCCCCGTCACGAGGGGCCGCACGTGCGGGCGCTGACCGAGCTGGGCGTCCCACCCGGGGAGATCGCCCGCGTGCACCGCCCGATAGGGCTCAACATCGGCTCGCGTACGCCTCCGGAGATCGCGGTGGCAACGCTTGCCGGTCTGATCGCCGACAGGAACGGCAGGCCCGGCGGCTTCGCGCACTGACCTCCTGCCGAACACACGGGCGGCCCGCCACACAGACGGGGCACCCCCGCGGGTGGCGGGGGTGCCCCTGCACGCTCCTCCTGGTCAGGAGCGCGTCATCACGGTGTCACCGGTCAGGAGGCGCTGCACGTCAGCGTCGGCGTCTCCGGACTTCCGTTGGCGGTGAACCCGAAGGTGGTGGTGCCGTTGGCGGGCAGCGTGCCGTTCCACGACTCGTTGCGCACGGAGACCGAAGCACCGGAGCCGGACTTGAGGCCGCCCCACAGCTGCGTGATGGACGGAGAGCCGGACCAGCTCCAGTTCACGGTCCAGCCGTTGAGTGCCGAGCTGCCGGCGTTGACCGTGACCTCGGACTGGAAGCCGCCGGGCCAGCTGTTGACCGTACGCATGGTCGCGCTGCATCCGCCCGGCTGGGGCGAGGTGCCGGGAGACGGGCTGACCGGCGGGGTCGGGCTCGGGCTGACGGGCGGGGTCGGGCTGGGGCTAGGGCTGACCGGCGGGGTGGGGCTGGGCGAGGTGTTGGGTGAGGCGTTGTTGAGGGCGTTGAGGACCGAGGTGTAGGCGGCCTTCTTGTTGCCGTTGCCGTCGAACAGCAGCGGGGTCTGGCTGGAGCGCCAGGAGTCGCTGTCGCGTACGCCCCACACGGTGATGCCGACGCAGCGGGAGACCGCCAGGCAGTCGTTGACGATGTTGGCGTAGGTGGTGGCCGAGGCGCCCTCGACGTCCAGCTCGGTGATGGCCACGTCGACCCCGAGGGCGGCGAAGCTGGAGATGGTCGTGCGGTAGTTGCTGTTGTAGGCGCTGCCGCTGTTGAAGTGGCCCTGCAGTCCCACGCAGTCGATCGGCACGCCGCGCTGCTTGAAGTCCTTGACCATGTTGTAGACGCCCTGGGTCTTGGCCCAGGTCCAGTTGTCGATGTTGTAGTCGTTGTAGCACAACTTGGCCGCCGGATCGGCGGCCCGCGCGGTGCGGAAGGCGACCTCGATCCAGTCGTTGCCGGTGCGCTGCAGGTTGGAGTCGCGCCGACCGCCGGTGCTGTCGTCGAAGGCCTCGTTGACCACGTCCCAGTACGGGATCTTGCCCTTGTAGTGGGCCATCACCCCGTTGATGTGGTTGATCATCGCCTGGCGCAGCGCGCTGCCGCTGAGGGACTGCATCCAGCCCGGCTGCTGGGAGTACCAGGCCAGCGTGTGCCCGCGCACCTGCTTGCCGTTCTGCGTCGCCCAGTTGTAGATCCGGTCGGCGTTGGTGAAGTTGAACTGACCCTGGTTCGGCTCGGTCGCGTCGATCTTCATCTCGTTCTCGGCCGTGATCATGTTGAACTCACGATTCGCGATCGTCGTGTAGTTCGAGTCACCCAGCTTGCTCGCGCTGATCGCGGTGCCGAAGTAACGGCCGCTGCGGGCCGCGGCCGCGCCGAGGGTGGTCGCCGGCGGGCCCCCGGTGGGGCCGGACGACGGGCTCGGCGACGGGCTGTTCGGCGGAGTGGGAGACGGCGTGGGCGAGGGCGTCGGTGACGGCGAGGGAGAGGGCGACGGAGAGCTCTGCGTGGTGCTGTTGAGGCCCAGGAAGTTGATCGCGTAGGCGATCATGCCGTTGAGGGGCAGCGAGTGTCCCTGGCCGGAGACGCTGACGCCCTCGACCGGAGGCTGCGTGCTGTTGTTGCCATAGCGGGTGCGGGTCCACCCCGACGAGGGGCTGTCGGTGGACACGGGCGTCTGGCTGACGCCGTTGAGGTTGGTCCACTGCTTGATCTCTTCGCCGAAGTTCGGGTAGGCGAGCGTGGTGTCGTTGGTGCCGTGCCACAGCTGCATGCGCGGATAGGAGCCGCCGTAGCCGGAGTACATCGAACGGGCCAGGTCACCCCACTGCTGGGCGGACTTGATGCTCTGCCCGCCGGAGCACTGGCTGTTCCAGGTGGAGCCGTCGGTCGTGGCGAAGCAGCCCGCCGGGACGCCCATGAATGCCGAACCCGCCGCGAAGACGTCCGGATACTCGGCCGCCAGCACGTTGGTCATCATCGCGCCGGAGGAGACGCCGCTGACGTAGACGCGGCCGGGGTCCACGTTGTAGCGCGACTTGGCGTAGTCGACCATCGACATGATGCCGACCGGGTCGCTGCCGCCGCCCCGCCTCAGCGCCTGGGGCGAGTACACGTCGAAGCACTGCCCGCTGCGCGTGGCCTCGGGGAACACGATGATGAACCCGTACTGGTCGGCCGCGGTCACGTAGTCGCGGAAGTATCCGCCGAACAGCGCCGACGCGGTGCCCGTGCAGTAGTGGACGGCGACCAGCAGCGCGGGCCGGGCCGCCACCCGATCCGGCACGTAGATGTACATGTTCAGGTTGCTCGGGTTGTTGCCGAAGCTGGTCACCCGTGTCAGCGAGGCCGCGGCGGCCGGTTGGGTGACCAGCAACGTGGTCGCCGCGACCACGGGCATCAGCACGGCGGCCAGCAAGGCCACGATGCGTCGTCTCACGTGAGCTGTCCTTCCTCCGGTTGCGCCGACCGGGGGCGTGGCCATGGCGCCCGGGGGCCGGGCTCCCGTACTGCTCGCAGGCTGCGGACGCCACACCCTCACCGGACCGGCGACGTGAATGTTTCCGAAGCGTGCCTAAAACTTTCTGGCGACTCAAGCCACTGATCACCGGATGCTTCGCGGCCGAGAAGAGAAGGACGTCAGAGGCGTGCCCCGCCGTTCAGGGGTCGCGGATATTGGAAAGTTTCATAGAAACGCCGAAATATTGTCAGATCCACGAAGGAGGTACGCCGCGGGGATGCGAGCGCGCCGTGAGAACACCCGGCGGGCGGGCATGGTCTACCGCGTCAGCCGGCGGGGGCGACGACGGGAGCCTGGACATGCTGGAGGTCATCGGCGCGGGACTTCCGCGCACCGGAACGACGTCGACGAAGGCGGCCCTGGAGCTGCTCGGCTTCGGGCCCTGCTACCACACCTTCGAGGTCCTGCTCCGCCCGGAGCTCGCCGAACGGTGGCTGCCCGTCTGCTCGGAGGGGGCGGCCGACTGGGAGAGGGTCTTCGAGGGCTTCCGGTCCTGCGTGGACTGGCCCGCCAGCTTCTTCTGGCGGGAGCTGGCACAGGCCTATCCGGACGCCAAGGTCGTCCTGACCGTCCGCGACCCGGACAGCTGGTACGCCAGCTTCCGCATGCTGGGCTCGCTGAGCCCGCGCGAGCCGCTGCGGGAGGACGAGGTGCCCGAGGGCATCCGGCCCGTCGTCGCCGCCATGACCAGCCTCCGGCCGCTCTTCGAGCGGATCAGCGGGTCGGTCTTCGGTGAGGACTGGCGGCCCGGTCACAGTCCGGACGAGGAGCGGGCCGTCGGGGCCTACCACCGGCATGTCGCCGCGGTGCCGGCCGCCCTTCCCCCCGAACGGCTTCTGGTCTTCGACGTGCGCGAGGGATGGGGACCGCTGTGCGCCTTCCTCGGGGTCGCCGCTCCCCCCGGCGTCCCGTTCCCGCACCTCAACGACGCCGCGTCGATCCGCAGGACGTTCGAGCTCATGCGGACCGAGGGCCGCGTCCACGTCCCCTTCCCACTCCGAGGCTGACGGCGCGCCGCCCTCCGTTCGCCGGTGGAACGTCGAACGTTCGCCGCGACGCTGCGAGGTGATCAGGGGCGCACGGCGTACACCTTGCGAAGCGTCTCGTGCACCGTCCACACCGTGCGCGCGCCACCGGGCATCAGCACGACGTCGCCCGGGCCGACGTCGAGCACCGGGCCGTTCTCGACCTCGATCGTCGCGCTGCCGTGGAGCACGACGAAGACCTCGTCCGCCTCGGTGTCGGTGCTCACACCCGCCCTGGTCAGCGCGGCCGGGCGAGGACCGCGTGGATGATATCGGCGCAGGCGGCGGGGTCGAGCGCCAGGCCCTGATGGCCGCCGGGAAAGACGAGCGGCTCGACGCCGTGAGGCCCCCGGCGGCATCGGGCCGGCCGACTGACATAAAGGGTGCAGGAGCAGCGCTTTCAACCACATGGTTGTCATACGGCGGTCCACGGTCTACGATCCTTTCACCCGTTGGGTTGAAACTAAGGGGGGCGGAAACCATGGACGCGCTGTCGCGGATCTTCGCCGCCCTCGCCGATCCGACCCGGCGCGACATGATCGTCCGGCTCTCGGAGGGCGACGCGACCGTAGGCCAGCTGGCCGAGCCCTACCGGATGACGCTCCAGGCCGTCTACAAGCACTTGCGGGTGCTTGAGGACGCCGGGCTCGTCAGCCGGCCGCGAGGGCCACAGCCCCGGTCGGTGCGCCTGGAGGTCCGCGCCTTCGACCTGATGGACACCTGGATCGAGCTCCACCGGGACCGCGCCGAGCAGCGCTACCGCCGCCTCGACGCCGTCATCGCCGAGATGAGGAGAGACGAGCATGGACAGGATCACAAAGACGGCCATCGAGGCCGACACGACGCTGCCGGTCATCCGGATGACGCGTGACTTCGAGGCGACGCCCGAGCAACTGTTCCGCGCCCACACCGATCCCGCGCTGTTCGCCCGCTGGGTGGGTCCCGACACCACAGTCACCCGCATCGAGCACTGGGAGGCGCGCACCGGCGGCAGCTGGCGCTACGTCTCGGTGCACGACGGCACGGAGTACGGGTTTCACGGCTGCTTCCACGAGGTACGGCCGGACCGTATCGTGCAGACCTTCACGTTCGAGGGCGATCCCGACGGAGTCGCACTGGAGACGCTGTGGTTCGACGACTTGGGCGACGGCCGTACGCGGCTGCGGGCGCAGTCGCTGGTCGACAGCTTCGAAAGCCGCGACGCGTGGCTGCGCAGCGGTATGGAGGTAGGGGTCGAGGACGGTTACGCCAAGCTGGAGAGAGTGCTCAGCGATGGCGCTGTCTGACCGCCCGGCCGAGCGGCACCGGCAGGTCGCGGGACTGTTCACCGAACGGGTCCGCGGCACCCGGTCCTGGGACGCGCCCTCCCCCGTCGCCGGCTGGGCCGCCCGTGATGTCGTCCGCCACCTGACCGAATGGTTCCCCGGGTTTCTCGCCGCCGGCGCCGGTGTCGCGCTGCCCTGCGGACCGCCGGTGGACGAGAACCCGGTCGCCGCGTGGCAGGTCCACTGTGACGGCGTGCAGGCGGTGCTGGACGATCCGGAGACGGCGCACCGGGAACTCGCCAACCCCCACGTCGGCAGCCTGCCGCTGGCGACCGCGATCGACCGGTTCTACACCGCCGACGTGTTCATGCACACGTGGGACCTGGCCAGGGCCACCGGCCAGGACGACCGGCTGGACGCCGAATTCTGCGCTCGGCTCCTCGCCGAGATGGAGCAGATGGAGCAGGTCATCCGCGACTCCGGCCAGTTCGGCGCCCGGATCGAGGTGCCCGGCGATGCGGACGCCCAGGCCAGACTGCTGGGTTTCATCGGCAGGGACCCGTTCTGGCCGGAGCGGTGACCCGTACGCCCCCTGACCTGTGGCCCCGTGCCACCGCGCCGCCTCCGCCGCCGGGTTCGACCCCGAGGTTGAGGCCCGGCCTCTCGCCGCTTCTCCCTTCGTGTGCGTACCGGGACCGCCAGGATCACTCGCCGCCGCTCCGTTTACGATCAAGGACGTGGTCTGCTCTCCTGTCATTTCCCTCGTCATGAAGTGAGACCGTCATGCCAGCAGTAGGCAACGTCCTCATCGTCGGCGGCGGCACCACCGGGTCGGCCCTGGCGATCCCGCTCGCCCGCGCCGGTGTCACCGTCGACATCGCGGAGATCCAGCCGGGGACCAGCGCACTCGGCTCGGGCATCACCCTGCAGGGCAACGCGCTGCGGGTGCTGCGCGACCTCGGGCTGTGGGACCGGGTCGCCGCCGCGGGCTTCCCGTTCGACTCGCTGGGGCTGCGCGCCCCGGACGGCACGCTGCTCACGGAGATCCCCGACGCCCGGATCGGCGGCCCCGGCCTGCCGGCCACCCTCGGTATGAACCGCCCCGAACTGGCCGCCATCCTCGCCGACGCCGTGCGCGAGGCCGGGGCGCGGACCAGGTTCGGGGTGACCGCCGAGGCGCTGACCGACACCGGCGACCAGGTGGAGGTGCGGCTGTCCGACGGCACCAGCGACGCCTACGACCTGGTGGTGGGCGCCGACGGCATCCGCTCGGCGGTGCGTGCTCTGATCGGGATCGACGTCGCCCCGCGGCCGACCGGCATGGGCATCTGGCGCGTGCACACCCGCCGCCCCGCCGGGGTCGAGCGCACCGACCTCGTCTACGGAGGCCCCTGTTTCATCGCCGGATACTGCCCCACCGGCCCGGACACCATGTACGCCTACCTGGTGGACAAGGCCAGGCCCCGGGAGGCGATCGGTGACAAGGTCGCGCACATGCGAGCCCTCGCCGAGGGATACGGCGGCGCCTGGGACGAGATCCGCGAGGACATCACCGACCCCGACCGCATCAACTACACGTGGTTCGAGTCGCTGCTGGTGGACCGGCCGTGGAACCGGGGCCGTGTGGTGCTCGCCGGCGACGCCGCGCACGCCTGCCCGCCGACCCTCGCCCAGGGCGCGGCCCAGTGCCTGGAGGACGCCGCCGTCCTGGCCGAGCTGCTGCTCGCCGCCGACCGGCTCGACCAGTCGCTGTTCGACGCGTACATGGACCGCCGTCACGAACGGGCGAAGGCGGTGGTCGAGGCGTCCCTGCAGCTCGCCGACTGGCAGCTGAATCCGGCCCCGGACGCCGACGTGCCCGGCCTCGCCGGCCGGATCAGCGCGCTCTTGGCCGAGCGGCCCTGATCACGGGGGGACGCGCGGACCGTGGCGGGGCCACCTGCCCGCTCTCCCGTGAGCCGGGTGTCCCGCCCAGGCGTCAGCGGACGCGGCCCACACCGCCGAGCGCGCCGGCCTTGCCCTCCCGTACGTAGGGGTAGTCGGTGTCGGGCCGCCACTCGTGCAGCGGCACCACTCCCGGCTCGACCAGGTCGAGCCCGTCGAAGAACGCGAGGACCTGGTCGTACGACCGGGAGGTGGTGCCGGGGACGGAGGTCCGGCTGAAGACCTTCCGGCCCTCCTCCTCCTGGTCCTCGCTCAGGTCGCCGAGGGAGCCGTGCGACACGACGAGGTAGCCGCCCGGCACGAGCGGATTCCGGAGCGCCGCGACGATCTTCATGGCCTCGTCGTCGTCCGGGACGAAGTGCAGCACGCCGAGCAGCAGGACGGCGAGCGGCTGGGAGAAGTCGATGTGCTCCCGGACCTCCGGATGCCGCAGCAGCGCCTCGGGGTCGCGCATGTCCGTCTCGATCGCGCGCACCCGCTCGTTCTCGGCCAGGATGGCCCGCGCGTGGACGAGGACGATCGGGTCGTTGTCGACGTAGACGATCCGCGACTCCGGAGCCAGTTCCTGGGCGACCTGGTGGACGTTGCGCTGCGTCGGAAGCCCGGCGCCGATGTCGAGGAACTGGCGGATGCCCTGCCGCGTGAGGTACGTGACGGCACGGATCAGGAACTCGCGGTTCTCCCTGGCGATGTCGGGAAGGTTGGGCAGGATCTCGATGATCTTCTCGGCGGCCTCGCGATCCGCCGCGAAATTGTCCTTGCCGCCCAGGTAGTAGTCATACATCCGGGCGACGCTCGGCGTAAACGGGTCGACGCCCGCGGGCGCCTTACGCTCGTCCACAACACTCCCCTCGTCGTACATCAAGGATGGTACGGCCTTGATCGCGACGGGGAAGACGCGTCACCAATTTGTCACCAAACGCTAGAAAGCGGCATGAAGGGGATGTCGGTAGACGAATCCGTTATCCGCCTTCTTAGAGCGCTCCTTGACGTGCCGATACGGCAGCTTCCCGACTTACGGACAGTACGTTACCGACCTCGGTGGACGTCTCCCACTCTTGACAGTGCGCGCCCTCCCGACCTACGTTCACGAAACATCGCCGTCATCTACCTGCAATCCCAAATGTTAGCGCTAACAGCCGAGGAGCCCCCCTGATGAGAAGCGGTCCCCCCGCCGCGGCTCACCCCGCCCCTCCCCGGGAGGGTTTCGCGCCGACCCGCCCATACGAACACGGCCCCCTCACGAGCGTTCACCTCACGGCCGCCCCACCCATGGGCCCGAGGTGACCATCCCACTCCGCACCCGGCACAACCGGTAGGACCCCCGCCTTCACCGCGAGCCCGCGCGCTCCGTTCCTCCCAGCCGGGACCGCCATGCCGGCCGGGCCCGGGACGAGCCCTCCTCCGCGGGCCGGCCGTTCGCCCGCCCTCCAGCCGACCGCTCACTCCGAACCCACACCCCCCAATGTCAGGCATTGCCTGACATCGCTCATCAGAGGAGTTTCGCGTGCCCGAAAATCGCCGATCCTCGGCGGTCCCCCGACGGATCCGGAGGATCTCGCTCGCGACGGCCGCCGCGCTCGTGTGCGGCGGTCTCGTGTCCCACGGTGGTGCGGCGAACGCCTCCGCTGGGTGGTCGCCGAAGCCGTCGTACACCTCGACCGACAAGGGCGACGGCACCTACACCGTGCCGATCACCAACGCCGACGTGCCCGACATCAGCGTTGAACGCGTTCCGGCCGCGGAGAGCAAGGAGCACCGGGACGTCTACTACATGATCAGCACGACGATGCACCTGAGCCCGGGCGCGCCGATCATGAAGTCGTACGACCTGGTGAACTGGGAGATCGTCAACTACGTGTTCGACCGAGCGGACATCGGCGACGCGTTCTCCCTGCGCAACGGGCAGAACTCGTACGGCCAGGGCCAGTGGGCGTCGTCGCTGCGCTACCACGACGGCAAGTTCTACGTCGTCTTCAACACCAACAACCTCGGCGGGGCGTACCTCTACAGCACCGACGACGTCGAGAACGGGAAGTGGACGCGCACACCGCTCGGCCGCGGCCTGCACGACCCGTCGCTGTTCTTCGACGACGACGGCACGGCCTACATCTTCTACGGCTCGGGCAATACGAGTGCCGTGCGCCTCAAGTCCGACATGTCAGGCATCGACAAGGACTTCCCGAACATCTTCACGGCGAACGACTACGCCGGCAAGCCGTTCATCGGCGGCCTGTTCGAGGGCGCCCAGGTCTTCCACATCAACGGCTACTACTACGTGGTCATCATCACCTGGCCGTCCGGGCAGGGACGCCAGGTCGCCATGTTCCGCTCGAAGGACCTGCTCGGGCGCTACACGTCGGCGGACGGCACGAACACCTACGAGGCCCGCGGGGTGCTCAACTCCAACGGCTTCGCCCAGGGCAGCCTCGTGCCGATCTCCCGCGACGGCGGCACCGAGTGGTACGGCATGTTCTTCCGCGACAACTTCCCGATCGGGCGCACCCCGGCGCTCATCCCCGCCACCTGGCAGGACGGCTGGCCGACCTTCGGCACCAACGGGGTCGTGCCGGTGGGCGGCGCGTTCGCCAAGCCGATCGAGCTCAGCCCCGAGGAGGAGACGTTCGAGCAGCAGAAGAGCATCGTCGCCTCCGACGACTTCGCCAACGACGCGCCGCACAGGCCGTACATGGACGAGCAGTGGACGATCCCCGACCCGCCCGCGTACGACGACTCGCTCATCGGTGTCGAACTCCTGCAGAACCCCGGGTTCGAGTCCGACGCGGTCTCGCCGTGGGGCACGCAGTACGGCGCGACGATCAGCCGTGACACGACCGACCCGGCCGCGGGCTCGGCGGCGCTGAAGGTGAGCAACCGCACGCTCAACGGCTCCGGGCCGAACCAGTTCCTCAACGGCAAGGTGCAGCGCGGTGTGACCTACACCGTGTCGGCGAAGATCAAGTACACCTCGGGCCCGAGCAGCATCCGGTTCAACCTGGTGGCCGACTGGGGCGCGGGCGTCCAGACGATGGCGTCCGGGAACGTTCCCGCCGGGCAGTGGACGACCGTGACGGGCCAGTACACCATCCCCTCGACGGCGAACGTGGACAACTTCAAGTTCGCGGTCGAGACCCCGTGGGCCAACCCGCAGCCGGCGTCGTCGAGCGTGGACTACCTGGTCGACGACGTCTCGGTCGTCGGTCAGCCGGTGACGATCGAGGCCCCCTCGAAGGAGGAGATCGCCCCCAACGGGTCGCGGCTCGACCCGGCGTGGGAGTGGAACCACGCCCCCGACAACCGCTACTGGTCGCTCACCGACCGGGACGGATGGCTGCGGCTGACGACCGGCAAGGTGGTCACCGGCAAGTACGTCTACGGCAAGCTCTCCGGCAAGGACGAGCTGACCTGGTTCGAGGAGGCGCGGAACACGCTGTCGCAGCGCACGTTCGGGCCGCGGCAGTCCGTCGAGACCAGGATGGACATCTCCGGCATGAAGAACGGTGACGTCGCCGGCCTGGCCGCCTACAACCGCGGGTTCTCCTACGTGGCGGTCAAGCGCGTCGACGGCCAGAACACGCTGGGCGTCGTCAACCGGGGACAGCCGTTCGCGGTCGACATCGACCAGGCGGCGATCGAGAACTTCGTGTCCGGCACGACGGTGCCGCTGGGAGACGCGACCCAGGTGTACGTGAAGGCGGACCTCGACTTCAGCTCGCCCGCCGGGCAGCTGTGGACGACGTTCTACTACAGCCTCGACGGGCTGCGGTGGACCCAGCTGGGCAGCCGCGTCGGCCCGCAGACGCTCGACGGCAGCCTCTCGCACTTCATGGGACACCGGGTCGGCCTGTTCGACTACGCGACGAAGGAGAAGGGCGGGCACGTCGACTTCGACTACTACAAGCTCAGCGACACGCTGACCGCGCAGAACAAGGCGCTCGACACGAGCGCCCTCGACGCGGCCATCGCCTACGCGGGCACGCTCGACGAGGGCGACTACCCGGCGGACGCCTGGGCCGGCGTGCAGGCCGCGCTCGACGACGCGAAGACGGCGCGGGCCGGTGAGTTCGGCACCCAGAACCAGATCGACGCTCCGGAGCGGGCGCTCAGCTACCAGCTGGCCCGGCTCGGCACGCTCAAGGCCGCCTCGCCGGAGGTGAAGCTGGCCGTCACCGCCTCCTCCCGCTGCATCGGCACCTCGGCGTACGTCGCCGTGACCGCCGTGAACAACGGTGACGTCCCGGCGACGGTGGAGCTGAACACCCCGTTCGGTTCCAGGACGGTGGCCGACGTGGCTCCGGGCAAGCAGGCCTACCAGTCCTTCAACACCCGGGCCGGGCAGATCGACGCCGGCACGGTCACCGTCAAGGCGACCGCCACGATCGACGGCAAGCAGGTCACCTCGTCCTACGACGCCGGCTACACCGCGGCAAGCTGCCGCTGAGTCGCGTACACGGCGGCCGGCTGCCGCCGGCCGCACCACCACCGGCGGTGATCACGGTCACCACGACGAGGACGCCGCCGGAGCACAACCCGGGGCCGGCCAGCCGGCCGGCCCCGCCCCCCCCATGAACGAGTCGCGCGCATCTGCGCGATTCGCCGGGGCGTGCGGCCGCTCATCCCCATCGCAGTGAGCCGACCCGCTCCGGGGCGTCCATGTCCCCAGAAAAGTCTGAGGCCAAGGAGGATATTTCGTGTTGAAGCGTGTTCGAAGGACGACCCGGCGACGGGTCGCCGCCATGGCGATGGCCGGCGCCCTGCTGGGCGCCGCGGTAGCCGCGACGGCGGGGCCGGTCCAGGCCGCCGCACCCAACATCATCGTGAACGGCGGGTTCGAGGACGGCCTCTCCGGCTGGTTCGTCAACAACGGGAACGCGACCGACGGCGCGACGCTGTCGGCCACGACGGACGCCTACGGCGGGTCGAGCGCCGTGCTCGTCACCAACCGCAAGACGACCGGCTCCGGCCCGATGCAGGACCTGTCCGGCAAGGTGCAGGCCGGCAAGACGTACGCGGTCACGGCGCGGGTGAAGTACGAGAACCCCAACAGCCCGGCGACCAAGCAGTTCTTCGCCACCATGCACTACGGCGGCGGCACCTACACGAACGTCGGTACGGTGACGGTCGCGCGCGGGCAGTGGGGGCTCATCCAGGGCACGTTCACGATCCCCGCCGGGCAGAGCGTCGCCACCGCGCGGCTCTTCATCGAGACGCCCTGGACGTCGGACCCCGCGTCCGCCCCGGACACGCACCTCATGGACTTCAAGGTCGACGACGTGTCCGTCTCCGAGTTCGTGCCGTCGACGACCATCGAGGCGCTCGGCAAGAACCCCGGCGAGGGCAACCCGCTCATCTCGCACAAGTTCGGCGCGGACGGCAACGCGTTCGTCCACGACGGCCGCGTGTACATCTACATGACCAACGACACGCAGGAGTACAAGCCCGGTCCCACCGGAGTCTCCTCGACCAACACCTACGCCAGCATCAACACGATCACGGTCATCTCGTCCGACGACCTCATGAACTGGGTCGACCACGGCGAGATCCCGGTCGCGGGCTCGAGCGGGGTCGCCCGCTACGCGAGCAACTCGTGGGCGCCCGCCATGGAGAGCAAGGTCGTCGACGGCAAGGAAAAGTTCTTCCTCTACTTCGCCAACAACGGCGGCGGCTCCGGCGTCATCGTCGGCGACTCGCCGGTCGGCCCGTGGCACGACGAGCGCGGCAGCCTGCTCATCACGAGTTCGACTCCGGGGGCCTCCAACGGCAAGAACTGGCTCTTCGACCCCGGCGTGTTCATCGACGACGACGGCCAGGGTTACCTCGTGTTCGGCGGTGGCGGCGACGACGGCACGCGCAGCGCCGAGAACACCAACCACCCGAAGTCCACGCGCGTGATCAAGCTCGGCGACGACATGATCAGCACGGAGGGCTCGGCGGAGGTCATCGACGCGCCGCTCGTGTTCGAGGCCGGCCACCTGTTCAAGCGCGACGGCAAGTACTACTACTCGTACTCGTCGAACTTCGGCTTCGGCGGTGCGATCGACCCCAACGGCCCGCCGACCGGCGCGATCGCCTACCTCATGGCAGACAGCCCGATGGGCCCCTGGACCCCCGAAACGTACAAGGGCATCATCTTCAAGAACCCCGGCACCTACTTCGGCGCCGGCGGCAACAACCACCAGTCGGTGTTCCAGCTCGACGGGCAGTACTACTTCACCTACCACGCCCAGACGCTCAACAGTCGCATCACGGGCGGCGCCACCCAGGGCTTCCGCAGCCCGCACCTCGCCAAGCTCGACTTCAACGCCGACGGCACGATCAAGGAGGTGAAGGGCGACTACAAGGGCGTCGAGCAGATCCGCAACCTCGACCCCTACCGGGTGATCGAGGCCGAGACGATCGCCTGGCAGCAGGGCATCGCGACGAAGAAGGTCGACGGCGGGTCGGAGGAGTTCGGCGCGCAGGCTCCGAACCTCGTGGTGCACGACATCGACAACGGCGACTGGACGTCGCTCGCGAAGGTCGACTTCGGCACGGAGGGCGCCACCGGCGTCACCGCCAAGGTGCGTCCGCTCGCGACCGGCGGGAAGATCCAGGTTCGTCTCGACGGCCGCACCTCGCCCGTGGTGGCGACCATTCCCGTCGACGCGCCGCTCGGCGAGTGGACGAAGCTGAGCGCCCAGCTCGACGGCGTCACGGGCGTGCACGACGTGTACTTCACCTACGCCGGTCCCGACGGGGCGGACCTCTTCGAGGTCGACTCCTGGTCGTTCGAGGCCGCGTCCTCGCCGGAGGTCAAGCTGGCCGTCACCGCCTCCTCCCGCTGCATCGGCACCTCGGCGTACGTTGCGGTCACCGCCGTCAACGACTCCGACGTTCCGGCGACGATCACGCTGACC
>NZ_JBITJO010000008.1:0-334586 GCF_044460045.1 Microbispora rosea | reverse complement strand
CGCCCCACCGGGACTTCTTGACCCGAAACCCGCCGACCGACAGGAATTTCGACCCCCCGTTTCCGGGGCAACCCCTCTAACTTACCCGAACCCCCAGCCCGGCGCAAAACCACCGAGAACCAGAAGATCGAAAAGCCAAAGGAGCCGCCGGCAACCGCCGCGCACACACAAGACAACCACCGAAGTGATCGAAGAGGAGTGCGCCGAACCGCGCCGACACCACAAGATTACCAGGGTCCGGCACCGCCATGACCCGGTTCGAGAACAACGCCCTCACCGTGCGGGGTATTCCCCCGCTGCGCCGGCTCGGCCCGTGGGCAGCGGTCGTCGGACACGCGAGGCCGTGGCGGCTGTTCCCGCAGGTCGGAGCCTGGAGCGCACCCCGCATGCCATACGTGGCAAAACGGGCGAGCGTGCGGGGACAACCAGATCCGTCTCTCAGGCATCTACTTAGCGCCGCGGCGATCAGCCGGCACGGCATGGACGATCGGGGAGGCACGACGTGAAGGACGACAGCCGCGCATGGCCGTCTTCCCCGCGTCCCGCGACGGCTGCAGGTGGCCGCCGTCTTCCCACGCAACCGAACGTCAAGCCGCTCGCAATCGCCCCGCGCTACGAAGACGATGCGGAAGTCCCCGTACGGCGCCAACCCGGCCGCCCGGACTTCTGTCGCTGGAGGTGGCCATCATCATGCGGTCGGAGTTCGACGACATCCGCGCCCACATCACCGCCGAGCCGCCGCGGCCGAGCGAGTTGCTCGAGCTCGCGCACTCCCTGCTCGACGACCTGGAGCAGTTGCGGACCCGCGAGGCGATCCTGCGCTCGCACTACCTCGCTCTGCTGACCGCCGCCCGCGCCACCGTGGCCGCGGACTCCGCCGGGCACCCCGCCGCGCTCACCTTCCTGCAGCACGAACTGGCCGAGCACGGGCAGCTTCCCGACGGCGAGCAGGCGCAGCGGATCCTGTCGGACGCCGTGGCCGCGCAGTCCATGCTCGCCCACCTCGACGAGCCCGCGGGACCCCGTCGGTCCCGCGGCGCCCGCGGCCCTGTCTGCGGCGGAGTCAGCCGCAGTCTGCGGAGCTGAGCGGCTCAGCCACCGGGGATGAGCTCGTGCACGAAGACGACGTTGGGGTAGGCCGGGTTGTCGGTGTACCCCTGGACGTTGCCAAGGTAGGCCCGCTGGTAGTTCGAAACCCACGGCACCGCCACCACGGCCTTCTCGTCGATGAGCGTCTTCTGGAGTTCGGCGTACGCCGTCTCCGCGGCGGACCGGTCCTTCGTCAGCAGTGACGGCAGCCGGTCGATCTTCGCGTCGACGTCCCTGTCCTTGAGGTAGGTGAGGTTGAAGGACACCGGATCCGCGCTGTGGAAGACGTTGAGGAACCACGAATAGGCGTCGGCGTAGTCGGGCCACCAGTACATGACGAGGATGTCCTGTCGCTTGGCCGGGTCGGCGGCCTTGCCCTGGTCCCACTGCTGGGTCCACTGCATCGCCTTCGCGTCGAGCTGGACGTTCAGCTCGGCGAGCGCGCTCCTGAGCTTGCGCACGAGCAGTTCCTCGTCGTCGTCCCCCTGCGCGTACGTCAGTGTCAGGCGCAGGGGCCTGGCGCCCGGGCCGTACCCCGCCTCGTTCAGCAGCGCGGCGGCGGCGGTCAGGTCCTGCTTCTGGGGGAAGCCGGGCGTGTGCCCGAGCAGGCCCTCGGGGACGAGCCCGGAGGCGGGCGCCCCGGCGCCCTTGAGCGCGGTGATCAGACCGTCGTAGTCGATCGCCTTCTGCACCGCCTTGCGCAGCCGTACGTCGGTCAGCGGGCCCGAGGCGGTGTTGAACAGCACGAGCATGTTCTGGAACGACGGCACCTGGAGGGTCCGGACGCCCGCGGTCGTGCGGGCCCGGCGGTACAGCGCGGGGTTCAGCCGTTGCACGTAGCTCGCCTCGCCGCGCAGTAGCAACTGGTAGGCCCTGTTGAGGTCGGGCGTCACGCGGAACTCGATGTTCCGGTAGTGCGGGCCCTCCCAGCCGCCCCAGTAGCGGTCGAAGGCGCGCAGCACCAGTTCCTTCTCGCGGCCCTTCTTCCAGTTCGCCACCGTGTACGGCCCCGAGCCCGCGTCCCTGCCGGCCTGGAACCACTTCTTGAGGTCGCCCGCGCCCGCCGCCTGCGTGTCGTAGATGTACGCGGCGTAGTCGGCGGAGGCGATCAGGTCGAGCGGTGCGGCGTACTTCAGCCGGAACTCCACGGTGAGCGGGTCCTTGACCGTGATCTGCTGGACGGAGTCCCAGATGTAGGCCGCGCCGGCGCCCATCCGCTTGGTGCGCTCGACGGACGCCTTGACCGCGGCGGCGTCCACCGGCCGGCCGGTGTGGAAGACCACACCGGACCGCAAGGTGAAGGTCCAGACCTTGCCGTCGGACGCGCTCTGCCAGCGCTCGGCCAGGCGTGGCGCGGCCCTGCGCGTCCGGGGGTTGTACATCGTCAGCGAGTCGTAGACGTTCTGCATCGACATGATCTCGTTGGAGTACGAGCTCGCGGGATCCCAGTCGGTGACGACGTCGAGATTGGACAGGTAGACGAAGGTGGAGTCCTTCGTCGAGGGGAGGTTCGCGGCCGAGATCTCCCGGACCTCACCTCCGCCGCAGCCCGCCAGGGCCAGCACGGCCATCACTCCCAGCACGAGTAAACGGCGCATGCGTGCGGGTCCTTTCCGTGTCTACCATGATCGACGCTACTGCAAGATCACGATTGGACACGATATTTCCGGCTAACCGATCACAGACCCCTCATCCGACCCACCTCGCTGCTAGTCTCTATCCCTGTCGCAAAAAGGTTTTATGTGAGGCTTGTCCCTCACTGGGCGAGGTGCCATGAGTCCGCGCAGGCGTGACCGGCCGATCAGGTCCCGGCTCATCGGCCTGCTGCTCGTACCGCTCTTCTCGCTGATCGCCCTGTGGGCGGTCACCGCCGGCGTCACGATCGGCGAGAGCCTGAGCCTGCGCACCTACAACACGCTGTGGTCCACGCTCCGGCGGCCCGCCGACTCCCTGATCGTCGACCTGCAGGCCGAGCGCCTGACCACGGCCCGCTACCTCGGCACGCGCAGCACCACCGACCGCGACGCCATGGTCCTGCAGCGCCAGCGGACGGACAAGACCAGGGAGCAGGTCCGCACGCTCGCCCTGTCGAGCTCCTCCCGCTCGGCCACCACTCCGGCCATGCGCACGCAGGTCGACGAGATGCTGGCGGGGCTCAGCCGGATCGACGAGATCCGGGCGGAGGTCGACGAGGGGCTCTCCGAGCGGCTGCGCGCCATCGAGACCTACAACCTGGTCAGCGACTCGATCTACCGCATGCACTACAGCCTGGCGCTGATCGACGACATCCCGATCTACCAGCAGTCGCGTGTAGTGATCTCGCTCGGGTACGCCAAGGAGCTGCTGACCCGGGAGCAGGCGCTGGAGGCGTCGGTCGGCGCGTCGGGCGGCTTCACCGACGAGGAACGCAAGCTGTTCACCCAGCTCGTGGGCAACCGCCGGTTCCTCATCGACCAGGCGCTGCCCGAGCTGGACACCGGCCTGCGGCAGCTCCACGTCAACCTGATCACCACTCCGCTCTACCAGCGGCTGCGGCTGCAGGAGGAGCAGATCATCGCCGCGCCCAGGCTCTCGGCGCGTACGCAGCGGGTGTGGCAGTCGACCTCCGACGACCTGGCCGAGTCGTTCCAGAAGGCGCAGACGGAGGCGGCGGCCCTGCTCGCCGAGCGCGCCGCGCCGATCGCCGACTCGATCCTGCGGCGGGCCGTGCTGGTCGGAGGTTTCGGTCTCCTCGCGGTCGTCGCCTCGATCCTGATCTCGCTGCGGGTCGGCGGACGTCTCGCCCGCGAGCTGGCCGACCTGCGGCAGGCCGCGCTCGACCTGGCCAACAAGCGGCTGCCGGGCGTGCTGGCCAAGCTCAAGCAGGGCGACGACGTCGACGTGGCCACCGAGGCGCCCCCGCTGCAGACCGCGGGCGGGACCGCCGAGATCCAGGACGTGGGCCGGGCCTTCTCGACGGTGCAGGAGACCGCGGTGGAGGCCGCGATCGGGCAGGCCCGCCTGCAGCGGGGTGTCAGCCAGGTCTTCCTCAACCTGGCGCGGCGCAGCCAGACGCTGCTGCACCGCCAGCGGACCCAGCTGCACGGCATGCAGCGGCACACGACCGACCCGGACATGCTGGAGGAGCTGTTCCGGCTCGACCACCTGACGACCCGCATGCGCCGGCACGCCGAGGGCCTGATCATCCTGTCGGGCAACGCCCCCGGCCGCGCCTGGCGCAAGCCCGTCCCCATGTACGACGTCGTACGCGGGGCCGCGGCCGAGGTGGAGGACTACGCCCGGGTGAACGTGCTGCCGATGGAGGACCACGGGCTCGACGGAGCCGCGGTGGCCGACGTCATCCACCTCATCGCCGAGCTGGTCGAGAACGCCACGATCTTCTCGCCGCCGCAGACCACCGTGGCGGTGCGCGGCGAGCTCGTCGGCACGGGCTTCGTGGTCGAGATCGAGGACCGCGGACTCGGCATGACCAAGGAGCGGCTCGCCGAGCTGAACGAGCGTCTGGCCAACCCGCCGGAGTTCGACATCGCGGACACCGACCGCATGGGGCTGTTCGTCGTCGCGCGCCTTGCCGCGCGGCGGGACGTCCGCGTGACCCTGCGGCCCTCGCCCTACGGAGGAACTACCGCCATCGTGCTGATCCCATCCGTGCTCATGGTCGGCCCCAAGGACCCCGATCTCGCCCGTCTCGCCGCGGGAGAGGTCACCCCGGAGGACATCATCCTCGCCTCGCTGCAGCGGGGGCCTCAGGAGAACGAGAACACCGGCGAGGAGGACCGAAAGTGACGGAACGCATGCAGGACCAGTGGCTGGACGAGGAGGCCGGGCCGGTCGTGCCGGCCTACGCCCTGACCCGCGGACGCGTGCGGCCCTCCAGCCAGGACATCGACCTGGTCGCCATCGTGACCGCGACCGGCGGGCCCACTCCGGTGAGCCTCGGTCCCGAACAGTGGATGATCCTCAGCCTGTGCGCCCGCCCGGCGTCGCTGGCGGACATCGCCGCGGCGATCGACCTGCCGCTCGGCGTCGTACGCGTGCTGGTGGGCGACCTCCACGAGCAGGGTCTCGTGCAGGTGCGCCCACCCGCCAACGTCGCGCGCTTCCCCACCCCCGGCATCCTGACCGAGGTGATCAGCGGCCTGCGCGCGCTCTGATCCTTCTTCGGCGGTAGCCGGCGCCGGATCAGAGCGCGTGCGGGTCCTGGCGCGTATGGGTTGGAGCGCGTGTGGGTCAGAGCGCGTGCGGGTAGTGCCGCGCGGCGTGCTCGGGGGTGATGTATCCCTCCCGCAGGTCCGCGCGCACAACCTCGGGGTCGCGCTCGGCGGGCGGGCCGTACCCGCCGCCCGAGCCGGTGCGCAGGTGCACGACCGCGCCCTTGGGCAGGAAGATCCGCGTCTTCAGGGAGAAGTCCTCGGCGCGCCCGTCGGGATACTCCACCGTGAGCCGGTTGGGCCGGCCGGGCAGGCCGCCCTCCAGGCCCCAGGGCGCGAGCGCGGTCCTGGCCAGGCCCGCGGTGAGGTACTGGTCCTCAAGGATGCGGAAGGACAGGTCGAGCCCCAGGCCCCCGCGGTGACGGCCCGGGCCGCCGGAGTCCTCGGCCAGGGCGAGCCGCTCGATCCGCCAGGGGTTGCGCGCCTCCCACACCTCGGCAGGGGTGAAGCGGGTGGCCGACTCCGAGATGTACATGAGCGCGCTCGCGCCGTCGGCCGACGGTCCCGCGCCCTGGCCCACCGGGTGGGGCGCGCCGTCGGCCCACGGCTCGCCGGTCGCCTCGCGGTTGCCCCACCACACCAGGGCGTTGATGTCCCCGCCGCTGGCGGCCGGCACCGATTCCGGCACGGCCTCGGCCAGCGCCTTGATGATCAGCTCGATGGCGTGGTCGGAGGGGATGCCGTACATGAAGCAGGGCGCCGGCCGTACGGGGTGGAACAGCGAGCCGAGCCTGGTGACCAGCTCCAGCGGGCGGAAGTGGCCCTCGTTGGGCTGCTCGCCGGCCCCGGCGAGGAAGGCGACCGCGATCCTGACGGCCGCCACGGTGGACGGCAGCGGGCAGTTGACCGGCCCGCCGACCTGGTCGGGGCAGTCGGTCAGGTCGACGGTCACCGACGAGCCCTCCACGACGACCCGGACGCCGAACGGGATCGGCGTGCCGTTCACGCCGTCGGAGTCGATGACGCTGGACTCCTGGTAGACGCCGTCGGGCAGGCGCTCGAACCAGCCGCGCACCAGCGCCTCGCCATGGGCGTACATGCGGGCGACGCAGCGGCGGAAGGTGTCCAGGCCGTGCCTGCGCACCAGCGCGCCGAGGGCCTCCGCCCCGGTCCGCGCCCCGGCCACCATCGCGTTGATGTCCCCGATGACCATCTCCGGCATCCGGCTGTTGGCCAGGATCATCCGGTAGACGTCGCTGACCAGCCGCCCGGCGTCGTACAGCTTGACGCCGGGGAAGATCGTGCCCTCCTGGTGGACGTCGACCGTGTCGGTGCAGTAGGGGTCCTTGCCGCCGATGTCGAGCCAGTGGGCCTTGATGGCCGAGTAGGCGACCAGCGTGTCCTCGTGGAAGATCGGCACGACCATGGCGGCGTCCTGGGGATGGGAGCCGGTGCCGTACGGGTCGTTGTAGAGGATCACATCGCCGGGGCTGAGCGCGGCCGGACCGCCGACGCCCTCGACGGCCTCCCGCACGCAGAAACCGAGGGTGCCCATGAACGCCGGCAGTGTCGGGGCCTGCGCCAGCATGCACATGTCGGCGTCGTAGAAGGCGACGGCGAAGTCCAGCGCCTCGTAGATGATCGGTGAGAACGCGGTGCGGATCAGCGACTGCTTCATCTGGTCGGCGGCCGCGTTGAGGCCCTGCCGGATGATCTCGGTGGTGACGGGGTCGGCGCCGTCGCCCAGGCCGGGGTGGGCCTCCGCGTATCGGGTGCGGACGATGGTCATGCGCTGTCCTTCCGTGTGATCAAGAGGCAGCCGCTCTCGTGCGTCTCCGCCGCGAATCCGGCGTCCACGTAGGTCGTCGCGGTCGGCTCCACCACCAGCAGCGGGCCCTCGGCCACGCCGTCCAGGTCCTCCCGCCGTACGACCGGGGCCTCGGTCCAGGCGCCCCGGCGGAACGACCACAGCCGCGTCGTCCCCCGCCCGCTCCCGCCGGACGGCGGGGCCGGCACCATCGGGCGGTCCGCGTCGAGGACCACCCTGCCGGTCGCGCGTACGGTGACGATCTCCAGTGGGTCGGGCAGGGTGTGGCCGAACGCCCGGTGGTATGCCTCGGAGAACCGGGCCGACACGGAAGCCACGTCGTCCTCACCCAGCCGCACCGGGATCGTCAGCGTGTGCTCCTGTCCCCGGTGACGCAGGTCGAGGTCCACCTCGCGTACGGCTCCGGGCTGCGCGAGCCGTTCGAACAGCGTCTCCGTGACCCGCTCGACCAGCGGCAGCGCCTCGTCGTCCAGGGGGCGCACCATGGTGCGGGCCGCCGTCCGCACGATGTCGGCCTGCACCAGGCCGACGGCGGAGAAGTTGCCCGCGTTGGGCGGCACGACCACGGTGTCCACGTCGAGCTCGTCGGCGAGCAGGCAGCCGAACACCGGTCCGGCGCCGCCGAAGGCGACCACGGCCCCGCCGCGCGGGTCCACGCCCCGCTCCACCGTCACGCCGCGTACGGCCTGGGCCATGTGCGCGGCGGCGATCCTGACCACGCCGACCGCGACCGCGTCCACGCCGTCGATGCCGGTCGGTTCCGTGAGCGGCGCGAGCGCGCGGGCCGCCGCGTCCTCGGACAGTTCGATGCCGCCGGAGATGTGCCCGCGGGGGATCATGCCGAGGTGCAGGGCGGCGTCGGTCACCGTCGGCTCGGTCCCGCCGCGCTGGTAGCAGGCGGGCCCGGGGTCGGCGCCCGCGCTGCGGGGGCCGACGCGCAGCAGGCCGCCCGCGTCGGCGTACGCCACCGAGCCGCCGCCCGCGCCCACCGACCGCACGTCCACCCAGGGGCTCTGCAGCGGCAGGCCGACGACCTCGCCCTGGTAGAGCAGCGGGAGCCGCCCGTCCTCGATGAGCGCGGTGTCGAAGCTGGTGCCGCCCACGTCGGCGGCGACGGCCGTGCCCATGCCGAGGGAGGGGCCGAGCGAGGCGGCCAGGCGGGCGGTGGCGGCGGCCCCGGCCACCGGGCCGGACAGGATCGTCTCGAACGGCCGGGCCGCGGCCTCGGCCAGCGCCAGCGCGCCGCCGCCGGACCGGGTCACGAGCAGCTCGCCCGCGAACCCCCTCACCCG
The DNA here is from genome assembly GCF_044460045.1 of Microbispora rosea. Classification (NCBI taxonomy): domain Bacteria; kingdom Bacillati; phylum Actinomycetota; class Actinomycetes; order Streptosporangiales; family Streptosporangiaceae; genus Microbispora; species Microbispora rosea. The sequence continues at coordinate 326,226 of NZ_JBITJO010000008.1, read as the reverse complement.
CAGCTCGTGGTCGAGGTTGTGCAGGTAGGGGCCCATGCGGTGGCGGACGAAGGCGTCCACGACCGTGGTGCAGGTGCGCTCGTACTCCCGGTATTCCCCCGAGACCTCGTGCGACAGCGAGACCGGCCCGGCGAACCCCGCCTGCCTGAGCAGCTCGGCCGCCCGCGCCTCGTGCGCGGGGTTGGCGTAGGAGTTCATCAGCACGATCGCGACGGCGTCCACGCCCTCGGCGGCGAACGTCTCGGCGGCCCGCCGCACGTCCTCCGGCTCCAGGTCGCGTACGACCGAGCCGTCGGCGGCCACCCGCTCGGCCACCTCCAGGCGCAGCCGCCGGGGCACGAGCGGCGGCGGCGGGGTCCAGAACAGGTCGTAGGGGTCGTCGCGGTCGCCCCTGCGGATCTCCAGCACGTCGCGGAACCCGGCCGTGGTGAGCAGGCCGACGGTCGCGCCCCGCCGTTCGAGCAGCGCGTTCAGCCCCACGGTGGTGCCGTGCACGAAGTGCCGGCAGCGCGCGAGCAGCTCCGGCGGCACCGCCGCGTCGACCGCGGCGAGGACCCCGCGTTCGGGGGCGGACGGCGTGGTGGGCTGTTTGGCGACCCTGATCTCGCCGGTCGCGGCGTCGTGCAGGACGAGGTCGGTGAAGGTGCCGCCGACGTCCACTCCGATGACCGTTGTCATGCCTGGCAACGTAGATGCGGCCGCGCGCCGCGTCGATGTGTCCTCACGACGACGAGATCGTCGTTGTTGTCCCGGGGAGACAGTCGTAGTCGAGGACCACGTGGCAGGCGAGTTGGAGCGCGAAGCGGGTCTGCGGGTCGGACAGGTCGGCGTCGAGCGCCTCGGCGATGCGCCTGATCCGGTGGGCCACCGCGTTGGGATGCAGGCTGAGCAGCTCGGCCGCCCTGGTGCGGGAGCCCCAGCTGTCCAGGTAGGCCTTCAGCGTGGGCAGCGCGTGGGCGCTGAGCGCCCCAAGGCGTTCCAACGGGGCGAGCATGTCCCTGGCGGCCACCAGCGCGCTCTCGCTGCCGCTCAACTCCGCGAGGAGCGCGTGCACCCCGAGCCGGTCGAACCGCACGACCTCCCCGGCCGCGGCGCGAGCGGCGGCCGCCCGCGCCTGCGCGGCCGTACGGCGCAGCCCGTCCGGCCCCGCCTGGCAGGTGCCGAGCCCTGCTCCCGTGCCTCCCGCCGCCGAACCCCCTGTCCCCACGACCGACGGCCACAGCGCCGATGACCGCTGCGCCGGCGACCGCTGTGCCGACGACCGCTGTGCCGACGACCGCTGCGCCGACGACCGCTGCGCCGGCGGAAGGTCGATGGTCGTCCGCTCGTCGGCGGTGAGGAGCACGAGCACGCCGTCCTGCCACCGGGTGACCAGCGGCGGCGCGGACAGCTCGGCCGTCCCGCCGAGACCGAGCGCGCCGGGCAACGCGGCGGCGATCCCGCGTGCCTCCCGGAGCACCGGATCCGCCGCCCCCGGGGGCGCGTCGCCGCCGGGGTCGCGCAGGAAGACGGCGACGTGCCAGCCGTCCACCGGGACGCCCTCGTGCCGTGCGCGGCGGGCGGCGATCCGGGTGTCCTTGGCGCCGAGCAGGGCCAGCAGCGCGCGCTCGCGGGCCGCCTCCGCCTCACGCGCGGCCGCCCGCACCCGGCCGAGCGTGGTCGCGACGACCTGGGCGACGATCGCCGCCGCCGGGTCCTCGCCCTCCCAGCACACGTAGCCGTCCGGCCGGCCGCCGACCCGGATCACCGTCGCGTTCGCCCCGGGGCCGGCCAGGCCGGCGACCACGTACGCGACGCCGACGGAGGCGGACGCCGCGCGCAGGATGTCCTCTTCTCCCGCGCCCTCCATCGCGCCGATGCCGTCGATCGCCTCGCGCGTACGGCGCAGCAGCAACCCGGGATCGGCGCGTACGGCCGCGCTGAGACCGAGCACGGTGTCCGACAGCGAGTGGTCGGAGGCACCGGCGAGCAGCGCGACCCGCTCCCGCCTGGCCAGCTCCACCATCTCCGGCGTCGTGCCCGAGGGGCCGGGCAGCACGATCCCGGCGAGGCCGCCGCGTCCGGCCAGGCGCAGCGCGTCGAGCACGTCGCACGACCGCATGGCGTGACGGGACAGGATCGCCAGCGCGCCGGGGGCCGCCGTGGTCAGTTCGCGCATCTCGTCGACGAGGACCACGCTGCCGACCTCCCGGGCGTCCCAGGGTCCGGCGACGAGCGTCAGCCTGCGGCCCGCGGGCGTCCTGAGCAGGTCACTGACGCGGCGCATCGGGGGTCTCACCTCCATGGGGGACGCGCGGAGCCGAGGAGGCCGGGGTCTGCAGCACCTCCTCCGCGCGATGACATGCCACCCTACGCCCCTCCACCTCACGCGCCTGCGGAGTCTCCTCCCGGCAGCGGTCCACCGCGAGAGGACAGCGCAGCCGGAACGGGCACCCCGTCTCCGCCGCGGCCGCCTCGGTCCGCCCGGCAGCGCGCGGGGGCTCGCCGCCGAGGCGCGGCACCGCGTCGCGCAGCGCCCGGGTGTACGGGTGGGCGGGCCGGGTGAGCAGCTCCCCGGTCGGGCCCGACTCGACGACCCGCCCGGCGAACATGACCGACGACGTACGGCACAGCCGCCCCACGACGCCGAGGTTGTGCGTGATGAGCAGATAGCCGAGCCCGTGCTCGGCGGCCAGCCTCTCCAGGAGGTCGAGGATCCTGGCCTGCACGGTGACGTCGAGCGCGCTCGTGGGCTCGTCGAGCACCAGCAGCCGCGGCTCCACGGCCAGGGCTCGGGCGATGGCCACGCGCTGCCGCTGCCCGCCGGACATCTCGTGCGGCCTGCGGGCGGCGAGCCCGGGGTCGAGTCCCACGTCGGCGAGGAGCGCGGCGACCCGGTCCGCCCGCTCGGTCCTCGACATGCGGTGGTGGGTGGTCAGCGCCTCGGCGATCGACGCTCCGGCCGTCATGCGGGGGTCGAGCGCCTCGCTGCCGTCCTGGAAGACCGGCTGCACGGCCCGGCGGAACTCGGCCCGGCCCGCCCTGCCGAGCCCGGCCAGGTCGCCGGCGCCGTACCGGACGACGCCGGAGCGGGGGCGCATCAGACCGAGCAGGGCGCGGGCGAGCGTGGTCTTGCCCGAGCCGCTCTCCCCGATCAGTCCCACTCCGCCCTCGTCCACGGCGAGGCTCACGTCGTGGACCACCGCCGTCGTGCCGTAGGCGAGGGTGACCCCCTCGGCGGCGAGCAGCGTCATGCCCCCTCCTCGGCTTCGGGTAGCGCGGGCCCGGCCTCCGGTAGTGCGGGCGCTGCTTCTGGTAGTGCAGGCACGGCGGCGATCAGCTCGCGGGTGTAGGAGTCGCGCGGCCGGGTGAACACCTCGGCGGCGGGCCCGCTCTCCACCACGGCGCCGTCGCGCATCACCACGACCCGGTCGGCGATCGTGGAGACCAGCGCGAGGTCGTGGGAGACCAGCAGCACGGCGAGGCCGCGCTCGTCACGCAGGCGGCGCAGCACCCCGACCACCTCGGCCTGCACGGTCACGTCCAGGGCGCTGGTCGGCTCGTCGGCCAGCACGACCTGCGCGCCGAGCGCGAGGGCCAGCGCGATGGCGAACCGCTGCGCCTGGCCGCCGGACACCTGGTGGGGGTAGCGGCGCAGGATGCCCGGGTCGAGCAGCACCGCGCGGACCCCCTCCTCGGCCCGCTCCCGTGCGTCCGCGCCCTTGACGCCGTGGCGGGCGAGCGCCCGGCGCATCAGCGTGCCCAGGCGCATGGTGGGGTTGAGCGCGGCCTGCGGGCTCTGCATCACCAAAGCGGCCCGCGAGCCGCGGATCTCCCGCAGCCGGGCCTGGCTCGCCGTGAGCACGTCCAGGCCGCCGACCGTGATCCGGCCGGAGACGTCCGCGCCGTGAACGAGGCCGAGCGTGCTGAGCAGGGTGGTCGTCTTGCCCGACCCGCTCTCGCCGACGATCGCCACGCACTCCCCCGCGGCCACGTCTAGCTCGGGGACCGACGCGATCACCCGGTCGCCGATCCGCACGACGAGATCTCTCACGCTGACCAAACTCATCGCGACAGCCTCGCCCTCAGTCCCTCGCCGAGCACGTTGAACGAGAACGCGGTGACCAGGATGGCGAGGCCGGGGAAGGTCACCACCCACCAGTCGGTGGTGAACAGCGACTGGCCCTGCTGGACCATCAGCCCCCACTCCGAGGTCGGCTCGTGGGCGCCCAGCCCGAGGTACGACAGCGCGGCGGCGGTGAGGATGACCCCGCCGCCGTCCAGCGACAGCTGGACCAGCACCGGCGTGAGCGAGTTCGGCAGCACGTGCCGCAGCACGATGAGCGGTGCGGGCACGCCCAGGCACCGCGCGGAGTCGACGAACCCGCGCGTGGCCACGGACGCGGCGACCGACGCCGTGAGCCGGGCGTACCACGGCCACCAGGTGACCGCGATCGCGACGATCACGGTGGTCACGCTCGGCTGGAGCACCACGGCGAGCGCCAGCGACAGCAGCAGCGCGGGGAAGGCGAGGAAGACGTCGGTGACCCGCATGATCACGTCACGGGCCCAGCCGCCGGCGTACCCGGCGACCACTCCCAAACCGACGCCGACAACCCCGGAGATCGCCAGCACCGCGACGGCGATCAGCAGCGAGGTGCGGGCGCCGAACAGGACCCGGCTGAGCACGTCGCGGCCGACCTGGTCGGTGCCGAACCAGTGGGCGCCGCTCGGCGGGAGCAGCGACTCCAGGGGATGCGTGGCCGAGCCGCCGTCGTCCGGGTAGGGGGCGATCCACGGCGCGAGCAGCGCCGCCAGCACGACGACGCCCAGCAGCACGCCCCCCGCCACCGCGAGGCGGTCCACCCCCGCCAGGTGCCGCAGCGGCGTACGGCGGAACGTGGTCAGGGCCGGAGCGGTCATCGCGCCCTCACCCTCGGGTCGACCACGCCCTGGAGGAGGTCCACGGCGAGGTTGGCGACGACGTACAGGACGGCGACCAGCAGCGTGACCCCGGCAATGGCGGGAGTGTCGAGCGAGCGGATCGAGTCGGCGGCATACCGTCCGAGGCCCGGCCAGTTGAAGACGGCCTCCACGAGGAAGCCGTTCACGATCGAGTACGCGAAGACGAGCGCGATCAGCGACAGCACCGGGTTCAGCGCGGGCCGCAGGGCGAACCGGGTGAGCACCGCGGTCTCGCCGAAGCCGAGCGCGCGCTCCAGCCGGGCGTGGTCGCGCGACGACTCCTCGATGAGGGCGGCCCTGGTCATCTGGGCCACCACCCCGGCCGGATACGCCGCGATCACCAGGGCGGGCAGCACCAGGTGTGCCAGCGTGCTCGTGAGAATCGGCCAGTTGCCGGTGATCAGCGCGTCCACGGCCGTGATGTTGGTGTAGAGGTGCAGGGGGCTGGTCCGGTCGAGCGACGCGTCGTACTCCCCCGCGACGGGGAACCAGCCGAGCCCGCTGGCGAAGACCGTCTGCAGGGCCAGCGCCAGCCAGAACACCGGCACCGACACGGCCAGCATCGACGACAGCCGCACCGACAGGTCGGGCAGCCGGCCCTTGTAGCGGGCCGCGGCGATCCCCAGCGGGATCCCCACGACCAGTGCGATGATCAGCGCCGCGCCCACGAGCTCCAGGGAGGCGGGGAAGGCCTGGAAGAGGTCGTCGCGCACGGGCTGCCGGGTGTGCAGGCTCGTCCCCCAGTCGCCGCCGAGCAGGTCGCGCACGTAGTTCCACAACTGCACCGGCAGCGGGTCGTCCAGGCCGAACCGCTGCCGGGCCGCGGCGAGCTCGGCCGCCGTCGCCTTCGGCCCGGCGTACGCCACGGCGGGGTCGCCGGGCACCAGGCGCATGATGGCGAACGTGAGGACGATCACGCCGGCCACGACCAGGAAGGCCTGGCCGAGCCGGCGGATCAGATACCTCGGCATGATCAGGCGCCGGGCTTCAGGTCGTAGACGAACACCACGTTGGGATAGGCCGGGTTGTCCACGTATCCCTGCACCGACTTGGCGAACGCCCGCTGGTAGTTCTGCACGTACGGCACGGCCACCGCCGCCTGCTCATTTATGATCTTGTTCTGGAGGTCGGAGTACGCCTTCTCGGCGGCGTCCTTGTCGGTCGCCGTGAGCGCGGGCAGCTCGTCGATCTCCTTGTCGATCGCCGCGTCCTTCAGGTAGGAGAGGTTGAACTGCACGTCCTTCTCGCCGTGGAAGACGTTGACGAACCACGAGTAGGCGTCGGCGTAGTCGGGGAACCAGTACATGACGAAGATGTCCTGGCGCTTCGACGGGTCCTTCGCCTTGCCCTGGTCCCACTGCGTGGTCCACTGCAGCGGCTTGGCCGACAGCTTCACGTTCAGCTTGTCCAGCGCCGAGGAGAGCAGCGTGACCAGCAGTTCCTGGTCGGCGTCGCCCTGGGCGTAGGTCAGCGTGAGGTCGAGCGGCTTGCCGCCGGGGCCGTACCCGGCCTCCTTGAGCAGCGCCTCGGCGCCCGCGAGGTCCTGCTTGGGCGTCATGCCGGGGATGTTGCCGAGCAGGCCCTCGGGAACCAGGCCGCTGGCGGCCACGCCCGCGCCCTTCATCGCCGCCACGAGGCCGTCGTAGTCGATCGCCTTCTGCAGGGCCTGGCGCAGCTTCACGTCCTTGAGCGGGCCGTCGGCCGTGTTGAACAGCACGAGCAGGTTCTGGAACGACGGCGTCTGCGAGGTCTGCACCGTGTCCGTGCTCCCCGCCTGAGCGAACAGCTGCGCGTTGAGCCGCTGGACGAACGACACCTCGCCGCGCTGCAGCAGCTGCCAGGCGGTGGTCAGCTCCGGCGTGACCCGGTAGGCGATCTTCTTGTAGTGCTGGCCGTCCCAGCCGCCCCAGTAGTCGTCGAACGCCTTGAGCGTGAGCTCGGTCTCCTTGCCCTTCTGCCAGCTGTCGATCGTGTACGGCCCGGAGCCCGCGTCGTGGCCCTCGCCGAACCACTTCTTCAGGTCGCCGGAGTCGGCCGTGGTGTCGTAGACGTACGACGCGTAGCCGGCCGAGGCGATCAGGTCGAGCGGCGCGGGGTACTTGAGCGTGAACTCGAGCGTCGTGGCGTCCTTGGCGTCGATCTTCTTGACCGCACCCCAGATGTAGGCCGCGCCCTGCCCCTCCTTCATCGTGCGCTCGATCGCGGCCTTGGCCGCCGCGGCGTCCACCGGCTTGCCGGTGTGGAACTTCGCGCCCTCGCGCAGCGTGAACGTCCACTTCTTGCCGTCCGGCGAGGAGGTCCACGAGGCGGCCAGCCGCGGCTCCGCCTTCTTCGTCTGCGGGTTGTAGCGGGTCAGCGACTCGTAGATGTTCTCCATCGCGATGTTCTCGTTGGAATACGAGCTCGCGGGGTCCCAGTCGGTGACGACGTCCAGGTTGGGGACGTACACGAACGTGCTGTCGGCCGTGCCTGCGGCCGAGCCCGCCGAGGAGCCGGGCTCCGGGGAGGAGTCGGCGGCGCCCCGAACCTGCCCGCCCGAGCAGGCCGCGGCGGTGACGGTCACGGCGGCCACGGCCCCCGCGGCGAGAAGACGCATGTGCCAGCGCATGTGAGGGAGTTCCTTTCCTATCCGGCCTGCCGGGCGAGGGGGCCGGCGGCCTTGACGTGCAGGCGCACCGCGGGCTCAGGAAGGTAGCTGAGAGGAATCTCGCTGAGCTCGACGATCTGAACGGTTGCGGGGTCGGCCCCGGCGGCGACGGCCCGTGCGGCCGCCTCCTCCTTGGCGTTGTCGATCAATCTAGCCCTGGAGCTCCCACCACCAGAAGCGGGCACGATCGTTTCGATCCTGCCGCTGGCGAGGGCGATGGCCGCGCCCACCGCGTTGGCCACTTCCGCGTGCGCAGGGCGGATCACCTCGCGAGCGCCCGGCACCTCGTCGGCCAGCAGGAACGCGCCGCCGCCGACCGCCACGAGCGGCCGTTCGGCCCGCCCGGAACGCGAACGACCGAGCGCGACCCGGTCCACCGCGTCCGCGACGGCCTCGTCGGCCGCACGCACGGCCAGGGCCAGCCGCTCGCGCCACTCCTCGGGAACGGGCCGGGTGCCGACCGTTCCCCGCCCGGCCGCCACCGCGGCGTCGGTCATGGTCGGCGTGGAGCCGCCGAAGACGAGCGCCTCCGTGCCGATGCGGTAGCCCACCGAGCGCGGCTCCGCCCCGACGATCGTGCCGCCGCCGAGCGCGATGGACAGGATGTCGGGCATCCGGAAGTTGGTCGTGACCCCGCCGATCTCGACCGCCGCGGCCGACTCCCGGGGAAAGCCGCCCACGAGCACGCCGAGGTCGGTCGAGGTGCCGCCGACGTCGGCCACGATCGCGTCCGCCACGCCCGACAGGTACGCCGCGCCGCGCAGCGAGTTGGCCGGACCGGAACCGATGGTCAGCACCGGGTAGCGAGCCGCGTAGTCGACGGCCATCAACGTGCCGTCGTTCTGCGCGAAGAACGTCTCGACCTCCAGGCCCCTCGCCGTCAGGGCCTCGCGCAGCGCGGCGGTGACGTCGCGGGCCACGCCGTACAGGGCGGCGTTGAGCACGGTCGCGTTCTCGCGCTCCAGCAGGCCGAGCGAGCCGATCTCGTGGCTGAGGCTCACCGGCACGTCGCCGACCTCGGCGCGGATGATCTCGGCGACCCGGTTCTCCTGGTCGGCGCCGGCCGGGCTGAACACGCCGGCGACGGCGATCGCGTCGGCGGGCGTCGTGGCCACGAACTTCCTGACCGCGTCCACGTCGAGCGGCGCGATCTCGCGTCCGTCGACGAAGTGCCCGCCGCGCACGATCGCGGTTCCGGCCGCGACCGTGTCGCGCAGGTCGTCGGGCCACTCGCTGAGCGGCGGCACGGACGTGGTCGCCGGGGCGCCGAGCCGCAGCACGGCCACCCTGCCGAGGGCGCGCCGCTCCAGGATGGCGTTGGTCGCGTGGGTGGTGCCGAGCATCACCCGCTTCACGCGCTTTTCCATGCCCGGCTCGGGCAGCTCGGCGAGGACCGCGTCGAGCACCGCGCGCAGGCCCCCGGTCACGTCGGGGCTGGTGGGCCGCTTTGCTGTGGCGAGGACCCGGTCGTCGTCGTCCAGCACCACGGCGTCGGTGTTGGTGCCACCCACGTCGATGCCGACCCGCAGCATCCCACTCATGCCACCTCCTCGCCTTCGGCTCGGAGTGGCATTCGCCAGACGCGGTGTTCTCCGATTCGCTCGCTTCGCTCGCTCATGCGATCTTCTCCACCGGCAGGTAGTCCATGTCGTAGCCGAACGCCCGCGGGCCCGCCGTCTCCAGGCCCTTCGGCGTACGCCACAGGGGGTCGCAGGGCCAGGCCAGCACGGTCACCCGCTGGCCGTACCGCAGCCCCTCGGTCTGGATCGCCGTCGCCGTCTGGCTGTCGACCACCGTGATCAGGTCGGGGACCATCGCCCTGACCCGGCCGTCCTCGACGGCGACGAGGTTCTCGTTCTGGATCTCCAGGGTCAGCGTCCTGCCCCGGTCGTCGCCGGTGCCCTCGATCGTCGCCGTGCCCCGGGCGAACCCGCCGGTGGTCCTGCGCTCCAGGTCGGCCAGCTTGCCGGAGATGAGCCGTACGGCGCCGAGCTCCGCGGTCAGGGTGGCCAGCGGGTCGGCGGCGCCCTCGGTCGCCCGGCCGACGGCGATGGCCCGGCTCACCGTGCCCTCGATCACCGCGCCCGCGCACTCGCGCGCGGTCAGCACGTAATCGGCCATCAGGGCGCTCGACCCCGCCGCCACGCAGACGGCCCGCGCGATCTGCTCCGACCACAGGCCGTCGATCGGCCGGATCGTCACGACGTTGCCGACGACGTCGGTCATGACCACGAGGTTGGCCGGGATCCCGGCCACGTACATCGAGACCATCTGAACCTCGGGGAAGGCCCGGCCCATCGCGTCGGCGTCGAGCAGCGGCAACCCGAGCCTGGCCGCCCAGGCCACCGGGGCGACGCCGTTGCCGCCGCCGATCTCCGATGACATGACCGCGGCGGGCGGCCGGCCGAAGATGCGCTCGATCTCCTCGGCGATCCTGACCGGCTCGTCCGTGCCGTGGACCATCTCGTTGCTGACGGTCGGGGCGCCGATACCGGACAACGGCAGTACGAGGGCGTCATCGGGCAGTTCGTCCAGGGTGACCAGCGGCACCTCGCCGTGCTCGCGTATGGCGCGCCGGGCGGCGATGGCGCCCGGCCGGACGTCCCCGCCGCCGCCGGTGCCGAGCACGGCGCAGCCACGGGCCAGCGCGGCGACGTCCTCCAGTGTGATGCGGGCCTGCATGCGGGGAGCCTTCACCACCGGACGGTCCGGCCTCAATGTCGCCCTACGACATCAACTGCCGATTTGTTGTCGTGCCACGACAAGGCGCCCGATGCACGATGACCAGGCAAAAGCCTCCATCAATGCGACAATCAACGCTTTATTCCTTTACAGGGCATATCCCCTGCGGAGTAATCCGGAAATGTTGTTCATTTTGGAACTTTGACATCCCGGGAACCACCACCCTCATGCGGTACGTTCTACCGGCACACAGCAAAACGAATGTAAGGAGCCTCCAATACGAACAGTGATGTTCATCTAGGAAGCTGCCTTACCGAACATAAGCCGGGAAGGATCGGCAAATATGGCTAAAAATGGGCATTCAGGGATGCCGACCCTTATCTGGCGCGCTCTCGAACTATTCTGGGCGGCCAGAACCGGCCGCCGCGACGGCCGGCTCGGCATTCCGTACGACATCGCCATCGGGCCCGCCGGCGGCACCGTTCAGTCGGGCGGGGCTCAGTGGGATGGGGCTCAGCGGGGCGGGGTCCAGTGGGACGGGGTCCGGACGACCGAATTCATGCGGACGCTCGCGGCGCGGGCCGAGCGCCGCCGCACCCGCGTGATGCGAGGCTTCGTCCGCGGCGCCGAGCGAGACCGAGGCGCCATGCTCCGGGCGGCCGGCGCGGTGATCGACCTGACCCGGCGGCTGGCGCAGGACGGACCCGCCCCCGCCCCGGACGGCGGGCCCGCGTCCTATCCCCTCTCCTACGCCGACGTGCAGACCGCCCGGCAGGCCCGGCGGCGGCACGAGCGCAGGCAGGCCGCCGGCCGCGAGCTCGCGGACGCCCGCCAGGCGCTCTCCGCGGCCGTGTCCGCCTTCGAGGCCGCCGTACGGCAGATGCGCACGGACCTGGCCGAGATCACCAGCTGGGCCAACGAGGTGGCGGCCCACTACCGGCAGGCGCTCGACGCCGCGTATTTGGAACGTGCCAGAAGGCAGGGCGGCACCGCACCGGTCCCGGCGTGGAACCCGGCGCCGATCGCTCAGCACGAGGCCGAGGAGCGAGCGGTGCTGTCGAAGGACATCGTCAGCCTGCTTCCCACGGGGGTCGCGGACGTCGTGAACGAGGCGCTGCGCCACCTCGGCGGCCTGGCGGGAGAGGGAGGCCGGGCATGATCGCCGCCGGGCGGGCCCTCGCCGCGGCCGCCGCGCTGTGCCTGGCGGCGACCGCCGCGACCGCCTGCTCCGGCCCCTCGGGGCACCGATTCTGCGGCATCGCCGCCGACGCGACGTCGTTCGCCGAGAACACCGACGTGCCGAAGAAGATCCACGACACCGTGCCCCGGTTCCTCACCGGCTGCGACACGGTCGCCATCACCGTCATCACCGGTTCGGTGCAGCAGTCCGACTGCCGGCGCGCCCCGATCCCGCTGACCCCGACCGCGGAGGACAACCCCAACGACAACCCGAAGACCGCCGAGCGGATCAGCCTCGCCAGGCGGGCGTTCGCGGTCAAGACGCTGAACGACCTCGTCTCCTGCGCCCGCGCCGAGCGCTCGACCCGCAACGGCTCCGATGTCGTCGGCGCCCTTCTCGACATCGCGCAGAAAACGCGCGGGCTGGAGCCCCCACCGCGGATTCTTCTCATCAGCGACATGGCACAGCGCGCGCCGGAACTGAACCTTTATACGGCGAACATATCCACCGAAGAAGCGCGAAAGTCGATCATTTCGAGCCTGTCGGACCGCATGCCCCGTCTGGAAGGCGCCGAGATCCAGATCCTCGGTTTCGGCGTCGGGGTGAAGTCAGACCATGTGCGGCAGCAGCAGTTCCGGGACTTCTGGGAGCTGCTGTTCCGTGAATCCGGCTCTCTGCCGCCCGCCTACCTCTGAGACCCGACAGGAGACATCACATGGGATCCAACCAGCGGCGCGCCCGGTGGTGGCGGATACAGCCGTACCTCGGCGGCGGGCGCAACGAGGCGCTCGACCTCGAACTGGAGATGGAGCAGGACCCGTACGGCGGGCCCGTGCCGGCCGTACCGGTTCCCGAGAAGGAGCTGCGGCGGCTACGCGACGAGGCGCGGCGGCACGGCGCCCGCGACGGCTCCTCCGGCATGTACGACGAGTGGAGCCTGGCGACAGGGAGCCGCCCGCCCTACCTGATGATGCTGGACGCGCGATGCAGGCAGGTCGTCGCCGACGAGGAGGTGCGCAAGCTCAGGGACGCCCACCGGCTCGACCAGCGCATCGCGGCGGCCAAGCAGGACCTCAAGCTGTACGAGGAACGCTCGCGGCGGACCCAGGAACGACTGGCCACGGTGCGGGAGGAGGAAGAGCGACTCGAGAAGATGCTGGACGGCGCACCCGAGGAGGCCGGGAACGGCGCGGGCCGATGGGCCGAGGCCACCCGCAGCGTCGGCAGGCAGCGTGCCGGCGCGGCCGCCCGCGCCCTCGTGATCGCCCTGTTCGCCGGTGTGGAACTGCCCATCCAGTACGCCACCTTCCTCTCCTTCGGCGAGAGCCGGGAGATGACCTGGGCATTCGTCCTGGGCACGGTCGGCGCGATGATGGTGGCCCCGCACCTGGCCGGCGGCTGGACGAGACGGCTGTGCGTGGAGGGCCGGCGGTCGGTGCTCCTGGTGACCACCGCCCTCGTCGCCCTCGCCTGGGTCACCGGCGTCGTCCTGCTGGCCTCCCTGCGGACCGACGTCCTGTTCGCCCCCACCGTCGACTCGGTGACGCTGGAGAAGGCGGCGTCGGCGATCGAGGGCCTGGGGCTCGGGCACACCACCGTGACCTTGCTGTTCACCGCCCTGCTCCTGCTCAGCGGGGTCGTGACGTTCTCCTTCGGCTACCTCGCGGAGAACCCGTACGCCGCCAAGCTCGCCGACGTCCAGCGCGTGCGCGCGAAGCTGGAGAAGTCGCTCGACCGGGCGGTGGGCGAGCGCGACAAGAACCAGCATCTGGTCGGGCTGGAGACGACGCTCAAGGAGCGGCACGCGCAGCGCTGGGAGGCGAGGATCGCCGCCCGCGCCAGCACGTTCGAGGTGTGCAGCGCGCTCTACCTCCAGGCGGTCGCGGAGACGATGCGCAACCCCGCCTTCACCGAGTCGGCCAGCCAGTGGCTGAAGACCCCGGCCCTCTGATCCCCCAGCGGAGCGACACACGTGGACAAGGTTCGAGTCCTCGCGGCGGGCCTGGGGCTCGCCATGATCCTGGCCGGGGTGTTCGCCAGGCCCATCACCGTCATGAACGCCGTCTCGATCGACCCCACCGACGCGGGCACGAGGTTCGAGCTGATCGTCATCGGCGCCGTGCTGTTCGCCGGGTGCCTGCTGCTTGAGAGGCAGGCCGACGGCCTGCGGCTGTGGCACGTGACCGGCGCGGTGGCAAGCGGGCTTGCGGGCCTCGTGGTCGTCTACCTGACGAGCACGGTCGCGATCTCGCCGCACAAGCTCGCCGGCCCCTCGCTCAGCGGCAGGTGGCAGGGCCGGATCGACTACGGGGAGGTGGGAAGCCGCGAGGTCACCCTGTACGTGAAGCCGGTCACGCCCGGATACACGCGCACCGGGCAGCTGATGATCGACCTCGGCAACGGCGCCTGCGTCTTCGGTCTGGAGGCCGAGCCGGACGGCATGTCGTTCGCCATCTCCCTTCCGCCGGACGGAGGCGGCCCGGTGTGCCAGGACCTGGACGGCGGCGAGCTGCTCCTGGAGGGCACGCCCGGTTACGACGTCCTGCGGCTCGCCCTGACCGCCTCCGGCATGGCCCAGGCGAGCGGCACGGTCAGCCGCTATCGCCCGATGCGCGGCACGCCTCCCGCCTGAGCCGCGTCCGCCTCCTGCTGGCCCTCCTGTGGACCCGGTACGGCGGCCGGGTACAGCGATCAGCGCAGCGGGTCGAACTCCCGCAGGGCGTCGGGCTGCTTGCCCGTGGTGATCTGCTCGGCGAGGAGCCGTCCGGTGGCCGGGCCGTGCGCCAGGCCCCACATGCCGTGCCCGCCGGCCACGTAGATCCCCGGGGCGTCGGTCGCGCCGATCAGCGGCCGCCCGTCCGGCGTGACCGGCCGGGGGCCGACCCAGACGTCGGTGCGTTCCTCCCAGCGCACGCCCCGCAGCAGGGGACGGGCCGAGGCGATGATCGCCCGCAGCCGGGCCTCGACGGCCGGAGCGTCCGGGTCGCGGAACTCCATCGTGCCCGCGACGCGCAGCCCGCCCTGGTAGGGCGTGCACGCCACCCGCACGTCCGGCAGGTAGATCGGGCCGGGCACGGGGTGGTCCACCGGCACGGTGAACGAGTAGCCGCGGCCGGCCCGCACGGGCACGCGTAGGCCCCGGCGGCCCGCGAGCCGCGACAGCCAGGCACCGGTGGCCAGCACCGCCGCGTCCGCGGACAGGTTGGCGCCGTCCCGGCCCACGACGACGACCTTCCCGGCGTCGGTGCGCACGTCGGCGACCTCGTGCTTCTCGACCGTGGCGCCCCGGGCCACCACGGCTTCGCCCAGCGCGTGGACGAAGCGGCCGGGGTCGACGTAGCGCTGCCCGTCGATCCGCACGCCCGCGGTCAGCGCCTCCGAGGCGAGCGGCACGGCCTCGGCCAGCCGCCGCCCGTCCAGCGCGGTGTGGTCGACCGGCTGCCCGGCCTCGGCCATCCTGCGCAACTCGCGGAGCAGGCCCTGGGCCTCGCGCGGCGTCCGGAACCCGGCGGTGATCGGCGCGTCCTCCACGGGGGCGGCCACGCCGTTGGCGGCGAGCACCTCGTACGCCTCGATGCACTCGTCGTTGAGCGGCAGGTTGGCACGCACGGCCCGGGTCCACGACGACCACCGGCAGTTGGCGGCGAAGCGGGTCAGGAACGCCCACAGTCCCGGATCGACGGTCGCCGGCACGTGCAGCGGCGCGGCCGGGTTGAGCAGCGAGCGCAGGCCGTACCGCAGCACGGAGGGCTCGTTCAGCGGGATGGCCAGGCCGGGCGCGATCCAGCCCGCGTTGCCCCAGGACGCGCCGGCCGCCACGCCCCGGCGGTCGACCACGGTGACCTCCACACCGCGTTCCTGCAGGAACCACGCCGTGGACAGGCCCACGATCCCCGCGCCCACCACGACGACCGACCGCGGCCAGTCGTCGACGCGCTCGGACATGCCCCACCTCCACACCAGGCGACTGTTTGCCCTGCCAGCATCGCCCGTACGGCGCCGCGAGCCGTTGTAGAGGCCGCACAATCGCGGCGCTCCTGTTGTGGATTTCGGACAACCCGCTATTCGTCCTCGGCCGCCAGGGTGATGACCATGGCGAGGCGCTTGCGCGGGTCGTCCAGGTTCAGCGGGGTCACCTCGCTCATCCTGCGCAGACGGTTCCGGACGGTGTTGGCGTGCACGCCGAGCCGTTCGGCGGCGGCCACGAGATCGCCCTGGGCCTCCAGCCAGGCCCGCAACGTCGCCACGAAGTGGGTGTCGTGGACGGCGTCGTGTCGGCGTAGCGCGCTCACCGGTCCGCGTGCGGGGACGCGGCCCGCGCGCGCCGCGGCGCGCAACCGCTGGAGCAGGATGTCGTCCCAGGACTCGTCGTACGCCGGCGGCTCTGTGCGGGAGGCGTCCCTTTCGTGCAGCGCCAGGCACTCCTCCGCCTCCCGGCGGCTCGCCGGAAGCTCGGCCGCCTGGGCCGCCGCCCCGATCCCCGCCACGACGCGCACGCGCGGCGGCAGCCCGGCCGCGAGGGCGGCCACCCATTCCCGTGCCGCCGCCGCCCCCGCGTCGGGCAGGACCGTGTAGAGCGTGTCGCCGAGCAGCGCGCTCCTGCCGGGCCTGGACCAGCCGAAACCGGTGGTGGCCCGCTCGAAGGCCAGCAGGAGCATGGCGTGCGGCTCCTCCGAGGTGTGCGTGCGCACCGCGACGACCCGCGTCTCACGGGCCGCCAGCCCCAGCCGGCTGACCACGGTCGCCGCGTCGGCGGTGCCCTCCAGCAGCCGGACGACCAGGTCGGACTCCACCTGCCGTTCCAGGTCCGCGCTCGCCCTGGAGCGCAGCAGATGCAACGCCACGGTGCGCGCGCCGTTCGCCAAAGCGGTGTGCCGGGTCCCGGTCAGCGGGCTGCCGCACGTCACCCACAGCGACCCGAGCAGTTCGCGGCCCGCTCGCACCGCCACCGCCATCCGCCCGGTCATACCGTGCGACGGGTCCGGCTCGACGAAGATCGGCTCGTCCGTCGCCGCCAGGCGGGCGAACACCCCACGCGCCCGGAACGTCTCCCGCAGCCGCTCGGGCACCTGCCGCACCAGGATCGTCTCCAGCCGGGCCGGGTCGCCCGCCTGCTGGGACCGGGAGTACGCGAGGACCCGCGAGAGCGGGTCCTCAATGGTCACGGCGCCGCCGACGGCGTCCGCCAGGCTGTCGGCCAGCGCGAACAGGTCCGTGGGCCCCCGCCCCGACTCGGTCTCCCGCCCTTCCAGCACCAGTCCGTAGACCACTCCGACGAGGTGGCTCCACGAGACCGCGGGATCGACCAGCATCACCGCCACGTCGTTGCTCTCGCCGGCCACGGCCGCCTCGCGCGCGGTCTCGGCGCCCGCCCGCACCAGGACCACCACGGCCTGCGCCGCGACCGCCCACCGCACCGCCTCGGTCACCGACCCGGCGCCCACCGCCAGGAGTACGTCACCGGCGACCCGGCCGTCGGTGGCGTCCGGCATCGCCACGCTGCGCAGCCGCGCCGAGCGCCTCTCCGGCCGCCCGCACAGCCGCACGCCGTACGCGCCCAATACGTTGACCAGGCGATCCAACGTGATCATGCGCTACTCCCGCCCGAGGCCCTGATGGCTGTGCCCGCACCGGACCGGACCCGTGAAACACCGAAGGCCCGGTCTCCGTTTCCGGAGGCCGGGCCTTCGACTCTTGGTAGCGGGGACAGGATTTGAACCTGCGACCTCTGGGTTATGAGCCCAGCGAGCTACCGAACTGCTCCACCCCGCGTCGTTGTGTCCACAACCTTACCCGTCCCACGGACAAGTGCCAAATCGTTTCTCAGGACCCCGCCCAAGCTGCTCTTCACCCCCACTGTCGCCTCATGCTCAGCGGCCGGAATCAGATTCAGTCCGGGGAGAAGGAGACCCAGAACTTCGGCGGATCCACCAGAGGATCGATCACATGCAATCGGGCCTTCGACGTCGGGTCGATGCTGCGCAGAGCGATCAGTCGCTGGCCGTTCGCCTCCTGCAATACGGCCAAGGCGCCGGGGAGACCCGCAGCGACTGTCGCGATGGCAATCCCCATACCCGCCAGGCCATGGTGCTTGTGTGGATACTCGATTCGGTGCAGGCCCGAGGCTGCGATCGCCGCGACCTCCCGCGGGCGCTGCATCTGCCGCCCGTCGTTGGTCACAACCACGTGGAATCCCTCGGCCGCCGCCAGCGTGTTAAGGCTCTCGTCACGAGTGCCAGACCAGCTTGGCACGTCAAGCAGGTGAATGATCTCGTGATTCAGAATGAAGGCGGCGAGGGCCTGGTAGAGCGGCTTGGGGACGTTCTCATCCAGCAGCAGCCTCACGCGCTCCTCTAGGGGGGTCGTAGCTGTCGACGTAGTCGGCGAAATCCGCGGCCTCGATCGCGGCAGTCGCGGTGACGCTCGGGTAGTAGGCAGGGATCCGCTCAGCGGGAACACCGTCACGGAGGAGCGCGGCGACCTCGTCGTAAGGCACCCTCGTGCCCTCGATCACCGGGATTCCACCTCTGACCGCCGGATCCACCGTGACGTGATCACGCGGGCGCAGGAGATCGGGGATATGACGACCGTCGCGGTAGAACGGCCGCAGGACGTCCACCATCTCGTGGATGACGACGTTCCTCTTGCTGCGAACCAGGTCGACGGCCTGACCGGGCTCCACCAAATAGATGCTGCTGCCGTCAGCCACGAGGCGGTAGGCCGAAAGGTGGTCACGCTCTCCCAGATCATCGCGGAGCGTGTCCAGCGCCCTTCTGATCTTCTGCAGTGAGGCGTCGTTGCGCAGCTTGACGCAGGTTCGCAGCGCCATAACGTCCCGGAAGGAGTACAGGACAGGACGGACGGCGGAGATCTCGGGGACCAGCACGGCCCCACGACCTGAGCCGGCCTTTCGCCAGTGGGCGAGCTGGCGAAGCGTGGCACCCGACAGCGCCGCGGCGAGCTTCGGACTGTAGGACAACCACTTCACCTTCTCCCTACCGGGGCGTGCGGGACGCTACCTGGCCCATCATGGCAAAGATCTCCCCGATGTTCCCGGTCTTCCCCGCCTCCTGTGCAGCCGCTCATCGCCCCTGTTCAGAGGCCCAGACCATATTCGCTCAGGCCGCCTCGCAAACCTGCATGGCCTTCATCGCACGCTCGACATCGTCATGTCGCGGCCCTTCCGGGAGAAATAGGCCGTCCTCGACGACGGCGGGCTCTCCCCCCGCCGAATCTGGACGAAAAGAAACCCCCGGACCTGTGGGTCCGGGGGTTTCTCCGATGTCTCGCGACATCTTTTGGTAGCGGGGACAGGATTTGAACCTGCGACCTCTGGGTTATGAGCCCAGCGAGCTACCGAGCTGCTCCACCCCGCGTCGGCTCTGTAAGGCTATCCCGGCATCGCGCGGGAGGCAAACCGGAGCCCCGCGCCCGTGGGGACGCGGGGCTCCGGAAGGGCTCAGCCGCTCGTGTCTCAGCCGCTCGGTGCCGGGCTGGGAGTCGCACCGGCCGGTGGACTCCCGCTCGCACTCGGACTGGCGCTCGCGCTCGGGGCGGGAGACGCCGTCGAGGCGGGCGTCCCGCCCTTGAGCTTGCCCAGGTCGTCCAGCGCCTTCTTCAGCGAGGTCTGGGCGTCGCCGTACGCCTTCCAGTCGGGCGGGTTCGACGACAGCGCCTTCTGCGAAGCGTCGTACGCTTGCTGGGCCCGGTCGAGCGCCGACGTCAGCGCGGACGAGTTCTCCGGCGGACTCACCTGATCGGGCGGCTGGTTCGCCGTCTGATCGGGTATCTGGTCCGGCGGCGTCGCCACGGTGCCGCCGAACACCTGCTCCAGCGCGTTGCTGAGCGTGGGGCCGAAGCCGACCTTCTCGCCGTACAGGACGAGCACCCGGCGGAGGGTCGGATACTTGCCCGAGGTCTCCGCGCGCGGCTGGATGTAGACCGGCTCGACGTACAGCAGGCCGTTGCCGAACGGCAGCGTGAGCAGGTTGCCGTACAGCACGTCGGTGCCGCCGCCGCGCAGCAGGTTGAGCTCGGTCGACACCGTGGTGTTCGACTCGAACAGGTTCTGCGCCTGTGGCGGACCCTGGATCGCGGTCGTGCTCGGCAACTGGAGGATCTCCAGTGACGGGTTCGGCGTGGCGGCCGTCGCGTCCACCGCCATGAACGCCGCCATGTTCTGCCGCTGGTTGGGCACGAACGTGGTCGTCAGCGAGAAGCGCTCGGTGTCGCTGCCGGGCATCTTCATCGTCACGTAGTACGGCGGCTGCTTGCTCTTGCCGGTCGCCGGGTCCTCGGGGACCTTCCAGAAGTCCTGACCGCCGAAGAACGCGTTGGCGTCGGTGACGTGGTAGGAGGTGAGGATCTCCCGCTGGGCCTTGAACAGGTCGGCCGGGTAGCGCAGGTGGGCGCGCAGCTCCCCGCTGATCTGCGAGGCCGGCTTGACGACCCCGCCGAAGGCCTTCTCCCAGGTCTTGAGCACCGGGTCGGACTCGTCCCAGGCGTACAGGGTGACCGTGCCGTCGTAGGCGTCCACGGTCGCCTTGACCGAGTTGCGGATGTAGTTGATCTCGTCCCTGGGCACCTGCGGCACGCCGAGGCGGCTCGACTGCACGTCGGTGGTCAGCGACTCCAGGCTCTTGCGCTCGGAGTAGGGGTAGGAGTCGGAGGTCGTGTACGCGTCCACGATCCACACGATCCGCCCGCCCACCACGGCCGGGTACGGGTCGCGGTCCAGCGTGAGGAACGGCGCGACCTGCTGGATGCGCTGCACCGGCTCGCGGTTGTAGAGGATGCGGGACTCGGCGTTGATGTTCGAGTTCAGCAGCAGGTTGGTCTCGCCGTACTTCACCGCGTAGAGCAGGCGGCGGAAGAAGTTCCCGACCGAGACGCCGCCCTTGCCCTCGTAGGTGCTGTTGACCTGGCCGGTCTTGTTCTGCTGTGCGTCGCCCGCCTGTCCCTGCTGCGGGTAGTCGAGCTCGTTCTTCTTGCCCGTCTTGGGACCGCCGACGATCGAGTAGTCGGGCGAGTTCTCGCCGAAGTAGACGCGGGGCTCGTAGTCGCCGAGGTCGCCGACGGGCGGGATGTCGCGCTCGCTGAACTCCGGCAGGCCGCTGCTGTCCACCTTGTTGCCGGGCGCGGCGACGAAGCCGAAACCGTGCGTGTAGACCAGGTGGTCGTTGATCCAGTTGCGCTGCCCGTCCGGCGGGCGGCCGATCTCGCGGACCGCCACCACCGTGTCACGCGGCTTGCCGTCGACGGGATACCTGTCGATGTCGAGCTGCTCGGGGAACTGGTAGTAGCCCTTGATCTGCTGCTTCTGCTGGAACGTCGGCGACAGCAGGCTCGGGTCGAGCAGGCGCATGCCGGGGATGGCCGACGCCTCGGTCTGCAGCACGGAGGCGTCGGCGTCGGTCTTGGCGCTGTACTCCGTGACCTTCGCCGTATCGACTCCGTAGGCTTTTCGTGTCGCGTCGATGTTGCGCTGGATGTACGCCTGCTCCTTGCTCTGCTGGTTCGGCTTGACCTGGAACTGCTCGACCAGCGAGGGATACACGGTGCCGATCAGGACGGCCGACAGCACGAGCAGCCCGAACGCCACGCCCGGGAACATTCCGCCCGGCCGGATGACGCCGGCGAAGAAGATCAGCGCGCAGATGAGGGAGATGACCGCGAGGATCCCCTTGGCCGGGAGCACCGCGTGGACGTCCGTGTACGACGCGCCGAAGGTCTTGCCGCGGTCGGAGAAGACCAGGCTGTACCTGTCGAGCCAGTAGGCCGCGGCCTTGAGCAGGACGAACACGCCGAGCAGCACCGACAGGTGCGCCCTCGCGGCCCGGGTCGCGTGCACCCCGCCGGGCGAGGAGATGCGGAACCCGCCGTACAGGTAGTGCACGACCACGGCCGCGATGATCGACAGCACCACGGCCGTGAACAGGAAGTTCAGCAGCATCCGCAGGAACGGAATCGTGAACACGAAGAACGACAGGTCGAGGCCGAACTGCGCGTCCTTCTCGTTGAAGGGCGTGCGGTTCACGAACTGCAGCCAGGTCCTCCACAGCCCCGCCGTGGACGAGCCCGTGAACAGGGCCAGGACGCCCATGCCGACCAGGAAGACCAGCCGACGGTGCGGGTCGAGCGCGACGCGGTAGCGGTCGGCGCCCTGCGGCGCTCCGAACATCCCCGGTCCGAACATCGGGCGGGTGCGGTGCGCGAGCACCATGTTGCCGCCCACGATGGCGATCATCAGGACGGCGCCCACGATGAACAGCACCACCTGGGTGATCAGCATCGTGGAGAACACCGAGGAGAAGTGCACCGAGTCATACCAGAGGTAGTCGGTGTAGATCCCTGAGAAGACCAGCAGTAATACGACGATCGCCACGACGGCGATCAGCACAGGTATCAGAAGGCGCGGCCGTCGGGGCAAGCGCACCGCCCGTCCGGCTCCGGGGCTCCGGAAGCTCAACGCTCAACCCCTTGTCTCAGATTGGCAGGGCCCTGATTGTCAGAGGGCAACGGTCCGTGCTTGGAAACCTACACCGCGACCGGCGTGGTCGTGGTAACAGATCTGATCGTTATCACGACGCCACGTGCGGGCAAGACGAGCAGGTCACGGCCCCGCGCCCGCGGCGTACGGTCAACCGGCCGGGCAGGCGGGGACGTCTCCCGCGTGATCGCGCAGGGCGTCGACCGCCTTGATGGCGCCCTCCAGCGTCTCGACCCGCACCAGGCGCAGCCCGGCGGGCACGGCCTTGACGGCGTCGGCGCAGTTGCCGGCGGGCGTGAGGAAGACCGTCGCCCCGGCCTTGCGCGCGCCGACCATCTTCTGCTCGATCCCGCCGATCGGGCCGACCTGGCCGGCCGGGTCGATCGTCCCGGTGCCCGCGATCGACATGCCTCCGGTGAGCGCCCCCGGCGTCAGCTTGTCGTAGATGCCCAGCGAGAACATCAGGCCCGCGCTCGGCCCGCCGACCTCGCCGACGCTGATGTCGACCTTGAACGGGAACCGGTAGCCCGAACGCATCTGGACGCCGACCTTGGTCTTGCCGTCCTTGCCCGCCACAGTGCCGACCTGCACCTGCGTCGAGGCGCCGGCGCGCCTGACCGTGAACGTCACCTGCTCGCCGGGCTTGCGGCTCTGCACGGACGTCGCGACGGACGCGAGCTCGCCCACCGTCGTGCCGTCCACGGCCGTGATCTCGTCGCCCGCCTTGAGCTTCCCGTCGGCCGGCGCCCCCTTGTCGGTCTCGGCGACCGTGACCACCTTCTCGATCGGGATCTTGAGGGCGTTCAGCGCGGCGGCGGTGGCCGACTGCTGCGAGTCGGTCATCTCCTGGGTGTTCTGCTCCTCGACCTGCTGGGCCGAGGTGGACTTCGGGAACAGCGTCTCCTCCGGCACCACGGCGACCGTCGGGTCGAGCCAGCCGCGCAGCGCGGTGAGCAGGTCGAGACGGTTGTCGGGCCCGCCCTGGTAGGCGACGGTGACCAGGCTCAGCCTGCCCTGGGTGGGATAGGTCTCGTGGCCCGAGATCGCGATGACCGGTTTCCCGCTGACGTCCCCGATCGTGTTCTCGGTGGGGCCGGGGCTCAGCACGACGTACGGCACCGGCAGCATGGCGCCGATCACGGCCAACGCGAGCGCGAGGAAACCCGCGACCAGCAGGGTCAGAGCGCGTCGGGACATGGACGAACTCTATGCGTTCCGGGCTCCGGGCATTTCGGGTGCACTAGTCGCAGGCGCCGACCCACTCGGTGTCTCCGTCGGCGAACACCTGGTGCTTCCAGATGGGCACCTCGTGCTTGAGGTCGTCGATCAGCCTGCGGCACGCCTCGAACGCCTCGCCGCGGTGGGGGCAGGCGGCCGCCACGACGACGGCGATCTCCCCGAGGCGCAGGTCGCCCACCCGGTGGACGGCCGCGAGCGCCGTCACCCGGTGGTCGGCCGCCACCTTCTCCGCGACCCTGCGCAGGTGCTCCTCGGCGGACGGATGCGCCGAGTACGACAGGAGCGTCACCGGCCTGCCGCCGTCCTGCTCGCGTACGGTGCCGACGAATACCGCCGTGCCTCCGGCGGCGTGGTCCTCCACCGCGCCCAGCACCTCGTCCACGGACAGCGGGGTGTCGCGAATGCCCAGCAATCGGATGACGTCCACGTCACCGAGGGTAGTGCCTGCGGCGGATCAGGTGCGGCGCTTGCGGCGCGCGGCGCGGACGATCGCGGCCGTGCCGATGACCGCGACGGTCGCGCCCGCGGCGGTGATCGTGGCCTCCTTGCCCGACAGGCGGCGGCCGACGACCGCGTGCCTGCCCTCGCACAGTTCGAGCAGTTCCCGCAGGGCGGCGTCGTTGGTCCAGGCCGGTTTCCAGCCCGCCTCCCGCAGCGCCACGCCGTCGACCACCCAGGGATAGACCACGTAGTGCAGGTCGGTCGCGGCGGTCGGCGTGATGCCGAGCCGGTGCAGCCGCTGCGCGGTGCCGAACGTCACACCCGCCGGCAGCTCGAACCGCTTCAGGCCGGAGATCTCCTCGACCTGCTCCATCTCCAGCCAGCCCTCGGAGCCGACCGCCACGACCCCGCCGACCCTGCCCAGGGCGGCGGCCTCCAGCGCGGACACCAGGTCCTCGATGTGGCAGAACTGCCAGCGCGGCAGGCAGCCCTTCACCACGAGCAGCCGCGGCGCCTCGAAGTGGCGGGTGATGACGGTGTCGACGCCGGGCCCGACCAGGGCGGCGGGCCGCAGCACGGTCACCTCGAGGCCGGGGTGCGCCCGCAGCGACCGCCGCACCAGGGCCTCGATCTCCAGATGGTCGCCCACCAGGCCGGTGTCGGGCTCGGCCGCGACCGGGGCGTCCTCGGGCAGGGGCACCGGGTTGTCGGCGGCGGCGCCGTAGACCATCGCGCTCGTCACCAGCACGACCCGCCGCACCCGGGCCGCGGCGCAGGCCGTGAGCACGGTCTGGGCGGCGCGCAGGTTGTAGCGGCGGCGCTCGGCGGGATCGGTGTCGAGCGACTCGTCCGTGCCGAGATGCACCAGGACGTCCACATCGGAGATCCGGTTCGCCAAGAGCGGATCCCGAATGTCGAGGACCCGCCAGGTGACGTCCGGGGTGTCGCCGCGCTGCTCGTCGATGGCCACCACGCGGCGGAAATCCGCAGACGAGGCCACTTTCGCGAGGAACGCCCGGCCGAGACCGGAGGCGGCGCCGGTGACGGCGACGACGGGGGGACGCAGGCGTTTCGAGGTAGGCACGAGGTCCTCACTTTGCACTGATCCGCCCCACGGCGGATAACGTGGCGGATGTGGACTCCTCCATCCTGCACGAGGTGGCGCGGTGACTGACCTGCCAGGTCGCGAAAACGACCCCAACGACAACCCGTTCGCCATGTTCGGCAGCCCGGAGCAGATCGCCGCGGCCATGCGGCAGTTCGCCGACATGCTGTCGGCCTCACCGGAGGCCGGGCCCGTCAACTGGGACATGGCGAAGAACATCGCACGGCACGCCGTGGTCGCCGAGGGCGATCCGAGCGTCATGGAGGGCGAGCGACGCCAGATCGTCGAGGCCCTCAACCTGGCCGACCTGTGGCTCAACGAGGTGACCACGCTGCCGAGCGGCGTGACCACCCCGCAGGCATGGAGCCGGTCGGAGTGGATCGAGAAGACGATCCCGGTCTGGAAGCAGCTGTGCGATCCCGTCGCCGCCCAGATGGTGGAGACGATGGGCGGCACGCTCGGCGGGTCGGGCCTGCCGCCCGAGGCGCAGGCCATGGCCGGGCCGCTCATGGGCATGCTCAGGCAGATGGGCAGCATGATGGTCGGCCAGCAGATCGGCCAGGCCCTCGGCTCGCTCGCCCGCGAGGTGGTCGGCTCCTCCGACATCGGCCTTCCCCTGTCGGACACCGCCGCCCTGCTGCCCGGCGGCGTGGCCGCCTTCAGCAGCGGCCTGGAGACGCCCTCCGACGAGATCCGTCTCTACCTGGCGCTGCGCGAGGCGGCGCACCACCGGCTCTTCCAGCACGTGCCGTGGCTGCGGGCGCACCTGCTCGGCGCGGTCGAGGAGTACGCCCAGGGCATCACGGTGGACGTGTCCGCCCTGCAGGACAAGCTCCAGGGCCTCGACCTCAGCGACCCCGAGAGGATCCAGGAGGTCCTGGGCGGCGGCGAGCTGCTCAAGCCCGAGGAGACCGAGCGGCAGAAGGCGGCGCTCACCCGGCTGGAGACCGCGCTCGCGCTGGTCGAGGGCTGGGTGGCCAGGGTGGTCGACTCCGCCGCCGAGGGCAAGCTCCCGTCCGCCGCGGCGCTGGCCGAGACCGTACGGCGCCGCCGCGCCACGGGTGGCCCGGCCGAGCGGACCTTCGCCACGCTGGTGGGCCTGGAGCTGCGCCCGAGACGGCTGCGCGAGGCGGCCGCCCTGTGGAAGGCCCTGGGCGACGAGCGCGGGATCGAGGGCAGGGACGCCGTCTGGGGTCACCCCGACCTGATGCCCACCGCTGACGACCTGGACAACCCCGAGTCGTTCGTGAAGGGCGAGGCCGAGTTCGACCTGTCGGCTCTGGAGGAGCCCAAGGAGCCCAAGGAGCCCGGCTCCGGCGGGGAGAGCGGCGAGTAGCAGCGGCCGCGAGGTTCACCGGCTGTCGGTAGGCTGCGCCGGTGAGCCTGCATCGTGACGCGCAAGCCGTACTGGCCGGATGGGTCGCGCCCACCCCCGAGGAGGAGCGGCTCCGCGAGGAGTTCCTGACGCACCTGCGCAGCCACGAGGACGCCATGTGGCGCGAGTGCGCTCCCGGCCACCTCACGGCGACGACGGCCGTCCTGTCGCACGACGGCGAGCGGGTGCTGCTGACCCTGCACCCCAAGGCCGGGATGTGGCTGCCCATGGGCGGGCACTGCGAGGCGTCCGACACCACGCTCGCGCGGGTCGCTCTGCGCGAGGCCACCGAGGAGTCGGGCATCCCCGGGCTGACCCTGCTGGACGGGCCGCTCGCGCTCGACCGGCACAAGGTCTGGTGCCACCCGCCGCACAGCTGGCATCTGGACGTCGAGTACGGCGCGGTCGCGCCTCCCGGGGCCGAGGCCGTGATCAGCGAGGAGTCCCTCGACCTGCGCTGGTTCCCGGTGGAGGAGATCCCGGAGCTGAGCGACGAGGCCACGCGGCGGCTGGCCCGCCGCGCCCGGTCGCTGTGCCGCGCCTGACTTCGCACGCTTCGTGCACGTGCTCCTTACATCGCGTTTCGCATCCGGTGGTTAGTGTCGCCACATGACCAAGGTGGACGTGGGCGGTGAGATCGTCTCTCCCCCGCGCCGCAGGCTCCGGGTCCCTCCGCTCCTGGCGTGGATCGCGGTGGCGCCGTTCGCGATCTGGGCGGCGGCCCGCCTCACGGGGGCCGACGGCGCCGTCCCCCTTGGGGAAGTGGGCGTCGCACTGATGACGGGCACGCCCTACGTCGCCGCCGCGTCACTCCTGGCGGTGCTGATCGCGCTGGCCGCCCGCCGTGCGGCAGTGATCGCGGTGGCGGTGGCGGCGTCGGTCCTCCTGGCGGCCGTGGTCCTGCCGCGCGCGGCCGGCTCGGCCTCCACGGCCACCGGGCCGTCGCTGCGGATCCTCACGGTCAACCTCCTCTTCGGCGCGGGCGACGCCGCGACCGTGGTGGACCTCGTACGCAGGCTCCACCCGGACGTGCTCAACACCCAGGAGCTCACCCCGGAGGCCGTCGAGGCGCTGGACGCGGCGGGTGTGGCGAGCCTGCTGCCCTACCGGCACCTGGAGGACGGGCCCGGCCCCTCGGGCAGCGGGATCTACGCGCGCCACCCCCTCACCGAGGCGCCCGACTTCGTGCCCGAAGGCGGCCACAAGATGCCGAGGGCCCGGCTCGCCCTGCCCTCGGGGCCGCCCGTGGAGATCGTCGACGTGCACACCCTCGCCCCGTTGAACGGTCCCCACGCAGCCCGGTGGACCGCTGAGCTGGCGGCGCTCCCGGCCGCGTCCCCCGGCGTCGTACGCGTCCTGGCGGGCGACTTCAACGCGAGCCTCGATCACGCCGCCCTGCGCGCGGTGCTCGGGCGGGGCTACGCGGACGCGGCCGACGCGACCGGCGACGGCCTGACCGCCACCTGGCCCGCCAACCGGCGGTTCCCGCCGTTGATCACGATCGACCACGTGCTGTACGACCAGCGGGCCTCGGCGGTGAGCACAAGCGTTCACCGGGTTCCGGGCAGCGACCACCGGGCGTTCTTCGCCGAGCTTCGCCTGCCCGCACGCCTGTGAGTCCCCGAGCGGGACTCAGGTCAGCAGAGCGCGGGTGTTGTCCCAGCCCTCGAGGCCGGGATCGAGTCGGGCCACGTCCTGTGGTTTCCTGAGCCGGTGCCAGCCGGGGCCGGTGGCGACCATGCGGGGACCCGGCGCCCGGCGGCGCATCGCCGCGACGGCGTCGGGTTCGTCGAGATCGGGCGCGGCCCACCCGGGGACCGGCAGGCGCGCCGCCACGGCGACGGCGCCTCCGCCCTCGGCCGGGCAGACCGCGAGGTGCGCCCGCCCGAGCTCCCGGAAGAGCTTTCCGATCAGCAGCGGCGGCAGGTCGGGGGCGTCGGCGCTGACGATCACGCCCTCCTCGGCGGTCTCGTCGCCGGCGGGCAGCGCGGCGAAGGCGTCGGCGGGCGAGGCGATGCGCAGGACGGGCGTGCCCGGCCAGGCGATGTCCTCGAGCCCCGGCACGCCGGCCGACAGGATCACCGGCCGCACCAGTTCGAGCCCGGCGACCATCTCGTAGGTGTCCTCGGCCATCGCCGTCAGGAACTCGGCCGGGTCCACGCCGGGCGGAGCCGCGTCCGCCATGCCCGGAGTGACCAGCACCGCGGCGATCCGGGTCAACACTCCTCCGGTGAGCCGTTGGCGGCCATCGAGAAGCCCTCCAGGAAACCCCTGGCACGTTCCGCCCGAGGGTAGCGCTCCACGAGGGCCCAGAAGCGCGGGCCGTGACTCGGCACGAGCAGGTGGACGAGCTCGTGCATGATGACGTAGTCGACGACCCAGGCCGGCATGCCCCGCAGCCGGACCGACAGCCTGATCGTCCCGTGGTCGGGGGTGCACGAGCCCCACCTGTGCATCTGGTTCTCCACCCAGCGGACACTGGTGGGCAAGGCCTTGCCGTCCAGGTAGCGCGCCGACAGCTCCGCCGCCCGCTCGAGCAGGTCGTCGTCGCTCGGGCGTCTTCGCTGCTCCTTGGCCGCAAGGCGGTCGAGCATGCGGCGTACCCACTGCTCCTCGTCGGTCGTGCTCAAACCAGCCGGAAGCAACACGATGGTCTTGTCTCCATCGCGGTACGCGGAAACGGTTCGCCGCCGTCGTGCGCTCCGACGAACCTCGACTGTCTCGGGGGGCACATATGAAAGGTAGCCGACACGCGCCGAATTCCACAGGGGGTGGTACACGTTCTCCCTGGTCAATCGGGCGAACGTGACCTTGCGGGCGTGAAAACTACGGGGTTGCGGATATTCACCGGCCACGATCACCCCGGTAATTATCCACAGCCCCGCAGGTACCGGCGCCGCGCCTTCCCGGTGTATGGCAAGGTCTGGCGACTATGAGACCTCGCCTCAAGCCCGTCCTGCGCCGGGTAGAACGGGACGGCCGCACGCTGCAGTTCGGCGTCCACCCGCTCCGGGCCGTCGTGCTGACCGGCGTCGAGCCGCCCGTGCGCCGCCTGATCGACGGTCTGGACGGCGCCCGCACCCTCAGGCAGGCGGTGGCCTGCAGCGGCCTCGACGAGGCGTCCGCCCAAGAGGTCGTCGCCCGGCTCGCCGCGCACGGCCTGATCGAGGACGCCGCGGCCCGGCCGGAACCCCTCGCCGACCTGCCGCTCGCCGAGCGGGACCGCCTCCGCCCCGACCTGGACAGGCTGGCGCTGACCTCCACCGACGGCGGCATGGGCGGCCTGTCCGCGCGGAGAGCGGCCCGGGTCCGCGTGTACGGCGCCGGCCGGGTCGGCGCGCGGGTCGTCACCCTGCTCGCCGCGGCGGGAGTGGGCCACATCTGCGTGGTCGATCCCGGCACGGCCACCGCGGGCGACGTGGTCCCCGGCGGGCTCGGCCGCGCCGAGGCAGGGATGACCCGCGAGGAGGCCGCCGTGCTCGCGGCCCGGCGGATCTCCCCCGCCGTCAACGCCTGGCCCGGGCGGGCCGCCTCCCGCCTGTCCGACGGCGGGGTGCGCCCCGACCTCGTAATCCTCGCGCCCGCCGACCCGCTCGACGCCACGCTGGTCCACGAGATCGTCACCGAGGGGGTGCCGCACCTGCTGGTCTGCGCCTTCGAGGGACACGGCTCGGTGGGGCCCTTCGTCGTCCCCGGGCTCACCCCCTGCCTGCGCTGCCTCGATCTCAGCCGCCGTGACCGGGATCCTTCCTGGCCGCTCGTGGGCGCCCGGCTCGGGGGCTACCCGGCGGGCGAGATCGCCTGCGACGCGGTGCTGTCCTGCCTGGTCGCCGCGCAGGCGGCCGGTCAGGCTCTGGCCTATCTCGACGAGGGACGCGTGCCCGGCGGCCTGCTGGAGGTGTCGCCCGGGTGGCGCTGGCGGCACCGCGCCTGCGAGCCGCACTCCGACTGCGGCTGCGTCCCGAGCGACCCGACCGGCGCGGCACGCCTCTCACCGGCGGATACTCCCGTCACGGCAGTGACGATGTGACCAATCTCATAGACCGCCTATTCCCCCGGGAGGGTCGCGCCCGCCGGAGCCGGGGTGCCCGCTCGATCGGAAATTGTGGTCGAAAGCACTCTTCATCGCCGACAATGGTCGTGTGAGTGACCTTCCCCACCGCGCCGTGACCCGCTCGGCGAAGCTCGCGACACTCCCTCTCGGGTTCGCCGGCCGCACCGCGCTCGGCCTGGGCAGGCGGCTCGGTGGCGCCTCCGCGGAGATCGTCGCCCAGGAGATCCAGAAACGTACGGCCGACCAGGTCTTCAAGGTGCTCGGCGAGCTCAAGGGCGGGGCGATGAAGCTCGGCCAGGCCCTGTCGATCTTCGAGGCCGCGCTGCCGCCCGAGATCGCCGGGCCGTACCGGGCGACGCTGACACGCCTGCAGGACGCCGCGCCGCCGCTTCCGGCCGCCACCGTCCACCGGGTCCTGACCGAGCAGCTGGGCGACGACTGGCGGGAGAACTTCCTGGAGTTCGACGACCGGCCGAGCGCCGCGGCGTCCATCGGGCAGGTGCACCGCGCCGTATGGCACGACGGCCGCCCGGTCGCCGTGAAGATCCAGTATCCGGGGGCGGGCAAGGCGCTCATCTCCGACTTCAACCAGCTCGCGCGGCTCGGCAAGCTCTTCGGCGCGCTGCTGCCCGGCCTGGACATCAAGCCGGTGCTGGCCGAGCTGAAGGAGCGGGTGGCCGAGGAGCTCGACTACCTCAAGGAGGCCGAGGCCCAGCAGGCGTTCGCCGAGGAGTTCCGCGACGACCCGGACTTCCACGTGCCCGCCGTGATCGCGGCCAACGAGCAGATCCTCGTCTCCGAGTGGATGACGGGAACCCCGCTCTCCAGGATCATCGCCGACGGCACCCAGGAGGAACGCAACCACGCCGGCCTGCTGTTCGTCCGCTTCCTGTTCTGCTCCCCCGCCCGGGTCGGGATGCTGCACGCCGACCCGCACCCCGGCAACTTCTGGCTGCTGGAGGACGGGCGGCTCGGCGTGCTGGACTTCGGGGCGGTCAACCGCATGCCCGACGGCTACCCCGTCGCCTTCGGCAGGCTCACGCGCATCTTCAACCAGGGCGACATGGGCGCCGTCGAGCGCGGGCTGCGTGCGGAAGGGTTCATCCGCCCCCACATCGAGGTCGACGTCGACGCCCTGCGGGCCTTCCTCGCGCCGTACGTCGAGCCGACCCGGGTCGAGGAGTTCGCCTTCAGCAGGGAGTGGCTGCGGGAGCAGGCGGCGACCGTGGCCGACCTGCGGTCGAACAGCGTGGTTCGCCAGCTCAACCTGCCCGCGTCGTACGTGCTGATCCACCGCGTGCACGCGGCCGGCGTCGGCGTGCTGTGCCAGCTCGGCGCCACCGCCCGCTTCCGGGACGAGGTGGTGCGCTGGGTGCCGGGCTTCGCCGACGAGACGGGCGAATCCGAGGACAGCGCGCTCGCCCTGACCTGAGCCGGCGCGCTCCGCGCTATCGGCCGCCGCCCCGGCTCTCGACCGTCCGCAGGTTCTGGTTGATGACGCAGCTCTTGATCCCTCGCTTGCAGTTGCCGTTGAGGGTGTTGGTGAAGACGCTGACGCTCGACACCTGCTGGACGCCGGCGAAGGTGACGGCGCTGTTGGCCGCGGGGGCGTTCACGTTGCGCCGGCCCCCCGATATCTGCTTGGGCGGGCTCTTGATGGTGGGCGAGTTCGACGTGTTGGTGCCCCCGGTAATCTGCGTCGCGCCGTGGCCGTCCCCGTCGCCGTGGCCGTTGCCGTGACGGGCCACCCGGAGTGTTCCGGCGATCGGCGCGGCCTCGGCCCCCGGCGTGACCGAACCCCACAGTCCGACGACGAGCGCGGTGACGGCGAGCCGTCGCGCACCCGCCACGAGATCACGTGCGCCTGACGTACGGTCGCCCATCCGAGTCCCACCCACCGCTAGTGCACCACTTCGCCCGCCGCCCGTGACCATCCGGCCTGGGGCGGCGCTCCGGCTCATACCCCGTGGTCCTCGCCCGCTCCCGCGGCAGGCGATCTCCTGTGCGTTCGGTGATCTCATCTTTACGAGGACGGCCGAAGGCCCGGGCCGTCAGCCGGGCCCGGGCCTTCGTCATCGGTTCACTTCGCCGGTTGTCGCGTCAGGCTCGCGTCACATGCGCGCCAGCGCGGAGCTCAGCCGCCGGGACGCGCGCTCGGCCTGCCGGCGTGCCCTCTGCACGCTCCTGATACGGCCGGCCAGCCGCTCCTCCGCAGCCTCGCGGTGGAGGTTTCGTATTCGCTCATGCGCCAGTTCTTGGTGCAGATACAGGGCGGTGGTCGGGGAGATGCTCATCTGAAATCGGTTCCTTCCGGAATTGCTGTGGTTGCTGCTGGTCAGGCGGCGACAGGAGACTTGCGCGGGCGCCCACGGGGACGCTTGCGGGGCACGACGACCCCCCGCAGGATGAGCTCCCCGCCCCACACGCCCCACGGCTCCTCGCGCTCCAGCGCGCGGGCCAGGCAGGCCTTCTGGATCGGGCAGCCGCCGCAGAGCGCCTTGGCGAACTCCACGTCCTCGGGAGACTCGGCGAACCACAGGTCGGGCTCGGTACGACAGGGGATTTCGGCTTCGATCAGGTCCATGACCGGGGCCGCCATCTGCGTCACCTCTTTGAATGAATTGGTCTGGGTGTCCTCGTTCTGGGGTGTGGATTCGTGGCCGACAAACAAGAAGGCCGCGGATCCTAGTGCGGATCCGCGGCCTGGAGGTGGAGACCGGTCAGGGTATGACTGGTCCTCTCCAGGCATCGTGCGGACCCTGCGCACCGCCGCGAGCGGCGGCGCGGATCTGCTCATCGCCCATCGGCCGGTGCACATAGACCGGACGCTGGACGGGGTTGCGGTGGCTGGCCAGGCGGGCGAACGCGCCGAAGGCGGCCGAGCCCGGGACTCCGGTCACCGGAGTCTGGGCAGAGGCGGCCCCGCCACGCCGCAGTTTCGTCGGCATG
This sequence comes from Microbispora rosea, assembly GCF_044460045.1. Classification (NCBI taxonomy): domain Bacteria; kingdom Bacillati; phylum Actinomycetota; class Actinomycetes; order Streptosporangiales; family Streptosporangiaceae; genus Microbispora; species Microbispora rosea. Next base: position 293,121 of record NZ_JBITJO010000008.1, on the reverse strand, counting down.
ACAATGGCGGCCGGGCATGCGGAGGCGAGCCACAGCGTGCGGGATGTCGTTATGTTCCTCACTGGACTCACCTCCATTTCAGTGCGATCGTGCCGGAGCGAAGCGTCCGGCTGACTTGTCCAAGACCCTAAACCGCCGCGGCAGGGTGGGCAACCTATTTTCTACCTGCGATTTTCACGACTTCGTGACACCGGCGTGCAGCGCGGGCGACACCCGGATGAGGCACTCCTGGACCACGGATACGGCGAGCTCCCCGGCGGCGGTGAACATCTGCCCGCGGGCGAGCCCGCGCGCCGCCCCCGACCAGGGCGACTCCTGGGCGTACAGCAGCCATTCGTCGGCCCGGAAGGGCCGGTGGAACCACATCGCGTGGTCCAGCGAGGCGCCGGACACCGCCGAGGACCCCCAGGCGAGCCCGTGGGCCAGCAGCACCGTGTCCACCAGCGTGAAGTCGCTGGCGTAGGCCGCGAGCACGACGTGCAGCAGCGGGTCGTCGGGCAGGTCGGCGTCGTACCGGAACCAGACGTTGTTCTCCGGGGTGATCAGGGCGGGGTCGTGGGCGGCCTCCCACGTCAGCGCGTTCACGTACCGCGCGTCCACCGGGCGCGGCTTGGCCAGCAGCTCGCGCCAGCCCGGCTCGTCGCCCACGACGTCGAGCATCCGCTCCTGGAAGGTCGGCAGGGTCTCGGGATCCGGCACCTGCGGCATGCGCACGGCCTGGTGGCTCACGCCCGGCTCATCGATGTGGAACGACGCCGACATCGAGAAGATCGCCTTCCCGTGCTGGATCGCCGTGATGCGCCGGGTGGTGAACGACCGCCCGTCGCGCACCCGCTCGACGTTGTAGACGATCGGGACGGCCGGGTCCCCCGGCCGGATGAAGTAGGCGTGCAGCGAGTGGACCATCCGGTCGGACGGCACCGTACGGCCGGCCGCCACGAGCGCCTGCGCCGCCACCTGACCGCCGAAGACCCGCTGGATGCGCTCCTCCGGACTGCGCCCCCGGAAGATGTCGAGCTCGATCGGTTCGAGATCGAGCAGGTCCAGCAGCTCCTTCAGGGCCGAGTTCACGGGAACCTCCAGCGCACGGGGGTATTACTCGTCGGTAACACTATCGGCGCCGCGGCAGAGCTCGAGGACCGCGTCGCCATACCGCTCAAGTTTGACGCGTCCGATTCCGGCGATCGCGAGCAGGTCCTCCTCGGAGGCGGGCGCCCGCTCGGCGATGGCCTGGAGGGTGACGTCCGTGAAGACGACGTACGCCGGCACCTTGGCCTCCTTCGCCGCCGCCGTGCGCCACGTCTTGAGCCGTTCGAGCAGGGCCTCGTCGTAGTCCGCGGGGCACGTCGCGCAGCGGCCCAGCTTCTGCTCGGCCGCGACGGAGAGCGTCTTGCCGCAGATCCGGCAGTGCAGCGGCGCCGCCGACCGCTTCGCCCGTCCGCCCGCGCCTCCCGGCCGGTCGGCCCGGGCCACGCTCGCCGTACGCGGGGACAGCCCGTCGAGGAAGCGCGAGGGCCTGCGGGCGCGGCGGCCTCCCGGCGAACGGGCGAGCGCCCACGACATGTGCAGGTGCTCGCGGGCCCGGGTGATCCCGACGTACAGCAGCCGCCGCTCCTCCTCGATCTGGTCCGGCGTCTCCGCGTAGACGATCGGGACCATGCCGTCGGTGAGGCCGACGAGGAAGACCGCGTCCCACTCCAGGCCCTTGGCGGCGTGCAGGGAGGCGAGCGTCACGCCTTCGACCGGCGGCGCGTGCTGCTCCATGGCCCTGCGCTCCAGCTCGCCGACGAACCGGGGCAGGTCGGCGCCGTCGGCCGCCATGTCCTCGGCCAGGTCGGCGAGCGCCTTGAGCGACTCCCACTTCTCCCTGGCCTTGCCGCCCCCGGGCGGCTCGGCGGTGAGCCCGATGCCCGACAGGATCGCGTGCACGGCGGGCGCGAGCGGCTCGTCGGCCGACGACCGGGCCGCGCCGCGCAGCAGCACCACGGCCTGGCGCACCTCGGGCCGCTCGAAGAACCGCTCCGCCCCGCGCAGCAGGTAGGGCACGCCGGCGTCGGTGAACGCCTGCTCGTACGCCTCTGACTGGGCGTTGACCCGGAACAGCACCGCGATCTCGCGGGTGGGCACGCCGTCGGCCATCAGCTTCTTGACCGTGAGCGCGACGCCGAGCGCCTCGGCCTGCTCGTCGTCATACTCCGTGAAGACCGGCTCGGGACCGTCCGGCCGCTGGGCGACCAGTTCCAGCCGGTGGGGCGAGCGCGCCATGACGCGGTTGGCCAGCGTCACCACCTGCGGGGTCGAGCGGTAGTCGCGCACCAGCCTGATCACGGCCGCCGAGGGGTGCTCGACGGCGAAGTTGGTCAGATAGTGGGGCGTCGCGCCGGTGAACGAATAGATCGTCTGGTTGGGGTCGCCCACCACGCACACGTCGTCGCGCCCGCCCAGCCAGGTGTCGAGCAGCAGCTTCTGCAGCGGGTTGACGTCCTGGAACTCGTCGACCACGAAATAGCGGTACTGCTGGCGGATCTGCGCCGCGACCTCGCGGTGCTCGGTCATCACGGCCGCCGTGAGCTCCAGGATCGTCTCGAAGTCGATCAGGTTGCGCTGGCGGCGCAGGCTCTCGTACCCCTCGTACAGCCGCGCCACCTCCTCGGGTGCGATCGGCGGCGTGCGCCGCGCCTTGACCGCGGCGGCGGGGTAGTCCTCGGGACCGACCTGGGTGACCTTCGCCCACTCGATCTCGCTCGCGACGTCGCGCAGCTCGCCGCGGTCGGGGTTCCTGCGCAGGCGCCTGGCCGCCTCCACGAGCAGCGGCAGCTTCGACTCGACCACCTGCGGCGGGTCGCCGCCGATCACCCGCGGCCAGAAGTAGCTGAGCTGGCGCAGGGCCGCCGCGTGGAACGTGCGGGCCTGCACGCCGGCCGCCCCGAGGCCGCGCAGCCGCTGCTTGAGCTCGGCCGCCGCGCGGGTCGTGAAGGTCACGGCGAGCACACCCTGCGGCTCGACGACCCCGGTCTGCACGGCGTACGCGATGCGGTGGGTGATGGCGCGGGTCTTTCCGGTCCCCGCGCCGGCGAGCACGCACACCGGTCCGCGCACCGCCTGGGCGACCTCGCGCTGCTCGGGATCCAGACCGTCGAGGACGTCCAAGGAACGGCTCCCAACATGCGTTGCGGACGTTGTTACTGGCATCATCCTTCCAGCAGCCGACCGAGCGTGTCCCGGGGACCGGTCGGCGCACGACGCGACATCGGGGAGGAACACACCGTGGCCACCGCGGTCCGAACTGTCTTAGGCATGGGTGCCGCCGCCCTCGCCACCCTCATGCTCGCCCCGCCGGACGCCCAGGCGGCCACCTCGGCGGGCGCCCCCGTCCACCGTCCCTCCGCTTCCCCCAACCCGTCCGCGACGCCCTCCGCGCGGCCCTCGGCTCGGCCCCCGGCTCGGCCCTCCGCGAGCCCGTCGCCCTCCTCCTCGCCGTCTCCGTCGGCCTCGCCGTCGTCGGCGCTCGCGCCGCCCGACGTACGGATCCACACCTACGCGTACGGTTCGCACGCGCGCCAGACCATGGACGTGTGGTGGCACACCACCGGACCGCGGCGCCCGGCCGTGTTCGTCATCCACGGCGGCTGGTGGTCCGGGGGCGACAAGAAGTACATGAAGTCGATCAGCCGCAGCTACTCCGAGCTCGGCTACACGGTCGTGAACCTCGACTACCGGCTGTCGGGCGACGCGGCCTGGCCGGCGCAGCGCACCGACGTCCTGACCGCCGTCAGCGCCGTGCGCAGGCACGCCGCGTCCTTCAACACCGACCCCGGCCGCTACGTCCTGGTCGGGTTCTCCGCCGGCGGCCACCTCGCCGCCGCCGTCGGCGCGTACGGCGACGGCCGGCCGGGCCTGCGCGGCGTCGTCGGGATCTCCCCGCCCGTCTCGCCGCTTTCCGCGTTCGCGGACGGCAGCGCGTTCGGCACCAAGGAGCAGCAGAAGCTGCGCAAGGCGGCCATCAAGCTGGCCGGCGGCTGCACGCCCGCCAAGTGCCCGCGCATCTGGTCGAGCATGGAGGTGCCGTTCCACGCCTCGCCCGGCGACCCGCCGATGCTCGCCTTCCACTCTTCGGAGGAGTTCGTCCCGCCGTACCAGAGCGAGATGCTCAAGGATTCGCTGGCGAGCGTCGGGGTCCGGATGATCGTCAAGACCATGGCCGGCACCCAGCACAGCTCCCCGCTGTACCGGGAGCCGGGGGTCGCCGAGACCGTCCAGTCCTGGATCGTCGCCCGGCTGGGCCGCGTCGCCGGATAGCCGGGAACATGCGGCGCGCTCACGATGTTGCCATGACTGCTCTCGGCAACAGTGATGCGCACGGAAGGGACGACAGATGGCGCTGACGGTTTACACCACGAGCTGGTGCGGCCCCTGCAAGCGGCTGAAGAGCCAGCTCACCCGGGAGGGCATCGTCTTCAGCGAGGTGGATATCGAGCGCCACCCGGACGCCGCGGACTTCGTCGCGAGCGTGAACAACGGCAACCAGGTCGTCCCCACCGTGGTCGCGGACTGCCACACCATGACCAACCCCTCGGTCGCCGAGGTGAAGCGGCACCTCGAAGGCGCCTGCTGACTCACCAGTCGGTGTCGGGGATCGGCGCTCCGTACCAGGTCTCGATCAGCCTCCGGGCGATCGAGACCTGGCCGGGCAGCACCAGGTCGCCCGACCGCACCTGGGTCTCCAGCTCCTCCCGGGAGAGCCAGCGGGCCTCGGCGATCTCCTCCAGGTCGGGACGCAGGTCGGTGGTGACGGCGCGGGCGAAGAACCCGAGCATCAGGCTGCGCGGGAACGGCCAGGGCTGGCTGCCGAGATACCGCGGCGCGGTGACGGCGACGCCCACCTCTTCCAGGACCTCGCGGGCCACCGCGTGCTCCAGCGACTCCCCCGGCTCGACGAACCCGGCGAGCACCGACATCCGGCCTCGGGGCCACTCGGGGCCGCGCGCGAGCAGGATCCGGCCCTCGTCGTCGTGCACCAGCATGATCACCGCGGGGTCGACGCGCGGGAAGTGCTGACTGCCGTCGCGCGGGCACACCCGCATGTGGCCCGACGCGGTGACGTCCGTGAGGCTGCCGCACCTGGGGCAGTACTCATGTGTCGAGTGCCACGCCTCCAGGGCCACCGCGTAGACGAGCAGCCCGGCGTCGCGGTCGTCCAGCAGCACCGCGGCCTCCCTGAGCCCCGCGACGTCGCCCTCCGGGAGCGGCGTGTTGACGGCGAAGTAGGCCACGCCGTCCTCGTCCACGCCCAGCAGGTAGCGGGTGCCCTCCGGCGCCTCGGCCGGCGAGGTGAGCACCAGGGCCGCGCCGTCGGTAAAGCGGCGGACCAGCGTGCGGCCGTCGTGAATGAGGAGGACGCGCGTCTTCTCCGCCTCCCACGCCTGTCGCAGCCATTCCTCGTCGCCGCGCAGGGCCGCCGATCGGTCGATGGCGCTGCGCGCCAGGAGCAGGGGTCCGAGCAGTCCGTCCGCGATTTCCACGCCGTCATCCTTCCACTGGCGCCGCCCCGGCAATCTCCCCGCCCTTTTCCGTTCGCCGGTCAAATGATCGGGGTCCCGGCTAGGATGCGCTTACTTAGGTTAGCCTTACCTATGGAGGGCCGGTGCGGCTGTACCTCACCACGCTCAACCCGACCGATTCGGTGACCGGCGGGTTCCTCCCCGCCGCGGCCGCGCTGGGCTGGGACGTGACGATACTCACCGACCAGCCTGATCGGTATCCGGGCCACGACGTCGTGGCGGCGGACGTCCGCGACTTCCGTGCGGTGGTCGACGCGGTGGCCGCCCACCACCGGCCCGACGTGATCTTCTCCAACTCCGACCACCTCCAGGCCGCCACCGCGCTCGCCGCCGAGTATTTCGGCCTGCCCGGCAAGGACTGGCGGGCCTGCGTCACCGCCAAGAACAAGGCGCTCACCCGCCGTGCCCTCGCCGCCGTCGAACCGGTCAGGTCCGTACGGATCCCTCCCGGCGCGGGACTGCCGGAGGGTCTGCCGTACCCGGTGGTGGTCAAGCCCGCGCAGGGCGTGGCCAGCGAGGACGTCGTGCTGGTGGACGGCCCGGACGCGCTGGCCGCCGCCGTCGCGGCGACGAGGGAGCGGCGGCCGGAGGAGGTCCTGGTCGCGGAGGAGTTCCTCGACGGGCCGGTGCGCACGCTGGAGACGCTCGGCGACGGCGGCACCCGGCGCGTGCTGGGCGGATTCGCCACCACACTCGGCCCGCTGCCGCACTTCGTGGAGGAGCGCCTCGACTGGCGGCCTCCCGACGCGGCCCACCTGGCCCACCTGGGCGCGGCGCTCGACGCGGCCGGGGCCGGCTTCGGCGTGTGCCACACCGAGTATGCCGTCACCCGGGACGGCCCCCGCGTCATCGAGATCAACTATCGGCTGATCGGCGACACCTGCGACTTCCTGCTGGCCGACCTGCTCGGGGCGCCCCTGCACCAGTGGATCCTGCGCGTCCACGCGGGCGAACCGTTGTCCTCCTTCGATCTCGACGGTCTGCGCGCGGCGTACGGATCCGTGGTGAGCCTCGTGGCCGAGCGCTCCGGCACGGTCGCCGGCGCTCCGCCGGACCTCTCCACGCACAAGGACGGCGTACGGCTCTGGCACCGGGCACTGCGGCGGATCGGCGATCACGTCGAGGTGACGGGCACGAACCGCGACTACCTCGGCCTGCTCCGCGCCGTCGGCCCGGACCACGCGAGCGTCGACACCGCGATCGACGCCTTCAAGAAGGAGCACCCTTGGGTGCTCGCATGATCCCGGCGACGCGCGATCACCGTGAGTCCACGGGCGGGGAGCACTACCTGGCCGCGCGGGTGCTGAACGCCCTGCTGCGGGAGGACTACGCCGGAATCTCCGCCAGGGTCACCCACGACAAGGACGGGGTCGCGATCGTCCTCGCCTCGGGACGGCGGGTGGGGCTCGCCGCGGGCAGCCCGTTCCAGGACTTCGCCACGGCCCCGTACGAGCGCCTGCGCCTGGCGGAGGTGCTGGAGACGCTCCGGGCCGTCGCCCACCCCGCCGACGCCGAGGGGGTCGCCGCCTTCGAGCGGGAGTGCCACGAGGCGCTCGCGGCCCTGGAGGCCCACCACCGGATGCGCGGCGAGGTGGCCCGGCGGCTGCGCGGGCGTCGCGGCCTCATCCGCTATGAGTCGCTGGCCGCGTCGGTGGACCACCCGCTCTATCCGACGGCCCGCTGCCGCCTCGGGATCTCCCCCGGCGACCTGGCGGCGTACGCGCCCGAGTTCGCCCCGGAGTTCACGATGCGGTGGGCGGCGGCGCCGCGCGAGCGGGTGACGCTCTCGCGGCCGGACCTCCCCGGCTGGTGGCCCACGCCGCGTGACGTGGGGCTGCCGCCCGATCTCGCCCCCACGCACGTGCTCCTCCCCGTCCACCCGCTGACGGAGCCGCTGGTGGCCGGGCTTCCCGGGCTGCTGGCCGCGCCCGCGCCCCACCTGGTCGTGCGGCCCACCCTGTCGACCCGGACGGTCGAGGTCTCCGAGCGCGTCCATCTCAAGGTGCCACTCCCGGCCAGCACGCTGGGCCTGCGCAACCGCCGGTCGATCAGACCGGGCACCCTGCGGGACGGCGCGCTGGCCGAGTCGCTGCTGCGCGCGATCCTGGCGCGCGAACCCGGCCTGCGGGTCTGCCTGGCCGGCGAGCAGACCTACGGGCACGCGGAGCACGAATACCTGGGCTGGCTCGTCCGCGACCTGCCCGTAGGGGAGATCGTGCCGGTCGCCGCCCTGCTCGCGCCGCTGCCCCAGCCGTCGGAGGGGGGCGGCGGCCGGCGGCTCGTCCTGCACGAGGTGGCCGAGCGCCGCCACGGCGGCGACGTGGAGGCGCTGCTGCGCGACTACCTCACGGCGCTGCTCGCGTGGAACGTCACTCTGTTCGTCCGGTACGGCGTCGCGCTGGAGGCCCACCAGCAGAACCTCGCGCTGGTGTTCGGCGACGGGCCCATGCGGCTGCTGGTGAAGGACAACGACGGGCTGCTGGCCTCACCCCGGAGGCTGCACGCGGCGGGGATCGAGGCGCCCGGCTTCGGCGACGAGCGCATGCTGACCGACGACCCGTACGCGCTCGCCGACGTCTTCGTGACGATCACCCTGCACCTGGCCGCCATGGCCGTGGCCCACGGCGCGCTGCCCGGCTCCGCCGCCAGGCTCGTCGGACGGGCGCTGACGGCCGCGCTGGAGCCGTACGGGGACGACCCGATGGCCCGGCTGCTGCGGGCTCGCACGCTGGAGGCCGCCCGCCTCACCGGCAAGTCGATGGTCGTCGCCGGGACGCTCGTCGCCAAGGACCGCACCGGGGCCAGGGACGTCAACAAGTTCTACGGCACGACCGGCCCCAACTACCTGAGGGGTGCCTGACCCGTGGACGGCCTGCTGCTTGACCCGCACGCCGCCCTGGCCGAGGAGGCGGCGCTCGGGGCGCTGCTGCGCTGCTGGCTGCGCGAGGTCGGCGGCCCTCGTGGGCACGTGCACGCCGCGGGGCCCCACCTGACGCTGCGGGTCGCGGGCACGCCGGTGCGCGTACGCGTCCGCGGCGGCATCGCGCTGCGCTTCGACGGCCCGCCCGAGCACCTCGAGGAGGGGCGCTGGCGGCCCCTCGACCTGTCCTCGCTCGTCGCGCTGGTGGAACGGGAGCTGGACGGGGGCAACGAGGAGTTCGCCGCCCAGGTGCGGGCCGGGCGGGAGGCGGTCGCCGCGATCCTGGCCGCCCGCGAACGGGCCGTCCCGCCCGCCGACCCGTGGCTCGCCTCCGAGCAGGCTCTCGTGGCCGGACACCCGTTCCACCCCGCTCCAAAGGCGCGCTCGGGCGACGACTGGCTGGACTACGCGCCGGAGACGCACGCGCGGTTCGCACCGCGGCTGCTCGGCGTGCGCGCCGACCTGGTCAGCCAGGAGGGCGACACGGCGGCGCTCGACGCGTTCGGCGGCGCGCCTGCCGGGTACATCCCGCTGCCCGCCCATCCCTGGCAGCTCGACCTGCTGGCCGCCGAGCTGCGCGGGCCGCTCGCGGACGGGCGGCTGGCCGACCTCGGGCCCGCCCCCCGCGCGGTCGTGCCCACGTCCTCCGTCCGGACCGTGTACGACCCCGGCACCGGGATGTGCCTGAAGTTCAGCCTGAACGTGCGGATCACCAACTGCGTGCGGAAGAACGCGTGGTATGAGCTGTCCGGCGCGGTCGAGCTGACCCGGCGGCTCGCTCCCGTCTTCGAGCGGCTGGCCCGCCGCTTCCCCGGCACGCGGTGGCTGCCCGAGCCCGGCTATCGGTCGGCCGTTCTCGGCGCCCGGCTGCTGGAAGGGCTCGGGGTGATTGTCCGTACCGGCCCGTGGGCGGTGTGCGGACCGGGGACCACGCCGGTCCTCGCCGGCGCCCTGGCCGCGGGCGCGGACGGGGTGCCCGAGACCGTCCTGGCCCGCCGGGCGGCCGACCCCGTGGCGTGGTGGGAGGCGTACGTCGAGCGGGTGGCGTTCCCGGTGCTCGACGCCTTCTTCCGGCACGGGGTCGTGCTGGAGGCGCACGTGCAGAACGTGCTCGTCGGTTTCGACGCCGCCGGGTGGCCCGTCGAGGCGGTCTTCCGCGACCTGGAGGGCACCAAGCTGGTCGCCGGCCGGCACGACCTGACCGGCGTGCCGGGCGAGGTGGCGGCCCCTCTTTCGTACGACGCCACGCGGGGCTGGAACCGGGTCGCCTACTGCCTGTTCGTCAACCACCTGGCGGAGGTGGCCGCGACGGTGGCCGGCCCGGCCGGCGGCGTCCTGCGCGCGTTGTGGGCGGTCGCCCGGGAGTCCCTGGAGCGTTACGTGGCGGACCACGCCGTCGACACCGCCGTCGACACCGCCGGGCCGCTGACGCAGCTGCTGGCCGGGGCGCCGCTGCCGGCCAAGGCCAACCTGGGGGTGCGCTGGGCGAGGGCCGCCGACCGGGCCGCCGGATACGTCCCCGTCCCGAATCCGCTGGGGTTCGCGGAAGGAGAGCACCGATGAGCATCGAGGTCCCGGCCGGCCTTCGGAAGGTCGCCGAGTCTCTGGACGACGTCCCCGCCTACGTCTACGACCTCGCCGGGCTCGACCGCCACGCGGCCGCCGTACGGGCCGCCCTGGCGGGGACGGAGATCTGCTACGCCGTCAAGGCCAATCCCGACCCGGAGGTGCTCCGGGTGCTCGCGCCGCACGTGGACGGCTTCGAGGTCTCCTCCGGCGGCGAGTTCGCGCACGTCAGGGCGGTTCTGCCGGAGGCCGCGCTGAGCTTCGGCGGGCCGGGAAAGACCGGCGGCGAGCTGGCCCTCGCCCCCTCGGCCCACCGCTGGCACGTCGAGAGCCCGGCCGAGCTGCGGCGGATGCGGGAACCGGCGGACGTGCTGCTGCGGGTCAACCTCGACGTGCCCGTCACCGGTGCGGCGCTCGCGATGGGCGGCGGCGCCACGCCGTTCGGCATGGACCCCGGCGGCGTCGCCGAGTGCCTGGCCCTGCTCGGGTCCTCGCCGGTGCGGCTGCGCGGCCTCCACGCGCACCTCGCGAGCGGCCTGGCCGCCCCCGATCTGCTCGCACTCGCCGAGGCCGTCCTGGCGTACGGCAGGAGCCTCGGGCTGCGCGAGTTCAACCTGGGCGGCGGCATGGCCGTCTTCTACACCCGCCCGGAGGAACGGTTCGACTGGGCAGCGTACGGCGCGGGCCTGCGGGCGCTGGCCCGGCCGGGCGAGACGCTGCGCGTGGAGCCGGGACGCGCCATGACGGCCTACTGCGGGTGGTATCTCACGACGGTGCTCGACGTGAAGCGCGTCCACGGGGAGCGCTTCGCCGTCCTGTCCGGCGGCACGCACCACCTGCGGACGCCGGTGACGAAGGGACACGACCAGCCGTTCGTCGTGCTGCCGGGGGGCGGGGAGGGCGAGGACGGGCCGGTGACCCTGGTGGGGCGGCTCTGCACGCCCAAGGACGTCTTCGCCCGCCGCGTCACCGCCTCACTCGCCGTCGGCGACGTCGTGGCCTTCGCCATGGCCGGCGCGTACGCCTGGAACATCTCGCACCACGACTTCCTCATGCACCCGAAGCCCGCGTTCCACTACCTGAGGTGACGGGCTACCAGGACAGCGTGAGCGTGCCGTCGAGGACCTTGGCGGAGTTGGCGAGGCGGGCCTGGTTGAGCGACCTGATGACGTCGAGCCGGGCCCGGTTCCGGCCGATTATCCGGTTCTCGGCCTCGGCGACGACCTCGCGGCGAACGTCGGTGTAGCCGGTCTCGGCCCGGCATCGCGCGTCCGCGACCGCGGTGTCGATCTCGGGCTTCGTGCCGCGCGGCTTTGGGGTGTGGCCGATCGAGTCGTCGTTGACGGTCGCCGCCCAGCGCCGGTCGCCGACGGCGTGGACGGTGCTCCGATAGTCGAAGCCCTCCGACCGCATGCAGTCGCTCCACTCGCGTTCGGCCGCCGCGATCCGCGGGTCCTTGTAGGCGAGATCGGTCACGCTGTCGACAAAACGCGGCACCTCGTCCTCGTCGAATCTCTTGCCGGCATCGGCCGGGGTCACGCCCCGCGCTCCCCGGTTCAGCAGGGCGTCCGCCTTGGCCATGCAGCCTCCGGGCGGCACCGTACGCCCGTGGTATCGCCGGACCTTCCCTTCCAGCACATAGAACTCATCATCGGTGACGGAGTACGACGGAATACCGGTCATCTCATCCGGGCTCCGCCCGGCCTGCACATATCCGGATTTGGCCGCCTGGCGAGGATCAAGCCACCCGAGGAGATCGACATTGCGCAGGTCGGTCACCGGTTCGACGGCAGGTAACCGGAAATCGATCCCCATATGGCGCATGCATTCCTCCATCAGCATGAACCGGGCTCGTATCACCTGAGCACGATCCTTCGCGCCGAGACTGTAGGCGTCCAAGGGAAGGGCGAGATCCGGAGGATTCGCCGCTGCCGACGCCGAACACCCGGTCACCACCGCGACGCAGGCCGCCGCCATCGCCATCCGCACAACCGACATAGGACACTAATAGCCGATCATGAATGGTCGGCGTCTGCGGAATACAGAGTCGCTCCCGCGGATAATCCCGATCCCGGCGCGAGACGTTTGCGGCAGGTACGTCGCCCATGACCGATTCGCAGAGCTAGTTTTCCTTCACCCGGTAGGGCTTTCCTTCACCTCGCCGCCCTTTCCGGGGAATTTCCCTCCCACCACCTCCCTGTTACTTTCCGTGGCGATCCGGAAACCTTCCGTACTATCGATGGAGGAGCAGGAGAGGATGGCGGCATGGCCCTCACGAAGCCGACCAAGCACGGCAGGCACGACCACCCGGTCCCGCACAAGCAGGACGACCCCGTGCCCGACGATCTCGATTCGGACGAGCACGAGCCCTCAGAGGCCAGGCAGCCCGAAGAGTCCCAAGAGCTCCCTGACGAGGTGCTGCACCTGTGCGTGCAACTCCACGACGCCGGTTATCGGGCGGAGATTCGTCTCGGGCAGGTCGTCGTGACGCCGCCCGCGGGAAGGGAGAGCACATACATCGTCGACAGGCTCTCCAATCTGCTGATCCCGCTGAAACTGGCGAACGGCTGGCGGTTCCACCAGACCTGGGGGGTGCACATCCCGCCGTATCAGGATCTTCGACTGCCCGATCTCATGGTCGCCCCCGACGAGGTCGAGCAGTTCGACGATATGCGCGTGCGCGGGCGCTGCGCCCTGCTCGTGGATGAGGTGTGCTCGCCCGGGACGCACAAGGTCGACTGGCGGGAGAAGCCGCTCGACTACGCGCGGGCGGGCGTGCCGCTCTACCTGATCGTGGACCCCGTGGCGTCTCCGCGCAGAGTGACGCTGATGAGCGATCCTCTCCTCGACCTGGAGCCCTTCGATTACCACCGGCAGGCGTACCAGCGGATCGTCACCGTCGAGGAGGGCGCGGTCCTGGAACTGCCCGAGCCGTTCGGGATCAAGATCGAGACGAGCGCGCTGTTCGACTAGAGATCCTGTCCGGAGGCCGCTGGAGGGCGTCCGGATCACAGCGCGACCAGGCGCCCGCCACGCCCCTGGAGACGGACAGCGGCCAAGGCGCCGCAGGCCGACGCGACCACGAGCAGCACGCCGCAGGCCGTCGCCACGGTGGGCGTATCCCCGGCGACGGCCGGCGGCTCCCCCTGGGTCAGTCCTGCGGAACCCGCTGGATGAGCGCGGTGAGGCCGTCCGCGTCGAGGAGGTCCACGGGACGGACGGTGTCGTTCGAGCGGACGTAGTGGAAGGCCGCGCCGACCTTCTCCAGCGGCGCCCCGGCCAGCGCGGCCCAGGCCACCCGGTAGGCCGCGAGCTGCACCGAGGCGGTCTCGGCGGCCCTGCCCTGCGGCCGTTCACCGGTCTTCCAGTCGATCACCACGTAGCCGTCGCCCTCGCGGAACACCGCGTCCATCCGCCCGCGCACCAGCCGGTCGCCGATCATGGTCTCGAACGGCACCTCCAGGTCGACCGGCTCACGCGTGGCCCACTCGCTCTCCTCGAACCGGTCCTGCAGCTCGGCGAGCTGGATCTCGGTCTCCGACAGCTCGTCGGCGGCGCCGGGCAGCTCCAGGTCGTCGATCAGTCGCTGCTGGCCCCAGCGCGACTCCAGCCATCGGTGGAAGGTGGTGCCCCGGCGCGCCAGCGGGGCAGGTTTGCGCGGCACCGGGCGCCGCACCTGCCGGGCGAACGCCGCAGGATCCTGGGCCAGCGTGACCAGCGACGACACCGACAGCCGCGACGGCAGCTCCACGACCGCCCCGGCCCGCTGACGGTTCGTCTCCCGCTCGCGCAGCAGCAGGTCGGTATCGCGCGCCCAGGCCCGCAGCCGCTCCCGGTCCCGGTCCCTGAGGAGCGCGCGACCGTCCGCCGAGGCGGGCGGGGCGTCGCCCATCATCGCCTCCTCCACCAAGCGGGCGCCGTCGAGGATCCCGTCGCGCACCGTGACGGACGGCCACTCGGCCACCGGCGGCTCGGCCAGCAGCGGATTGTCCGAACTTTCCGGATCCTCCGCCCAGCGGACGACCCGGGCGCCCGCCTCGCGGATCTCCCGCAGGAATTCCGACGGCTCCAGCGGCCGCGACGAGGTCCCCCAGCGGTAGCCGGAGGCGATCAGCAGGTAGTGCGCCCTGGTGACGGCGACGTACGCCAGCCGCCGCTCCTCCATCAGATCGCGGTCGCGGCAGCGCTCGTCGAAGGCGCCCAGCGCCTCCCGGTCCAGCCCGGCCAGCTCGGGCAGGTCCGCGCTGTCCCCCCGCAGCGGGTACGGCAGCTTGCGCGGGTTCTCCGTCCACCGCGAGTTGGTGACCGGAGTCGCGGGGAACATGCTGCCCTTGATGAGCCCGCCCTTCTGGGACGTGAGCTGCGACAGGCCCGGCACCACCACGACCGGCCACTCCAGTCCCTTGGACGCGTGGACGGTCATCAGCTTGACGGTGTTGCTGTCGCCGACCCGCCCGGCCTCCAGCCCGAACTCCTCGCTCTCCGCCGCCTTGAGGTACGCCAGGAACGCGCCGAGCGTCGGGTCCTCGGAGTCGCCGGCGAACCGGGAGGCGGCGTCGAGAAAGGCATCGAGGTCGGCGCGGGCGGCAAGCGGGCTGCCTCCCCTGGCGGCGACCTCCACGTCGAGACCGAGCCGGCGTTCGATCTCGCTGATCAGGTCGGGCAGCGGCTGCCCGGCGTGGGCGCGCAGCTGGCGCAGCTCGCGGGCGACGGCGGGCAGCCGCATCCGCGCCAGCGGGGAGAACCGCTCCAGCCAGTCGGGCCGGTCGGGCAGCTCGTCGAGCGCGTCGATCAGGCTGCCGCGCTCCTCGGCGAGGTCGGCGACGACCTGGTCGAGCGGGTCCTCCGGCCGCGGTCCTCCCCTGGCCGTCCTGATCTCCTTGTTGAGCTCGCGGGCCAGGTCGCCCAGCACCTTGAGGTCGGCCGGGCCGATCCGCCGGCGCGGCCCGGCGAGCAGCCGGACCAGCGCGTCCCCTGCGGTCGGGTCGTACAGCGCACGCAGGGTCGCCACGATGTCGGCGACCTCGGGCACCGTGAGCAGCCCGCCGAGGCCCACGACCTCCACGGGGATCCCCCGGGCCTCCAGGGCCCGGCGCAGGGCCGGGAACTGCGACCGCTTGCGGGCGAGGATCGCGACGTCCTGCGGCTGCAGGGCGGGGCCGCGTTTGACCCGCTCGCCCTCGCCCCAGGGCAGGCCGTCCGGGGCGCCCTCGCCGTGCAGCATGCCGGCCAGGCCCTCGGCGATCCACTCCGCCTCGTCCTCGGCCGTCTCGTGGAAGGCGCAAAGCACCCGGCCGCGGCCCACCCGGTTGCCGCCCGGCACCAGCACCGGCACCTCACGGGCCTCGTGGCGCAGGGGCGTCTGGATCCGGGCCGCGACGCCGAGCACGTGCTCGCCGTTGCGGAAGCTGACCGACAGCCGCCGCACCTGCGCGGGATCTCCGGACGCCGCCGGGAAGTCCGTGGGGAACCGAGACAGGTTGCCCGCCGACGCGCCGCGCCAGCCGTAGATCGACTGGCAGGGGTCGCCGACCGCCGTGACCGGGTGGCCACCGCCGTACAGCGAACGCAGCAGCACGAGCTGGGCGTGGCTGGTGTCCTGATACTCGTCGAGCAGCACGACGGAGAACCGCGACCGCTCGGACGCGCCGACCTCCGGATGCCGCGAGGCGATCCGCGCGGCCAGCGCCATCTGGTCGCCGTAGTCGATGACCTCCCGGCCACGCTTGAGCCGTTCGTACGCCTCGACCATCGGCAGCAGTTGCTCGCGGACGGCCTGGGTCTCCACCGGCTTGCGCTGGTCCTTGACGATGCGCCCGGTGACCGAGGCCAGGCGCTCGCGCAGCCAGTCGCCGACCTCGCGTACGTCCGCCGGGTCGCGCAGGTGCTCGGCCAGCTCTCCGGCCAGTTCGAGCACGGCGGCGGTGACGCTGGGCGGGGACAGGTCCACCCGGTCCATCGGCCCGTCGTACTGGCCCACCACCCGCGCCGCCATCTGCCAGGCGACGGCGGGCGTGACGAGCCGCATGGTGGGCTCCAGCCCCTCGCGCAGCGCGTGGTCGGTCACCAGCCGGGCGGCGTACGCGTGATAGGTGGAGACCGTCGGCTCGGAGTCGAGCAGCTCGGGCTCGACCAGCCCGGCCGCCGCCAGCCCCGCCAGCCGCTGGCGGACCCGCTCGGCCAGCTCGGCGGCGGCCTTGCGGGTGAAGGTGAGTCCGAGGATCTGCTCGGGCCTGGCCAGGCCGTTGGCGACCAGCCAGACCACCCGCCCGGCCATGGTCTCGCTCTTGCCGGACCCCGCCCCCGCCGCCACCACCATCGGCTCCGGGGGCGCCTCGATGACGGCCGACTGCTCGGGGGTGGGCGGGAGGATCCCGAGCCGACCGGCCAGCTCACCGGGCGTCAGCACACCTGTCCTCCGTTGTCGTTCACAGGGCAGGCGATTTTAGCGGCACAGGTGCGGCAGCCGTCGTTGACCGTGGCGACGAACACTCCTGCGGACATGCCGGTCGCCACCGTCTTGACCAGGCTCTCCGCCCAGTCGGGCTCGGAGTCGTCGGCGAGCGCCCGCTGTGCCTGCTCCCTGGCGTCCGCCCCCTGGCCCGCGGCCTTGCCCAGGTGCAGCAGTGACGCGCCGCCCGGCTGGACGAGGCCGTGCCGTTCGAACGCCCCGAGCGTCGTCGCGAGCTGGTACACCCCAAGCTGCGGATGCCGGTCGATCTCGGTGTCCTTGGGCCTGCCGCTGCCGGTCTTGATGTCGATGATCACGGCCCGGCCGGTCTCGTCCCGCTCGACCCGGTCCACCCGGCCGGTGATCTGGATGTCGTGACCAGGCACCCGTACGGTGAACGCCTCCTCCACCGCCACCAGGTCACGTGGTCTGTCCTTCTGCCACCGGACGAACCTGTCGACCATCTGCTCGGCGACGCGGCGCTGCTTGCGGTTGAACCACAGCCCGCCGAAGTCGAACTGGTCCCAGATGTCGTCGAGCCGCTTGACGTAGTCGGTGCCGTCCTCGGTGGCCATGGAGGCGATCGCGTGGACGACCGTGCCGAGGCTCTGGGTGACGTTCGACGACCCGGCCCCGACCGCCGTCTCCAGCATCCAGCGCAGGCCGCACTTGGTGAAGCTCTCCACCGACGACGGAGAGATCTGGACGACGTCGTCGGGCCAGCCGAGCGGCCGGTCGTCGGAGATCGGGGTCAGCGCGTACCACTCGCCGGGATTGGCGCCGGGCACCCCGGCCTGGGCCAGCCTGGCGAGGTGCGCGGCGGCCTCGCGGCGCATCGCCTCGGACTTGCTCGTGTCGCACACGGCCGCGCGCAGGTCCGCGACCAGCGCGGACATGCTGAGCCACCGCGCCCGGTCGTCCACTGTCGCCGGCTCCACTCCGCCGGGCAGCAGCTCGGTGAGGAACCGGGAGGGCCGTTCGTCGGTGTCCTCGCCGCCGACCGCCGTGACGACGAGCTTCCTGCGGGCGCGGGTGGCCGCGACGTAGAAGAGCCGCCGCTCCTCGGCGAGCAGCTTGGACGCCAGCGCGGCCGTCGCCGCCTGCGTGGTGTCCAGCGCCGAGCCGCCCGCGAACTCCACCAGCGCCTCGGTGCCGAGGAGCGAGCCGCGCAGGCGCAGGTCGGGCCACAGGCCCTCCTGGACGCCCGCGACCACCACCACGTCCCATTCCAGGCCCTTGGACCGGTGCGCGGTGAGGATCCGTACGGCGTCCCCCTCGGGGGCGGACTCGGCCAGCGAGTCCCCGGCGATCTCCTGGGAGGTCAGGTCGTCGAGGAACACCGCCACCCCGGCCCTGGGCAGCCGGTCGGTGAAGCGGGCCACGTGGTCGAACAGGGCCACGACGGCGTCGAGGTCGCGGTCGGCCTGGGCGCCCCGGGCCCCGCCCGCGAGGCTGGCCTCCGTCCAGCGCTCCGCGAGCCCGCTGGCCTGCCAGATCTCCCACAGCGTCTCCTCGGCGCCCTGGCCGTGCCGTACGGCCTCGCGGGCGGTCGCGATGAGCCGCGCGAGCCGTTCGGCCGGCGCCGCGACGTGCGGCTCGACGCCGCCGAGCTCGCGGGCGTCGCGCAGCGCCGCGACCAGCAGCTCGTCCGACGAGCGCGGGGTGAAGGGCAGCGCCGGCTGCCCTGCCTCCTCCGCGGCGGCGGCCTCCGCGGCGATCGCCTCGTGCTCGGCGATCCGCAGGGCGCGGCGCAGCCGGCGCACGCCGATCATGTCGGTGCCGCCCAGCGGACCGGTCAGCAGTTCCTCGGCGGTCGCCACGTCGAGCGTGGACGGTGCGGCGGCGATCCGCAGCAGCGTGATCAGCGGCCGGACGCCGGGCTCCTGCACCAGCGGGAGCTCGTCGCCCGCGACCACGACGGGCACCCCCGCGGTGACCAGCGCCCGCCGCAGCAGCGGCACGTGCCGCACGGCGCTGCGCACCAGCACCGCCATGCGCGACCACGGCACCCCGTCGAGCAGGTGCGCCCGGCGCAGCGTGTCGGCGACCACCGCGGCCTCCTGGCTGGCGCTGTCGGCCAGCAGGACCTTCACCTCGCCAGGGTCGGCGTCCCCGACCGGGATCAGGTCGCGGTGGCCACCGGTCCTGTTCTCATGACCCGGTACGGCCGGCAGCCTTCCGGCGACGCGGCGGGAGGCCTCCAGCAGGGCCGGGCCGCTGCGGCGGCACACCCGCAGCGCGACCACCGGGGCGTCCTGCCCGTCGCGCGTCGGGAACCGCTCGGGAAACCGCAGGATGCCCTGCACGTCGGCGCCGCGGAAACCGTAGATCGACTGGTCCGGATCCCCCACGGCGATCAGGTCGCGGCCGTCCCCCGCGAGTTGTCTGAGCAGGAACTCCTGCGCCGGGTCGGTGTCCTGGTATTCGTCGACGAGCACCAGGTCGTACGCGTCCCGCTCGCGCCGCCGCACCTCGCCGTCGGCCAGCAGACCGGCCGCCTCGCGGATCAGCTCGGAGTAGTCGAGCGCGGGCACCGGATCGAGGTCGAACCGGTCCTGGTAGCGGTAGGAGAACAGCCCGGCGGCTTCCCAGTCGGGCCTGCCGTGCTCACGGCCCAGCTGCACCAGCGCGTCGCCGTACAGGCCGCGCTCGGCCGCACGGGACAGGAGGTCGCGCAGCTCCTCGGCGAACCCCCGGGTCTTGAGCAGCTCGCGCATGTCCGGGGGCCAGTGCCGCGCGCCGTCCTCCAGCTCGCCGTGCAGCAGCCGCCGGATCTCCAGCAGCTGCTCGGGGCCGGTGAGCAGGCGCGGGGGCGGCTCACCGGCCAGCACCGCCTCACGGCGCAGCAACGCGTACGCGTAGCTGTGGAAGGTGAGGGCCAGCGGGGTCCTGGTGGTCCTGCGCATCCGGGCGGTGATCCGCTCGCGCAGTTCACCGGCCGCCTTGCGGCTGAAGGTGAGGACGAGCACCCGCTCGGGGTCCACGCCGCGGCGCTCGACCCGGTCGACGACGGTCTCCACGATCGTGGTGGTCTTACCGGTGCCCGGCCCGGCGAGCACGAGCAGGGGGCCGCTGTCGTGCTCGACGACGGCGCGCTGATGTTCGTCCAGCACGGGAGCCGCGCGGCGTCCCACTCCCCCGCGACGCACCAGCCGGTAGTTCTGACCACTCACAACACAGCATTCCACCAGATCACTGAGACAGATCGTGCCCGAATGCCCACTCCGTGTCCCAGTAGGGCGGATCAGCCCGCCGCCGTCACCCGTACGTCCGGCTTGTCCAGATCACCCTGATAGGCCCGCCGCAGCCGGGCCAGTGTGCGGCCGGTAGGGGAGGCCGGATCGGCGGTGCACATCACGACCAGCAACTCGGGGTCCCCCGGCAGGGCCAGGGTCTCGTAGGCGAAGTCCAGGTCGCCGAGCTCCGGGTGGCGCAGCAGCTTGACGCCGAAGGTCTTCTCCGCGACCCGGTGCTCCTCCCACATCCGGGCGAAGTCGGGATCGGCGGACAGGTCGGCGACGAGCGGGCCCAGCAGCGGGTCGTCGGGGTGCCGCCCGGCGTACAGGCGCAGATAGGAGATGGTCTCGGCGGCCACGGTCGCCCAGTCGCGGTAGAGGGAGCGCGCCCGCGCCTTGAGGAACGTCTGGCGGGCCATGTTGCGCTCGCCCTCGGGCATGCCCGAGAAACCGTTGATCGCCTCGGCGAGGGCGTTCCAGGCGAGCACGTCCATCCGGGGCCCGATGACGAACGCCGGCATGGAGTCGGCCGCGTCCAGGAGCATCCGCACCCCGGGCCGGACATGGCTGAGGGGAGCCCGCCGGTCGTCCGGCGGCCGGAGGAGGCGGCGCAGGTGGGCCCGCTCGGTGCCGTCCAGGCGCAGCACCCGGGCGACCGCGTCGAGCACCTCGTCGGAGACGTTGCGGACGCGCTGCTGCTCCAGGCGGATGTAGTACTCCACGCTCATGCCCGCGAGCAGCGCGACCTCCTCGCGCCGCAACCCGGTGACTCGCCGCCGTCCGTGCGCCGGGAGCCCGGCGTCCTCGGGCCGGATCCGGGCCCGGCGGGATCGCAGGAACCGTCCCAGATCGCCATCCATGGCATCCAAGCCTAGTACTGGCTTTACCAGGAAAAAGCGTGCGCTGGGTAGGCCCGGCCCGCCCCGGCAGGGTGGTTCTCGTCAACCTCGAACTCGAAGGAGTCACCATGAGCTACGAGAACCTGGCCGGACGCGTCGCCGTCGTCACCGGGGCCGCCAGTGGCATCGGAGAGGCGACGGCGCGGCTGCTGGCCGCCTCCGGCGCGAAGGTCGCGCTGCTCGCGCGCCGCGCCGACCGGCTGGAGGAAGTGGCCCGGAAGATCGCCGCCGACGGCGGCACCGCCCTCGCCGTGACGGCCGACGTCACCCGGGACGACAGCGTGGCGGCCGCGGTGGACCGCGTCCACGCCGAGCTCGGGCCGGTGGACCTGGTGGTCAACACCGCGGGCGTGATGCTGCCCAACCCGATCGACGACGGCCGCATCGACGAGTGGACGCGGATGCTCGACACGAACCTCGCGGGCGCCCTGCGCATCATCCGGGCCTTCACGGCCGACCTGCTCGCGGCGGGGGCGCAGGGCCGGACGGCCGACCTCGTCAACATCTCGTCGATCGGCTCCCACGTCGTCTTCCCCGGCTATGCCGTCTATGGGGCGACCAAGGCCGCCCTCACCCAGCTGTCGGCGAACCTGCGTTCGGAGTTCGGCCCGCGCGGTGTGCGGGTGACCAACATCGAGCCCGGCCTGACGGCGACGGAGCTGGGCGACCACGTCGACAGCCGGGAGATCGGGGCGCAGCTCGCCGGGATGTACGAGGTCATCACGTCCCTGACCGCCGAGGAGGTCGCCGACCTGATCGCGTACACGGTCAGCCGGGCCAGGCACGTCAACCTCCGTCAGGTCGTCGTGCTTCCGACGAACCAGGCCTGAGGTCGCCGCGCGCCGGGCGTCCCCCGTCTCAGCCACGTGCAAATGAGCGTCGTACCGGAAACCCCGATTGAAGGAAATAACCAATTGTTTTCGGCGCGCAAGCGCCCCTGCCCGAAAATCGCCACCGCACCCGGACGCCACTCGACGCGCGACGGAATCAACCCGACCCGTGCGAGAGCGTCCGGGATTGGCCTTGTCGCGGATAGCGTGCGAAAGGAATTCCGTCAGCCGACGGTCAGGCCCACAACGCCCAGGTCGGCCCGTAGGTGTTGCTCATGTAGGAGCAGCTGTAGGAGGTCCACCATCCCCACTCGATGCCGAGGTTCCCGCCGTTGACGCAGTCGGAGTAGAGGTAGTAGACGTACCTGATGCTGGCGGCCTGAGCAGGGGCCGTGCCCACTGAAAGTGTCAGGCCGGCGGCCAGCGCCGCGGTGACGGCCAACGCTCGAGGTTTGCCCATTGACTCTCCCTGGGGATTCGTGACGGACATCTCGGAAATCATGACAGCGCTTCCCGCCCGCGACGAGCCCCGAATTTCTGCCGGCGCTCTCACGAAATCGTGAGCTTGTCACGGATCGCCGGAAGCCCCCGAGATCTGTGAAATATTCACGTGGCGACGCAAGGAAAACTCGACCGACGCCGGCACACCCGCTAAGAGGAAATCCCATCCGGTGTGTGCGGCCGGGTGACTCGGATCCTGACGAGGCTGATGAGCGAGGGACCGCCCCAGAAGCACCACAGGGCGATGACGGGATCGCAGACGGCGCAGCCGAAGGACGAGTCGTGGGCGAAGGGGATGATCGGGCTGCCCTTGAGGTGGTGGAGGATGTCCCAACCGGTGTGCAGCAGCCAGGCGATCCCGATGAACGTCCACGACTCCAGGCCGCGGAAGGCGCAGTACGCGACGAGGGCGGTGAAGGGGAACTCCCAGCCGCCGAGACCCCCGCCACTAAGGTAGGCAGCCCCCGCCCCGCCCACCATGATCGCGTTGAAGCGACGCCGGTGCGGTTCGGGGATCAACGACATCAGCACGGCGTAGGCGAGGCCGATCAGGATCGGCAGGACAACACTCATGATCGTGCGGCTCTCTCGAATGACTGTCGTGGGCGCGAGCGGCGAGCCCGCGCCAGACAGCCAACCAGCCGGCAACGTGCCTTCCCAGGGGCATTGGCGACAGATGCCGACGGAATTCCGCCAGACGTCGAAGCACGTCAACCTCCGTCAGGTCGTCGTGCTGCCGACGAACCAGGCCGAGGCCCTGACGAGCAGCGCCCCCGGTGTCCAGGTCGATGTCGAATGGGTGCGGCTTGATCACAGGGACCGGTTGACCTGGGACATTTATGGTCTTGTCACCGTGGGCGATCCCGAGACGACGCGGGTTCCGCCGAGCAGGTCGTAGGGCGTCCTGGTCGAGGGCAGGAAAAGGGCGCCCAGCCAGGCGAACATGATGACGTAGACGATGATCGTCAGCACCATCAGAGACGCGGACGGGTTCCGGCCCGCGGCGGCGAAGCCGTACGCGACCGTATGCCCCAGCTCCCACGGCAGAGCGATCTTGGCGGTGTTGCGCAGCAGCGCCCGCCCGAAGCCGATCGGTCGCCCGGAGTGGGCATCGACGACGATCAGGCCCCTGGCCCTTTTCCCGGGCGTGGCCTGGAAGCGGCCGGACTCGCGCGAGGCACACCACAGGGTCACCGGCGCGATCAGAAGGAGGAACGATATGAGGTTCCACAGGCCGACGGGCAGTCGCAGTCCCGCCGAGTAGACGGCCACGCCGACGGGGACCAGGAGCAGCGGAAGGATGAGGATGAGCAACCAGTCGATCAGCCAGGCGGCGATGCGGCGCCAGGCCGGTGCGCGGGTCCCCCCATTGATCGGTGACGTAGTCGACATGGCGTCCTTTCCTGAACGAACAGGACGCTACCCGGGCGGACTCGCAGGAGATACCGCATCCGTCGTGTGAGGCCGGGTGATCCAGGTCCGTACGAGGCTGATGAGCGAGGGACCGCCCCAGAAGCACCACAGGGCGATGACGGGATCGCAGACGGCGCAGCCGAAGGACGAGTCGCCGGCGAAGGGGATGATCGGGCTGCCCTTGAGGTGGTGGAGGATGTCCCAACCGGTGTGCAGCAGCCAGGCGATCCCGATGAACGTCCACGACTCCAGGCCTCGGATCCCGCCAGATGCCTAGGCGGACGGGAGTCCCTTGCCGGGCACGCCCGCGAGAGGGACGTCGCGCAGGCTCAGCAGCAGGAGGAAGGCGCAGCCCACGGTCAGCACGATGTCGGCGACATTGCCGACGAACAGGCCGCCGTAGTCGATGAAGTCCACGACATGACCCTGGGCGAAGGCGGGCGGGCGGAAGAGGCGGTCGAGCAGGTGGGTTGTGGCGCCCCCGAGCAACCCACCCAGCACGAAGGTCCAGGCCCGGGAGCGCAGCCGCCGCCCGACGAGCAGGATGACGGCGACCGCGGCGGCCGCCGCCAGCGTGAACACCCACGTCACCCCCGTGCCGGTCGAGAAGGCGGCACCAGGGTTCAGCAACAACCGCAACCGGATCAGGCCCGGGATCACCGTGATGGACTCGCCGTCGGAAAGCGCGGAGGTCGCCCAGAACTTGGTCGCCTGGTCCACGAGCAGCACCCCCGCGGCCAGCACGAGCATCCGCCTGTACGGCCGCATCCCCGGCCTCGCCCCCTGGGGACCTCCTCCGTCCGGCACCGCGCCTCGCGCTCCGGGGCGTTCTCGGTGCCGGTCAGGAGGAGAAGACATGGTCGATGACCCGGGCGGTGGCCTTCCCGTTGTCGTGCGGCGCGTAGGTCCGCGCGAAGGCCGCGTAACGGTCGGTCAGCTTGGCGGTCACCGCGTCGATGTTCCGCAGGGCCTCCACGACCTCGGGCGAGGTCTCCAGCCGCGGCCCCGGACGCTGGGACTCCAGGTCCAGGTACAGCCCGCGGGACGAGCGATACTTGGCCAGGTCCGGCGTGAACAGCACGACCGGCCGCCCGGTCGCCACGAAGTCGAACATCACCGACGAGTAGTCGGTGACGAGCACGTCGGCGATCAGCAGCAGATCGGCGGTGTCGGGATAGGTCGTCACGTCGATCGCGAAGCCGTCGTGTGCGTTCACGTGCGGGAAGGCCTGCATCATGTGGCCGCGGACCAGGACGACGTGATCGGCGCCGAGTGCCCGCTTCGCGTCCGTCAGGTCGAGCTTGACCGTGGCGTTCCTGCGGTCGTAGTCACGGTAGGTCGGCGCGTACAGGACGACCCGCTTGCCCTCGGGGACGCCGATCCGGCGCCGGATCCCGGCCGCCAGCGCGTCACGGTCGCCGGAGACGAGGACGTCGTTGCGCGGATAGCCCGACTCCAGAATCTCGCCCTCGTAGCCGAAGGCCTTGCGCAGGACGGACGACGCCCACGGGCTCTGTGACAGCAGCAGGTCCCAGCCGCGGACCTCCACCGCCTGGCGATGCCAGACCGGGGGACGGGGCTCGCGCTTCATGTGGGCCTGGTCGCGGCCGATGTGCTTGACCGGCGTGCCGTGCCAGGTCTGCACGCACACCTGGTCCTCACGGGTGCGGAACCACTGCGGCATGAAGCCGTTGGACACGATGTAACGGGCGCGGGCCAGCGCCTCGTAGTGCTCCCGGCTGCCCTCGCGGACGACCGTGGGCGCCACGCCGTCGCCGAGCCCCAGCTCGCGCGAGCCCGGCGGGACGAACGCGCCGTCCCTGACGACCCAGATGTGCTCGCCCTCGTCGCCGCGCCGCAGCCGCTCCTCGTAGATGGCGCGCGGGTTGTCGGAGTAGGCACGGCCGTCGAAGGAGACGTAGACGGTGGCCTCGCGCAGCGGCCGGGCGCGCTCGGCGGGGTAGAACGTGCGGCTGAGCGCCCACACGCCCGCCGCGCTCCGCTCGTCGCCGGGCCGGTCCTCGGCCGCCACCAGCACCGGCACGTCGTAGCGTGTGGCGACGAACCGGTAGACCCGGCCGCCGATGAGCCGGGGGCTCTCGTCCAGCGCGTCGAGGCCGGCGTGGTCGAACCGGACGGGCACCATCGCGGGGCCGTACCTGCCGGGCGGGGCCACCGAGACGTTCCAGGTGCCCTCGGTCAGCGGCACGGCCGACCCGAAGCGCGGCATCGCGCCGGGCGACAGCCGTACGGTGAAGCGCTCGCCGTCGCGCTCGAGGGGCACGCGGATCGTGAGCCCGCCCCGGTGCCGCAGCACGAGGTCACGCGGGCCCTGGTCGGGGTCGGGGTAGCGGCCGGTGAGCGTGATCGACTCGTCGTGCCACTCGGCCGAGGTGATCACGGGCAGGATCTTGTGGCCCGAGATGACGACCCGGTCGCGCCGGTCGCCCTGCACCGTGATCTCGCGCTCGCCGAGCAGGAGGCGGGTCTCCTCCGCGCCCTCCAGCATGACGGCCGCGGCCGGGTCTCCCTTGGGCTCGACCCACAGCCGCCGGGACTCCGCGTTGAGCAGGGTGCCGACCGCGAGCGACAGCGAGAAACGGCTGCCGCCCTCGATCGGGGCGAAGTCGGCCGACATGCGGTGGCCGCCGACGCGGGCCTTGCCCTTGGTGACGGGCCGGCCCGGCAGGAAGCCGGTGAGCTCGATGTTGTCGCCGTTCAGCCGCACACCGGTGAGCTCGGCGCGGGTCGGCTGGTAGACCACCTGCAGCGCCTTGTCCGAGGTCCACACGGGCCGCACCCACCAGCGCGGGCGCACCTGCAGCCCGGCCGGGCGCTCGGTGCGGCCGATCACCGGACCGCGCAGCACGCCCTTGGCGCGGGCGGCGCGGCTCCAGATCACGATCTCGGCCCGCCAGGTGGTGGTGTCCTGCACGATGTGGCGGCGGCGCAGCATCCGCTTCGTGCCGCGCACCAGGGCCCGCACCCCGGCGCGCCAGCGCAGAGCGAACGGATGCACCTCGGCCGTGAAGCCCGCCCAGTCGTAGTTGCATCCGGGTTCGCGGGCGGCGTGGGTCGCCTCGGGACGGTAGGTCCTGCGGGTCCTCATCGTGATCCGGGGCAGCCAGCGGGGACCGCGCAGCACGACGGTGGCGCGGTTGAACCGCCCGCTGCGGACCGACAGGCCCGCGATGTACGCGTGGCCCGTCACCCTCAGGCGGTTGCCCACCCAGGTGATGTCGTCGATCTGCGTGACCGGCACGAGGTCGGCCGCCCGCAGGCGCAGCAGCGAGGGGTCGCCGACCTCCACCGGCAGGTCGGCGTACCACCGCAGGCCCCGCCGCACCCGGCGGGAGGGCTCGGCCGCGGCGGCGGCGAGCTTGGCCAGGACGTCGCTCTCGGCGAGCTCGCCCGGGTCCTGCGTCTCGACCATGTGGCAGGCGACCCGGCGCCCGACCGGCAGCTCCCGCTTGACCTTCGGGTCGACCTCCGCGAGGTAGGGCCGGAGCGCGTCGATGGTCTGGCGGCGGCGGGCGGGCCCGCGTTTGGCTGCGGCGTCGAGGCGCAGACCCAGGGGACCGACGATCGCCTCACGGTCGACCTCCCGGCGCTGCGTGGGGCTGAGCCCCTCCGCGCGCACGAGCGCGACCAGCGCGTCTATCGGCTCGCCCCGGTCGTAAAGCTCCTGGACAGCCCGCAGTCGTTCAGCGACGGCGTCGCTCGTGGGTGCGGGTGTCATTCGGGAGGCACCACCCTTCGCCAGACCAGTGTTCAGAAAATGGTAATGCCCTCAGAACACTGCCAGACCTGACTCGCGGAAGCCTGTGGATTTCCTGTGAATCAGCGGGTGACACCCCTGTGGCACCGGGTGACGAGCGGCACTACCGCGACGGGTGAGGCGTCGATCCGACCGCCAGGGGCGCGGCTTGTCAGCCCCCAAGTCAGGGCCGGGGACAGGCTACGGTGATCACTGAGAGGGCCGGTCCCGGCCGTCCCAGCGGGCCGCGCGCATGTCGGCGCGCGTCCCCCGGACCGGGGTGCCCTCCTCGCGCCACCGGGCCAGGCATTCGGCCTCGAGACCGGCCGCCGGGGTGCCGTCGGCGTGGATCACCCGCCACCACGGCACGGCTCCGCCCCACAGCGACATCACGCGGCCGACCTGCCGCGGGCCGCCCTCGCCGAGATACTCGGCGACGTCCCCGTACGACATCACCCTGCCGCGCGGGATCCGCTCGACCACGTCGAGCACCCGCTCCGCGTACGGCGGCGGCTGGCCGCGGCCGTCTCTCAAGCGCTCCACTCGGTCGGCCCGGCCGCGATGATCTCTTCGAGCTTGCCGAACTCGTAAGTGGACGATCCGTTGATCTGCTCGACGACGCCGTTCCTGATGCCGTACGCCTCGCCGTCCTCACCCACGAGCCGGGCCCCCATGAGATCGGTGAGAAGTGCCAGTTGGGCGACCTGCCAGTCGGACCCGGGCTGGCCGGAGAGCCGTCCCGACCAGGTCGCGATCTGATGCACGGAGTCGCCGTGGCGCGCGACGATCTCGCCCGTCTCGTGCGACCCGCGCAGCTCGAATCCGGCCTTCGCCGAGACGCTCGCGAGTTCGGCGTAGGCGAGCGGTGCATCCCGCTCTACGCGCAGCTCGTACCCCATGAGCCGCGACCTTAGCGAAATTTGACCTGGCTTTGTCACCGGAAACCCGAACATCGGGAAGACCGCGTCCGAAATGCTGCAGAACGGCGGCCAACATGTGATCACCTGCGCCACCCGTTCATCGGCGACACCGCATCATCGGCGACGCAGTGCGATCGCCGCGGCGCAGAAACCGCCTATTCCGAGAGCGACGGCGATGCCGTAGATCCAGAGCCTAACCGGATCCGCCCCCGGGCGCGCGGGCCCCTGCGAGACCGGGCCCTTGCCGAAATGCGCGTCGTCCTGCACCGAGGACGCTGGGCCATATGCGGTCAGCTCCGCGGCCTTCCGCAGGGCCGCCGCCGCGTCCACGACGCCGAATCCGACTTTGTCGTCATAACCGGCGGGCGGATGAGGGCGGGAGGTCGTCGTCAAAGCGCGCGACACCAATTCCGGCGGCAAATCCGGATATTTCGCCTTTATTAGTGCGATAGTGCCCGCGACGAGCGCACTGGCGACACCGGTCCCCGACACGGCCCCCCGGCGGCTCCCCGCGAGGGTGACGGGCACGCGGTCCCCCGGCGCGGCCACCAGGACCGAGAGGTTGTCGCTGCTGCCCGGGGTCTTGGCGCCCTTCCGGTCGACGGCGGCGACGCCCACCACCCCCGGGTAGCCCGCGGGGAACGCCCAGTAGGAGGTGCCGTTCTGCCGGGCGTACGGCGACCGGCCGGCGTCCCCCACGGCTGCGACGACCACCACGCCCCTCGCCAGCGCGAAGGAGATGGCGTCCCGCTCCACGCGGTCCACGGCGTACACGGGGACGGGCAGGCAGATGACCTTGGCGCCCCGGCCGGTCGCGTAGCGGATGCCGCGCGCGAGCGGACTGTCCTGCGTCTCCGCGGGCGCCTGTCCCGCCGAGCCCTCGGAGTGGCTCCGGACCACGGGGACGGACAGCACCCGCGCCTCCGGCGCGATCCCGGGGGTCCCCCCGCCGCGGCCGCTCCCGGCGATCGCCGAGACCAGGGCGGTCACGTCGTCGCCCGGCCGCACCGTGTCGTCGCCGAACATCGCGCCCGCCAGGTCCGGCCCGAGTTCGATCCGGCCGCTCAGCTCGGGCAGGCCGGCGTCGGGGTGCCCGCCGCCGAGCAGGGCGACGGTCACGCCCGCGCCCTTGCTGACCTTCCAGGCGGCGCCGGCGTTGAGGGCGTCGAGCGCCCACCGCCCCTCCTCGCCGCCGGGGGCCGGCGCCGCCGCCACCGCCGGTCCGATCCCCAGCAGGACGGCCGTGAGCGCCGCGCAGAGGAAGGCCGGCCTCAGCACACGTTCCCCTGGGTGCAGCGGGGGACGTCGGGGGGCTCTCCGAGGGCGCGCGCGATGCGCCCGGCCACGGTCTCGGCCACGGGCCACATCTCGCTGTTCACCTGTTCCTCCAGGGGGACGGAGGCGCGCGTCCTTCCGTCGGTGTACCCCACAGTGGAGAAGACGATGTACGGCCCGGCGCCCACCCATCCGGTGCGCTGGCGCTGGGCCGCGCCGAACATGTCGGTGACCGTGCCGGGGAAGGCCACCGGCCGTACGCCCACGCGGTCGTCCACGGGCAGTTCGCCCGCCGCGTCGGCGCGGGCCTGCTCGCTCGGCAGCACGGCGACGCCCACGGTGACCGCGAACGTCGAGGTCTGGTCGACGTAGGTGGCGCGCAGCACGGCCTGGCAGCCGTGCTTGCGCAGCACCGACGCCACCGGCGCGTCGACCGCCGCGGCGCACGCCGCCTCGGAGGCGATGCCCACCCTGCGCGCGTACTGCTGGGCGCGGCCGAGCGCCGTGTACGGAAGTTCCTCGGGGAAGACCATGCCGGCGGGCCACGCGCGCCACCGGCGGGCCACGTCCTCGGCCACGTATCGGGCGCGCTCGGCCTCGGTGAGCGGCCTGACCTTGTTCTCCTGGATCAGCCCGACCGATCCCAGCAGCACGTTCACCGCGGCGACGGCGAGGACGACACCCATGATCGTCAGGTAGAGCGAGCGGAGGCGGATGCCGCGCTCGAGTTCGGCCCGCTCCCTGGCCGCCTGCGCGGCGGCGGCCCGTCCCCTCGACGCCGTCCAGGGCCGGGCGCGGGCGCGGCGCGCGGACGCGCCGAGTGGCAGCGCCCGCGGATTCGCCCGCCGGAGACCGGACGGCGTCCGCGCCGTCTGCGGGATGCGGGACTGCTCGGGCGGCATACCTCGATGCTACGTCGGCAGGCCCGTCGGCCAAGGAGCAGGCGGCAGCGCGTCGTCTTCCTCCCGCTCTCGTCTGCGCGCCCGCCGGCTGAGGACGAGGATGACGGCCACGCCCGCGCCGGAGCCGGCGAAGGCGCCGAGCGCGACGGCTCCGTAGAGGAGGATCGCCCCCGTGTCGCGCCGTACGACCACGATGGGGTCCTGGTCGGTCGCGGCCGGGCGGACGGCACGCAGGGGGTTCTGCACGCCCGTCCCCGACGCCGTGGCGCGATGGCGGGCGAGGGTGGCGGCGACGCTCAGCGCCCGGTAGGCGTTGACCACGCCGAACCCGGTGCCGGTGTTGTACGGCCCCTTCCGGGCCGGCGACGACGTGAGCGCCTGCGCGACGAGGGCGGGCGACATGCGGGGATACCGCGACTTGATCAGCGCGGCGACGCCGGAGACGAGCGCGGTCGCCTGGGATGTCCCCCGGCCGACCCAGTACTCGTCGCCGGGACCGGCCCCGAGGACGTCGACGCCCGGCGCGGCCACCATCACCGAGGAGTTCCGGTTGGAGAACGAGGCCCGCCTCAGCGTGGACGTGACGGCGGCCACCGAGATCACGCCGGGGATCGCCGCCGGGTAGGAGTACGGCGCGGTCCGCTTGCCCGCACCCTCGTTGCCCGCCGCGGCGACGAGGACGACGCCCTTGGAGATCGCGTATCTGATCGCCGTGCGCTCGTCCTTCGTCGGCATGTCCTTCGACAGCGACAGGTTGATGACCTCGGCTCCGTGGTCCACGGCGTAGCGGATGCCCTTGGCGACCACGGCCTCGTACCGGGCGTCGGAGTTGAACGTGCGGAACCCGGGCTCCTCGTCTTCGAGGATCACCCGCACGGACAGCACCCTGGCCTCCGGCGCGATGCCGACGATGCCGTCCGCGCCGCCGGGACCGTGCCCGTGCCCGGCGATGAGCGAGGCCATGTACGTACCGTGCAGGCGCACCGGCTGCACCCCGCGCGGGTTGGCCCCGGTCGTGAAGTCCCGCCCGGTGACGACCGATCCGGCGAGGTCGCGGTGATCGGGATCGACACCCGAGTCGAGCACCGCGACGGTCACGCCCCTGCCCTTCGTCAGCCGCCAGGCGTCGTCGACGTCGAGCGTGCGCAGCACGTCCTGCTGGCTGAGCCGTACGTCGTCGGCCCTGGCCGGGCCGGGAACGAGGAACGCGCCGCCCGTCAGGGCGAGCGCGGCGGCGGACGCCGCGAGGACCCTGCGGCGCAGCGCGGTCAGCACTGCCACTCCTTGGCGGTGCAGTCCGGGGACGCCGGGGCGGTGAGGATCGCGCCGACCTTCTCGGCCAGGTCCTCGGTGAACGAGAACATGGTCTCCCGCTGCTCCCCGAGCGCACGGGCCGGACGCCCGTCGACCTGGCCCGCCGTCGCCATCACGAGGTACGGCCCGGCGGTGCGCACGATCAGCGACTGGCGCCCGCCCGCCGAGAAGCGGTCGGTCACGGTGCCGGGAAACGCGAGGGCGCGCAGGCCCGGGGCCGCCGCGCCGTCGTCCGGGAAGATGGGGACGGCCGCGCGCGCCCTGGGCTCGTCGGGGAAGGCCGCCACGCCGATCGTCACCACGATGCCCTGCAGGGCGTCGAGGTAGGTGGCCCGCAGGACCGCCCGGCAGCCGGCCGCCGTCATCCGGCCGGCGACCGCTGTGTCGACGGCGCCGCGGCAGTCGGTGCGCGAGGAGATGCCCACCCGCCGCGCCAGCTCAGGCCCGCCCTGCTCGCTGGTGTAGGCCAGGGAGGCGGGGAAGATCCGGCCGGCCGGCCAGCGCTCCCATCGCAGCGCCGTCTCGGCCGCCTGCGCCTCGCGCAGCTCCGCCGCCCTCGGGCCTCTCGTCAGCTCGGCGACGGCGGCGCTGGCCGCGATCCCGCCGACGATCGCGCAGACGAGGGTGATCGCGGAGGCCACGGCCACGGCCGGCCAGGTCCGCGTCTCGCCCACTGCGCCTCCGTTCTCTTCGCGGCCTCCCTCCTCCAGTGACCTTAACGCGACCTACCGTCCGCCATCCCCACAAATGCACCCGGAAAGTAGTTGACGCTATGGAAAGTGGAAAGTACTTTCTGAGATGGAAAGAGGTGGTGCGGATGAACCCCGAGGAAGCGGCGCGGAGCCTGGCGACGATCCGGCAGACGCAGGCGAAGGCGATGAGATCCCAACCATGGCTGCCCACGTGGTTCATCTCGGCCATCGGGC
Organism: Microbispora rosea; assembly: GCF_044460045.1. Taxonomy (NCBI): domain Bacteria; kingdom Bacillati; phylum Actinomycetota; class Actinomycetes; order Streptosporangiales; family Streptosporangiaceae; genus Microbispora; species Microbispora rosea. The sequence continues at coordinate 260,650 of NZ_JBITJO010000008.1, read as the reverse complement.
TCACCGTGACCGGGATCCTCCTCGTCAGCGAGCCCGGCACGCCGATCCCGGTGACCGTGGGCGGCGGGATCCTGATCTGCGCGGCGCTGGGCGCCCTGATCGCGGTCTTCGCCAAGACGCGGCCGATGACCGTCCACGACCCCGCGATCACACGGGCCTTCTCGGCCGTCTACCTGCCCTGGCTCTTCGGCGGCATCGTCCTGTGCTGGGTGGTGTCGTTCGCCCTCCAGGCCGCGGACGTGCCGTACGGGATGGCCTGCGGCGGTGTCGCGATGACCGCGTACTTCGCCCTCGGCAGCCGGGCGATCTCCCGCCGCATCGCCCGCCGGGTGGCCCGCCGGTTCGAAGAGACCCGGTGATGGAGCTCGATCCCGTCATCCACGCCCCCACCCGGCTGCAGATCGTCTCGCTGCTCGCCGCTGCCGACGAGGCCGAGTTCGCGTTCGTCCGCGACACTCTGGGCGTCAGCGACTCGGTCCTGTCCAAGCACGGCAGCGCACTGGAGGCCGCCGGATATGTCGCCGTACGCAAGGGCTACGTGGGCAAGCGGCCCAAGACGTGGTTCAAGCTCACCGGCAAGGGGCGCGCGGCGTTCACCGCGTACGTCGAGAACCTGCAGCGCATCGTCGCGCCCAGCGGCCTCAGCGTGGTGCCGGACGAGCGCGGTTAGCGCCTGGACGACGACGGCCGCCGCCTCGTCGTGAGGCGGCGGCCGTCGACCGGTTTCCGTGTCAGTAGGTCGGCAGGCTCGGGTCGACCGTCTTGATCCAGCTCAGCACGCCGCCACCCACGTGGACGGCGTCGGAGAAGCCGGCGTTCTTGAGCACCGCGAGCACCTCGGCCGAGCGGGCGCCCGACTTGCAGTGCAGCACGATCTTCTTGTCCTGCGGCAGCGTCTCCAGGGCGGAGCCGTTGAGGAACTCGCCCTTGGGGATCAGCACGGCGCCAGGGATGTTGACGATCTCGTACTCGTTCGGCTCGCGAACATCGATGATCATGATGTCCTCGCCCCGCTCGCGCATCGCCTCCAGCTCGGCCGCGGTGATCGTGCTGCCGGCGGCGGCCTGCTGCGCCTCATCGGAGAGCGTGCCGCAGAACGCCTCGTAGTCGATCAGCTCGGTGATCGAGGGGTTCTTGCCGCACAGCGGGCACTCGGGGTCCTTGCGGACCTTGACGTCGCGGTACTTCATCTCGAGCGCGTCGTAGATCATCAGACGGCCGACGAGCGGCTCGCCGATGCCGGTGATGACCTTGATGGCCTCGTTCACCTGGACGGAGCCGATCGACGCGCACAGCACGCCGAGCACGCCGCCCTCGGCGCAGCTCGGGACCATGCCCGGCGGCGGGGGCTCGGGGTAGAGGCAGCGGTAGCACGGGCCGTGCTCGGCCCAGAAGACGCTCGCCTGCCCGTCGAACCGGTAGATGGACCCCCACACGTACGGCTTGCCGAGCAGCACGGCCGCGTCGTTGACCATGTAGCGCGTGGCGAAGTTGTCCGTGCCGTCCACGATGAGGTCGTAGCCGGAGAAGATGTCCATCACGTTGTCGGTCGTGAGAGCGACGTTGTGGATGATGACGTTGACCAGGGGGTTGATCTCACGCACGCTGGCGGCGGCGGACTCGGCCTTCAGGCGGCCCACGTCCGACTGCCCGTGGATCACCTGGCGCTGGAGGTTCGACTCGTCGACGACGTCGAAGTCGACGATCCCGAGCGTCCCGACCCCGGCCGCGGCCAGGTACAGCAGCGCGGGAGAGCCCAGGCCGCCCGCGCCCACACACAGCACCTTGGCGTTCTTGAGGCGCTTCTGACCCGCCATGCCCACGTCAGGGATGATCAGATGGCGCGAGTAGCGGCGCACCTCGTCAACCGTCAGCTCTGCTGCCGGCTCTACCAGCGGTGGCAACGACACAGTCCCACTCCTGCTCTCCGTGTCCCGTTTTCGTGCCAATGGTCGCGCTCGGCTCCATGGGCCCAACACAAGCTCTTCTCACAACTTAACCGGGGTAGCCCCGCATTCCCCAATCAAGGCATTCCCCGATCACGCTGTCCGGCGCAGGGGCGTCCTCGTGTAGGCCAGCAGGCGCCGTGACTCCCGGGCCACGAGCTCGGGATACTCCATCTGGGCCACGTGACCGGCGTGCGGGAGCGTCACCAGGCGCACGTCGCGGAAGACCCGCCCGGCCCGGTGCGCCATGCGGGCGTGGACCAGCCGGTCGCGCAGGCCGTACACGACGAGGGTGGGCGCGGTGATCCGCTCGGCCTGCCGCCAGAGGTTGTCGGGGCCCAGGCGAAAGTACTCGCGCACGATCGCGCGGGCGCAGCCGACCATGGCCGCCCCGGCGTGCGGCAGACCGTCGCGGTGGCGCAATTCCTCTATCGCCTCGCGCAGCCGCTCCGGGTGGACCCGGCCGGCGTCGCCATAACACATGCTGAGCGACGCCTGGACGCGCCGTTCCGGCGGCAGCGCACCGAGCCAGCGGACGGCCAGCTCGCCCAGGCGCGGGGCGGCCGACATGGCGATCCTGGCCGGGCCGTACCTCGGCAGCAGGTCGGGCAGCGCCGGCGAGACCAGCGTCAGCGACCTGACGAGGTCGGGCCGCGTGGCCGCGACCCGCACCGAGACCGCGCCGCCCATGGAGTTGCCGAATAGGTGGACCGGCCCCTTCCCCAGGGCCTCGACGAGCCGGACCACGGCCCCGGCGTGGGCGGGGACCGAGTAGTCGCCGTCCGCGGGCTCGGGGGAGTGCCCGGCTCCCGGCAGATCGACGGCGACCCCCCGCGCCTCGTCGGCGAGCTCGCCCATCAGGTCGGTCCAGTCGGTCGCCGAGCCCGCCAGGCCGTGCACGTATACAGCGGTCTCGGGCGGCCCCTCCGGGGTCGTCCGCACATGCAGGCGCGCGTCCCCCACCTGGATGAGCCTGCCGGGCCACGGTGGAATCGGCTCGACACCCATGCGTCCTCCCCTGTTCGCCTCGCGTTTCTCGACCATAACCCTGCCCGTACGCCGTCTCGGGCGGCACTTCCGCGCTACCCGGGGGACGCGGGATCGATCATCCGGGTTCGCCCCGATCAGTGAGAGCGACATATGGCCAATATCGCCCTCATTCGGACATATCGAAATGCGGATACGAATCACAATTCGGACCAAAGCCGCCCTATCGGTGTCAACGATGCCAATAAAGCGATAAGTGAATGGCAAAAGCCGCCGACCGCCGTTTGTCGCTAGGACGGTGAGGAAAACAAGACAATGCAGGGATGATCCACCAAGGGTCATCAGTAAGGGCATTTTCCGAACGACTTGGAAAACGCCGGAGTGTCGGGGCAACAATCCTTCAAGGAGGACATGAAATGCCCAAGTTCAACAACCTGGTCGGGATCCTCGCGATCAGCGCCGCCCTGACCGGTGGCGCCGTCACCCTGGGCACCGCTGTGGCCGCCACCAGCGCGAACGCCGCCACTGTCATGGGCGGCTACGTGGGCGGCGGCGGCTACTACCCCAGCTACAACTACAACCGCAACCGCAATGCGCAGCGCCAGAAGAACAAGGGTGCGAACGCGAACAAGAACAAGAACAAGAACAAGACGAAGCAGTGGCAGCACGAGCGGCAGAACCAGGCTCAGAACCAGTTCCTGCTGCGTGACTTCACGCTCGTCCTCACTCCGTTCCAGAAGACGGACACCGACGCGCGGGCGCTTCCGTACAACTGGCAGTACGGAAACACGCAGTCGTACCCGTACACGCGCACGAACAGCTTCAGCGACCAGTTCAACAACCCGCGCCAGGACCAGGACTCCCTGGCCCAGCCGAAGACGAACACGGCCACCGAGGTCAACCCGCGCGTGAAGAAGAAGGACATCGACGCGGACATCGACGTGGACGTGGAGAAGGAGAAGAAGAAGGGCTACGACCGCGGCGAAGACCCGGTGATCGTGCCCTGACGGGATCCACACGAGCGGCCTCGGTGAGCGTCCCGGCCACGGCGGGTGACGCGGCAGCCGACGGCCACCCGTACTCGTGACCGGCGGCCTCACCTGAGCCGGAACCCGCGAGCGACGGGAGACACGCGCGAGCGGCGGAGCGGCGGACACCGCCCGGCGGGTGGGCGGCGCCCGGTGACCGTGAGACACGGCGCCGGCGCCACCCGTCCGCCGCTTCGCCGGCGGGCGAACGAGCAGTCGAGAGAGCAGCGCACCGGCGGCGCTTTCGAGGAGAGGACAGCCGGTGCCAGGCGAACGCATCGCGCCGCGTCACGCACGACGGCGCCGAACCCACTACCACCCGCCCTGATCCTTCACGGGACCGGGCCGGGGTTGCGATATTCAGAGGAGAAACACCCAGATGTCCGTGTTGAAGAACATCGCCGGGGCCCTCGCCCTCGGCACCGCGCTGAGCGGCGCGGCCATCGTGCTCGGTGGCGCCACCGCCGGCACGGCCAGCGCAGCCACCGTCATGGGCGGCTACATTCCCGCTCCGTCCGGCGGCGTCCGCTACGTGCGGCCGAGCTACAACCGCAACTACAACACCAACCGGCAGGGCCAGGGGCAGAAGGGCAAGAACAAGAACAAGAACAAGAACAAGAACAAGAACCACGAGTGGCAGCACGTTCGTCAGTCGGAGAACCAGAGCCAGTTCCTGCTGCGTGACTTCACGCTCGTTCTGACGCCGTTCCAGAAGTCGTCGAACGGCTCGGCGGCGGTTCCGTACAACCAGCAGTGGTCGCAGAACTCCACGCTTCCTTACACCAGCACGAGCGACTGGAACCAGCTGCACAACCGGCCCTGGCAGGACCAGTCCGCGCAGGCCGACCCGCGCACGAACACGGCCACCCAGGTCAACCCGGAGGCCAAGACCAAGGATGTCGACCTCGACGTCGACGCCGACATCGAGAAGAACGACAGGCACAAGAGGGGCAACGGCCCTCGGCCGGAGTACGAGGCCATCCCCTGATCCGCAGCGGTCCACCGCGCGGCCGCGCTGACCGGTCGCGCTGAGCCTCGGGCCAGTGGCCCGGGCGTCGAATGAATGTGCCCGTGCTCGCCGGGGCGTGGACTCACGCCCTTCGCGAGCACGGGCACTCGTCGTCTCCCCCACTTCCGGTGTTCGTCATCGGCTCGGTCTCCCCCAGCCGCCCGCGGTCGCCTTTCCCGAGCCCGTCCGTGGCCACCCTGGGACCGCCACCCTGGGCCGCCGCCCTGGGACCGCCCCAGTCCGCCGCGGCTCCCTCCCCGCCCCCGCGAAACGCCCCTCGGTGCACCCCCTCGATGCGCCCTCGGACGTGCCATGCGCTCCCAGCTGCTCACGCAGGCCTGTCGCCATGCTCGCGCCACCGCTTTCGCGCATCCGGCGCCTCGGATTGAAATCGGACATTACGGGACAAGTCGCCCCTATTATCCCCAATTCGTTCCATAGGCTGCTAATAGCTGATCAAAAGCCATAGAGGCGCGTTTGTCGGGTGATGCTGCCGGACATCAACGTATCGCAGGAACCCGGCCCACGGGGGCCAAAGAGATATTTCTCTCGAATCTCCAGCGAGAAATATCGAAGGATGCGGGGATTTCCAATTCTTTCAAGGGGGACAGCAATGCCCAAGTTCAAGAACGTTCTCGCCGGACTCGCACTCGGCACCGCGATCGCCGGTGGCGCGATCGCCATGAGCGCCACGGCTGCGAGCGCCGGCACCGGAGACTTCTTCGGTCTCGGTGGCATGCCCTGCAACAACAACACCTTCGTTCCCTTCAACTGCAACAACAACAACAACTGCCAGCCGTTCAACAACAACAACTGCAACAACAACAACTGGTGCAACAACAACCAGAACAACAACTTCTGGAACAACCAGAGCTTCTGGAACCAGAGCGCGTTCAGCGACAACCTCGACAGCGACTCCAACTTCGCGATCGTCGGCCCCTGCGCCACGATCGCCTTCAGCGACAAGACCAACCGCGACAGCAACTTCTTCAACAACGGCTGGTTCAACAACAACTCCTGGTTCAACAACAACCAGAACAACAACTGGTGCAACAACAACAACGACAACAACTTCTGCAACTGAGAAGGCGGGGCCGCCAACGGCCCGTGAGACGACCGCGCCGCTCGGAATCCCGGCAGGTGAAGGGATGACGCAAACGGCCGGCCGCACCGTCCTCCACCGCCTTGACAGGAGAACGGCGCCCTGAGGCGCAGTCACGTTCCCGTGGCGTCGAAAGCTCCGTGAGCGCTCCCCGCTCCGGGAACGGCCGTTCGATCAGCAGAGACAAGGGCTCCGGCGAGACTCTCGCCGGAGCCCTGACTTTTTCTCCCCCTACTCCGAGCCCAGGAGCCCGAGCGGCAATTTCACGCGCGCAAGCCGGCTACCGGACAGCATGAAGCCCTCCCGCGCCTTTCCCCAGGCCGGCAAGGACCGGCCGCGCCCCCAGGCCGCAGCAACAGGCCCCAGCAACAGGCCGACGCAATACGGCAACGGCACGCATACGGACGACGCCCCGGACACCACAGGCGCTCAGGCCCGGCCATCGCCGCCCCGCTCTCACTGCCGAGCTCTGGGGCGCGAACACCCTTCGCTAAATCGGTCAATCGAGACATTTCTCTCTTAATACCTCTAAGTCAGTTCATAAGACTCTAACTAGTGATCAAAAGGCTTAGACGGCTGTTTGTCGGGCCACCTCGCTGGAAATCATGACAGCACAGGAAGTTAGGGCTCAATTAAGAGCCCGAAGGACATCTCTCACAATCAAGAGAAATGCCCTGAACAAATTCAGGAATACTGAATCCTGTCAAGGGGGACACGCATGTCCAAGCTCCACAAGATCATCGCCGGTCTCGCGCTCAGCACCGCCGCTGTCGGCGGCGCGCTCGCCCTGGGCGCCGGTGCCGCCGGCGCCGCAACCAGGACCGGCGACGTCGACCGTCCCATCGCCCGGGACGGCCTGGCCAACGGTGTCGACGACAGCACGGGCGGCATCGCCCAGGGCAACAGGGGTATCGGCGATCGCGGTGATCGGGAGAACGTCTTCCCTGTCTTCTTCAACCCGAACAACAACAACAACTTCGAACGGAACGATCGCAACCAGAACCTGAACCAGAACAACGACAACAACTGGTGGAACAACCAGAGCTTCTGGAACCAGGGGGCGTTCGCCGACCGGCGCGACGACTCCTCCGGCTTCGGGCTCGTGGCCAAGGACGTTGCGATCGGCTTCCAGGACAAGACGAACAAGGACAACACCTGGTTCAACAACAACTGGTGGAACAACAACAACTGGTGGTGCAACAACGACGACAACTGGTGGAACAACAACAACAACGACCGCATGAACTGAGAAGGCAGGTCCAGCGGCTCCTGCGAGACGATCGCGCCGTTCCGAGAAGATGACGGATCCGGAGAACCTCCACGAGGCCTCCGAGCCCGGCTGACGGACTGGCGCCGTTGAGTGCAGAGACACGTTCCCCGACCGGCCGGCCGCTCGCTCACCGAGCGACGGCGACCTGAACGGGAACGGCCGTCAATCCTTCTACAGTGACAACCAAGGGCTCCGGCGGGAAGGTTCCGCCGGAGCCCTGCTCTTTGCCCCGGCCGCGCTCGTCGCCGCTACTCACCTCCCTTTTGCCTCCTTCCCTCCGCGGCCTTTCCCCGGCCCACCACCGCGACCGCCGCCGAACCTCCACCGGCGCGAGCGTCATGACGTACGAACCGGCGGCACGCCCCCCGCACCGCCCCCATCGGGTCGCCCCATCAGGTCGCCCCACCGAATCGCCTCACCGAATCGCATCGCAATGCGGGTAAGCCGGCACCCCTCCGGCCGAGGCGTCAGAAGGCCGTCACGCCAGGGGGGCAAATCGTACCTATCACTACATAAGGCGCATTATCCATCGAATCAAGCCTATACGCAGCTAATCATTAACCAAAAGCAGCAGACGTCAGTTTGTCGGGCCGCCCGGCAGGAAATCACCACTAGCGTCGGAAGCAAGGCTCAATAAGAGCCACGAAGGAATTCCCGCCCACAGCAGGCGGACGGGAAATGCCGATAGACGCAGGGCAATTCGAAATCGAATCCTGTCAGGGAGGAACCATAATGCCCAAGCTCAAGAAGATCTTCGCAGGGCTCGCGCTCAGCACCGCGGTCGTCGGCGGAGCCGTCGCCATGGGCGCCACGGCCGCCAGCGCCGACGACAACCCCTTCTGGGCCAAGAAGAGCGACGAGCGCCCCATCGCCAAGGACGGCGCGGCCAACGGCGTCGACGACAGCACGGGCGGCATCGCCCAGGACAACAAGAAGGGGGACGACTTCTTCCCGCGGACGTTCTCCCCGAACAACAACCGGGAGCGCAACGACCGCAACCACAACATCGACGACCGCAACCAGAACAACATGTGGGACACCAACAACTGGTGGGGTCAGAACCTCTACAAGGACGACAAGTCGGGGCACGACGCCTTCGGCCTCGTCGCGAAGGATGTCGCGTTCGGCTTCCAGGAGAAGGACGACCGCGCATTCAACTGGCTCAACAACAACTGGTGGGCCGACCAGAACTGGTGGGACCACAACAACAACGACTGGTGGAACCGCAACGACCGCGAGCACAACGACAAGAACAACAACAACCGCAACGACGTCTGATCCGCGAGGCGTGACGCCTCGCGGGACACCGCGCCGTCCGGCCGGGTGACGGGAGCCGGTGGGCAGGACCGCCCACGAGCGCATCTCCGTCATCAGCCGGGGACGACGGCGCCGGTGAGTGCAGCCAGGTGTTTCCAGCGCAACCGCGCGCCGAGCGACGGCAGGCCTGGAAACACCTTCCACCGGATGGCATGAGACAAGGGCTCCGGCGAGATCCTCGCCGGAGCCCTGACCATTTCCGGCCCCCGAACCCGCCCCCGATCCCGCCCTGCTCCCCCCTCACGTGCCGCCCCCAACGGCCCGCTCCCACGGGCCGAAGCGAACGAGAACAGGGGATTGAGGAACACCACCGTGGGGAACCACGGCCCGCCCTACCCCGGCTGCCGCACTGACACGTCAGGCATGAACGTCGATCAGGTCAGCGGTCGCCTAACCCGAGGCATCGCGCCACAACGCGGGCCCAAATTCCCTCCGGGCCAGTTTGCCGGTGGGCCGTCTCGGCAATTAAGACGCCACGGGCGATGACCGGACATACAGGACATCGCCTGACATTTCCGACAGACACCGGGAATGTCGCACTCGGGCACTCCATCCTTCGAGGAGGACCTCAATGCCCAAATTCCGGAACGTCATCACCGGTCTGGCGGTCAGCACGGTAATGGCAGGCGGTGCTCTCGCCCTGAGCACCACCGCCGCTCACGCGGCCGCCCCTGGCGCCCCGACCATCAGCGCCAACTGGGGCCACGGCTCAGGCCACTGCAGGCGTCACGGACGCGGTTTCCGCAACACGGCCGTCAACCGCAACGACCTCCGCTTCTTCAAGTTCAAGAAGGAGAAGAAGGTCATCCGGCCCGTCGAGGCCCACGCATCCGGTGACGCCGTCCTCGAGATCGACGGCGACGACGACGACTGACACTGACGGGTGAATCCATTCGTACGGGGCTGTCAGCGCGAAGCCGCGGTGTCCGGGCCCGCCCTGATCACGCCTCCGCCACCTCCGTGGCGATCGGGCGGCGGTGAACGGGCGGCCGAGAGCTTACGGCCCTGTACGGATCGCCCACTTCCGTACCGTGAAGAAAGCCCCGGCGGCAATGCCCGCCGGGGCTCCTCTGAAGAGATCCGAACAGACCTGGCAGGCTCAGGCGGAGCGGCGGGTCTTCCGCTTCTTCGGCGCATTCTCCTCCTGGTCCGCACCGTCAGAGGCGGCCTTCCCGGAGGCGGCGGCCTTGGCCTTGGCGGCCCTGCCGGGCGACTTGGCCGGGGCGGCGCCCTGGCGCTCCCGTTTGGCCGCCTCCACGCTGGCCCGCAGCGCGGCCATGAGGTCGACGGCCGGCCCGGCCTCGGCCGGGGCCTCGGGGGCGACGATCTCCTTGCCCGCCACCTTGGCCTCGATGACCTCCTGCAGCGCCTCCCGGTAGGCGTCCTTGTATTCGGCGGGATCGAAGTCCGCCACCATCGTCTCGATCAGGGACTCGGCCATCTTCAGTTCCTGGGGCCGTACGTCGACGTCCTCCTCCAGGAACCCGAAGTCGGCCTCGCGGATCTCGTCCGGCCAGAGCATGGTCTCCAGCACGAAGACGCCGTCGCGGACGCGGAGCGCGGCCAGCGACTCGCGCTGCCGCAGGGCGACCTTCACGACCGCCACCTGTCCCGACCGCTCCAGCGCGTCCCGCAACAGCACGTACGGCTTGGCGCCCTGACCGTCCGGCTCCAGGTAGTAGGACTTGGCGAAGTAGATGGGGTCGATCTGGTCGGCGGGGGTGAACTGCAGCACGTCTATCCTGCGGGAGGTGGTCAACGGCAGGTCGGCGAAGTCCTCGTCGGTCAGCACGACCATCTCGCCGGTCGCGAGCTCGTACCCCTTCGCGATGTCCGAGTAGGGCACCTCTTCGCCGTCGACCGAGCAGACCCTCTTGTACTTGATCCTCCCGCCGTCCTCCCGGTGCACCTGGTGGAACGCGACGTCCTTCTGCTCGGTCGCCGAGTAGAGCTTCACCGGGATGGTGACAAGACCGAACGAGATCGCGCCTTTCCAGATGCTGCGCATAGCCACATTCTCGTCTCTGTGTTCGAACGACGCTATGGTGGGATTCAAGGGAGTTACCTCATGGGCAGGTACCCACTATGGCGGTGCCGTATCCGATCGAGCCGATGCTTGCCATTCCAGGAGAAATCCCTTCCGACTCCGGGGCGTACGCGCTGGAGGTGAAGTGGGACGGCATCCGCGCACTCGCGTACGTCGACGGCGGCGTGCGGGTCACCGGGCGGCACGGCGCCGACTTCACCTCCCGATATCCCGAGATCTCCGCCGCCATGGCCCCGCTGGCCGGGCGCAGGGCGGTGGTCGACGGCGAGGTGGTGGCCTTCGACCCCGAGGGCAGGCCCAGCTTCGGCCGGCTGCAGAGACGCATGCATGTCACCGATCCCGCCGGGGCCCACCTGCTCGGCCGGTTGCCGGTCTCCTACCTGCCCTTCGACCTGCTCCATCTCGACGGGCACACGCTGCTCGACCTCCCCTACCTGGACCGGCGGGCGCTGCTCGACTCGCTCGGCCTGGGCGCGCCGCCATACCTCCCCTGCGAACCGGCGGTGCTGGAGGCGACCAGGCGGCAGGGGCTGGAGGGCGTGGTGGCCAAGCGCCTCGACTCGCCCTACCGGCCGGGGCGAAGGGCGGAGTGGTGGATCAAGGTCAAGAACCTGCGGACCTCCGAGGTGGTCGTCGGCGGCTGGCGGCCGGGCAAGGGCCGCCGCGCGGGCGGCATCGGCTCGCTCCTGCTCGGCATGTACGCCGGGGCCTCCCCTGCCGAGTTCCTCTTCGTCGGCCATGTGGGCACCGGGTTCACCGACGCGATGCTCGGCGACGTCCTCCGCCTGATTGAGCCGCTCGAGATCGGGCAGAGCCCCTTCTCTGACGGGCTTCCGCGGGAGATCTCCCGGAACGCCCGGTGGGTCAGGCCCGAGGTGGTCGGCGAGGTGGCGTTCAGCATGTGGACGCGCGACGGACGGCTGCGCAACCCCGTGTGGCGGGGCGTGCGCGCCGACAAGATCCCCGCGGAGGTGCGGCGGGAGGAGCTGCGATGACGGAGAAGGTGCGGGTGAAGGTGGAGGGCCGCCTGCTCGTCCTGACCAACCTGGACAAGGTTCTCTATCCCGACGCCGCATTCACCAAGGCCGAGGTGATCGACTATTACACCCGGATCGCGCCGGTCCTGCTGCCGCACCTCAAGGGGCGTCCGCTCACGGTCAAGCGTTACCCGAACGGCGTCGACGGCCAGTTCTTCTTCGAGAAGAACGCCCCCGAGCACACCCCCGACTGGGTCCGTACGGTCACCCTGCCCGCGCCGGGCAGCACCAAGAACCGCGAGGAGATCGACTTCGCGGTCGTGGAGGACCTGCCGGCCCTGGTCTACTACGCCAACCTGGCCGCCCTGGAGATCCACGTGCCGATGTGGCGGGTGGCCAAGGACGGCGAGCCGCAGCCGCCCGACACCCTCGTCTTCGACCTCGACCCCGGCGCCCCCGCCACCATCGTCGACTGCTGCCGGGTCGCCGTCCTGCTGCGGCAGGCCCTGGCCGACGACGGCCTGGAGAGCCACCCCAAGACCAGCGGTCAGAAGGGCATGCAGATCTACGTCCCCTGGGACCGGGGCCAGGACACCTCCGGCTACGCCAAGGCGCTCGCCCGGCGGATGCAGGCCGAGCATCCGTTCGTGACGAGCGTGATGGCGAAGAAGGAGCGGCCGGGCAAGGTCTTCATCGACTGGAGCCAGAACAACCCGGCCAAGACGACGGTCGCGCCCTACTCGCTGCGCGCCGCCGGGCGGCCGACCGCGTCCACCCCCCTCCTGTGGGAGGAGGTCGAGGCGTGCGACAGCCCGGACCGGCTGGTGTTCACCGCACCTGACGTGCTGGAGCGCGTGGAGAAACACGGCGACCTGTTCGCACCCCTCACCGCTTAGCCCCGCTGCTTAGTTCCGCCGCCACCCTGGCCGTAGTGTGGACCTGTCGCAGCCGACCGTCGAACGGAAGGACAAGCACATGCCCGAGATGGACCCCCTCGACGAGGTGGTCGAGGAGATCTCGATCGAGGCGCCGGAGGCCGACGCGGTCGAGCAGCACCAGCTCGTCAAGGTCGCCGACGACAGGCGCTGGCCCGAGCACGTTCCGTTCGACGCCGACCCGGCCGACGTGGCCGAGCAGGAGCGTACGGTCGACCTCGACGACGACGACTATCGCTGATCCGGATTACCGACACGTAGGATGAGGCCCCGGGGCGGGAGCCCCCGATGCGCATCTTGCAAGGAGACTGCCGTGACCGCTACCCCGGACGCCAAGCCCCGGGGCACCCGGCTACCCCGGATGGCCCGCCGCCGCCAGTTGCTGAGCGCGGCACAGGAAGTGTTCGTGGAGAACGGCTATCACGCGGCGGCGATGGACGAGATCGCCGAGCGGGCCGGTGTGAGCAAGCCGGTGCTCTACCAGCACTTCCCGGGCAAGCTGGAGCTGTACCTCGCGCTGCTCGATCTGCACGTCGACGACATGGTGACCCGGTGCCGGCAGGCGCTCGAGTCCACCACCGACAACAAGCAGCGGGTGCAGGCCGCCATCGGCGCCTTCTTCGACTTCGTCTCCAGCCAGGGCGAGGCGTTCCGGCTCGTCTTCGAATCCGACCTGCGCAACGTCGCCCCCGTACGGCAGCGGATGGAGCGTTCGCTGCACGAGAGCGCCGAGGCGATCAGCCGGGTGATCCAGGAGGACACCGGCTGCTCCAGCGACGAGGCGCACCTGCTCGGTGTGGGCCTGGTCGGCATGGCCGAGGTGAGCGCGCGCTACTGGCTGAGCAGCCACGGCTCGATCCCCAAGGAGGCGGCGACCCAGCTGATGGCGCGCCTGGCATGGCGCGGAATCAGCGGTTTCCCGCGCACCGGCTGACCGGAATCCTGTTCGCTTCACGCGATCACGGTGCCGGCCGCTCCCGGAGGCGACGACGATGGGGAGTGGACCAGCCCTCGCGAAAGGGGAGCCCGATGGAAATCAAGATCGGCGTACAGTCGGTGCACCGAGAACTCGTCGTGGAGACCGACCTGTCGGCCGAGGAGATCGAGGAGGAACTCCGCAAGGCGCTCGCCTCCGAGAAGGGCGTCTTCTCGCTCACCGACACCAAGGGCCGCCGCGTGGTCGTCCCCGTGGACTCACTCGGCTTCGTCGAGATCGGCGAGGACGAGTCGCGCCCCGTCGGCTTCGGCGGGACGCTCTAAACGCCTCCGTCATCGCCACCGGCCGCCCGGCGGCGCGCGCCCACACCGCGCGCCGTCACGGCGGCCGATCGTGATCCGCGCTGGGTCAGGTGCGTCCGTATCCGCATCCGCGGGGACGGCGGGTCAGATCCGCGCGATGGGGATCCCGCCTCCCGCTGATCGTCGGACAACCCGCGCTTCCTCTCCGCAACACCGCACGCGGAGTCCAGGTGTTCGGCCCACATCTCGTCAAGGAAGTGCCGTAGCGGCGCGAGGCCCTCATGCTCGCACCGTACATCCGTTTGGCACGTGCGCGACCCATGAACGCCGGACCGGCCGGTGCGCGAAACGGGCTCCCGGCCCTCCCCGCCGCCGCCGTTCCGGAATCCCGGCCAGGTCAGAGGGATCGCGGGCACCGAGCGCCGCATCGACGGCCCTGGCGCGAAGCCGTGAAGATCACGGTCCGGGCGTGAGGCCGAGGGCGGCCATCCGCTTGCCGTGCTCCTCGGTCAGCCTGGCGAACATCCGCCCGATCTCCGCCAGGTTCTCGCCCTCCTCGCCCACCAGCAGAGCGGCGAGCCGCGGCCGGACGGCGGCGAGCCGCTGCCCCTGGCTCAGCGCCTCCCCTACCATGCGGCGCGCCCACAACGCGAGGCGGCCGCACAGCCGCGGGTCGGCGTCCAGCGCGGCGCGCACCCGCTCCACCGCGAACTCCCCACGGCTCTCGTCGGTCAGCACCTCGTCCACCAGGGCGCTGATCGAGGGAGTGGTGTGCCGCGCCGCCTCGCGGTAGAAGTCGCCCGCGATCCCCACGCCGACGTACGCCTTGATCAGCGCCTCGTGCCAGTCCTTCGGCCTGGTCTGGGCGTGCCAGTCGTCGATCGCCTCCACGAAGGGGGCCATGGCCTCCTCCGGATCGACGCCGAGCGAGGCCAGCCGGTCTCGCAGCACCCGGAAGTGGCCGTACTCGGTCGCGGCCACGTCCCCGAGGGCGGCCCTGTCGTTCAGCGTCGGAGCCAGCAGGGCGGCGTCCTCGGCCATCCGGAGGAAGGCGGCGAGCTCGGCGTACGCGAGAACACCGAGCAGGTCCACAATCCCGGGAGAGGAATCACTCATGGGTGCAGCGTACGGCTCCGCGGCTCCCCCGCCGGCGCCCTCGCTCACCCCCGGCGCAGCAAGAGCTTTTAGCGAGAAGACGCAGAAATCGGTTCCGTGTTGTGGTATCGAGTAGACTGCTTCGTGGAAGTGCGACCGCACTGTGTGGATCGGTGCTGTGTAGATCACCGTAACGATCCCTGTGTCGATCCGGGGCCATCCCCCGGACCCCAGGAACCACTGGATGCCGCGGTCGCTGATTCATGACGAGGGCGTGACTGTCCGCGAGGACCCGGACCGGGGAGGCTCTGCCGGCCGGCTGTCCCGGAGGGTCGCCTTCGCACTGATTGAGGCAGGCCACGCTGACAACGACGTTCCGAGACCTGGGAGTCATCCCGGAGATCGCCGATGCACTCGAGACCGAGGGCATCACTTCACCATTCCCAATTCAGGAGATGGCGCTCCCGCTGGCGCTCGCCGGCCAGGACGTCATCGGACAGGCGCGCACCGGCACCGGCAAGACCTATGCCTTCGGCGTCGCCATGCTCCAGCTCGTCGGCAAGCCGAGGAAGAACCGCAAGAAGCCCCGCGGTCTGGTCCTCGTCCCGACCCGCGAGCTGGCCCTCCAGGTGACCGAGGACCTGGTCCTCGCCGCGGGGAAGCTGGGGTCGCGCATCCTCACCGTGTACGGAGGGCGCGCGTACGAGCCGCAGATCGAGGCGCTCAAGAACGGCGTCGACGTGATCGTCGGCACGCCGGGGCGGCTGCTCGACCTGGTCAAGCAGAAGCACCTCGACCTCGGCCAGATCACCATGCTCGTCCTCGACGAGGCCGACCGCATGCTGGATCTCGGCTTCCTCCCCGACATCGAGCGGATCATCAAGCTGGTGCCGGAGCAGCGGCAGACCATGCTGTTCTCCGCCACCATGCCCGGTGAGATCGTGAACCTGTCCCGCCGCTACCTCACCCGGCCGACCCGGGTCAGGGCGGAGAGCAGCACGGCCGAGGCCGAGACGACCACGCTGACGACGCAGCACGTCTACCGCACGCACCGCATGGACAAGATCGAGATCGTGGCCCGCCTCATGCAGAGCAGGGGCGCCGGGCTCACGATGGTCTTCTGCGAGACCAAGCGGGCCTGCGACATGGTCGCCGAGCAGCTCAAGGACAAGGGCTTCGCGGTGGCGGCCGTCCACGGCGACCTCGGCCAGGGCCAGCGCGAGCAGGCGCTGCGGGCGTTCCGCAACGGCAAGATCAGTGTGCTGGTGGCGACCGACGTCGCGGCGCGCGGCATCGACATCGACGACGTCACCCACGTCGTCAACTACGACTGTCCGCAGGACGAGAAGACCTACGTCCACCGGATCGGCCGCACGGGCCGGGCGGGCCGCACGGGCGTCGCCGTGACCTTCGTCGAGTGGACCGAGCTGGCCCGCTGGAAGGTCATCAACAACGCCCTCTCGCTGGACTTCGCCGATCCCGTCGAGACCTATTCGAGCTCCCCCCATCTGTACGCCGAGCTCGACATCCCCGAGGGGACCAAGGGCGTGCTCCCGCGCGCCCAGCGCTCGCGGGCGGGTCTGGAGGCCGAGGAGATCGAGGACCTCGGGGAGACCGGGCGCACCCGCTCCCGCGGCAAGTCCCGGCGTGACGACGCCCGTGACAGCGCCCGCGACACCGCCGAGGACCGCCGTGAGCGTCCCGCCCGCACCCGCGAGCGGCGGCGGACCCGTGGGGGCCGCCTCCATGACGCCGCGGCTCCCTCGGGGGAGACCGAGGCGGCGCCGGTGGAGACTCCCGTGGAGACTCCTGCCGAGGTCACCGTGGAGACTCCGGCCGAGGCCGCGTCTGGGCGGCGCGGGCGCAGGGGCGCGAACACGGCGGCCCTGACCGGCGCGCTGGCCGACGCCTCGGCCGTGAGGTCCCCTGCGGACGGCACGGTGGACGACGCGGTGGACGGCGCGGTGGACAGCCCCGTGGACAGCACGGTGGACGGCGCGGTGGACCACGCCGAGGCCGTGGACGGGCCGGAGCCGGAGGCCACGCGCAGGACCACCCGCCGCAGGGCCCGCGCCGCCGATCCGGCGCCCGCGGCCGAGGCGCAGGTGGAGGAGCGCCCGGCCCGCCGCCGCAGGACCCGCGCCGCCGACGGCGCCGGTCAGGCGCTCCCGGTGGAGGCGGAGCCGACCGTGGCGGCGCCCGTGAGCGAGGTCGCCGACGAGCCCGCCGTGCGGCCGGCTCCGAAGCAGGAGCCGAAGCACGAGCCGGAGCAGGAGCCGGAGCGGATCATCCCGGCCAGCCCGTTCATGATCGTGTTCAAGTCTCCCGACCTCGCGACCGATGACGACGATCCCGCGCCGTCCGCTGCGAGCGAGCGCGCCCAGCAGCGGCGCCGCCCGCCCCGGCCGCGGCCCCGCCGTACGGGGTGAGGGGCCGGCACAGGCCCGTCCGGCGATGAGCACGACCGCAGGGGCAGGGAGGGCACCGGGCAACCGGCGCTCTCCCTGCCCCCTTTCTTTGAGGGCCGCTTCGCCCGCAGTGGGTATGACCTGGACAGGAGGCATGCGCAATGACCGTCCGAAACCCTCGTAGTCGCTTTGGCAGTGTCGCCGGGATCTTTCCTGGGTATCGTGATGCCACGTGAGTGAGCGAGCCTTCAGCAGACGGTCCAGGACGTGTGGCCGGTCCGGCCCATCGGTTCCCGGGATCCGGGGTGAGGTGGAGGAGGCCTCGTGAGCACGCCACGGTTCCTGACCCTTCCTCCAGGTGTCAGCAGTGAGCAGATCGAGACGCCGCTGGGCTCGTTCGCGGTGCTCGAAGCGCTTCCGGTCAGCGGCGTCCCCGAGCGCTGGCCCGCCCTTCTCGTCCCCGGCTTCACGGGGTCGAAGGAGGACTTCATCGCCGTCCTGCAGACGCTCGCGCAGGCCGGTCGCAAAGTGATCGCGGTCGACATGCGCGGGCAGTACGAGACGCCCGGCCCCGACGACCCGGCAGCGTACTCGTGCGCGTCCCTCGGCGCGGACGTCGCCGCGATCGCCGCGGTGGTCGGTCAAGGTGAGCCTGTCCACCTGCTGGGGCACTCCTTCGGCGGGCTGGTCTCCCGGGAGACGGCGCTGAACGGCACCGCCAAGCTCGCCTCGCTCACGCTCATGAGCTCGGGGCCCGCGGGCATCGTCGGACCGCGGGAGCAGATGGGGCGGGTCATGCTGGCCGAGCTCCCGGAGTACGGCCTCGACTACATGTGGTCGAACCGGATGGAGCCCGAGGCGCTGGCGGCGGGCGTCCCCGACGACATCGTCGCGTTCCTGCGCAAGCGGCTGCTCGCCAACCACCCCACCGGTCTCGTGACGATGGCGCACGAGGTCCTGGGCGCCCCCGACCGCTGCACGGAGCTGGCCGAGTGCGGTCTCGATCTCCTGGTCCTGTACGGCGAGCACGACGACGGCTGGCCGCCGCTGCTGCAGGCGGAGATGGCCCGCAGGCTCGACGCGGAGTGCGTCGTGGTGCCCGGGGCGCTCCACTCGCCGGCCGTCGAGGCCCCCGAGACCACCGCGGCGGCCCTGACCCGATTCTGGAACGCGGCGGAGAGCCGGCTGCTCCAGCACCAGCACGGATGACCCGGTCGCCATGCCCGGAACCAGCGGCCTGACCGCCCAGCCTCCGGAATCGGCGACGTGGCTGGTCCACGTCGACCGGACCATGTGGGTGGGCGGCGTGCGCGGCCTGATGCTGCAGGCCCTGCATCCGCTGGCGATGCGGGGCGTGTGGCAGAACTCCAACTTCCGGGAGGACCCCTTCGGCCGGCTGCGCCGCACCGCGGACTTCGTGGGCCGCGTGACGTACGGCAGTCCCGAGGAGGCCGAGGAGATCGGCAGGCGGGTGCGCGCGATCCACCGGACCCTGCGCATCCGCGACCCCGACACGGGCAGGACCCACCGGGTGGACGAGCCCGAGCTGCTGCTGTGGGTCCACTGCGCGGAGGTGACGTCCTACCTGGAGGTCGTCCGCCGCGCGGGCGTCCCGATCACCGACCGGCAGGCCGACCAGTACCTCGCGGAGCAGCGGCGCAGTGCCACGTACGTCGGGCTCCACCCGGACGACGTGCCTGGCTCCGTCAGCGAGATGAACGACTACTTCGCCCGGATGCAGCCGGTCCTGCGGGTCATCCCCGAGTCGGCCGCCGCCGTGCGGTTCCTGCTCTGGCCGCGCCTGCCGGAGAGCATGCGCTTCCTGTCCCCGGCCAAGCCGGTCTACTTCCCGTTCGGCGCGCTGTGCTACTACACGTTGCCCGACTGGGCCCGCCGCCTGTACGGCGCGCTGCCCGAGGTGCCGCAGATCGCGGTCACGGCGGCGTTGCGGGCCTTCCGGCTGACCATGAACACGATCCCCGACTTCGTGCACCAGCAGGTGCTCGACGACGGCACCAGGGCGATGCTGCGGGCCTCACGCGAACGCCTGGGTGCCGCCGGATACGACGTCGACAGGGGCCTCAGGGCGCTGGTCGATCCTCGCCGCCATCCCGGCCGGGTGACGGGGTGACCGGCGTCTCCGCCAGGCCGTCCCAGGGGAGCCGGTCGGGCGAGGCCGCCCGCCCCTCGGGGCAGTGGCGGCGGAAGTCGCACCAGGAGCAGATGGGGCCGGGCTCGGGCGGGAACAGCCGGTCGATCTCGGGCGGCACCGCGAGCGCCCCCGCGCCCTCCTCCCGTCTCGGTGCGGGAACGGCGCCCTTCGTGGGTCCGGCCCACTCGCGATAGGCGTCGTCGGCGTCGGCCGCCTCCGTCGCGATGTCCTCGGCACGGCGCAGGTGCCGGGCGAGCGACTCGTCCGTGTGCTCCCACTCGGCGACCGTGCCCGAGGGCAGGTGGTGTAACTCCACGCGGTGGCAGGCGCGGCGCATCATGCGGGACGACGCGATCGCGTAGATCGCCAGCGCGATCGACGAACGGGCGTCGTCGGAGGTCGGCGGGCGGCGGCCGGTCTTGTAGTCGACCACGACCAGTTCGTCCCCGCGCCGGTCGAGCCGGTCCACCCGGCCGGAGACGGCGATGACCGACGTGCGCGTGGCGACCGTGCGCTCGACGCCCACCGGCTCGTCACCGGGGTCGAGCGTGGCGACGTAGGAGGAGACCATCGCGCGGGCCCGGTCCCGCCACGCGGCCGACTGCTCCTCGTCCCTGAACCCCTCGCGGATCCAGCCGTTGGTGAGCAGCACGGCCGCCATGACCGGCGAACGCCGGTCGTACGGCTCCCGCCACCACGCCGCCAGCGCGTTGTGGACGGAGGCCCCCACGCTGTTGTGCGCCCACGGGGGCCCCTTCTGCGGAGCGGGCCGGTCGAGGTAGGTGAAGCGGTAGCGACGCCGGCAGTCGAGCCAGGTGTTCAGGCGCGACGGAGTGCAGGTGTAGAGCCGCCTCGGCATACCGTCGAGGCCGAGCTGCTCCACGGCCCTACTCGTCGAGGTTCAGCTTGATGCCGGACGCCGTGGTGCCGTCCACGAGCGGCGGCGGCGCCGCCTCGGCCTCCTGGGCTCCGGTCAGCGACCCCGACAACCAGCGGTCGAACTCGGGCTCCAGGTCGCCGATCCTGCCCTCCTCGCCGTGCGCGGGCAGCACCCTCGTCTCGTGGGGCAGCGTGAACAGCCGCTCGCCGATCGAGGTGAGCTGGTCGGCGAGCGCGGGATACTCCCCGCCGAGCTTGCCGGGGCCGTCCATGAGCAGGGTCTTGCCGCTGAAGACCGCGCCGAGGCCCTCGCAGTAGAGCGAGACGCCGCCCGGCGTGACGCCCGGCGTGGAGAGCACCTCCAGCTCGACGTCGGCCACGGAGAACAGCCCCTCGTCCTCCATCTCGATGTCGGGCCAGGTCTCCTCCCAGGTCTGCCGCCACAGGCGCTTGTCCTTGGGGTGGACGGCGATCACGGCCTCGTCCCTGGCCGCCACCTCGATCGCGGCGCCCACGTGGTCGGGCAGGCCGTGGGTGCAGATGACGGCGAGGACCTCGCGGTCGCCGACCTTTTCCAGGATCTTGTCGGCGTCCCGCGCCGGGTCGATGACGATCACCTCGTCGTCGTCGCCCACGATCCAGGTGTTGTTCTCGACCTTGTGCTCGTCGCCTTCGATGTCCACGAGGCCCGAGGTCACCACTCGTTCGATGCGCGCTGTCACGGCTCAGAACCTTACTATCCCTCGCGGATCCAGCCCGCCGTTCAGACATCCCCGTCGAGGCGCGGCGAGAAGGCGCCGAACGGCAGATCGAGCGCCTGATCCTGGTCCCGCAGGTCACGCAGCGACAAGTTGGCCAGCGCGATGAAGCAGCCGGCCTCGACCGGCCAGGCGACCGTCCACAGCCAGTTGCCGAGAGCCTCGCCCACGTAGACGGCCCGGTCGCCCGGCACTCCCCGCCCCGCGCACCACAGCGCCGTCGGATGGCCGCGTGCGTCGATCTTGGCGTGCGGGGGGCCGGCGTCGAAGCCCTCACCGGGGTCCGGGCCCGGCAGCCCGGCGTACGCGGCGCCGAGACCGATGCCGGGTTCCTCGGCGATGATCAGCATGTCGGCAGGCCCCTGGGTGACCGACGGGCCCGTGAGGGCGACGACGCTCGCCCTCACGCCGGTGCGGTCGTCACCCACTTCTCCGAAGCCCGTCACCAGCCACCCGGTGGGCAGCGGCCACGGGAGCCAGACGGGCACCCTCGCCGCCTCGCACAGGGCCTCTGCAGCGGCCTGGGAGGGCCGCCGGGGCGGCTGGAAGGGCAGGACGTCCCCGTGAGCGGCGCATCGCCAGGAACTCGACCAGACGTTCGGTTCGTGTAGCGGCCCGAAGCACCGCGGACATGTTGGCGCGGTTCTCACAAATATTCACGGTGCTTCCGTGACGTCCGTACGTCAAGAGTCTGCCCGTTATCCAGTCGTAATCTTGGTGATGTGCGGTGCATCAGATGTGTGGGCGCGATCGTCACCGACACCGAAGGGCGTCTGCTGCTGGTGCGGCGGGGGCGCCCTCCCGGCGAGGGGCTGTGGTCGCTGCCGGGCGGCAGGGTCGAGCCCGGCGAGACCGACGAGCAGGCGCTGCGCCGCGAGCTGCGCGAGGAGACCGGCCTCGACGTCACCGTCGTACGGCTCGCCGGGACCGTGCTGCGGCCCGCCCCCGGCGGCGGGACCTACGAGATCCACGACTACGTGGCGACGGCCTCGGAAGGCGTGCCGGTGGCCGGGGACGACGCCGCCGACGCCCGCTGGTGGGCGCCGTCCGACCTGGCGCGGCTCCCGCTGACCGACGGCCTCGCCGGCGCCCTCGCCGAATGGGGAGTCGTCCCCGGGATCACCGCTCCCTGATCATCGCTCCGTGACCGTGCTCCGCCAGATCGTCAGATGGTCGTCGGCGTAACCGGCCGACCTGCCGACGGCCACCACGCGGTCTCCGGAGACCGCGACCGCCCCGAGCCACTGCGATCCCTCGCCGCCGAGGCCGTCCTGGGTGAGCGTCTGACGCGACCAGTCCACCCCGTTCTCGGACGCCCACGCGGCGCTGTCGGCCTCGCCGCCCTCCCCGGGCGACCGATGCGATCCGACGGCGACCAGTCCCCGCCCGGTCGAGGTCAGGTCGAGGACCGAGGCGGCGGCGTCGGCGGGCAGCGTGCCGAACTCCCAGCTCGCGCCGTCGTCGGTGGACAGCGCGGAGAACGGCCGGGGGCCTTCCTCGGTCATCGCGGTGCCGACGACCACCACGCCGGCCTCGGTCGCGACCACGTGGCGCAGCCCGGCCGAGGTGGTCTCCGGCGGCAGCACCCGGCCGCGGGCGCTCCAGTTGAGCCCGTCGGAGGAGACCCAGACCACCCCCGTCTCGCGGTCGGCGGTGCCCGACCCGCCGACGGCCATGAACCCGTGCGGCGTCGCCGTGACGCCGTACAGGCGCACACCCGCCCCTCCGGCCGGCATGCTGCCCGGCGCGGAACGGGTGTACCGCTTGAGGTCGGGGCTGAACCACAGGGCGGGCAGCGTCCCCGTGGCGGACCGGTCCTCCCCCGCCAGGACGTAGCCCTTCGGTCCGGCGGCCACCACGCCGGGCGCGAGCAGGAAGTGGCCCGCGGGCACCTCGATCGCGGGACCCGGCCGCCAGCTCTTCCCGTCGGCGGAGGTGACCAGCAGCGGCCGGGTGACCGCCGGGTCGGTCGTCGTGCTGCCGACGGCGAGCCATCCCCTGGGGCCGTGCGCCACGCCGCTGAGCGCCTGGCGTCCCGGCCCGCCCAGCAGGTCGGGGAACGCCGCGTCCTTCCAGTTGGCGCCGTTGTTGCCGCTCGTCCAGATCGCGGCGTCGCCGTTGGCCGCGCCCACGGCCACGAACGTGCCGCCGGACGCCGCGACGTCCGCGGTGTCCCTGGCGAGCCGGTTGAGCCCGGCGATCTCCTTGAGCGGCACGGTGTGCGCCGCCTCGCCCTTCCCCGCGGTGATCAGCACGGGGAGGTTCTCCACATCGCCCGGCCCGCGCCTGTCGCCGCCCGCCACGAGGACCCCGGCGTCGGTGATGGCCAGCCCGCGCAGCGTCCCGGGGATCTCGCCGAGATCGGCGCTCCTGGTCCACTTGTGCCCGTCCTGGCTGGTGTAGACGGCGTACCGCTCCCAGGCCGACTCGGCCACCGCCGCGACGCCCGCCGCCGACGCCGCCAGGCCGCGCACGCCCGTCCCCTCCGCGCCGAGCGGCCCTATCGTGCCGCACTGGGTCCAGTCGGCGCCCTCGGGCGAGCAGTAGACCCGGACCTCGCCGGCGTCCGACTTCTGCCGCGTGGGCACGAGCACGAAGCCCTTCTCGGTGACGGCCAGCGCGCCGGGCTCCGCGCGTACGTCCGCCAGGGCCGCGGCCGTGCGCAGCCAGGTGCGGCCGCCGTCGTCGGAGCGCAGGACGACCGAGATGGAGTCGCCCGAGCCCGGATCGGCGAGCGCCACCACGCTGTCGCCCCTGGCGGCCACCGCCCGCATCGCCCTGATCTTGTCAGGGGTGCCGATCTGGTCGCCGTCCACTCTCGTCCAGCCGACGCCGTCGGGTGACACCCAGGCGACCGGGCCCGCCGTGCCGTCCCGCAGGGTCGTGGCGCCCACGGCGAGGAAGCCGGTCGCGGTCCGCGCCACGTCGGTGATCCTGTCCTGGCTCCAGAACGCGGTCAGCCGGGCGGGATCCACCGCGGTCCAGGACCGGCCGTCGGAGGAGACCCAGATGCCGCGGGCGGCCGGGCCCGCGGAGCCGGGCGCGTCGGTGCCGACGGCGAGCCAGCGCCCGTCGCCGCCCGCGATCCTGCCGACCGCCCCGGGCGCGGACTCGTAGCCCGGGGCGTCGGCGACCCGGCCCGTCTGCCAGTGCGCGCCTCCGTCGGCGGACACGAGGAACAGCGGCCGGGCGAGCGGGCTCGTCGTGTCGCTGCCCGCCGCCACCACCGTCGCGCCCGCAGCGGCGAACGCGGTGAGCACCTGGCTGGAGCCGTTGCCCGGCAGCCCGGGCGCGGAGAACGCGGCGTCGCCCGACTGGCCGTCGCCGGCGGCGAGGCGCAGCCCGGCCCTGGACGGCCCGCCGGCCCACCTGACGACGGCCACGCCCAGCACGGCGGCCGCCACGAGGACCACGGCGATCACCGCCGGAGCGACCATCCGGGGCAGGCGCGGGGTGAACCGCCGGACCGGCAGCACCCGCCTGTGTCGGCGTCCGCCACCCGGCCGGGGCGGGCCGGAGGCCACGAGCATGTCGGGACGCGCCGGGCGGCCTCCCGGCGGGCGCCCGATGCGCTCGACCGGCTCGACCGGCTCGACGGGTTCGGCCGGCTCGACGGGCGGGTCGTCGCGCTCGGGCTCGACCGGGATCTCGGAGCTGATGCGGATGCCGCCCGGCTCTCCCAGGCCGTGGCGGGAGGCGGGCTCGGGCGGCGTGTGCGTCCACACGTGCTCTGTGCGGTCGTGCTCTGTGCGGTCGTGCTCTGTCGGATCGTGCTCTGCGGGGTCGTGCTCGCGCAGCGGTCCCGACGCGGGGGTGTCGATCTCGGGGGCGCCGGGCCCGTCCGGGTTCTCACGGGGGATCTGGGCCCGCCGGGGCCGGGGCGGGCCTGAGGCGACCAGCTTGTCCGGCCGGTTCACGATCCGGCGACGCCGGCCCTCCTCCTGCCCGGGTGACTCCTGCGCCGGCTCCCCCGCCGACCTGGCACCCTCGCCATGCCAGGTCGTGGGGGCGCCGGCGGGACCGGGCGGGCCGGTCGCGCCCGCGTCGCCCGCGTCGCCCGCGTCGCCGGGGTCGCCGGGGTCGCCGGGGTCGCCGGGACTTCGTCCGCCGGAGCGGCTGTGGCGCGGCTCGCCCGTCCCGTAGGGCCTCGCCCCGTACGGCGCCGCGTACGGTCTGCGGCCCGTCCTGGGCCCGCGGTCGCGCCGCGCCTCCGGCTCCGGCCCGTCGCCCGCATCCGATCCGGGGCGCGGAGCCCAGATGCCGCCGGGTAAGTCCGGGTCGCGTAAGCCCGGGTCGTCGATCTTGCGGTACGGCCGGGTGTCCTCGTCGTCCTCCGGCTCGCCCGCGTCATCGGCCACGTCATCGGGGATGGGGGCCGCGAACGGAGGCAGCGCCCACGGGGACGGGCCGGGCGGCCGGTGGTGCAGCTCCGGCGGGGGCACGGAGGAGGGTTCGCCGGCGGCGCGCCGGCGGTCGGGCTCGTCTTCGTGGGGGCCTGAGGCCACGCTCAGCACCTCCTCCCCGGAGAGGTCAATCCGGACCGTTCCACCTGTCGTACGGCAAAGCGATCACAGTGATACCCCATCACGAATCCAGAGCAACACGGGAAGAGCGTGGGGGCCATACCTCTCTAGTGAGATTTATCGGGAGAGAGTCTGAATTGCCCACTTTCGGGCGATTATCAGCACCCCGACGCCGAAAACCGCGAACTGGACGGCCGATCCGATGAGCGCCTCCCAGGGCACCTCGCCCTGTTCCATCGCACTTCCCATGTCCCCCGAGGCCGCGACAACCCCGAAAGCCATGATGTTGTTGGTCGCGTGCAGCGCGATCGGCGCCTCCAGCCCGCCGGTGCGGACCGCCAGCCACCCCATGAGCATGCCGAACGCGAAGACGTAGACGATCCCCCAGCCCGTGTAGCCGTGCGAGGCGGCGAAGGCCGCCGCGCCCACCAGGATCGCCGGCCACGGGTTGCGCAGATACGCCCCGAACCCCTGGATGATCCACCCGCGGTAGGCGTACTCCTCCGCCGCCGACTGGAACGGCACCAGCAGCAGGATCACGATGATGGCCGGGAGGAACTCCTCCCAGCCCGCCCAGCTGAATCCGGGGTCCACCCCGGCGGACATCAGCATCCCCGCCTCGACCGCCTGCCCGAGCACGACCGCCAGCAACGCGACCAGCAGGCAGGCCCCCAGCCACCGCCACCGCAGCCGCAGGGCCACCGACGACAGCGACCCCGGCGGCCGCCGCTGGATCAGCCACGCCGCGCCGAGCACCAGCGGCAGCAGCAGCGCGATGACCCCCAACTGGAACCCGAGGTCGAGGACGGGGTCGGCGAACAGCCGGGCCCCCGTCCGCGCCATGGGCACGCCCGTGACGAGCGACACCGCGAAGGCCACCAGGCCGACGAGGATCGAGAGCGCCAGGAAGGCCGCGATGATCGCCGCCGTGCCGAGGATGGGCCGCCACCAGCGGTGCAGCGGCGTACGGCTCAGCCGGTCGTAACGGGTGCCGGGCGGAGGCGGAACGTCCCAGCGGGCACGCGGGGGCGGTCCCCACGAGTACGGGCCGGGATACGGCCAGGCCGCGGGGGGCGGCTGCGGCGGCGGCTGTGGCTGCGGCGGACCGGCCGGCCAGGCCGTCCCGCCCGCGTACGGCCCGGGCGCCAGGTAGGGACCGGGCAGCTGGTTCGGGCCGGCGGCCTGATCCGGGCCCGGCTGTGGTTCGTTCATATGTCCATTCTTCGCGTGCCGAGGGTGATCAGCTGGGCGGGGTGAAGGAGCTCGACCTGGAAAGACCGGCGGCGCGGCCCTTGGCCGCCACAACCAAGGCCATCTTCCGCGACGCCTCGTCGATCATCTCGTCCCCCAGCATGACCGCGCCCCGCTTCTCGACCGTCGTGTAGTACTCGTACGCGTCGAGGATGAGCTCGGCGTGGTCGTAGTCCTCCTGCGACGGCGAGAACACCTCGTTGGCCGCCTCCACCTGCGACGGGTGGAGCACCCACTTGCCGTCGAAGCCCAGCGCGGCCGACCGCATGGCGACCCGGCGGAAGCCGGTCAGGTCGCGGATCTGCAGGTATGGCCCGTCGATCGCCTGGAGGCCGTTCGCGCGGGCGGCCATGAGGATGCGCATGAGGATGTAGTGGTAGGCGTCGCCCTCGCCGTACCCGGGGGGCTGCTCGCCCACGACCAGCGTCCGCATGCCGATCGAGGCCATGAAGTCGGCCGGGCCGAAGACCAGCGTCTCCAGCCGGGGCGAGGACGCGGCGATGTCGTCGGCGTTGACGAGGCCCCTGGCGTCCTCGATCTGCGCCTCGATGCCGATGCCGCCCTCGGGCAGGCCGATGGCCCGCTCGATCTGGCCGAGCAGGGTGTCGAGCCAGGCCACGTGGGAGGCGTCCGCGACCTTCGGCAGCATGAGGCAGTCGAGCCGGTCCCCGGCGCCCTCGACGACCTCGATGACGTCCCGGTAGGTCCAGCGGGTGGTGAGGTCGTTGACCCGGACGACGACCGTCTTCCCCGCCCAGTCACCCTGTCCGAGCGCGGCGACGACGTTGCGGCGCGCCTCGTCCTTCGCATCGGGGGCGACGGAGTCCTCCAGGTCGAGGAAGACCTCGTCGGCCGCGAGACCCTGGGCCTTCTCCAGGAAACGCGGGTTGCTGCCCGGCACCGCCAGGCACGAACGTCGAGCGCGCATGGGCACACCGTAGCGCGGTGATTAGGCTGGGGCGCATGACCCTGCCGGTGATCGAAGAGGGCGCGAAGAAGTCCGGTGTGCTGTGGCTCGGCCTGCCGTCCGGGGTCCGGCTGGCCTGGCACGCGTGGCACGACGGCGCGATCCACGTGGTGACCGGCGGAGGGGAGCAGTCCCTGCCCGGGCTGGCCGAGCTCGCCGCCGGGCACGGCGAGATAGAGGTGGTTCTGCGCAGCAAGGACAACGGCGCCGAACTCATCCGTTTCCCGGCCGTCGCCGAGGTGGTGGACCAGGCGGCCGCCCCGGGGGCCGTGGCCGCGCTGGCCAAGGAGCGCCTCAACGCCCGCGACGCCGCCGGGCTGACCGCCCGCTGGGCCGAGGAGTCCACCGTCGTGCGGCTCGCCCCCCGGACGTGACGGCGTCAGACGCGTACGGTCTCCACCACCTCGGCGGCGTGGCGCTCGGAGCCGAGCCGTACGGTCGCGGTCTGGGCCAGCAGGGCCCCGGCGAGCACGATGACGCCTCCGGCGATCTGGGCGGCTCCCAGGCGCTCGCCGAGCAGCACCCAGGCGACCAACGCCCCCGCGATGACCTCCACCGAGGCGACCGTCGACCCGACCGCGGCCGACAGCCGCCGCACGGCCGTGACCCCGGTCGCGTACGCGACGACCGTGGCCACCACGACCAGCACGACGGCGGCCGCGGCGACGGGGACCGAGTGACCGGAGACCTCGACGACGCGGGTGAACGCCGCCCAGTCGATGTTCCAGGGCCGGGAGAGGGGCAGCAGGACCACCGCCGAGCCGAGCATGGCCCAGCCGATCAGGCCCAGCGTGTCCACGTCGTCGCCGAACGAGTCGCTCATGAGGAAATACCCGGCGCAGCAGGCGGCGGCGATCAGGGCGAGCAGCAGCCCGAGCGCGTCGAGGCGCAGGCCGTCCCAGACCTGCACGACGATCGCCAGCCCCACGACCGCGATCAGCGCCCCCAGGTAGGCTGAGCGCGGCAGCCGTAGCCGCCGGACGAACCGCACCCACAGGACCACCAGCACCGGCGAGGTGTACTCGATCAGCAGCGCCACGCCGACCGGCAACCGGGTGATGGCCACGAAATACAAGGCCTGCACGGCGGCCACCGCGATCACGGCGTACGCCGCGAAGAACAGCAAGCGGTCGCGGGGGATGCGCAGGGCTCGCGGCCTGACGGCGGCCAGCACCGCCAGCAGGAGCACGCCGGCCCCCGCCATGCGGATCCACACGGCCTCCAGCGGCGTGAGCCCGGCCATGCCGAGGACCTTCGCCATCGGTCCGGAGAACCCGAAGCAGAAGGCCGAGACGCCCGCGATCGCCAGGCTGACAACCCTCATCGTCACCTGCCCATGTAATTACCAATAAACGGCTTTGATCCTGTCATAACACGGAGCGGCCCGCATCCTTGCGTAACCTGACAGAGTGGATCGGATCTTCGTGGCCCGCCTGGCGGGGCTGGCGGTCTTCGACCCGGCCGGCGACCAGATCGGCCGGATCCGGGACGTCGTCGTCTCACTGCGGGGACCGCTGCTCCCCCGGGTCCACGGCTTCGTCGTGGAGGTCCAGCCACGCCGCCGGGTCTTCCTGCCGATCACCAGGATCACCAGCATCGAGGCCCGCGCCCTCATCTTCACCGGCAAGCTCAACATGCGCAGGTTCGAGTGCCGGGACGCCGAGACGCTGGCCATCGGGGAGATGCTCGACCGCACCGTCGAGTACAAGGGCGAGCGGGTGACCGTACAGGACCTGGCCATGGAGCAGCCCCGGCCGTCCGAGTGGCTCATCACGAAGGTCGCGGTGCGCCGGGGGACGCGGCGCAAGGGCGAGACGCTGATCGTGGACTGGGACGAGATCACCGGCTTCACCGGGATACAGAAGGACCAGGGCGCGGCCAACCTTCTCGCCGCCTTCGAGGCGCTGCGCCCGGCCGACCTGGCGAACATGCTGCACGAGCTGCCCACCAAGCGGATGGCCGAGGTCGCCGCCGCCTTGGACGACGACCGGCTCGCCGACGTCCTGGAGGAGCTGCCCGAGCGCGACCAGGTGCTCGTGCTGAGCCGGCTGCACCGGGAGCGCGCCGCCGACGTGCTGGAGGAGATGAGCCCGGACGACGCCGCCGACCTGCTGCAGGAGCTGCCCGCGGAGCAGGCCGAGGGGCTGCTGCGGCTCATGGTGCCGGAGGAGGCCGCGCCGGTCCGGCGGCTGCTGACCTACGGGGAGTTCACCGCCGGCGGCATGATGACGACCGAGCCGGTCGTCCTCCCGCCGACCTCGACCGTGGCCGAGGCCCTCGCGCACATCCGCCAGCAGGAGCAGACCCCCGCCATCGCCGCCCAGGTGTACGTGACCCGCCCGCCGACCGAGACCCCGACCGGACGCTTCCTGGGGGCGGCGCACTTCCAGCGCCTGCTGCGAGAGCCGCCGTCGACGCTGCTCGGCAGCGTGATAGACATCACGGTGGACCCGATCAGGCCCGAGCTCACGGTGCACGAGGTGGCGGCCTACCTCGCGACGTACAACCTGGTCGCGGTCCCCGTCGTGGACGAGCTGTGCCGCCTGCTCGGCGCGGTGACCGTCGACGACGTGCTCGACCACATGCTTCCGGAGGACTGGCGGGAACGCCCATGACAGAACGTCTCGACCAGCCGCGCGAGCTGACTCCCCGCCTGCGGCTGTACTACGACCCCGAGGCGTTCGGCGAGTTCTCGGAGCGGTTCGCGCGGTTCCTCGGCACGGCGCGGTTCATCGTCTACATGACCGTGTTCGTCTCGGTCTGGCTGCTCTGGAACGTGTTCGCGCCGTACAAGTTCGACCCCTATCCGTTCATCTTCCTGACCCTGATGCTCTCGCTCCAGGCGTCGTACGCCGCGCCGCTGATCCTGCTCGCGCAGAACAGGCAGGCCGACCGCGACCGCGTCCAGTACGAGCAGGACAGGGTGGCGGCCGAGCGCAACCAGGCGGAGATCGAGTACCTCACCCGGGAGATCGCCGGCCTGCGCATCGCGCTCGGCGAGGTGGCCACGCGCGACTACATCCGCTCCGAGCTCCAGCGCCTGCAGGAGGAGCTGAGCGAGGCCGGGGCTAGATCACGTGGGGCGGGTTCGGAGGATTCCCGCTGAGTCCATAGCATGGATTCATGGCACCATCCCCTGAACTGGTCATGGCCGCGCTGGCGACGGTGAACGACCCGGAGATCCGCCGGCCGATCACCGAGCTCGGCATGGTCAAGAACGTCGACATCTCCCCCGACGGGGTGGTGCGCGTTGGCGTGTACCTGACCGTCGCCGGCTGCCCGCTGAAGGACACCATCACCCGCGACGTCACCGGCGCCGTGTCCCGGATCGACGGCGTCTCCCGCGTCCACGTGGACATGGACGTCATGAGCGCCGAGCAGCGCAAGGAACTGCAGACGAAGCTCCGCGGCGACCGCGGGCCGGAGAAGGAGATCCCCTTCGCCAAGCCCGGCTCGCTGACCCGCGTGTTCGCGGTCGCGAGCGGCAAGGGCGGCGTCGGCAAGTCGTCGGTCACGGTGAACCTCGCCGCTGCGATGGCCTCCCAGGGCCTGAAGGTCGGCGTCGTCGACGCCGACATCTACGGCCACTCGGTGCCGCGCATGCTCGGTGTGAGCGAGCGGCCCACCAAGGTCGAGGACATGATCATGCCGCCGGTGGCGCATGACATCAAGGTCATCTCGGTCGGCATGTTCAAGCCCGAGGGCAACACTCCGGTGGTGTGGCGCGGCCCGATGCTCGACCGCGCGCTCTACCAGTTCCTCACCGACGTCTACTGGGGCGACCTCGACGTCCTGCTGATGGACCTGCCCCCGGGCACCGGCGACATCGCCATCTCGGTCGCCCAGCGCATGCCCACGGCCGAGATCCTCGTCGTGACGACCCCGCAGCAGGCCGCCGCAGAGGTGGCCGAGCGCGCCGGGTCGATCGCCGCCCAGACCCACCAGCAGATCGCGGGCGTCATCGAGAACATGGCGTGGCTGCCCTGCCCGCACTGCGACGAGCGCATCTCGGTGTTCGGCGAGGGCGGCGGCCAGACCGTGGCCGACGCGCTGACCCGCACGCTGGGCGCGCGTGTGCCGCTGCTCGGCCAGGTGCCGATCGACATGCGGCTGCGTGAGGGCGGCGACGAGGGCAAGCCCCTCGTGCTGACCGACCCCGACGCCCCCGCGGCCGCGGAGCTGCGCAGGATCGCGGCCGGGCTCGGCAAGAAGTCGACCAGCCTCAAGGGCCTGAAGCTCGACATCTCCCCGGTCAAGCACTAGGGAGTGCCTGACACGCCCCAGAGCAGGTCAGGTCGCCTCGTTGTCGTAGGGCGGGATCTCCCCCACGCCGAGTTCCGGCGTGGGGGCGGCGACCGGCTCGGCCGTCGCCGGAGTGTCGTTCCAGTCCTTCTCGATGTCGTCGAGCAGGTGCTTGCGCACGAAGTTCTTGGGGTTGAGATCGGCCGGGTCGAAGTTGGCGAACTCGGGCCCCATGTTGGCCTGCAGGTCCGCCTTCGCGTTGTTGGCCATCTGCCGCAGCTGCCGCAGCGTACGGCCCGCCTGCGATGCGGCCTGAGGCAGTTTCTCCGGCCCGAAGACGAGCAGGGCGATCACCACCAATGCCAGGGCCTCCCCCCAGCCGAGTCCGAACATGGCGATCTCCTCCTGCACGTACGACTGAATTCAGATTAATGCCCGCGCCCCAAGCTGTGGACAGGGGAGCCCGGCTCTTATGACGGCCGTGCGTTGGGGGCGGGGGCCGCGCCGACCGTGACCGTCGCCGTCCGCACCTCGCCGTCGTGCCGGAACTTGATCCGCACCTGGTCGCCGGGGGCCTTGCTGCGGATGGTGACGATCAGCTCCTGGCTGTCGCTCACGGGCCGGCCGTCGACCTCCAGGATGACGTCCCCCGCGTGCAGGCCCGCCTTCGCGGCCGGGCCTCCCGGCGTGACCGGCACGGCGCCGCCCTCCGTCTGGGTGGCGATCCGCACCCCCTGGCCCTGGTAGGTCTGGTCG
Source organism: Microbispora rosea (assembly GCF_044460045.1). Lineage (NCBI taxonomy): Bacteria > Bacillati > Actinomycetota > Actinomycetes > Streptosporangiales > Streptosporangiaceae > Microbispora > Microbispora rosea. The sequence continues at coordinate 227,762 of NZ_JBITJO010000008.1, read as the reverse complement.
ATCGTGATGCCGATCCTGGAGGTGCGGGCCGTTCCGGTGGTGATGAGCTCCTGGGCGATCCGGCGCACCTGGTTCACCGGGATCGCGAAGCCCAGGCCGATGCTGCCGGACTGCTGGCCGAGCAGGGAGCCGCCGACGGTGGCGATCGCCGAGTTCACGCCGATCACCTCGCCCGCGGCGTTCACCAGCGGGCCGCCCGAGTTGCCGGGGTTGATGGCGGCGTCCGTCTGGATCGCGTTGATGAGCGCGTAGTCGGACCCGGTGCTGCCGCCCGCCTCGACGGGCCGGTTGAGCGAGCTGACGATGCCGGTGGTGACCGTGCCGCTCAGCCCGAGGGGCGAGCCGACCGCGATGACCGGGTCGCCGACCACGACGCCGTCGGAGTTGCCGAGAGGCAGCTCGGGGGCCCTGACGGTTCCGTCGGGCTTGACGACCGCGATGTCGGAGTTGGGGTCGCGGCCGACGACGCGCGCGCCCGAGGAGGTGCGGTCGTTGTAACGGATGCGGATCTCCCCGGCCTGCCCCGCGACGGCCACCACGTGGTTGTTCGTGACGATGTAGCCGCCCTTGACGACGAAGCCCGATCCGGTGCCGGACTCGCTGTTGCCCTTGACCTCCAGCGAGACCACGCTGGGCAGGACCTTGGCGGCCACCCCGGCCACGGACTGCGGCGGCCGGTTCGTGGGCTGCTTCGTCGGCGTGCTCAGCGTGTATGCGGGGTCGATGCCGGAGGACGGGCGCGTCAGCAGGAACGTGCCCCAGCTCGCCAGACCGCCCGCCACGAGCGCGATGACCACCGCCAGGGCCGCGTAGAGCGCGATGTTGGGGCCGCGCGGCTCCCGCTGCGGCACGACGGGGTACAGCGGCGGCGGAGCCCAGCCGGGGCCCATGCCGTACGGGCCGGTGGGGGGCGGAGGGCCGTCGGGAGGGCCCTGCGGCTCCTCGCCCGCGGGAAGGAACTCGGGCCGGTCCGACGCGCCGTACGGACGCGTGTTGTCGGTCATCGCGGCAGTCACTCCTCGCACACGGCGTCATCCGCTGGGCAGCCGCGGTAACGAGGAAGACGGCACACGACGGCTGCGGTGTCCGATCGTATGCCGATTCCCCGAATCAGCGCGAAAAACCCCTGCTTACGCTGGGTGACGGGCTGGGTGACACGCTCACCACGGGCGCCCTGTTCTGCGCGGGATGCTGTACGAACATCTGGCCGGGCGTCGGGTTCGGGGTGGCCGTGGATCCCCCGGCCATGAGCATGGTGCCGAGGGCGACGGCGGCGCCGGCCATTCCCACGGCGACGTATCCGGCCCGTCTGGCCCTTCCCGGCCGCCCGGGCCCCGATCGTCCCTCGTCCCGGCCTCGGGGCCGGTTGTCCATGGGTCCGGCGGCGTGCATGCCGGGTAGCCGCCCGGTGCCGAAGGCCGGGTGGTCGGGAAAGGGCCGCATCCGCGGCGGCAACGGCCCTCCTGGCTCGGCCATGCGCAGCAGCGACATGGTGAGGTCCGCCGGCATGGCGGGCGGATCCATGGACCGCAGGCGGGTCTTCAGCGCCCGCATCGCGTCGACCTCCGCGCGGCAGTCCGCGCAGAACGTCAGGTGCGCGAGCGCGCGTTCCCGCTCGTTGTGACTGAGTTCGCCGTCGATGAGCGCGGAGACGCGCTCGCCAAGATGACTCACAGTCCCTCCCTGCTGATTGAAGGGGGGGTTTGATCGCCGTTCCGGTTCGCGGAGGGCGCCCGGTGGTCGAGTGCCTCCCGCAGTTGGGCGCGGCCCCGGTGGATGCGGCTGCGCACCGTGCCGAGTTTCACGCCGAGCGTCGCGGCGATCTCCTCGTAGGACAGTCCCTCGATGTCGCACAGCACCACGGCCGCCCGGAAGTCCGGGGCCAGGGCGTCGAGCGCGGCCTGGATGTCGGGCTCCAGGTGCGCGTCGTCGTACGCCTGCGCCGGGGACGGCTCGCGGCCGCGCAGCCGCTCGGCGGCGTCGTCCGCCAGCCCCTCGAAGCGGATGCGCTGCCTGCGCCGCGCCATGTCGAGGAAGAGGTTCGTCGTGATCCGGTGCAGCCACCCCTCGAACGTTCCCGGGGTGTAGCTCGACAGGGACCGGAAGACCCGGACGAAGACCTCCTGAGTGAGGTCCTCGGCGTCGTGGACGTTGCCCGTGAGCCGATAGGCCAGCCGGTAGACCCGAGCCGAATGAGTTCGGACGACCTCCTCCCAGGTGGGAGGCGTCCAGTCGGACACCGAAGTCTCCGCCTGGTGGTCGTGCTCGTCCACCGGCATTCCTCTCTGCAGGATCGTCGCTACAGCCATAGTGCCTGGTTTCGCCCCTTCCTGCGCACCGCGGGCTGAGCGGTCTCGAACAAAGACCGTTCAAAGCGTGCAACGTCCCCGTTGTGGCGTGAGTTCCCGTTCCGGTCCGACTCCCCTAGGCTGCGTCCAAGATGAAGCAGGGGAGGGAGAGGCCGATGGCGACACCGGCCAGCCTGGAGTACGCGGAGGAGTTCGTCCCGGAGGACGACATCCTGCGGACCGCGCGCCGGCGGGGCATCGAGGTCGGGGCGCGCCCGATCCTGCCCGGGTGCGGAGCGGCGCTCTGCTTCCTCGCCACCGTGGTGAACGCACGCTCGGTGGTGGAGGTCGGCACCGGGTGCGGGGTCTCCGGCCTGTGGCTGCTGCGCGGCATGCGCCCGGACGGCACGCTCACGAGCGTGGACGTGGAGCCGGAGCATCAGCGCATGGCACGGCAGACGTTCGCGGAGGCGGGGTATTCCGGCAGCCGCATCCGCCTGATCGGCGGCCGCGCGCTCGACGTCCTTCCCCGCCTCGCCGACGGCGGCTACGACATGGTCTTCTGCGACGCGGCCAAGCAGGAGTACATCGACTACCTCACCGAGTCGGTGCGGCTCCTGCGCCCGGGCGGGGTCGTCGTCTTCGGCGACGCCTTCTGCGACGACCAGGTCGCCGACCCCACCCAGCGCGACCCCGACACAGTCGCGATCCGGGAGCTGGGCAAGCTCGTCAGGAACGACGAGCGACTGCGCCCCCTGATGGTGCCGCTCGGCTCAGGGCTGCTGGCCGCCGTCAGGCTCCTCTGACCGGCGCCGGCCGAGACGCGGTGGCGAGGTAGCGGAGGAGCAGGCGGACGCCGAAGCCGGTGCCGCCCTTGGTGATCTCGCCCTCGTCTGAGGCGGCCCGCGCGGGCCCCGCGATGTCCAGGTGCGCCCAGGGCCGCCCGCCGGTGAACTCCTGCAGGAACAGCGCGGCGGCGATCGACCCCGCCGCACCCGACATCGTCCTGTCGACGTTGGCCAGGTCGGCCACGTCGGAGTCGAGCATCGCCCGGTAGTCCTCCACGAGCGGCATCCGCCACAGCCGCTCCCCGCCGGCCTCCCCGGCGGCGATCAGGCCGGCGGCCAGCGACTCGTCGGTGGCGTAAAGCGCGCCCAGGTTCACGCCGAGCGCGACCTTGGCCGCGCCGGTCAGCGTGGCGACGTCGATCACCACGTCCGGGTCGAGTTCCGCGTGCGCGTACGCCAGCGCGTCGGCCAGCACGAGACGGCCCTCCGCGTCGGTGTTCAGCACCTCGACCGTGCGCCCGCCGTACTGGGTGATGACGTCTCCCGGCCGCTGCGCCGAGCCGGAGATGGAGTTCTCCGCGCAGGCCACGAGGCCGGTGACCCGCACCGGCGCCTCGAAGGCCGCCAGCGCGCTCATCGCGGCGATGACGGCGGCCCCGCCCGCCATGTCGGTCTTCATCGTCTTCATGCCCTCGGTGGGCTTCAGGGACAGGCCGCCGGTGTCGAACGTGATGCCCTTGCCGGCGAGCACCACGTGGGCGCGCGGGTTCTCCGGCGTGTAGGAGAGCTGGACCAGGCACGGCGGGCTGATCGACCCCTGCCCGACAGCCCGGATGCCGCCGAACTCGCCGAGCTCGGGCCCCTCCCACACGCATACGCCGAGCCCGGACCCGGCGGCGACCGCCTTCGCCTGGTCGGCGAGCCAGGCGGGCGTCTTCACCGACGACGGGGTGTTGACGAGGTCGCGGGCGAGCGCGGTGGCCCGCGCGACCGCCTCGCCGCGCTTCAGGTCCCGCTCGTCCCCGCCGAGGAAGACGATCTCCCCGACCGGCTTCGTGCGGCCGTTGCCGATGGTGAACGTGTACGCCGCGAGCAGCGCGCCCTCGACCAGGGCGGCCGTCTCCCCCTCGGACGGCACGACGACCGACAGCGACGCCCGGCCCTTCGCCCGCCTCGCGACGGCCGCCCCGGCCTTGCGCAGCGCGGCGGCCGAGCCGTCGCCGGTGCCGTACAGCAGGACGCGCCGCACGCCGCCGTCCCTGACGGTGGGCACCTCGACGACCTCGCCCGGCTCTCCCTTGGCCTCGTGGTGCGCCAGCAGCGCATCAACCGGCACCGGAGACTCCAGCCAGGGCGCCGGGGCAAGGACCGGTCCGGGTCCGAAAGGCACGGCCACCAGGTCGGCGTCCGGCGCGGGCCCGGCGCCGTCACGACCGGCGACGCCGTGAGAACCGGTGAGGACCGGCGTGGTCTCGATGGGCACGTCCACCTCCAATAGGGCGGCCCCGGCGCGGGATCACCCGCCGCCAGGGCCGTGAATCAAACGGGTCGGCTGACGAGGTCAGCCGACCACCTTCTTGAGCGCGTCACCGAGGGCGCTGGCCTCGTCCGCGGACAGCTCCACGACGAGTCGGCCGCCACCTTCGAGAGGGACCCGCATGACGATGCCCCGTCCTTCCTTGGTGACCTCCAGCGGACCGTCACCGGTCCGCGGCTTCATCGCCGCCATGCGTGTATCCCTTCCCGCGTTGTCGGCCGCCCCGGAGGGTAACCGGCGTATTCACGTTTCTGTGATGTTCTATTATCCCGCCTCCGAGCTCAAAAAGGTAACGGCCCGGCTCCGGTCAGTGGATCAATGCGGCGAGACGCGCGTTGTGGACGGACCGGGCGTGACCCCACACTGGGTGGGGTGAACGCCCGAGCCGCGCTTTTCGATCTCTATGGGGACCACCTTCGCACCCGCGGCGGCCGTGCCTCCGTGGCCGCGCTCGTGAGGCTGCTCTCGCCGCTCGACGTCGCGGCGCCGGCCGTCAGGACCGCCATATCCCGTATGGTCCGGCAGGGCTGGCTCGATCCCGTACGGCTGCCGCAGGGACCGGGGTACGCGGTCACGCCGAAGTGCGAACGCAGGCTCGACGAGACCGCGACGCGCGTCTACCGGCGGGGCGACGCACCGTGGGGCGGCCGCTGGCACGTCCTGGTGCTCGAACCGGTCAGGGACCGGGCGCGGCGCGAGCGGCTCCGCGCCGACCTCGCCTTCCTCGGGTACGCCCCGCTGTCGGAGACGACCTGGATCGGTCCGCGGCCCTCGCCCGAGCTCGACGCGCTGCTGGTCCCCGGCCACCGGTTCGACGCCGCGTACGAGGGCGACCCGCGGGACCTGCTCGCACGCGCGTGGGACCTGGACGGCATCGGCAGCGCGTACGAGGATTGGCTGGCCAGCGCGGCGGAGCTGGTGGGCTCGCTGCCGGAGGACGCCCCGGACGACCGGGTCTTCGCGGTTCGCAGCCGGCTGGTGCACGGCTGGCGCAACTTCCTGTTCCGCGACCCCGGACTGCCCGCCGACCTGCTGCCGCCGGGCTGGCCGGGCGAGAAGGCCCGCACCTTCTTCGAACAGGAGGCCGCCCGGCTGCTGCCCGCCGCCGCCGCGTTCGTCGAGCGCAATCTGACCATGATGTGAACGGAGCCGCCCGAGATGACCGTGACGTATGACGTCGACGAAGCCGTCGCCACGATCACGCTGAACCGCCCCGACGCGATGAACTCGCTGACCGTCGCCACCAAGACCGCCCTGCTCGCCGCCGTGCGGCGCGCCGCCGGCGACACGTCGGTGCGGGCGGTGCTCCTGACCGGCGCGGGCCGAGCCTTCTGCGCGGGGCAGGACCTGCGCGAGCACGCCGGCAACCTCGACCGGGGTCTCGGCCTGGCGAACACGGTGCGCGACCACTACAACCCGATCGTGCTGGCCGTCGCGACGATGGGCAAGCCCGTCGTGGCCGCCGTCAACGGGGTGGCCGCGGGGGCGGGCGCCTCGCTGGCCTTCGCGTGCGACTTCCGCGTGGCGGCCGAGACCGCGAAGTTCTCGATGGCGTTCGCCGGGATCGGGCTCGCCCCCGACTCCGGCGCGTCGTGGACCCTCCAGCGGCTCGTCGGCCCCGCGCGCGCCCGGGAGATGCTGCTGCTCGGCGAGGTCGTGGACGCGACCAGGGCTCTGGAGCTCGGGCTGGTCGGGCAGGTGGTCCCGGCCGACCGGCTGGCGTCCGCCGCCCGCGACCTCGCCGTACGGCTCGCGCAGGGCCCCACCCGGGCGTACGCCGCGACCAAGGCGGCGCTGGACCACGCGGCGTCGTCCTCCCTCGCCGAGGCGCTGGAGCGGGAGGCGGAGCTTCAGGACGAGTGCGCCGCCACCGCCGACCACGCCGCGGCGACCAAGGCGTTCCTCAACAAGGAACGGCCCCGCTTCGAAGGCCGATAGGCGCTTCGAAGCCATTGAACACAGCGAAGGCCGATAGGCGCTTCGAAGCCATTGAACACAGCGAAGGCCGATAGGCGCTTCGAAGCAATCAGACACGGCGAGGGGCGGTGACGGCCTCGCGGACGTGGCAGTCGGCGACGTGGTCGTTGACCAGGCCGATGGCCTGCATCAGGGCGTACGCCGTGGTGGGGCCGACGAAGCGGAAGCCGTGCTTCTTGAGCTCCTGGGCCAGCGCCGTGGAACCGGGCGTGCGGGCGGGGACGTCGGCGAGAGTGGCCGGGACCCTGCCGGGCTCCTCGGCGTGCCTCCACACCAGCTCCGACAGCCCGCCCGGCACCTCAAGCGCGGCGCGGGCGTTGGCGACGGCCGCCTCGATCTTGGCGCGGTTGCGCACGATGCCCGCGTCGCCGAGCAGGCGTTCCATGTCGCCTTCGTCGAACGCCGCCACCGCCGGGATCGAGAACCCGGCGAACGCCTTGCGGAAGTTGTCACGCTTGCGCAGGATCGTCAGCCACGACAGGCCGGACTGGAACGCCTCCAGGGTTATCCGCTCGAAGACGAGATCGTCCCCGTGGACCGGGCGGCCCCACTCCTCGTCGTGGTAGGCAACGTAGTCGGGCGTCGTGCCCGCCCATCCGCAGCGGACCAGCCCGTCGTCGTGCGCTGTCACCATGCCTCTTCCGCGTCGGCGCGATCACCGGCCAGGCCGTCGGAGTCTTCGGTCTTCTCCGTCGTGAACTGCTGCGTTTCGGTCTGTCTGACCTCCTCGCGGGCCTGCAGCCGTGCATACGATAACTCGGCCACGCGCTGCTCCAGCACGGCGATGCGGGTGTCGCGCTCCCCGAGCGCGACCGAGACGCGGTGCAGCGTCTCGTCCACCGCCTGGGTGCTGTAGCCGACGAGACCGATCGGAAGCCGGAGCGCGATCAGATCGGCGGGAGTCATCTGGCCGGCCACGGGCAGTTCGAGCGGCGGCACGTCCGGGGGAAACTCCGCCATCTCGCCGCCGTGTCCCAGCGAGACCATGACCACACAGGCGATCACGGCGAGTCCGGCGATGACGAGTACGACCAGCACATACGAATCGTGCCACAACTCTTTTGCGTGCGAGCATGGAAGCATGACGCGCGTGATCGGGCCCGACGACGAGACCGAGTCCACCTGGGTCGAGGCCGCCTCGCTGCCGGAGGCGTCCGCGCTGGCCCGGGCGGGACACACCGTCGTGGTGACGCTCCCCGGTGACGAGACCGAGGCGATCGCGGCCGCGGCCGCGTACGCCTGGGCGGGCGCGAGCGTCTTCCGCACCTCCCACGACGTGCGGCAGGCTCTCGACATGACCGAGGCCCTGCTGGGCCGCAGGCCCCCCGCCCTGACCCGCCGCGGCCTGGCCTGACGGAGCGTTACTAGCTCTCGCCGAGTTCCTCGCCCGTGGGGCTGAGGCGGACCGTGGACAGTTCGAGCAGGTCGAGCGCCTCGTCCACCGTGGTCGCCCACGAGATCGCGTCGAACACGTTCGGCCGGGTGAAGCCCTGCTCGTACATGCCGTCGACCAGGTCGCGCAGCGGGCCGTACAGGCCCCACGGGTCGAGGACGACCAGTGGCCTCTCGTGCATGCCGAGCACCCGGGAGGTCCAGATCTCGAACAGCTCCTCCAGGGTCCCGATGCCGCCCGGAAGCACGAGGAACGCGTCGGATCTGGCGTCCATGATCCCCTTGCGCTCGCGCATGCCGGGGGTGACGATCAGCTCGTCGGAGTCGGTGTCGGCGATCTCGATGTCGACGAGCGCCTGGGGGATCACCCCGACCGTGTGGCCGCCGCCGTCGCGGACGGCCCGGGCGACCTCGCCCATGCAGGAGACGATGGCGCCCCCGCTCACGAGGCCGTGGCCGCGGCGGGCCAGCTCGGCGCCCACCTCCCGAGCGAGGTCGAGGTACTTGCGGTCGATTTTCTGACTGGACGAGCAGTACACGCAAACGAACACGTCGCAACCCTACTGAGTGGGGGCGCGCCGGTCCGCCTCCAGGATGATGCGCACGGCCTCGTCGGGGTCGTCGGTGACCGAGACCAGCTCCGCGTCCTGCGGCGAGACCTTCCCGGTGGCCAGCAGCGTGTCGCGGATCCAGTCGATCAGCGGCGACCAGAACGAGACGCCCATCATGATCACCGGGAACGAGGTGACCTTCCGCGTCTGCACCAGGGTCAGCGCCTCGAACAGCTCGTCAAGCGTTCCGAACCCGCCGGGCAGGGCCACGAACCCGCTGGCGTACTTGACGAACATCGTCTTGCGCACGAAGAAGTAGCGGAACTCGATGCCGAGGTCCACGTAGTCGTTGAGACGCTGCTCGTGCGGCAGCTCGATGCCGAGGCCGACCGAGACGCCGCCGGCTTCGAGTGCGCCCTTGTTCGCCGCCTCCATCACTCCGGGGCCGCCACCGGTGATCACCGCGTAGCCCGCCTTGGCGAGCGCCGAGCCGACCTTCACCCCGAGTTCGTATTCGGGACTGTCGGGACCGGTGCGAGCCGAGCCGAAGACCGTCACCGCCGGAGGAAGGTCGGCCAGGGCGCCGAAGCCCTCGACGAACTCCGACTGGATGCGCAGGACGCGCCAGGGATCCTCGTGAAGCCAGCCGGTGGGGCCGCGGCGGTCGAGGAGGCGCTGGTCATGGGTGGATTCGGGGACGAGGCCGCCGCGGACCAGCGACGGTCCCTGGCGGCGTTCGGGTCGGGTGTGGTTCATGACGGTCACGCTAACGGTCGGGGTCGGGAACGGCGCAAGCCGCACGCGCCTCCCCCAGCCCGAAAGAATCTTGAAAGAGACCTCGGAAGGATGGAACCGGTCGTCGCCGAGGCCCCGTCTAAGAAACGAGGGTGCTGCTCGGGACGAAAGTGGCTTTCCCCGCCAAATGGCCGGCGAGGAAAGCCACTTTCCTCTATCTACGGCCTATTCGGCCAGCCAGGCCGTCATCCGGCGCTCGCTGTCGACGATCTTGGCGAGGCTCACGTTCTCCCCCGCCGTGTGCGCGATGTCGGGATTACCGGGGCCGCAGTTGACGGCGGGCATCCCGAGGGCGGAGAACCGCGCGACGTCGGTCCAGCCGAGCTTGGCCCGAGGTGTGCCGCCGATCGCGGCCGCGAAGGCCGCGGCGACGGGGTGGGTCAGCCCCGGCCGAGCGCCCGGCGCTCCGTCGGTGAGCCGCACGTCGAAGCCGTCGAAGACCTCCTGGACGTGGGCGAACGCCTCCTCCAGCGTGCGGTCGGGGGCGAAGCGGTAGTTCACGGTCACCACGCACTCGTCCGGGATCACGTTCCCGGCCACCCCGCCGCGTACGCCCACCGCGTTGAGGCCCTCGCGGAACTGGAGGCCGTCCACCACCGGGCGCCGGGCCTCGTACCGGCGGAGGGCGTCCAGGACCGGCGCGACGCCGTGGATGGCGTTGACGCCCTCCCACGACCGGGCGCTGTGCGAGCGCACGCCCTTCACCGTGATCTCGGCGCGCAGCGTGCCCTGGCAGCCGCCCTCGATCAGCCCGTCGGTCGGCTCCATCACGACCGCGAAGTCGCCCGTGATCCACTCGGGATGGGTGCGGGTGAGCCGCAGCAGGCCGCTCCGCTCGGCCTCGATCTCCTCGCAGTCGTAGAAGACGAAGGTCAGGTCGCGGTTCGGCTCGGCCAGCAGGCAGAGCTTGAGCTGGACGGCCACGCCGCTCTTCATGTCGGACGTCCCGCAGCCGTACAGCACGCCGTCCTCGACCCTGCTGGGCAGGTTGCCGGCCACCGGGACCGTGTCGATGTGCCCGGCGATCACCACGCGCTCGGCCCGGCCGAGGCCGGTCCGCGCCACCACCGCGTCGCCGTCCCGCAGCACCGTCAGGTGCGGCAGCGGAACGAGCGCCTCCTCGATGGCGTCGGCCAGCGCCTTCTCCCCGCCGCTCACCGATTCGATGTCCACCAACTGCGCCGTCAGCGCACCCACGTCCTGGGCTAGGTCAAGCCGCATGTCACCCGACCTTAATCCACGGGTTCACGCGACCTGGACGGTGGCGACGGGCTTGGTGGCCTTGCGCCAGCCGTCGTGGCCGCTCGCGGCCGTCCAGGTGACGCCCTCGAAGCGCACCTGGCGCAGGCCGTACTTCTGGGCGTGGGTGACGTACCAGGCGGCCACCAGCCAGCCGCGCTTGGGCGCGGAGTCGGTGCCGAGCGCGCGCACGAGCTGCTTGCGCGCGGTCTCGGGCTGCGGCGTGACCGGCTTGTCGGACGGCGGATACCAGCAGTGCACGGCCTGGGGCACGCGCCCGATGAACGCCGCCGACAGGATCTTGGCGTTGTACTCGTGCTCGGCGTAGGCCGAGCCGTCGGCGGAGCGCTGCACGGCCTGGGCCGCCTCGTGCAGCGGCAGGGTCTTGTAGTGCCTCACCTTCTCCAGGGCGGAGAAGAACTTCCGCGCGGCGTAGACCGGGTCCTGCAGCTGCTCGGCCGTCCCCCAGCCCTGCGAGGGCCGCTGCTGGAAGACGCCCACCGAGTCACGGTCGCCGTACGGCAGGTTGGCCAGCTTGGACTCCTGGATCGCCGTGACGTAGGCGATCTGCAGAGCGCGCTCGGACAGCTTGCGCCGCACCGCGACGGCGGCGATGGTCGCGGCCACCTGGGCCTGCTCGATGTCGAGATCGAGTGTGCCGTCGGGGGTCTGCACCATGCAGTGTTCGCCCAGAGCGAACGGCTGGGTCCGCTTCAGCAGGTGATAGGCGCCGTAGAAGATGGCCGCGCCCAGCAGGACGACGATGACCATGACGGTCACGACAGGTTTGGTAAGGCGCCGTTCCACAAGCAGAACCTACCCGTGTGATCAGGGAAGCCGATCCACTCGAATCGAACCAGGAGTCAGCGGCCGGGCGTAGGACGCCTCCCACTGCCCCCCCTGCACACGCTGGAACGACAGCAGGCGGCCGTCGCCCGTCCGGTAGTCGGCGAAGTCGAGCAGGCCGCGCTCGGGCAGCCCGGTGTTCCCCTCCGAGCGGAAGGCGGCCGTGCCGCGCTCGATCGGATAGAACTCCAGGCCGTCGACGATGAGCATGTGCCTGGCCGGCACCATGCCCTGGGTCGGTACGTCGGTCCATAACAGGACCTCCAGGTGGAGGGTCTCGCCCTCCTTGCCCGGCCGTTCCTCGACCGACAGCCAGTTGTAGCGCCTGGCGCCCTCGTCCAGCAGGTACTCCGTCCACTTCTCGCCCTGCATCGTGCAGTGCAGGGCGCCGACGGCCCGGTAACGGGCGGCCTCCACGTAGACGGTGTCGCCCACCCTGATCGTGCGGGGGTCGAAGAAGTCGGGTTCCGCCTCGGGATCACGCGGCGACGGTTCTCCCGGCGCGGCGGGCGGTGTGCGGACCGGCTCGCGCGTACGTACGCGCCGGGTCACGGCGATGGCGCCCAGCACGACGACGACCGTGGCGAGGCCAAGCACGATCACGATCGCTGTCGTCATGGCGGGCGATCCTACTGGAGGCGGCTCACCGCCGCATCGACGCGCTCGTCGGTGGCGGTGATGGCGACGCGGACGTGGTCGCGCCCGGCATCGCCGTAGAACTCGCCCGGCGCGACGAGGATGCCACGCTCGGCCAGCGCGCGCACCTGGTCCCAGCAGCCGGTGCCGTTGGTGGCCCACAGGTAGAGCCCCGCGGCCGAGTGCTCGATCCGCCAGCCGGCCCGCTCCAGCGCGGGCCGCAGCACCGCCCTGCGCCGGGCGTACCGCTCGCGCTGCTCGTCGGCGTGCGCGTCGTCGTCCAGCACGGCCGCCGTGGCGGCCTGGACCGGGGCGGGCATCATCATGCCGGCATGCTTGCGCACCTCCAGCAGCCGCCGTACGAGCCGGGGATCGCCGGTGACGAAGCCGGCGCGGTATCCGGCGAAGTTCGACCGCTTCGACAGCGAGTGGACCGCGAGGAGGTTCTCGTGGGAGCCCTCGCACACGTCCGGGTGGAGGACGGAGACCGGGTGCTCCTCCCAGCCCAGCTCGATGTAGCACTCGTCGGACGCGACGACCGCGCCACGCTCGCGCGCCCACGCGACGACCTTGCGCAGGTGCTCGGCGGGCAGGACGCGCCCGGTGGGGTTGGACGGCGAGTTCACCCAGACGAGGGGCACCCGCTCGGGGCCCAGCGCGAGGAGCCCGTCGGTCGCGTAGGGCTCGGCCCCGGCCAGCCTCGCACCCACGTCGTACGTGGGATAGGCGAGCTCGGGGAAGACCACGCGCTCGCCGGGCCGCACGCCGAGCAGCGTCGGCAGCCAGGCCACCAGTTCCTTGGAGCCGATGGTCGGCAGCACGTCGGCGGGGTCGATCGTGACGCCGTGCCGCCGCCGCAGCCAGCCCGCGGCCGCCTCACGCAGCCGCGGCGTGCCGTACGTCAGGGGATAGCCGGGGCTGTCGGCGGCGGCGGCGAGCGCCTCACGGGCGACCGGGGGAACCGGGTCGACGGGCGTGCCGACCGACAGGTCGACGATCCCGCCGGGATGCGCCCGCGCCAGGTCCTGATAGGGCACGAGCCGATCCCATGGGAAGTCCGGCAACGCAAGCAAAGAAAATCCCCCAGTCGTCACGGACCACGCCGGTCAGGCGTCGATCAGTGGTCCGGTCAGTGGTCCTCGCCCTGCGGCGGGAGCGCCGCGACGAGCGGGTGGTCCTTGTTGATCTTTCCGACCTTCGAGGCGCCGCCGGGCGACCCCAGCTCCTCGAAGAAATCGACGTTGGCCTTGTAGAAGTCCTTCCACTGCTCGGGAAGGTCGTCCTCATAGAAGATCGCCTCTACGGGGCACACCGGCTCGCACGCACCGCAGTCCACGCACTCGTCGGGGTGGATGTAGAGCATGCGTTCGCCCTCGTAGATGCAATCGACGGGGCACTCCTCGATGCACGCCTTGTCCAGGACGTCCACGCAAGGCTGCGCGATGACGTACGTCACCTCGGGCTCCTTCTGGGTTGCACGGCTCGACCGCGGGTTGCTAGCCCTAGTATTGCGGTGCCTGCCGACTAGCCGGAACAGGAGGGGGGCAATCGTCGTGGCCCCTCGGTTCGGAGCCCGTCTCGTGATCGCCATCACCCCTGCGGACGTGGGCAAACGGGTGACGACGCGACGCAGGGTGCCCGGTGGGCACAGGGACGCCGTCGGCGTGTTGGAATCCTGGCACGACGGGATGCTTACCGTGCGCAAACGGGACGGAAGCCTCGTAGAGATCGCCGAGGACACCCTGGCCGCCGCCAAGGTCGTGCCGCCGGCACCGCCCGCGCCACCTGCCCGGTAATCCCCGCGCCTGGTGCGTGCGCCGACTCGGTAATGCGCCAGCGCGCCGCCGGGAACGAGCACCGCCGTGCGGGGAGCATACGCGGCGTGACCATACGTGCCTGCGTCGTGACGATCTCCTCGGCGGCCCTCCTCCTGTTCGCGGTCTCCGCGTGCTCGAAGCCGTCGTCGTCGCCCTCGTCGGACAAGCCGCTGCCGCCTCTGAACCCCCGCGCCGACAGTCTCGAGTCCGGGTTCGGCACCATGGACAGGCTCGTCGACGCGGCCAAGAAGGAGGGCGCGCTCACGGTCGTGGGCCTGCCGGGCGGCTGGGTCGGCTACAAGGAGATCATCGCCCGCTTCTCCGACAAGTACGGCATCAAGGTGACCTCGGTCGTGCCGGAGGCGAGCAGCAAGCAGGAGATCGACACCGCGGCCCGAATGAAGGGGACCGCGCAGGCGCCGGACGTGTTCGACCTCACCCTTGAGGTGGCGGTCGCCAACGCCAAGCTCTTCGCGCCCTACCGGGTGACCGGCTGGTCCGACATCCCGGACGAGGCCAAGGAGCAGCGGGGCCGCTGGTTCGCCGCCTACGGCGGATACATGTCGATCGGCTACGACCCGAGGAAGGTCCCCGCTCCCGCGTCGTACAGCGCGCTGGTCAGGCCGGGGACGATCGTGGCGCTGCCGGGCGACCCGCTCCGGATGGCCTCGGCGTTCAGCGCCGTGATGGCCGCCTCGCTCGGCAGCGGACTGCCGGACGCCGCACGGGGCGTGGACCTGTTCGCGCGGCTGAAGAAGGGCGGCATGCTCGGCCGGCCCGACCAGGCGACCGCGGTGGTGGACTGGGACTTCATGAACGCGGCGCGGGCCGCCTCCGGGCGCGGCGCGGCGGCCTGGCGGGTGACGATCCCGAAGAACGAGGTGCTCGCCGCCTACTACATGCAGGCGATCAGCGCCGACGCGCCGCACCCGGCCGCCGCCCGGCTGTGGGAGGAGTTCCTGCTGTCCGACGAGGGCCAGAACCTGTTCCTCAAGGCGTACGCGCGGCCCGCCCGGATGGAGGCCATGGAGATGCGCGACACGCTGGACGGGGACGCCGCCGCCAAGCTGCCGGAGGCGTCCGGCGACCCGGTGATCCTGAACATCCCCGAGCAGGATCAGGCCAAGTCATACGTGACCGCGCACTGGGCCCGGATGGTCGGCTGAGCCCGCCGATCGTCCCCCGATCTCGCGGAGGCGACGGAAGCCGTAAAGTGTGTCGTTAGCCCAGCAGTCTCACAAGTCGGCATGAGATTGCGGCAATCAAGACACCGGGCACCACGTGTCAGAATGCGAGCCGATCTTGAGGTACGAAACTCCCAGTCTCAGCCGGTGGAACGCTCGCGCCTACGACAGCTCCTTCGGCTACGTCTCGGCTCAGGGCGCGCCACTGGTGGAACTGCTCGACCCGCGCCCCGGTGAGCGCGTGCTCGACCTCGGATGCGGCACCGGCGTGCTCACCGCCGACATCGCCAGGCGCGGCGCCCACGTGCTGGGCATCGACGGCTCCCACTCGATGATCGAGCAGGCCATCGCGCACCACCCCGGACTCGACTTCACCGTGGGCGACGGTTACGACTTCACCGTCGCCCAGCCGTACGACGCGGTCTTCTCCAACGCCGCGCTCCATTGGATGAGCCGCGACCCCGGCGCGGTGATCGACTGCGTACGGGAGGCGCTGCGGCCGGGCGGCAGGTTCGTCGCCGAGATGGGCGGCGCGGGCAACTGCGCGGCCCTGACCTCCGCCGTGCTCACCGCCTGGCGGGAGTACGGCCTGCCCGAACCCGAGCTGCCGTGGTACTTCCCCAGCCCGGCGGAGTACGCCCACCGGCTGGAGAAGGGCGGGTTCACCGTCCGGCTGCTGGAGTATTTCGACCGCCCCACCCCGCTCGACGAGTGCCCGAACGGCGCGGCCGACTGGGTCCGGATGTTCGCCGGCTCGCTGCTCGACCGGGTCCCCCCGGCGGCCGTGGAGCCGCTGCTGCGCCGGGTCAACGAGCTGGCCGCCCCCGCGCTTCGCCGGGAGACCGGCTGGATGGCCGACTACGTCCGCCTCCGTTTCGCCGCGGAACGTCACTGACATCTCCACCACGACGGGGCGATTTGCCAGACTATGGACTGGTCTTCGTGAGTGATGGGGAACGCATGAACTTCTGCCTGAGTGACCTCGTGCCACCGCTGCGCTGGAGTGACGCTGCCCGCATCACGGCCCTGGCCGACCGGCCCGGCCTGCCGGACGCCTGGTGGCGGGCGCTGCCCCTGCACCGGGTGCTCGCCGTCCTGGACGCCGAGGCGCTGGGTGACCTGCTCACCGAGCTCGCGCTCGACCACTGGCCGGCGGCGGCCGTCGGCGACGTGCTGCCCGCGCTGCACGTGCTCGACCCCGACGAGGCCGACGACCCCCAGGTCGCGATCGCGCTCGACCGGGCGGGGTCGTGGCACGGCCTGCTCGCGCTGTCCGGCCGCGAGCTGGCCGACCAGCCGTTCGTCAAGGCCCGCCCCGTGCTGACCGCTCTGTTCACCGCCGTGTTCTTACGGATGTCCCCGGAGTCGCCGGTCTCCGAGTCTCTCCCCGAGCCGATCCCCGAACCGATCCCTGAGCCGGTGGAGGATCCCCCGGACGAACAGGTCTCCGAGCTCCCCGAGCTGATCGACGCGGCGTTCGGCGACCTGGACGACCAGACCTGGATGGTGGCGCAGAACCGGGTCTTCGCCGACGAGCCGTCCGACTCCGAGCAGCTGGCCAGGCTGCTGGCCGTCCATCCCGCCGTCATCCACGACCTCGAAGCGGCCCTGCGCGACCGGCTGTCCCACTGGCTCGCGCTGCCGGAGGCGAAGCCGTACACCGAGCATCTGACCTGGCTCACCGACACCTTCGGAGCCGCGGTCCCGAAGGACCGGTTCGTCGCGGCGGCCGAGTGGCACGGACGTGAACTGCGCTCGCTGGAGGTGCCCGCCTGGCGGTTCGTGCTCGCCACGCTCCCCGGGCATCGCCTCTCCGGCGACTGGCTCGTGGCCGGCGACATCGAGGACCTGCGGGAGAGGACGCGGAGCCTGATCGCCTCGGCCGAGCGCCCGCCGACCGTCCCCCAGGCGCTGGAGATGATCGCCTCTCTCGGCATCCGTCCCGACGTCGCCAGGCAGTGGCTGGAGAGCGTGCCGCAACTGCGCGCCCAGAAGGCGTCCCAGATCGACCCCGACCGCCAGCAGGGCGGGCAGCCAGGTGGACAGCAGGGCGGGCTCAAGGACGTCGCGCTGACCCGGCGGTGCTTCCGGCAGCCGGACGGCAGGTGGTGGCTCAGGGTCGACGTCTCCGGCGACCACCTCGACGGCGGCGAGGTGCCGCTGCCCAGCGGGTTCGCGGCGTACGTCGGTCTCGCGCCGGGCGAGGACCGCGCGGTGCGCAGCGCGGCCGGAGAGGTCGGCCTCTCCTGGCACGCGCGGCCGATCCTGGGCTCCCTCAGGCGGATTCTCGACGAGGTCTCCGCCGAGGAGGGCAGCCACATCTTCCTGACCCTGTCCGAGGAGGGCATGCTGCGCGTACGGCACCTGCCGGCGGCGAACGGCGGCGACGAGACGAGCCGCGCGCTGCGCCTGGTCGGCTACACCGCGCCGAGCGGCACGCCCGAGCAGGCGGCGCGGGTGATCGCGGCGCGCGTCGGCCTCACCGCACCCGTCGAGCGGCCCGAACTCCTCGCGCGGCTGCGAGAACGCGGGGACCGCGACCTGCTGACCCTGCTGGGATAGCCGATGCCCCGGCTCGCGATCTCCCCGGAGTTCCTGCGCGGGCTCGGCGCGCTCACCCGGCCCGTCCGCCGCGACGTCGCCGTCGCGGTGCGCCGGTTCCTGCTGAACGCGTCCGCCGCGCCGCACCCCGAGAGGGTGCGCAACTGCCGCGATCCCCGCGTCGTCACGCTGCGGCTCGCCGACCGCCACCGGGGAGTGGTGGTGCGGCAGGAGGACGTCTACTGGCTGCTGACCGTGCTGCCGGACGCCGAGGCGTGGTCGTACGCGCAGCGGTACAGGTTCGGGGTCAACACGGCCATCGGGATCGTCGAGACCTGGGACGCCGAGGCCCTGGAGCGGATCGAGCCGGCCCTGCGCCGCGCGTCGGAGAGCGGCGGCCGGCCGCTGTTCGAGAACTGGTGCGACGCCGATCTGCTGAACATCGGCGTCGACGCCCACCTGCTGCCGCTGTTGCGGCTGATGACGTCGGAGTCGCATCTCGCGGCCGTGGAGCCCCTGCTCCCGTACAGCCAGTACGCGCCGCTCGCGGCGCTCGCCCGCGGCGGCTCCCTCGCGGCGGCCTGGCGCGAGCTGGACGCCTGCCGTTCCCGCGTCGCCGACGAGATCGACCCCGAGGACCTCCTGTCGGCGCTGCGGCGCAGCCCCGACCGGGCCGCGTTCGCCGCCGACGCGGCGGAACTGGAGCGCATCCTCACGCTGCCCGGCTGGTGCACGTTCCTCTACCCGCCCCAGCACACGTACGCCAACTGGCCGGCGTACGAGCAGCCGCTGCTGATCACCGGGGGCGCGGGCACCGGAAAGACGGTCATCGCGCTGCACCGGGCGGCCCTGCTGGCGCGGGCGGCCACCGGCCCGGTGCTGCTGGTGACGTTCTCCCAGAGCCTCGCGACCGAGCTGTCCACGCGGCTCGACATGATCATCGACGACGAGGTGGTCCGCAAGCGCGTCGAGGTGGGCAACGTCGACAGGATCGCGCACCGCATCGTCGCCGAGGCGGAGGGCCGCGCCCCCGCCCTCGTCTCCTCCGACGACCTGGCCGAGCTGTGGCAGGAGGCGGCCGTCGGACGCTTCGGCAGCGCGTTCCTGCTGCGCGAGTGGGAGCAGGTGATCCTCTCCCAGGACCTGCGGACGCTGGAGGAGTATCAGTCGGCCGGCCGGCCCGGCCGCGGCGTCCGGCTCGACGCCGAGTCCAGGGCGCTGGTGTGGGAGGCCGTCCAGCAGGTCGTGCGGCGCCTGCGCGAGTCCGGCCGGCGCACCCTGCTCCAGCTCGCCTCGGACGCGGCGGGCCTGCTCGGGCGGGCCGTGGGCGACCTGCTCGGCGACGAGGCGCCGGGGCGGGAGCCGTACCGGCACATCGTGGTGGACGAGGCGCAGGACCTGCACCCGGCCCAATGGCGGCTGCTGCGGGCGGCGGTCCCCGTCGCCCCGAACGACCTGTTCATCGTGGGAGACCCGCACCAGCGCATGTTCGACACCCGGGTCGCGCTGGCGGACGTCGGCATCCCCGCCCGCCACTTCCGCCTGAGGATCTCCCACCGGCTGCCCACCGAGATCCTGTCGTGGGGAGTGCGCCTGCGCGGCGGCGGTCCCGCCGACGGCCTGGTCGCGGGCAACGCCGCGATGTACGGCTACCGCGCGGTGGACCACGGCTTACGCCCGATGGTGCGCGCGTACGTGGACGCGGAGGCGGAGATCACCGGGCTCGTCTCCACCGTGGCCGAATGGCTGGAGGAGGGCGTGCCGACCGCCCAGATCGCGGTGGCCGCCCGCACCTCCGACCTCGTGCGTACCGCCCGCACCGCACTACGCGAAGCGGGCATCACGGTCAAAGTCACCTCCCTCCACGGCATGAAAGGGCTGGAATTCCGCCGCGTGGCCGTGATAGGCGTGGCTGACGGAATCGTGCCGGCGCCGGACGCGCTGACCCCGGCCGACGAGGACCCGACGGCCCGGGCGCACGATCTGCAACGCGAACGGGGGCTGCTCTACGTGGCGTGTACGCGGGCGGGGGAGGTCCTCTACGTGTCCTATTCGGGGCGCGCCAGTCCCTTCATCCCGGCCTGACGTCCGATCCCCTAGTCTGAACTGCGGATATATTCCCCCTGCCGGTTGGACCTGCATGAACCTCAGCCTTAGCGACATCGTGCCTCCGCTGCGCTGGACCGCGCCCAGCCAGGTAGAGCCGATCGCGAGCGACCCCGGTCTTCCCGACGCGTGGTGGCAGGCGCTTCCCCTCGACCGGGCCTGCGCGGCGGTGGGAACCGGCCAGGTCGCCTCCCGGCTCGCCGACCTCACCACCGCCTGCTGGGCGCACCTGGTCCTCGGCGACATCCTCCCGCTGCTGAGGTTCACACACCCCGAGGAGAGCCTCCAGACGCCCGGCCCGCGGGAGAGCGTCCACGACCTGTACGTCGACGTGATCGACAAGCTGCTCGCCACGGAGCCCGCGCGGGAGCCGGCCGGGGCGGCGGTTCCGCCGGCCCTCCCCGAGCGGCCGATGCCCGAGATCGTCGACGAGATCTTCGCCCGGCTGGACGACCGCCAGCGGGCCATCGCGCGCGACCGGCTCTACTTCGACACCTCCCAGCAACCGGGACAGGGCCAGCGGGCCACGCTGGACGAGCTGGCCCAGCGCTTCTCCGTCACCCGCGAGCGCATCCGGCAGATCGAGCGCGACCTGCGCGACCACGTGATGGACTGGCTGAACGGCCCGTCCGCCGCGCCGCTGAACGCCCACCTGTCCTGGCTGCGCACCCGGCTGGGCTCGGCCGTGCCCGCCGACGACCTGGCCGCCGCCGTGCCGTGGCACCGCACCGAGCTGATCACGCTCGCGATCCCCGCCTGGCGGGTCGTCCGTACGCTCCTGACCGGGTATGAGCAGGTGGACGGCTGGCTGATCGCGGGCGGCGCCGACGAGCTCAGGGAGAAGACCCGGCAGCTGTTCGCCGACGGCCCCCGTCCGCTGGAGGAGGCGGTCTCCCTCGTCGCCCAGCTCGGCATCCGGGAGGACGTCGCCGAGCGCTGGCTGACGTCGGTGCCGCAGCTGCGGATCATGGACGGTCACGCCGTCCCCTGGCCGCGCAGCATGGGTGACAAGGCGGAGGCCGTGCTGGCCGTCGCCCACGCCCCGCTCACCCCCGAGGACATCCAGTCCCGCATCGCCGAGGACTACAGCCTCGTCGGCATCCGGAACCAGCTCGCCTCCGACGAGCGGTTCATCCGGCTCGACCGCAGCAAGTACGGACTGCGGCGCTGGGGCGGCGACGAGTACCTGGGCATCCGAGAGATGATCATCCGGGAGATCGAGCGTGCGGGCGGCGAGGCGTCCGTGAGCACGGTCGTGGACAACCTGACCTCCCGCTACGACGTGAGCGAGAGCTCCATCAGGGCGTACGCCGGAGGGCCCGGGTTCGAGCGGACCCAGCGCGGCTACATCAGGGTGGCCGTCCAGGACCAGGCCGAGGCCTACCAGCCG
The DNA here is from genome assembly GCF_044460045.1 of Microbispora rosea. NCBI lineage: Bacteria > Bacillati > Actinomycetota > Actinomycetes > Streptosporangiales > Streptosporangiaceae > Microbispora > Microbispora rosea. The sequence continues at coordinate 206,675 of NZ_JBITJO010000008.1, read as the reverse complement.
CGCCGGGACGTGTCGATGACCCGCCGCTGCTTTCGCAGCAGGGACGGCCGTTGGTGGCACCGTGTCGACGTGAACGCCGAGCACCTGCGCGGCTCGGGCTCCCCGCTGCCGACCGGCTTCGCCGCGCACCTCGGCATGGCGCCAGGGGGGCAGCTCACCGCCTCCACCACGTCGGGTGAGGTGGTGATCAGCTGGCACAACCAGCCGACCATCGGCTCGATCAGGCACGTGCTCGCCGAGTACAACGCGTCCGAGGGCGACCACGTCTTCCTCACGGTCTCCGACGGCGGCGAGCTGCTGACCCGCTTCCTGCCCGCGGCGGGGGCCGGGCTGCCCGCGATCAACCATGCGCTGCACCTGATCGGATACACCGCTCCGGTGGCGTCCGAGGCCGAGGGCCTGCGGCTCATCGGCGCCCGCATCGGCCTGCCCGAGGGGTCCGCCCGCGAGGAGGTCCTCGACCGCCTGCGCGACCGCGGCGACCGCGACATCCTGACCTTCCTCCCCTGATTCCGGGGATTTTCCTGTGAATGTGATCAGGATCCGGGGCCGGGGCGGGGATGTCGGGGGCAGCACGTAGGCTCGGAGCATGTTGCGGCTCCACGACACCCTCACCCGGCAGGTCGTGCCCGTCGCCCCGGCCGGTTCGCGGATCCTGCGGATGTACACCTGCACCGCGCACGAGCCCGCCGGCCTCGCCGACCTGCGCCCCGCCCTGCTCGCCGACCTCGTCCGCCGCGTCGCCGAACGCGCCGGGCTGCGGGTGCTCGCCTGCCGCAACGTCTCCGACCTCGTTCACCGGAACGGCGGTCGCGCTCGTGACGGCGACGGCGCGTCCTTCGACGCCGACACGCTCGCGCTCAATATGCGCGCTCCCGAGCACTCCCCCAGGACCAGCGAGACGATGGGCCTGGTGATCGAGCTCATCGGGCGGCTCATCGAGCGCGGCCACGCGTACACCACCCCGGAGGGGGCGGTGTTCTTCGACGCGGCGTCCTTCCCCACGTACGGCGAGATCTCCGGCAAGCCGGGCTCGGCGCCCGACTGGCCCCTCTGGGAGCCGGCGCCGGAATCGCCGGGGGACTCGGCCGGCGACCACGCCGGACCGGTCTGGAACGGGCCCTGGGGCCGCGGGCTCCCCGGCCACGACATGGAGTGCTCGGCCGCGCCGCTGCGGTTCCTCGGCCCCCGCTTCGACCTGTACGTGGGCCGTGCCGACCTGTGCTTCCCCCACCACGAGAGGGCACGGGCCCAGTCGAACGCCGCCACAGGCCGGGAGGCCGCCGCCCACTGGGCGCACTCCGGACACCTGCTGTTCGAGGGCCGCCCGGCCGGCACCGGGGACGTCGTGCCGCTGTCCGGCGTCGTCGCCGCCGGTCTCGATCCCCTCGCCGTACGGCTGGCCCTGCTGGAGCACCACTACCGGCGGCCGGTCGACCTCACCTGGGACGCCCTTCGCGCCGCCGACGAAGAACTGCGGCGACTCCGGCGGCGGGTGGCCGAATGGGCGGAGTCACCGAGCCGCCCGATCGACCAGGCACACTCCGAGCGCGTCCAGCGGGCATTGGACGACGATCTCGACACTCCTGCGGCGCTACGCCTGCTGCGCGATCTGGAGGCCGACGAGTCGATCGCGCCGGGGTCCAAGTTCGAGACCTTCCTCCACTTCGATCACGTGCTCGCCCTCGGCCTGCCCGCCGACATCGGCCGCATCTGACCGACGTTCCGCGCGCCTGAACGGGCCGATCGGGATGTTCCTCGCATACTGACGTCGAGTCACGACCGTGCGCGGCAGCAGGTCCAGGTACAGGTACAGGTGCAGATGCAGGCGCAGGTCCGCGAGCCGACGGACCGGCGGAGTTGAGGACCGGCGGAGCTGTGGACCGGCGGAGCTGTGGACCGACAGGCCCAAGCCGCGTTCGGCTTTGCCCTGCTTGCCCGGCCTCCGATGCGCGGGTGCAGCCGGACAACTCAACCTGTCGCTCCAACAATTCGCTGCTCACCCCGGTGTGCAACGCACGACGCCATGAAAGATCCTGCTGGAGCTCGCAACCAAAGCAGGCGCGGCCGAGGTCGCCAAAGCGGGCCGCTACCTGCGGGCGGTGCTGGACCCCGACGGAGAAGACCGCGACGAGCGGGCCGACTACGGGCGGCGATTCCTACGGGTGCGCTCCGGCCGGGGCGGCGGCCTGGAAGGGGAGTTCTACCTCCCCCGCGAGGCGGCAGCCCGGCTACGCGCCCTGCTCGACGCCTACGCCAAACCCCGCGCGGAAGGCGATGACCGCCCGCTGAGCGTGCGCCAGGCCGATGCCCTCATCGCCCTGCTGGAACAGAAGATCGCCACCGAACTCCTCGTCCTCGTCAACGCCGAATCCCTCCCCAGCGACCCCCACCCTGCCGACTCCGACCCCGCCGACACCGCCGACACCGCCGAAGCCGAGACTGAGGCGCATGCCGGTGCCGATGGAGCGGCGGCCGCCGGTGCCAGGAGCGACGCCGGAGCCGATGGAGCCCCGGACGCCGATGCCGGAAACGCCGACCGTGCCACCACCGGTCCCCGCGATGAGGAGTCTCGCCACCCCGGACCTGGCGAGCGCGGGGCGGGTGAGCACGGAACCTCCGAGCGTGGGACTGGTAGGCGCGCGTCCCGTGAGCGCGGGGCTGGTGAGCGGCGGGCCGGTGAGTGTGAGCCGCGTAAGGCCGCGAGCGCCGTCTCTGCCGAGGGCGACGACACCGCGCCCGTGGAGGGCGATGACTGCGGCCGTGCTGTGGCACAGACTGGGGCACCGGACGCGGGGCGGCGCGGGTCAGCATCGCCTGCAGACGGTGGCGGGCCTTCGAACCCAGCGCCTTCGGACGCAGCGCCTTCGAACCCGGCGCCTTCGGGCATAACACCTTCCGGGACAGCGCCTTCCGAGGCAGCGCAGCAGGATCCTCCTCCCGAGGATGCCTTCGAGCATCACGCCCACGCCGGGTCTCGGCCTGCGAGGGACTGCCGCCATGGGCAGGGCACGCGTGAGGACCACGGCGACGTGCGCCGTGGCCAGGACCGCCATGACCGGAACCGCCACGAGCAGGGCGGCGAGGAGCAGGGCCGGGCTCGGCAGGACGCGGCGGACGGCCAGGGCGCGTGCCGGTGCGGCAGCGCGGCGCGGTGCTCGTGTGCGACGCAGGCACCGGGAACGGCGGGACCAGAGCCGGAGACGCCACCGGGACATCCACCGGGACCAGAGCCAGGGACGCCGGGGGCGCTGTTCGGGACGTCACCGGGGGCGTTGTTCGGGACGGCGTTGGGGACAGCGCCGGGGTTGTTGCTGGCGACCGGGCAGATGCTGCCCGTCACCAGCGTGCACCGCCTCGCCCGCACCTCGACTCTCGTGCGGCTGGTCATGGACGCCGAAGGGCAGGTGCTGGACATGGGCCGCAAGGTCCGCCTGGCCATCCCCGCCCAACGGCGGGCGATCTTCGCCCGGTATGCCACCTGCTGGATCGACGGCTGCCCGCTCCCGGCGAGCATGTGCCAGATCGACCACGCCGACAACTCGAGCACCGGCGGCCTGACCGACCTGAAGCTGCTCGGACCGGCCTGCCAGTTCCACAACCGCGACCGCTACCAGCACCCCCACCGCTACACCCGCCGCCAAACCGGCACCGACCGCTGGACCTTCACCTACGAGCGGCCCCGGCCCAGGCGACTACGGGAATGAGGGAGGCGGCCGGGTGGCGGCACCAGCAGTCGCCGGGTAGCTCAGACGCCGAGGCGCTGATCGCTGATGAGGATGCCGTCCTCGTCGCTGTAGAGCCATGCGCCCGGGGCGAAGGTCACGTCGCCGAAGTTCACCGGGACGTCGATCTCCCCCAGGCCGGTCTTGGCGCTCTTGCGCGGGTTGGCGCCGAGCGCCTTGATACCGAGGTCGAACCCGGCCAGGGCTGCCGTATCTCGTACCGCGCCGTTGATCACCACGCCCGCCCAGCCGTTCTCCATTGCCGAGGTCGCGATCATGTCACCGAGCAGCGCCGTACGCAGCGATCCGCCGCCGTCGACCACCAGCACCCGGCCCTCTCCCGGTGTCGCGAGCACCTGTTTGACGAGCGCGTTGTCCTCCAGGCAGCGGACCGTGGCGATCTGGCCGGAGAATCGCGCGCGTGAGCCGTACGAGCGGAACTGGGTGACACAACTGCGCAGCGCGTCACCGTGGGCGTCGTAGAGATCAGCGGTCGCGAAGCTCATGGCCGCATTGTGCCAGTGCCCGCGCGGTCGTTGCCGCTGCCCGGAAATACAGAGTTCGTCATTCCGTAAATGCCCTGATTATGAGAGCGAAGCCCACCGCGAAAACAATACGGATGTGCATGATGTTTCGCGCTTCCGCCCGCTTCCGCTCGCCGTGCTCGCCGCTGTCGCGCTCAGTGGGTGTCAGGCGAGCGGAACAGCCGTCGCGGGGGGCGCCGCTCTCACCGCGTCGCCCGTGCTGAGCGGCAGCCAGACAGCTGGGCAGACAACCGAGAAAGCGACCGAGAAGGCAGTACGGATGCTCGACAACGCGATTCTCCCCCTGGACGCTTTCGCACCGACACCCGAACAGCAGGCCCGGCTCGTCAACGCCGTGCGCCACTCGGTGGCCCTGTGCACGAATAGGTTCGGAATGAAGGGATACGACGACACCCCGTTGCCACCGCAGCGCGATACGACGCCCAGAGCCCGCCGTTACCTGTTCGTCGATCCTGCCCTCGCCGGCCGATACGGGTACGCCGTGCCGTTGCAGCCTCCCTCGCAGCAGCAGAAACCGCCAAGATCCACGAGAGCGGGCACGGGCATGACCCCGATCGAGGAGCAGGCCGTTCTGGGCGGACAGGGGCCGAAGACGGTCAGAGGCATCCGCGTGCCGGAGGGCGGCTGCATCGGGGCGGCGAACCGGCGCGTGATGAAAGGGGTCCCACCCGACGCGGAGTGGCTGGTCGTCCGGCTGGGCATGCAGGCCTACGACAAGGCGCTCGATGATCCCCGGGTGAAGGCGGTGAACGCGGCGTGGAGCGCCTGCATGAAAGGGGCCGGCTACACCTTCTCGGCACCCGTCAAGGCGTGGGAGAACCCGCGCTGGCGAAAGGCGGGTGACAAGCGGGAGGAGGCCACCGCGGCGGTGACGGATATGCGCTGCAAGCTGCAGGTGGATTACCTGACGGTGCGGCTGACGACGGAGATCGAGGCCCAGCAGAAAACGATCAAGGCACACGGCTCCGAGCTCCGGGCGTTTCGGCGGCATCTGGGCACGCGACTGGCCAACGCCGCGGCGATGCTCGGAGAGCGGCCCTAGCCACAGCCCGAGCCACAGCCGGAACCGCTCTCCCGCAAGCGCATCCGGGCCGTCCCGTCAGGGGAGCGTACGGCTCTCGCCGACGGCGAGGTCCCACAGGTCGGCGGGATCGAGGCCGCGTGACTCCCACACGACGCGGGCCTCGCGCACGGGCTCCAGCAGCGGCTCGCCCGACAGCACGAACGTGCCCCAGTGCATGGTGGCCATCCGCCGCGCTCCCACGTCGAGGCAGCCCTGCACGGCCTGGGCGGGGTCGACGTGGGAGACCTTCATGAACCAGCGCGGCTCGTAGGCGCCGACCGGCATGAGAGCGAGGTCGATGCCCGGGTAACGCTCGCCGATCTGGGCGAACCGCTCCCCGTAGGCCGTGTCGCCGGCGAAGTAGACCCGATGCTCGGGGGAGGTGAGCACCCATCCGCCCCACAGGGTGCGGCAGGTGTCCCAGAGGGTACGGCGGCTCCAGTGGTGAGCCGGGACGAAGTCGAACGTCACGTCGCCGAGGCGAGCCGACTCCCACCAGTCCAGTTCGGTCACGTCACGGAAGCCTCGCCGCCGAAACCACCCGCCGAGCTTGGCAGGTGCGAAGACGGCCGTGTCCCTCGGCAGGCGGCGGATCGTCGGTGCGTCCAGGTGGTCGTAGTGGTTGTGGCTGATCACGATCGCGTCGACCTCGGGCAGGTCGGACCAGGCGACGCCGGGAGGGGTCAGCCGCTGGCGCACGCCGGGGATCTTGCGTGACCACACCGGATCGGTCAGCACGGTGAGCCCGCCGATCTGGAGCACGAACGTCGCGTGGCCGACCCAGGTCACCACGGTCTCGGTCGCGGCGGCGCGGGGCAGGCCGACACGGTGGACGGGAATCTGGTCGCTGTCCCCGATGTCGGGCCGCAGCTGCCCGTGCCACATAACACTGGTGACCTCGCGGAAGTCGGGAAGAGGGGCGGTCAGCCTGTCGGCGAAGCTGGACGGCCACCGGCGGGGTCCGGCGGGCCGGACAATCGGCGCGCTCGGCGCATTCGGAACGGGAGATACGGGGATTTCTGGAGCCTCAGGACTTTCCGGGTGAATCGTCTGCGACATGGGGAACTCCCTTCCGCTCTCCATGATCCCCGCAGGGCCGAAAATATTCCTCCTACGACTGGTCGATTCGCATCATGTTTCCTCCACCCTCAGGCGGAATGCGACCTACTCCCCCTTCTCCTCCACCATGGGTGCATCCGGGGATAACCGCCGTCGTCCAGACCGGCCATCCGCTCGAAAAGATTCCACGAGGCCGGATGACCGCAGACGGCGTACGAAACGGCTGAGGCGAGCACGTACAGCACGAGCATGGGCAGGCCGACGCAGAACGCGTACTGGGTGGCGTGGCGAGACTCGTGGTCGAGCAGGCAGCCGGTGAGATAGCCCTCCCCGTGCTCGGTCAGGACGACGTTGCCCACCGTGAACGCCCCGGCGACGGGGAACGGGATGCGGTATCCGTGCGCGTAGACGAGGCCCCGCTCCCCCCTGCGGGTGCGGGCTCCGCCGATCCGCGCGATCAGCAGCCCGAGGGGCGTGGAAAGGTTGACGTAGTTGATGACCTGCCGGACCCGGTGCGACCGCCGCATGTCCCCAGGATCCGCGACCGGTCCCACCTGTACAAGCTCACGGGCGGCCGTACGACTTCAGCAGCCACGAACCGGCGGAGCGGGTGACGACCACGGCCGCCGCGACGGCGACGGCGCCGCCGTAGAGGTACCAGTAGCCGGCCGAGTTGCCCGCGATGGCGAGGTCGCCGGCCCGCTGAGGCGTGGCCAGCAGGAACGACGCGAGGAGCCAGCCGGCGGCGGGGACGAGCGCGCCCAGCTTGCCGCCCATCAGCCGTCCCATCGCGTACGGCACCGCGAACAGGGCGGCCAGCCAGGCGATCGCGGCGACCGGCACCTCCCCGGCGTACCACGCGTGCTGGAAGCCCCCGACGACGCCGAGCACCACGCCCAGCAGGAAGAGCACGCCGTACGCCGCGCCGGTGACGGCCCCGGCCAGCGGGCCGGGGACGTTCTCGGCGGGTTCGACGCCGCTCTGCGCCTCCTGGGTCATACCGCCCAACTTATCCGACACCTCAGCCGATACCGGCGAACAGGTCGGTCTCGCGGTTGTACGGCTCGCCGATGCCGCCCACCTCGGGCGGAGCGCCGATGCCGGGCTTGCCGGGAACCCCGGCACGCAGGATGAAGTGCTCGACCCCGAGGGCCTGCTGGCCGACGTTGTTCGACAGCGCGAACCACGGCGCGTCCACGGCGATCTGCGTCGCGTGCGCCCGCATCGCGTCGAGCTTGGCCTCCACGTGGGGCCTGGCGTCGATCTCCGTCGTCACGTCCTCGTCGGCGCACCCCGGCATGTCGTCGATCGACTCCGGCACCCAGAAGCCGACGCCGGCCTCGCGCATGGTCTCGATGGTCCGCCGCAGCACCGACTTGGGCATGGCGGTGAGGTAGAACTTGGCGATCCGCCACGGCTCCCCGCCGGGAAACGCGGGGTCGGCGGCCAGTTCGAAGGCCCGCCGGGAGACGCGGTGCGCCTGGATGTGGTCGGGATGGCCGTAGAAGCCGTTCTCGTCGTAGGTGACGAGGACCTGGGGCCTGACCTCGCGGATGACCTTGACCAGCTCGCCCGCCGCCTCGTCGAGGTCGGCCCGCCAGAAGCAGCCGGGGCGGTCGTTGGTCGCCGCGCCCATCATGCCCGAGTCGCGCCAGCGGCCGGCCTCGCCGAGGAAGCGGTGGTCGGTGACGCCGAGGGCCTTGCACGCGGCGGCCAGCTCGCCGATGCGGTACTGACCGAGGGTGTCGTCCCTGTCGGCCGCGTGGTGGGCGAGCTCCGGAGGGATGACCTCGCCCTCCTCCCCCAGAGTGCAGGTCACGAGCGTCACATGCCCGCCCTCGGCCACGTACTTGGCCATGGTCGCCCCGGTGCCGATCGTCTCGTCGTCGGGGTGGGCGTGCACGAGCAGCAGGCGGCGGTCAGTCATGCCTCCGAGGGTAGTGCCCCTGTGCTGGCAGTATGAGGAGCTATGACGGAGAGCTTCCCGCGGTTGCATGCCAGGACCCGGCGGTTCACCCTTGGGGTGCCGCGCAACTTCACGATCTCCCCTGACGGGGGTCGGGTGACCTTCCTCAGGACGCGATCGGGCACCGATCCGGTGACGTGCCTGTGGGAGCTGGACGTCGCGTCCGGGGCCGAGCGGCTCGTCGTCGATTCCCTCGCCCTGGGCGCCGCCGACGAGGACCTGCCGCCGGAGGAGCGCGCCCGCCGCGAGCGGTCGCGGGAGTCGGCGGGCGGCGTGGTGGCGTACGCCACGGACCGGGAGGTCCGGCGGGCCGTCTTCGCGCTGTCGGGCGACCTCTACCTGACCGATCTAGCCTCGGGCGGGGCACGGCGGCTCCCGGCGGCCGGGCCGGTCATCGACCCCCGGCTCGACCCCACCGGCGCGCGGGTCGCGTACGTCACGGGCGGCGCCCTGCACGTGCTGGAGATCGATACCGGAGCCGGCACCTTGCTGGCCGAGCCCGAAGGCGACCTGGTCACCTACGGTCTCGCGGAGTTCATCGCGGCCGAGGAGATGGGGCGGATGCGCGGCTACTGGTGGTCGCCCTCCGGCGACCGCCTGCTCGTGGCCCGCGTGGACGAGTCTCCGGTGACCCTGTGGCACATCGCCGACCCGGCCAACCCCGATCGTCAGCCCGTCCCGCAGCGCTACCCCGCCGCCGGCACGGCCAACGCCGAGGTCACGCTGCACGTCATCGGCCTGGACGGCGCGCGTACGGCGGTGCCGTTCGAGCAGGAATACCTGGTGACGGCGGCCTGGGACGCGCACGGCCTCGCGATCGTCACGCTCTCGCGGGACCAGCGGACCATGCGCCTGCTGTCGGCCGACCCGGACACGGGCGAGACGACGCTCCTGCGCGAGGACACCGACCCGGCCTGGCTGGACATCGTCGCCGGCGTTCCGGCCCGCCTGTCGGACGGCAGGCTCGTGTGGGTGGCCGACGCCGACGGCGGCCACCGCCTCGTGGTCGGCGACGAGCCGGTCACGCCGCCGTCCCTGCAGGTGCGCGCGGTGCTCGACGTGGACGGCGACACCGTGCTCTTCCAGGCGAGCGGCGAGCCCAGCGAGGTTCATCTGTGGACCTACACGGCGGGCACCATCAGCGCCGTCACCACCGAGCCGGGCGTCCACTCCGGCCGCCGGGCGGGCGGCGTGACGCTCGTCGCCCGGCAGAGCCTCGACACCGAGGGCACGACGGTGACCGTCGGGTCGGCGTCGATCAATTCCCTGGCCGAGCGCCCCGGCCTGGAGCCGCGGGTGTCGCTCGTCCGGGCGGGCTCTCGCGAACTGTCCACGGCGATCCTGCTGCCCTCGTGGCACGTGCCCGGCTCCGGTCCGCTGCCCGTCCTGATGGACCCGTACGGCGGGCCGCACGCCCAGCGGGTGCTGTCGGCCCGGCGGATGTTCCTGGAGTCCCAGTGGTGGGCCGAGCAGGGCTTCGCGGTGATCGTGGCCGACGGGCGGGGCACGCCGGGACGCGGCCCCGCCTTCGAGCGGGAGATGCTGCACGACTTCACGATCTCGCTGCAGGACCAGGTGGACGCCCTCCAGGGCGCGGCGGCCCTGCACCCGGGTGACCTCGACCTGTCGCGGGTGGCGATCAGGGGCTGGTCGTTCGGCGGCTACCTCGCCGCGCTCGCCGTGCTGCGCCGTCCCGACGTGTTCCACGCCGCCGTCGCCGGGGCGCCGGTCACCGACTGGCGGCTGTACGACACCTGCTACACCGAGCGCTACCTCGGCCACCCGGACGAGGGGCACTACGAGAGGTCGTCCCTCCTCGGCGACGCGGAGAAGGGAGACACGGAGAAGCTGGAGCGCCCGCTGCTGCTGATCCACGGCCTGGCCGACGACAACGTCGTCGCCGCGCACACGCTGCGGCTGTCGTCGGCCCTGCTCGCGGCCGGCCGCCCGCACACCGTGCTCCCGTTGTCGGGCGTCACCCACATGACGCCGCAGGAGGTCGTCGCGGAGAACCTGCTGCTCCTGCAGCTCGACTTCCTCAGGAAGTCGCTGAACATCACCGGCTGACGTGACTACCGGGCGGTGCCGTGCCAGCTGTCCCACAGCGCGGCGTAGGCACCGCCCGCCTCCACCAGGTCGTCGTGGGAGCCCAGCTCGCTGATCCGGCCGTCCTCCACCACGGCCACCCGGTCGGCGTCGTGCGCGGTGTACAGCCGGTGCGCGATGGCGATCACCGTACGGCCCTCCAGCACGGCGGCGAGCGACCGCTCCAGGTGGCGGGCGGCCCGCGGGTCGATCAGCGACGTGGCCTCGTCCAGGACGAGCGTGTGCGGGTCGGCCAGCACCAGCCGGGCGAGCGCGAGCTGCTGCGCCTGGGCAGGGGAGATCGCCGTGCCGCCGGAGCCGACGGCCGCGTCCAGGCCCTCGGGCAGCGCGGCCACCCACTCCCAGGCGTCCACGGCCTCCAGCGCGCGGCGCACCTCGGCGTCCGAGGCGCCGGGCCTGGCGATCAGCAGGTTGTCGCGCAGCGTCCCCCGGAACACGTGGTGCTCCTGGGTGACCAGGGCGACGTGCCCGCGCAGCTCGTCGAGCGGCAGCTCGACCAGCGGCACCCCGCCGACCGTGACCGACCCGCTCGCCGGCGCGTGCACCCCGGCGATGAGGCGGCCCAGCGTGGACTTGCCCGCCCCCGAGGGTCCGACCATGGCCAGGCGCTCCCCCGGGCGTACGTCGAGGTCGATGCCGTGCAGCACGTCGTGGCCCTCGCGGTAGGCGTACCGCACGCCGCCGACCTTCAGCTCCTCTCCCACCGGCCGGGCGTCGCCCGAGACCCGGTCGTCGGGCACGTTGGCCACGCCCAGCAGCCGGGCCATCGAGGCCCCGCCGACCTGGAGCTCGTCCACCCACGACAGCAGGCGGTCGAGCGGGTCGATGAGCTGCTGCACGTAGAGCGTGGCGGTCGTCACCTGGGCCACCGTCACCCAGCCCTCGATCGAGAACAGCCCTCCGATGAGCAGGGTCGCCACGACCGGGATCACGTAACCGAACTCGACCGCCGGAAACCACACCGTGCGCAGGCCAAGCGTGTACCGCTCGGCGGCGAACGACCGGGAGATGTCCCGGTCCGTACGGTCCCGGCGGCGGCCCTCCAGCCCCAGCGCCTCGATCGTGCGCGCGCCCTCGACGGTCTCGGCCAGGCCCTCGGTCATGTCGGCGTACGCGGCGTTCTCCCGCAGATAGCCGTCCCTGGCGCGGTTGAGGTACCACCGGGTGGCGCCCCACAGCAACGGCACGGCGACCAGCGACGGCACCGCCATCACCGGCCCGACGAGGATCACCGCGCCGACGACGAAGACGCCGGTGACGACCGCGATCAGCGTCTCGGGCACGGCGTGCCGCACGCTCCGGGACAGCGCGTCCACGTCCCTGGACGTACGGGTGATGAGGTCGCCGGAGCCGGCCCGCTCCACCGTCGAGAGCGGCAGCGCGAGCACCCGGCCGACGAAGTCCTCCCTCAGCTCGGCCAGCACCTTCTCGCCCAGCCGCGACGACGCGTACACCGCGAGCCTGACCAGCACGGCCTGCACGACCACGAAGGCGGCGATGGCCAGGACGACGGTGTCCACACGCAGATCGCTGCGGCCCTTGGCCAGGCCGCCCACCAGGTCGCCGAGCATGCGGGGCGCGACGAGCCCGGCCATCGCCGCCAGCGCGTGGAGCGCCAGCGCGAGACCGAGCTCGCGCGGATACTTCAGCGTCAGCCGCCGCGCGTAGGCGCGCACCTGCGCCCGGTCGGCGACCGGAAGGATCTCGCGGGCCATGCTCAGTCTTCCCCTCGTGTCACGGTCGAGCGGTACGCGGGCACCTTCTCCAGCAGCGCCCGGTGGGCGCCCTCGGCCCGCACCACGCCGCCCTCGACGTACAGCACGTGGTCGGCCCGGTCGAGCACGAGCGGGCTGGTCGTGCAGACCAGGGTCGCCCGGCCCGTGCGCGCCTTGCCCAGCCGTTCGGCGACGCGCGCCTCCGTGTGCGCGTCGACGGCGCTGGTGGGCTCGACCAGGATCAGGATCTCCGCGTCGGCGAGCAGCGCCCGGGCCAGCCGCAGCCGCTGCTGCTGACCACCGGAGAACTCACGGCCCGACTCGGCCACGTGCGCGTCCAGGCCCTCGGGCAGCGCCGCCACGATGTCCTCGGCGCACGCGGCGTACAACGCCTCGCGGACGTCCTCGTCGGTCGCCGCGCCCCGCACGTCGAGCTCGTCGCGCAGCCGTCCGGTGAACAGCCGCGCGCCGTTGTCGGCCACCAGGATGTGCCGCCTGACCTCGGTGAGCGGCGACTCCGCCAGCGGCACGCCGCCGAGCGTGACGTCGCCGGGGGCGAACCTGCCCAGGCGGTCGGCGATCGCGATGGCGTCCTCCGGCGCGGCCGCCGCGAGCGCCGTGAGCCGGCCGGGCCGGACCTCGACCCCCGACTCGCCGTCGCGCAGCGTGCCCTCGCCCGTGAAGAGGCGGCCGCCGCCGCCCGCGATCTCGGGCTCCAGCGACAGGATGCGGCAGACGCGGCGCGCCGCCACGTGCCCCTTGGTCAGCTTGTCGGCGGCCTCGGTCAGCGTCCGCAGGGGCGCGATCAGGAACACCGCGTAGCCGTAGAACGCGACGAGCTGACCGGGCGTGATGCGGCCGTCGAGCGCGAAGTGCGCGCCGAGCCAGGTCACACACGCGATCAGCACGCCGGGCAGCAGGATCTGGGCGCCCTCCAGCAGGGACTCCACCGAGGCCACCCGCACGCCCGCCTGCCGTACGCGCTGCGACTCCTCGCGGTAGCGCGCGGCGAAGACCTGCTCGCCGCCGATGCCGCGCAGCACCCGCAGGCCGGCCACGATGTCGGCGGCCCGGGTGGCCAGGTCGCCCTGGAGGTCGCGTTGCTCGTGCTGGCGCCGGTGCAGCGGCTTGAGCAGGGGGCCCACCGCGGCCGCCATCAGCGGCACGCCGACCAGCACGACCAGGCCCAGCGGAACCGAGGTGGCGATGAGGATCACGGTCACCGCGACGATCGCGACGCCGGCGCCGGCGCCGCGCAGGACGATCTCCATGGCGTTGCCGATGTGGGCGATGTCCGAGTTGCCCACGCTGACGACCTCGCCCGTCGACAGCCGCTTCGGCAGCGTCGCCCCGAGCCTGGCCGCCTGCCGTACGGTCACCTGGACGGTGCGGTAGGCCGCCGACAGCCAGCTGAAGACGGCGTAGCGGTGGCGTGCGACACCGGCGAGCGCCTGGACCACGCCGAGACCGAGCACCACGGCCGACCATCTGAGCAGCGTGCCCGCGTCCCGCGCGGCCATCGCGTCGATCGCCTTGCCCAGGGCCGCCGGGACGAGCGCCTGCCCCAGCCACCACAGCACCGCCAGACCGATTCCGGTCAGCATCGAGCCGGCCTGGCTGCGGGCCACCCACCACAGGTAGCGCAGCGGCCCGCGGGCGTCGGGAGTGCCGGGATCGGCCACAGGAAGAGTGCGCATCGTAGTTCCAGGCTCGCAAACACGCAGGTCGACCGGCAAATCGTTTTACCCGTCAACCAAGGTTGACATCTGGGTCGCGTCAACCTATGTTGACGACATGAGTGATACGGCACAACTGGCGAGCGACGCCGGCAGCCGCGATCCGGCCGTCGGCCTGCGGGCCGTACGGGCCCTGCGACTCCTGGTGGAACGGCTCGAAGCGCTGCAGGTGGAGAACGCCCGCAACGCCGGGTGGTCGTGGCAGGACATCGCGCTCCTGCTCGGGGTGTCCCGGCAGGCGGTGCACAAGAAGTACGCGGGCGGCCGAGGACTGCTGAGACGGGAGAAGTAGATGCTGGAGAGATTCACCGACGACGCGCGGCAGGTCGTCACGCACGCCAACGAGCAGGCCAGAGAGCTCCGGCACAGGCAGGTGGGCACCGAGCACCTGCTGCTCGGCCTGCTGAGCCGTCCGGAGACGCTGTCGGCCCGGCTCCTCACGTCTCGCGGGATCACCCACGAGCGGGTGCGGGCGGAGGTCGTACGGATTCTCGGCGACGCCGCGGGCGGGGACATCGACGCCGAGGCCCTGGAGTCGATCGGCATCGACCTGTCGGCCGTCCGGGAGAAGATCGAGGAGGTCTTCGGCGTCGGGGCCCTCGACCGGGAGCCGCGCCGCGATCACCGCGGGGCTCTCCTCAGCGGGCGCCGGGCCCCGTTCGGCCCGCGGGCGAAGAAGACGCTCGAACTCGCGCTGCGCGAGGCCATCGCGCTCAAGAGCAGAGACATCCGCGACGGGCACATCCTCCTGGGCGTCATCCGGGAGGGCGAGGGCCTGGGCGTCCGGATCCTGACCGATGCCGGGGTCGACCTGTCCGAGCTGCGGGCGGAGGTCAGGAGCGTCCTCTGACCGACGTCAGCCGTCCAGGGCCGTCAGGGCTTCCGCGACGGTCTCGTGGATGGGGAACGCGACGTGCAGCCCGGTCACGGTCAGAATCCTCCGGAAGACGCCCCGGACGCCGACCAGCTTCATGAACCCGCCCGCCTCCACGGCGTGGTCGTGCGTCTCCAGCAGGAGCCGCAGGCCCATGGAGTCACAGAAGGTCAGCTCGGAGGTGTCCACGACCAGCCGGGCGGCGCCCTCCTCCGACAACTTGCCGAACACGGTGCGCAGGCGTTCGCCGGAGATCACATCCAGCTCGCCGGTCAGGGTGACGAGAGTGTGCGTCGCCTCATGGCTCACCGTGACGCCAAGTCTCGTCGTCATCGCCTGTCCTCATCCTGAAAGATCTTCCTCTTGGGAGATCTACAGAGAAGTTACACCCCTACTTACCCCGCCAGGCAGAGAGAGGCAAGGAGGACGGGACGGCGGGGCCGGCAGTGCTCAGCGGTCGCCGGCGATCTCGTACAAGCCGCCGGAATCGGAGTCCGAGCCCGGCCCGCCGTCGGGCCGAGGGTGACGCGGGCCCGCGTCGGCCGCCTGGCTGAGCGCCTCCGCGACCGTCGGGTGCTGCTCGAACACGTTGCGCAGGCCGGTGATCGTCAGCACCCGGCGCAGCACGCCCTGCACGCCGCTCAGTATCAACCGGACGTTCAGGGCCTGGCCGCGCTGCAACGCGGAGATCAGCTCGCTGAGCCCGCGCGAGTCGCAGAACGCCAGCTCGGCGACGTCGAGCACGATGACGGACGTCCCGGGCGACTCCCAGGCCTGATGCAACTCGTTGTGAAGCAGATGAACGGTGCCGGCGTCCAGGTCGCCTTCCACACGCACGACGACGGCCGCGCCGTGCACTGCGGACGCGACCTTCAAGGTGGAACGTGGACCGGTCACGGACATGCTCACTCCCTCGCCTGCGGGATCACGGCAGGCGTGTTACGCCAACACAAAGCACACGTTACCCAGGAGGAGAGGTGATTATGTTACGGCTGACCGGTCCACGTTCTCGACCGCTACTGGAAGACGGCTACTCGAAGGCGGCTACTTGGAGGCGGCCCTGAGGTAGTCGGCGTTCATCTGAGCGATCGTGTCGAACGGGATGCCCTTCGGGCACACCGCCGTGCACTCACCCGTGTTGGTGCAGCCGCCGAAGCCCTCGGCGTCCATCTGCTCGACCATCGCCCTGGCGCGCGACTCGCGCTCCGGCTGGCCCTGCGGCAGCAGGCTCAGGTGAGTGATCTTCGCCGCGGTGAACAGCGACGCGGAGCCGTTCGGGCAGGCCGCGACGCAGGCGCCGCAGCCGATGCAGGTCGCGGCGTCGAAGGCGGCGTCGGCGTCGGCCTTCGGCACCGGGACGGAGTGCGCCTCGGGGGCGGACCCGGCGGGAACGGAGATGAAGCCGCCCGCCTGGATGATCCGGTCGAACGCCGACCTGTCCACGACGAGGTCCTTGACCACCGGGAACGCCGCGGCCCGCCACGGCTCGATCGTGATGACGTCGCCGTCCTTGAAGTGCCGCATGTGCAGCTGGCATGTCGTGGTGAGCTTCTGCTCGCCGTGCGCGACGCCGTTGATGACCATGCCGCACATGCCGCAGATGCCCTCGCGGCAGTCGTGGTCGAAGGCGACCGGGTCGTCGCCCTCCAGGATCAGCCGCTCGTTGAGGACGTCGAGCATCTCCAGGAACGACATGTCGGGCGAGACGTCGTCGACCCGGTAGGTCACCATCCGTCCCTTGTCCGACGAGCCGTTCTGCCGCCAGATCTTGAGGGTCAGGTTCACTTGTAGCTCCGCTGGGTCATCTTGACGTACTCGTAGTTCAGCTCTTCCTTGTGCAGGACCGGGCCCTCCGGAGTCCACTCCCACGCGGCGACGTAAGCGAAGTGCTCGTCGTCGCGCAGCGCCTCGCCGTCCTGGTCCTGCGACTCGGCCCGGAAGTGACCGCCGCACGACTCCGTGCGGTGCAGCGCGTCGACGCACATCAGCTCGGCGAGCTCGAAGAAGTCGGCCACCCGGCCGGCGCGTTCGAGCGCCTGGTTGAGCCCCTCGGCGTCGCCCGGCACCTTGACGTTGTTCCAGAACTCCTCGCGCAGCTCGGGAATGCGCTCCAGCGCCTTGCGCAGCGACTCCTCGGTGCGCTCCATGCCGCAGTAGTCCCACATGATCCGGCCGAGCTCGCGGTGGAAGGAGTCGGCGGTGCGGTTGCCGTTGACGGACAGGAGCTTGTCGATCTTGTCCTGGACGGCCTTCCTGGCCTCCGTGACGTCACCCTCGTCCACCGGCCCGAACGAACCGGCCCCGGCGAGGTAGTCGCCGATCGTCGTCGGCAGCACGAAGTAGCCGTCCGCCAGTCCCTGCATGAGGGCCGAGGCGCCCAGGCGGTTCGCGCCGTGGTCGGAGAAGTTGGCCTCGCCGATCACGAACAGCCCGGGGATCGAGGACTGCAGGTCGTAGTCCACCCACAGCCCGCCCATCGTGTAGTGGACGGCCGGGTAGATGCGCATCGGCACCTCGTACGGGTTCTCGCCGGTGATGCGCTCGTACATCTCGAAGAGGTTGCCGTACTTCTTCTCGACGGCCTCCCGGCCCAACCGCCTGATGGCGTCGGCGAAGTCGAGGTAGACGCCGAGCCCGCCGGGACCGACGCCGCGGCCCTCGTCGCAGACGTTCTTGGCGGCGCGGCTGGCGATGTCACGCGGCACGAGGTTGCCGAACGCCGGGTAGATGCGCTCCAGGTAGTAGTCGCGCTCGTCCTCGGGGATGTCGCCGGGCGCGCGGTTGTCGCCCTTGCGCTTCGGCACCCAGACCCGGCCGTCGTTGCGCAGCGACTCCGACATCAGCGTCAGCTTCGACTGGTGGTCGCCGCTCTGCGGGATGCAGGTCGGGTGGATCTGCGTGTAGCAGGGGTTGCCGAAGTACGCGCCCTTCTTGTGCGCCCGCCAGATCGCCGTGGTGTTGCAGCCCTTGGCGTTGGTGGACAGGTAGAACACGTTGCCGTAGCCGCCGCTGGCGAGCACGACCGCGTCGGCGAGATGGGTCTCGATCTCACCGGTGACCATGTCGCGGACCACGATGCCCCGGGCCCTGCCACCGCTGATTACGAGCTCCAGCATCTCGTGGCGGGTGTGGACCTCCACGTTCCCCGCCGCGACCTGCCGCTCCAGGGCCTGGTACGCGCCGAGCAGGAGCTGCTGGCCCGTCTGGCCCCGGGCGTAGAAGGTGCGCGACACCTGGGTGCCGCCGAACGACCGGGTGTCGAGCAGGCCGCCGTACTCGCGGGCGAACGGCACGCCCTGCGCCACGGCCTGGTCGATGATGTTCACGCTGACCTGGGCGAGGCGGTAGACGTTCGACTCGCGGGCGCGGTAGTCGCCGCCCTTCACGGTGTCGTAGAACAGCCGGTAGACGCTGTCGCCGTCGCCGCGGTAGTTCTTGGCGGCGTTGATGCCGCCCTGGGCGGCGATCGAGTGGGCTCGGCGGGGCGAGTCCTGATAACAAAACGACTTGACCTTGTAGCCCAGCTCGCCGAGCGTGGCCGCGGCGGAGCCGCCCGCCAGGCCGGTGCCGACCACGATGACGGTCAGCTTGCGCTTGTTGACCGGGTTGACCAGCTTGGCCGAGAAACGACGCTTGTCCCAGCGGTCCTCGATGGGACCCTCCGGCGCCTTGGTGTCGCGGATAGGGTCACCCACCCGGTAGTGCCCGGCGATGGCCGGTTCTGCGCCCTGATTCTCCTGCTGGGCGTTCTCTTGCTGGGCGCGGCGGCGGAACTTCACTTGACCACTCCGATCAGAATGCAGACGGGCGCGGCGACGAACCCGATCACCAGCACCGCGGAGACCGCGACGGCGGTCGTCTGCAGGGTGCTGCGGACCTGGGGACGGCGGGTCAGGCCGAGCGACTGGAACGCGCTCCACATGCCGTGGCGCAGGTGCAGGCCGACCATCACCATGGCGACGAGGTAGAACAGCGCCACCCACCAGCGGTCGGGCTGGAAGCCGGCGATCATGCGGGCGTACGGCGTGGCGTCGCCGCCCTCGGGGTTCACCGTGCCGAAGGTCATGTCCAGCAGATGCCAGATCACGAACAGCACGATGATCACGCCGCCCCACCGCATGGTGCGCGCGGCATACCCGTTGGCCTGCGACTTCCGCTTGGCCGCGTACTTCACGGGCCGCGCCTTGGCCGCCCGCCGGGCGAGCGACACCGCCGCCCACATGTGCAGCACGACGCAGACCGCGAGCACGATCTCGGTGATCGTCAACACCGTCCGGTTCGGCAGCGCGGGCGAGCCCACGGTGCGCAACCATTCGGCATAGTGGTTGAAGGAGTCGGCGCCCAAGAAAATCTTGAGGTTGCCCAGCATGTGGGCGATCAGGAAGAGCACGAGAACGGCGCCCGTGACGGCCATGACGGCCTTCCTGCCGGCCGAGGTGCCGAGCAGTCCACGACGGGCGGGCGTGCGGGGGGAATTGGGGGAATTATGTGTGGGGACCGGAGCGGTCGCCGAACCGCGATCCACGGAAGCGGAGTCCACAGAGTGGTCAACAGTGGCAGTCACGACTCCACACGCTAGGTTTGCGCTGTTCAGACGTCCAAGTCATGACAGGCCTGGTTTCGATAGCCCGCGGCTATGTGCTCTGTCCCACACGGTTTCCAAGAGCCGAAGGTCCCGAGGGTGTGCGACGAAATTCACATCGGGTCACACGGTGGGGGGCGCATCGAGCCGGCTTCGGCGATAGCCCTAGGCTATTGAGGTGTGCAGCTCCAGCAACTGGCCTACTTCACGGCCGTGGCCGAGACGCGGCACTTCACCCAGGCCGCGGAGCGGATGCGAGTCGCCCAGCCGTCGCTGAGCAAGCAGATCAAGAGCCTCGAGACCGAGCTGGGAGCGCCCCTGTTCAGCCGGGCCCGGGGCAACGTCACGCTCACCGCGGCGGGTGAGGCGCTGCTCCCGCTCGCGCGCCGCATGCTCGCCGACGCCGAGACCGCCCGGCGCGAGGTCGCCGAGCTCGCCGGGCTGCGGCGGGGACGCGTGCGCCTCGGCGCGACTCCGTCGCTGTGCGCCGGGCTGCTGGCCGACGCGCTGGCCCGCTTCCACCTCGCCTACCCCGGCGTGGAGCTGAAGGTCGAGGAAGGCGGGTCCCGCGACCTCGTCCGCGACCTCGCCCGGGGCCAGCTCGACCTGGCGCTGATCATCCTGCCGCTGCAGAGCAGCGACCCCTCCCTGGTGACCCAGGAGATCCTCAGCGAGAACCTCGTCGTGGCCTCCGCGTCGCCCCGGGGGCGCAGATCGTACCTGCGGATCGAGGACCTGCGCGGACGGCCCATGGTCATGTTCCGCAGGGGCTACGACGTGCGGGAGGCGACGCTGGCGGCCTGCCGGCAGGCGGGGTTCGAGCCGCGCTTCGCGGTGGAGGGCGGGGAGATGGACGCGGTGCTGCGGTTCGTCGAGGCGGGGCTGGGGATCGCGGTGGTGCCCTCGATGGTGCTGGAGAACCGGCCGACGCTGACGGGCACGCCGTTGCTGCCCGGGCTGCGCCGTACGGTCGCCCTCGCGCACCGCAAGGACGTGGAGCCGACCCGGGCCGCGCAGGCCTTCCGCGGGACGCTGTTGTCGTTTCTCGGCGAGGCCGCGCGTGATGGGACGCTTCCTCAGGGAATAGAGGCGCTCGTTGACGTGTGAGCCCTAATCATGCTGTTCCCAGACGATAGGTTTGTGCGCACGATGCTGCACGACGATGATGCCGACGCTGACGAGAGGCGTTCGTGACCCCCGTCTCCCCTGATCTGCCCGATCCGCTCACCCTCCTGCTGATCGAGGACGACGCCGGCGACGCGTTTCTCGTCGAGGAGTTGCTGGCGGGCGCCGAGAGGCCGCCGAAGATCACTTGGGCGCGGACGCTCGCCGAGGGGCGGGCGCGGCTCACCGACGACGTGCAGTGCGTGCTCGTCGACCTCTCCCTTCCCGACGCATCGGGGCTGGAGGCGCTCCAGCAGGTCCTCGCCATGGCGACGGACACGGCGGTGCTCGTCCTCACCGGGCTCGGGGACGCGCACGTCGGCATCGAGGCGGTCGCCGCCGGGGCGCAGGACTTCCTGGTCAAGCAGGATATCGACGCCCGGCTGCTGATCCGCGCCATCCGCTACGCCATCGAGCGCAAGCGCGCCGACCTCGCCATGCGCGAGCTTCTCCAGGAACGCATCCTCAGCAAGGAGAACTCCCGGCTCGAACGCGGCCTGCTGCCCGTCCCCCTGCTCGACCCCTCGATCCTGCACCACCAGGCGCGCTACCTTCCCGGACGTGCGGGCGGGCTGCTCGCGGGCGACTTCTGGGACACCGTGCAGACGCCCGACGGCGCGGTGCACGTGCTGATCGGCGACGTGTGCGGGCACGGGCCCGACGAGGCCGCCCTCGGCACGGCGCTGCGCATCGCCTGGCGCACGCTGGTGCTGGCCGGGCAGACCGGCAACGACGTGCTGCGCACGCTCGACACGCTGCTGCGGCACGAGCGCAAGTCGCCGGAGATCTTCACCACGATGTGCACCGCGGCCATCGCCCCCGACCTGACCACCGCCCGCCTGCACGTGATCGGGCATCCACCGCCGCTGCTGCTGCGCGACGGCGTGCTCGGCGTGGTCACCGAGACGCCCTCGGGCCCGCCGCTCGGGATCTTCCGGGGCGTCGAGTGGACGCCCATCGACGTCACCCTGGGCGATCGGTGGTCGCTGCTGCTCTACACCGACGGCCTGATCGAGGCCACGGTCGGCGAGAACCGCGACCTGCTCGGCACCGAGGGGCTCGCGAACCTGATCCGCGCCCATGCGGGGATCGACCTCGACCGCATCATCGCGAGCCTCGACGGCGCCATGCACGACGACGTCGCGGCCGTCCTCGTGTCCCGGGGTGAGGACGAGTGAGCTCGCCGGCCCCGCTGCCCCCGCTGGCGCCGTCCACTCGGGGCTCACGCCTGCCGGTCGGCCGGTGGTTCGTGCTCGCCGGAGCCGGCGTCCTGGTCATCTTCGTGATCGCGGTCAGCGCCATCCTGCTCGCGCTCTCCACGACGCACGAGGCCCGGGAGACCCTCGTCGACGCGGTCGACCCCGCCGCCCTGCAGACGCTGCGCGTCGCCCGGGCGGTGCAGGCCCAGGAGGGCGCGATCCGCGGATACGGGCTCACCGGCGAGCAGCAGTACCTCGACGCCTACCGCCAGGGGGTCGCCGAGGAGCGCTCGGCGACCGACGAGATCGGCAGGCTCGCCCCCCGTCTGCCCCAGGGGTACGGCGTGCGCGCGCAGATCGGCGCGATCAACGACGCCACGACCGCGTGGCGGCGCGACTACGCCGAGCCCGTGGTCACGCGGACCCTCAAGAGCGGCCCCGGCTCGCTCACCGACCTGGCGAGGAACAACCTCCAGCGCTTCTCCGCGGTCAGGAGCGCGCTCGACACGCAGCAGGCGCTGCTCGGGCGGCTGCACGACGTCGCCAGAGAGCGGCTCTACTCCGGCTGGAACACCATCTATGCGGCGGTCGCGGCGCTGGCCGGCGCGATGGTGCTGGCGATCGTGTTCTGCACGCTGATCGTGCGCCGCGCGGTCACGAGCCCGATCGCGCGGCTGACCCGGCAGGTCCGGGCGGTGGCGGCGGGCGACTTCGACCACGAGCTCGGGGTCGAGCGCCCGGCCGAGCTGTGGGAGCTGTCCGGCCACATCGACGGCATGCGCCGCCGGATCATGACCGAGTGGCAGTCGTCCGTCGATGCCCGCCAGCAGCTCGCCGAGCAGGCCGAGGAGCTCAGGCGCTCCAACCGCGAGCTGGAGCAGTTCGCCTACGTGGCCAGCCACGACCTGCAGGAGCCGCTGCGCAAGGTGGCGAGCTTCACCCAGATGCTGGAGCAGCGCTACGCCGACCGGCTCGACGACCGCGCCCGGCAGTACATCGGCTTCGCCGTCGACGGCGCCCGCCGCATGCAGCTGCTCATCAACGACCTGCTCGACTTCTCGCGGGTGGGCCGGGTCGGCGGCGAACGTGAGGAGATGGACACGGGCGACGCGCTGGCCGGCGCGCTGCGCAACCTCGACGCCCGGCTGTCGGAGACCGGCGCGACGGTCACCCACGACGATCTGCCCAAGGTCGTCGGCAACCGCACGCTGCTGACCCAGCTCTTCCAGAATCTCGTCAGCAACGCGCTCAAGTTCCGCTCCGAGGAGCCTCCCCGCGTCCACATCGGCGTACGGCGGGACGGCGACATGTGGGAGTTCAGCTGCTCGGACAACGGGATCGGCGTCGAGCCGAAGTACGCCGACCGAATCTTCCTGATCTTCCAGCGCCTGCACCCGAGGGACGTCTATCCCGGGACGGGCATCGGACTGGCCCTGTGCCGCAAAATCGTCGAATATCATGGCGGCCGGATCTGGCTCGACACGAGCGAGGACGCCGGAGCCACGTTCCGCTGGACCCTGCCGGCCCTGGGAGACCCCAATGAGTGAGTTCCGCCCCATCGAGGTTCTCCTGGTCGAGGATGACCCGGGCGACGTCCTGCTCTGCCAGGAGGCGTTCTCCTACAACAAGGTCGGCAACAACCTCCACGTGGTCAACGACGGCGAGCAGGCGCTGGCCTTCCTGCGCGGCGAGGGGCAGTACGGCTCCGCGCCCCGGCCCGACCTGGTGCTGCTCGACCTCAACCTGCCCCGCGTGAACGGCTTCGAGGTGCTGGAGGAGGTCAAGAAGGACCCCTCGCTGCGCACCATCCCCGTTGTGATCCTCACCACATCGGAGGCCGAGCAGGATATCCTGCGGGGATACAACCTGCACGCTAACGCGTACATCACCAAACCCGTGGATTTCGACCAGTTCACCCGGGTAGTACGGCAAGTCGACGAATTCTTCGTGACCGTGGTCAAACTGCCGGGGAAGTGACCGAGATCACATGGAGGAGGAGTGACCCTCCTCACACTTCGTGATGTGCTCGTCGTAATGTGTGCCCCACCAATAACGCGCACGGCCTGAGCAGTACGGCGCGGTCGCTCCGGCGTGCGCGGAGTCAGTGAGGGTGGAAGGTCTCCGATGACCCAGACAACGGCCGAGAGCGCGGCAAGGAAACAACGCGCACAGATCAGGGTGCGCACTCTTCGCACCGACCGATGGTGGCTGGCTCCGGCGTTCACGTTCGCCGGACTCCTGTTGTTCTTGATTTACGGATTGTGGGCGATCTTCGACGGAAGCTACTTCGTCGACCCGTACATCGCGCCCTTCTCGTCGCCGTGTCTGGCGACGTCCTGTCCCGAGGGGGCCCGGTTGTTCGGGCTCGCCCCGTTCGGCGACTGGTACACGTTGCCGCCCGGGATTCTGATCCTCGGTTTGCCCGGTGGTTTCCGGCTCACCTGCTACTACTACCGCAAGGCCTACTACAGGTCGTTCTGGCTGTCGCCGCCGGCCTGCGCCGTGGCCGAGCCGCACGGGAAGTACACCGGCGAGACGCGTCTGCCGCTGATCCTGCAGAACATCCACCGCTACTTCTTCTACTTCGCCATCATCATCGGCCTGATCCTGACGTACGACGCGGTGCTGGCGCTGGTGCACAAGCCCGCCGGGCTGGGCAGCTGGATCCTGCTCGTGAACGCGGCCCTGATCCTCTGCTACACGTTCGGCTGCCACTCGTGCCGTCACATCACCGCCGGGCGCCTGAACCACTTCTCCAGGCATCCGCTGCGCTACAAGGCGTGGACCCTGGTCTCCAAGCTCAACGCCAGGCACCAGCAGTTCGCCTGGGCCTCGCTGTTCTCGGTCATGATCGCCGACCTGTACGTCCGGCTCGTCGCCAAGGGCGTCATCAACTTCCCGTTCGCATAAGGATTTCAAGTGGAGCGTCACGAATACGACGTCGTCGTCATCGGAGCCGGTGGAGCGGGGCTCCGCGCGGCGATCGAGGCGCGGCAGCAGGGCAAGCGGACGGCGATCGTCTGCAAGTCGTTGTTCGGCAAGGCCCACACGGTCATGGCCGAGGGCGGCGCCGCGGCCGCGATGGGCAACGTCAACTCGAGCGACAACTGGATGGTGCACTTCCGCGACACCATGCGCGGGGGCAAGTTCCTCAACAACTGGCGCATGGCCGAGCTGCACGCCAAGGAGGCCCCGGACCGCGTCTGGGAGCTGGAGGCCTGGGGCGCGCTGTTCGACCGCACCAAGGACGGCAAGATCAGCCAGCGCAACTTCGGCGGCCACGAGTACCCGCGCCTGGCGCACGTCGGCGACCGCACCGGTCTGGAGCTGATCCGCACCCTCCAGCAGCGCGTCGTCGCCCTGCAGCAGGAGGACGAGAAGCTGCACGGCGACCCCGAGGCGTACATCAAGGTCTTCGCCGAGTGCACGGTCACCCGGCTGCTGAAGGACGGGGACGCCATCTCCGGCGCCTTCGGCTACTGGCGCGAGACGGGCGACTTCATCGTCTTCGACGCCCCCGCCGTGGTGCTGGCCACCGGCGGCATCGGCAAGTCGTACGTCGTCACGTCGAACTCCTGGGAGTACACCGGTGACGGTCACGCGCTGGCCCTGCTCGCCGGCGCGCGGCTCATCAACATGGAGTTCATCCAGTTCCACCCGACGGGCATGGTCTGGCCCCCGTCGGTGCGCGGCATCCTGGTGACCGAGTCGGTGCGCGGCGACGGCGGCGTCCTGCGCAACTCCGAGGGCCGCCGCTTCATGTTCGACTACATCCCGGACGTGTTCAAGGACAAGTACGCCACGACCGAGGAGGAGGCGGACCGCTGGTACGACGACCAGGCCAACAACCGGCGTCCGCCGGAGCTGCTGCCGCGTGACGAGGTGGCGAGGGCGATCAACGCCGAGGTGAAGGCCGGGCGCGGGTCACCGCAGGGCGGCGTGTTCCTCGACGTGTCCACCCGCCTGCCCGCCGCCGAGATCACCAGGCGGCTGCCGTCGATGCACCACCAGTTCAAGGAGCTGGCGGACGTCGACATCACCAAGGAGCCCATGCAGGTCGGCCCGACCTGCCACTACGTCATGGGCGGCGTCGAGGTGGACGCCGACACCGGCGCGGCCTCGGTCCCCGGCCTGTTCGCGGCCGGCGAGGTCTCCGGCGGCATGCACGGCTCCAACCGCCTCGGCGGCAACTCGCTGTCCGACCTGCTGGTGTTCGGCCGCCGGGCCGGCGCGGGAGCCGCGGCGTACGTGGACGGGCTGGCCAAACGGCCGGCCGTGACCGGTCTCGATGAGGCTCAGACCGAGGCCCTGGCCCCGCTGGAGCGGAGCGGCGGGGAGAACCCGTACGAGGTCCACCACGAACTGCAGCGCACGATGAACGACCTGGTCGGCATCATCCGCAAGTCCGAAGAGATCAGCGAGGCCCTCCAGGTCATCGAGAAGCTCAAGGAGCGGGCCAAGAACACCGCCTCCTCGGGCAGCCGGATCTACAACCCGGGCTGGCACCTCGCGATCGACCTGCGCAACATGCTGCTGGTCAGCGAGTGCGTGGCGAAGGCCGCGCTGCTGCGCGAGGAGAGCCGCGGCGGCCACACCCGCGACGACTACCCCGGCATGTCGGCCGAGTGGCGGCGCAGGCTGCTGGTCTGCTCCGCGAAGCCGGACGGCACGTCCATCACGGTGGAGGAGGAGGTCCAGCCGTCCATGCGGGGCGACCTCATCAGCCTGTTCGAGCGCTCCGAGCTGGAGAAGTACCTCACCGAGGAAGAGCTGGCGGAATACGACGCCGCGGTCAAGGAGTCGTGATGGGATACAAGGCGAAGTTCCGCGTCTGGCGCGGTGAGGGCGGGGAGGGCCGCCTGGAGGACTTCACCGTCGAGGTGAACGAGGGCGAGGTCGTCCTCGACGTCATCCACCGGCTCCAGGCCACGCAGGCCCCCGACCTCGCGGTCCGCTGGAACTGCAAGGCCGGCAAGTGCGGCTCGTGCTCGATGGAGATCAACGGCAAGCCGCGGCTGGGTTGTATGACCCGGATGTCCACCTTCGAGGAGAGCGAGACCATCACGGTCACGCCGCTGCGGACGTTCCCGGTCATCAAGGACCTGGTGACGGACGTGTCGTTCAACTACCAGAAGGCCCGCGAGATCCCGTCGTTCACGCCGCCCGCCGACGTGAAGCCGGGCGAGTACCGCATGCAGCAGGTCGACGTCGAGCGCTCGCAGGAGTTCCGCAAGTGCATCGAGTGCTTCATGTGCCAGAACGTCTGCCACGTGATCCGCGACCATGAGGAGAACAAGCCGAACTTCGCCGGCCCGCGTTACCTCATGCGGATCGCCGAGCTCGACATGCATCCGTACGACGTGGCGGACCGCAAGGAGTCGGCGCAGGAGGAGCACGGCCTGGGCTACTGCAACATCACCAAGTGTTGCACCGAGGTCTGCCCGGAGCACATCAAGATCACTGACAACGCCCTGATCCCGATGAAGGAGCGCGTGGTCGACCGGAAGTACGACCCGCTGGTCTGGCTGGGCTCGAAGATCTTCAAGCGGCAGCGCTGAGCCTGCGGAAAAGGCGCCGATCGGTCCGTCCGGTCGGCGCCTTTCTGTTGGTCCCTGTCAGTTGGTCACTGCCGGGTGGCCGGGTCCTCGCCCTCGCCGACCGCCTGGCTCCAGGGGTCGGGCGCGCCCTGAGGAGGCTGCTGCGCCTGCGCCTGCATCTGGGCCTGCATCTGGGCCTGCTGCATCTGGGCCTGCTGCATCTGGGCGGGGTCGGCCACCGGATACCCGTACGGCTGGGCGTAGCCGTACGGCACCTGGTAGCCGTAGGGCTGCTGCGGATAGCCCACGGTGTAGGGCTGGACGGGCACGAAGCCCATCATCGGGGCGTAGCCGGGGGTGGCCGTCGGGTAGGCCGCCGCCGCCACCTCGGGAGCAGGCGTCCGCGCCGCGGCCGGGCCTCCTCGCCGTACGGCGGCGGCGTGCGCCATCCTGCGCAGCCGGCCCTCGAAGATCAGCCAGGCGATCAGCGCGATGCCCACGAGCACCCCGGCGGGGATGGCGAGCCGGTGGGCCAGCGTGGGCTTGTCGTACTCGGGAGACGCGTTGCGGATCTCGATCGGCACCGTCTGGGGATCGGGCTGCTCGAACGACACGCCCGGGCTGGGGGACTGCTGCGCCGTGTCCGGCGTCGGCTCGGCCGACGCGGGGGGCAGGCTCACCTCCCCGTTCTCCTCCACCGTCGGGCTGGGATTCGTGGTGGGGGTGTCGGTCAGCGTCGGGATCGTCTGCGCAGGGTTCTGCTCGGTCGTGGACGCGGGGGGAGCGGTCGTCGTCGTGACCGGCTTGGGCTCCTTGGTCTTGGTCTGCTTCGGCGACGGCGTCGGCGTGATGGTGACGGTCTTGGTCACCACGGGCTCGGCCGTGGGGCTCGCGCTCGCCGAGGACGTGACCGGCGGCGTCTGGGTGACGGTCACTGTGACGACGGCGCACTGGGGGTCCTGGGTGGGGTCACACGGCTCCACCGGCTCGGCGTTGGCGCCGAGCACCGGGCCCACGGCCAGGACCGCCAACGTGGCGATGGCCACCGACGCGACAGCCGAGGACGCGGCTCTCATGTACACGCGTCCGATCAACGCTCGCCTCCTGTCGGCCCTGCTTCGAGGTCAGAACAAATTGTAGATTGGTAAAAGCAGGAGCAAAGCCCGATCTTGCGAACGATTCGGCGACTATCCGCTCCGATTCGGCAGCAACTTCTCGATGGCGGCGACGACCGGAAGATCCGCGGGAAGCCAGGGGACGTCGTACAACTCGTGCGGTTCCAGCCAGCGCAGTGCGAGGTGCTCCAGCGGGCGGGGCGCACCCGCGGCGACGGTGGCGAACCACACGTGCATCACATAGCCGTCCTGCAGGGGCCAGTCCCCGCCGACGCGACCTCCGAGGACGACCTGGACGCCGAGCTCCTCGGCGCACTCCCGCACCAGCGCCGCGCGCTCGTCCTCCCCCGGCTCGACCTTCCCGCCGGGGAACTCCCAGCCGCCGCGCATCGCCGGGGGCCCGGACCGCTGGGCGGCCAGGAGGCGGCCGCTCTCGACGATCGCGGCCCCGACGACGAGGCGCGCGTCCGTCACGTCTGCGCCCGCTTCAGCTGCGCGATGACGGTCTCGTTCTCCAGCGGCCGGGTGAAGCCCACGATGTTGGGCCGATCGTGGTACGTCGAGACCTTGATGGGCCCGCACAGCGTGCACCGCGCCTCGATCATCTTGCCGGGCGACACGACCATCCCGACATGGCCCGGATTGTCCTTTGAGGTGCCGGGGCCGGCGTTGAAGAAGACGAGGTCACCGGGCTGCTCCTTCCCCTCCTCGATCTTCGCGCCGAAGGGCCACTGGCCGAAGGTCGTGCGGGGAATGCTCAGACCCGCGTTGCGGTAGGCCATGTAGATGATCCCCGAGCAGTCGAAGGCGTCCGGGCCCGTGCCGCCCCACCGGTACGGCTTGCCCCGCTGCGCCAGAGCGTACTCGAGGATCTTGCGGACGACGTCGTCGGGGGCGCTGTCGACGAAGCCGGAGTCGCAGGCCGGATCGGCCTCGGGCGGCAGGCCGATCTCCCCGGTCGCCGCGTAACGCTTGGCGATCTCCAGCACCTGGTCGACGTACCAGGTGGCCCGGTTGTAGACGAAGATCGCCCTTCTGAGGTCGTCGGGTGCGCCGTTGCGCTTGAGCATCTTGGCCGCGCCGAGGATGGCGTCCGCCGGGTTGTAGACGTCGCCGTAGCCGTCCCCGTCGCCGTCGGAGGCGTAACCGTTGATCCCCGGCTCGATCTTCATCTTCGCCTGGCCGCCCCAGGTGCTGATGAGAAACTGCATGGGCCCGGCGGCCCCCGCGTAGTTGGTGCCGGTGCGCACCCCCGGCAACGTCGAGCGGCCGTGGTTCGTCTCCCGTTTGCCGATGGCGGCCAGGACGTTCCACTGCACGCCGATCTGCTTGCCGAACTTCTTGTAGAGCTCCAGGTAGTCGGCCGGGATGTCACCCTGAGCGGTCTGCGAGACGGTGGTGACGGCCCCGCCCGAGGTCTCCCCCGTGGCCGCCTCGGCGCAGTTCTCGGCCGCGCCGCCGCCGAAGAGGATCGACGGGCTGGGGGTCATCAGGATGATCGAGCCGAACAGCGTGGCCGGGACGATCACGATGAGGGCGACGGCGATCGTCCGCCAGTCCCGTCCTGCCGACGCGAGCCTGCGTACGACGCGCGTCGAGGCGGGAGTCATGCGCGGCGGAGCGGTCACGGCGAGCTGTCCCCGTCCTGACCGGCGTCGGCCAGTTGCAGGTCGTACACCCGCCAGTCGGTCCCCGCCTTGATCACGGTCACCGCGAACCGCTCGGGCACGTCCTTCTGACCGTTCTTGTCCGTCACGTGACGGGCCGAGTCGACGACGAACACCACCTGGTCGGCCGTCATGTCGCGGATCGTCGTCACCTTCGCCGACCCCTTCGAGGTCACCTGGTCGGCCTCGTTCTGCTCCACCACGGCGGGGTCGGTGACGGTCCTGGTGAGCTGGCCGGCGAACTCGTCGGTCGCGAACCGCTTCAGCCGGTCGGCCCGCGCCGCGGGATCCTCGCCGGGCGAGAAGGTGCCGTACGCCTCGGTGAAGCGGCGCGCCAGGTCGGCCGCCGCGCCGATCTCCTCCCGGGACAGCGGCAGGTACGCGTACACGTCGAAGGCGGCCGGAGTCGTGGCCACCGGGCTCGGCTCGCGGGCCGCGGCCGTCGCCCGCGAGGTGGCCACGACCGACTGCTCCCTCGTCTGCGCGTCATCCGCGGAGGAGCCCGAGGGCCCGCTCATCGTGAGGTAGACGCCGACGGCGGCGAGCACCGCGACGGCCGCCGCGAAGGCGAGGCCCTTCCCCCGGTCACTGTTTCGGCTTCTCATCAGTCGCCGTCAGCGGGCCTGGCCCAGAACGGAGTGGGCGCGTCGCTGTCGCGGCGCGTGCCCTCTCCCCTGCTCGGCAGCCAGAGCGGGGGCGGCTCGGCGGAACGGGGACGGCTGGACGAGCCCCCGGACGAACCGGAGTCGCGCGGCGGGGCGGGCCGGGAACGGCCGCCGTCGCTGCGGCGGGACGATCCGCCGAAGATGCCCCCGGACGAACCACTGGACGAACCACCGGACGACCTGTTCGAGGACCTGCCGGAGGAGCCGCCCGACGAGCCGCGCGAACCGCCGCCGAAGAACCCGCCCGAGCCTCCGCCGGACGGCCGGGGGGACGACGGCCGAGACGCCCAGCCACCGCCGGACCTGCCGCCGAACCAGCCACCGCCGGATCCGCTACTCGACCCGCCACTCGATCCGCCGCTCGACCCGCCGCTCGGGCGGCCGCGGGACGGCGTGGGCTGCGCGGCCGGCGGAGCAGGAGCGGGCGAGACGCCGGTGACCCGCTGCGGCGGAGCAGCCGGGCTTCCCGCCGGCGATCCCGCGGCGGACGCGGCGGACGCGCTTGACACGGCCGACGCGGCCGACGCGGCCCGCGCTGCGGGGCGCACCCCAGACAGGTTGAGCGGCGGGGCCGTTCCCGGACGCGAGGCGGCGACCCCGGCCTTGCGGCGACCTGCCCCCTGCGCGTCGGCGTCCAGCGGCGCGGGCTGGGCCCCGGCACGGGCTCCCGCCTGGGCGGGGACGGCGCCCGCGCCCTCCTCGCCGCGCACGCGGCCCTGCGCCACGCCCGCCGCGGCGGCCGCCGTGCCCGCACCGGTCGCCATCGCGGCCGCGCTGATGACCGGCTCGGCCTTGCGCAGGCCCCACCGGGCCGCCCGGGCCGCCGCGACCGGCGGCAACGCGTTGGCCGCCCGCGAGAAGGTCGGCGCGGTGGCGGCCTCGCCGAGCATCCGGGTGGCGATCGTGTGCCCGTCCATCGAGGCGAACAGGTGCTGGAACGGCCGTCTGTAGAAGAAGACCGCGATCGTCAGCAGCGCCATGAACAGGATCTGCATGCCCCAGGGCAGGCTGGTCGAGATGATCAGCGCGTAGCCGTACACGAGGACGCCCAGCACCAGGGCCAGCACCGCCTGGCGCAGCAGGGTGCCGACCAGCATCTCCACCCAGCGCATGGCGATGATCCGGCCGGAGCCCGGATGCACGCCGATCAGCAGGAAGACCGGCCCGAGCATCAGCAGCAGGAGGAAGCCGACCTTCAGGACGAGCAGCGATACCGCGACGAGGAAGATGAGCAGACCGGCGACCATGGCCGCGATGAACGCGCCGATAGCGATGCCCAGCCGGCTGGTCCAGTCCTTGCCCTGGAACAGGAAGTACGCCGGGGTGCTCTGCATCGGTTTGGCGACCTCCTCCTCGAAACGCTGCTGGTGCGAGTCGGAGGCCGGCGTCTGATCGGCGGCCTGCTCGGCGGCGTCGATCGCCTGGAGGTTGAGCAGCTTGGCGCCCATGCCCTTAACGAGCCCGGAGTTGGGGTCGGCCGTGCCGAACTCGCCCATCAGCCACGGCTTGCAGACCAGGACCGACCACAGCGCGTCGGCGTTCTGCTCCACGCCGGGCGTGCCCTGGCGGCCGTAGCCGCCCGCCGTCGGGGCGCTCGGCACCTCGCCCGGCGCGGTCTCCTTCATCGGCAGGCAGGACGCACCGCCCGCCCCGGGCAGCCCGGAGAACGCCGAGTTGACGATCTCGCCGGTCTTGTCGGTCACGGTCTTGCCGAGGCTGGTGAAGTCGCCGGGGCGGCTGAAGAACCAGATGGCGACCGTGACCGCGAGGACCATCCAGATGACGCCCTCGGTGGTCGTCGTCGCGCGCTTGCGGATCAGGCCGTACCACGCCAGCCAGATCGCGCCGAGGATGACGATCGGCCGCAGGTAGGGCCAGTACATCGCGTTGGCGAGGTTGGTGACGATCTCGTCGGCGACGTCCTTGATGGGCTGCAGCGGCCCCTCGGTCGCCGCCGCCTGGTAGGTGCTGATCGTCAACCGGTCGACGGCCTTGGCCCACGAGAACACCGTGTTGGCCCACGCGTTGCCGAGCACGGCCGTGACGTCGGAGCACCCGAGGTCGTAGGTGTGCCAGAACTGGCCGGCCATGCCGTACCGCTCGTAGTTGGTCGCCGGTTCCTTCGGCGCCTGGGGGGTGCTCTGGCCGGCGGCCGTCGCCTCTTCACTCGACGGCGGCTGGACCAGCCCGTCGACGCCGCCGCCCACGATCTCGGGAGCGAGGCTGGGCGACAGGTCACAGGGACCGACCGCGCTCGCCGTACCGGTGGGGAAGACCAGCGGAAGCGTCACGAACGCCGCGAAGGCGACGAGAAGCAGGGCCAGGGTCCGGCGGACCCTCCTGCCGCGTCTGCCGCCCTCCCGGGTGCGACCCCTAGGACCGTTCCTGCGCACGCTCACGATCGCACCTCCTGCGCGACCCCCGACCGACCGGAGCCCCCGTCAAGAAGATCATGCACGTTCTCGTTGGGTTTGTCGTGTGTCGGATTGGTGTCAAGCCAGCGCAGCAGCTCCTCCGAGATAAGGTCCACCCCGATACGGCCCGCCCGGCCGTCCAGATCCCGGAAGACGCACTCCCCGTTGCCCAGGGAGCGCAGCACCGCCTTGTGTTCCTCCGACGGGTCGACGCCGAGGAGCTCCATCACGTGCTCGACCTCCACACGTTCCGTCGAGCGGAACGCGAAGACCGACGACAGACAGTTGGTCACCTGCTCGTTGAGCAGGTCACCGGCGTTCTGCGAGACCAGGACGAGCGCCGTGTTGCGCGAGCGGCCCATCCGGGAGACCTCCGGCACGAGCTTGGCCCCCTCGGGAGTGGACGTGATCGCCCACGCCTCGTCGAGGAAGATCGCCTTCGGCGTGCGCCGGTCGAGCCCGTTCATCAGGCGCCGCGCGAACTGCGACACGAGGTAGAGCAGCGCGACCGACAGCCGCTGCTCGTAGGAGTAGTCGTCCCTGGCCGTCATCACGTCGGGCAGCGTGAGGCCGCCGAGCGTGAACACGGTCGTCCAGCCCTCGGTGTCGATCTGCTCGCCGCCCGAGGCGTCGAAGCACAGCCGGGCCAGGTGCATCTCCGACATCGACCGCAGCACGGCGCCGAGGTTCTTCGACGCCGGGTCGGTGGACTGCTCCAGGTGGTCCACCACCTTGCCCAGTGAAGGGTCGGGCTCGTTGGAGACCGCGGCGACCGCCTGGATCATGGCGGACTCGCGCTCCTCCGACATCCTCGGCAGCAGCAGCCGCAGGGTCTCGGTCGCCATCGTCTTCTTCGTCGCGATGTCGTCGCCGAACGAGAACGGGTCGAGCAGGCCCGGCGCGGCCGACCCCAGCGGGATGACCCTGGCCTTGCGGCCGCGGTTGCGCAGCAGCCGTACGAGCGACTCGGCGTCGCCCTTGGGGTCGATGACCGCGTTCGTGACGCCGCGCAGCGCCATCTGGTAGATCAGCAGCAGCGCGAGCGTGGTCTTGCCGCCGCCCGGCTCACCGGTGATCGCGATGGCGGTCGGGCGGTTGCGCGCCGCCGCGACGAGCGGGTCGAAGTGCACGATGCTGCGGGCCCGTCCCAGCGTCTCCCCGACGTACGGCCCGATCCACCCGGCGTTCGACTCGTCCACCCGGTCGCCGAGCTCGACGGTCGCGGTGGCCATGCCGCCCGCGATCGTGCGCAGCGGCTGCCGCTGGGCGTACGCGTTGACCCGCAGCCGCTCGCCGGGAAGGGCCTCGCAGAACAGCGAGAACTGGTCGCCGGTGGAGTTGACGACGTCGATGCCGAGGTCGCGGTAGTGCTCCACGACGGCCTCGACCCGCTGGACGCACATCTCCTCGGTCGGCGCGCTGACGCTCAGCCGATGCCAGCCGTATACGAACGGCAGCCGCTCCTTGGTGATGCCGTGCTCCAGCATGCGGGCGGCGTCGATCTGCTCGGCCAGCGCGAGCGGCGCCTCGGCACCCGCCTCGCGGATGTGGATGTCCATGTCGCGGGCGTGCGCCAGCTTGCGCGCCACGTCCTTGCTCGCCCTGACCGGGGGGATCAGCCGCATCCGGCTGGAGACCTCCACGGGGAACGGCAACTGGTCGGCGAAGTGCAGCCACGGCTCGCCGTCGGGGAACGGCATGAGGTCGGGGAACCGGGCGAACGACAGGTGCGCGGTGTAGGAGTCTCCGGCCGGCTGCTCGATCCGCAGCAGCGACCTGCCGTTGTGGATCTGCCCCTCGACCAGCGCCTCGATCTCGCCCTTGCCCCACCTGCGGCGCGGCGTGGCCGAGGCCAGCGGCTCGCCGAGGCCGCCCGCCGCCGCGTGCTGGAACAGCCAGGCGATCTCGGTTGAGGTGGCGTGGCGGGCGTACAGCGCGCTGGAGGCCAGGGCCCGGCCGAGCCGCTCGGCGGCCTCGGTCCACCGGGTGATCTCCTTGTCCGGCACGTGGTCGTCCTCGATGCCGAGCGCCTTCTCGCTGCGCTGGTAGAAGCCGAAGAGCTGGGCGAGCACGCCGGTGCCGAGCTGCGCGCCGCGCGGCCCGAGCCGTACGCCGAGATAGACCTCCTTGCTCCAGAAGTCCTTGGCCCAGACGTGGCGGTACATCTCCTCCAGGTACTCCCGCCAGCCCGAGCCCTCGTCGGAGGTCGAGTTGAGCGCCATCGCCCACTCCGCCGCCGGGTAGGCCCGGTGCGCGATCCGCAGGTGCACCTCCGCGTCGGGCATCCTGATCGCGGCCAGCGCGATCGTGATGTTGGTGGCCAGCGCCTCGCGCTCCTCGGGGGTGAGGAACTCGTAGCTCACCGTCGGCAGCCGGAAGTAGGCCCAGGCCGCCGAGTCGGTGAGGAGAACGCGATCGTCGAAGTAACGCACCGCGAGGCGACTGCGCGCCCTGCTCATCGACCTCTCACCAGCTTCCTCGCTCGCCCCTCATCTGGCCACCTCCTGCTTGGCCTGGACAGCCGCCAGGCCGCTCACGATCACACCCGCAAGCGCAACGTACGCCCTGCGGCCGCCCATTCGGAGGTGATTGACATCGACCGGTCCCGGCCGCCCTGGGGCCAGCTCGTCCTCCCAGGGCACCCGGACGATCGCCCGGCAGCGGCCGCTGGCCACCGCCTCGGCCTGCTCCACGTCGGGGAGGCTGCGGCGGCTCACGCCGTTGATCACCATCACGGCGCGACGCCGCAGGTCGGAGCAGCCGTGTCCGTCGAGCCACTCGTAGGTCATCGCCACCGCCTCGGAGGCGTCCTCGCTCGCGGGGGCGACCAGCACGAGCTGGTCGGCGTACGGCAGGAGCCGGGCCGCCAGCGCGGCCGCGGGGTCGATCACGGTAAGCCGGTAGTGCCGGTCGAGCGCGGCGAGCGTCCTGCGCCAGTCGGCCAGGAAAGTGCGTTCGGCCAGGCGCTGCGTCACCCGGTCGTCGGTGTCCGCGCCGACGACCTCCAGTCCCGATTCGCAGCGCGTCGTGTACGCCCGCATGCCGAGGTAGCCGGTCACCCCTTCGGAGCTCTCGATGAGCGAGCTCAGCGTCTCGGGGGACTCGGCGGAGATCCTCGTCGTGAGCGTGTCCTCTCCGGTGTTCGCGTCCAGCGCGAGCACACGGTCATCGCGGTAACGGGCCAGTGTGTGGCCCAGCATTAACGCCGTGGTCGTCTGCCCGGCGCCGCCCGTGCAGCCGAGCACCATGATCCGCCTGCTCGTGCTGAGCGGGACGCGGGTCCGGGCCTCGTCGACCTCCATGCCGTCCGTACGGCTGCCGCCCACGACGACCTGCGCCAGGCGCCGCCAGCCCCCCGAGTTGTCACGCCCGACGACGGACTCGACGCGGCGCAGCCGCGGCGGCTCCTCGTGCGCCGGCCTGCCGGGGGTGGTCGTCGCGGGGGTGGGCAGCGACGGCCGCGCGGGACCGGCCGGGCCGGCGGCGCGGGGCCCCGAGGGCACGGCCCGGATCGACACTGCCGCCGGACCCGCCGGGGGCGGCGCCACGTCCCCCTTGCCCGTCGCGCCCTCGTACGGCCTGGCCCCCGTGGGGTGCGTCGCCTCCCGCACGGGGTGGGCAGCGGGGTGGGCAGCGGGGTGGGCAGCGGGGCGCGCGCCGGAAGCGGGCTCGTCCGGGAGATCCTTCTGCGTGTCCGCCGATGCGTGCTCGGCCGCGGCGTCCACAGGAGTGGCCTCCGCAGATGCGGCCTCCGCGTCGCCGGGAACAGTGTCCCCGGGGACCGGCGCCTCGCCCGCAGGCTCGTCCCCTGCGCCGCCCGGCACCCGGGGCCGCACGAGGCGCGGCGGACGGCCCTTGCGATGCTGCTCAAGGGCCTCGGCGTCGTGCGCGGGCTCCACGGCGGCCGGCTCGGTGGAGGAGGCGACGTCGGAGGGCCCTTCGGCGCGGGGTTCGGCCGAAGCGGCGAGCCTGCGCAGGCGGCGCAGCGTCTCGGTGCCGATGGGCGGGACGGCGGAGGGCGCCTGCTGCACAGGTCCCTCTTCGCGGCTCTCTTCGCGGCTCTCCGGGGCCTCCTGAGGCTCTGGCGGCTCCTGCGGAGCCTGCGGCTCGCGAGCGGCAGGTCCCTCGCTGAGTCCCTCGCTGTGTCCCTCGTGCGGGTCGCGTTCGCGCTCCGGCGGGCGCGGAGAGGGCGCGAGCGGCGTGGGCGCGGGGGGCGCAGGCGACGTGGGCGGCTCCGTGAGGTAGAAAACGCGCTCACCGGTGGCGCCGGCCCGGGCGGCGGCACCGCTTCGGGGCAGGGGGGCGGGAGCCGTGTCGGTGACCGGCACGGCGGCGGCGGCCGCGGCCGCCACGGCAGGGCGTACGACACGTGATGGGTCCACCGGATGCGCGTCCACTCGCGCGGCGGCCCCCGAGGCCACCCGTGCGCCGCTCCTTGAGACCTTCGGGACGGGCACCTTGACCGAGACCGCGCGGCGCGCCTTGCGGGCCGCGCTGCCGTGCGGCGCCGCGACCGGCGGCGTGGTCCGCCAGACACGCGCCGTCACGGCGACCTCGTCCGGCTCGTCGAACGGGGCCATGCGGCACCACGTCCGGGGCTCGCTCATGTAGCGGAGCTGCGACTGCAGCAACTCGGTGAGGCGCTTGCTCTCGATGACGGGGCGGGTGGACAGCCAGGTGAGCACGCCCGGAGGGACGAGGTAGATGACGTGCCAGGGGGCCGCGAACGGCAGTCCGATCAGGTAGAGGAAGACCCACCACGGCACGGAGACACCCACGAACACACCGATCCAGACGACCGGAAGCGGCATCGGCAGCCGTAGGTCGTACAGCTTGTACAGCCGCTTCTCAATACGCCAGATATTGGTATACGTGGGCAGATCCACCCCGAACCTCCTCTCCGCCCGATCACTTGATGCCAAGTGCGCCCGCGATCGCCTTCGCCGTCACCTCGATGATGTTGGGAACGTAGAAGATCACGCCGATCGCGATCGCCAGGATGATGAACTGGACGAACCTGGTGATCTCGCGGGTGAAGAGGAAGAAGATCGCCACGACGGAGACGACCGCGAGGAAGAGCGGAGCGAAGAACTTCCGGAGGAAGTCGGCGAGACCTTCGGTGTTGATGCCCGTCGTCGGCGCCGGTGACGGCGCGGCAAGATCAAGAAAGTGGTCCGCGATGGTCTTCAGTATCAACTCTCGCCCTCCCGGGGGGATGGATCAGCGATGTCTTTGCCGGGCATGCGCTACCCCACGGACCGGTTCGCACCCTGGATGTCCCTGACGAACCACTTGCCGCCCTGCTTCTCGATCGTCAGCTGATAGGCCTGTTCGAGACCGGCCGGCTGCGCCGCCGGGTCCTGCGACGGGCTCGCGACCGCCGTCGACTGTCCGGACGCCACCGCCCACACGACCACGGCCGTGACCTTCCTGCTGTCGGCGCCGTCCGGCGGGACCACCACGTCCTTCAGCTCGGCGAGGGTGAACTCGCCGTTGAACCCGTTGACGGTCACCCCGCTCGCGACGTAGCGCTGGAGGTCGACCTGGTTGCCCGCGGCGTACGCCTTGAAGAAGCCTTCGAGCTGGGGACGCAGTTCGGCCTCGGTGGCGGAGTCGCGGTCGGGGTCCGGGAGCTGCGGCAGGCCCGCCGGCCCCGGCGCGGGCAGCAGAGCCGGCTGGGCCGAGACCACGAACCCGCCGTTGTCGTAGTAGACCGGCACGGACAGCAGACCGCGGCTGCCCCCCGACTGGTACGTCACGGTCACCCGCGCGTTGTGGTCGTCGATCACGTCGATCCCGGCGAACTGGAAGGCCCCCGCCGACATGCGTCCGTAGCCGTTCCAGCCGAACTGCTCGTCGGCGCCCTCGGGCAGGAACGACCTCAGCCGTTCCGCGCGCTGCTGGGGATTGGCCGCGTCGTAGTTGAGGTAGACCGCCGCGAACTGGTTGGCGAAGGCCGCCGCCTGCGTCGCGGGGAATCCGGACGTCGCCGTGCCGGTGGGGGTCACGCCGGCCGGGTCGTCCTGTGTCAGCCGTTCGAACGGAGCGCGGACGCCGTTGACCACGATGACGACGATCAGCGCCCAGAGGATGACCCGCCCCGTCCAGACGAGCCAGCGGCCTCCACCACCGCTCCAGCCTCTGCGACGGGGGGCCGTGCCGTGCGCGGTGCTCGCCGCCTCGAAACCTTCCAGTGGGTACGGGTCAGGGTCGCCAGCGATCCGCGGATCCTGCTGGACGTCTGACCTGCGAGCCATCACGCCTCCGCTCGCGCCGATCCCTCCGGCTGGCGCGGTTTCCTCTTGCTCTCGATCCGGTTAACCGCATTGAAGTATTCACCCTAGCGGCCTCGCCAATTCTTCCAGGTAAGCCACGCCCATGGTGCAAGCATCGCCGCGACCGAGCAAACCAGGTCCACATCCCGTAGAGACGCCCCACACCTATCCACTCCGCGGAAAAGCACGTTACGCCTGGCCAGCGAGGGCATCGATTACCTAACCGCCACCTATTGCTGTCTTCGCAGCTCGCAGGCATATCGAAACCGACCGTACGTGCGACGACGGCCCCGCCGGGCGGGGCCGTCGTGCCTGCCGAACCACTACGCCTGCGCCCTCACTGGCACGCCTCGGAGGAGGACGAGGAGGACGACTCACTCGACGCCGGCGGGATGCCCACCGGTGGGATGCCCGCGGGCGGAACGTTCTCCGGAGCCGAGATCTCGGGAGGGACGTTCTCCGGCGCACTGCCCAGAGCGCTGCCAGGAGCGCTCTCCGGCAGATCGGAGCTCTGCGACTCGCCCGCGGACGACTGCGACTGCTCCTGCTCCGACAACTCCTGCTGCGCGCGCTGGGACATCTGCTCGATGCGCTGCTGCGCGCTCGCCGCGTCCTGCATGATCTGCTGTCTGGCGCTGCTCGCCTCGTCCCTGATGCTCTGGCGGGCCTCCTCTGCCATCTGCTCCATCGACGCGGCGCCCATGCCCGGGAACTCCGCGACCGTGAGCATCGGCATGCCGCTCTGCATCGTCCCGATCACGGGCATGGCCTCGGCCGCCAGCAGCGGGTCGCTGATGGTGGTGGTGTACGACGTCGCCCGCACCCAGCCGCCGGGCTCGCCCGCCTGCGGCGCCCACGCCGACCCCAGGGCGCCGGTGGCCGCGGAGGCGGCGCCGCCGAGCAGCGCGACTCCTCCGGCCGTGAGCGTCGAGGCGAAAATCGCCGCGAGAGCCAGCTGTCTGGTTTTCCGATGCATGGTCCCCTCCTTGGGCCCGATCGGGCCTCGCCAGGTCAGGCCACCTGGGCTTTTCCCGGTGCCCGAATTCGGCCGACATCCCCTTCCGCTGTGCCGGATTACGGCAGCGAAGAGATTTGTCACGAAAAGGGATTCAAACGACGACTATGCGCCAAACGGCCTCATCTCGATGCTTCAACGAACCTCACGAATGCGTCTAGGGCAGTTGACCCAAGCGTTTCCGCTGGCCATGGAGGATCTGACCGGAGGGAGAGGTGTGGCGGGTGATGCCGCTCACCGCCATGACCGCCGCTTTTGCGCGACCCGGTCGCCTCAAGGCCGTTCGAGGTCGTAGGCGGCGTCCGCCGTCGCCCGCAAAATATCGTGCAGTCCGCCGAGCCGGTCAGGAAGTATGCGGAGGTGGCCATACCGCAGCAAGAGCATCCGGTACGGCAGGCGACGGCGGCCGACGCCGCTGCCGTCGCCGAGTTGCTGGACGCCTTCAACCGCGAGTTCGACGCGCCGTCACCGGGAACGGACGTGCTCACGGCACGCCTGCGCCGGCTGATCGGCGGAGACCACCTCGTCGCCCTTCTCACCGGCGAACCGGCCGTCGGCGTCGCGGTTCTGACCTTCCGGCCCGACGTCTGGCACGAGGGTCCGGCCGCGGTCCTGGACGAGCTGTACGTGCGGCCCGGCCTGCGCGGACGGCGGTTCGGGCACGCCCTGCTGGAGGAGGCGTGCCGCCTCGCGCGGGAACGCGGCGCGGACATCCTCGCGATCAACGTCGACGGCGAGGACACCGACACGCGCCGCTTCTACGAGGCGCACGGCTTCGCCAACACCGAACCCGGGGCGGCCGAGCCGATGTTCTACTACTACCGCGACCTCGTCTGAGCACCATCTGAGCAGCGCGAACCTCAGTGACACGCGTTCCAACAATCTCTGCCATAACCGAGCGCAACCGAACGTACGCGCACGCCTGAAACTTTCATCGCGGGCGACAGCCGTCAGGCGCGTTTCTGCTGCACGCCAGTTCAGCCACGTTCACACGCCATCTTTCCCTCCTGACCGTGCCTTGACATGCCCTGACCGCTCTGACATTTTCAAACGGCTTCCAACAGAAAGCGATCCAGCAGGGCTGGTGAACCGCCCTCACTCATCCCCCACACGGACAGCCCCGGAGGTCCGGCATGCGCAAACGTCGACCAGTCGGCGACAGGAAATGGGTCCGCATCATCATGGCGACGGTCACGGCGGCCGTGACCGGCGCCGGCGCCGTGGTGATGACCGCGC
Organism: Microbispora rosea; assembly: GCF_044460045.1. Taxonomy (NCBI): domain Bacteria; kingdom Bacillati; phylum Actinomycetota; class Actinomycetes; order Streptosporangiales; family Streptosporangiaceae; genus Microbispora; species Microbispora rosea. The sequence continues at coordinate 165,017 of NZ_JBITJO010000008.1, read as the reverse complement.
CGGCGGCCCAGGCGGCCACGACGACCATCACGGTGAACGGCGGCTCGACGGGACGCACGTTCGACGGAGTGGGGGCGATCAGCGGCGGCGGCGGCAACTCCCGGCTGCTCATCGACTACCCGGAGACGCAGCGCTCCCAGATCCTGGACTACCTGTTCAAGCCCGGGTACGGCGCGGCGGTGCAGTTGCTGAAACTGGAGATCGGCGGTGACGCCAACTCCACCGACGGCTCCGAGCCCAGCATCCAGCACACCCGCGGCGACATCAACTGCAACGTCGGCTACGAGTTCTGGCTGGGCGAGCAGGCGGTGGCCCGCAACCCGAACATCAAGCTGATCGCGCTGCCGTGGACCGCGCCGGGCTGGATCGGCGGCGGGAACTTCTGGTCCCAGGACATGATCGACTACGACATCTCCTGGCTCAACTGCGCCAAGCAGCACGGCCTGACGATCAACTACATCGGCGGATGGAACGAGCGCGGGCACAACAAGACCTGGTACAAGAACCTCCGGTCGGCCCTCGACTCCAACGGCTACGGCAACGTGCAGATCGTCGGCGACGACAGCTTCGGCCTGTCCACCGCCGACGACATGCTGAGCGACCCGGCCTTCAAGGCCGCGGTCGGCGTGGTCGGGTCGCACTACCTGTGCGGCTACCTGGGCGACGCCACCTCGTGTCCGTCCAGCGCGAACGCCGTGGCCACCGGCAAGCCGATCTGGAACAGCGAGTTCGGATCGCAGGACTACATCAGCGGCTCGGCCCCCTACATCCGCAGCATCACCCGCGGATACCTCGACGGCCAGATGACGGGCTTCGTCAACTGGCCGCTGGTGGCCGCGCTCTACCCGAACCTGCCCTTCAACACCACCGCCCTGGCGGTCGCCAACTCGCCGTGGTCGGGCTCCTACCAGCTGGGCCGCAGCCTGTGGGCGAACGCCCAGGTCGCCCAGTTCACCCAGCCGGGCTGGCGCTTCCTCACCGGCTCCGCGAGCGGATACCTCGGCGGGAACCGGAGCAACGGCAGCTACATCTCTCTGAAGTCCACGAACAACACCGACTACTCGACCATCTACGAGACCAGCACGTCGACGACCACGCAGACCGTGAACGTCAACGTGACCGGCGGGCTGAGCACCGGCACCGTGCACGTCTGGTCCACCAACCTCGGCTCGAACAACCCCGCCGACTGGTTCGTCAGGCAGCCGGACATCACCCCCAGCAACGGCTCCTACTCGCTCACCATGCAGCCGAACCGGATCTACTCGGTGACCACGACCACCGGTCAGGGCAAGGGCACGGCGGCCGGACCGGCGAGCGCGCCGCTGGCTCTGCCGTACTCCGACGACTTCGACGCCTACGCCTCCCGCACCGAGGCCAAGTACTTCTCCGACATGCAGGGAGCCTTCGAGGTCCGGCCCTGCGCCGGCGGCCGGGCCGGTCAGTGCCTGCAGCAGGTGACCCCCGTGCGTCCGATCGAATGGCAGGACGACAGCGACGCCTTCGGCCTGGTCGGCGACCCGTCCTGGAGCAACTACAAGGTCAGCGTGGACGTCAACTTCCAGCAGGGCGGCACCATCACGCTGCTCGGGCGGGCGAACACGCAGTCACGCCCGCAGAGCCACCAGGCGGCCTACCAGTTGCGGCTGAACAACTCCGGCGCCTGGTCGATCGCCAAGAGCACCACGTCCGGCACGGTGAGCACCCTCACCTCGGGCTCCCGGAGCTCGCTCGGGACCAACACCTGGCACACGATCTCGCTCAGCTTCTCGGGCAACCAGATCAGCGCCACCCTCGACGGCGCCGCGCTCGGCTCGGTGACGGACAACTCCTACTTCGCCGGACAGGTCGGGCTCGGAGTGGTCGGCTACCAGACCGACATGTTCGACAACCTCTCCGTCACCGCGACCAGCGGCGGAAACGGCAACACCAGCGTCGGCCCCATCAGGGGCCAGGCCTCCGGCCGCTGCGTCGACGTCCCCAACCAGTCCCAGACCAACGGCACCCAGGTCGCGCTCTGGGACTGCAACAGCGGCGCCAACCAGACCTGGACCCTCACGCCGTCCAAGCAGCTGATGGTCTACGGCACCAAGTGCCTGGACGCCTACGGGCAGGGCACGGCGGACGGGACCCGGGTCGACATCTACGACTGCAACGGCGGCACCCACCAGCAGTGGACGCTGAACTCCGACGGCACGATCGTCGGAGTCGGCTCGAACAAGTGCCTGGACGCCTACGGCGGCGGCACCGCCAACGGCACGCAGCTGGTGATCTGGACGTGCAACGGCGGCGCGAACCAGAAGTGGTCGCGCAGCTGAGCCTGCGATGACACCGGTCGGCCGGGTCCGCGCCGCAGCCCGCGGCGCGCACCCGGCCGGCCGTTCGCCGCGAGCACGGCGGACGGCGCCGGTTCAGACGTTGAAGCGGAACTCCACCACGTCGCCGTCGCGCATCACGTAGTCCTTGCCCTCGATGCGGGCCTTGCCCGCCGACCTGGCCGCGGTCATCGAACCCGCCCCCACCAGGTCGTCGAACGAGATGACCTCGGCCTTGATGAAACCGCGCTGGAAGTCGGTGTGGATGACCCCGGCGGCCTCGGGCGCGGTCGCGCCCTTGCGGATCGTCCAGGCCCTGGCCTCCTTGGGGCCGGCCGTCAGGTACGTCTGCAGGCCGAGCGTCTCGAAGCCGACCCGGGCGAGCTGGGCGAGGCCCGACTCCTCCTGGCCGACGGACTGCAGCAGCTCCAGCGCCTCGTCGTCGGGCAGCTCCACCAGCTCGGACTCGATCTTCGCGTCGAGGAACACGGCCTCCGCCGGCGCCACGATCGCCGAGAGCTTGGCCCGCAGGTCGGCGTCCATCAGCTCGTCGGCGTCGAGGTTGAACACGTACAGGAACGGCTTGGCCGTGAGGAGATGGAGCTCGCGCAGGTCGGCGAGGTCGATCCCGGCCGCCTTGCCCCCGGCGTACAGGGTCGTGCCGGTGTCGAGCAGCTTCGCCGCGGCCTCGGCGGCCTCCAGGAGGACCTTGCGGTCCTTGTTGTTGCGCGCCTCCTTCTGCAGGCGGGGCAGCGCCTTCTCGATCGTCTGCAGGTCGGCGAGGATCAGCTCGGTGTTGATCGTCTCGATGTCGCGCTCCGGCGCCACCTCGCCGTCCACGTGGGTGACGTCGGGGTCGGAGAAGACCCGGATGACCTGGCAGATGGCGTCGGTCTCGCGGATGTTGGCGAGGAACTGGTTGCCCCTGCCCTGGCCCTCCGACGCGCCCTTCACCAGGCCCGCGATGTCGACGAACTCGACCTTCGCCGGGAGGATGCGCGCGGACCCGTAGATCTCCGCCAGCTTGTCCAGACGGGCGTCCGGCACGCCGACGATGCCCACGTTCGGCTCGATCGTGGCGAACGGGTAGTTGGCCGCCAGGGCGTTCCCGCTCTTGGTCAGTGCGTTGAAAAGCGTGGACTTGCCGACGTTGGGCAGGCCGACGATCCCGATGCTCAGGCTCACGTACCACGAGTTTAGGGGCCTCGGGGGGTGCGCCGGACATCGGCGGCCGCGTGGTCCGGCTCGGCCCGCTCCCAGGCGCGCCTCCCTGTTTGGCACGCCAATGCCTGAAATCATCCAGACCGTGGATGTCGTGGCGCTCGCAGTGGGACTGGTGATCGGCGTGGTGGTCGGCGCGGCCCTGGCCGGGATGCGGACCGCGGGCCGGACCGCCCAGGCGGCCGCCAGGGTGGCCGAGGCCGAGGCGCGGACGCGGGCGGCCGAGGACAAGGTGGCCTACATGGAGAACCAGCTCACCGAGCGGTTCCAGGCCATCTCCGCGCACGCCCTCGACGTGGCCAACCTGCGTTTCCTCGAACTCGCGGAGAACCGGCTCAACACCACGAGGGCCGAGGCGGCCGGGGACCTCGACCAGCGCAGGCAGGCGGTCGAGAACCTGGTCGCGCCGCTGCGGGAGACGCTCTCCAAGGTGGAGAGCCAGCTCAGGGAGAGCGAGTCGGGCGCCCGCGCCGCCCGCGCCGAGCTGAGCAAGCAGATGGAGTTCGTACGGGAGAGCTCCGATCGGCTCAAGGCCCAGACGGACGCGCTGGTGCGGGCGCTCCAGCGGCCGGAGGCCCGGGGGCGGTGGGGAGAGCTGCAACTGCGCCGGGTGGCGGAGATCGCCGGAATGGCCCGCTTCTGCGACTTCGACGAGCAGGTGAGCGCCGTCACCCGTGATGGCGTGGTCCGGCCCGACATGGTCGTACGGCTCAGCGGCGGCAAGAACGTCGTCGTGGACGCGAAGGTCTCGCTCGCGGCCTACCTGGAGGCGGCCGAGGCCGCCGACCCCGCGTTCGCCTCGGCCCGGCTGGACGCCCACGCGCGGCACGTGCGCGAGCACGTGGACCGGTTAGCCGCGAAGTCCTACTGGCAGGCGTTCAACCCGTCGCCCGAGTTCGTGGTCCTGTTCATCCCCGGCGAGGCGTTTCTCGCGCCCGCCCTGGAGCGCGACCCGGGACTGCTGGAGTACGCGATGCGCAGGCGTGTCCACATCGCCACTCCCACGACGCTCGTCACGATGCTCCGCACGGCCCAGTACGCCTGGCAGCAGACCGCGGTCAGCGAGAACGCCAAGGCCGTCTTCGATTTGGGCAAGGAACTGTACGAGCGGCTCGGCGGTCTGGGACGGCACGTGGACAACCTCGGCAAGGCGCTCACGAGAGCGGTCACCGCGTACAACCAGACGGTCGGCTCGCTGGAGAGCCGGGTCCTGGTCAGCGCGCGGAGAATGAACGACCTCGGTCTCGTGGACTACTCGCTCGACGCCCCTTCGGCGGTCGAGGAGGTCCCCCGGCCGGTCGCCATCCCCGAACTCGAAGGTGAAGAGCGGGTAAGCCCCCCTCCCCCGCATCGTCAGAACGGTAAATTGACGCGAGACTTGTCGTAAGGGGGGCCCGATGACAGGCACCGGTCGAGCGGGGCTGCGGCTGACCGCTCGGGGGGCGATCGTCATGCTCTTCGTGATCACTCTGGTGGGCATGCCGTTCCTGCCCGGGCCCGCGTTCGTGGCCGGTTGCCTCGCGGCGGTCCTGTTGGTGCGTCCCCGCGATCTGCTGCCGCTGGTGGTGACGCCTCCGCTGGTCTTCTTCGCCGCGGCGCTGCTGGTGGAACTCCTGCGGGCGCTCAGGTCCGCGTCGATGCTCCAGACGTTCGGGCTCGGGATGTTCACCGCGCTGTCGTCCGGCGCGCCGTGGCTGTTCCTCGGGGCCGCGCTGGCGCTGGGCATCGCGTGGGTGCGCGGCCTGCCCGCCAACCTGAGGGAGCTGCGCGCCGGGGCCGCGCCCGAACCGACGCCGGCCGCCCGCTCCCGTTCGCGCCGTGGCCGGGCCCGCACGTTCGACCCGGAGCCGGAGGGGTACTTCGAGCCCCGCGTGTACGGCAAGGCCGCCGACGAGTGAGCTGCGCCGGCGTGACTTGGGCCGGAGTGAACTGAGCCGGCGTGACCTGAGGCCGATCAGACCGCGCGGAGGTCCTTGCGGAGTTCGTGAGGCAGGGCGAACCGCATGCTCTCCTGCACCGACTCGACCTCCTCGACCTCGGTGAAGCCGTGCTCGGCCAGCTTGGCGAGCACTCCCCGCACGAGTTCCTCCGGGACAGAGGCGCCGCTGGTCAGGCCGACCGTGGCCACGCCCTCCAGCCACTCGTCCCGGACGAACGAGGCGTCGTCGACGAGGTAGGACGCGGCGGCGCCGTAGTCCTTCGCGACCTCGACCAGGCGCTTGGAGTTGGAGGAGTTGCCCGAGCCGACGACGATGACCAGGTCCGACTCGGCGGCGATCTGCTTGACCGCGGTCTGCCTGTTGGAGGTGGCGTAGCAGATGTCGTCGCTCGGCGGGTCGATGAGGTTGGGGAACCGCGTCCGCAGCCGCGCGACCGTCTCGGTGGTCTCGTCCACCGACAGGGTCGTCTGGGAGAGCCAGACCACCCTCTCCGGGTCGCGTACGGACACGCCCTCGACGCCGTCGAGCCCGTCCACGAGCTGGATGTGCTCGGGCGCCTCGCCCGCGGTGCCCTCGACCTCCTCGTGCCCCTCGTGCCCGATGAGCAGGATGTCGTAGTCCTTGGCCGCGAACCTCTTGGCCTCGTTGTGCACCTTGGTCACCAGAGGGCACGTCGCGTCGATGGTCCGGAGACTGCGGCTCGCGGCCTCCTCGTGCACGGCGGGCGCGACACCGTGAGCGGAGAAGACGACGATGGCCCCCTCGGGGACCTCCTCGGTCTCCTCCACGAAGACGGCGCCGCGCTCCTCCAGCGTCTTCACGACGTGGGTGTTGTGCACGATCTGCTTGCGTACGTAGATGGGCGCGCCATACTGCTCAAGCGCCCGCTCGACCGCCTGCACCGCTCGGTCGACACCCGCGCAGTAACCGCGGGGCTTGGCGACCAGGACACGGCGGGTCGCTGAGGTCTGCACGTCCATGTTCCTATGCTATGTGGAACGCGAGCCACCTCTTGACCCTGGTCTTGCAAGACTGGGTGTACCAGATACGCATCTCCCCGGGAGCCGAAATGTCCGTCCTTAGAGCAATAACGACCGTTCTTCAGACCGCTCTGAACGGGGTCGGACAGGCGCTGCTGGCCGGCGACAAGATCAAGACCACCATCAAGGAGCGCTTCGCCGGTGGCGAGGCGCAGGACGGTGAGCGGCGCGAGACCGCCGAGGCGCCGCGGACCGAGGAGACGGCAGAGCAGACCACCGGGCAGACCACCGGGCAGACCGCCGGGGAGCGGCCCGCGCGCCGGGAGCCCGTCATCTTCGCCCCCCGGCCGAGCAAGGCCGAGAAGGCCGAGGCGGTGACCACCGAGGCGACGACGACCGAGGCGGCGCCCGCGGAGACCGCCCCCGCCGAGGCGGCGCCCGCCGAGCCTCCGGCCGTCGAGAACGTCGAGGCCCCCAAGCCCGCCGAAACCCCCAAGCCCGCGGAGACCGCCACTCCGGTCGAGGCCGTGGAGGCGGCAGCCGAGCCGAAGCCCGAGGCCGCCCCTGCCGCGGAGCCGAAGAAGCCGCGCACCCGCCGCAAGGCCACCGAAACCACAGAAACCACCGAAACCGCCGAGCCTGCTGCAAGCGCCGAGCCCGCCGCAACCGCTGAGGCCGCCGCGACCCAGGAGGAGGCCGCGCCCGCCGCGCCGAAGAAGCCGCGCACCCGCCGCAAGGCCGCCGCCGAAACCACCGAGAGCACCGAGAGCACCGAGAGCACGGTCACCGCCGCGCCGAAGACGACCAGGACGCGCAAGAAGCCCGCCGCGGCAGCGCCCGAGCCGGTTCAGCAGCCCGTGCAGCAGTCCGTGGAGCAGCCGGCGGCAGAGGAGACGACCGCCGAGGCGGCGGAGCCGATGCCGGGCTACGCGAACCTCACCGTGGCGTCGCTGCGGGCCCGGATGCGCGGCAAGTCGGCCGAGCAGGTGCACGCGCTGCTGGATTACGAGCAGGCGCACCTGAACCGCCCCGAGGTGGTCCGGATGTTCCAGAACCGGCTGGCCAAGCTCCAGTCCGAGTCCTGATCCCGGGCCGCGCCCGCTCGGCCGTACGCCGGGCGGGCGGATGAGGCGTCCTCCGCCTGGTCGCCTGTGGATTGTCGGCAGGTACGGCTAGCCTGCAGATGCGAGCCGGGCCAGGCGAGGAGGGCACTTGAGCGCGAAGACGTCTCCTGAGGCGCCGCTGCCGATCAGGTCGGTGCTGCAGATGGTCGCCCAGTGGATCGGCAAGCTGGGCACCGTCTGGGTCGAAGGGCAGATCACCGAGCTGACCGCCCGGGGCGGCACCGTCTTCCTGACGCTGCGCGATCCCGTGGCCAACGTCTCGGCGAGGATCACCTGCGCCCGGGGCGTGTACGAGGCGAGCGTGCCGCGTCCCGTCGACGGCGCGCGCGTCGTGATGCACGTCAAGCCGGACTTCTGGGTCAACAAGGGCTCGTTCGCGTTCACGGCCCTGGAGATCCGCCCGGTCGGCATCGGCGAACTGCTGGCGCGGCTCGAACGGCTCCGCCAGGTGCTGGCGGGCGAGGGCCTGTTCAACGTCGACAGGAAGAGGCGGCTGCCGTTCCTGCCGGGCACCGTCGGGCTCATCTGCGGGCGCGACTCGGCGGCCGAGCGTGACGTGCTGGAGAACTCCCGCCGCCGCTGGCCCGCCGTCCGGTTCAAGGTGGAGCAGGTCGCCGTCCAGGGGTCGTACGCCGTGGGCGAGGTGACCGAGGCGCTGCGCAAGCTCGACGCCGACCGCGAGGTCGATGTGATCATCATCGCCAGGGGCGGCGGCTCTCTGGAGGACCTGCTGCCGTTCTCCGACGAGTCGCTGGTGCGGGCCGTCGCGGCCTGCCGTACGCCGGTGGTGAGCGCGATCGGCCACGAGCAGGACAGTCCGCTGCTCGATCTGGTCGCCGACGTGCGCGCCTCGACCCCGACGGACGCGGCCAAGAAGGTCGTGCCCGACGTGGGCGAGCAGCTCACGCTCGTCCACCAGCTCAGGGACCGGGGCCGCCGGGTGCTGCGGGGCTGGGTCGAGCGCGAGATGTCCTGGCTCGAGTCCGTGCGCTCCCGGCCGTCGCTCGCCGATCCCGTCCGGGAGCTCGACCGGCGGGCCGAGCAGGTCGACGCGCTGCGCGAGCGGTCCAGGCGCTGCCTTTCGGCGTCCCTGGACCGCTCGGCCGACTCGCTGGAACATCTCAGGGCCCGGCTGGTGGCCCTGTCCCCCGCCGCCACGCTGGAGCGGGGTTACGCCATCGCGCAGCGTCCTTCCGGAGAGGTCGTCCGCCTGGCGGAGGACGTCAAGCCGGGTGACGAGCTCACGATCCGCTTCTCCGACGACCGGGTGACCGTGACCGCCCAGGACGCGTGAACCGGAGCCGCGGGCGGCGGCGGGTCAGATCGCGAGACGCACGTCGTAGGCGCCGAGCCACGCGTTGATCTGCAGGATGCCCTCCAGCGACGTCCGGGCGCCCTGCAGGCTGACCGCGCCCAGGGGCTGGTCGAGGATCGTGCGCACCTTCCCCGCGTCCACCAGGCAGCCGATGGCCGGGCTCCCGTCGAGCACGCGGGTCACCTCGGCACGCAGCGCACGCTCGTACGCCGGGTCCTGCGTCGAGGGGTAGGGCACCTTGCGACGCTCGACCACCGAGCGGGGCAGCACGTCGGCCGTCGCCGCGCGCAGCAGGCTCTTCTCGTGCCCGTCGAAGGTCTTTATGGCCCAGGGGGCGTTGAAGACGTACTCGACCAGGCGGTGGTCGCAGAACGGCACCCGGACCTCCAGGCCGACGGCCATGCTCATGCGGTCCTTGCGGTCGAGCAGGATCTGCACGAACCGGGTCAGGTGCAGGTAGCTGACCTCGCGCATCCGCTTCTGCAGCCCGGTCTCCCCCGGCACCCGGGGCACCTCGGCCAGCGCCCGCTGGTAGCTGTCGGCGCGGTAGGCGGGGATGTCGAGCTTGCGCAGCAGTTCCTCGTTCAGGAACTCGCCCCGGGTGGACAGTCCCGTCTGGCCCCGCATCGCGAGCCACGGGAAGGTGCCGGAGTTGACCGCCTCGGGATCGTGGAACCACCGGTAGCCGCCGAACACCTCGTCGGCGGACTCCCCCGACAGCGCCACCGTCGAGTGCCCCCTGATCGCCTTGAAGAGCAGGTAGAGCGAGGTGTCCATGTCGCCGATGCCCAGCGGGAGGTCCCGCGCCCGCAGGACGGCCGCACGCACGGCGGGATCCATGAGGTCGGCCGAGTCCAGCACGATGTCGGTGTGATCGGAGCCGACGTGCCGTACGACGTCGTGGACGTACGGGGTGTCCGGGGTGTCGCGCATGTCGTCGGCCTGGAAGTTCTCGCTGTAGCCGGCGAAGTCGACGGAGAACGACCGCACCCCGCCCTGGCCGGCCAGCGCGCGGGCCGCGAGCGCGGTGACCGCGCTGGAGTCGAGCCCGCCGGACAGCAGCGTGCACAGCGGCACGTCGGAGATGAGCTGCCGCTCGACGATGTCGTCGAGCAGCTCGCGCACGGTCCTGATCGTCGTCTGCAGGTCGTCGGTGTGCTCGCGGGCCTCCAGCCGCCAGTAGCGGCGCTTGCTCAGGCCCTCGCGCCGCACCTTCACCACCTGGCCGGGCCGCACCTCGTACATGCCCCGGAAGACGGCGCACTCGGGCGTCTTGACGAAGGCCAGGATCTCGCGCAGGCCGTCGGCGTCGACCACCCGCTCGGCGAGCGGGTTGGCCAGGATGGCCTTGGGCTCGGAGCCGAACAGCACCCCGTTCGCCGTCGGGTAGTAGTACAGCGGCTTGATTCCCATGCGATCGCGCACGAGCAGCAGTTCCTCGCGGCGGGCGTCCCAGATGGCGAAGGCGTACATGCCGTTGAGCCGGGAGACGAAGTCCTCGCCCCATTCGAGGTACGCCTCCAGGACGACCTCGGTGTCGCTCTGGGTCCGGAAGCGGTGCCCGCTCCGGGTGAGCTCGGCGCGCAGCTCCCTGAAGTTGTAGACCTCTCCGCTGTAGGTCAGGGCGGCCACGACCTCGCCGCCGGCGTCGGCGGTCATGGGCTGGCGCCCGCCCTCGATGTCGATGATGGCCAGCCGCCGGTGGCCGAACGCGGCGTGCGGAGTGAGCCACATCCCTTCGGCGTCGGGCCCGCGGCACGCCATCGTGTCCGTCATGGCCTGCACGGTCTCCCGCTCGCGACGGAGATCGCGTCCGTAGTCCACCCAGCCGCTGATTCCACACATGAGGATGACCCCCCGATCATCGCCCTCGACAATGGTTAGTACCTCTAAGTAACGGACAAAGCCTACGATTTATGCCCAAAGCGGACAGAGTTAAGAGGCCTCGGAGTGTCGGTCCCGGCCTCTAAGGTGGGGGACGTGGCTGAGGACAAGCAGACCCCGTCGGAGAAGCGGACCCCGTCGGAGAAGCAGACCCCGTCGTACGAGCAGGCCCGCGAGGAGCTGACCGAGGTGGTGCGCCGCCTGGAGACCGGCGGGCTCACTCTGGAGCAGTCGATAGAGCTGTGGGAGCGGGGAGAGCGGCTGGCGGCCATCTGCGAGGAGTGGCTGCAGGGCGCCCGTGCCAAGCTGGCCGCCGCGATGGCCCAGCGCCAGGAGCCCCAGCCGAACGGCCCCGAGGAGGCTCCCTTCTGACCCCGGGCGGGCTAGGCGTGCCAGAGGGCGGCGAGCTGCCGGGTGGCCAGCCGGGACGGCACAGCGCGCAGCAACGTGTCGCGTAGCCACGCGGCCACGCCGGTCTGGGAGGTCAGCCGCGACTGCCGGGCCGCCGCCACCATCATGCGATTGGCTCTGGGCCTGCGCTCGGCGTCGTAGCGCAGGAGCCGCCGGGCGACGTCGGCCGGCTCCGCGCCGGCCAGATGGCGGGTCAGCGCGGCGGCGTCTTCGAACGCCTGGCTGGCGCCCTGGCCGAGGTCGGGTGACATGGCGTGCGCGGCATCGCCGAGGAGCGCGATCCTGCCGGTCACGAACGAGGGCAGGGGTTCGGCCAGGCGGGCGATCGGGTCGACGTAGATGCCGGCGGGCGGGGTCGCCTCGATCAGCGCCGCGACGAGAGGGTGCCAGTCGGCCATCAGGGACAGCATCTGCCGGCGCGCCTCGTACGCACCCGGCGGCGGGCCGTGCAGGGCGGAGTCGGTGAACCAGTACAGGTGGTCCTCGCCGACGGGGAAAAGGCCGAACATCGCCCCGCTGCGCCGGTCGACCAACTGGCTGACGAGCAGGTCCGGTGCCATGCAGGGAGGGCGGGGCAGCATGCCGCGCAGGTCCAATCGACCGGTCCGCCGCAGCCCGGGGTGACCGGGGAAGAGCTGTGCACGCAGCGTGCTGCCGATGCCGTCGGCCGCGATCACCGCGTCCGCCCTGGCGACGGGACCGCCTTCGCTGATCACGGTCACTCCGGTGGAGTCGGACTCCAGGCGCTTGACGGGGGTGGTGGTCCGCACCAGCTCGGACGGCAGCGGGGCGCGGAGCGATCGGTGCAGTTTCGCTCGCTCGATCATGACGGGCGCCCCGATCTCCCGTCTCGCTCCACCCTCCTGCTGCGCCCTGACCAGGTCGGTGACCAGCAGCGGCCGTCCGCGCCAGTCCCGCAGTCCTCCGCGGGCCGCATGGATGACGTGCCCGCGAACGTCCTCGGCCAGCCCCAGGGTGTCCAGCGCGCGAAGCCCGTTGGGCATGACCACGATCCCGGTGCCCGCTTCCCGCAGCTCGGCAGCCCGCTCGAGGAGTGTCACCTCATGGCCTGTGCGATGCAGCCCGACCGCGGCCGCCACTCCTCCGAGCCCGGCGCCGACCACCACGATCCTCATGAGACCTCCCGCTCATTCACTACGATCGTACTAGTACGGCTATTGGTACCATCTGCCCATGCCGCCCACTAATCCGGCCCGTCGGCGCGCCCTGACCGATGCCGCCATCGACCTGCTGGCGTCGTCGGGCGTGCACGGCCTGACCCACAGAGCGGTGGAGAAGGCGGCGGATCTACCGCCGGGAACGGCTTCCAACTACTTCCGCACACGGGAAGCGCTGCTGGTGGCCACCGCGGAGCGCATCATCGAGTTGCATCACGCGGACACCGACCAGGCCGTCAAGCGGCCCGCCACGCCGGTCGACCTGTTGACGGAATCGTTGCTCATGGCGGCGACCACGCTGCGCACCCGCTATCTGGCGATCTTCGAACTGCAACTGGAGGCCGCGCGCCGGCCGGTGCTCGCGGCGGCTCTCGCGTGCCTGCAGGACAAGGCGTCGCTGGTCACCGCCGGGCACCACGACGAACTCGGCCTCGACATCCCACGCGAGAAGATCCCCGCCATGATCGCGCTCTACGGGGGTGCGCTGTTCACCCTGGTCAGCACACCCCCGGAGCACGTCAGCAGGGACGTCGTCCGGAACCTGGTCGAGGTGATCGTGTACGGGTGCGATCCACCGGCGTGAGCGTACGTCCGGCGTGACGGCACGGGCCGTCAGACCCCGGGCCGTCAGATCCCGGGCCGTCAGATCCCGGGCCGCCGCGCGTCGACCTCGATTTCGATCTTCATCCGGGGGTCGGCCAGACCGCACTGCATCATCGTGGCGGCCGGCCGCACGTCGCCGAAGTGGCGGCGCAGGACGGGCCAGCACGGCTCGAAGTCGGCCTGGTCGGGCAGCAGGTAGCGCACCCGCACCACGTCGGCGAGGCCGCACCCCGCCTCGGCCAGCGCGGCCTCGATGGTGCGCAGGCACTGTTCGGCCTGCTCCACGACGTCCTCGGAGATCGTCATGGTGGTGTAGTCGAAACCGGTCGTCCCGGAAACGTGCACCCGGTCGCCGTCCACCACGGCCCGGGCATAGCCGATCTGCTCCTCGAACGTCGAACCGCCGAGGATCGCGCGTCGCTCCGTCATGCGCGGAACGCTAGGCCGACGCCCGGCCATACGTCTAATACATCCTTGGACATGGGCTGATATCTCTAGGCGTATGGTGCGCCCCGAACTCCCCCTGGCCCAGTTGCACGCCTTCGTCGTGCTCGCCGAGGAACTGCACTTCGGCCACGCCGCGGCCCGCCTGGGCATCGCCCAGCCGCCGCTCAGCCAGCAGATCCGCCGCCTGGAGGACAAGGTGGGCCACGCGCTGTTCACCCGCGAACCCGGACGCGTCGCGCTGACCGCGGCGGGCCGCGAACTGCTGCCCGCCGCCCGGCGCGCCCTCACCGATCTCGCCGACGGGCTGGCCGCCGCCCGGGCCGTCGGCAGCGGCCGGGCCGGGCGCCTGCGGATCGGCTTCGCCGCCTCCCTCGCCCTGACGGTCCTGCCCGGTCTGCTGCGCGCGTTCCGGGAGCGTCTCCCCGACGTCCGTCTGGACATCCGCGAGATGACCACCGCGCCGCAGATCGCCGCCCTGCGCGACAAGACCATCGACGTCGGCCTGTTGCGCGAACCCCCTGCGGGCGACACGGCCGGCGACACTGGCAGCGACACTGCCGACGGGGCGGAACTGTGCTTCAGGACGGTGCTCACGGAGCCCTTCGTGGCGGTGCTGCCGTCCGCCCATCCGCTGGCCGCCCTGCGGACCGTACGGCTCGCGCGGCTGGCGGACGAGCCCTTCGTGCTCCTGCCGCGCGCGGCCGGCCCGCGACTTCACGACCAGATCGTCGGCCTGTGCGAGGCGGCCGGTTTCACCCCCTGGATCGCGCAGCGGGCGGTGGAGTGGCAGACCGTGTGCGCCCTCGTGGAGACCGGCCTGGGCGTCTCCCTGGCCCCGGCGAGCATCCGGCGCATCAGGCTCAAGGGCGTCGCCTTCCGCACCGTCGAGCCCAACGCGCGCACCCGGGTCGCCGTCGGCTGGCGTAAGGACGACCGGAGCCCCCTGGTCGCGCAGTTGCTGGCGACCGTCAGCGGGGACCCGGGCTCAGCTCGATGACGGCACGGGAGAGGGTTTGGGCTGCGGCGCGAGGGTCCGGGCGAGGGCGGTCAGCTCGTCCCAGTCGGCCGTCCCGGTGACGACCACCGCGTGATCGGGGAAGACCCGGACCAGCGTCCGCTGGTTCTTGTCCTGACGGAACCGCTCTTCCCACGTCACGCCGTCGATCTGCCGGCTCCCGCCGGGCTTGTCGGTGTTGGCCATGCGGTTGACGAAGTCCGCGGACGGCCTCTCGTCGCTCTGGGCGAGCATGGCGTGCTGCCGCTTGGCCGTCGCGAACCCCAGCCGCCACGTCACGGCGCCGTTCTTCTGGGTCAGCGACGTGCTGTTGGGCACCCAATTGGCCGGCACCCGGTCCGGGGCGACGACCTCGTACGGCGCCGTACGCGCCGCGTTGACCCGGTCGATCGAGAAGTCCACCCGCGGGATGTGCTCGGTGCGGCTCTGCGGCGTGACGAGCAGGAACACTCCGACCGCGGCGAGGCAGACGAAGAGCGCGAACGCGTAGCCGTAGAAACCCTGGGTGAATCGTCCCACGTAAGGCGAGACTAGTCGGTGGAGTGGGCGGTGCCCGTATCGGCCGTCAGGCGTGCCGAATATCGCCGATGATGCGAAGAGCGTCCTCGGTCATCCTCCGGGCCTGTTCCGGGTCGTCGGACAGCGTGACCTCCTGCACGACGGCCGCCAGTGCGCCGGTGACGACGACGACCAGGGCGTCCTCGTGCTCGAACAGCGCCGCGGTGCGCCTGGCCCACTGCCGGAGACGGTCGCGCATGATGACCTCGAACCCGGGCGGGGCGTCGCCGCGGAGGAAGAGCGCGGCGAGATCGCGCTCGGCGAGGCAGCCCTCCAGGTAGGCCCGGGCGGCGGCGAGGAACTGGGGCATGGGGTCGGTCTCCCCGGCCGCCCGGGCCTCCTGCACGGCCTGCCGGGTGCGCTGGGTCTGCCGCTTCTGGAACTCCTCGAACAGCGTCAGGTAGAGATCGGCCTTGCCGGAGAAGTGGTGGTAGAGGCTGCCGACGCTGGCGCCGGCCCTGGCCACGACGTCGGTGACGCCCGCCTCGGCGAAGCCGCTCGTGATGAACGTCTGCTTCGCGGCGTCCAGGAGAGCCCCCCGGGTCGCCGCGCCGCGCTCCGACGTGCGCGTCGTCACTGGTCGTTCGGTGTCGCCGCTCATGCGGCGACGATATCCCCGACCCGTCCGTTCCGGGGGTCCGTGCCCTCAAATGGCCTCCCACCAGGCCCAACAGGTTCAGACCAATCGGACAAGAAGGGCCTCGCGAACTACGATCGCTAGAACGGCACCTACCTAAAAGGGGACCAATGGCTGATCACGTACCGGCCGCTCTCGCGACGGGGGAACGCGCACCCGACCGCAACCTGGCTCTGGAACTGGTCAGGGTGACCGAGGCCGCGTCCATGGCTGCCGCGCGCTGGGTGGGACGCGGCGACAAGAACGGGGCGGACGGCGCCGCGGTGAACGCCATGCGCCAACTGATCAACACGGTGTCGATGAAGGGCGTCGTGGTGATCGGGGAGGGTGAGAAGGACAACGCGCCGATGCTGTTCAACGGCGAGGAGGTCGGCGACGGCACCGGCCCCGGGTGCGACGTCGCCGTGGACCCGATCGACGGCACCCGGCTATGCGCGCTCGGCATGAACAACGCGATCTCCGTGATCGCGGTCAGCGAGCGCGGCTCGATGTACGACCCGTCGGCGGTCTTCTACATGGAGAAGCTCGTCACGGGCCCGCAGGCGGCCGAGCACGTCGACATCAACGCCCCGGTGGCCGACAACATCCGCGCCGTGGCCCGGGCCAAGGGCGCCAAGCCGTCCGACGTCACCGTGGTGATCCTCGATCGGCCCCGGCACGAGCGGATCGTGAAGGAGATCCGGGAGACCGGCGCCCGGATCCGCTTCATCACCGACGGCGACGTGGCCGGCGCGATCATGGCGGCGCGCAACGGCACCGGTGTCGATCTGATGCTCGGCATCGGCGGCACGCCCGAGGGCATCGTCGCCGCCTGCGCGCTGAAGTGCATGGGCGGCGTCATCCAGGGCAAGCTGTGGCCGCGCGACGAGGAGGAGCGTCTCAAGGCCCTCGACGCCGGGCTCGACCTCGACCAGGTGCTCACCACCGACGACCTCGTACGCTCCGACGACGTGTTCTTCGCCGCGACCGGCATCACCGACGGCGAGCTGATGCACGGCGTGCGGTTCCAGGGCGGCGCGGCGGTGACGCACTCCCTCGTCATGCGGGGACGGTCGGGCACGATCCGCAAGATCGAGAGCGAGCACCAGCTCTGGAAGCTCGGCGCCTACAGCGCCATCAACTTCGACACGGCCGTCTAGCGGCGGCCTACCGGCCGAACAGGCGGCGACGGGGGCGTTTCGGCGAGCGGGCGACGACCTTGCCGCCGAAGACGAACCCGGCGAGCTCGATCACGGGCGCGTCCGGCGCGAAGCCGGTCGCGCCCGGCGGGAGCCGCACCTCGTTCCTGAGCGACCGGACGCGGGCGTCCGGGGCGGTCACGATCCGCACGCCCTCGGGGACCGTCAGGTTGACCGTGCCGGCCATGACGGCGAGCTGCACCACCACGTGCCGCGACTGGAGCAGCGCCTCGCACAGGTCCATCGTGACCGTGCCGCCCAGCGACGTCACCGGCACCTGGGAGGGCACGACCCACCGGCCGCCGCGGGTCTCCGTACGGAAGAACGCGGTGACCGGACGGCTGTCCATCCGGAACGGCTGGCTCTCGGGCGGCAGCAGGTCCACGGTCAGCTCGGCCAGCTCTCCGAGGGTCCGCGCGGCCCAGACACGCTCCACCCTTTCCTCGTGCTCCAGCGGCGTGAGCCGCCCGTCGGTGACGGCGTCGGAGAGCACCTCGACGATCCGCTCCCGATCGGCGTCGGAGGCCCGCAGCAGGGAGGGGTCGGGCGTATCCGGAGTGCGCGGCGAGAGGAAGGCGGAGATCCACTTTGCGGCTGAGGACTCGCTGCTGCTCACACCATCGAGAGTAAGCGGTCCACGAACGATGGTCACCATGCGACGCGGCGCCCGGCGTCGCCCCCCCCGCCATTGACCGGGGACTTCGTGGCCGCTTAGCGTGAGGAGGTGGTCGCGGGGGCGGTGACACGGCAGGTCGGCAACCTTCCGGCCGACCTGACGAGTTTCGTCGGCCGCAGGCGTGAGCTGGCCGAGATCAGGCGGCTGCTTTCCGCGTCGCGCCTGGTGACCCTCACCGGAGTGGGCGGCGTGGGCAAGACCCGGCTGGCCCTGCGGGCGGCCGCCGAGCAGCGCCGCGCGTTCGACAGCGTCTGGCTGGTGGACCTCAGCACCGTCACCGATCCCGCGCTCGTGGCGGAGACGGTGGCGGCGACCATGGGCGTGCGGGACGAGGCGGCGGACTGCCCTGTGGACGCGCTGGAGCAGGTGCTCTCCTCGCAGCGGACCCTGCTCGTGCTGGACAACTGCGAACACCTGCGTGACGCCTGCGCCGTGCTCGCCGACCGGCTCCTGCGGGCGGCCCCCGAGCTGCGCATCCTCGCGACGAGCAGGCAGTCGCTCGGCATCACCGGCGAGCACCAGATGAAGATCTCGCCGCTGCCCGTCCCCGAGCCGGACCGGCCGCTCAGCCGCAGGTCACTGGAGTTGTACGACGGGATCAGCCTGCTGACGGAACGGGCGGCGGCGGTCCTGCCCGGCTTCACCGTCACCGAGGACAACCAGGCGGCCGTCGCCGAGCTGTGCCGCCAGCTCGACGGCATCCCCCTGGCCATCGAGCTCGCCGCGGTGCGGCTGCGGGCCCTGTCGGTGAGCGCGCTGGTGGAGCGCCTGCGCGACCGCTATCGCCTGCTCACCGGAGGCAGCAGTGCGGCCGTGCCACGTCAGCAGACCCTGCACGCGCTGGTCGACTGGAGCTTCCAGCTGCTGCCCGCGGCGGAGCGGACGCTGTGGACCCGGCTGTCGATCTTCCCCTCCCACTTCGACCTGGACGCCGTCGAGGCGGTGTGCACCGGCGACGGCATCGAACGGGACGACGTGCTCGACCTGCTCGACGCGCTGCTGGACAAGTCGCTGCTCCTGCGCGAGGAGCACGGAGGTGCGGTCCGCTACCGCATGCTCGACACCCTGCGCGAGTTCGGCCGCAAGCGGCTCAGCGGGCCCGCGGAGCGCCGGTCGCTCCAGCGGCGGCACCGGGATCACTATTTCCTGCTGGCGCGGCAGGCGGACGCCGAGTGGTTCGGCCCCGACCAGTTCTCCTGGCTCAGACGGCTGAACCTGGAGCAGGCGAACCTGCGTGCGGCGATGGACTTCTGCCTGCAGGAGCCCTGCGAGGCGGAAACCGGACTGCGGATGGCCCTTCACCTGACCGACCCCTGCTGGCTGGCCAACGCCTACTACAACGAGGGCCGCCACTGGCTGGACCGCATGCTGTGGGCGGCGCCCGAGCCCACCGTCCCGCGGGCGCTGGCGCTGTGCGCCGACGCGGAACTGGTGCTCATCCAGGGTGACACCGACAGGGGCCGGCGGCTGCTGGCGGAGAGCCGGGCGCTCGCCGAGCGGCTGGGCGACCCGGAAGCGCTCGCGCAGACGTCCCTGATGGCCGGAATGGCGGAGCACTACTCGGGCGACTACGCGAAGGCGAACCCGCTGCTGGAGCGGGCGGTCGAGGAGGAGGAGGCCGTCGGCAACCTGACCGGCCTGCTGACCGCCCTCATCACGCTCGCGGCCGGTGTCGGCTACCTCGGCGACCGGGCCCGCGCCACGGGGCTGTTCGAGCGCGCTCTCGCGCTGGCCGAGGCCCACGGCGAGTGCTCCGGCCGGGCCTGGGTATACGCGATCTTCGCCATCCACCTGTGGCAGGGCGGGGAGAACGCCCGAGCGCTGGCGATGGCACGCGAGTCCCTCCTGCTCGCCCGCGACCTGGGCGACCGGCTGAACATCGCGATGAACCTGGAGGTCATCGCCTGGGTGCAGGCCAGCGAAGGCCGCCACGCCTGCGCCGCCCGGCTGCTCGCGGCCTCGGAGGAGATCGGCTGTTCCGTGGGCATGGCGCCGCGCCGCGACAAGCGGTTCGCCGAGTTCCACGAGCGGTGCCTCACCGATCTCCGTACGAGTCTGGGCGACCGGGCCCTGAGCCGCGAGACCCGCAGGGGGAACCGGCTGACGATGTCCGAGGCGATCGAGGAGGCGATCGGCGACCGGGCCGAGCGCGGGCTCGCGCGCGCGGGCGAGACGGTCGCGGAGGCCGA
This sequence comes from Microbispora rosea, assembly GCF_044460045.1. Taxonomy (NCBI): domain Bacteria; kingdom Bacillati; phylum Actinomycetota; class Actinomycetes; order Streptosporangiales; family Streptosporangiaceae; genus Microbispora; species Microbispora rosea. Next base: position 145,349 of record NZ_JBITJO010000008.1, on the reverse strand, counting down.
GCCCGCGCCGCCGGAACGCCCCCCGGCGGCCGAGCCGTCCCCGCTCACCCGGCGTGAGCAGGAGATCGCCGAGCTGATCGCGCAGGGACGGAGCAACAAGGAGATCGCCTCCGCCCTCGTCATCTCGCAGCGGACCGTGGAGGGCCACGTCGAGCGCATCCTGGACAAGCTCGGCTTCGCGTCCCGGGCCCAGATCGCCGCCTGGATGGCCGCGCGCGGGGCGGGCGGCCGGTCCTGACCGGCGGACCCCATTGACCGGGCGGGTGACGGCTCCTACGCTGGCGAAAACTTGAACCCCCCTCATGTTCGTGGAGGCCCACGATGCCAGTAGAGGACACGGCGTCGGCGCGGGACACGGCGCCCGCTTCTCGCGACCGGCAGGCGCGGCTCGCCACGTTCGCGGTGTTCTTCGTCCAGGGCCTCACCTTCGCCACACTGCTCACCCAGGTGGCGGCGCTGCAGCGCAAGCACGGCCTGACCGACGGCGAGCTGACCGTCCTGCTCCTCGTCGTCCCGGTCATCGCGGGGGCCGGCAGCGCGCTCGCCGGCGTCGCCGCGTCCCGATGGGGCAGCCGCCTGGTCCTGCGCCTGGTGCAGCCGCTCGCCTGCGCCGCCGTCGTGCTCGCGGGCCTCGCCTCCAACGTCCCCATGCTGGTGGCCGCCAACGTCCTGTTCGGCCTCGGCCTGGGCGGGGTGGACGCGGGCATGAACATGCAGGGCGTCGCGGTCGAACGCGAGTACGGACGCGCGGTGCTCACCGGGTTCCACGCGCTGTGGAGCGTGGCGGCGGTCATCGGGTCGGTGTGGGCCTCCGCGGCGGCCACCCTCGGCCTCGGCCTGCCCGTCACGTTCGCGATCGCCCTCGTCCCGGCCGCCGCGGTCGCCGTCCTCGCCTCGATCTGGCTCTACCGGCCGGAGGAGGAGCACCGCGCGGCCGCGGTCCGCGACGAGGCCGCGGGCGCGGCCAGGCCGGCCGGGGTCGCATGGCGCCCGATCATCCCTCTCTGCCTCGCGATGGCGTTCCTCTACGTCGGCGACTCGTCGGTCTCCAACTTCGGCACCGTCTTCATGGACAAGGTCCTGCACGCGTCGGCGACCGTGATCCCGCTCGCCCTGGGGGCCTACCAGCTCACGACGTTCCTGGTGCGGGTCGGCGGCGACTTCGCGGTGCGCCGGTGGGGCCCGGCGGCCATCGTGCGCGCCGGGGGCGCCGTCGCGACGCTGGGCTTCGTCGCGATCGTGGCGGCGCCGACGGTGCCGCTGGCGATCGCGGGCTTCGCCCTCACCGGCATCGGCCTGTCCGTCGTCGCCCCGCAGTCGTTCTCCGCGGCCGGCCGCCTCGACCCCGCGGGCACGGGCGTGGCGATCGCCCGCGTCAACATGTTCAACTACGTGGGGTTCATCGTCGGAGCCGCGCTCGTCGGCGGCCTCGCCGACGCCTCCGGCTTCCGCGTCGCCTTCGCCGCACCGCTCGTCCTCGCCGCCGCGATCATCCTGCTCGCACGCGGCTTCCAGCCGCGCAGGGCCGAGCCGGCCACCGCGACCACCGTCGTCACCCCCTGACCTCCCCTCCGGCGTTCCCCGCCAGGGCGCGTACGGCCTCGGCGACGCGGTGGGCGGGCAGGCGGGCGAAGCCGAGCACCAGCCCCGGCGATCCGTGCGCCGACGTCACGACCTCCGCGGACAGGCCCGCGGCGCGGGCGGCCTCGGCCAGGCCGGACGGGTCGCCCCCGTCCTCCGCGTCCGCTGCGTCCGCTGCGTTCACCTCGGCGTACAGGTGCAGCCCGGCCGAGATGCCGCGCACCGTCAACCAGGGCAGGTGCTCGGCCAGGGCGTCGGCGAGGGCGTCCCTGCGCCGCCGGTACTCCCGCCGCATCCGGCGCAGGTGCCGGTCGTACGTCCCGCTCTCGATGAGGTGGGCGAGCACGTACTGGTCGATGACCGGCGAGCCGAGGTCGAGCTCGCCGCGCGCGAGCCGTACGGCGCGGGCGACGCGCGGGGGCGCCGCGATCCAGCCGAGCCGCAGCCCCGGGGCGAGCGCCTTGCTCACGCTGCCGGCGAGCACGACCCGGTCGGGCGCGAGGCCCTGCAGGCACCCGACGGGGTCGCGGTCGAAGCGGAACTCCGCGTCGTAGTCGTCCTCAAGCACGAGGGCGCCCGTGCGGGCCGCCCAGTCGACCAGCGCGGCGCGGCGGGCCGGGGACAGGACGACGCCGGTCGGGTACTGGTGCGCGGGAGTGACCACCACGGCGTCGGCGTCGCCCGGCAGGGCCCCGACGACGATCCCCTCTCCGTCGACGGGCACGGGGACGACGTCCGCCCCGGCCCGCCGGAGCAGCGGGAGCTGACGCGCGCTCGTCGGGTCCTCGACGGCGAGGACGATGCCGCGGCCCCGGTCCCGCACCAGGGCCTGGACGACGAGGCTGAGCCCCTGGGCCACCCCGGTCACGACCACGACGTCGTCCGGTGACGCGTCGGCCGCGCGCACCCGGCCGAGGTACGCGGCGAGCTCGCGGCGCAGGGCCGGCACACCGCCGGGGTCGCCGTAGTCGAGCCCGGCGTTGGGCAGCGTGGCCAGGACGTGGCGGACGGCGGCGAGCCACGCCTGCCGGGGAAACAGGCCGAGATCCGGGGACGTGGGCCGATGGCCGTAGTGGGGCCAGCAGCCGTCCCGCCGGTCCTCGGGACGCTCAGGGGCGGCCTGGCGCCCGGCCCCTGCCGCGACCCTTGCCGCGACCCTCGTGCCCGCGCCCGTCCTGGATTCGAGAAATCCCTCGGCCGCCAGCTGCTCGTACGCCTCGACCACGACGCCCCGCGAGAGGCCGAGATCGCGGGCGAGGTCGCGGGTCGCGGGAAGGCGGGCGCCGGGGACGAGCCGCCCGGAACGGACGGCCTCCCGCAACTCGCGGGCGATCTGCCCGGCGAGCCCGCCGGCGGTCCTGTCGACCACGAGATGGAGATCGGCCATTGGCCCACTCTAAACGCGTGTGATTGGACCATGAGCGAGGGCCAAGCCGTCCCTAGCATCCCTGACATGAACACTCATGTGGCCGGAGCGGCGGGTGCGATGTTCCTCGTGGGGACGTTGGCGGCGGTCTCCGGCGTCATCGCGGACTACCCGGTCTACGGGGGGCAGGCGCTCCGCTACGCCCTCGCCACCGTGATCCTGCTCGCCGTCGCCCGGGCGCGCGGACTCGGCCTCGTGCGGCTCCGGCAGCGCGAGTGGGCGCTGCTCGCCGCGCTGTCGCTGACGGGGCTCGTGCTGTTCAACGTCTGCGTGGTCGAGGCGACCCGCGCGGCCGGGCCCGCGCTGCCCGGCATCGTCCTCGGCACCGTGCCGCTGGCGCTCGCCCTCGTGGGACCGATCTTCACCGGCACCCGGCCCTCCCCGCGCGTCGTGGCCGCGGGTCTGGTGGTGGCCGCCGGAGCCTCCCTGGCGACCGGCGCCGGCAGCGGCAACCTGCCCGGGCTGTTGTGGTCCCTGGGCGCCCTGGTCTGCGAGCTCTGCTTCTCGCTGCTGGCCCTGCCGCTGCTGCCGCTGATCGGCCCCCTCAGGCTCTCCGCCTGGACGGCCGCGCTGGCGGTGCCGTTCCTGCTGGTCGCCGGCCTCGCCCTGGACGGCCGTCACGTGCTGCGCGCCCCGACCGCCGCGGAGGCGGGCGGTCTCGTCTACCTCGCCCTGGTGGTGACGACCGTGGCGTTCTTCCTGTGGTACCGGTCGCTGCCCCGCCTGGGCGCGGACCGGGCCGGGCTGTTCGCCGGGATGATCCCTGTCGGCGCGCTCGCCACGGCCGCCCTTCTGGGGATCGCCGTCCCCTCCGCGGCCGACCTGGCGGGAGCCGCCCTCGTGATCAGCGGGATCGCCCTCGGGCTCCGCTCGCCCTCGCCTCGTCGGCCCGCCCGTCGGCCCGCCCGTCAGCCCGCCCGTCGGCCCGCTCTTCGGCCCGCTCTTCGGCCCGCCCGGCCGGCGGCGGCTCCTCGCGCGGCGTCACTCGCCTCCCGGGAGGGGACCACCAGGTGATCTCGCCGTCCCTGACCTGCCGCAGCACGAGCGTGAGCAGCGACACCGCCAGGGCCACGAGAATGCCGATCGCGAAGATGACCATGACCCACACTTCGGCGCTCATGACCCCTCCCTTCTCTGTCCTCTGTCTCAATTATCCCGCTTTGTGGTCAGATAGTCAGTATGAAGTTATTCAAAAGCTACGCATAGCCCGGACATGATGACCGCCGCCCGTGCGCCGTACGCTGTGCAAAGACCATGGGCGGTCCGCAGGGCGGGCGCGCCCGACCGGGCAGACCACGAGGAACCGAGGACGATGCCGGAGTTCGACTACACCGACCTGCTCCCGCTTGGACCGGACGAGACGGAGTACCGCCTGATCACCAGCGAGGGGGTGCGGGTCACCGAGGCCGCCGGGCGCAGGTTCCTGGAGGTCGAGCCGGAGGCCCTGCGGCTGCTCACCGAGACCGCGATCCACGACATCTCGCACTACCTGCGGGCATCCCACCTGGCCCAGCTCCGCAAGATCGTCGATGACCCCGAGTCGAGCGGCAACGACCGTTTCGTCGCCCTCGACCTGCTCAAGAACGCGAGCATCTCGGCCGGCGGCGTGCTGCCGATGTGCCAGGACACCGGCACCGCGATCGTCATGGGCAAGCGCGGCCGGCACGTGCTGACCGACGGCCGCGACGCCGAGCACCTCAGCCGGGGCGTCTACGACGCCTACACGAAGCTCAACCTGCGCTACTCGCAGATGGCGCCGCTGACGATGTGGGACGAGAAGAACACCGGCTCCAACCTGCCGGCCCAGATCGAGCTGTACGCCGAGGACCCGAACGGCCACCCGGACGAGTACAAGTTCCTGTTCATGGCCAAGGGCGGCGGCTCGGCCAACAAGTCATTCCTCTACCAGGAGACCAAGGCGGTGCTCAACGAGAAGCGCATGCTCGCCTTCCTGGAGGAGAAGATCCGCTCGCTCGGCACCGCCGCCTGCCCGCCGTACCACCTGGCGATCGTCGTGGGCGGCACCAGCGCGGAGTACGCCCTGAAGACCGCGAAGTACGCCTCGGCCCGCTACCTCGACTCCATCCCCACCGAGGGCTCGCCGAACGGGCACGGCTTCCGCGACCTGGAGATGGAGAAGAAGGTCTTCGAGCTGACCCAGAAGCTGGGCATCGGCGCGCAGTTCGGCGGCAAGTACTTCTGCCACGACGTACGCGTCATCCGGCTGCCCCGGCACGGCGCGTCCTGCCCGGTCGCCATCGCGGTGAGCTGCAGCGCCGACCGGCAGGCGCTCGCGAAGATCACGCCGGAGGGCGTCTTCCTCGAACAGTTGGAGACCGACCCCGCCCGTTTCCTGCCCGACACCACCGACGAGCACCTCGGCGGCGACGTCGTCAGCGTCGACCTCAACCGTCCTATGCCGGAGATCCTCGCCGAGCTGAGCAGGTATCCGGTGAAGACCCGGCTGTCGCTCACCGGCCCCCTCGTCGTGGCCCGCGACATCGCCCACGCGAAGATCGCCGAGCGGCTCGACGCCGGCGAGGACATGCCGCAGTACATGAAGGACCACGCCGTCTACTACGCCGGTCCGGCCAAGACCCCCGAGGGCTACGCGTCCGGCTCCTTCGGCCCCACCACCGCAGGGCGGATGGACTCGTACGTCGAGCGCTTCCAGGCGGCGGGCGGCTCGATGGTGATGCTGGCCAAGGGCAACCGGTCGAAGCAGGTCACCGAGGCGTGCCAGAAGTACGGCGGCTTCTACCTCGGCTCGATCGGCGGCCCGGCCGCCCGGCTGGCCCAGGACTGCATCAAAAAGGTCGAGGTCCTGGAATATCCGGAGCTGGGCATGGAAGCGGTCTGGAAGATCGAAGTCGTGGACTTCCCCGCCTTCATCGTCGTCGACGACAAGGGCGACGATTTCTTCGCCGACACGACCGGTCCCGTCCTTACCATCGGACGGCGCTGATCTGCGGGGAGGTTGTCAGGATCTTTGACAGAAGATCTCAACAATTTCCCGGCATGGTCTCTACAGGTCGCACTACACAAATCGGTAAGCTGCCACCCATGCGTGCGCCGTCCGGATACCTGCTAGCCGCGCGCTATCGGCTGATCGAGCCGGTCGGGCGCGGCGGGATGGGCACTGTGTGGCGCGCGCGTGACGAGCTGCTCGACCGCGAGGTGGCTGTCAAGGAGGTGCGGCTTCCGCTGGTCCTGGACGAGGACCTGCGGGCGGAGCTGTGCGCGCGCACCGAACGCGAGGGCCGGGCGACCGCCATGGTCGCCCACCCCTCGGTCATCACGCTCTTCGACGTCATCACCGAGGACGACCGCCCCTGGATCGTCATGGAGCTGCTCAGGGCGCGGTCGCTTGAGGAGCTCATCCGCCAGGAGGGCCCACTGCCGCCGCGCCGGGTGGCCGACATCGGCCGGCAGGTGCTCGGCGCGCTGCGCGCCGTCCACGCCAAGGGCATCCTGCATCGTGACGTGAAGCCCAGCAACGTGCTGGTGACCGACGACGACCGGGCGGTGCTGACCGACTTCGGGCTGGCCGCCCTGGAGGGCGACGCCTCCATCACCCAGGCCGGGATCGTCCTCGGTTCCGCCGGGTACATCGCCCCGGAACGCGTCCTCGGCGACAAGGCGAGCCCGGCGGCCGACCTGTGGTCGCTGGGCGCCACCCTCTACACCGCCGTCGAAGGCCGCGGCCTGCACGGCCGCCGTACGGCGGCGGCCGCGCTCGCGGCGCTGACCAGCGGCGCTCCGATCCCCATGGACAAGGCGGGACCACTCGCCCCGGTCCTGCGCGGCCTGCTCCAGATCGACCCCGCGGCCAGGCTCGACGGCGTCCGCGCGGCCCACGCGCTGTCCAGGGTCGCGGCCGGGGGCGTCGCCGACGACCCGTTCGCCTCCCCGTTCCGGACCGGCCGGCCCACGCCGCCGCCCATCGCCCCGCAGCCCACCGCTCCCGAGACCCGCAAGCCGTCGCAGCGCAGCCAGCGCGGACAGCACCGGGCCGAGTCGCGCCCCACGCCCAAGGTGACGCCGCGCGACCGCGACTCCGGGCCACACCGCCAGCAGGGGCCGTACGGCCAGCCGCACCGGCCCGGGGAGCCGGTCCAGCCCAACGCGTACGACCCGTACGCCTCGGGGCGGTACGACCTGTACGGCTCCCGCGGACAGTCCGGGCCGTACGGGCAGTCGGGGCAGTACGGGCAGTTCGGCCAGAGTGGTCAGCTGCGGCACGGCGGGTCCTACTCCGGGTCCCGCAGCGGCCCCTACGGAGACTCCTACAGCGGCTCCCACAGCGGTCCCTACAGCGGCTCCCACAGTGGCGCGTTCAGCGGCCCGCACCAGCAGTCGGGACAGTCGGGGCAGTCCGGCCGCCGGCGCGGCTATCCGCGCGAATTCGGCTACTCGCGGGAGGCGCCGGCCGTGCCGTCCCAGCGGCGGCGGCCGAGCGAGGGCCTGCACCGCAAGCCGTCGGAGCCCGCGCTCCACCAGGTCGTGCGCATTCCCATGATGCGGCACGTGGCAAAGATGATCAAGCTGCTGCTCCCCCGCCGGTATTGGCCGAGAATCTTCATCAAGTAACCAGAAAGCGATTTCCAAGGCGGAATCGCTATCTTTCTAGATATGCCGGAACAGCACCCTCGGCCGCTTGCCGACCGCTACGAGCTGCGCACCCGCATCGGACGGGGAACCATGGGCACCGTCTGGCGGGCGTACGACCGGTCGCTGGGCCGGGAGATCGCGGTCAAGGAGATTCGCCAGGACCCCTCGCTCAGCCCCCGGCAACGCCAGGAGCTGCGCGAACGCATGATGCGCGAGGGCCGCATGGCGGCGCGTGTCAGCCATCCCTCCGTCGCCACCATCCACGACGTCATCGTGTCCGACGGCATCCCGTGGATCATCATGGAGCTCGTCGAGGGGCGCTCGCTGGAACAGGTGATCGACGAGGAGGGCCCGCTGCCGCCGCGTCTGGTGGCGGAGATCGGCTACGACCTGCTCGGCGCGCTGCGTGCCGCCCATGCCCAGGACATCCTGCACCGCGACGTCAAACCGGCGAACGTGTTGCTGACCGATACCGGCAGAGTGGTGCTGACCGACTTCGGCATCGCCAAGGCGCTCGGCGACCACGCGCTCACCCAGACCGGCATGGTGATCGGCTCGCCCGGATACACCGCGCCGGAGCGGGCCCGGGGCGAGTACACCGGCCCCGAGTCCGACCTGTGGTCTCTGGGCGCGACGCTGTACTTCGCCGTCGAGGGACGGCCGGCCTACGAACGCTCGACCGTCGGCGAGACGCTGGCCGCCCTGATGACGGAGGAGGCCGACCCGCCCGCGCAGGCCGGTCCGCTGCGGCAGGTCCTGGACGGACTGCTGGTGAAGGACCACACCGCGCGCCTCACGCCGGAGCGCGCCGCCGCGATGCTGCGCCTGATCGCCGACACCCCCACGGGCTCCATTCCCGCCGTGACAGCGGCACCGGCGCCGCCCCCACCCCCGACCCCCGCACATGATGCGACGGCGCGTCCGGACGGCAACGGCTCGGCCGCCCGGCCCCTTGGAAGGACCATGACCGGAGACGACGAGGACGACGCGAACCGCACGATGGTCGTCCCCCGCCCCGCAGGCGGTCCCCGCCTCCCTGCCCCGCCTCCGGGCGGCACCAGGAACGGCGCCGCAGGCGAGCCCGTCCGCGAGCACGCCTCAGAGCACGCCTCCGAGGCCGCCGACAGGCACAGCACCACGGTGCCCGGCAGGCTGCCCGGCCGGGGACCGGCGACGCCCCCGCCCCCCGGTCCCGGCTTCACCGGGAACGGCCCGGCGCCCATGCCGGGGCCTCCCGCCACCCCGCCGCACCCCGGTTCCTTGCACCCCGGTTCCTTGCACCCCGGTCCCTTGCACCCCGGCCCCTTCCTCCCGCCCGGGGACGGCGCCCCGGGCGGGTCTCCCAGCCTGGGGACGGACCTGTTCGCGATGCAGAGTCCCGGCGAGCCGGACGCCAAGACCCAGGTCCGGGTGCTCGTGACGATGGGGATCGCGCTCTTCGGCGTCCTCGCGCTGATCCTCCTGGGCGTCTTCATCTTCGCGAAGTGACTGCTGCGACTGTCCGGACACCGCCGGCCCCCGAGACCGGCCGTTCGGAGGGGGCGGATCTGGGCGGGTGAAAGACTGAGGCATGGACGAATTCCGCATCGAGCACGATTCCATGGGCGAGGTCCGGGTGCCCGCCCGTGCGAAGTGGCGGGCCCAGACGCAGCGGGCGGTGGAGAACTTCCCGGTCTCCGGGCGGGGGCTGGAGACCGCGCACATCGCGGCGCTCGCCCGCATCAAGGCCGCGTGTGCCAGGGTCAACGCCGAGTACGGCGTCGTCGACAAGGACATGGCGGAGGCCATCCAGGACGCGGCCGAGGAGGTCGCCGAGGGACGGTGGGACGACCAGTTCCCGGTGGACGTCTTCCAGACCGGCTCGGGCACCTCGTCCAACATGAACATGAACGAGGTGGTCGCGACGCTGGCGCAGGAGCGACTCGGGCGGCCCGTCCATCCGAACGACCACGTCAACGCCGCCCAGTCGTCCAACGACGTCTTCCCGTCCTCGATCCACGTCGCGGCGACGTACGGCGTGGTGCACGAGCTGACGCCCGCGCTGGAGCACCTGGCGACCGCGCTGGAGGAGAAGGCCACCGAGTTCGCCGACGTGGTGAAGTCGGGCCGCACCCACCTGATGGACGCGACGCCGGTCACGCTCGGCCAGGAGTTCGGCGGCTACTCCACCCAGATCGAGCTGGCACTCGAACGGCTCCAGGCCGCGCTGCCGCGCCTGGCCGAGCTGCCGCTGGGCGGCACGGCCGTGGGCACCGGTGTGAACGTGCCGGGCCCCGGCTGGGCGCAGGCCGTGATCGCCGAGTTGAGCCGGACGACCGGCCTGCCGTTCACGGAGGCCAGGGACCACTTCGAGGCGCAGGGTGCGCGCGACGGCCTGGTCGAGCTGTCGGGCATGCTCAAGGTGATCGCCGTCTCGCTCAACAAGATCGCCAACGACCTGCGCTGGATGGGGTCGGGCCCGCGCGCGGGCCTCGGTGAGATCAGCCTGCCCGACCTGCAGCCGGGATCGTCGATCATGCCGGGGAAGGTCAACCCGGTGATCCCGGAGGCCGTCACGATGGTGGCCGCGCAGGTCGTGGGCAACGACGCCGCGATCACGATGGCCGGGGCCTCGGGATCGTTCGAGCTCAACGTGATGCTGCCGGTGATGGCGCGCAACGTGCTGGAGTCGATCCGGCTGCTGGCCAACGTGTCGCGACTGCTCGCCGACCGCTGCGTCGCCGGGATCACCGCCAACGTGGGCCGCCTGCGCGAGTACGCCGAGTCGTCGCCCTCGATCGTCACCCCGCTCAACCGGTACGTGGGGTACGAGGAGGCCGCGAGGATCGCCAAGCAGGCACTGAAGGAGCGCAAGACGATCCGTGAGGTCGTCATCGAGCGCGGCCACGTGGCGAGCGGCGCGCTGACCGAGGAGCAGCTCGACCGGGCGCTGGACGTGCTGTCCATGACCCGCCCCACATAGGAGGGCAGACATCTATGTCGCCGTCCGCCATGTGCCGGGAAGAGCGCGGTTCCTATCGTGAGGCAGCATGAGCCTTGAAGGGCGTCTTGAAGGGCGCACGGCCCTCGTCACCGGCGCGGGGAGCGGCATCGGACGGGCGTGTGCCCGGCGCCTGGCCGCCGAGGGCGCGCACGTCGTCGTCGCCGACATCAACGCCGAGGCCGCGGGCAAGGTGGCCGCCGAGATCGGCGGCACGCCGGTGGCCGTCGACCTGTCCGATCCGGAGTTCCTCGTGGCCTGGCGGGGCCAGCTCCCGCCCTCGCCGGACACCCACCTCCGCGCCGACATCGTCGTGAACAACGCGGGGTTCCAGCACGTGGCCCCGATCGAGGAGTTCCCGCCCGAGATCTTCAGGAAGATCATGCGGGTGATGGTCGAGGCGCCGTTCCTGCTCGTGCGCGACGTGCTGCCCGGGATGTACGAGCGCGGCTGGGGCCGCGTCGTCAACATCTCCTCGGTGCACGGCCTGCGTGCCTCGCCGTTCAAGGCGGCCTACGTCACGGCCAAGCACGCGCTGGAGGGTCTGTCGAAGGTGATCGCCCTGGAAGGGGCGCCGCACGGCGTGACCTCCAACTGCGTCGATCCCGCGTACGTCCGGACGCCGCTGGTGGAGAACCAGATCGCCGACCAGGCGCGCACCCACGGGATCAGCGAGGACGAGGTGGTGGAGCAGATCATGCTCGCCCCCGCGGCGATCAAGCGGCTGATCGAGCCGGACGAGGTGGCCGAGATGGTCGCCTACCTGTGCGGCCCGCAGGGATCGTTCGTCACCGGCGTCTCGATCCCCATCGACGGAGGATGGAGCGCGCGCTGACCACTCCGGCTCCCAAGAACGCGACGGCCCCCAAGAACGCGACGACTCCCAAGAGCAGCGCGCACGCCTACCTCGACCTGCTCGCCCGGGAGGCGTCGGCGGTCGAGTTCGAGGGCCCGATCCTGCAGGCCAGGGCGGCCGGGGCCGACTCCGCCACGCTGGAGGAGCTGGAGCGGGCCAAGGTCGCGGCGCTCCAGGTGCGGGCCGTGCTGCGCCGGCGGGCCAAGCGGGAGGCGGAACTGTCGGCGCTGTTCGACACCGCCAGCGACCTGGCCGGGCTGCGCGACCTCGACGCGGTGCTCCAGGCCATCGTGCACCGGGCGAGGCAGTTGCTCGCGACCGACATCGCGTACATGACGCTGAACGACCCGGAGCGCGGCGACACCTACATGCGGGTGACCGACGGGTCGATCTCGGCCAGCTTCCGGCGGCTGCGGCTGCCCATGGGCGCCGGGCTGGGCGGGCTGGTGGCGCAGAGCGGCACGCCGTACAACACGGCGGACTACTTCGCCGACCCGAGGTTCCGGCACACGAACACGATCGACGTGGCCGTCCACGAGGAGGGCCTGGTGGCGATCCTCGGAGTGCCGCTGCGGCTCGGCACGCAGGTCATCGGCGTGCTGTTCGCGGCCAACCGCAGCGCCAGGCCGTTCGCGCAGGAGGAGGTGGCGCTGCTGTGCTCGCTGGCGGCGCACGCCGCCGTGGCCATCGACACCGCCCGGCTGCTCCAGGAGACCCGGGCCGCGCTGGCCGAGCTGAGCGAGGCGAACACGCTGATCAGGGCGCACAGCGAGTCGATCGAGCGGGCCGCCGACGCGCACGACCGGATGACCGGCCTCGTGCTGCGCGGCGGCCTGCGTGGAGGCGGGGTCGAGGACGTCGCCGCGGTCGTCACCGAGGTGCTGGGCGGCCGCCTGACCGTGCTGGACGACGAGGGCCGCCCTCTCGTGGGCGAGTCCGGCGACCTGGAGGTGGGCGTCTTCGACGCCGCCCAGTCCTCGCGGGCCCTCGGCCGCACGGTCAAGCGGGGCGACGCGTACGTCGCCTCGGTGGACGTCGGGGCGGCGCCGCTGTGCACGCTGGTCCTGCGGACCGACCACCCGGTGTCCGACACCGACCAGCGCATCCTGGAGCGCGCCGCGATCGTCACCGCGCTGCTGCTGCTGTTCCGCCGCAGTGTGGCCGAGGCGGAGGGGCGGGTGCGCGGCGAACTGCTCGACGACCTGGTCTCCCGTCCGGAGCTGCGCGGGCTGGACGACCGGGCGCGGCGGCTCGGCGTCGATCTCGACGCGCCGCACGTGCTGGTGGTGGCGCGGCACGACGGGCAGCGGGAGCGCGGCGCCTTCTGGGCGTCGTCGCAGGCGACGCTGGCGCACGGCCTGGCCACCGCCCGGGGCGACGAGGTCGTGCTGCTGCTGCCCGGCGACCGGCCGGGCGCGCTGGCCCGGCGCGTCGCGGCCGAGCTGAGCGCCTCCCTCGGCCGCCCGGCGACGGCGGGGGCCGCGCCGGCCTCCGGGCCGGTGACGGCGGTGGCGTCGGCCTACGCCGAGGCCCGTCGCTGCGCCGGGGCGCTGGTGGCCCTCGGCCGTACGGGTGACGGCGCGAGCGCCGAGGAGCTGGGTTTCGTCGGCCTGCTGGTGGGCGAGCGGCGCGAGGTGTCCGGCTTCCTCGCCGGCGCGCTCGGGCCGGTGCTCGACTACGACGCGCGCCGGGGAACCGCCCTGGTCAAGACGCTGAACGCCTACTTCGGCACGGGCGGCTCGCTGTCGCGTACGGCCGAGGCCCTGCACATCCACGTGAACACGGTGACCCAGCGGCTCGACCGGGTGGGGCAGCTGCTCGGCGAGGACTGGCAGGAGCCCGAGCGCGGCCTGGAGATCCAGCTCGCCCTGCGACTGCACCGGCTGCGCACCCACATGCCGGATGCCTGAGGTGTGTGGCGGCGCCCCATAGGAGTGACCTCGGTCACTGCATACCGTGTGCGGAACCCCCCCATCGGAGGAGTTCCCATGGCAAACACTCCACCTGCCCGGATCGGAAAGGTCGTCGGGGCCAGCCTGATCGGCACCACCATCGAGTGGTACGACTTCTTCCTTTACGGCTCGGCCGCCGCCCTGGTGTTCAACAAGCTCTTCTTCCCCACCGAGGACGAGCTGACCGGCACGCTGCTGGCGTTCCTCACCTATGCCGTCGGCTTCGTCGCCCGGCCCCTCGGCGGGCTGGTCTTCGGCCACTACGGCGACCGGCTCGGCCGCAAGCGGCTGCTGGTCATCAGCCTGCTCATGATGGGCGGCTCGACGTTCCTGATCGGCTGCCTGCCGACGTACGCCGCCCTCGGCGCGGGCGCGCCGCTGCTGCTGACCCTGCTCCGCCTGGTGCAGGGCTTCGCCCTCGGCGGCGAGTGGGGCGGCGCGGTGCTGCTGGTCTCCGAGCACGGCGACCCCCGCAACCGCGGCTTCTGGGCGTCCTGGCCGCAGGCCGGCGCTCCCGGTGGCAACCTGATCGCCACCGGCGTGCTGGCGCTGCTGGCCGCGGTGCAGTCCGAGGAGGCCTTTCTCGCCTGGGGCTGGCGTATCGCGTTCCTGCTGTCCGGCGTGCTCGTGCTGATCGGCCTGTGGATCAGGCTGACGGTCACCGAGTCGCCGGTGTTCCAGCAGGCGCTGGAGCGGCAGGAGCCCGCGCCGCAGGCCCCCATCATCGGCGTGCTGCGCCACCACTGGCGCGACGTGCTGGTGGCGATGGGCGCCCGGATGGCCGAGAACGTCTCCTACTACGTGATCACGGCGTTCGTCCTCGTCTACGGCACCACCACGGCGGGCCTGCCCAAGGGCACCGTGCTCAACGCCGTGCTGATCGGCTCGGCGATCCACTTCGTCACGATCCCGCTGTGGGGCGCGCTGTCGGACCGGATCGGCCGGCGGCCGGTCTACCTCCTCGGCGCCGCCGCCGTCGGTCTGTGGGCCTTCGCGTTCTTCCCGCTGATCGACACCAAGAACTTCGCCCTGGTCACCGTGGCGGTGACGGTCGGCCTGGTGCTGCACGGCGCGATGTACGGCCCGCAGGCGGCGTTCTTCTCCGAGCTGTTCGCCACCCGCATGCGTTACTCGGGCGTGTCGATCGGCTACCAGCTCGCCTCGATCGCGGCGGGCGGCGTGGCCCCGCTGATCGCGGTCGCCCTGCTCGACGCGTACGGGTCGAGCGTGCCGATCTCCGTCTACGTGGTGGCGGCGGCGATCCTCACGATCATCGCGGTGATCGCCTCCAGGGAGACCCGCGACCGCGACCTGTCCGCCATCGAGCCGACCTCGGGCACCGCCCAGGCCGCCGTCATCGTGAAGGAGGCCTGATGCGCCCCGGTTCCGCCCTGCTGGCCGCCCTGGCGCTGGCTCTCCCCCTGGCCGCCGCCGTGCCGTCCGAGGCGGCCACCTGCCCGAGGGTGACCGTGCCGGGCGCGCAGAAGCAGGTGACCGCCTGCCTCGACGATCTGACCACGAAGGGCACGCTGGTCTCCGGGCACACCGACCAGTCGGACTGGTCTGGCCTCAACTCCCCCGGCGCGGTCAACCCCAGCGGGGTGCCCGGCATGCAGATCGACGGCTACTTCCCCGACACCTCCACCGGCAACACCAACCACGGCTGGAACCACGACGCGCAGTTCGTCATCCGGCTGCCCCAGCACTGGAACGGCGGCCTGGTCGTCGCCGGGTCGCCCGGCAACCGGGAGACGTACGCCAACGACTTCACGATCTCCGACTGGGCGCTGGCCAAGGGCTACGCGTACGCCGCGACCGACAAGGGCAACACCGGCGTGGCGTTCTACCGCGACGGCGTACGGCCCGGCGACGCGGTGGCCGAGTGGAACCGCCGGGTCAGCGAGCTGGCGGTCGCCGCCAAGACGGTCGTCCGGCAGCGGTACGGCAGGCCGGCCCGCACGACGATCGCGGCCGGTCAGTCCAACGGCGGCTACCTGGTCCGCTGGCAGATCGAGAACCGTCCCGACCTGTTCGACGGCGGCGTCGACTGGGAGGGCACGCTCTTCACCGCCGACGGGCCCAACCTGCTGACGTTCCTGCCGCCCGCGCTGCGCGCGTACGCGAAGGGCGACGCGGCCGGGGTCGCGGCGGCGGGCTTCGCGCCGGAGTCCGACTTCCTGTGGCCGTTCCACTACCAGTACTACTGGGACCTCACCCAGCGCCTCTACCGCGAGGAGTTCGACCCCTCCTACGACGGCGACGCCGAGGCGGGCACGCCGTTCTGCGCGTCCGGCACGCCCGGCTGCGACACGGACTACGACTACGCCTCCAGGCCCGCCTCGGTGAAGCAGGCGGTCGCGCGGGTGAGCCTCACCGGGAAGATCAAGAAGCCGCTGGTCGTCGTCCACGGCACCCTGGACACGCTGCTGCCGATCCGCGAGGATTCCGACGTCTACGCCAAGATGATCGGTGATCGGCACCGCGACCGGCTGCTGCGCTACTACCGCGTCGAGGGCGGCAACCACGTCGACAGCCTCTACCCGGCCTACCCGGACCGGCTGCGACCCCTGCTTCCCTGCTTCCGCAGCGCGTTCACCGCGCTGGAGACCTGGATCGGCACGGGCACGCCGCCGCCACCGAACGCCACCCTGCCTCGCCCGTCCTCGGGCGACCTCGAGAACACCTGCACACTGGGAGCAACACCATGACCCTGCCCATATCCGCCGAGCGCGTCAGCACGTCCCGTCTGACCCTCAACGTCCTGTCCGTACCGGGCTCGGCGGGCGACCCTGTGGTGTTCGTGCACGGCAACGTCTCCTCCAGCGCGTTCTGGCGCTCGACGATGACCGCGATCGCGGCGGAGGGGTTCCGTCCGTACGCGCTCGACCTGCGCGGCTTCGGCGACACCGACCCCGAGCCTGTGGACGCGAGCCGGGGTGTGCGCGACTACTCCGACGACCTGCTCGCGCTGCTCGACGTGCTGGGCCCGGCGCATCTGGTGGGATGGAGCCTCGGTGGCGGGGTCGTCATGCAGGCCCTGCGCGACCGGCCCGCGGCCGTCCTGAGCGCGACGCTGGTCAACCCCGTCTCGCCGTACGGCTTCGGCGGCACCACGGGCCCGGACGGCGTGCTCACCAGCCCCGACGGCGTGGGCTCCGGCGGCGGCGCGGCCAACCCCGAGTTCGTGGCCGCGCTCCGGGCGGGCGACACGTCCGCCGACTCCCCCGTCTCGCCCCGCAACGTGCTGCGCGCCACGTACGTCGCCGCGGGAACGGACCTGGGCGAGGAGGAGGACGCGTTCGTGGAGTCGATGCTGTCCACCCGGATCGGCGAGGACCACTACCCGGGCGACTCCCTGCCCTCGGACGCCTGGCCGAACGTCGCCCCGGGCAAGCGGGGCGTGCTCAACACGATCGCGCCGACCAACTTCCGGATCGACGACCTGCACGAGATCGACCCGAAGCCGCCCGTCCTGTGGATCAGGGGCGACCAGGACGTGATCGTCTCCGACACGTCGCTGTTCGACCTCGCCCACCTGGGGGCCATCGGCGCCGTGCCCGGCTGGGACGGCACGCCCGCCCAGCCCATGGTGACCCAGACGCGAACCGTGCTGGACCGCTACGGCGCCTACCGTGAGGTCGTCGTCGAGGGCGCCGGCCACGGCCCGCACCTCGACAGGCCCGAGGAGTTCCGCGCGGCGCTGCTCGCGCACCTGCGCCGATAGCCGGCGCGTCGCTACCTGCGCTCGCGCAGGACGCGGACGGCGATGCGCCGCAGCAGCGAGGGGGCCTGCGGCGACGCCCCGGCGGGCAGGACGCGCACCTGCCCGCCGCGGCGCACGGTCAGCCCGAACAGCAGGTCGACGTCCTTCTGGTCGACACGGAGCGCGGGCCGCCAGGACCCCGGGCCGAGGCAGTCGTCCCCGCCGATCCGGCTCAGCGGCACCCGCGCCACGAGCTGACCGGCCACCCGGCCGGGTATCCCCGGCTCGACCAGCGCGGGCACGACCATGCTGCGCCCGCGCCCGTCCTGCTCGCGCAGCACCAGCTCGGCCGGCGGCCCGCCGCTCGGCGGCACGTACGGCACGGGCACGACGACGAAGACGTGCCCCTCCTGCCTGGCCACGGTGGCCCGGGACGAGACCAGCGCGATCGACTCGGGGAAGGACTTCGGCTCCACGCAGACGCCCAGCTCGCCGCGCTCGGACCAGCACGGCACGACGAGCCGCCTGGGCTCGCCCGCGAGCGCGCCCGCGCAGCTCATCGGCAGGGCGGGGCGGGCCACCCGGGTGCGGCCCGTGTGCACGCCTCGCATGCGCACGTGGATCTCCCACAGCCCGGCGGGCAGCGGCCGTCCGAGGGCCGCGGCGCCGGCGTCGAGGCGGGCCTGGCCGTTCACCCACACCCGCACCTGGCCGCCGCGCGCGTGGTCGCCGAGGGCCGCGCGGCCCACCGAGCAGGTGACCGGCAGCGAGTGGACCACCCCGGTCTCCACGTGGCGGACGCAGACCTCCACGCGGGCCCTGCGCACCGCGTCGGTCACGTCGGCGCCCTCGTCGTCGAGCAGGCCGTCGAGCACGCCCTCGACCCCGGGAGGCGGGGTCCACAGCAGCCGGTCCTCCCGCTGCCGCAGCCAGAGCGGGGCGCCTCCGGCCCGCAGGATCTCCACGCTCAGGTCGAGCTGCAGCACGCCTTGGTCCCAGCGCAGCTCCCGCAGCTCCGCGCTGAGCCTGGTGCCCCGGGACGCCTCGGCGAGCGCGACCAGCGCGTCGAGGCGGTCCAGGCGCAGCAGCGCCGCACGGGCGCGCAGGTGCGCGGGCAGGTGGACGTCGAGCGCGGCGGGAACCCGGTCGAGGGTGAAGCGGCGCAGGAAGGAGAACAGGACCATCCGCGCGTCGGGCTCGGCGGAGAGGAACCGCGCGCCCGCGAGACGGCGCAGCCCGAGCGTCCGATACCAGTGGGCCTGGATGCGCTCCCGCTGCGAGCCCGGCTCGGTGTAGGCGTCCACCACGTCGAAGATCGCGTTGAGGCCGTCGAAGAGCGCCTCGGCGTCCGGCGTCTCCTCCTCCGCGGTCCCCGGGGACGCCGGGCCCAGGTGGCAGCAGATCTCGTCGGCCAGCACGGCGATCACCTTCGCCGCGAGGTACGCCCTGGTCACGAATGCCTGCTCGGACAGCGGCCGGTCGGCGAAGCGGAGCTGGCAGGTCTCCAGGAAGTCGCGGCTGAACAGCTTGTGCGCCGTCGGCAGCGCGAGGAGATGGTCGCGCAGCACGTCGGCCCGGTCCCGGTCGCGGGCGAAGGCGGCCGGCGGCGGCCCCTGGTCGGCGAGCCTGCCGATCAGCACGTCGGCGTCGGTCTCCACGGCCCTGTCGTACATCCGCTCCAGGGCGTGCGGCTCAAGCCTGTCGTACTGGCCGATCAGGTAGACGTACTCGCCGCGGGCCACCGACAGGCCGACGTTGCGCCCGCGCGCGGGCGAGCCGCTGTGATCGAGGTGCAGGACGCGCACGTTGTCGCGCTGCTCGGCGATCGCGTCGAGCCGCCTGCGGGTCCCGTCCGTCGACCCGTCGTCCGCGAAGACGACCTCGTACTCCTCCGGCGGCAGCGACTGCTCCAGCACCGAACGCACGCACGCGCCGAAGGCGTCGTTCGACAGCCCGGGGTTGGACACGGGCATAACCACGCTGACCTTCACACCCATGAGGCCAAGCGTGCAGTGAGATCCCCGCCGTACGCGCGGGCTTGCCGAAAGGTCGAGAAACCCTGACCAGAGTTTCGGGGTTCAGTACCAGCCGGTGGACTGGGAGTGCGCCCAGGCGCCGCAGGGCGTCTTGTAGCGGCCGGCGATGTAGCCGAGACCCCACTTGATCTGGGTGGCGGGGTTGGTCTGCCAGTCGGAGCCCGCGCTCGCCATCTTGCTGCCGGGAAGCGACTGGGGGATTCCGTAGGCGCCGCTGTAGCGGTTCATGGCCCGCTCGTTCCAGTGGCTCTCCTTGTCCCACAGCTTCTCCAGGCAGCCCCACTCGCCGCCCCAGCCGCGCGCCTCGGCCATCTGCTTGCCGAGCGCCTTGTTGCTGCCGGGGTCCGGGCTGGAGCCGGGTGGGAAGTCGGCCGGGGTGAAGCCGCCGCCTCCGGGGGCCTTCTGGGCGATCTCGACCGGGTCGAGGCCCTTCTTCCGGTCGTCGCGGGTGCTTTCCAGCCTGTCCTTGCGCAGGGCCTGGACCGCCTGCTCCTTGAGGATGTCGGTCTCGGGGTCGGGCGCGTTCGGATCGAGGGCGAGGAAGCTGTCCGGGCCCAGCACCTGCTTGGGCGCGTTGCTGTGCTCGACCGAGGTGCGGACCACGAAGGCCGTCCCGCCCGCGAGCACGGCCACGCTGACGCTCAGGATGGCGATCCGCTTGGGGGTCAGCCCGCCCGACCCGGAGCGGCCGCCGGCTCCCCGCCGGGGCCGGGAGGCGCGGGGGCGTTCCTTCAACTGCTGACCAGAGCTCACGGCTTATGAGCTTGCCCTGTGGTGGGGGGTGCTCCGCAACCGAATCGTGGTACCTGTTTGGTGACGTCTTGACTCGACGGCCGATCACATGGACTTTCCCCTAGAGTGTGATTTTAGTCACACTTTGCGCCACAGGGAGGGGCATGGGTGCCCGGCACCAGCCTGCTCCCGCTTCTTGATGATGGCGTGCGGACCAGGTCACAGGGCTGTGACAAATAGGGAATTGGTGAGGTTCGCACCATAATGACCGGGTGGCAGGCATCCTCCTGGTCGAAGACGACCCCTCGGTCCGTGCCGGACTCGAGCTCGCGCTCACCCGGCAGGGCCACTCGGTGACCGCGTACGCCACGGGCGAGGAGGCCCTCGAACACGTACGCTCCCGCCGCCCCGAGATCGCGATCCTCGACGTCATGCTGCCCGGCATCGACGGGGTCGAGGTGTGCCGCCGCATCCGCAGGCTCGACCCGCTGCCGATCATCCTGCTCACGGCCAGGGGCGACGACCTCGACGTGGTCGTGGGGCTGGAGGCCGGCGCGGACGACTACGTCGTCAAGCCCGTCGAGCCGCGGGTCCTGGACGCCCGCATCCGCGCCGTTCTGCGCCGGCTGGAGTCCGCCTCGCCCGACCGCCTCACCTTCGGCGACCTCGTGATCGACCGCGGAGCCCTCAAGGTGAGCCTCGCGGGCAAGGAGATCCACCTCACTCCGACCGAACTGCGCCTCCTGCTCGAACTGGTCCGCCACCCCGGCCAGGTGCTCACCCGCCGCTACCTCCTGCGCGCCGTGTGGGACCACACGCACGTGGCGGACTCGCGGCTGGTCGACGCCTGCGTGCAGCGCATCCGCGCCAAGATCGAGCCGGTCCCCGCCGACCCCGTCTACATCCACACGGTGCGCGGCTTCGGATACCGCTTCAGCCCGCCATGACCTGGGTGCCCACCGGGCTGCGGGCCCGGCTGGTGATCACCTTCCTGCTGGTGGCGGTCACCGCGTCCGCCATGGTGGCGGGCCTGGGATACCAGATCGTCCGCCGGGGCCTTCTGGACCGCGCGGAGCGGGGCGCGGTCGCCGACGTGCGCGAGACGCTGTCCAGGATCACGCTGCCGATCGGCGCGAGCGACGTGGTCTGGCCGAGCGACACCACCGTCACCGACGAGGACCTCGGCGGGGTGGTGCAGGCGCTGGAGGCCCCGGAGCGGACCGTCATCGTGACCTACGGCGACCACCGGCGCTCCAACGCCGGCGCCAGGTTCACCATGACCGACGTGCCCGACCAGCTTCGCTGGCAGGCGGCCCGGCGGCTGGTCTACCAGAGGGTGCTGTTCGGGGACCGTCCCTGGCTGATCGTCGCCACGCAGATCCAGCGCGCCACCCGCGACGGGGTGCTGCGTCCGACCGGCCTGACGGCCTACGTCTTCGTGCCGCTGTCGGGCGAGGAGGCCGTGCTGAACCGCCTCAGGACCGCCCTCGCGCAGGCCGGAGGCATCACGCTCGTCCTGGCGCTGACCCTGGCCCTGCTGTCGGCCCGGCGGGTGCTGCTGCCCGTACGGCGGCTGGGTGCGGCCGCCCGCGCTCTCGGCGCCGGTGAGCTGCACGTCCGCCTCCCCGTACGGGGCAGAGACGAACTGGCGGAGCTCACCGCGACGTTCAACGAGACGGCGGCGGCGCTGGAGGGCAGCGTCTCGGAGCTGCGGACGCTGGAGTCGATGTCACGACGGTTCGTCGCGGACGTCTCCCACGAGCTGCGCACGCCGCTGACCGCAATGACCGCGGTGACGGACATGCTGTCGGAGGACGCCGAGGACCTGCCGGACGACGCCGGGGAGGCGGTGCGGATCGTCGTCCGCGAGATCGACAGGCTGCGGGTGCTGGTCGAGCACCTCATCGAGATCAGCCGGTTCGACGCGGGCGCCGCCACGCTCCGCCGGGAGACGGTCGACGTGGGCGACACGCTGGCCGACTGCCTGGAGGTGCGCGGCTGGGCCGACCGGGTGAAGCTCACCGTGCCCGTCGGGCTCACGTTCTCGCTGGACGCCCGGAGGTTCGACGTGATCGTCGCCAACCTCGTCGGCAACGCGCTCAACCACGGCGCACCTCCCGTCGTGGTGAGCGCCCGGGTGGCGGTCGGCGGCGAGAACCACGGAGCGCTCGAGGTGAGCGTGCGCGACCACGGGAGCGGCATCCCCGAGCACGTCCTCCCCCATGTCTTCGACCGCTTCTACAAGGCCGGCACCGACCGGGCCAGGAGCGTGGGCAGCGGCCTCGGCCTGGCCATCGCCAAGGCCAACGCCGAGCTGCACGGCGGCTCGATCATGGCCGAGCGCTGCGACCCCGGCACCCTCTTCCGCGTCTGGATCCCGAAACCGTGAGCGTGAGACGGGGTGGGAGACGGGTCGGGCGCGCTGCCGCGGCCCTGCTCGCGGGGCTGCTCATGCTGCCGGCGGCGTGCGGGGTCGCGCCGACCGGGGTGGTCGACGCCGGTCCCGCGCCGGTCATCAGCGGCACGCCCACCCTCGTCACGATCTACCTGCTGCGGAACGGCCGGCTGTGGCCCACCCGGGTCGCGGCGCGCTCGCCCCACGTCAACGACGTGCTGGACGCGCTGTTCGCGGCCAGCGGCCGGACGTCGAACCAGCTGTCCACCTCGCTCACCGGGCTCACGCTGGCCCAGGTGCAGCTCGTCAGGTACGCCCCGGACGCGGGCAGCCGCAACGACCCCGACAACATCCTCAGCCTGCGCGTACGGCTGTTCGTGAGCGGCTGGAAGATCACCAGGACCGCCATGGCCCAGATCACCTGTACGGCGCGGCTGCAACCGGAGATCTGGGCCGTGGAGATCGCTCACGCGACTCCCGGCAAGAACGGCCCCCTGAAGGTCCACACCTGCCGGGAGTTCTGGGATCTGGCCCCCAAGGACGGCCATCTCCCCCCGTGATCGCTGTGCTCCTCCCTAGGTCGTGTCTGACAAATCATGGCCCTGCTGCGCGTGGCCCAGGCGGCGCCTCGCCGCGCTGTCGTCGTCGCCCATAGCTCCGCTATGGCCTCCTCCTCCGCCTTGCGATGCATCCACCTGGATCCACGCTCGCGACGGGCAGCATTTGTCAGACGCTCCCTAGAGCGTGATGTCCTCCAGCATCTCGGTCACCAGGGCGGCGATCGGCGAGCGCTCGGACCTGGTCAGCGTGATGTGGGCGAACAGCGGGTGGCCCTTGAGCTTCTCCACCACCGCGACGACGCCGTCGTGCCGGCCCACCCGCAGGTTGTCGCGCTGCGCGATGTCGTGGGTGAGCACGACCCGCGAGTTGGCGCCGATGCGGGACAGCACGGTCAGCAGCACGCCGCGCTCCAGCGACTGCGCCTCGTCCACGATCACGAAGGCGTCGTGGAGGGAACGGCCGCGGATGTGGGTCAGCGGCAGCACCTCCAGCATGCCCCGGTCGATGACCTCCTCGATGACCTCGGGGGACGTGACCGCGCCCAGCGTGTCGTAGACCGCCTGGGCCCACGGGCCCATCTTGTCGTTCTCGGAGCCGGGCAGGTAGCCGAGCTCCTGGCCGCCCACCGCGTACAGGGGGCGGAAGACAATGATCTTGCGGTGCTGGCGGCGCTCCAGCACCGCCTCCAGGCCCGCGCACAGCGCCAGCGCGGACTTGCCGGTGCCGGCACGGCCGCCCATCGAGACGATGCCGACATCGGGGTCCATCAGCAGGTCGAGCGCGATCCGCTGCTCCGCCGACCGGCCGTGCAGCCCGAAGACCTCACGGTCGCCCCGCACCAGACGCACCGACTTGTCCGGAAGGACGCGGCCGAGCGCGGAGCCGCGGCTCGACAGCAGCCGCAGACCGGTGTGGCACGGCAGGTCGCGCGCCTCGTCGATGTCGGCCGTGCCGACCTCGAAGAGGGCGTCCATCTCCTCCGTGGTGACCTGGAGCTCCGCCATGCCGGTCCAGCCGGACTCGACCACCATGCCGGCGCGGTATTCCTCCGCGGCGAGGCCGATGGACGCCGCCTTGACCCGCATCGGCAGGTCCTTCGACACCAGCACCACGTCCTTCCCCTCCGCCGCGAGGTTCTGCGCGACGGTGAGGATGCGGGTGTCGTTGTCGCCCAGGCGGAAGCCCGCCGGGAGGCAGGACGGATCACTATGGTTCAGCTCGACCCGGATGTTCCCGTCGCCGATCGGCATGGGCTCATCCAGCCGTCCGTGCCGCACTCTGAGGTCATCGAGGAAGCGCAGCGCCTCCCGGGCGAAGTAGCCGAGCTCGGGGTGGTGACGCTTGGCCTCCAGTTCCGTGATGACGACGATCGGGACGACGACCTCGTGCTCGGCGAAGCGGCTCATCGCCGCCGGGTCGGCGAGCAGGACAGACGTGTCCAGAACGTAGGTGCGGGATGTGGACGGGTTGCTCGAGGACACTGCCACGCGTTCTCCCCCGGGCGCCTGAGGTGGGCGCCCTGCCTTGACTGGTGGTGAACGGACCGGGCCCGTGACCTGCGAAGGCAGACCGGGGCTCCGGCCCTCCTCGCATGGTGGTCGCGCAAGGACGGGCCCTCTCCCGAGGTGGTGGCCGCCGATCCCCTCGACGGCCGCTCAGCTACCACGTTACGTAACGAATCTCCCCAGCCCAATAGGTTTACGCTGGTAAAAAGACGCTGGTCACGTACCGTCTCAGGAGCCGTACCGACGGTGCCGTGCGGCGTACGAGCGGAGCGCCCGCAGGAAGTCGACTCTGCGGAAGTCGGGCCAGTAGGCCTCGCAGAAGTAGAACTCGGAGTGGGCGCTCTGCCAGAGCAGGAATCCGGAGAGCCGCTGCTCTCCCGAGGTCCGGATGACGAGATCCGGGTCGGGCAGGCCGCGCGTGTAGAGATGCTTCGCGATGTGCTCGACGTCGAGGACCTCGACGAGGTCCTCGATACTTGCGCCCTTGCTGGCATGCTCCTGGAGGAGGGAGCGCACCGCATCAGCGATCTCACGCCTTCCTCCATACCCAACGGCAACGTTCACAATCAGGCCTGGACGATGCGATGTGGTTTCTTTTGCGTGTTTGAGGACACGAGCCGTGTGATCGGGCAGAAGGTCGAGCGAGCCCATGGGGTTGAGGTGCCATCCCTGGTCCACGAGATCCTGGACGAGGTTCTCGATCACCTGGAGCAGCGGATCGAGCTCGGCCCTGTCCCTGGCGAGGTTGTCGGTGGAAAGCAGCCACAGCGTCACGTACTCGACCCCGGCCTCGCGGCACCACACCAGCAGCTCGGAGATCTTGTCGGCGCCCTTCTGGTGGCCCCGGCTGACGTCCCGCAGGCCCATGGCCCGCGCCCATCTGCGGTTGCCGTCCACGATGACGCCGACGTGGCGGGGGATCTGGTCGGAGGACAGCTTCCGTTCGAGCCTGCGCTCGTACAGCTTGTACACGAGATCGCGCACGCTCATGCAACCCTCTTCCTCGCGACGGTGGGGCTCGATCACCAATTATCGCGGGCGAACCGGCATGCCCCGCCCTCCTCGGGCTTTCCTGAACACGGCCCGGATAACCCGCCAGGGGCGGCCGCCGGCGCGGCGCGCCCCCGCCGGGAACGGACATGCCGCCGGACTCAGCCGAGCCGCTGGACTCAGCCGAGCCGCTGGACTCAGCCGAGCCGCTGGACCAGGGCGCGGTACTCGTCCCACAGCTTCTCCGGCATGTGATCGCCGAAGGTCTCGAAGTGGGGCGGGATCAGCGCGGCCTCCTCACGCCACACCTCGGGGTCGACGCCGAGCAGGAGCTCCATGTCCTCGGGCGCGATGTCGAGGCCCTCGATGTCGAGTGAGGCCGGCACGCTGCCGATCGGCGTGGGCACGGCGCCGGCCACTCCGTTCAGCCGGTCGACGATCCACTTGAGCACCCGGCTGTTCTCGCCGAAGCCCGGCCACAGGAAGCGGCCGTTCGCGTCCTTGCGGAACCAGTTCACGTAGTAGATCCTCGGCAGCTTCTCCGGGTCGGTCATCGTGCCGACCTCGAGCCAGTGCGCGAAGTAGTCGCCCATGTTGTAGCCGCAGAACGGCAGCATCGCGAACGGGTCGCGGCGCAGCTCGCCGACCTTGCCCTCGGCCGCCGCGGTCTTCTCCGAGGCCACGTTGGCGCCCAGGAACACGCCGTGCTGCCAGCTCAGCGACTCGGTCACCAGCGGCACCGCGGTCGCCCTGCGGCCGCCGAACAGGATGGCCGAGATCGGCACCCCGGCGGGGTCCTGCCACTCGGGGGCGATCGTCGGGCACTGCTCGGCCGGAGTGGTGAACCGGGCGTTCGGGTGGGCCGCGGGCTCGCCGGACCCGGGCGTCCAGTCACGGCCCTTCCAGTCGGTGAGGTGCGCGGGCGGCTCGTCGGTGAGGCCCTCCCACCAGACGTCCCCGTCGTCGGTCAGCGCGACGTTCGTGAAGATGCTGTTGCCCCACAGCGTCTCGATCGCGTTGGCGTTCGTCGACTGCCCTGTCCCGGGCGCGACGCCGAAGAAGCCGGCCTCCGGGTTGATCGCGTACAGCCGGCCGTCGGGGCCGAAGCGCATCCAGGCGATGTCGTCGCCGATCGTCTCGACCTTCCAGCCCGGGATCGTGGGCCGGAGCATGGCGAGGTTCGTCTTGCCGCACGCCGACGGGAAGGCCGCGGCGACGTACCGCGCCTCGCCCTGCGGCGGCGTGAGCTTGAGGATCAGCATGTGCTCGGCCAGCCAGCCCTCGTCGCGGGCCATCACGCTGGCGATCCGCAGCGCGTAGCACTTCTTGCCCAGCAGGGCGTTGCCGCCGTAGCCCGAGCCGTACGACCAGATCTCGCGGGTCTCCGGGAAGTGGCTGATGTACTTGGTCGTGCTGCACGGCCACGGCACGTCGGCCTGACCGGGCCTCAGCGGCGCGCCCACCGAGTGGACCGCCTTGACGAAGTCACTGTGCTCATGGTCGCGCCTGCCGCGGCCCTCGTTGGCTCGCGCCTCGCTCCCTCGGGCCTTTCGCGCCGCTGCGCGCTCCTCGATCAGGCGCAGCGCCTCATCCCCCATGCGGGTCATGATCCGCATCGACACCACGACGTACGGCGAGTCGGTGATCTCGACGCCGAGCTGCGAGATGTTCCCGCCCAGGGGACCCATGCAGAACGGCACGACGTACATCGTCCGGCCCCGCATGCAGCCCTTGAACAGCGTGCCGAACGTGCGGCGCATCTCGTCGGGCGCGATCCAGTTGTTGGTCGGCCCGGCGTCCTCCTCACGCTCGGAGCAGATGAACGTGCGGTCCTCCACGCGGGCGACGTCACTGGGGTCCGAGGCCGCGTGGAAGCTGTTGGGACGCTTGACCAGTCGCGTGAAGGTGCCCTGTTCGACCAGAAGGTTGGTCAGGCGCGTCCATTCGGCCTCGGAGCCGTCGCACCATTCGATCCGGTCGGGCTGGGTCAGCTCCGCGATCTGGGTCACCCAGGCCGCCAGATCGCTGTGAGTGGTGGGCGTCGGTACCTCTACTGAAATGGACACGGGGGCGGCTCCTTAATCTCTCAGGGCCAGAGCATCATCCGCGACGAATGGCTTCCGAATCCAATTGGAGTAGACCACGGCGTTTCCACTCCGTTAAATCGGCGCCATTCTCGACTTCACGGCCTCGGATGCCATCGGCGCAGGCAGCGGCCGTGATGTTGTGGGACCTTACCCACTCTGGCCCTGTTGAAAAAACGTCCTTCTCCCCCTTACCCTCCTCACCGTCCCTACACATTGGTATAGGCCAATTCGAATGGTCCAGACCTCTCGGGGAATTGGTTCAGTCCAATCCGCCGGGGCCTTCCGCCCTGATCCGGTCCACGTGCTGGAGGGCATCGCGCAGGTCAGCGAGCCAACTGTCGGTGTGCTTGCCGACGAGCCTGACGCACCAGGCCAGCGCGTCGCTGCGGCTGCGCGCGACACCCGCGGCGACCAGGGTGTCGAGGACCTGCCGTTCCGGCTGGCGCAGCCGGGTCATGACGGGGACGGAAAGAGTGGTGAACATCACTGTCGAGTCACCCACGACGACGCCCCAGGAGACCTTGCGGCGGAAGCGGTGCTCGGCCTCCCTGGCGATGTCGATCCTGCGCTCGCGCGTCTCCTCGCGGAACCGCTCGACGTACCCCTCCATCGCCGCCGCGCGCTCCAGGTCGGGGAGCCCTTCGGCCACCGACAGCGGCGGAAGCGTGCCCAGTACGGCGATCTCCTCACGGTCCACCACGACCCTGGGGGGCCCGGCGAACCAGGTGTCCGGCAATCGGCCGGCGAACCAGGCGCTCAACGGTTCTTCTTCTGAATGCATGTAATCAACATTACATCCCTGCCGTCCGGAAGCCCAGATTGACAGTAGCTATTCTTTGAGAGTTACTTTCAAATTATGGCTTCTCTCACTTCTCGCTGGTGGGCGCTCGGCGCCCTCGTCCTGAGCGCCCTCGTCATCGGCATGGACGCGACCGTGCTCAACGTGGCGCTGCCGACGCTCGCGGCCGACCTGTACGCCTCGACGGGTGACCTGCAGTGGATCGTCGACGCCTACCTGATTCCGTTCGCCGCGCTCATGCTCCCAGCGGGCGCTCTCGGCGACCGCTTCGGCCGCAGGCGTCTGCTGCTGGCCGGGCTCGCGGCCTTCGGGATCGCATCGGTGTTCGCGACGTACGCGGGCGGCACCGGCGCCCTGATCGCGGCCCGCGCGCTGATGGGCGCCGGCGGCGCGGTGATCATGCCGCTGTCGACCTCGATCCTGCCGGTGGTCTTCCCTCCGGCCGAGCGCGGGCGCGCGATCGCCGCGTGGACGGCCGCCATGGCGCTCGGCCTGCCCCTCGGCCCCGTCGTGGGCGGCTACCTGCTCGACCACTTCTGGTGGGGCTCGGTCTTCCTCGTGAACATCCCGGTGATCGTCGTCGCGGCGGTGGCGGTGGCGGCGTTCATCCCCGAGTCGCGCGACCCCACCGCGCCGCGGACCGACGTGCCCGGCGCGCTGCTGTCGGTGACGGGCCTGGCCGCGCTGGTGTACGGCGTCATCGAGGCCCCGGCGCGCGGCTGGAGCGACCCTCGCGTGCTGGGCGCTCTCGGCGCCGGGGCGGTGCTGCTGGCGGTGTTCGTCCGCGTCGAGGCCCGCACCCGGCAGCCGATGACGGACCTCGGTCTGTTCCGCAGCCGGGTCTTCGTGTGGGGCGCGGCGGGCGCGACGTTCGTGAGCCTCGGTATGTCGGGCGTCCTGTTCGTCGTCCCCCAGCATTTGCAGGCCGTGCTCGGGCACGACGCTCTCGGCACCGGCGTTCGGGTGATCCCCATGGTGGCCGGGCTGATGGCCGGCGGCCTGGCCGGAGAGCGGCTCACCACCCGGCTCGGGCTGCGCGTGGTGATGCCGGCGGGTCTGGTCGTGCTCGCCGCCGGGTTCTTCCTGGGCTCCGGGACCACGGTGTCGGGCGGGGCGTCCTCGGCGTACGGCTTCGTCGCGGCCTGGCTGGCCGTCCTCGGCGCGGGCGTCGGCCTCGCCATGGTCCCCGCGATGGACGGCGTGCTCGCGACGCTGCCCGAGGAGCGGTCGGGCTCCGGTTCGGCGACCCTGCAGACGGTGCGTCAGGTCGGCGGCGCCCTGGGCGTCGCCGGTCTCGGCAGTATGCTCTCGGCGGCGTACGCCTCGGGTCTGCCGGACGGTGCTCCGGAGGCGGCGTCCGACTCGATCACGGCCGCGGCGGTCCTGGCCGCGCGTGCGGGGGACGCCGCGCTGCTGAGCGCCGCCAGGGAGGCCTTCGTGCACGGCATGGACCTGGTCCTGCTGGTGTGCGGGGCCACGTCGGTGCTGGCCGCCGTCCTGGTGGCCGTCTTCCTACCGGGGAGTACGGCCAGGCGCGGAAAGACGGCAGAATCGGGGCATGAGCTCACCCCAGCGCGCTGACCGGACCTCGTCCCCCTCCGACCGCGCTGTCACGAGCCTGCGCGAGCGCAAGAAGGCCAAGACCCGCAGGACCATCCAGGAGCAGGCCCTGCGGCTGTTCGCCGAGCAGGGGTACGACGCGACGACGGTCGAGCAGATCGCGGAGGCGGCGGAGGTCTCCCCCAGCACGTTCTTCCGCTACTTCCCCACCAAGGAGGACGTGGTCACCCAGGACGACTACGACCCGATCCTGATGGAGATGCTCAAGGCACAGCCGGCCGGCCTGCCTCCGCTGACCGCCCTGCGCGCCGCGTTCCGCACCGCGTTCGAGTCGATGGGGGCCGAGGAACTCGACAAGGTGCTCGCCAGGATCAAGCTGTCCACCTCCGTGCCCGCCCTGCGCGCCCGCACGGTGGAAGGGATGTTCGCCACGATCGACATGCTCGCGGGCGCGGTGGCCGAGCGGGAGGGCCGCGACCCGCACAGCCCCGCCGTACGGACGCTCGTCGGCGCGGTCATGGGAGTCATGCTCCCGGTGCTGTTCACCTGGGTGGAACAGGACGGCAGGACACCGCTGCCCGTGCTGCTCGACGAGGCCCTCGGCTACCTGGAGGCCGGGCTGCCGATCTAGTCCGTCTGGTCCGTCTGGTCCGGCACGACCCGTAGAACGATCTTGCCCTGGATGTGCCCGTGTTCGGCCCTTTCATGGGCCCTCGCGGCCTCGGCGAGCGGGAAGACAGAGTCCAGCCCGACGCGCAGCCGGCCCTCCTCCAGCAGGCGTCCCAGCTCGGCCATCTGCTTTCCGTCCGAGTGGACCTGGCCGGACCGGAAGGTGACGCCCAGCTCGGCCGCGCGCTCCCGGCGGTAGTCGCCGTAGAAGACCGGGCTGATCACGCCGCCGGGCCGCAGCACCCGGAGGAACCGATGGGCGTCCGGCCCGCCCACGGCGTCGATGAGCACGTCCACGTCCCGCACCTCGTCCTCCACGCGGGTGGTCGTGTAGTCGACGAACTCGTCCACCCCCAGCTCCCGCAGGAACGTCTCGTGCCGTCCCGAGGCGACCCCGATGACGTACGCCCCCCGCGACTTGGCGAGCTGCAGCGCGAAGTGGCCGACCCCGCCGGCGGCGCCGTTGACCAGCACCCTGCGGCCCTCGTCGAGCGTGATGTGGTCGAAGACGAACTGGTAGGCGGTGAGCCCCGCCATCGGCACGGCGGCAGCCTCGACGTGGCTGAGCGAGGCGGGCTTGCGGGCCAGATGGGACGCGGGTGAGGTGGTGTACTCGGCGTAGCCCCTGCCCCCGTGCTCCACGGCGGGAAAACGCACGAGCCCGAAGACCTCGTCGCCCTCCTGCCACTCGCCGACGCCGTGGCCGACGGCCACGACCACGCCGGAGACGTCGGAGCCCGGCGTGTACGGCAGCGGGAACGTGGGCCGCATCTCCTCGGGGAGGTTCGAGAAGCCCCTGCGGGCGTACCAGTCGGGCGGGTTCATCCCGGCCGCGTGGACCTGGACGAGCACGTCCCCGGGACCCGGCTCGGGGCGGGGAACCTCCTCCACCGCCAGAACTTCCGGCTCCCCGGTCCTGTGCATGCGGACGGCCTTCATCGTGGGCATCGGTCCTCCTTGACGACTGCTGACGACTACTGGACGGCTAAGATTCGGAGCGATGCTCCGGATAATAAGCGGAGCACTGCTCCACATGTCAAGTGCAAGGATCGACGCATGACGGGCCGACAGCAGCGCGCGGACGCGCAGCGCAACTACGAGCGCATCCTGGAGGTCGCCAGGACCGTGGTGGAAGAGCAGGGAACCCAGGCGTCGCTGCGGGACATCGCCCGGCGCGCCGAGGTCGGCATGGGCACGCTCTACCGGCACTTCCCCACGAGAGAGGCCCTGCTGGAGGCGCTGCTCCGGCAGCGGTTCGACACCCTGGCGGCACGCGCGGAAGAGTTGGAGGGCGCGGGCGACTCCCACGAAGCGCTACGGCGGTGGCTGCAGGAGTTCCTCCGCGGCGCGAGCGCCTACCGCGGCCTGACCGCGTCGATGATGACGACGATCGGTGACGAGGGCTCCGCCCTCCACGCGTCGTGCTCCGCCATGCGGGAGGCCGCGGGACGCCTGGTCAAACGGGCCCAGGACGGCGGCCGCATCCGGCCCGACGTCGACGGGATGGACGTGTTCGCGCTGATCAGCGCCGTCGGCTGGATCGCGGAACAGGGCCCGGTCGTCGCCGGGCGGCGCGATCACCTGTTCTCGCTCGTGCTGGACGGCCTGGCCGCCGGACCGGTCAGCGGACGCGCGCGGAGAGCTGCGGACTGACCCGGACGACCCCGGCGAGGTTCTTGGTGTAGACGTTCGCGATCTTCACGACGTCGCCCGTGTGCGGGGCGTGCAGCATCTTCCCGTTGCCCCAGTAGATGGCGACGTGCGAGATGTAGCCGGGGTTGGTCGGGTCGTTGCGCCAGAACAGCAGGTCGCCCGGCTGCGCCTGCGACAGCGGCACCTGCGGCCCGGTCACCCACTGCTGGTACGTCACGCGCGGCATGCGCACGCCCGCCTGCGCGTACGCCCACTGCACGAGCCCGGAGCAGTCGAAGCTGTCGGGCCCTTCGGCGCCCCACACGTACGGCCGGCCGAGCTTGCTGACGGCCGCGGTGAGCGCGACCTTGAGCTGCTCCGCGGACATGAACGCGGTCTGCGGCCACACCGTGCGCCCCTTCGGCGTCACCACCACGGGGTTGATGGTGGCGACCTGGCTGCCCTTGGGCAGGATCTTCAGCAGCCTGGTGCGGAGCTTGCCGGAGTCGACCTTCGGCGCGCTCACGACCAGGGCGTTGCCGTCCGGGATGCCGAGCGCCGTCGCCGTCCCCTTCGAGACGATCGCCGCGATCGAACCCATGCCCACCGTGGCGTACGCGCCGATGCGCAGGCGCCGGGCGCCGCTGTGGACCTGCGAGCCCAGTTGCACGCCGCCGTCGTTGCCGAGTTCGAAGGAGACCGCCATGTCGCCGGCCGCGATGTTGCGCCACAGCTCGTCGGAGGAGGCCGTCACCTTCGGCGTGTACGACCGGAAGGTGGACGGGTCGACGCCCATCGTCGGCACCCGCTTGCCGTCCACGGTCACGTCGGCCGCGCCGGTCACCTCGGCGGCCGTCACACCCTTCTCCTTGCGCACCTTCTCCACCACCTCGGGGGGAAGGGGCCGGTTGGCCACCACGAACAGGTGCGGGCGGATCAGCCGCTCCAGCGGAGCCACCGGCTGCCGTGACACCGTCTGGGCGGCCGGGACCTGGCGTCCCGGCGTCGGGGCCGGCACCTCGCGGGCCTGCCGGGTCGCCGCCACGTAACCGTTGCCCGTGCGCCGCCCGGAGAGGGCCGTGACCGCGCCCGGGTCCGCGGACTGCGACCGGAGATCGCCGAGCACGAGCACGTCGATCGTCAGCACGGCGACGAGCGCCACGGCGATGAGGGGAACCGTCTTGCGCAGGCGCCCCGGGCGGGGCAGCCGCGGACGATAGGCGAGATCCTGACGGGCCTCGGACACGGCTCTCGCGAGCTTCCTGCCTAAGCGGGCGGACGGACGCGCTCGGCGTTCGAGCACGATCTCACCCCTCCCGCGGCGAATGGTCCGGTCCAGGACGAGACTGCCGCACGGCCGGGAATACCGCAAACGATTCCGGAATTCCCGGCCGGGGTGAAAAGGGTCAGTTGCCGATGTACGGCACGGCTTCGAGGATCTCGACCGTGTTCTGCCTGCCGTTGGGCAGCGTGTACGTGGCCTTTTCCCCGATCTTCTTGCCGTTGATCGCGGACCCGAGGGGGGAGTTCGGCGAGTAGACGTCGATGGGCGCGCCGCTCTCTTCGCGGGAGGCCAGCAGGAAGGTGACCTCCTCGTCGTCGCCGGCGAAGCGGACCGTCACGGTCATGCCGGGACCCACGATGCCCTCGGCGCGGGGAGCCTCACCGACCCTGGCGTTGTCCAGGATCTGCCGGAGGTGGAAGATGCGGGCCTCCATCTTGCCCTGCTCGTCCTTGGCGGCGTGGTAGCCACCGTTCTCCCTGAGGTCACCCTCTTCCCGGGCGGCTTCGATCTTCTTGGCGATGTCCGTGCGACCCGGGCCCGAAAGGTACTCGTACTCCTCCTTGAGGCGGTCGTACGCCTCTTGCGTCAGCCAGGTGACGTTGTCGTTCTGGGAGACGGCCACGGGCTCTCCTTGTTTCCGTAAGTGACTCGAAAGGCTGTCAAGTTAACGCCTTCGAACGCTTCCCCAAAGATTCCACTATACGAGATCGCAGTAGTCGACATGTACTGCTGTGGCCTGCGAACTCGTCCTCACGCGTTCGGTGAACTCGAGGTCCGACCGGCCCTTGGGAATGTCGACCTCACGGCTGCCGACCTCCAGGTGCTTGGTGTCGAGCGCCTGGATCCGGCACATCGCCGTCCGGTCG
Source organism: Microbispora rosea (assembly GCF_044460045.1). Lineage (NCBI taxonomy): Bacteria > Bacillati > Actinomycetota > Actinomycetes > Streptosporangiales > Streptosporangiaceae > Microbispora > Microbispora rosea. The sequence goes on along the minus strand of NZ_JBITJO010000008.1, from coordinate 111,123 downwards.
GCGGGCTTGTGCACGGTGAAGGTGATGACGGCGGAGTCCGCGGCGCTCGCGTCGAAGGTGATCACGTCCGCGCTCACCGAGGGATTGCCGTTCGCGCGGAGCATGACGTAGCCCCAGCCGCCCGCTATCACCGCCACGATCAACGCGATCACGATGTACGGCACCAGCCGGGCGGGCCGCGCCGGGCGGGGCGCGAAGTCGTCCGGCGTGCCGAGCACCGGGCGTGTCCCCTGGCCGCCGGCCTCATCGGTGGGCATCGCGGAATCTCCCTGAGGATTGTCGGTGTTGTGCGAGACGATCGTCCGCACAAGTCGACCGTGTCGGCGACGCGGGCCATACCGGGTCCGAAAAGCACGGTCTCTTAGAAGCTAACCTCTTTTCGTAGCCATAGAACACCTGAGGAGAGACGTGAGTGCACCGTTGAGGCTGATGGCCGTGCACGCGCACCCAGACGACGAGTCGAGCAAGGGCGCCGCCACGATGGCCCGCTACGTCGCGGAGGGCGCGGAGGTGCTCGTCGTCACATGTACGGGTGGTGAACGCGGCTCGATCCTCAACCCGAAGATGGACCGGCCGGACATCCTGGAGAACATGGGCGAGGTGCGCCGCCAGGAGATGGAGAAGGCGCGCCAGATCCTCGGCGTCCAGCAGCGTTTCCTCGGCTTCGTCGACTCCGGGCTGCCGGAGGACGAGAACGAGCCCCTGCCCGAGGGGTGCTTCGCGCTGCAGTCGCTCGAGGCGGCGTCGGCGCCGCTCGTCGCAGCCGTCCGGGAGTTCCGGCCGCACGTGATCCTCACGTACGACGACAACGGCGGCTACCCGCACCCGGACCACATCATGACCAACCGGGTGTCGGTGGAGGCGTTCGAGGCGGCGGGCGACCCCGACCGCTACCCGGGCACGGGTGAGCCGTGGCAGCCGCTGAAGCTCTACTACCACATGGGCTTCACGCGGGAGCGGTTCGAGGCGCTGCACAACACCATGACCGAGCGCGGCATGGGCTCGCCGTACGCCGACTGGATCGCGCGGTGGGAGGACCGGCCGCAGAAGTGGGAGGTCACCACCAGGGTCCCGTGCGCGGAGTACTTCGAGATCCGCGATCTCGCCCTGCTCGCGCACGCCACCCAGGTGGACCCCGACGGGTTCTGGTTCGTCTGCCCGCGCGAGCTGCAGGAGGAGATCTGGCCGACCGAGGACTACCACCTCGCGCGGTCGCTCGTGGACACCACGCTGCCGGAGGACGACCTGTTCGCGGGGATCGCCGCCGGGGTCACCCCTGCCTGCTCGTAAGCTGAAGGCGTGGATGCAACCAGCTACGGGCCGGGTCTCCTCGGCTTCGTCGTCGTCGCCGCGATCGGTCTTGCCCTGTTCTTCCTGCTGAAGAACATGAACAAGCAGATGAGGAAGATCCAGGTGCCGCACGACCACCATGAGGACGAGCGGCGCGGAAACGGGCCCGAGGCGTGAGCGCGGACGCCAGGGTCGTCGACAACCCCTCCGCGTCGCGCTACGAGATCATCGTCGACGGCGTGGTCGCGGGGTTCGCGCAGTATCGGCTGCGGGACGGCTCGATGGTCTTCCCGCACACCGAGGTGCGCGACGAGTTCGAGGGCCGCGGGCTGGGCAGCAGGCTGATCGGCGGGGCCCTCGACGGAGCCCGGGCGGCCGGCCTGCGGGTCGTGCCGCTCTGCTCGTTCGTGGCCTGGTACATCCAGCGGCATCCGGAATACCGCGATCTGGTGGACGACGACTACCGGGACCTGGTCGACACGCCCGGCTGAGCCGGGCGGCGCCGGGCGGGCTCAGTCCGGTAGGGCGGGGCCCGAGGACCAGGCGCGCTCCAGCGCCTTGGGCAGGCCCCACCAGCCCAGCGGGGTCAGCACCTCGGCCCGGTCCACGATGCCGAGGTGCGCCCACAGCGGCGTCACCGCCGTGAACAGCATCTCCGTCGCCTCCAGGTCCTCCGGCTCGTCCGGGTCGACGTCGACGTCCTCGGAGTCGGCGATGAACCGGGCGATCCGCTCGGGCGAGGCGAGCACCCCCGGGCCGTACCGGACCAGGGCGATCACCGACGCGAGCCAGTCCGCGTGGTGGATGGCGCACAACGAGGCCAGTATCGAGTCCTCGTGGCTGAGCTCGCCCTCCATGTCGAAGAACCGGGCGGCGTCCTCCTCGTCCGGGAGGTCGGAGATCGGCGCGGCGATCCCGGCGGCGACGGTGAGCCACAGATCCTCGTCGCGTTCGGGCAGATCACCGTTCTCCAGCCCGGCGCAGGCGCGCAACACGTTGCCCGGATAGCCGGGGCGGGTCAGCGTCACGCGCAGCCGCCGGGCGGCCGAGCGGAGATCGGACTCGGGGAAGGGCGGCTCCGGCAGGTCGTCGAGCACCCGCCGCAGCTCGCTCAGTGCGAACGCCTCCTCCTCGTCCCAGGCGGCGTACAGCTCTTGGTCCTGCTCGTCGTTGACCACGACGTTGGGCACCCGGCCGTCCGGCAGCGGGGTGCCGAGCCAGCGCTCCTGGAGCTCCTCGTAGGCGTGCCGGGCGTCGGGATCCCCGGCGGCGAGCGCGTCCGCGTCGATCTCCCCGGCCGCCAGCCGCTCCTCCAGAAACTCGACCAGCCGCTCGTACATCTCCGTGGCGATCGGGCCGCGCTCGCTCTCCTCGGGCCACAGGAAGTAGCTGCGGGTGAGCATGATCGGCTCGGTCCCGCTCGACTCCAGCCAGCGCTGCACGTCGCCGACCGTCGCCACGCCGGACTCGATGCTCATCAGAACGGCTTTGGCCGACTCCCAGAACCTGACCGACAGCGGGTTGCCCGCCGCGAGCAGCTGTCGCCGCAGGTCGGGAAGGGCGACCAGGGCATGTCCGGACGGCACGGCCAGCAGCACCCGGGCGACGTCGCGCCGCGTCATGGCGGCCGCCGGGCGTCCCGAGTGCCTGATAGCGAAGTCCAGATCCAAGCCCACGTCCTGTGAGCCTACGCCGGGACGGGCCGGAACACATCCCCGCGGTCCCCCACGAGTTCCCCCGGAGGTGGTGGTCCGCCGGAACCGGGGCGCGTCCGGGAGCGGAAGGTGCGGCGGTAGGCGTCCGGCGGCACGCCGACCGTGCGGTTGAAGTGCCGGCGCAGTGTCGTGGCGGTGCCCATGCCGGTGGCCGCCGCGATGGTCTCGATGCCGTCGTCGGTGGTCTCCAGCAGCTCCTGGGCGTGGCGGATCCGCTGGGTCAGCAGCCACTGCAGCGGGGTGGTCCCGGTGACCGACCTGAAGTGGCGGCTCAGATTGCGCGCGCTCATCCGCGCCCGGCGGGCCAGGTCCTCCACGGTCAGCGGATGGTCCAGCCGTTCCATCACCCAGGGGAACAGTTCGGCGAGGGGGTGGTTGCCGGGGGCGGGCACCGGGGTGGTGACGAACTGGGACTGGCCGCCGTCCCGGTGCGGCGGCACGACCAGGCGGCGGGCGACCGTGTTGGCGACCGAGGAGCCGTGGTCGAGGCGGACGAGGTGCAGGCACAGGTCCATGGCCGCCGCCTTGCCCGCGGAGGTGAGCACGCTGCCGTTGTCCACGTACAGGACGTCCGGGTCCACGTCCACCCGCGGGTAACGGGCGGCTAGCTCCCGGGTGTGCGCCCAGTGCGTGGTCGCGCGCCTCCCGTCCAGCAGGCCGGCGGCCGCCAGGACGAACGCGCCCGTGCAGAGGGAGGCCACGCGTGCGCCCGCCTCGTGGGCCGCGCGCACCGCGTCGACCAGGTCGGCGGGGGGATCGACGTCGACGTCGGCCCACCCCGGGACGATCACGGTGTCGGCGCGCGAGAGCCGGTCGAGGCCGTGGTCGGGGTCCAGCCGGAACCGCCCGGCCCGCACGGCGCCGGGCCCGCAGACGACGAGGCTGTACCAGGGGTCGGCCACGTGGGTCAGGTCGGCCCCGAAGACCTCGTACGCCAACGCCAGCTCGAAGTGCAGCATCCCGTCGGTGACGGCCAGCGCGACAGTGCTCATGTCCGGAATTGTATGGGTGATGGCGTTCCAGACACTCGTATGGGGCGCCCGTCCTCGTCAGGATGTCCACGACGGATCGCGGTGGATCATTCGAGGAGGAGAACCGATGGAATCGGGTCTCACAGTGGCGGTTTTCGGCGCGTACGGGCATACCGGGCGCTTCGTGGTGGCACAGCTGCGGGATCGCGGGTTCGTCCCGGTGCTGTCCGGGCGCGACGCCGCCAAGCTGGAGAAGGCGGCGTCCGAATCCGGGCTGGAGGCCCGCCCGGCGTCGGTCGACGACCCGGCCTCGCTCGACCGCGCACTGGCCGGCGCGGCGGCCGTGATCAACTGTGCCGGGCCCTTCGCCGCGACGGCCGGTCCCGTGATCGAGGCGGCGCTGCGCGCCGGGATCCCCTATGTGGATGTGGCGGCGGAGATCGAGGCCAACGTCGACACGTTCACGAACTTCGCGGAGCGCGCCCGCGCCGCCGGAGCCGTGATCGTCCCCGCGATGGCCTTCTACGGCGGTCTCGGCGACCTGCTGGCCACCGCCGCGATGGGCGACTGGACGGCGGCCGACGAGGCGCACGTCGCGTACGGGCTGAGCGGCTGGCACCCGACCGCAGGGACACGTGCCTCGGGCGTGGTCTCCGGGGAGCGGCGGGGCGGCCGGCGCGTCCGTTACGCGAACGGCAGGCTGGAGTATCGCGACGACAAGCCGCCGACCCTGGAGTGGCCCTTCCCCGACCCGATGGGGCCGCGGGCCGTCATCGGAGAGTTCACGATGGCCGACGTCGTCACCATTCCCAGCCATTTGTCAATCCCCGATGTGCGGACCTACATGACGGTCGAGGCCGCCAGGGAATTGTCGGACCCGGACACTCCGGCGCCGGCCCCGGTCGACGAGCACGGACGGTCCGCGCAGACCTTCCTCGTCGACGTCGTCGTGCGCTCCGGCGGCGCGCAACGCCGCGCCGTGGCACGCGGCCGGGACATCTACGCCATCACCGCGCCGCTCGCGGTGGAGGCGGTCGACCGCATACTCACCGGGCAAACCAGGACCGTGGGCGTCGCCTCCGCCGGGGAGATCTTCGACGCTCTCGGCTTCCTCCACGCGCTGGCCCCGCATCTCACCCTGGAACTGCGCCGGTAACGGGCGGACCACCACGTCATCCTCACTCGGGTCGTCCTTTTCCGACGTGTGAGAGGCTGACCCTATGAACCGGCTGGGCGGCGAGACCTCTCCCTACCTCCTGCAACACGCGGACAATCCCGTGGACTGGTCCCCCTGGGGAGAGGACGCCTTCGAGGAGGCGCGCCGGCGCGACGTCCCCCTGCTGATCAGCGTGGGCTACTCGGCGTGTCACTGGTGCCATGTCATGGCCCACGAGTCGTTCGAGGACGAGGCCACCGCGCGGCTGATGAACGAGTTGTTCGTCAACGTCAAGGTGGACCGCGAGGAGCGGCCCGACGTGGACGCGGTCTACATGGGCGCGGTCCAGGCGATGACCGGGCAGGGCGGCTGGCCGATGACGGTCTTCGCCACACCCGACGGGCATCCGTTCTACGCCGGCACCTACTTTCCCCGGCCGCACTTCCAGCGGCTGCTGCACGCCGTCTCGCAGGCCTGGGGGCAGGACCGGGAGGGCGTCCTGACCCAGGGGGAGAAGGTGGTGGAGGCGCTCGCCGACCGGACCGGGGTGCCCTCGGGCCCGCTGCCCACCGCCGAGACCCTCGACCTCGCCGTACGGAACCTCGCGGAGAGCTTCGACGAGCGGCGGGGCGGATTCGGCGGTGCGCCCAAGTTTCCGCCGTCCATGGTTCTGGAGTTCCTGCTGCGGCACGGCACCGGGGAGGCCGTGGCCATGGCCGAGACGACCATGGAGGCGATGGCCAGGGGCGGCATGTACGACCAGCTCGGCGGGGGCTTCGCCCGTTACTCGGTCGACGCCGGCTGGGTCGTGCCGCACTTCGAGAAGATGCTCTACGACAACGCGCTGCTGCTGCGGGTCTACGCGCACTGGTGGCGGGCGACCGGCTCGGTCCTGGCCAAGCGAGTGGCCCTGGAGACCGCCGAATGGCTGCTGCGGGAGATGCGCACCCCCGAGGGCGCGTTCGCCTCGGCCCTCGACGCCGACAGCGAGGGGCCGGACGGCGCCCATGGCGAGGGCCTTTTCTACGTCTGGACCCCCGAGCAGCTCCGCGAGGTCCTCGGGGAGGACGACGCCGCCTGGGCGGCCTCGGTGTTCGAGGTGACCGGCACGTTCGAGCACGGCACGTCGGTGCTCCAGCTTCTCGCCGACCCCGACGACCCGGCCCGGTTCGACCGGGTCCGTACGGCCCTGCGCGCCGCCCGGGAGCGGCGGCCACGACCCGGCCGGGACGACAAGGTCGTGGCCTCCTGGAACGGGCTCGCGATCGCCGCCCTGGCGGAGACGGGCGCGCTCTTCGACCGGCCGGATCTCGTCGAGGCCGCTCGCGAGGCGGCCGTGCTGCTCGACGACCTGCACACGGTGAGCCGCGACCCGGCCCGGTTGCTGCGGACCTCACGCGACGGCCGGGCGGGGGCCAACGCCGGCATGCTGGAGGACTACGCCAACGCCGCCGAGGGCTTCCTCGCCCTTTACGGCGTCACCGGCGAGAGCCGGTGGTTCCACCGCGCGGGAGACCTGCTGGAGACCGTGCTGACGCGGTTCCCCGACGGGTCAGGGGGGTTCTACGACGCCCCCGACGACGGCGAGCGGCTGTTCCAGCGGCCCCAGGACCCCACCGACAACGCGACGCCCTCGGGCCAGTTCGCGGCGGCGGGGGCGCTGCTGTCGTACGCCGCGCTCACCGGTTCCGCCCGGCACCGAGAGGCGGCCGAGGCGGCGCTGGGCACGGTGTCCGCGCTGGCGGAGCGATACGCCCGGTTCGCCGGGTGGGGTCTCGCGGTGGCGGAGGCGGCGCTGCGCGGCCCCGCAGAGGTGGCGATCGTCGGCCCTGCCGACGACGCCCGCACCCGCGCGCTGCACAGGGCCGCCCTCATGTCCGGCACGCCGGGGCTGGTCGTCGCGCTGGGCACGGGACAGCTCGGCGCCGTGCCGATGGACGTGCCGCTGCTCGAAGGGCGGGGCATGGTGGACGGTTCGCCTGCGGCCTACGTGTGCCGGCGGTTCACCTGCCGGGCGCCGGTCACCACACCCGCCGAGCTGCGCGCCGAACTGGCCCAGTAGAAACGGCACAGTAGAAGCGGCACGGGAGAAGCGGGAGGACGGGACGCTCTCAGGCATGGCCGCCGACCAGATCGCCGGCCGCCCTGACGAAGGCGCGGACGCGTGCGGTGGAGTTGTCACCCCTCCACAGCAGCCCCCATCGCAACGGCGGGGCGTCGCTGAACGGGATGTAGGCGACGTCGGGCCTGACGTAGTAGCGCCGAGCCTGCGCGCCGACCGGAAAGACGCCATGACCCGCGCCGATGAGGGTGAGCATCTCGTTGAACGTGGCGGCGGAGGGGCCGGGTTCGATCACCCGTCCGGAGGGCGTGGTGCGCGGGGTGCGGTCCTCACGCAGTGAATCCGGGAGCGTGCCGGGCAGCTGGAGCAGGGGAACCCGGGCCAGATCCTCCAGGGAGACCGACTCCCGGCGGGCGAACGGATGCCCGGACGGCACCGCGAGCATCCGCGCCTCCGACACCAGGACCGGCCCGGTGGCGATGCCGGGCTCCTCGATGGGGAAGGTGCCCAGTGCGACGTCGACCTCACCGACGCGCAGCCAGGGCATGAGATCCACCATCTGCGCCTCCCGGAGCTGGATGTCGCAACCGGACTCGCGCCGCCGCATGAGGTCGGCCGCCCCGACGAGCAGTTGCCCTGCCGCGGCGCCGACGAAGGCGACCCGCAGGGTGCCGGTGACGCCGCGGCCCGCGGCGACTGCCTGCTCGAACGCGGAAGTGATCTGGCGCCAGGCGGGTCGCACCTCCTCGTGCAGCCTGCGTCCCAACGGGGTCAGCTCCACCCGGCGGCTGGTGCGGTCGAACAGCGGGACGCCGATGCGGCGTTCGAGCTTGGCGATGGTCTGGCTGATCCGGGCGGTGGACACCCGCAGGCGTTCGGCGGTGCGGCCGAAGTGCAGCTCCTCCGCCAGGGTGAGGAACGCCTCCAGCTCGTGCCGCTCCAGCATGACGCCCCCATCGTTAACCCAGGCTTCACGATCATTGCACAGGACCGCGTTGATCGGCTTCCCGCTCCCGTCGAAAGTGGAACACGTCCAGAAACCCCTCTGGCCTGCGACCCGTCTGCCCGCCACCACGGAAAGAAGTGATCGTGAACGCACTGAACGCCCTGCACTCGGCCATCCGCGGCCGGGTCTGGCTGCCCGGCGACTCCGGCTTCGATGCCTCCCGCCGTCCATGGAACCTGGCCGTCGAACAACCTGTGGCGGCCGTGGTCGAGGCCGCCGACGCCGACGACGTCGCCGCGCTGGTCCGGCACGCCCGCGCCGCCGGCCTGACCGTCGCCACACAGCCGAACGGGCACGGCGCGACCGGCCGCACCGACGGCGCCGTCCTGCTGCGCACCCGGCCGCTGGACTTCGTGGAGATCGACCCGGCCGCCCGGCGCGCCCGCGTCGGAGCCGGCGTGTCCTCCGGCCGTCTACAGGCCGCCGCCGCGGCGTACGGCCTGACCGGCCTGCCGGGCAGCTCTCCGGTCGTCAGCGTCACCGGCGTCGCCCTCGGCGGTGGTCTCAGCTGGTTCGGCCGCAGACACGGCTGGGTCGCCGACAGCGTGACCGCCTTCGACGTCGTCGACGCCGAAGGACGGCAGCTGCGCGTCACCGGCGACACCGACCCCGACCTGTTCTGGGCCCTGCGCGGCGGAGGCGGCGACTTCGCGATCGTCACCGCCCTGGAACTGTCCCTCCATCCCGCCCCACGGCTCTACGGAGGGCGGGTGCTGTGGCCGGCCGAGCACGCGCCGGACGTGGCCGACGCCTATCGGCGGATCACCGCCGCCGCGCCGGACGAGCTGACCGTCTGGCTGGACCTGCTGCATTTCCCCGGCTCCGCGCCCATGGTGGCCGTGGACGCCACGCACCTCGGTCAGGCGGCCGAGGCTCGCGACCTGCTGGCTCCCCTGGACCGCCTTCCCCCGCCGCTGTCGGACACCCGGCGGATCATGCCGGTCTCCGAGCTCGGGTCCATCACCGCCGAGCCCACCGACCCCGGGGCCGGCTCCTCCCGCGGCGAACTGCTGACCGCGCTGGACGACACGACGGCCAAGACGTTGCTCGCCGACCCCATCGCCCCGCTGATGAGCGTGCAGATCCGCCATCTGGGCGGTGCGTTCGCCGGCCCGTCCGACAGCCCGCACGGACCGCTGGCCGAGCCGTACGCGCTTTATCTGTTCGGCGTCCCCGCCGACCCGGCGACGGCCGGGGAGATCACGGCCAAGCAGCGCGCACTCGCCGACGCCCTCCCGATCAGCGGGCGTAAGCCCTTCACCTTCCTCAGCCCCGGAGAGAGCGTGGCCGACGCGTTCACCCCCGCGGTGGTGGACCGCCTCCGTGACCTCAAGCGCCGCCACGATCCCCATGACGTCTTCCGCGGCAACTTCCCCGTCCTCGCCTGAACGGTCAGAGCCTGAACGGTCAGAGCCTGAAGGGTCAGCGCTTGAAGGGTCAGCGGCGCTCGCCGGCGGAGTGGCCGGCCGTCAGCGGCCGGGAACCTGGGCGATCGGGAGCTGCGGCCCGGGGAGCTGCGCGACCGGGCCGGTCTGACCACCCTGACCACTCTGGTTGTTCTGGCCGGTCCGCCGGGTGCCTGGGTCGGTGCCACCGGGGTCGGATCTGGTGGTCCCCGTATCGGGGACGGCGCGGGTGGCGGCGTCCGCCGCATCCGTATCGCGAGTGCGGCCGGTGCCGGTCGGGCCGTTCGCGCCGCGGATGCCGTTCGCGCCGCCTCTGGGGGCGTCCTCGCCGTCGTGGCCGGTCACGCCCTGCTGCTCCTCGTCCGGCCCTGCCGGCACACCGGGCACACCGGGCGCGCCGGGCACACCGGGCGCGTCGGGATCGGACGCCATCGCCCCGTCACCCGGCCCGTACGGCATGGGCGACCCGTCCGGCCCCGACGGATAGGCCGTGGGCGCCCCGCTCTGCTGGGGCATGGCCATGCCGTAGGTGTCCCAGTAGTAGGGGTTCCACGTGACCGGGTCGGGGAACTCCCGCACCGGCTTGCCCTCCATGGCGGTGCTCATGAAGGTCTTCCAGATCTCGGCGGGCAGCGTGCCGCCGTACAGCTCGCCGTAACCGGGGACGCTCACCGGCTTGTTGTCGTCGCGGAACATGTCGACCGCGACGGCCAGCTGCGGGACGTAGCCGGAGAACCACACGGCCGCCGACTCGTCGGTGGTGCCGGTCTTGCCCGCGACCGGGCGGTCCCACAGCCGCGCGCCCGTGCCGGTGCCGCCGCGCACCACCTGCTCCAGCGCGTACGTCGTGTCGGCGGCGGTGTTCTCGCTGAAGGCCCGGACGCCGGGCGGGGCGAATTTCCGGGTGAGACCGGTGGTGTCGGTGACCGCCCGGATCACGTGCGGCTCATGGTGGATGCCTCCGGCGGCGAAGGTGGCGAAGCCGGAGGCCTGCTGCACGGCGCTCACCGACGCCACCCCGAGGGGCAACGTGGCGGCGCTCCGGTGCGGGGCGAGCTGCGCGGCGGGAATCCCGGCGGCCTGGGCCGCGGCGACGACCTTGTCGAGGCCGATGCGCTGCCCGAGGTCCACGAAGGCGGTGTTGACCGAGAACTGTGTCGCCTGGAGCAGTGTGATCGCCTGCCCGTACGACTTGCTCCCGGAGTTGGGGATGTCGGCGGAGCCGATGCGGATGGGTGAGTTGCCGTAGACCAGCGCGTCGAGCCCGTATCCGGCTTCGAGCGCGGCGGCCAGTGTGTAGGGCTTGAAGGTCGAGCCCGCCTGGACCTTGGCGGAGAAGGCGTTGTCGTACTGGTTGGTCTCGTAACGACCGCCGTAGAAGGCGACGACCTCGCCGCTCGCGGGATCGACGGCCGCGAGGCCGGTGCGGACCTTCTTGGGGGTGTTGTCCGGCAGGACCGACTTGACCGCCTGCTGGGCCTGCGCCATGAGCTTTTTGTCGAACGTCGTGGTGACCTTCAGGCCGCCGTGGTTGATGTCCTCGTCCGTGTAGCCGAGCCGGTTCAGCTCCGCGCGCACCTGCGCCAGCATGTAGCCGTTCTGGCCGCCGAGGGACAACGGCGCCCGCTGCTTCGCGAGGGTGGGGAACACCTGCGCGCCGGCCTCTTCACGGGTGATCGCGCCGATCTCGCGCATGCCCTGGATCACCGACGTCCATCTGGCCTTCACCGCGTCGAGCGCGGCCCCGGCCGGGTTGGCGAATCGGGTCGGCTGCTGGATCACGGCGGCGAGGTAGGCGCCCTCGGCCGCCGTCAGGTTCTGCACGTCCTTGTCGAAGTAGGCCCGGGCGGCGGCCTGGATGCCGTAAGCCCCACGGCCGAAGTAGATGGTGTTGAGGTAGCGCTCCAGCACCCAGTCTTTCGTCTTGGAACGATCCACCTTGAGCGCGATCATGATCTCCTTGAGCTTGCGCCCGATGGAGCGTTCCTGACCGAGGCCGCTGTAGTAGTTGCGGACCATCTGCTGAGTGATCGTGGAGCCGCCCTGGAGCTGCCGGCCGGTGACCGTGGACCACACGGCGCGGGCCGTTCCGGACAGGGAGACGCCCTGGTCCTGATAGAACGTCCGGTTCTCCGCCGCGATGACCGCGCCTCTGACGACCTGGGGGACCTGCGCGAGCGGCACGGTCTTGCGGTTGACGCCCTCGGTGGCGAGGACCGTCTTGCCGTCCCGGTAATAGATCACCGAACCCTGGGCCGTCGCCAGCTCCTGAGTGCTGTCCGGGATGGGGGTCAGCGCCCACACCACGGCCAGGAACACGCCAAGCGCGACGATCCCGGTGGCGAGGCTCACGAGGAGGACACGCGGCAGCCGTCTTCGCCGGCGAGGCTTCGGCGCGCCGCCGTCCCCGCCGCCTCCTTTCCCGTTCGGGCCGCCGAGCGACGCCCGCGGTTCCGCGGCGCCCTCCCCGATCGGGCCCTCTTCGGCGCTGTCCACGCTGTGACCCCCGATAAGTCCGATACCCCCGCTACGCCCATTTGTGCGCGCTGAGCTGGGCGGATGGAACCACGGTAAACGATGGCCATCGATGGTCCGGCACTTCCCGCCACGTCTGTGGAAAAGCCTGCCCCGGACAGAGGAGACTGTGGAAAACGCGGGTCAACCCCCGGCCGCACGGACGAGCGGGAGGGTCCGGTACGGCACCGGCGTGTCGAGCGCGATCACCGATTCGGTCCTCACGACGCCCTGAACGTCCACGATCAGGTCGATGACGCGCTGGAGGTCGGCGTTGCTGCGGGCGACCACCCGGCAGAGCATGTCTCCCCCGCCGGTGATCGTGTGGACCTCCAGGACCTCGGGGACGAGCGCGAGCTGGTCGGCCACCGGCACGTGCCCCGCGACCTGCCTGATGTGCAACGTCACGAAGGCCGTCACGTCGAAGCCGAGCGCGGCCGGATCGATGTCCGGCCCGTAGCCGGTGATGACGCCCTTCTCGGCCATCCGGTCGAGCCGGGCCTGCACCGTCCCCCGGGCGACGTTCAGCCGCCGGGAGCACTCCAGCACGCCGATCCTGGGCTCGGCGGCCAGCAGGGCGACGAGCTGTGCGTCGAGGTGGTCAATCGTCATAACGATTTCCCCTTGTATGAGGCGAGGACTGAGCACATTGTCCACCAAATCAACTCACTGTTGCGCAAATTGGCCACGTCACCGGACAGTTGGCGTATGAACGATGTCTTTCCGGTTCACGGCATGGACGCGGTGGTCTTCGCGGTCGGCAACGCGAAGCAGGCCGCCCACTACTACTCGACCGCCTTCGGGATGCGCCTGGTGGCCTACCGAGGGCCGGAGACGGGCAGCCGCGACGAGGTGGCGTACGTCCTCGTGTCGGGCTCGGCCCGGTTCGAACTGCGCGGAGCCGTACGCGCGGGCACGCCGCTCGCGCGTCACGTGGCCGAGCACGGCGACGGCGTCATCGACCTCGCGCTGGACGTGCCGGACGTGGAGACGGCCTACCGCCATGCGCTGGAGCAGGGCGCCCGTGGCCTGGAGGAGCCGCACGTGGTCGAGGACGACCACGGCAAGGTCGTGGTCGCGGCGATCGCGGCCTACGGCGAGACCCGGCACACGCTGATCGACAGGTCCAACTACACCGGGCTCTACCTGCCGGGATACGTCGCGGCCGAGCCCATCGTCGCGCCGCCCGCGGTGAAGAACGGCCGGCTTTTCCAGGCGGTCGACCACTGCGTCGGCAACGTCGAGCGCATGGAGGAGTGGGTGGAGTTCTATGAGAAGGTCATGGGCTTCACCAAGATGGCGGAATTCATCGGCGACGACATCGCCACCGAATACTCGGCGTTGATGTCCAAGGTCGTCGCGGACGGCACCCGCAAGGTCAAGTTCCCGCTGAACGAGCCCGCCGAGGGCAAGAAGAAGTCCCAGATCGAGGAGTTCCTGGAGTTCTACGGCGGCCCGGGCGTGCAGCACATCGCGCTGGCCACCAACGACATCGTCACGACGGTCGACGCCATGCGCGAGGCGGGGGTCGAGTTCCTCGACACGCCCGACTCCTACTACGACGACCCGGAGCTGCGTTCCCGCATCGGCGAGGTCCGCGTGCCGGTCGAGGAGCTGAAGAGGCGCCGCATCCTCGTGGACCGCGACGAGGACGGCTACCTTCTGCAGATCTTCACCAAGCCCGTGGTGGACCGTCCGACCGTCTTCTTCGAGCTCATCGAGCGGCACGGGTCCCTCGGCTTCGGCAAGGGCAACTTCAAGGCGCTCTTCGAGGCCATCGAGCGCGAGCAGGAACGCCGCGGCACCCTCTGACACCCCGCTGACGCACCCTTTGCGCGTGCCCGGCTTTGCCCGAAGGGCGGCGGGGTGACCATTCAGCCATGGGAACACCGCCGCCTCCGGGAAACCCGTACGAGGAACCGAGGAGTCCCTGGACGCCCCCGCCCTTCGGGCAGACGGCGCCGCGGCTCGCCGGCCGCTGGCGCCGCCTGTTCGCCGGGATCGTCGACGTCGTGCTCGTCGGGCTCGTCACCTCACCGCTCACCTGGGGCAACTGGAGGGTCACGTACGACAGCGCGACGGAGGCGGTGGCGCGGATCCCGGTCGGCGACGGCCTTCTCGTCGGGGTGATCGGGTTCTTCTACTACTGGCTGCTCCAGTCCTTCTGGGGCGGCCAGACGGTGGGCAAGAGGCTGTTCGGCATGCGCGTCGTGCGGGAGACCGGAGAGCAGGCCGGCCCCGGGCCGATCGCGGTGCGGCAGGCGGTGGAGATCGTCCTGGGCTGGCTGTGCTGCCTCGGGCTGGTGAACCTGGCGTGGATCCTGTTCGACCGCAGGAAGCAGGCCCTGCACGACAAGGCGGCCAGGACGCTCGTCGTGGACGCCTGACTCTGCCCGCCCGCGGACCCCGGCGACCCCTGCGAGCAGGGAAAACGTCCGGGGTCACTACCGGGACCACGCCGTGGCCTCGCGTAGAGTTGCCACACATATGTCCACGCATCCTCTTCCTCCGTTCCCAGCGCCGACCACCACGCCGACGGGCGTGCGGGCCGGCAGGTCGCTCTCCGCGCTGATCTGTGCCGTGGCCGTGGGGGCCGTCACGGCCTGCGCGCCGTCCGAGGGCGCGGTCGCGCCGTCCCCGGCGGCGGCGGTCGCCCCGGCATCGCCGGGCGCGGGCGCGTCGAGGGGCACCATGGGAGCCCCGGGCATCGGCGACCCGGACTTCCCCAGCGACGGCAACGGCGGATACGACGTCCAGCACTACGACCTGCGCCTGTCGTACGATCCGGCGTCCAGGAAGCTCGCGGGCAGCGCCACGATCGAGGCGAAGGCCGTACAGGACCTGACGTCCTTCGACCTGGACCTGCACGGGCTCGCGGTGAGCCGGGTGACGGTGGACGGCGGGGCGGCCGCGTTCACCCGCAGCAAGGACGAGCTCGTGATCGAGCCGGGCAGGCGGATCTCGAACGGCGACCGCTTCGCGGTCGCGGTCGACTACTCGGGCGTGCCGGAACCGATGCGCGACTCCGCCAACCTCGGCAAGTACGGCTTCATCTCCACCCCGGACGGGGCGTTCGTCACGTGTGAGCCGAACGGCGCGAAGACCTGGTTCCCGTCGAACGACCACCCCTCGGACAAGGCGACCTACGACTTCCAGATCACCGTCCCCGAGGGGCTGACCGCGATCGCCAACGGCGAGATGACGGGGACGCCGCAGACCAAGGCGGGCAAGACGACCTTCGTCTGGCGGGAGAAGCACCCGATGGCGAGCTATCTCGCCACGATGACGACCGGGAAGTTCCAGGTCCGCACCGGCACGAGCGAAAAGGGCCTGCCGATCTACGCGGCCGTCGCCGACTCCTTCCACGGCTCGCTCGACCAGCTCTTCACGGAGACGGGGAAGATCACCGACTACTGGTCGACCGTGTTCGGGCCCTACCCCTTCTCCTCCACCGGCGGCGTGATCGACGACTACGCGGCGGGGTACGCGCTGGAGAACCAGACCAAGCCCATCTACGGCGGCTTCTCACCCGAGCCCACGATCATCGCGCACGAGCTCGCGCACCAGTGGTTCGGCGACAGCCTGAGCATCGGGCGCTGGCGGGACCTGTGGCTCAACGAGGGCTTCGCGACGTACGCCGAGTGGCTGTGGGCGGAGCACGCCGGCCAGTACACGGCCGATTCCGCCTTCCGGCGCTACTACGCGAACGCGGCCGACCCGATGTGGAACTACCCCCCGGGCACGGCCCGCGCCGGCGACCTGTTCGGCTCCGCCGTCTACAACCGCGGCGCGATGACGCTGCACGCCCTGCGCCGGGAGATCGGGGACGACAAGTTCTTCCCGCTGATCAGGGAGTGGACGAACGCCCACAGGTACGGCACCGTCACGACGCAGGAGTTCATCGCGCTGGCCGAGCGCGTCTCGGGCAAGAACCTCAAGGAGCTGTTCGACGCCTGGCTGTTCCAGCCGAGGCGGCCCGCCCCGATCACGTGACCGGCGCGGGCCCGGGCGGGAAAGACTAGGAGAACAGCAGCTTGTAGCCGTCCCGCCGCAGGGCGCTCAGCACCTCGTCGCAGTGCGCCGGGCCACGGGTCTCCAGCTGCAGCAGGACCTCGGCCTCCTCCAGGTGCAGCCGGGAGCCGAACCGCTCGTGCACCACGTCGAGCACGTTGGCGCCGAGGTCGGCCAGCCGGGCCAGCAGCGCGGCCAGCGCCCCGGGACGGTCGGTCAGCCGGATGCGGAAGGCGAGGTAGCGGCCCGCCGCCGCCAGGCCGTGCCGCAGCACCCTGGCCAGCAGCAGCGGGTCGATGTTGCCGCCCGACAGCACGACGACCACCGGCGGCTCGAACGCGTGCGGCTGGTCGAGCAGCGCCGCGACCCCCGCCACCCCGGCCGGTTCCACCAGCAGCTTCGAGCGTTCGAGGCACAGCAGCAGGGCCCGTGACAGCGACTCCTCCGAGACCGTCACGACGCTGTCCACCAGGTAGTGGATCAGCTCGAACGGCAGGTCGCCCGGCCGCCCGACCGCGATGCCGTCCGCCATCGTCGACGTGGGCTCGACCATGACCGGCCGACCCGCGGCCAAGGAGTCGGGGTAGGCCGCGGCCCGCTCGGCCTGCACGCCCACCACCTTGATCCCCGGACGCTGGGACTTCACCGCGAGCGCGACCCCCGCCGCGAGACCGCCGCCGCCGATGGGCAGCACGATCGTGGCCGTGCCGGGAAGCTGCTCAAGGATCTCCAGGCCGACCGTGCCCTGCCCGGCCACCACGTCGGGGTGGTCGAACGGGTGGATGAACACCGCGCCGGTCCTGTCGGCGTGCTCCTTCGCCGCCCGCAGCGCCTCGTCGACCGTGTGCCCCGCGAAGACCACGTCGGCGCCGTACGCCCGGGTGGCCTCCACCTTCGGCAGCGGCGCGCCCTCGGGCATGTAGACGGTCGACTTGGCCCCGACCAGCGACGAGCCCAGCGCCACGCCCTGCGCGTGGTTGCCGGCGCTGGCCGCCACCACGCCCCTGGCCCGCTCCTCCTCGCTCAGGCGCGCGATCCGCACGTAGGCCCCGCGGATCTTGAACGACCCGGCCCGCTGGAGGTTCTCGCATTTGAGGTGCACCGAGCCGCCGACGATCTCGGACAGCACCCGTGAGTGCAGGACGGGCGTCTGCGCCGCCACTTCCGACAGCGACTCGCGTGCGGCGACGACGTCCTCGTACGTCACCTGTGGGACAGCCATGCGCCAATCATCACAGGTCCCCGAAGGCGACACGCCTTCAGAGGGGTGACCAGTATTTGTCCGCGCCGATCACGAGGGCGGCGGCGCCGACGAGACCGGCGTCCTGGCCGAGCGCGGCGGGCACGACCCGCACCCGCCCGGCGAACCCCATCCGGGTGTGCTCCCGCAAGGCCTCCTCCAGCGGCCCGAACAGCAGGTCGCCCGCCTGGCTGAGCCCGCCGCCGACGGTCACGAGATCGAGGTCGCACAGGTTGACGGCGGAGGCGATCGCGATGCCCAGGGCGCGCCCGGCCCGGGCCATCGCGGCCAGCGCGATCGCGTCGCCCGCCGCGGCGTCGGCGGCCAGCCTGCGCGCGGTCGCCGTCCCCTCCTCCTGGTAGAGCTCCCCGCGGGTGACCGCGGCGTTCGGCGACCAGCCCTGGGCGAGCGCCCAGGCGGCGAGGCCGGGGCCGCGGGCGATCGCCTCCAGGCAGCCGTGGCCGCCGCAGCCGCACGGCGGGCCCTCGGGGTCGACCACGACGTGACCGATGTGACCGGCGTTGCCCGTTCCGCCGTCGATGAGCCTGCCGCCGAGGATGAGCCCACCGCCGACGCCGGTCGACACGACCATCCCCAGCATGGCCGCGCTCCCCCGCCCGGCGCCGCGCCAGTGCTCGGCGACGGCCAGGCAGATCGCGTCGTTGTGGATGCGGACCGGGACGCCGGGAAAGCGGCCGGCGAGCCTGCCGCGCAGCGGGAAGCCGCGCCAGCCGCCCATGTTGAGCGGCGAGACCTCCCCCTCGGGCCAGGTCATCGGGCCGCCGCAGCCGATGCCCACGCCGGCGAGGCCGGCGGGCACGTCCAGCCGGTCGAGCAGGGCGGTCAGCGTGTGCCACAGCGTCTCGGCGTCGGCGCCCTGCGGGGTGGCGACCCGCTCGGCGGCCACGACCTGCCCGTCCGGCTCCACCAGACCCGCCGCGAACTTCGTGCCGCCGATGTCGACGGCCAGCGTGAGGTCGCTCACGCGCCCGCTCCCGTGCCGGTGGACAGCCCCGTGCCGCTGGAGAATCCGGTGCCGCTGGAGAAGACGAGCAGCGACGCGGTGAAGCCGTGGACGTGGTTGTGCCCGCTGACCGGCCCGACCTCGCCCGCGGCGAAGAATCCCGCCACCCCGATCGGCCCCAGCGTCTCGCGTACGGCGAGCGCGTCGTGGTCGGCCGTGCCGAACATGCCCGAGCCCCGGCCGTTGCAGGAGAACAGCAGGGCCCCCTCGACCCGGCCGGAGTGCTGCTGCAGGTGGGCGTCGAGCAGTTCGTAGAGGTCCTCGTCGGCCGTCTCGGCATCCCTGACCTGGAACCGCACCGTCCTGCCGATCTCGATCACGTCGCCGACGGCCACCGCCTCGCGTTCGGGGTCGATGCCGATGACCCCGCGGATCAGGAAGTCGCCGCGCTCGTGGCGCTCGGCGTACTCGTCCATGGCGATGCCGATCTGTAAGCCGGCGGCCACCAGGTCGCGGTCCTCCTCGTCGAGGGCACTGACGATGTCCTCCAGGCGGGCCAGGGCGGGCTGGCCGGCGAGCTCCAGCAGCACGTTGTCCTCGGCCCGGGTGACGACCATGGACGGGCCGATGGGCCGGCAGCCCTGGCTGACGACCGTGCCGATGTTCACCTCGCCACCGATGATCACTCCGATCGCACCGGAGTCGTGGACCTCTCCGTTGGCGAACAGCCGTACGGAGCCGCGGCCCTGGAGCCCGTTGGCCAGGCCGCCGACGATCGGCAGGCTGCCCAGCACCTCGTGCGAGTGCTCGATGAACGCGTCGGTGGGGAAGCTGTAGGGGTCGGCGAGCAGGATCGCGGCCCGGTCGTCGGGGATGCGCTCGGGCAGCCCCACGACCACGAACCTGTCCTCCGTCCGCAGCGTCTCCAGGGCGAAGGTGTCGATCCTGGCGCCGCCGAGGGAGGCCGCCCACGCGCTCACGGCGGAGGTCAGTTCCACGCCCTGCCCGTGCCCGATGACGCCGGTCGCGCTGCAGCCGATCACGTCGGCCCCGGACGCGACGGACATCGCCCGCCTGCCCGCGTTGACCACGTCGTCGGGATCGTCCCCACAGACGAAGAAACACACCAGGTCTGGCGGACCCGACAGGCCGGCCAACGCCTGGCGTACGGCCGTTTCGGCCGCTTCCACCAGGTTGGCGCCCACGGCGAGACCGTCGGCGAAGCGGCTCGTCATTACCGCCATGTCTCGCCCTCTCTTCCTCCGCGACTGTTTCCTTGGGCCGATTCTCCCCACTGAACGGAGGTCGACGCACCGGCCGCCCGTCCAATTGGCCTCGCGGCCCGCAGCCGTGTCTCCAAACCCGGCTGCAGGATCGTCCGATGGGGACGTAGTCTCGACTCCGTGCACAAATCGCCCACGCCTGCCCCTAGCACTCTGCGTGAACTGCGCGAGAGTGGACACCGCCACCGTACGGTCAAGGCCGAGATCAGGGAGAACCTCCTGGCCCGGCTGCGGGCCGGCGAGCCCCGGTTCCCCGGCATCGTCGGCTTCGACGACACCGTCCTGCCCCATCTGGAGCGGGCGCTGATCGCCGGTCACGACCTCGTGCTCCTCGGCGAGCGCGGCCAGGGCAAGACCCGCCTGATCCGCACCATCACCGGCCTGCTCGACGAGTGGTCGCCCGTGGTCGAGGGCTGTGAGATCAACGACCACCCGTACGCGCCGGTCTGCGTCCGATGCCGGCGGCTGGCCGCCGCCCACGGCGACGACCTCCCGGTCGCGTGGAAGCACCGCGAGGACCGGTACGGCGAGAAGCTGGCCACTCCGGACACCTCCGTCGGCGACCTGATCGGCGACGTCGACCCCATCAAGATCGCCGAGGGCCGCACGCTCGGCGACCCCGAGACGGTCCACTACGGCCTGGTCCCCCGCACCAACCGGGGCGTCTTCTCCGTCAACGAGCTGCCCGACCTGGCCGAGCGCATCCAGGTGGCGCTGCTCAACGTGCTGGAGGAGCGCGACATCCAGGTCCGCGGCTACAACCTGCGCCTCCCCCTCGACATCCTGCTGATCGCCAGCGCGAACCCCGAGGACTACACCAACCGCGGCCGGATCATCACCCCGCTGAAGGACCGCTTCGGCGCGGAGATCCGCACGCATTACCCCCGCACGGTCGAGGACGAGCTGGTCCTGATCCGTCAGGAGGCCGACCTCGCCGCCCTCGGCGCGGACCTGCCCGACCACCTGGTGGAGGTGATCGCCCGGTTCACCCGTCTGGTCCGCGAGTCCACCGCCGTCGACTCCCGCTCGGGCGTGTCGGCTCGCTTCTCCATCGCCGCCGCCGAGACCGCCGCCGCCTCCGCCGTACGGCGGGCCGCGCTGACCGGCGAGGAACGGCCCGTCACACGGGTCTGCGACCTGCCCGGCGTGGTCCACACGCTGCGCGGCAAGGTCGAGTTCGAGGTCAGCGAGGAGGGGCGGGAGATCGACGTGCTCGCCCACCTGCTGCGCCGCGCGACGGCCGAGACCTTCCGCGCCTCGCTCGGCGGCGCCGACCTCGCGCCGCTGCTCGACAGGTTCGGCGAGGGCGCGCAGGTCGAGTCGGGCGCGCTCGTGCCGGCCCACGAGCTGCTGCGCAGGATCGGCCGCGTCGAGGGCCTGTCGAAGATCATGACGCGCCTCGGCATGGGCGAGGGCGACGAGTCGCCCGGCCACGCCGCCGCGGCGCTGGAGTTCACGCTGGAGGGGCTCTACCTGATGCGCAGGCTGTCCAAGGACGAGACCGACGGCGCAACGGTGTACCGGACGTGACCCGGCCATGAGCTACTTCTACCGGGAGTACCACGACGGGCCGGACCCACTGGCTCCGCCCTACGACGTGCGCTCGGCGCTGGACGAGATGGGCGACGCCATCCTGTCCGGCTCGACGCCGATCGACGCGCTGCGCGACCTGCTGCGGCGCGGGCTCCCCGGCGCTCCCGACCGCCGCGGCCTGGACGACCTGCTCCGCCAGGTGCGGCGGCGCCGCCGCGAGCTGCGGGACAACACCCGGCTCGACGGCACGCTGGAGCGCGTGCGCGCCCTGCTCGACAAGGCGATCGGCCAGGAGCGCGCGGAGCTGTTCCCCGACCCCTCCGACGACGCCCGCTTCCGCGAGTCGGCGCTCGACGCCCTGCCCTCGGACACGGCGCGGGCGGTCCAGGAACTGGCCGGCTACGACTGGCGGTCGGCCGCTGCGCGGCAGACGTTCGAGGAGCTGCGCGACCTGCTGCGCAGGGAGGTGCTCGACAGCCAGTTCCGCGGCATGCGCGACGCGCTGGCCAACCCCGACCCGGCCGCGATGGAGCGGGTCCGGCAGATGATGTCGGACCTCAACGACATGCTGGACCGCGACGCCCGGGGGGAGCACACCCAGGACGACTTCGACCGGTTCATGCAGCAGTACGGGGACATGTTCCCCGAGAACCCGCAGAACCTCGACGAGCTGGTCGACCAGCTCGCCCGCCGCGCCGCCGCCGCGCAGCGGATGCTCGCCTCGCTCACCCCGGAGCAGCGCGAGGAGCTGGCCGGGCTGATCAACAACACGCTGGAGCAGGCCGGCCTGGCCGAGCAGATGCGCCGGCTCGGCGACGCCCTCTACGCCCGCCGCCCCGACCTCGCCTGGGGCACCCCGGAACGGGTGTCCGGCGAGCAGCCGATGGGCATGAGCGACGCCGTCACGGCCCTGCAGGAGCTGGCCGACCTCGGCGACCTGGAGACCGCGCTGCGCCAGGACTACCCCGGCGCCCGGCTCGACGACGTCGACGAGGCCGCGATCCGGCGAGCGCTCGGCCGCTCGGCCGTGGACGACCTGGAGGCCCTGCGGCAGGTCGAGCGCGAGCTGGAGGCCCAGGGCTACCTGCGGCGCAACCGCGGCAAGCTGGAGCTCACCCCCAAGGCCGTACGCCGGCTCGGGGAGACCGCCCTGCGCCGGGTCTTCGCCTCGCTCGACTCGGGCCGCCGCGGCGACCACGACCAGCGCGACGCGGGCACGGCCGGGGAGCCGACCGGATCGACCCGTCAGTGGCGTTTCGGCGACGAGCAGCCCATCGACGTCGTGCGTACGGTCGTCAACGGCGTGCGGCGGGGCGGCGGCGCGCCGGTGACCCTGACGGTGGACGACTTCGAGGTCGTGGAGACCGAGCGGCGCTCGGCGGCGGCGGTGTGCCTGCTGGTCGACCTGTCCTACTCGATGGCCCTGCGCGGCACCTGGGCGGCGGCCAAGCAGACCGCGCTCGCCCTCCAGGCGCTGGTGGCCTCGAAGTTCCCGCAGGACGCCGTGCAGATCATCGGGTTCTCGAACTACGCGCGGGTGCTGCGGCCCGACGAGCTCGCCGGGCTCGAATGGGACATGGTCCAGGGCACCAACCTGCACCACGCCCTGCTGATCGCGGGCCGTCACCTCGACCGGCACCCGGACTTCGAGCCGGTGGTCCTGGTCGTGACCGACGGCGAGCCGACGGCACATCTGATGCGCAACGGAGTGCCGCGCTTCGAGTGGCCGCCGTCGCAGGAGACGCTGACGCTGACGCTCGCCGAGGTCGACAAGATGACCCGGCGGCGCGCGACGATCAACGTCTTCATGCTGGCCGCCGACGACCGGCTGCGCGAGTTCGTGGATGAGGTCGCCCGGCGCAACGGCGGCCGGGTCTTCTCCGCCAGCGCCGACCGCCTCGGCGAGTACGTCGTCAGCGACTTCCTGCGCGCCCGCCGCACCCGCTGACGAGGGCCGGGCCCCGCACCGCCCGGGCGTCGCGGCCCGCCCGCGGCGTTGCCCGGGTGCGACGCTGTCCGGGTACGACGCTGTACGGATGCCGCAAAGTGGTTCACCACCCGTCATGCGGGCATTGGTAAGCGCATCGGCGTGATTCGGGGGCGCGTTGCCGAACGACGGATGGTGACCGGACGAGCTGCGGACGGCGGGCGCGAGCGGGGAGACGGCGGCCGTGGTTTCCGGAGACCGACACCGGGAGATCGATAATCGATTGCCGACCGGGTTGCAATCGGCGGACGATAGACAGGCATCCCCTGTTCGCGCTGGTCGTTCCACATGCCCGGTGGAAGGAGCGCTCCCATGTTCGCAGCGGTCGGCCTCGTCGTTCTCATGATTCTCACCGGAGTGCTGTACGAGATGGCGGTCCACAACCGCCCCCGTCGCCGGAAGTAGTTCCGCGACACCTCGGCGCCTCGGCGTCCGACGCGCCCGACGCGCACGCGACGAGGGCGTCCGGGCGACTGCGGGGCGATCAGTCCAGGCGATAGCCTCTGCCCATGTCGCCTCTCGACCATCTGCTGCTGTGGTTGCACATAGGGTTCGCGATCTTCGCGCTCGGTCCGCTCACGGCGGTCACGAGCGTCACGCCGCGTTACATCCGGGCGCGCGATCTGAGCGTGCTGCGGTATCTGCACCGCGCGACCCGGATGTTCGGCCTGCTCACGATCGGGGTCTTCCTGTTCGGCCTGCTGCTGGGCCGCAGCGCTCTCGGCGCGCCCTACCTGTCGGTGTCGATGACGCTGTTCGTCGTGGCGGCCGTCCTGCTGGTGATCGTCGAGCGTGACCAGCGTACGGCCATCGCGGCGCTGTCCACCGAGTCGCCGGAGGACGACGCCAAGGTGCAGACCGGCCGGATCGCCGCGCTGGGCGGCATCAGCGCCCTGATCTGGCTCGTCATCCTGTTCCTGATGGTCTTCTTCAACCCCTGAGAAAGATTCCCGCTTTCCCCTGAATGTCCGGTAGAACGTCTTTGACCGGAAACGGGGGAATGAGGAGCGGGTGCACCTTACGACGCAACGCCGGGCGGCGTGGGCGCTGGTCGCCCTCGCCGTCGGGGCCTTCACCTACGTCACCGCCGAGGTCCTCCCTATCGGGCTGCTCACGATCATGGCGGCCGACCTGGACCGGTCTCCGTCCGAGACGGGCCTGCTCGTGACGGGGTACGCCGCCGTCGTGGTGCTGGCGTCGCTGCCGCTCACCCGGCTGACCCAGCGGGTGCCGCGGCGCAGGTTGCTCACCGTCACGCTCGGCGTGTTCGTCGCGGGGATGCTGCTGACCGCCGTGGCGCCGAACTATCCGACGCTGCTGGCCGCCCGGCTGCTGGTCGCGGCCACCCAGGCGCTGTTCTGGTCGGTCGCGACCCCGGCCGCGGCGGCGATGTTCCCCCCGGAGATCCGGGGGCGCGCGATCGCCCGGATGTCGATCGGCAGCTCCCTCGGGCCCGTCCTTGGCGTCCCCGTGGGCACCTGGCTCGGCCAGCAGGTCGGCTGGCGGACCGCGTTCGCCCTGGCCGCCGCCGTCGGCCTGATCACCTGCGTGACCGTGGCGACGCTCATGCCCGGCCGCCGGCAGACCGACGCGGGCTCCGGCGGTCACGAACCCGGCCGCGGCGCGACCCCGGACGGTCGCCGCTACGCGCTGCTCATCGTCGCCACCGTCATCGGAGTGGGCGGCTACCTCACCGCGTACACCTACGTCACGCCGTTCCTGCTGGACTTCGGCGGTTTCGCCCCGTCCGCGCTCAGCCCGCTGCTCCTCGCGTCCGGGATCTCCGGGGTCGCGGGGACGATCGTGGTCGGCCGGCTGCTCGACAGCCGGCCGAGGGCCGCCCTCGTCGGGCCGCTCGCCCTCATCACGTGCGCGCTGCTCGCCCTGTACGTCTTCGGCGCCGTGCACGCGGTGGCGGTGGTGGCCATCTGCGTGACGGGCATGTCGTTCAGCGCGCTGGCGGCGGCCATCGCGAGCCGCGCGCTGCAGGTGGCCCCGGGCAGCACCGACATCGCCTCGGCCGGCAGCGGCTCGGCCTTCAACGTCGGCATCGCGGGCGGGTCGCTGCTCGGCGGCGCGCTCATCGACCACTCGGGGGTCCGCAGCGTGACCGTGGCGGGCGCCGTCCTGACCGCCGCGGCGCTCGCCGCCCTGCTGTGCGAACGGTGGGTGGCTCCCGCCCGCCCCTCCGCGCCGGAGCGTACGGCCCCGGCGCGGAGCGCGCGTTAGCGGCTCAGCCGAGGGCCTCGGTGAGGTCGGCCAGCAGGTCGTCGACGGTCTCGATGCCGACCGACAGACGGACCAGGTCGGCGGGAACCTCCAGCGGCGACCCGGCGGCCGACGCGTGAGTCATCCGGCCGGGGTGCTCGATCAGCGACTCGACGCCGCCGAGCGACTCCCCGAGCGTGAACAGCTTCGCACGGTTGCAGATCTCGACGGCGGCCTCCTCGCCGCCCTCGACGCGGAACGACACCATTCCGCCGAAGCGCCGCATCTGCTTGGCCGCGATCTCGTGGCCGGGGTGCTCGGGCAGGCCCGGGTAGAGGACCTGGACGACCTTCGGGTGCGACAGCAGCAGGTCGACCACGCGCTCGGCGTTGTCGCAGTGCCGGTCCATGCGCACGCCCAGCGTTTTGAGGCCGCGCAGCGTGAGCCAGGCGTCGAACGGCCCGGCCACCGCGCCCATCGCGTTCTGGTGGTAGGCCAGGCGATCGCCGAGGTCCGCCGACCGCGTCACCAGGGCCCCGCCGACCACGTCGGAGTGGCCGCCGACGTACTTGGTCGTCGAGTGGACCACGACGTCGGCGCCCAGGCTGAGCGGCTGCTGCAGGTAGGGCGAGGCGAAGGTGTTGTCGACCACGAGCACCGCGCCCCCGTCGTGGGCGACGGCCGCCAGGGCGGCGATGTCGGCGACGTTCAGCAGGGGATTCGTGGGCGTCTCCACCCAGATCGCCTTCGTGTCCGGCCGTACGGCGGCCCGCACCGCGTCCAGGTCGCCGAGCGGCACCGGGTCGAAGGAGACTCCCCACTCCTGGAGCACCCGGGAGAACAGCCGGTAGGTGCCGCCGTACGCGTCGTCGGGGATCACCACGTGGTCACCGGGCTTGCAGACGGTCCGCAGCAGCGTGTCCTCGGCGGCGAGGCCCGACGCGAAGGCGAGACCGCGCACGCCCCCTTCGACGGCGGCGAGCGCCTCCTCCAGGGCGGTCCTGGTCGGGTTGGCCGACCGGCTGTACTCGTAACCCGCCCGCAGGCCGCCCACGCCGTCCTGCTTGTAGGTGGACACGGCGTATATGGGAGGAACGACGGCGCCCGTGTGCGGGTCCGCCTCCTGGCCTGCGTGGATGGCCAGCGTCTCGAAACCTTGGTTCATGAGGTCGAGCCTACCCTCCCCCCGTGATCTTGCAGTTTGTCGCAAAAAGAGCCGTGAACTGCTCAAACACCTTTCGTGATCTTGAACTTATTCCCGGCCTCACCGCATGACCTGCCCGGACACGCTCCGTGATCTTTCATTTGCAAGATCACGGACGCTCGCTGCGCAGGCCAAGCGGGGTGCGCTCGATTTTCTGCATGATCACGGAGGGCGTACGCCCTGGTCAAGCCATGCCTCTGCGACAAACCACAAGATCACGCGGAGGGGGGTGGGAAGGGTGGGTCAGTGGTTGGCGAGGAAGGCCAGGAGGTCCTGGCGGGTGACCATGCCCACCGGCTTGCCGTCGTCGAGGACCACGGCGGCGTCGGCCTTCTCCAGCGCCTCGACCGCCCGGGCCACCGGCTCACCGGAACCGATCATGGGCAGCGGCGACGACATGTGGCCGCCGATCTCGTCCTCGGACCGCACCCGGCCGCGGTAGAGGCCCTCCAGCAGGTCGCGCTCCACGATCGAGCCGATGACCTCGGCCGCCATGACCGGAGGCTCCTCCTTCATGACCGGCAGCTGGGAGACGTTGTACTCCCGCATGATCGAGATCGCGGTGCCGACCGACTCGTGCGGGTGGACGTGGACGAACTCGGGCAGCCCCGGCGTCTTGCGCCCCAGCACGTCGCCGACCAGGCCCTCCTCGCTCGACGTGGTGAGGAAGCCGTAGTCGGCCATCCACTCGTCGTTGAAGATCTTCGACAGGTAGCCGCGGCCGCCGTCCGGCAGCAGCACGACCACGACGTCGTCCGGCCCCGCCGCCTGGGCCACCCGTACGGCCGCCACAACCGCCATGCCGCACGAGCCGCCGACGAGCAGCGCCTCCTCGCGGGCGAGCCTGCGGGTCATGCCGAACGAGTCCTTGTCGGAGACCGCGATGATCTCGTCGCAGATCGTGGTGTCGTACGTCGCGGGCCAGATGTCCTCGCCCACGCCCTCCACGAGATAGGGACGGCCGGTGCCGCCGGAGTAGACGGAACCGACGGGGTCGGCGCCGATGACCTTCACCCGGCCGCCGGAGATCTCCTTGAGGTACTTGCCGGTGCCGCTGATCGTTCCCCCGGTGCCGATGCCGGCGACGAAGTGGGTGATCCTGCCCTCGGTCTGCTCCCAGATCTCCGGCCCGGTGGAGTGGTAGTGGCTCGCCGGGTTCTCGGGGTTGGAGTACTGGTCGGGCTTCCAGGCGTTCGGGATCTCGCGGGCCAGCCGGTCGGACACCGAGTAGTACGAGTCGGGGTGGTCGGGCGAGACGGCGGTCGGGCAGACGACCACCTCCGCGCCGTACGCGCGGAGCACGTTGATCTTGTCCTGGGCGACCTTGTCCGGGCAGACGAACAGGCAGCGGTAGCCCTTCTCCTGCGCCACGATGGCCAGGCCCACACCGGTGTTGCCGGAGGTCGGCTCGACGATCGTGCCGCCGGGCTTCAGCTCGCCGCTCCGCTCGGCCGCTTCGATCATCCGCACCGCGATGCGGTCCTTCACCGAGCCGCCGGGGTTGAAATACTCCACCTTGGCCAGGACCTGGGCGGGCGCGCCCGCCGTGACCTTGCGCAGCCGGACGAGCGGGGTGTCGCCCATCAGCTCCACCAGCGAGTCGTGTACGCGCACCGCGATGACCACCTTATTTGCCGAAGCTTGTCAGCCTGCCGTCAGCCGGGATTCCGATAGGGGTGGCCGGAACTCGGCTAGTTTCTTCTTCAAACCGTACCGTGAGCAGGGAGGAGGGCGGGTGGTCTGGACGTCCGGCGCAGTGCGCGCCGCGCGGCGCATCGCCACCGCCGCCGCCCTGGGCGGAGGCGGGCTCACGGCGCTGGGAGCGGTCACATACGGCCTGCTGATGGCCGAGGCCATGGTGGCCCGGCGCATCGTGGGGCAGCCGCACGGGCTCGACGGCCCGCAGGCCGACGGCGTGTACGGCGCATTCCCCGGGGAGCCGATCCGGATGGCCGTCCTCGGCGACTCGACCTCCGTCGGCCTGGGCATGACCAGCCACGAGGACACCCCCGGCGTCCGCATCGCGTACGGGCTCGCGGCGGTGGCCGAGCGCCCGGTGCGCCTCACCGTGGTCGGCCAGTCGGGCGCGGCGTCGGTGGACCTCGGCGTCCAGGTGGACCGCGCGCTGGAGGCCCGGCCGGAGATCGCGGTCGTCTTCGTGGGGGCCAACGACGTCACCACGGCCACCCTGCCGGCCCGGGCCGTACGGCACCTGCAGAAGGCGGTGCGCCGGCTGCGCGAGGCCGGTGTGGAGGTGGTCGTGGGCACCTGCCCCGACCTGGGCACCGTACGCCCGATCGCCCAGCCGCTCCGATGGGTCACCCGGCGCTGGTCGCGGCAGCTCGCCGCGGCCCAGACGGTCGCCGTCGTCGAGGCGGGCGGGCGCACCGTGGCGTTCGCCGACCTGCTCGGACCCGAATTCGACGCGAACCCGGCAGAGATGTTCGGACCTGATCGTTTTCATCCATCTGCCCGAGGTTACCTACAAGCCGCGTACGCAGTGCTACCGTCTGTATGCGCCGCGTTGGGGTTGTGGCCCGAGCCGGAACCCGTGCGCGTCGAAGGATCGCAATACCTCTTGGCCGCAATGGCCGTGGAGGAACCCGGCACCGAGGTCACCGCGACCCGTGTCGCCGGCCGGGCGGTCGGCCCCCATGGACGGTGGGCGGCGCTGCTCCGCCGGAGACCCGGGCCGCTTCCGAACGCCTAGAGCCGGTTACCTCCTGCGGCCGGGCCATCACCCCCTGTAGGAGCGAAATGATCCGGCCCCAGCTGAACAACGCGAAACCCGCTCTGGCGCTCGCCGCGACCGCCCTGCTGGCCGGGGGCGCCCTCACCGGCTGCTCCGGCGGCGACGAGGCCGCCAAGGACTACCCGGCATGGCAGAACACGCAGGTGAACGCGGTCAGCCGGACCACCACGGGAGGCGGCGTCGCGGCCACCACCTCCATGCGGGCCGACGGCTCCCTGGAGACCGTCGTCCTCGACCTCACCACCGGCCGCCGGCTCTGGGCGCACCCCGCGACGATGGCGGGCCGGCTCCCCGGCATGGGGGTGCAGGCTCCGGCGACCGTGGCGACCAGCGGCGGGCAGGGCGTGGTGATCGCGCTCGATCCCCCCGCCGCCGGCAAGAAGGGCGCCACGCTGGTCGCCAGGGACGCCCGCACCGGGCAGCAGAGGTGGACCAGGCCCGTGCGGTCAACCTTCGGGCCGCAGCGCTGCGGGCCGTACGTCTGTGTCTCCGAGGACACCGCGCTCTCGACAGCGCGCGTCGTGGTTCTCGACCCCCGCGACGGATCCATGAAGTGGCGCCTGGCCGGCATCGCGGAGGTCGAGTGGTCCGACCCGTCCAAGGTCGTCCTGCTCAGGCTCGCCTCCCACCCGGTGCTGGAGGCCCGCACGCTCAAGGACGGCAAGACCGTCTGGCAACTGCCGATCGAGCAGGCCCTCGGCCCCGACGTCGACCTCAGCGGGGGCTGGGCCTTCGGCGCGACGGGCGACAAGATCATCGGATACGTCGCTCCGTACACCAACCCGCAGACCAAGGAGACCTCGACGTTCGGCCTGTTCTCCGCGCGCCTGACCGACGGGGCCGTCGACTGGATGCGGCCGTCCGTCGTCCGCGTCTACCCCAGCGGCAACCCCGCGTACGCGCCGGTCGTCCGGCCGGTCGACGAGCAGGGCCAGTATGGCGGGTTCGCCCGGCTCGACGCCGAGACCGGACGGGTGCTGGGGCAGATCACGCCCGCCCAGGTGCCCGGGTCGGGCTGGTGGCTCGCCTTCCCGCCCGAGATGAACAAGCTGGGCTTCCTCAAGCGCGACGCGCCCGGCTCGGTCTTCGACCTCAGCACGGGCGAGCCGACCCCGGTGAGCGGCGCGACCGGCTGGTCGTTCTGCGTGACCGACCCCAAGCCGCTGCAGCTGCGCGGCATGATCCCCGGGTTCTACTCGATCGCGGCGCTGTGCGAGTTCGACCTGGCCACGGGCAAGCGCAAGGACTCCTCCTCCGCGCCGCCCTCCTGGTTCACCGGCAGTCAGAACGGCTGGCGCCTGTGGCGCGACGAGAAGGGCGGCCTCCACGCCGTCAACGACGGCACCGCCACCTCCCCCGGCATGTACGGCTGATAGACGCCCAGACGAGGGAAGACGGCGGAATCAAGCGCTCCGGCGTGCGAAGCGGCAAGCACTGTGCAGTAGTACAAAATTCTGGTGAGTGAGGCCCAGGGCGTGGCGGGCGGCATACCGAGGGGTAACCTCCGGGGGAGGAGGCCCCCCGAACCCTGAGTGGAGGGGCACGAGATCAGGCAGGAGAGTCACATGCCCGAGGCAGTCATCGTGGCGACCGCGCGGTCGCCGATCGGCCGCGCCTTCAAGGGGTCACTCAAGGACATCCGCCCGGACGACCTGACCGTGCAGATGGTCCGCGCCGCGCTGGCGAAGGTGCCGCAGCTCGACCCGAACGACGTTGACGACCTCATGCTGGGCTGCGGCCTCCCCGGCGGCGAGCAGGGCCACAACCTGGGACGTGTGGTCGCGGTGCTGCTCGGGCTCGACAACGTGCCGGGCACCACGGTGACCCGCTACTGCTCCTCCTCCCTGCAGACGACCCGGATGGCGTTCCACGCCATCAAGGCGGGCGAGGGCGACGTGTTCATCTCGGCCGGCGTCGAGACCGTCTCCCGCTTCGTCAACGGCAGCTCCGACATGCCCCAGGCGCAGAACCCGCTGTTCGACGAGGCGAAGACGCGGACGGAGGAGACCACCAAGGGGGGCGCGCCGGTGTGGCACGACCCGCGCGAGGACGGCACGCTGCCCGACGTCTACATCGCCATGGGTCAGACGGCCGAGAACGTCGCGGCGTTGAAGGGCGTCTCGCGGCGCGAGCAGGACGAGTTCGGCGTGCGCTCGCAGAACCTCGCGGAGAAGGCCATCGCCAACGGCTTCTGGGAGAGCGACATCACCCCGGTGACGCTCCCCGACGGCACCGTGGTGAGCAAGGACGACGGCCCGAGGGCCGGCACGACGTACGAGGCGGTCTCGCAGCTCAAGCCGGTCTTCCGGCCGGACGGCACGGTGACGGCGGGCAACTGCTGCCCGCTGAACGACGGCGCCGCCGCGGTGGTCGTCATGAGCGACACCAAGGCGGCCGAGCTGGGCATCACGCCGCTCGCCCGGATCGTGTCGACCGGCGTCACCGGTCTGTCCCCGGAGATCATGGGACTGGGCCCGGTCGAGGCGTCTCGGCAGGCGCTCGCCCGCGCGGGCATGGCGATCGGCGACGTCGACCTGGTCGAGATCAACGAGGCGTTCGCGGCCCAGGTGATCCCCTCCTACCAGGAGCTGGGCATCGACATCGAGCGGCTCAACGTGAACGGAGGCGCGATCGCGGTGGGTCACCCCTTCGGCATGACCGGCGCCCGCATCACCTCCACGCTGGTCAACGGCCTCCGGTTCCACGACAAGTCGATCGGGCTGGAGACGATGTGCGTCGGCGGCGGCCAGGGCATGGCGATGGTGCTGGAGCGGCTGTCCTGAGCGACGGGATTCACGCCGGTCCCGGCAGGAGCCGAGACCGGCGTGAACTCAGCGGGAGCCGGGACCGGCGCGGACTCAGCCGTGGAAGTCGGGGCCCGCGCGCGTGGGCTCGACGCGGATGACCACTCGCTTGTCCCGGATCATGGCGGCGCGATAGTCGTCCCAGTCCGGGTGCTCGCCGCTGATGTCGCGGTAGTACTGCACCAGGTGCTCCATCGCGTCCGGCAGCGAGACGACGTGGGCGACACCCTCGATCTGCATCCACTCACCGTAGAAGGCGTCGGTCATCACGGTGAGCACGACCTGCGGATTCTCCCGGAGGTTACGGGTTTTCACGGCCGTCTCGCGGCTGCTGATCACGATGTAGCCGTCCTTGTCGCAGCCGACGGTCACCGGGGAGGTCTGCGGCCGCCCGTCCGGGTAGCGGGTCAGCATGACCGCTCGGTGGTTGCTCCTGACGAACTCACGCGCCTTGTCGAGATCCATACAACAATGATGCGCCCGCACCGGACCGGTGCGGGCGCGTCAGTGCTGCCTTCGGGACGGTAGTGCGGTTCCTACGCTGGCTCTCCCTACCTCGGGCCTGGGTACGCTGTCGGGGCCTTCGTACGCTGCCGGGACGGTGGCTGCCGGAAGAGCGCGACCGCCGGGAGCGCGTCCGCCCGCAGGACGCTGCTTGCGCGTGCTCGTGCGTGCTGTGCTCGTGCTGTGTGCGCGGGACGTCACTGCCGCCTCCCGCGCTCCGGTCTAGAAGCGACGGCGCCGTTCGTGCTCGAGGACGATGGCGGCGGCGTAGCCGTGGCTCAGCCCGTGCTCGTCGGCGAGCCAGTTGGCCCGCTCGTCACAGCGTAGGAACGACGGGCCGTTGTCGATGGCTTCGAACCACTCTGGGAGGTCGCGCCCGGTTATGGACGGGACGCGGGCGATCAGCTTGTTCTGGGTCTCCGGTGAGTGGTTCAACGACATGGGCACCTCCACGGAAAAGGCTGCTTTGTGTCACAGTGCATCACCGGTCCGCGCTTGACAAGCCCTCGGCGGCATTGATTTGTTACAGGATGTTGATCAAAAGTTGCGGCGCCGATCACCAGATCCTGATATAGAGCAACAAAGGGGCACCGCTCCCGGAGGAACGGCGCCCCTTGCGCTCGTACGGCTAGTCGTTGTTCGTGAAGTAGCTGATGAAGCGGAGGATCTCCAGGTAGAGCCAGACGAGGCTCAGGGTCAGGCCGAACGCCATCAGCCACGAGTAGCGCTCCGGCACGCCGGCCCGCACCCCCTGCTCGATCTCGCTGAAGTCGAGCAGCAGGAAGAAGCAGCCGAGCAGGATCATGCCGATGCTGAAGATCCAGCCGATAGGGCTGTCGGTGCGCAGGCCCAGGCCACCGCTGACGAAGATGCTCGCGATCCAGTTGATCAGCATGAGGCCGACCGCGCCGAACGCGGCGGCGACCACGAACTTGGCGAACTTGGGCGTCGGCCGGAAGATCTTCAGCGCGTACACGGCCAGCGTGCCGCCGAAGGCCACCATCGTGCCGAGCACGGCCTGCAGGACGATGCCGTTGTAGACAGTGTCGTACATGTGGCTCAGCACGCCGATGGCGACGCCGTAGCAGACGGAGTAGCCGAGGATCAGCGCCGGATTGGTGCTCTGCCGGAACGACACGATGAGCCCGAGGATCAGGCCCACGATCATCGCCGGCGCCGCGAGGCCCCAGCCGACGTTGAAGTACCAGGCCAGGGCGGCCGAAACGACGAGCGTGCCGAGGGTCATGAAGCCGCGCACCACGACGTCGTCGATCGTCATGGCCCGCGCCGCCGGGGGGGCGTACGAGGGCGCGGCGTACATCTGGTCCAGCTGCTGCACGCTGGGCGCCGGACCGGCCCACGCCTGCTGACCAGCGGCCCCACGCCGACTGAATATGGGGTTCTTACTCTCCATTCGCTTCCTCCAGGACGCGACTCACTGATCAGCCGCTGCGCGGCCTAGTGGGGATGGTGCCCGAGGAGCGGTGCTCTCACAAGTGGGAGCGCCACTCCACCGCAGTGGCAACGACCGGGCGGTCCGGCGAGTTCCCGCCGTCTCCCCATGGACGAGAACGGCCGGCACCGGCCGCGCAAGCAAACTTGAACAATTCATGTACTTGAGACCTTCAAGTCTGATGCTAACGTGGTGCGGAGCCACTAAGTAGCGGCCTGACCAGGTAGAACGTCTCAGCGATCATTCCACCTGCCGTTGCGAGCCTCTCGTTCCAACCGCACAGGCACAGCAGGCCCTCCGGACGGTCGCTTCGGCACCCGGGGGCCGCCCGGCCGCCGCCCGCGCCGGTGCCGGTGCCGGTGCCGCAGGGGAACGTCATCGCGAGGAGGACGGCGATGAAAGTCAGCGGACCACTGTTATTGCGAAGGTTCCGGCCTGATTCCATCCGAGGGCGTGTCACCGTCCTCGTCACAGCGTTCGCCACCCTGCTGCTGATCCCCACCGGGGTCCTGGGCAGCATCCTGGCCCGGCAGGCGTTCTCCAGCGCGGTCTGGCTCGACGCCCGGCAGGAGGCGGCGCTCACGGCCGCCGCGTGGCGTACGGGCCACTTCCACAGCGGCATCACCCCGCAGGTGGCCGGGATCGACCTGGTCCAGGTGGTGGCTCCCAATCGGCGGGTGCTCGCCACGTCGCCCGCGGCCCGGGGCATGCCCCCGCTCACGTCCTTCTGGCCGTCGGAGGACGATCCCATGCAGGACGTCGAGGCCTGCACGCACGACGGGATCGGGTGCCTGCGCCTGGCGGCGCTACGGGTGATGCCCGGGCCCGACTCCCCCGTCGTGTACGCGGGACGCCCCATCAACGGCTTCACGCCCGTCGGGATGTTCGATTTGCTCTTCACCGCGGAGGTATCCGTGCTCGTACTGCTCACCGCCTGGGCCACCTGGAAGGTGGCCGGACGCACCCTGCGCCCCGTCGAGGTCATCCGCAGCGACTTAGCCGCTGTGAACGTCAACGACCTGGACACCCGGGTGCCCGTACCGGGTGGGGACGACGAGATCGCGCGGCTCGCCCGCACCGTGAACAGCACGCTCGCCCGCATCGAGCAGGCGAAGATCACCACCGAACGGGCGCTGCGGCGGCAGCGTGAGTTCGCCGCGGACGCCTCCCACGAACTGCGCACTCCGCTCGCCGGCCTGCGCACGCAACTGGAGGAGGCGCAGCTTCACCCCGGCGAGACCGATCTGCCGTCGCTGCTCAGGGACGCGCTGCTCGACGTGGGACGGCTGGAAGCGATCATCGACGACCTGCTCCTGCTGGCGAAGGTGGGGGCGACGACCCCGGGCCGCAAACCTGTGGACCTGTCCGCACTGGTCAGGGACGAGGTCGCCCGCCGGACCGACCGGCTGCCGGTGCGCCTTGCGCTGGCGGACGGAGTCAGGATGCACGCCGCGCCACGCCACCTCGCCCGTCTGCTGACCAACCTGCTCGACAACGCGCAGCGGCACGCCCGCCGCGTGGTCGAGGTCGGGCTCCGGCGTGACGACGGCTTCGTCGAGTTGTGGGTCAGCGACGACGGTCCCGGCGTCCCGGAGTCCGAACGGGAGCGGATCTTCGAGCGGTTCGCCAGGTCGGACACGGCGCGCAGCCGGGGCCGCGGGGGCACCGGGCTCGGCCTGGCCATCGCCCGCGACATCGCCCGCGCCCACTGCGGCACCCTGGTGGCGGCCGAGTCGCCGTACGGCGGCGCCATGTTCGTGCTGCGCCTGCCGGTCTCCGGCTGCCCGCAGACCGCCGACGCCGCGCCTCCGCAGGCCGCGATCGACGGCGCCACCGGCCCGTACGCCGAGCCGTCGCAGGTGGCGGACGCCCCGGCGCCGGTGCACGAGCGACAGGCCTGACCGCGGTCAGAGCCGGGCGAACCAGTCGCGGACCGCGTGCCGCCCGCCCCCGCCGAGCGCCACCATCAGGGCGTACCTGGCCTTCGCCGGAGCCAGCCCCCGCGCCCCGATCGCGCCGACCTTCGCGGCCAGCCCCAGCCCCAGCGGCAGGTCCTCCAGCGCGACCGGCCGGGTGCGGCACCGCGAGGCGACCACCACGGGGATGTCCCACTCCGCCAGCTCGCTGAGGGCCCCGTACAGGGTGATCGGGATGTTCCCGGCGCCGGTGCCCTCCAGCACGACGCCCCTGGCTCCGGCGTCCACGACGGACGTGACGAGCGCGGCGTCCATCTCCGGATACGTCTTGATCAGCGCGACGTGCGTCTCCGGCTCTCCGCGTGCGTCCGGGGGCCGCGGCGGCGGCGTCGCCGTCATCTCGGCCCGGCCGTCCACCACCCGGCCGAGGATCGGCGCGGGGGCGGACGACATGGCCGGCACGCCGGTCGCGTCGGCCATCGTGACCCAGCGCGCCGCGTGCAGTTCGTCGTTCACGCAGACCACCGCGCCGACGCCGCGAAGAGCGGGATCGGCCGCCGCGACCAGGGACGACGCGAGGTTGCGCGGGCCATCGCTCGACAGCTCGTCCAGCCCGCGCACGGCGCCGGTCAGCACGATGCCGCCGCGCGGAGCGGCGGGGCCCGCGAGCAGGTCCGTGAGGAAGGCCGTCTCCTCGATCGTGTCCAGGCCGTGGGTGACGACCACACCGTCGAACCCCTCGTCCAGCAGGGCCGAGCGGGCACGGCGGGCCAGCCGCAGCATGGTGGAGGGCGAGGTGTCCCAGCTCGGCTCGGCCTGCACGTCCTCGGTCACGACCTCCACGCCGAGATTCCCGGGTACGGCCGCCAGCAGGTCGGCGGCCGTCGCGAGCCCCGGACGGCTGGTGCGACGGGCGTACGCCATGACGTCGCCCGTCGCCACCAGCAGAACCCGTCCGGTCACGGTGCGTCGTCCTCGGCGGGCGCGGCGACTCCGGCGTGCTGTTCGAGCCGCTCGATGCGCCGCAGGAGCGGAGCGATCTCCTGACGGACGGCCGCCGCCACCGCCTGCATGGCCGCCTGGGAGGAGGCCGCGGGAGCGGACGGAGACGCGTCCTGAGACGCGGAGGCGCCCTGCGCCTGCGCCCGGAGGTGGACGTAGCCGGCGAGCGCCGCGGCGACCGCGCGCCGCGTGAGGCGCGGCTCGGCGCCGCGCTCGCGCAGCACGTGCCCGCCGATCCCGTCGGGCTCGGCGACCAGACCGAGCAGCAGGTGCTCGCACCCGATGTAGTTGTGCCCCAGCGCATGGGCCTCGGTGACCGCCAGTTCGAGGGCGTTGGCCGCGTGCGCGTCGAACCGGCTCGGACCGTCCTTCCGCGCTCCCTCGTCCTCTGGCCGTTCGGAGCCTGCCGCCGCGGCGGGTACGGACGGGCGGCGGCTCGCGAGGTCGCGCTCGATCAGAGTGGGCTCGATCTCCATGGCCCGCAGGACGTGCAGGGCGAGGTTCTGCCCCTCGGCCAGCATCGCGGCGAGCAGGTGCTCGGTGCCGATGCTGGTGGCGTTCTCGGCCCGGGCCTGGTCCAGCGCCAGCCGGAAGACGGCGCGGGTCCTGGGAGTGAAGTGCGACAACCGGGGGTCGTCGATCTCGAAGTCGCCGAGGATGCTCTCGCGGATGGCGCTCACGCGGCGGACCGCCTGCTCCAGCGCCCGCTGGCAGATCGCGGACACCGGAAGCGCCGCTTCCTTGACCGCCTCCGCCAGATCATCTGGGAGGTACACGT
The DNA here is from genome assembly GCF_044460045.1 of Microbispora rosea. Lineage (NCBI taxonomy): Bacteria > Bacillati > Actinomycetota > Actinomycetes > Streptosporangiales > Streptosporangiaceae > Microbispora > Microbispora rosea. Next base: position 73,364 of record NZ_JBITJO010000008.1, on the reverse strand, counting down.
TGATCTTAGGCATGCATCATTCATACCCCCATAGGGGTTACATGTCTACCCCCAACCGCGAGAACGGCGTCAGGGAAGCGTGACGTACTTGCCGAGGAACTCCCTGACCTCGGGGATGTCCAGGCGGTAGTCGACGTTGGTCGTCTTGCAGGCGTCGTCCACTCCGCTGATCGTCGTGGCCACGAGCAGCTTCGAGTCCGGGCCTCCCAGGTAGTTGGGGCCGCCCGAGTCGCCGTAGCAGGTCCCGCCCTCCTCGCGCGAGGGGTTCGGCACCAGGTCGAGCCACCTGCTGCCGAGGCGCTTGTAGGAGATGGACGTCTGGCTGCGCGTGTCGGTGTAGCGGTACCGCCATCCGTGCCGCTTCTTGACGGGGTCCACGGAGCCGTACCCGACCGGGGTGAAGCGCGCGGCCTGCAGGCGGCCGTCGGCCTTGAGCTGGTCGAGCAGGCCCAGGGACGGCAGCTTCGCCGGGGCGATGCCGGCAACGGGCTCGGGGAAGATCACGACCGCCATGTCATAGGCGTCGCCCTTGTATCTCGAGTCGGGCACGTAGCGACCGGTGTAGAACTTCCCCCCGGGCTGGTAGTGGCCGGCGAAGGAGACCCGGGCCGTCTTCTGGCCCTTGCCGCCGCAGTGGGCGGCCGTGAGGAAGACGGTCGGCGAGATGAGGGTGCCGGTGCAGTACGACCACGTGCCGTCGCTCTCCGGCTCGTCGCCGATGAGGGCTCCCACTTCCGGGTGCTGAGTGTTATCGACCGAGCCATGGGTGATGGCCGACGCAGGCGAGGCGATACCAGCCACCAAGCCGGTAAGAACCATGACAAAAGGGACGAAACGCATGCCCGAATGTATCCGAGCATGGGCTCCCTATGACAAAGCGGAACGAGAAGATCTACCGACTGACCTGGGTGAAACGGGGACTTCCCGCGCGCTCACCGGACACGCGAAGACCGGCCCTGAGCCGGCCACAGCACGAGCGTGCCGAGAAGGGGCCGCGTGAGGGGGCCCCGGCAAAAGACCATGTGAAAGGACCATGTGAAAGGGCCGTGTGAAGGGCCCCGGTTCGGCGAAGGGCGTCGTGAGGCCCCACTCGCCTCGATGCTCGCTGTCCTGCCGGTCGATGCTTCGGTGTCTTGCCGGGCGCCAGTGCCCCCGGTGGGACTCGAACCCACACCACAGCCCTTTTAAGGGGCTTGCCTCTGCCATTGGGCTACGGGGGCGCCGCGATCATATGTCACGGATCACTCCTCTGTAAGCAAGTTACGTCTTACGCGGCTTGTCCCCCTTTCCACAGCGCGTGAACGGCACGCCGGGGAGCCACCCGGTCAAGGTCCGGGAGACCGTCCGCACCTTCTCCCCCGTCCACCACACCAGCATGTCAGAGCACACGGACACGCGACGGCCCGGCGGGTGTGCGCCGCCGGGCCGTCACGTGTCCTGGGGCCGTCCGCCGGCCCGTCCCCGCCGGGCGGGTCAGCGCTTGGGCCCGCTCTTCGCGGCCGCCCTGAACTCGTCGCGCGGGTGCTCGATCTCGCCGAGAGAGATCGTCTCTCGCTTGAAGAACAGCGACATCGTCCAGTCCATCACCACGCGGACCTTCCGGTTGACGGTGGGGACCCGCGACAGGTGGTAGGTGCGGTGCATGAACCAGGCGGGGAAGCCGCGCAGCTTCATGCCGTAGACGTTCGCGACACCCCGGTAGAGGCCGAGCCCGGCGACCGACCCGGCGTACTTGTGCCGGTAGTCCTCCAGCTTCTGCCCGCGCAGGTACGCGGTGATGTTGTCGCCGAGGACCTTCGCCTGCCGTACGGCGTGCTGGGCGTTGGGCGCGCAGTACTGGCCGGGGTTGGTCACGTCGGGCACGCCCGCGATGTCACCGGCGGCGAAGGCGCCCTTGACGCCCGCGACGGTCAGGCGCGTCGTGGTCTTGATCCGGCCGCGCTCGTCGAGCGGCAGGTCGGTGGAGTTGACGATGGGGCTCGGCTTGACGCCGGCGGTCCACACGATCGTGGCCGACTCGAACTCGTCGCCGTCCGAGGTCTTGACCAGACCACCCTCGCACGACTGGAGGAACGTCTTCATCTTGAGCTCGATGCCGCGCTCGCGCAGCTGCTCCGCGGTCCACTCGCCCATCTCGGGACCGACCTCCGGCAGGATGCGGTCGGACGCCTCGATGAGAACCCAGCGCAGGTCCTTCTTGTCGATGCTCGGGTAGTACGTGACCGCGTCCTCGGTCATGTCCTCGAGCTCGGCGAGCGCCTCGATGCCCGCGAAGCCGCCGCCGACCACGACGAAGGTCAGCGCGCGGCGGCGCACGTCCTCGTCGTCGCTCGACTCGGCGCGGTCGAGGAGGGCCAGCACCCGGTTGCGCAGCGCGATGGCCTCGCCGACGGTCTTGAAGCCGATTGCCGCGTCCTCCAGGCCGGGGATCGGCAGCGTACGCGAGATCGAGCCGGCCGCCATGACGACGACGTCGTACTCGATCTCACGGGACTGGCCCGCGGCGGGCTCGAAGGTCAGCGTGCGCGCCTCGTGGTGCACCTTGGAGACCTTGCCGTTGAGGATGCGCACCTTGGGCAGCACCCGGCGCAGCGGGGCCACGACGTGGCGCGGCGAGATGTTGCCGGCCGCCGCCTCGGGGAGGAACGGCTGGTAGGTCATGTACGACTGCGGGTCGATGAGCGTGATCCGCACGCTGCCGTCGCGCAGCTCACGGCGGAGCGTGCGCTGGAGACGAAGAGCCGAGTAAAGGCCCACGTATCCACCGCCGACGATGACGACATGCTTCCAGTTGCGGTCTGCCACGATGCCCTCCCAGAGCTTGTGAAAGCATTCACAAGCCTACGTCACGAGTTGGCAATCGCACCATCGCGCCAGGGCCGAAGGTCCAGTGATTTTCCCCACTCCGCCATCTCTTGACGACATTTCCCTGGAAAATTCCCGCAATCTTCTCTCGGTGATCGACTTCACACTCGTGAATTGGTTCACAAGGTCGCCGTACCCAGCGCGGCGGCGCGGGCGAAGACCGCGTCGAGCATGTCCGCGGTGACCCGGCCGGTGAAGGTGTTCTGCTGGCTGGGGTGGTAGCAGCCGATCAACGTGACGGGAGCCACGCCGTGGGAGATCGGCACCTCCACCGCGTGGCCGAACCGCGGCCTGCGGGGTGGCAGCGTGAACCCGGCCTCGCGCAGCGCGGGCCACACCGCCTGCCAGGCGAAACCGCCGAGCGCCACGATCACCCGGGTCGTGCCCGCCACGAGCGCGAGCTCCCTGGACAGCCAGGGGAAGCAGGTGTCGCGCTCCTCGGGGGTGGGCTTGTTGGCGGGCGGGGCGCACCGGACCGCCGCCATCATCCGGGCGCCGATCAGCCGCTGCCCGTCGCCCGCGTGGACGCTGGTCTCCTGCGCGGCGAGGCCGGTGCGGTGCAGCGACGCGAACAGCCAGTCGCCGCTGCGGTCGCCGGTGAAGATCCGGCCGGTCCGGTTGCCGCCGTGCGCGGCGGGCGCCAGCCCGACGATGAGCGTGTGCGGCGCGTCGTCGCCCCACCCCGCGATCGGCCGGCCCCAGTAGGTCTCGTCGGCGAACGCCCGCCGTTTGACGTCGGCGACCTCCTCCCGCCACTCGACGAGACGCGGGCAGGCGCGGCACACCGACTGCCTGGCGGTCAGTTCGGCGACCGTACGGCTCTCTGCGGCGAGTTTGGCGACCTCGTGGGCGTCGTGGGCGACGGGGGTGTCCGGGCACGCCGGGTCACCCGGCCAGCCGGAACCGGGAGGAACGGAGCTCATGACACCGATCGTGCCAGGTCAGAAAATGTGCGTCCGCCAGAAGCCGGCTCTGGCGACACCTGCGAGTGTCACGAAGCGGTCATGCCGAGAAAGATTCCGATCTTTTCCGCCGCGCCGGAGGTGGGTACGTACGGCCCGTGTCCACCGACTCAGTCCCCCCGATGTTCGGCCCGGCGTTCGACGCCGACCCCTACCCCGCCTACGACTGGCTGCGCCGGAACGCGCCGGTGACCCGCGTGCCGCTGCCCGGCTGCGAGGCGTGGCTGGTCACGCGGTACGAGGACGCCGTGACCGCGCTGACCCATCCCGCCCTCGCCAAGGACCCGGCGGCCGGCTCGCCCGAATGGCGGGCCGCCTCTCTCGGCCTGCCCCTGGACCACCGGCCCGGGCTGGCCCGCCACATGATCAACGCCGACGGCGCCGACCACACGCGCCTGCGGCGGCTCGTGAGCGCGGCCTTCACACCCCGGCGGATGGCGGGGCTGCGGACGCGGGCGCTGGAGGTGACCGACGCGCTGCTCGACCGCCTCGACGGCCCGGAGACCGACCTCATCGCCGGTCTCGCCTATCCCCTGCCGATCACGATCATCTGCGACCTGCTCGGCGTGCCCGAGGAGGACCGCGCCGCCTTCCACCGGCACGCCTCCGTCATCGACTCGGCGGCGGCGTCCGAGGTGGAGGAGATCAAACGCGCCACGGACGCCCTGGAGAGCTTCCTGGCCGACCTGGTCGAGCTCAAGCGCTCCCGGCCGGGCGACGACCTGCTCACCGACCTCGTCCGGCGGTCCAACCAGGGCGAGATCGACAAGGACGAGCTCACCTCGACCGCGTTCCTGCTGCTGATCGCCGGCCACGAGACGACCGTGGCGCTGATCGGCAACGGCCTGCTCGCACTGCTGCGGCACCCCTCCCAGGCGGCGGCGCTGCGCGCCGACCTCTCCCTGCTGCCGGACTTCATCGACGAGATGCTGCGTTACGACGGTCCCGTACGGAACGCCACCTGGCGCTTTCCCACCGAGCCCGTCGTGATCGGCGGCCAGGAGATGCTGCCGGGGGAGCCCATCCTCGTCTCGCTGCTCGCGGCCAACCGGGACCCGGCCGCCTTCGCCGACCCGGACGCGTTCTCCCCCGGCCGGATCGGCGAGCCGCACCTCGCCTTCGGCCGGGGGCCCCACTACTGTGTCGGCGCGGCCCTGGCCAGGGTGGAGGGAGAGGCCGCGATCGGCCGGGTGCTCGAACGGTTCCCCGGCCTGGCCCTCGCTGCCGACCCCGCCGAGCTGAGCTGGTGGCCCAGCGCCATCATGCGCGGCCTGTTCTCCCTGCCCGTCCGCCTGCACGGCTGACGTCCCGCCCGGCTCCGGCCGCACGGCGCTCCTGACCATGCTGCGTGCGCTCGGGTCCGGCTGACTCCGCGTTTCCCGCTCGCGCCTATCGCGAGCGGCGAGACGGCTCGGCGGACGGCGACGGTGACGGCGAGCCGGACTGCTCGGCGGAGGGCGTCGGTGAGGCCGTGGCGTCCGTGGGCGCCGGCGTCGCGGGGACGCAGGTCGCCTCCGCCTCCGGTTCGGTGGGATCGGCGCGGCGCTCCACGGGCTTCAGCGGCAGCGGGTAGGCGTTGCGGATGGGCGGCTCCCCGTCACAGGGGATCACGATCTCCTGGTCGAAGCCCGGGTCCAGCATGATCGGGTTGCCGTCCTGGTCGTAGAGCCGGACGTTGTGCAACGGCGTCCCGTCCTCGGCGTACGGGAGGATGTTGGAGACGTCCCCGCCCAGCGAGGACACACTCTCCACCCGCATGCCCGGCGCGTACACCTCCGGCCGGGGGCCGTAGTCGAAGGCCACGCCGCGCGACGACGTGCTCGGGACGTCCGCCATCGCCGTGATCACGAGGACCGCGGCCACCAGATTGGCTCCGAGCAGCAGCACGCGGCCCCAGCGCGACGCTCGCGCGCGGCCCCGCCGGCCCAGCCACACCGACCCCCAGACGACCGCGAGCGTGAACACCCAGGCGGGGATGTCACCGGGGATCAGCCCGGGGGCGCTGATCGGCGCGAGCACGGCCAGCGCGATCGCGTAGCCCCGCAGCACCCACCACGCGGGACGCAGTTCCGGGGCGAAGACGGCGGCCTGACGGTAGGGCGGGAGCACGAGCAGCCGCGTGTGAACGCGCCGGACCGCTCCGCTCATCCGCTCGCGCAGCCGCCCGCCCAGCGAGGAGCCGCCGCTCGACGGCCGCCCGCCGTAGGCGGCCCGCAGCTCGGCCGCGTACGCCTCGGGGCCGCCGAGGCGTTCCTCCAGCGACATGCCCGGCTCGGCGGCGACCTCGGCGAGATGCTCGTCCAGGTCCTCCAGCAGCGCGTCCCTGTCCCGGGCGGGGAGATCGGCGAGCGCCGCGCGTACGGCGGCGGCGTAGTCCTGGGGCGTCATAGGGGGAGTCATCCCGGATCGACCTCCTTGAGCAGGTCGTTCATGGTGGCGGCGAAGGACGTCCAGGTCTTCGCCGAGGTCTGGAGGAGCGAGCGGCCCACGTCGTTGAGGCCGTAGTACTTGCGGTGCGGTCCCTCGTCGGAGGCGACCACGTAGGAGGTGAGCGCTCCGGCCTTGAAGAGCCGCCGCAGCGTCCCGTACACGGAGGCGTCGCCGACGTCTTCGAGCCCCACCTCGCGCAGGCGGCGTACGACGTCGTATCCGTAGCTGTCACGCTCGGCGAGCACCGCGAGGACCGCCAGGTCGAGAACCCCTTTGAGGAGCTGGCTGCTGTCCACGCATCGCACAGTACTACGCATTGCGTAATAGCGGCAAGATCCTCCGGTCCCTACGCGGCGTTCACGCGATCCGTACGACGTACTTGCCGCCGCCGCGGCCGTCGGCGAGCAGCTGGTGGACGTCCGGCACCCCGGCGAGAGAGTCGATCACGGTCACCGGCACATCCAGCAGGCCCTCCGCGATCAGGTCCAGCACACGGCTCAGTCCTCGCGCGACCCGGTGGGGCGCGCCGGCGGTGAGGGCACTGGCGCTGAAGCCGACGATCCCCACGTTGCCGCGCATCAGGCGAGGGTGGGGCGGCAACGGGGACGCCTCACCTCCTCCCGCGTTGCCGAACAGCACGATCCGGCCGCCGGGACCGGTGACCTCCAGGTCCAGTTCGAGCAGCTCGACGCCGAGCGGGTCGAGGACGACGTCCACGCCCTCGGGCGCCGCGGCCCGGATCGCGGCGCCCATCCCCTCGTCACGGACGACCACCCTGTCGTAGCCGGCGGACCGGGCCGCTTGGACCTTGTCCGCCCGGCCCACGGTGCCGATGAGCCGTCCTCCGCCGAGTGCGGGGACCAGCCGGGCCACGGCCGATCCGACGCCGCCGCTCGCGGAGTGCACGAGCACGCTCTCACCCGCGCCGAACCTCGCCGCGTCGGTGAGCAGCAGCAACGCGCTCGTCAGCATCAGCGGGGCGGCCGCGGCGAGGGAGGACGGCACGTCGTCCGGCAGCGGCACGGTCACGGCGGCGGGCGCCACGGCCACCTCGGCGAGACCGCCGGACGGGGTGAGTGCGGCCACCCGCTGTCCCGGCACGAGGCCGGAGACTCCCGGGCCCACCCGGCGCACGGTTCCCGTCACCTCTTTGCCCGGCACGAACGGCCAGGCCGTGACATAGCCCGGGTCTCCCCTGCGCGCCATCACATCGATGAAGTTGACGCCCGCGTGGGAGACGTCGACGGACACCTCGCCCTCGCCGGGCTCCGGCACCGGCATGTCCCCGACCTCGGTCAGGTCCGACCCGCGCGACGGTCCCGTCATCACCAACGCCTGCATGATCCGCTCCTCTTTCGATGTTCGTAGTACTACGAACGTCGTACCACAGTTGTACGATGGTTGTCGAAAGAGAGGTGGAAGATGCCCCGATCCCAACGCCGCCGGTCGGCATTGACGCATCCGGACGCCGCCGAGATCGACCTGCTCGACGTCCTCCACGCGCTGGCGGACCCCACGCGCATGACGATCGTGCGGACGCTGCGCGCCGAGCCGGAACGGGCCTGCGGCACGTTCCCGGTGGATGTGGCGCCGTCGACGCTCACGCACCACTTCCGGGTGCTCAGGGAGGCCGGTGTCATCCACCAGCGGGAGGACGGCAACCGCCGGTGGACCGCGCTGCGCCTGGCCGACCTCGACGGCCGGTTCCCGGGCCTCCTCGACTCGATCCTCGACGCCTACGAGACGAACGCCGGGGCCGTCGCCTCCTGAGGTCCTGGTTTTCGTGAGGGCAGGGTTTTCGTGAGGGCAGGGTTCTCGTGAGGGCAGAGGTCTCGTGAGAGCAGGGTTCTCGTCAGCCGAGGGACCAGGCGATGCCGTCGAGGATGTCGTGCTCGCTGACCACGACCTCGGGGAAACCGTAGCGGCGGACGATGCGGTCGAGGATGAGCGCGCCCGCGCCGATGACGTCCACCCGGCCCGGGTGCATGACCGGGATGGCCGCCCGCTCGTCGTGCGTCAGGCGCAGCAGCCGCGCGGACACCTCGTGAACCCGTTCTGCGGGGATGCGCGAGTGGTGGATGCGCGTGGGGTCGTAGGCGGGCAGGTCGAGCGCGATCCCCGCGACCGTGGTGACAGAACCGGCCAGGCCGACCAGCGTCCGCGCCGTACGCACCGGGACGTGCTCCTCGACCCGGTCCATGGCCGCCTCGATGTCGGCGACGGCCGCCTCCACCGTCCCGGCGCTCGGCGGGTCGTCGCGCAGGTGGCGCTCGGTCAGCCGTACGCAGCCGATGTCCACCGACAGCGCGCCCTCGACGGACCGGGAGCCGACGACGAACTCGGTCGAACCACCCCCGATGTCCACCACGAGATAGGGGGTCTCGGCCTCGGCGCCGGCGCGGGCCAGGCCGCGGGTCGCGCCGGTGAAGGACAGCCGCGCCTCCTCGTCACCGGTCACCACCTCGGGCTCCACGCCGAAGATGTCCCGCACCCCGGAGACGAAGTCGGCCCGGTTGGCGGCGTCACGGGTCGCCGAGGTGGCGACCACGCGGACCGGCACGGGACCGTCCGGGGAGTGCTCCCTGATCAGCTTGGCGTACCCGCGCATGGCCGTGAACGTCCGCTCCAGGGCCTCCGGCGCGAGCCGTCCCGTACGGTCGACGTCCTGGCCGAGCCTGACGATCTCCATCCGCCGTTCGACGTCGGCGAGGTCGTCGCCGGAGATATCCGCGATGAGAAGGCGGACCGAGTTGGTCCCGCAATCGATGGCCGCGACCCGCTTCGTCTTCACGCTCATCCCCTCCGGCCTCCGGTCGGCCCTCCACGCCACGACGGCGCTTCCGTTTCGGTCTCCCGGCCTATGGCTGCTCTGCGGAATTCTCCACGACCACGCAGGGGCCGCCGGCCCACCAGTCGGGCAGCGCGTCGAGCGCCTCCCGGCCGAACGGGTTGGCCCCCGGCGCGGCCAGTTCGTGGGCCACCAGCGCGTGCAGGCACTTGACCCGGCCCGGCATGCCGCCGGCGCTCTGCATGTCGCGCGGCAGCGGCTCCAGGCCCTCCTCGCCGGCCGCGCGGTCGCGCCGGGCGACGTAGTCCTCGTGGGCCGCCCGGTAGGCCTCGGCCAGCTCGGGGTCCTCCGCGAGCCGGGACTGCATGCTCTTCATCAGGCCGGACGACTCCAGCGTGCCGATCGCCGAGGCGGCTTTCGGGCAGGTCAGGTAGAACAGCGTGGGGAACGGCGCCCCGTCGGGCAGCCGGGGCGCGGTCTCCAGCACGTCGGGCAGGCCGCAGGGACACCGGTGGGCGACGGCCCGCACCCCGCGCGGCGGCCGCCCGAGCTGCGCCCGCGCCGCCGCCACGTCGGCGGGGTCCACACGGCCCGCGTGGCCTGCGTGGTCCGCCTGGTCGTCCGCCACGTCGATCTCCTCGCCCTTCACGCTTTCCGCCCCGCCGTTCCCGGTGGCGTCCGCCGTCCTCATCCCGCCGGCGCCGGCGCGGACGCCGATGCGGACGCCGTGGGTGCGGGGCTGCGCCCTGCCTCCGGTGCGGCGGGCCGCCCCTTGTCGGCCGCCTCGAACGACCGCCAGAGAGTGACGTACCAGGCGGGACGCTCCGGCTGCTTCGTCCCCGCCTTGGCGGCGGCGCTCCCGGCCGTCTCCTCGTCGATCACCTGGTAGCAGTCGGCGCCCGGCTCGCAGTAGAACAGCCGCTCCTTGGCCAGGCGCTTGACGTAGTCCGGATCCTCCAGCCGCCGCCGCCGCTGTTCCAGGTTCTGGAGCTTGCGCAGCGCGTTCGCCTGCTGCGCCTCCAGCTGGGCGATCTGCCGTCGCTGGGCGACGTACTCCCGCACGGGGTAGGCGAGGCTCATGGCGATGGCGCACACGACGACCGCGAGGATCGCCGCGCGCCCGGTGAGCTGCGGCCGCTTCGCCGCCACGAAACCACCCCTCCCGGTCGGTCAGCGTGTGGCCCGATCACAACGGCCACCACACTAACCGCCCGTCCCGGCCGTCCACGCCCGGACGGGGTACGGCATCGCCGCACCACGCGCCCGGGACGTGCCGGCCGGAGCCCTGCCCCCTGTGCCGCCCGCTACGCCTGGAAGCGCGGGAAGGCGGCGCGACCGGCGTAGCGCGCCGCGTCGTCCAGCAGCTCCTCGATGCGCAGGAGCTGGTTGTACTTGGCCACCCGGTCCGAGCGGGCCGGGGCGCCGGTCTTGATCTGGCCGCAGTTGGTGGCCACGGCGAGGTCGGCGATCGTGGTGTCCTCGGTCTCGCCGGAGCGGTGGCTCATCATGGAGCGGTAGCCGCTGCGGTGGGCCAGGTCGACCGCGTCGAGGGTCTCCGACAGCGTGCCGATCTGGTTGACCTTCACCAGCAGCGCGTTGGCCGCGCCCTCGGCGATGCCGCGGCCGAGCCGCTCGGGGTTGGTGACGAACAGGTCGTCGCCCACGAGCTGGACCTTGGCCCCGAGGGAGGCGGTGATGGCCTTCCAGCCCTCCCAGTCCTCCTCGTCCAGCGGGTCCTCGATGGAGACCAGCGGGTAGGAGCGGACCAGGTCCTCGTAGAAGGAGATCAGCTCGGCGGACGACACGCCCTTGCCGTCGATCGTGTAGACGCCGTCGTTGTGGAACTCGCTGGCCGCGACGTCGAGCGCGAGCGCGATGTCCTGGCCCGGTGTGTAGCCGGCCTTCTCGATGGCGACCAGGATCAGGTCGAGCGCGTCGCGGTTCGACGGCAGGTTGGGCGCGAAGCCGCCCTCGTCACCCAGGCCGGTCGCGTAGCCCTTCTCCTTCAGCACGCTCTTGAGCGTGTGGTAGGTCTCGGCGCCCATGCGCACGGCCTCGGAGAACGTCTCGGCGCCGATCGGCGCGATCATGAACTCCTGGATGTCCACGTTGGTGTCGGCATGCGCGCCGCCGTTCAGGATGTTCATCATCGGCACGGGCAGGATGTGCGCGTTCGGCCCGCCGACGTAGCGGAACAGGGGCAGGTCGGCGCTGTCGGCCGCGGCCTTGGCGACGGCCAGCGAGATGCCGAGGAGCGCGTTGGCCCCGAGCCGGGCCTTGTTGGGCGTGCCGTCCAGGTCGATCATCGTCTGGTCGATGAGACGCTGCTCCTCGGCGTCGAACCCGATGAGCTCGTCGGCGATCTCGTCGGTAACGCCGAGGACGGCCTTCTCGACACCCTTGCCGAGATAGCGCTTCTTGTCGCCGTCGCGCAGCTCGACAGCCTCGAACTGACCGGTGGAGGCGCCACTCGGAACGGCGGCACGGCCGGTGCTGTAGTCGTCCAGCAGTACCTCGACCTCGACCGTGGGGTTCCCACGGGAGTCGAGGATCTCGCGGGCGGTGATGGCCTCGATGGCAGCCACGAACGCTCCTAGCAAAATGGCGGGCGGTTTGCCACCCGAGCCTATCGGTCCCTACTACCCGGTATGGCGCAGGGCTGCCCGTTCACGGCGTGTCAGGGCGGGCGCCCTCCCATTCCTCCACACGCCGCCGGTATTCCCTGGCCGCCGCCCTGAGCTCGGCCTCGGGATCGAGTCCCGCGTCCTGGGTCTCCCGTACGAGCGCGAACAGGCGGGCGCCGGCGGACGGGGCGAGGTCGCCGGCGAGAGAGGCGGGCGCCCCGGCCCGGCCGGCCCGGCGCAGGAGCTGGGCGGCCAGCGAGATCGCCGGCTGGCCCATGGGCACGCCGCTGAGCACCGAGGCGGTCTCCCCCTTGGCGGCCCGCTCGGCCGCCTTGATCGTCTCCCAGTTGTCGGCGACATCACCGGCGCCGGAGACCGCGACGTCCGCGAAGACGTGCGGGTGACGGCGGACCAGCTTCTCCACGATCCCGTCCGCCACGTCGTCGATGTCGAAGCCGTCCCCGTCCGTCCCCATCCGCTCCTGGGCGAGCCTGGCGTGGAACACCACCTGGAGCAGCAGGTCGCCGAGCTCCTCGCGCAGCGGCGGGCCGTAGTCGCCCTCGTGGATGGTCTCCAGCACCTCGTAGGCCTCTTCGACCAGGTAGGGCACGAGCGACTCGTGGGTCTGCTTGCGGTCCCACGGGCACTCACGGCGCAGCCGGTCCATGACCTGGACGAGGTCGAGCAGCCGAGCGCCGGGCAGGTCGTAGGAGCCGGGGACGACCTCGATCTCCGGCGGTTCGTCCAGGGAGATCGCGGCGTGACCGACCGCGCGCATGAAGTCCTCGTCGCCGTCCTGCGCGGCCAGCCACACCACCGTCCCCGTACGGCTCTCGCGCGCGATCGCGCCGGGGTCGGGGGTCACCACCTCGACCAGGACGCCGGCCTCGCCGAGATAGGGCAGGTAGGGGTGGTCCGGGGTGCCGGTGAGCACCCGCCCTCGGGTGAGGGCCTGCCACGCCGCGGGCGTGAGCAGGCCCGGAGCGACCCGGGGCGAGGTGGTCACCACGATCAACGCCATGGCCTCAGCCTAATGAGCCACCCGCCCCGGCGTCGCCGGGCCGCCTGCCAAACCGCTCGGGCCCGCGATCAGCCGGCCTGGCCGGCGTCGGGCGCACCCGCGTCGGGCGCACCCCCGGCGGCCCCGCCGGCCGCGGCCCCGCCCGCCGAGCCGAAGCGGTCGTCGGCGACGAAGCCCTGCTGGGGGTCGAACTTGCCGTAGCGCGGGCTGTACCTCACCGGCACGGTCGAGTCGGCCTCCTGGATGATCTTCTGGATGGCCGCCTGCTGTGCCGCCTGGTCCTGCCCGGCGCCGGCCTGCTGCGCCAGCTTGTTGCGGACGACGACGGCCCGGATGAAGTCGCGGCCCTCGTCCAGCGGAATCGCGTTGGCCAGCAGCACCTTGTTGAACTGGTCCCAGCCGCCCTGGGCCGTGGCGATGTCGTCGACCTCGCGGTCGCTGACCGCGACGCCCTTGCGCCGGCCGAGCTCCTGGAACTGCCTGCTCGTGGTCATGTTGAGCAGGACCGTCTGCGGCAGCGAGAAGGACAGCTGGAGCTGGTTCTCGGGGATCTTGTTGGCGGCCAGGTCGGCGCGCAGCGCGCGGACCTCGTCGTTCAGCTCACTGGAGGTGATGCGCTCCTTGCCCACGATGGCCGCGGAACCCGCCTGCACGGGGCCGCCGCACGCGGTCACGGCGATCCCGGCCGCCGCCAGCGCCACGGCGACGCGCACTCGATACGACTTCACGGACGATCCTCCCGAACGACACCGGCCACGCGTATGTTGACAATTTCGCGGGTCACTGTACCCGCATCGGCTCCAGGAACAGGGCCTCGACCAGGTCCCCACACCATTTCAGCAGGTCGAGGTCGCGTAGTGGCTGACCGCCGATCGGTTTGGTCTTGGGCACCGGCACGAGCAGGATGCCCGTCGCCTGCTTCCAGATGGAGCGAGGGTAGAGCCGCTGCAGCCGCACCTGCTGGGAGTCCCTCAGCTCCACGGGCGCGAACCTGATCTGCTGGCCCTGCAGCGTCACGTCGGTCAGCCCCGCCTTGCGGGCCCTGATCCGGAAGCGCGCCACCTCCAGGAGGTTGTCCACCTCCTGGGGCTGCCTGCCGTACCGGTCGGTGAGCTCGTCGCGGACCGCCGTGATGTCGTCCTCCGAGCCGATGGCCGCGATCCGCTTGTACGCCTCGAGGCGCAGCCGCTCGGAGGTGACGTAGTCGTGCGGCACGTGGGCGTTGATCGGCAGCTCGACCTTGACGTCGGGCCGCTCCTCCACCCTCTCCTCGCCCGCGAGCTTGGACTTCTGCTCCTGGACGGCCTCGGCCATCATGCGGACGTACAGGTCGAAGCCGACGCCGGCGATGTGGCCCGACTGCTCGGCCCCGAGGATGTTGCCGGCGCCGCGGATCTCCAGGTCCTTCATGGCGACGTACATGCCGGCGCCCATCTCGGTGTGCTGGGCGATCGTGGCGAGCCGCTCGTGCGCGGTCTCGGTCAGCGGCGACTCGGGCGGGTAGAGGAAGTAGGCGTAGCCGCGCTCGCGGCCCCGGCCGACCCGGCCGCGCAGCTGGTGGAGCTGCGACAGGCCGTAGTTGTCCGCGCGGTCCACGATGAGCGTGTTGGCGTTGGGCACGTCGAGGCCGGACTCGACGATCGTGGTGGAGACGAGCACGTCGAAGTTGCGCTCCCAGAAGTCCACCATGATCTTTTCGAGCTGGGTCTCGTTCATCTGCCCGTGGGCGACCGCGATCCGCGCCTCCGGCACCAGTTCGTGCAGCCGCGACGCCACCTTGTCGATCGTGCGGACCCGGTTGTGGACGAAGAACACCTGGCCGTCGCGCATCAGCTCACGCCGGATCGCCGCCGCGATCTGCTTCTCGTCGTACGGCCCGACGAACGTGAGGATCGGGTGCCGCTCCTCCGGCGGGGTGAGGATGGTCGACATCTCGCGGATGCCGGTGAGGCCCATCTCCAGCGTCCGCGGGATCGGCGTCGCCGACATGGCGAGCACGTCGACCTGCGTCCGCATGTGCTTCATGGCCTCCTTGTGCTCGACGCCGAACCGCTGCTCCTCGTCCACGATGATCAGCCCGAGGTCCTTGAACTTCACCTCGGGCGACAACAGCCGGTGCGTGCCGATCACCACGTCGACCGCGCCCGTACGCAGCCCGTCGAGGGTCTCCCGCACCTCGGAGTCCGTCTGGAACCGGGAGACCGGCTTCACGGCGACGGGGAAGCTCGCGAACCGCTCGCCGAACGTCGACAGGTGCTGCTGCACGAGCAGCGTCGTCGGCACGAGGACGGCGACCTGCTTGCCGTCCTGCACCGCCTTGAACGCCGCCCGCACCGCGATCTCGGTCTTGCCGTAGCCGACGTCGCCGCAGATCAGCCGGTCCATCGGGACGGGCCGCTCCATGTCGCGCTTGACCTCGTCGATCGCTTCGAGCTGGTCGCCCGTCTCCGCGTACGGGAAGGCGTCCTCCATCTCCCGCTGCCACGGGCTGTCGGACGCGAACGCGTGACCGGGCGAGGCCATCCGGGCCGAGTAGAGCCGGATCAGCTCGCCCGCGATCTCCCTGACCGCCTTCTTCGCCCTGGTCTTGGCCTTGGCCCAGTCGGCCCCGCCCATGCGGTTGAGCGTGGGGGCCTCGCCGCCGACGTAGCGCGTGACCTCGTCGAGCTGGTCGGTCGGCACGTAGAGCCGGTCGCCCTTGGCGTACTCGATCACCAGGTATTCGCGGGTCGCGCCCTGGATCGTGCGCTGCACCATCTCGATGTAGCGGCCCACGCCGTGCTGCTCGTGCACCACGTGGTCGCCGACCTTGAGCTGGAGAGGGTCGACCATGTTGCGGCGGCGCGACGGCAGCCGCCGCATGTCCTTGGTGGACGCCTTCTGGCCTACGAGGTCGAGGTGGGTCAGGACGGCGACGTCCGGCGTGACGAAGCCGTGGTCGATCCTGCCCGTCGTGACCTGCACGACGTCCTTCGGCGGCGGACCGTCGAGGGACGGCACCAGCCGCGCCGCCACGTCCACGCCCTTGAGCAGCTCGACCATGCGCTCGGCCGGGCCGTGGCCCTCGCTCAGCAGCACGACGGCCTTGCCCGCGCCCATCCAGCCCTTGATGTCGGCGAGCGCCCGCTGGGTGTCGCCCCGGTAGGCCTCGACGTCCTGGGCGTCCAGCTCCACGCCCTCGCCGAAGGGGGCGATGCTCCACCACGGCTGGCCCAGCTCGCCGGCGTGGTCGCGCACCTCCTCCAGCGTGCGGAAGGCGGCCGCCTCCAGATCGATCGGGGCCTCGCCGCCCGCCGCCGCGGCGATCCACGACGCCTCCATGAACTCCTGGCTGGTGTGGACCAGCTCGACCGCCCGCCCGCGGATGCGCTCGGGGTCGCAGACGAACACGGCCGACCGGATCGGCAGGTGGTCGAGCAGCAGGTCCATCTCCCCGGCGAGCACGGGCGCGAACGCCTCCATGCCCTCCACGGGCACACCCTCGGCGAGCTGGTCGAGCACGTCCTTCAGCGCCGGGTGCTCCTCGCCCAGCTCGCGGGCGCGCCGCCGTACGTCGTCGGTGAGCAGCAGCTCACGGCAGGGCGCGGCGAACAGCCCGTCCTGGGCGACCTCGAGCGAGCGCTGGTCGGCCACCTTGAACCAGCGGATCTCCTCGATCGTGTCGCCCCAGAACTCCAGCCGCAGCGGGTGCTCCTCGGTGGGCGGGAACACGTCGAGCAGGCCGCCGCGCACGGCCACCTCGCCGCGCTTCTCCACCATGTCCACCCGGTGGTAGCCGTTCTCGACCAGCCGGGCCACCACGTCGTCCAGGTCGGCGTCGTCGCCCGCGCGCAGCCGTACGGGCGCCAGGTCGCCGAGCCCGGCCACGATGGGCTGGAGCAGCGAGCGGATCGGGGCAACCACGATCCGCAGCGGGCCGGCGGTCTGGTCGCCCTCGATCGGGTGCGCCAGCCGCCGCAGCACGGCGAGGCGCTGGCCGACGGTGTCGCTGCGCGGCGACAGGCGCTCGTGCGGCAGCGTCTCCCAGGCGGGGAAGACGGCCACGGAGTTCTCGTCGACCAGGCTCGTGAGCGCGGCGGCGAGATCCTCCGCCTCGCGCCCGGTCGCCGTGACGGCGAGCACCGGCCGTACGCGAGACAGCGCGGCCACGGTGAACGGCCGCAGCGCGGGCGGCGCCAGCAGCTCGGCGCCCGGGTGGGCGGCATGGCCGGCGGCGTCGAGCGCGGCGGCCAGCGTGGGTTCGGCGGATACGAGATCGAGCAGTCCGGAAAGAGACATCGATGCCTTCAAAAGCCCCGTGACAAAGACAGCAGGCGTGCGGACGCGACCCCGTTCATCCGGCCGACCCCCCTGACGGAGGAGATCCGCGAGACGCTCCCAACCGGGCCGCGGCTACCAAGGCTACGCCCTGCCGATGTGCCTCGCTCCGCCCTCTCCGCGGCCGGGACATGAGGGGCGACGGCAAATGCGCAACGTAGAGTCGTCAAATGATTACTCTCAGTCGTATGACAGAGGTTCGGTTGTCGTCCGCCGACCAGGACGACGTGTTCAGCCAACGGATTCGCGAGCAGTGGACCGACCAGCTCGGCCGGCGTCTCGACATCCTCATCGCCGGATGCGGCCGGGGAGGCGTCCTCGACGTGGGGCGCTACGAGCCGAGGATGACGGGGGTGGACGAGGATCTGCCGGCGCTGCGGACCCACACCGCCAACCGCGACGACCTGGAGGCGTCCTACCTGGGCGACCTGCGTCTCGTGCCGATCCCGCCGCGGTCCTTCGACGTCGTCTATGTGTCGTTCCTCCTCGAACGCATCCGCCACGCCGAGCTCGTGCTCGACCGGCTCGTCGCCGGGCTGCGTCCCGGCGGGCTGCTGCTGCTGAAGATGCGCGACCGCAAGTCGGCGTACGGCTTCTGCGACCGGGTGACCCCCCGCTGGCTGCGCCGGGCGCTGTGGCGCACGCTCACCCCGGCAGGATCGGTGGGGCCGCTTCCCGCGGTCTACGAGCCGCTGGCCTCCCGCGAGGCCATCCAGGCGTACTGCCTGATGCGCGGGCTCATGATCGCCGAGGACTACTCGGCGGTGAGCGGCCCGGCCCGGCGGGGTCCGCGCGGCGGTCTGGTCGCCGTGGTCTGCCGGGCCGTGGCCGCGTTCTCGCGAGGCGGGCTCAACGGCACCGAGGACGAGATCACCATGGTGATCCGCCGTCCGCAGAACCATTTCGCCCGCCTCATCTGAGTTGCCGGCCGGGGCCGCTACCTGAGAGTGAACATCGGCTCCCACGCCTCGGGCTGCTGGCTGTTCTTCCGGTACGCCGACAGCGGGACCGTCGTTCTGCCGTCGACGCTCACGAGGACAAGGCCGTTGTGGAACTCGCTTCCGCACGTGCCCGCGCAGCCCAGCGCGACCAGGCGCCGGTCGTCGGCCCAGGCGCGCAGCTGGAGCACCTGCTGCCGGCCCACGACCTTGCCTGTCGACAGCTCGGTGACCTTGGTCGGCATGCCGTCCCGGCCCGCGAGCAGCGTGCCGTCGGGCGACACGCCCGCCTGCGACTCAGTCAGGACGTAGCCGTCGGGCGCGTCGTGCGGTCTGCCGTCGAGGTCGTAGAAGGCGTCAGGCCGCCGCACGACGGCGCTGCGCTCCTGGACCAGCGTGCCGTCGTCGCTCCAGCGGAAGTCGCGCCTGACGTTGCTGTTGTCGGTCAGGCACGGATCGACGGCGTGGAAGTCCCCTGCCGTCGCGGTCGCCGCGTCGACGACGTAGAAGCCGGTGCGGCTGGTGGAGATCATCTGGAACGGCGGCCGCCCGGGGTTCTCGGGCGTCGCCGCGGCCGTCGCCGGGCACCGCCGCTCGTCGACGGACGTCCGGTCCAGGTCGGGGGACCCGTCGTAGGCGGTGGCCACAAGCCGGGTGCCGTCGGGCGACCAGACGACGCCGCCCACGGGGTGATCCACCGGCACCCACGCCCGCACCTGCCGGGTCTCCATGTCGAAGATGCCGATCCTCCGAACGGGGAGGTCCTTCTCCAGGACCGCCGCCCAGCGCAGGCCGGGGGCGACGTCGACCCAGCCCCATTCCGTCTTCTCGTACCGGCTCGTCGCGGGGTCGAGGAGGTACCAGGTCCGGTCGAACAGTCTGCGCTCGGCATCGGTGTGCCACCGCCATGTGAAGTAGGCGGAGACGGCCACCCGCCCTGCCGCGATCATCGTCTCCGGCGGGGAGTTCTCCGTGTCGGCGAGCACGTCCTGCGCCGGGGTCGTCTGCCGGTACGGCTGGACGGGCACCACCACCGGCGAGCCGCCGGTGTCCACCGGCGGCGCGAAGCGGGGAGCCACGACCAGCGGCACCAGCAGGGCCACGGCCGCCACGACGGCCGCGCACGAGACCGCCCCCGCGAACCTCGTCAGGCGCAGCCGTGACCGGCGGCGCAGCGCGCGGTCGGCGAGGTCGGCGGGCACGTGGACCTCCCGCGACCACTCCTCCAGCGTCTGCTTCAGCATCCGGGGCGTCATGAGATCACCTCACTCAGGCGCAGGTCGGCGAGTTCCGGCGCGGTCGCCCGCAGCCGGGCGAGGGACCGGTGCGCGGTGCTGCGCACGGTCCCGACCGAGCAGCCGAGGATGCGGGCCACCTCGTTCTCGGGCAGGTCCTCCAGGTACCGCAGCACGAGCACGGCGCGCTGGCGGGGCGTCAGCCGGGCGAGCGCCCGGCGCAGGATGATCCTCAACTCGGCCTCGTCGGTGCCCGCGCGGCCGGCCGGGAGCTCGGGCACGTCGGCCACGCTGGTCTCCCGCTGCCGCCACGCCAGCCGCCACCAGCTGATCTGCTGGCGGTACATGACCTGCCGCACGTACGCCTCGGGCTCGTCGACGTGCCCCCACCGCGTGACGACCTTGGCCAGGGCGGTCTGCACCAGGTCCTCGGCGGAGTGCTGGTCCCCTCCGGTCAGCAGATAGGCCAGCCGCATCAGCGCCGGCGCGCGGGCGGACACGAATTCGCGAAATCGCCGCTCTTCCGCGTGGTCGCGGATGGCGTCCACGGGCACCTCCTCGGATTAATGTCTGCCTGTAGACGCCCCGGGCACGGGCGCGCTATGCGTGCCGGTGCCAGTAGGGTGCGTATCCGACCCCATCGAGGTCCGATCGAT
Source organism: Microbispora rosea (assembly GCF_044460045.1). Lineage (NCBI taxonomy): Bacteria > Bacillati > Actinomycetota > Actinomycetes > Streptosporangiales > Streptosporangiaceae > Microbispora > Microbispora rosea. The sequence continues at coordinate 53,528 of NZ_JBITJO010000008.1, read as the reverse complement.
CAAGCGGAAACGGATGCCATGACCGAGTGGACGCCCGACGCGCGTGAGCTGGCCGACCTGGAGCTGCTGCTGTCCGGGGCGTACGCGCCGTTGACCGGCTTCCTCACCTCGGCCGAGGTGGAGAGCGTCGTCGAGCGCGGGCGGCTGCCCGGAGGGGCCTCCTGGCCCGACCCGATCACGATCGCGCTGCCGGACGGATTCGGGCCCGGCGACCGGGTGACGCTCCGGGACCCGGAGGGTGCGGCGGTCGCGGTGCTGACCGTCGTGGAGCGGGACGGCCACCACGCCGCCGGACCTGTCGAGGCGCTCGACGCCCCCGTGTACGGCCCGTTCTCCCGGCTGCGCCGCGCCCCGGAGGAGGTCCGCAAGGACCTGCCGGACGGCGAGGTTCTCGCGGTGACGATGCGCGGGCCGCTCGACGGCGCCGCGCTCGACGACGTGGCGGCGACCGCCGAGGAACTGGACGCGACCGTGCTCCTCATGCCCCTCGTCTTCGGCGAGGGCGGCCCTGCCGTGGTGCGCGCCGCGCTCAAGGCGGCCGAGCGGCTTCCCGGTGCGACGGTGGTCGCGGTGCCGCTCGCGCCGCGCGAGGACACCGAGATCGACCTCGAACTCCGCGAGCACGTGGCCCGCAACTACGGCGCCACCGAGCACTACGCCGGTCCCGCGCCGGTCAGCATCCCGGGGCCGCCGCACAAGCGGGGGCTTGTGGTGTTCTTCACCGGCCTGTCCGGCTCGGGCAAGTCGACGATCGCCCGGGGCCTGCGCGACGCGCTGCTCGAACGGGGCGGCCGCGCGGTCACCTACCTGGACGGCGACGTCGTGCGGCGGATGCTGTCGGCGGGGCTCACGTTCTCGCGCGAGGACCGCGACCGCAACATCCGCAGGATCGGCTTCGTGGCCGCCGAGGTCGCCCGCCACGGCGGCCTGGCCATCTGCGCGCCCATCGCGCCGTACGCCGCGACCCGGGACGAGGTGCGGGCGATGGTCGAGGAGGTCGGCGGCGACTTCCTGCTCGTCCACGTGGCCACGCCGCTGGAGGAGTGCGAGCGCCGCGACCGCAAGGGCCTGTACGCCAAGGCGCGGGCCGGGTTGATCCCGGAGTTCACCGGGATCTCCGACCCGTACGAGGAGCCGGAGGACGCCGACCTCGTCCTCGACACCACGGACATGACGATCGACCGCGCGGTCGGCGCCGTGCTGAACGTGGTCTCCTCGGGCGGCTGGGTCCGCTGAGGGGTGGGTTCTAGGAGGGCGGCACCGGCGTCGACGTGAAGCGGGGCAGCCGCCCGAGCTGCGCGAACGCCCGGGTGGCGCCCGGCGTGGTGTCGAACCTGGTGTCGCCCCGGGGCGCCAGCGGCGAATCGAAGTAGACCAGCGCCTTGATCTGCGGGTAGTCCGCGATCTGGCGCTGGACGGACTCGAAGAAGTCGCGCTTGAACCCCGGCGCCCCGCGCCGCTCGAAGGCGCCCCACTCGGCGACCATGATCGGCTTGGCCGGGAACCTGGCCTGCATCCACCGGTAGAAGCCGGGCCAGCCGGGCGCGTCGGGCCGGGTCTTGTCGACCAGCCCGGCGAAGTCGCGCACCCGGTCGTCCGCGTACGGATCGAAGGCCACCCAGTCGACCACGTCGTCACCGGGGTAGAGCCTGCCGAACCACGGCTTGACCGCCCAGTTGGGCGCACCCATGTAGGTCATCACGGTCACCGCGTTGCGCACCCCCTGCTGCCGCAGGCGGGTCACCACGTGGCGGTACATCGCGACGTAGTCCGCGGGCGAGTAGCCCCCGCCCTCGCGCACGTCGTTCTCCGGCTCGTGGTGGATCGTGAGGAAGAACCGGCCGGGGAAGGTGCGCCGGATGTGCTCGGCGAGCCGGTCAACGCGTTTGTCCACATCGCCGCGGGCGACCTCGGCCCAGGTGTGGTCGAGCGCCGGTTTCCAGTTCACCAGCAGCAGGCGGGGTCCCTTGGCGATCTCCCGCTCCTCGGCGGTCGGGAAGAGCTCCCCGCCCCGGTGGTAGACGTGCACGATGTCGGCCCGGCGGCCCATGCGCCGCTCGGCCATGTCCACCGCGCGGATCGGGCCGCGTCCGGAGAAGACGTCGGGCGCGATCCCCCACCACGCCCCGCACGTCGGGATGAGCTTGTCCGTGACCGCGCAGGCGCCCGGCGTCGTCCCGGCGCCGCCGCCCGGCACCCGCCCGCTCGTGGCGGTGCCCGTGCACGCCGTCGCGCACGCCCCCGCCACCAGTACGGCCAAGCCGGCGATGAGTCTCATCGCGCCCCCTTCCTCGGCAGACCACGCATTGAACGGATGGGCAAACACCATCCCATCAATCCCCGCGGCTTTGGGGGCCGTTTCCCCATCTCACGTGTACGGATATTTCCGTTTTCATCGGCTAATTGAACGGCCATTGCCCGACGCGAATTCGGCAATAGCCGGGGACGAAACTCCGCAGCGGCTTATAGTTCGAGACCGGATCCCGCCGGACCGCCGCCGGGACCGCGAACGCGCCCGGCTTCCCCTCCCCCTCCGGAGGGGCACCGGTGGCCCCACCGCCGGCCGCGGCCGCGTGACGAACCGAGGGCACGGGGAGTTCGATGAGCCTGCCGCCGCACAGCCGCGACCTTGCCGAATACGGCTCTGTGCTCCGGCGCAGGCGCCTGGTCGCCGTCACCTTCCTGCTCGCGGGAGTGGGCGGCGGGGCGGCGGCGCTCGCGACGACCCCCGCGCGTTACACCGCGGTCGCCCAGGTGCAGGTGCTGCCGACCGGCGCGCAGGAACAGTTCAACGTGCCGAGCTCCCGGCAGCGGGAAACGCTCAACCTCGACACCGAATCGCAGATCGCCCGATCGGCGGTCGTCTCGGCCATGGCCGCCGCGACCCTGAAATATCCGGATCCGGAGGAATTGCGGGAGCACCTGACCGTGGACGTCCCTCCCAATTCCGCCATTCTCTCCATTTCTTACTCGGCGTCCGATCCCCGGGCCGCGGCCGCGGGGGCCCAGGCGTACGCGGATGCCTATCTGCGCAACCGCGCCCGCGCGGCGGAGGACGCGATCGGCGGCCAGCTCAAGCTGATCGCCGCGCGCCTGCGCGAGGTCGAACACGAACTCGACAAGGCCGGCACGGCGCAGACCACGACCACCCAGACCGCGATCACCCAGACCGCGGCGGGGCAGGGAACGTCCAGGCGGCAGGCCGTGCTCGCCCGTCAGGCGTCGGACCTCACGCTGCGCTACGACGCGCTCAAGACCGTCGCGGTGACGCCGGGCACGGTGATCAGCCCCGCCAGGCCGCCCGCCCGGCCGGCCCACCCGAGCCCGCCGCTCTTCCTCGGCAGCGGCCTGTTCCTCGGCGTGCTCGCCGGAGCCGGGGCCGCGTTCGGCCGCGACCGCCTGGACACCCGCATCCGCACCTGCAACGACATCGAACGGCTGTGCGGCCTGCCGCTGCTCGCCGAGCTCCCGGCCAGGCCGGACGCGGCGTCCCTCGACGAGATGGCCGCCGCCGTCGCCACGTCGCTGGGCGGCGGGCCCCACCGGCTGCTCCTCGAAGGCGTGGGAACGGGAACCCTCGGAGGCGGGCGGGCAGGGCGCTCGGAAGGTTCAAGGGCGAAGCACTCCGAAGGCGCGGGGACACAGAGCACGGCCAGACTGCTCGCCAAGAGCCTCGGCCCCGCGCTGGCGCATCTGGTGCCGGTGACGGTCGTGACCGGCCGGTCCGCCCATCCCGACGCCGCCGTGCTGCTGGTCGGCCTGCGGCGGACGACCTCCCCGGAGGTCGCCCGGGCCGTACGGCAACTCGCCCGGCAGGGCGCCCGCGTGCTCGGCGCCGTCGCCGTGCCGCCGGGGTTCGTCGCGCCCGTGCCCGAGACGGCGGAGTGGGGCGCGTGAGCCTCCCCGCCCCGCGCACCATCCCTCGCGCCGCCCCTCTCGCCGTCCTGCCGCCGGTGGACCTTTCCCGTCCTCGGCACCGGCACCGGCATCGGCACAGGGCCGGGCGGGGGGCCTGGCCGATCGCGGCGTTCCTGCTCGGTTATCCGGTCTGGTGGGCGCTCGGTTTCGGCGGGCTGTCGATAGTGGTGCTGGCCGTGCCGATGACGGTGGTGCTGTGGCGCAGGCGGCCGATCCGCGCGCCGAAGGGCTTCGGCCTGTGGGCGCTGCTGCTGGCGGGCTACCTGATCAGCGCGCTCATGCTGGCCGAGACGCCGGACGGCACGTACGGCGAGCTCGCCGCCGGCCGGGTCCTCGGCTACCTGATGCGGCTGGCCGTCTACGTCTCGCTCCTGATCATGGTGCTCTACCTGGGCAACCTCACCCATGACGAGCTGCCGCAGCGCACCCTGGTCAGGTGGCTCGGCGTGCTGTTCCTGACGGCCGTCGCGGGCGGGCTCCTCGGCGTGCTCGCCCCGGGCTTCGCGTTCACCTCGCCGCTGGAGATGGCGCTGCCGTCGTGGATCGGCGGCAACCCCTTCGTCAACAACCTGATCCACCCGACGGCGGCCCAGATGCAGCACGTGCTCGGGCACGCCGCGCCGCGCCCCGAGGCGCCGTTCGAGTGGGCCAACGCCTGGGGCACCGACATCTCGGTGCTGGTGATCTGGTTCGTGGTCGGCTGGTGGACCTACGGGGGCCCGTACCGCCGCGTGGCGGCCGTGCTCGCGCTCGCCGCGGCCGCGGTCCCGGTCGTCTACTCACTCAACCGGGGCCTGTGGATCGGGCTCGGGATCTCGGCGGCCTATCTGCTGATCCGGGGCGCACGTCCCCTGCTGGCCGGAGCGGTCGCGGCCGTCGCCGCCGCGGCGTTCCTGCTGTCGCCGCTGAGCGCGATCGTCGGGCAACGGCTGGACAACCCGCAGAGCAACGGCATCCGCGCGTTCACGATCGCGGCGACCGCCCGGGTCGCGGCCTCCTCGCCGGTCATCGGGTATGGCAACACGCGCAACGCGTACGGCAGCCACCGCACGGTGACGACGGGCCGCAGCGCGTGGTGTGTGGAGTGCGGCCACCCCCCGCTCGGCAGCGACGGGCAACTGTGGCTGCTGCTGATCAGCCAGGGCTTCGCGGGGGCCTTGCTGTACGTCGCCTTCTTCGCCGGAGCGGTGCGGCGCTACTGGGCCGACCGGACGCCCATCGGCAAGGCGGGGACGCTCGTGATGATCCTCGTGCTGCTCTACATGGTCGTCTACGACGGGCTGGTCAGCGCTCTGACCCTGTATCTGATCTCCTTCGCCCTGCTCTGGCGCAACGCCGCCAGGACATCCGACCTCGGGGAGGCCCGATGAGGGACGCGGCCGATCGACTCCACTACCTGGACGAGGTGATGGACCTGCTGTTCCCCCCTTCCCACCCCGGCGTCCGGACCGGCGTACGGACCGGCGTACGGTCCGGCGTACGGTCCGGCGCCCGCAGCGTGCTGCCGCACCGCCTCGTCCCCCGGCGGGTCGTCCCGCGCACGTGGTGGCACCGCGCACTGGGGCGCGGCCTGCCCGTCGGCGGCGGGATCGACACGATCGAGACGCACCTGAGCGACGTCCTCGGCCGCAGGATGCGGGTCGTCGTCCACGTCAGGCCCGCCCGCCGCGCCAACCGCAAGCCGATCCTGGAGGCGTACGACGAGTCGGGCCTCGCGGGGTTCGTGAAGGTCGGCGACACGCCGCGGGCCAGGCGGCTGGTGCGATACGAGAGCGAGGTGCTGCGCATGCTCGCCGGGCGGCCGTTGAAGGTCGTCGTGCCGCCCGACGTGCTTTATCACGGCCAGTGGCGGGGCCTGGAAGTGCTGATGCTGTCGCCGCTGCCCGTGCCCTCCCTCCGCGTGGGCTCCCGTCGCGTTCCCGCTCCCCTGCTCGCGGCGGCCGTACGGGAGATCGCCGCCATCCGCCCGTACGGCGAGGAGGCGGATTCCGGGGAGGCCGCGGCCTGGCACGGCGACTTCACCCCCTGGAACGTCGCCGCGGCGACGGACGGGCGGCTGCTCGTGTGGGACTGGGAGCGGTTCGCGGTGGGCGTGCCGCTCGGCCTCGACGCCCTGCACCACTTCTTCCACCGGGCGCTGCGCCGGATGCCGCCTCCGGTCGCCGCCCGGTCCTGTCTCGCCCAGGCGGGCGGGCTCCTGGAGCCGTTCGGCGTCGACGTGGCCCAGGCACGCCGTACGGCGGTCCACTACCTGGTCACCCTGGCCGAGCGGCACCGCCGCGACGGCCACGAGCCGCTCGGTCCCGCCGCCGTCTGGCTGAACCCCCTGGTCGATCACCTGGAGTGCCTGCTGTGAGGTCAACGCCGAAACCCCCCGCTCTGAAGGATTCCGCTTTGAAGCACCCGGCGCTGAAGCACTCGGCGCACGCCGTCTCGCTCGCCGCCGGAAGGGCGACCAGCGCGGGCAGGGTGCTGCCGTCGTTCCTGATCATCGGGGCGCAGCGGTGCGGCACGACCTCCCTGTATCGCGCCCTGTCCCGGCATCCGCTGGTCATGAAGCCGGTGCTGCGCAAGGGCGTCCACTACTTCGACATGGCCTACGAGCGGGGCCTGCCCTGGTATCGCGCCCACTTCCCGCTGACGTCCAGCGCGCAGGCGCTCCGGTTTCGGTGGGGCCATGCCCCCCAGGCGTTCGAGTCCGCCCCTTACTACCTGTTCCATCCCTTGGCGGGAGCCCGCATCGCCGACGACCTTCCCGGGGTGAAGCTGATCGTCCTGGTCCGGGACCCGGTCGAGCGGGCCTGCTCCGCGCACGCCCACGAGGTGGCGCGGGGGTTCGAGACCGAGCCGTGCTTCGAGCGCGCCCTCGCGCTGGAGCCCGAGCGCCTCGCGGGTGAGGCGGAACGGCTGCGGACGGTCCCCGGCTACGCCAGCCACGAGCACCGGCACCACGCCTACCTGGCCCGGGGACGGTACGCCGAGCAGCTGGCCCGGCTGGAGCCGCTCGTGGGGCGCGACCGGATCCTGGTCCTCGACAGCGGGCTGCTGTTCCGCGATCCCGGCGCCGCGTACGACCGGGTGCTGGGGTTCCTGGGACTGCCCCGGCTCGGCGGCGTGAGGTTCGAGCGGCACAACGCCCGGCCGCGGGAGACCATGCCGGCGTCCGTTTACCGGCGGCTGCGGGAGCACTTCGAGCCATGGGACGCGCGGCTCGTCCCGTGGCTGGGAGCGGTGCCCTCGTGGCGGCGCTGACCGGACCTCCAGTGGGTCCCGGACGCGATCGCCCCGAGCAGGGGAACCCGTCCGCGACCGGAGGTCCGGAGGGGCCCGGGAATCCGTCCGGGCGGGAGGGCCCGTCCGCGCACGGGAGTCCTCCGGAGCGCAGGGGTCTTCTCCGGCACGGAGTCGCCGGGCTGGCCACGGCGGCCGCCGCCGCGGGCGGGCAGTTCGCGCTCGTGCTCGTGGTGACGCGGTCGCTGTCCCCTCAGGCCGCCGGCGCGTTCTTCACGGCCACCGCGCTGTGCCTGATGCTCGCGGGCGTCGTCCGCCTCGACGCCGGCAACGGCCTCGTCCACGCCCTGGCCCGCAACAGGCCCGCCGGCGACGCCGGCCGGGATGGGGGCCACCGGCTGGTCCGCGGGGTCCTCGCCCCGGTGGCCGCGCTCGCGTCGGTGACGGGCGCCGGGGTCGCCGTGGCGGCCGGGCCGCTGGCCGGGCTCACCGGCGTGCCCGGCGGCGTCTGGGTCGTGCTGGCCGCCGCCCTGCCGTTCGTCGTCCTGTCCGACGTGCTGATCTGCGCCACCCGCGGCCTCGGCACCATGCGGCCGACACTGCTGCTCACCGGGGCCGTCCAGCCGCTCGGGCAGCTCGCCCTCGTCACCGCCGCCGTGCTCTGCGCGGCGCCGCCGCCGGTGCTGGCCGCGGCCTGGGCGCTTCCCGCTGTGGCCGGGGCGGTGCTGGCCGCCGTACGGCTGCGCAGACTCGGGCCGTGCGACGTGGGGGAGGTGGGCGCCTTCTGGCGGCACACCGCCCCTCGGTCGGTGGCGGCGGCCCTGCAATCGGTGTTCCAGCGGCTCGACGTGGTGATCGTCGCGCTGCTCGCGGGACCCGCGGCGGCGGCCGTCTACACGGCGGCGACCCGGTTCAAGGTGCTGGGACAGCTCGCCGGTCAGGGGCTCGCCCAGGCCGCGCAGGCACGGCTGGTCAGGGCCCTCGCCGAGGGCGACCTGGACGGCGCCCGCGCGCTGTATCGCACCACCACCAGGTGGCTGATCGCGCTCACCTGGCCGCTCTGGCTGGGATACGCGGCGCTCGCGCCGTGGCTGCTGCCGCTGTTCGGCCCCGCCTACGCCGGCGGCAGCGTGATCGCGCTCGTCCTTTCGGCCACGATGATGGTGGCAACCGCCTGCGGGATGGTCGACGTCGTGCTCGTCGCGGGCGGGCGCACGGCCGCCAGCCTGGCCAACGTGGCCGCGGCCGTCGCCGTGACGATCGCCCTCGACGTGCTGCTCGTCCCCGCGTACGGCGCGCTGGGGGCAGTGCTGGGCTGGTCGGGCGGCGTGCTCGTGAAGAACCTGCTGCCCGCCGTCCAGGTCCATCGCCGCTACGGCCTGCTCCCCCTGGGCCTGCGCCGTCCCGCCCCGGCGACGGCCGCCCGGATGAGGGCGGTGTCGTGACGCCGGAACCGCCTGTGCTGGTCACCGGCCTGCCGCGCAGCGGCACGAGCTGGGTGGGCCGGATGCTCACCGCGAGCGGGCGGCTGGTCTACGTCAACGAGCCGCTGAACCCGCAGCGCCCGCCCGGCCGCTCTCCCGGCGTGCTCGACGCGTCCGTAACCCACCGTTTCCAGTACATCTGCCCGGACAACGAGACGCCCTGGCTGGCGGCGTTCTCCCGTACGGTCGCGCTGCGGTACGGCTGGGCGGCCGAGCTGCGCCGCAACCACGGCCCGGGCGACCTCGCGCGGATGGCCAAATACGGCACGGCGTTCACCCTCGGCCGCCTGCTGGCCAGGAGGGCGCTGCTGGACGATCCGTTCGCGCTCCTGTCGGCCCAGTGGTTCGCCGAACGCCTCGGGTGCCGCGTGGTCGTCGTGGTCCGCGACCCCGTGTCATTCGCCGGGAGCTGGCGGCGGCTCGGGTGGAGGGTGGACGTGCGCGAACTGCTCGGCCAGCCCCTCCTGATGCGTGACCACCCGTACGTGGCCGAGCTGGAGCCCTTCGCCGGCGAGCGGGACGTGATCACCGCGGCGGCCGTTCTGTGGCAGGTCGCGTGGCGGGTCACCCGCACGGTGGCCCGGCGGGCGGCCGGCATCAGGGTCGTGCGTTACGAGGACCTGTGCGCCACGCCCCTCGACGGCTTCCGCGACCTCTACGACTGGTGCGGCCTGCCCTGGACCGACCGCGCCGTCCGTCGGATAACCGCGGCCAGCACGTCCTCCCGGAAACCGGCCCGTTCCCCGTTCACCTGGTCGGGCCTGTCCCGTACGGCCTACCGCCCGATGGACTCCCGCCGGGCGATCACAGCGGCCTCGCTCCCCCACGAGGACGCCGCCCGCGTCCAGCACCTTGTCGCCCTCGTCCGGCACCCGCTCGACAGTCCGCCACCGCCTCCGTTCGGGAAATGACATATTCCGCGAACGGCGGAGCCGGCCCATCTCCTGAACCCTGCAGCGCGGCTGAAGCACACTGCTACGTCTCCTCGAGAAGCCGGCCTAACCGAGGGTGGTGTCGCCGAGGGAGGCGAGGAGGGTGCGCAGGGCGGCGGCGAAGTGGTCGCGCTCCCGGGGGTCCAGCGACGCCAGCAGGCGCGCCTCGTTCGCCACGTGCGGCTCCAGAACCTCGTTCACGAGCGCGAGACCGCGCTCGGTGAGCCTCACCCGGATCGACCGCCGGTCACCGGAGTCGGGGACCCGTTCGACGAGTCCCTTGGACGCCATGCGGTCGATGCGGTTGGTGATCGCACCGGAGGTCACCATCGCCGCCCTGTTGAGGGCTCCCGCCGTCAGCTCGTACGGCGGGCCGGACCGGCGCAACGTGGCCAGGACGTCGAACTCCCAGCGCTCCAGGTCGTACGCGGCGAAGAACTCCTTCAGCTCCCGGTCGAGCAGCCGCGACAGCCGGCTGATCCTGCCCATGATCCCCATCGGCCACACGTCCAGGTCAGGACGTTCCCGCGCCCACTGCGCCAGCAGCAGGTCGACCGCGTCACCCATGGCGACCCCTAAGCACTAAGTATCTCAACGTTCATCAGTTTGACGTCGATGCAAATCGCGTGGTGTTATTTCAACGTTGAGATTATCAATGAGGAGCAATCTCCATGGGCATGTCCGCCGCATCCCGGTCCGGCTCCGCGCCACCCGCCGCAACGCTGGCCCTCACCGCGCTCACGCCGCTCGCCTGGGGCTCGACGTACGCCGTGACCACGGAGTTCCTGCCGCCCGACCGCCCGATGTTCACCGCGGTGATGAGGGCGCTGCCCGCCGGGCTGGCGTTGCTGGTCATCGGCCGCGTGCTGCCGCGCGGCGTGTGGATCTGGCGGGCCGCCGTGCTCGGCGTGCTGAACATCGGGGCGTTCTTCCCGTTGCTGTTCCTGGCGGCGTACCGGCTGCCCGGCGGCGTCGCGGCCGTGCTGGGCGCCGTCGGGCCGTTGTTCGCGCTCGCCTTCGCCGCCCTGCTGCTCGCCGAGCGTCCCACCGCGCGCAAGGTGCTCGCCGGACTCCTCGGACTGCTCGGCGTCGGGTTGGTCGTCCTGCGCGCCGAGGCCCGGCTCGACATGGTCGGCGTGCTCGCCGGGCTGGCCGGGGCCGCGTCCATGTCCGCGGGGACCGTGCTGACCAAGCGCTGGGGCCGTCCGGAGGGGGTCGGGGCCCTCGCCCTCACCGGGTGGCAGCTCACGGCCGGCGGGCTGCTGCTCGTCCCGGTCGCACTGCTCATCGAGGGCGCACCCCCGGCCCTGAGCGGCGAGAACCTGCTCGGCTACGCCTACCTGGGCGTCGTCGGCACCGCCGTCGGCTACTGGATCTGGTTCCGCGGCATCTCCCGGCTCCCCGCCACGTCGGTCGCCTTCCTCGCGCTGCTGAGCCCGGTCTCCGCGGCCGTCATCGGCTGGGCGGCGCTCGGGCAGTCCCTCAGTCCGATCCAGTTGCTCGGCATGGTCCTCGCCCTCGGGGGCACCCTCCTCGGTCAGGCCCCGGCGGGGCCCTCCCGGCGCGCCGCGGCCCCGCCCGAGCCCGTACGGCCCGAGGCCCGGACGGCCTGCCCGTCCCGCTGACACGAACGCGCCCCATACACGGAGCGGCGAGCGGGACGTGGGAGGATTTTCCCGGCCGTGCCATGCGCGAGCTGTGGTGACGTGCGCACCATGTCACGCGCGACCGTGCCACGCGCGAGCGGTGCCACGCGTGGTGACGCGCGAACCAGGACGACCGGAGGACGAGCGCGATGCGTGACGAGAAGATCAGCGATTTCCTGTCCCGCCTCGCCGATCGGGTGCCCGCGCCGGGCGGCGGCGCCGCCGCGGCCCTGCAGGCCGCACAGGCCGCGGCCCTGCTGGGCATGGTCGCGCGCTACACCACCGGCGAGAAGTACGCCGAGCACGCGGCCGTGATCGAACGGATCACCGGCGAGACCGACGTACTGCGGTCGAGCGCCCTGCGCCTGGCCGAGGACGACGAGGCGGCGTTCACGGCGGTCACCGAGGCGTACAAGCTGCCCAAGGACACCGACGAGGCCAAGGCGGCCCGATCGGCCGCCATCGCCGAGGCGCTGGTGGGGGCGGGCAGAGTCCCGGCCGAGGTGGTCGCCGTCGCGAGGAAGGCCGTCGGCGTCGCCGAGGAACTGCTGCCCATCGGCAACCGCAACGTCGTCTCCGACATCGCCGCCGCCACCGAGGCCGCCCGGGCCGCGGCGACCACCGCCCGGGTGAACATCGAGATCAACCTCGGGGGGATCAAGGACGAGCGCGCCCGCGCCGAACTGGCCGCCGAGGCGGCCGGGGTGGACGAGGTCGCCGCTCGGGCCGAACGGGTCACCGCCGCCGTCCGCGAGGAGATCGCCAAATGAGCGCCCGCGTGCTGTCCGGCAAGGAGCTCGCGGCGTCCATCCGGGCCGAGGCCGCCGAGCGGGCCGCCGCGCTCGCCGCGGACGGCAGGCCGCCGAAACTCGCGGTCGTCGTCGCCACGGCGGACGAGTCCAGCGCCTGGTACGTACGCTCGATCGCCCGCGCCGCCGAGAAGGCCGGCATCGCCTGCGACATCGTCGACCTCGGGGCGGAGGCCGCCCCCCGCCTGATCCGCGACCGGCTGGCGGCGCTGAGCGCCGACGACGCCGTGCACGGGATCATCCTCCAGACCCCGCTGCCGCAGGGCGCGAAGCTGGAGGACCTGGCCGGCGCGATCGCGTTCGAGAAGGACGTCGACGGCGCCAACCCGCTGTCGCTGGGCCGCCTGGCCGCGGGCCTGCCCGCGTTCGCTCCGGCGACCGCCGAGGCCGTCGTGGCGATCCTCGACCACCACGAGGTCGACCTGACCGGCCTCCACGTCGCCGTGGTCGGCCGCTCCACCGTGGTCGGCAAACCCGCCGCTCATCTCCTGCTCGACAGGAACGCCACCGTGACGGTCTGCCACTCCCGTACGCGGGAACTGCCCGCTGTCACCTCCGTGGCCGACGTGGTCGTGGCCGCGGTCGGCCGCGCCGGACTGATCACGGCCGAGCACGTGCGGGCCGGGGCGGTGGTCGTGGACGTCGGCACCAACCCCACCGAGGACGGCGGCCTGGTGGGCGACGTCGACGCGGTCGCGGTGGCGGACAAGGCGGGGGCGCTCACGCCCGTGCCCGGCGGGGTCGGCCCGGTCACCACCGCGCTGCTGCTGCGGCACACCGTAAATGCCGCCGGGAATGCCGCCGTGAATACCACCGTGCAGGCCGCCGGCCGCGGCTGAGCGCGCGCCCTGCCCCGGCCCCACGCCGTCAGAGCGCCCCGTCCGGCACACCGGCCGGAACGACAGGTGGAGTCGATGACGGGGTGCGCGCCACCACCGGAGCCTTCCAGGCCACGGTCACCAGCAGCGGCACCAGCAGCGCCAGCGTCCAGGTCAGCCCGAGCACCTGTGCGACGCGGCCGACGAGCGCCGGAGCGAGCAGCATGGCGGAGTACGTCATGGTGGTGAGCCGGGCGACCGCGGCGGTCGCTCCCGTGCCGCCGTCCTCCGTGCCCGCGTGCCCGGCCGCACTGAAGATCAGTGGCAGCGGTGTCGCCAGCCCGAGACCGGCGAGGGCGAACCCGGCGATCGCGAGGATCGGCGTGGGGGCCACGACCACCGCCGTCAGGCCGGCGGCCGCCAGCGCGGTGCCGCTCCGCACCAGGACGCGTGCCGGGTGCCGGGCGGACAACCGGTCGCCCACCAGCCGTCCGGCCGTCTGGCAGGCGGTGAAGGCGACGAGGCCCAGCGAGGCCACGCCCAGCGAGGCGCCGAGGTCCTCGTGCAGGAACACACCGCTCCAGGTGATGACGGCCCCCTCGCAGGCCAGCACCGCCGCGCCCAGCGCGCCGAGGAGCAGGACGCGGCGCGTCCAGCCCGCCCGCCATCCTCGCCGTCCGGCGCCGTCGTCCGTACGTGCGGGCGAGGGTCCACCGGAAGGCTCCTCGGCCGGCAGCCCCCTGCCCACCACCAGGACGACGGCCATCACGACCCCTCCCACGATCAGGTAGTGCGTGGTGAGGGACATGCCCGCCTGCGCCGCGGCCCCACCGGTGAGCGACCCGGCCACGGAGCCGATGCTCCATGCCGCGTGGCAGCCGTTCATGATGGGACGGTGCGCCGCCCGTTCGACCATCACCGCCTGCGCGTTCATCGCCGTGTCGAGCAGCCCGTTCGCGGCGCCGACGAGCAGCATGGCCGCGGCCAGGTGGACGGGCCCGCCGGCGAGGCCCACCCCGAGCAGGGCGAGGGGAAGCGCGACCGCGGCGATCCGCACGACCCACGCGCTGCCGATCCGCGCCGCGAGGCGCCCGGCGACCTGCGTGGCGGCGAGCGCCGCCACCCCGACCAGGGCGGTCAGGAGCCCGAGCAGCCCAGCCGTCAGTTCGTGATCCGTCTTCAGCGACGGCGTGCGGACCGCGAGCGAGGCGATCAGCGCGCCGTTCACGGCGAACACCGCCGTCACCGCCGCGCGTGCCCGTCGCACGGCTCTCCCCTCCCGGCCCTCTCGTCGTCGCTCCTGGCCGGCTTCCCGAGCCACCTCGGACATGCGTCCCGCCTTCCCGTACGGCACCTCCCGACGGGCGCCTCCCAGAAGGACGACGCCGCCGACGCGGATTTTCGACATCCGGGCGGGACCGGATGTCGATTTCGGAGACTCACCGCGTCGTAGAGGAGAGCGGCCGCGCGGGGCGGCCCGTGTCCGGAGGAGGAAGCCGTTGAAATACCTGCTGTTGATCTGCGTCGAGGAGTCGGTCGAAGTCAGCCCCGAGCAGGCCGACCCCGAGCCGTGGATCGAGGAGACGGAGCGCCGCGGAGTGCGCCTCGACGGGCATCGCCTGTGCCCGGTCAGCGACGCCACGACGGTGCGAGCCGGACTGGTGACGCAGGGACCGTTCGCCGAGACCAAGGAGCAGATCGGCGGGTTCGACATCATCGAGTGCGCCGACCTGGACGAGGCCATCGAGATCGCCTTGAAGCATCCCGTGGCGTCGTTCGGCTCGATCGAGGTGAGGCCGTTCTGGCCGGAATGAGCGGCGCCGACGTCACCCGGGTCGTCGAGGAGGCGTTCCGCGAGGAGTGGGGCCGCGTCGTCGCCACGCTCATCCGGCTGACCGGCGACTGGGACCTGGCAGAGGAGTGCGCCCAGGACGCCTTCGCCCAGGCACTCGCCCGCTGGCCCCGGGACGGCGTGCCGCGCCGCCCCGGGGCGTGGCTCACCACGGCGGCCCGCAACCGCGCGCTGGACCGGTTCCGTCGCGGCGCCACCGAGGCGGCACGGCTGCGCTCGATCGCGGCCACGCCGGCCGGTCCCGATCCGGAGCCGGTGGAGGAGGATCACGTGCCCGACGACCGGTTGCGCCTGATGTTCACCTGCTGTCACCCGGCCCTGCCGCTGGAGGCGCAGGTCGCCCTCACCCTCCGTACGCTCGCGGGGCTGACCACGGCCGAGATCGCCGCGGCGTTCATGGTGCCGGAGACGACCATGGCGCAGCGGCTGGTCAGGGCCAAGAAGAAGATCCGCAACGCCGGCATCCCCTATCGGGTGCCGCCCGCGCACCTGCTGGCCGAGCGGACGGCGGGGGTGCTCGGCGTGCTGTACGTCCTGTTCACCGAGGGATACTCGGCCAGCGGCGGGCCGAGCCCCGCCCGGCCGGAGCTGACCGCCGAGGCCATCCGGCTGGCCCGGGTGCTCACCGGTCTGATGCCGGGCGAGCCCGAGGCGCAGGGGCTGCTCGCGCTGATGCTGCTGCAGGACTCACGGCGCGTGGCCCGGTTCGACGCGGCGGGCGACATCGTCACCCTGGAGTTCCAGGACCGCGCGCAGTGGGACCACGACGAGATCGAGGAGGGGCTGCGGCTGCTGGACGACGCGCTAGCGTGCCGCCGCCCCGGGCCCTACCAGGTGCAGGCCGCCATCGCCGCCTGTCACGCCATCGCCCTCGACCCGGACGACACCGACTGGCCGCAGATCGCCGGTCTCTACGCGCAGCTCGCACGGCTGGCGCCGTCTCCGGTCGTCGAGTTGAACCGGGCGGTGGCCGTCGCGATGGCCGACGGCCCTCTCGCGGGTCTGCGGCTGGTCGACGAACTGCGGGCGGGCGGCGCGCTGGCCGGGCACCACCTGCTCGCCGCGACCCGTGCCGACCTGCTGCGCAGGCTGGGCCGTACGGCGGACGCGGCGCAGGCCTACGAGGAGGCCCTGGCGCTCGCGCCGACCGACGCGGAGCGCCGGTACCTCACCCGCAGACGTGCCGAGACCGGTGGGACCTGACAGGCCGTGCGGCCCCTGCCGGCCAGGCGCGATCGGCCGGCGGCGATCACAAGGCAGGCGCCGCAAGGTCCCGTCATCGTAAAGTGGAGGTGCCTCGTCGAGTTGCTCCAGAGACTGGGACGATCACCAATCGGTCCACCGGAAGGCGATTCATGTCGATGCCGCACCGAAACCGCATCTGGATCTGGGTGGGACGGCTGACTTTCGGCCTCATCGTCATCGGGATCGTGGCGTACTTCTCAGCGGCCGGGCTCGACAAGGCCGACAAACTCGCCAGCGTCCTCGGTTTCCTTCTGGCGCTTGCCGCTCTGGTCGTGCCACACCTGTTCTCCGTCTCTTCCGGCGATGGAGGACGAGGCTCGACGTCATCCGCGGGGAATGCCTTACACGGTCAGATCGACGCCCGTCACGCTCAAGGCGTGCAGATCAACCAGTCCGGCGGCAACACGCAGCACAACAACTTCGCGTCGTGATGCGTGAGCAGCACGAGGGGAACATCGGCGAGACCGCGTCCGGAACGCCTCCGGAGGGCGGCCCCGGAGTGGACGCCCGTGACGCACGCGGCCTGCAGGTCAACCAGGGCTCGGGAAACTCGCAGGTCAACAACTTCGGGCAGCCGTCGCTAAAGGACGACCTTCGCAATCTGAACGTGCGCGATATCGAGAGCGCGTTCGACGAGTTCTGCAAGCGGGATCGCGGCAGACAGCTCTGGCTGTTGTCGGAATATCCGAGATCGGACGAGCTCCTCAACCTCATCTGCACGCGAGCCGGCTATGAGCAGTGCGCCGACCTCCTCTACGGCATGGCGGCCGATCGCCTGATGCAGCGACTCGGGCAACTCCAGCAGGAGCACAGGACCGAGGTTCTGAAACAGCTGGCCACGCGCTTGGCGGCGGACACCGAGGGAGCCCCCGCCCGCGTCAGGGAGTACGCCGCGGCCAGTCGCGGCCGGACCGCCCAGATGCTGGTCTACATGACGCGGCTGCACACCGGCCCCGAGCGAGGCCGCACCACGACCACCGTCAGGCTGCTTCCCGGCCCGGGCTTCATCCTGGAGTTGCGGGACGACGCCGCCACGATCCTCCTGAAGTCACTTCTGTTTCGATACGGGCCCGCGGCTCCGGATGGAGGAAGACAGCTCATCGCGAGCCCGACCCAAGAGGCCCCCCGGTTGCTCGAGCAGTTGGTGGCACTGGACGCGGAACGAGTGACCGCGATACTGATCCCGCTCGACGCCGCCATGATCGCGGCATGCCTCAGGCACATTCGGATGACGTTCGCCCGCCGGATACTGCACAAAGTGTCGGCCGACTACACGGACAGATACGAGGAGATACTCGAAAAGCTGCCTCGGCCTATGGCGGCGACCCTGCTCGGGCAGATGTCGCCGACGGCGAGATCCAGGGCGGGAACGCTCGACGGCTGGACGACGGGTTGGCTGTGGATCGATGCCTGCCTGACTCTGCTCACGTATGCGGCTCCGATTCTGACCCGGCTCGCGGACAGGGGCGGCCGGCGTCTTCCCGCTACGGAAATCCGGCACGAAGTCCACGAGATCTGGCGAGCGGCGACCTCGCACGCCGTGAAGGACGGTGACTACTACCGCAAGCAGCGCAACCAGCTCGCCCTGTCGACAGTCGTACTCCTGCTGTCCCTGGTGGTCGCGATCGCGCTCCACTGAGCCCCGCACGGCCGTCTGTCGTTCTCACGCCACGGACGCGGCCCGCCAGGGCCGGGAAGATCCGTCGTTCATGGGGTGGTCATGGCGGCGTCATGCCGTGGACGGAAGATCGGTTTGGAGATTGTCTACCTTCAGGCCCGTTATTGCTTGGAGGTACAAAATGCGCAAATTTGCGCACATTGCCGTGGCGGTCGTCACCGCGGGCTCCGTGGCCGCCGGCGGGACGGCATGGGCCGAGGCGCCCCCCGGTGACAGGCCGGCCGAACCGCCCGGCTACCAGACCACCGTCCCCGGCGAGTCGGTCGAGGCGGCCCGCACCGACCGCGTGATCGCCCCCGGCATCACGCTGACCTCGTTCGACACCTTCGGCCGTACGGGCTGGACCCGCACGCACGTGCTCGACGCCGACCTGGCGGACGACCGGGTGGACGTGGGCATGGTCGGCGGCACGCTGACCGAGACCCGGGCGCTGTCGAAGTCGGCGGACGCCGCGGGAGCCGTGGCCGCGGTCAACGGGGACTACTACGACATCAACCAGACCAACGCGGTCATCGGTCCCGAGGTCAGGGACGGCCAGGTGCGCAAGGCGACCACCCAGCCCGCCACGGTCGCCTCGGTGGGCGAGGACAAGGTCGCCCGGCTCGCGAGCGCGCTGCTGGAGAGCACGGTGAAGGTGGGCGGCACGGACCATCCGGTCGCCTCGCTCAACTCGGCGTCCCTGCCCGCGAACGCCGTCTCGGTCTTCACCGACCAGTGGGGGCCGGGCCTGCGCACGCTGATCGGCCACGGCATGCCCGTCATCGAGCTGGTCGTCGCCGGCGGCGTCGTCACGGCGGTCAACGACGCGGTCACCACGACCCCGGCGCCCGCGGGAGGCCTGGTGGTCGTGGGCGTGGGGAGCGCGGCGGCCTCGCTCGCCACCGCCAAGGCCGGCGACCCCGTGACACTCACCACCGGCCTGCGCACCGACTCCCCCGCGAAGCTGCGCACCGCGCTGGGCAGCGGAGAGGTCCTCGTACGGGACGGCCAGGCCGTCGACTTCCCGCCCTCGACGGGCAACGACGCGCCGAAGCCGCGTACGGCGATCGGCTGGCGCGACGGCGGCAGGCGGCTCCTGCTCGTGACCGTCGACGGCTCGGCCAACTTCTCGGCCGGTCTGAGCTTCGACGAGACGGCCAAGCTCCTCGTACGGCTCGGCGCCGACGAGGCGTTCATGCTCGACGGCGGCGGCTCGTCCGATCTCGTCGCCCGCACGCCCGGAGACGCCGGGGTGAGCGTGGTCAACACCCCGTCGGACGGCGGCGAACGGCTCATCCCCAGCGGAGTCGGGCTGTTCGCCGCGAAGGGATCGGGAGCACTCAAGGGCATCGCGGTGCGGACGAGCGCGCCGCGTGTCTTCCCCGGGCTCACCCTCGGCGTCTCCGCCGCCGGGTACGACGAGTCGTACGCCCCGGTCGCCCTCGACGGCGGCACGGCCGGCAAGGGCGACCCCGTCCGCTGGAACGCCGGGAAGCTCGGCACGGTGCGCGACGGCGTGCTGCACGCCGAGCGTTCCGGCGAGGGCGAGATCGAGGCCCGCTCGAAGCAGGTGCACGGCGCGGCGGACGTCCGCGTGCTCGATGCCCTGTCCACCGTCGCGTTCACCGAGACGAGCCTGACCCTGGACGCCGGCGGCTCGGCCGTCGTGGGGGTCACCGGCGCCGACGCCGACGGCTTCGACGCGCCGATCGCCGCCCGGGACGTCGACCTGGACTACGACACGGCCGTGGTGAAGGTCGAGCCCCGCGACGACGGGTCGTTCACGGTCACCGGGCTGGAGGCGGCCGACGGCCGCGGCGCCGTGATCACCGCGACCGTCCAGGGCAAGGTCGCGCACCTGTCCGTCGCCGTCGGGCTGAAGCGCGGGTCGCTGGCTGAGTTCGACGGCGGCGAGCCCTGGGGCGTCTCGACCGCCAAGGCCACCGCGTCGGTGGCGGGCGTCGACGCCGCGGACCGTCCCGGCGCGGCGGCCGGCAACCAGGCCCTCGCGCTCACCTACGACTTCACCGGCACCTCCGGCACGTCTGCGGCGTACGCGGTGGCCAAGCCCGGGCCGATCACCCTGCCGACCGGCACCAGGCGGCTCGGCCTGTGGGTGTACGGCGACGGCCGCGGGCACTGGCTGCGGGCCACGCTGCGGTCGCAGGGCACGACGAACGTCCCCTTCACCTTCGCCACCGTCGTCGACTGGACCGGGTGGAAGTGGGTCGAGGGCACCCTGCCCACCGGTTTCACCGAGCCGATCACGCTGCTCAACGTGTACGTGGTCGAGACGTCCAACCTTGCCAAGGATGCGGGACAGCTCAGGTTCGACGGGCTCACCGCGCTGGTCGGACAGGATCTCGCCACCGGCGACGCCCTGACCCCCGATCCGTTCGTCCTTGAGCAGGCCGACATCGACCGTTCGCGCTGGCAGTTCGCGATCATGTCCGATCTGCACGTGGGCGCGGCCGGGGGCACGACGTCGTTCGCGGCGCAGCAGGCGACCGCCGCGCTGAAGCAGGCCGTCGCCGCGAAGCCCGACTTCATCGTGATCAACGGCGACTTCGTCGACAACAACACGCCGGCCGACTTCGCACTCGCCCAGGAAATCCTCAAGGCCGGCGTGCCGGCGGACCTGCCGGTCTACTGGACGCCGGGCAACCACGAGTCCGGGGCCACGGCGACGGGGACCCTGGACGCCTTCCTCGCCACCGGGCGGCCTGCCCACCAGGTGTTCGACCACAAGGGCACCCGCTTCGTCCTGCTCAACACCACGCTGGGCGGGCTGCGGGCGTCGGACTGGTCGCAGGTGCCGGAGCTGCGGCAGGACCTGGACGCGGCGGCGAAGGACAAGGCCGTGAAGTCCCTCGCGGTCGTCTTCCACCACCCTCTCCGCGATCCCTCGGGTGCGGGCGCGTCGCAGTTCTCCGACCAGCGCGAGGCGGACCTCGTCGAGAAGTGGCTCGCCGACTGGCGTGAGTCGTCGGGCAAGCCGGTCGCGTTGTTCACCGGCCACGCCCACACCGCCGCCGCCACCAGGTCGGACGGCGTGCTGGAGGTCACCACGCCGCCGGTGGGCAAGACGCCCTACAGCTCCCCCGACAAGGGCGGGTTCTTCGGGTGGGACCTCGTCGGGGTCGACCCCCGGCCGGGAAAGGTCGAGGCGGGCCGTCCCAGCCCGCAGACCCGCGACTGGGTCGCGGCGCGGACGAACCCGCTGATCGACGCGATCTCCCTGACGGCGCCCGGCACGCTCGCCCCGGGCGCCTCGGCGGAGGTCTCGGCGACGGGCGGCAACAGCGGCGCCAACCTGACGTTCCCGCTGGCGTACCCGGCCAGCGTGACGTGGAGCGGCGACCGCGCCCTCGCCGTGGCCGAGTCGGCCGCGGACGCGGAGAAGGCGGCACGCCGCCACGACGTCGTCGCGGTCCTCGACCTGTCCACGCACACGCTCACCGGCGTACGGCCCGGCCAGGCCACCCTCACGGTCACATCGGGAGGGCAGACCGCCTCAGCCACGATCACCGTAGCCAAGTAGGCCCGATAGGAACAGCCGAGCGGGCCCGATAGGAGCCGCCGGGCCGGCACGCGGCCCGATGAGAGCGGCGGGCCGGTCCCCCTCACCCGGGGCGACCGGCCCGCCGTTCTTGCGTTCGCGGCCGCGGCAGGCGTGGCAGCGATTCGCGGCGATGGCCGCGGCGCGCTCATCCGCTACATTTCGCTCTGCTGCCGCAAGAACGGAATCTTGATGAACGTCGCCTTGTGGGTCATCGCCGGCCTGCTCACCCTCGCCTTCCTCCTCGCCGGGGTGATGAAGCTCGCCCAGCCGAAGGACAGGCTGGCCGCGTCAGGCATGGCCTGGACCGAGGACTTCTCCGCGGGCGCGATCAAGGGCCTCGGCGCTCTCGAGGTGCTGATCGCCTTCGGGCTCGTCCTGCCCGCCGTCACAGGCGTCGCTCCGGTGCTGACGCCGCTCGCCGCGCTCGGCATCGCCCTGCTCATGGCCGGAGCGGTCGTCGTCCACGCCCGCCGCGCGGAATCCCCGGTGATCGTCGTCAACCTGGTGCTCCTGGTGCTGGCCGCCGTGGTCGCCTGGGGGCGCTTCGGCCCGTACGCCTTCTAGCTCCGGCTTCCCCACCTCTGCCTCGCGCGCCCGAAGACCCTGCGCAGCAGGGCTCCCGACAGGAGGCGGAGGGCGAAGGGGAGGTCGTCGACCAGGTAGCGGCGGGCGAGCCGCTGGGGCTCGCTGATCAGGCGGAACAGCCATTCGAGCCCGTGGTCGCCCATCCAGCCCGGGGCCCGGCGCACCGATCCGGCGGCGAACGCGATGGCCGCGCCGCACCCCACGAACCAGGCGCCCGGCAGGTCGGCCCGCAACTGTGCGATGAACCGGTCCTGCCGGGGGAACCCGAGACCCACGAAGACCAGGGACGGCCGCGCGGCGACGAGCCGCCCCCGCACCTCCGCCAGTGCCGCCGGGTCGGTCTCGAACCCGTACGACGGAGCGTGGACGCCCGCCACGACCAGGCCCGGATACCGCCCGCGCAGCGCGTCCCGCGCCGCCTCGGCGACGCCGGGCGGTCCCCCGATCAGGTAGACGGGCAGGCCGCGGGCCGCGGCGGCCCCGGTCAGCGACCAGATCAGGTCGGCGCCGGTCACCCGCTCCGGCAGCGGGCGCCCGAGCAGGCGGGACGCCCAGACCAACGGCATGCCGTCGGCCACCGCGAGCTCGGCCGTGTCGATCAGCGCGCGCAGCGAGGGGTCACAGGCGGCGGCGCGGCAGATGTCCACGTTCGGCGTGACCACGTGGCCGCCCGTGCCGCACTCGATCGCGGCTATCACGCGCGCGACCACCTGGGCCTCGGTGAGCCGGTCGAGCAGCACGCCGCCCACGCGAACCCTGCCTAATCGTGCAGCGGCCGCCCCTGCTCCGGCCGCCGGGGCCGGGACCGCCTCCAGCCATGGCCGCACCGGCGTCGCCGGGCCCACCGCCGCCGTACGTGCCTGCACGGGCTCGGCCATCAGATGCCGTGGCCGCGACGGTGGAGGGCGTGCAGCACGGCGCGCGGGCTGACCAGCCCTCCGGCGACCGCCAGCGCCACCGCCGCCCTCGGCTCACCCGGCCGGGTGGAGAAGGCGCGCAGCGACCAGCGGGCGGCCTCGCGCCGCCGGCCGAGGGCCGCGTGGCAGAAGGCGAGCTGTCCGTAGACGCGGGCCGCGCCCCGCGGTTCCGCGGCCAGCCCGGGATGCCGGGCGAGCATCCACTCCAGCCCGGCGATGCGGTCGGCCCAGCGCCCCGCGTAGTGGGAGGAGCCCCAGCGCACCCGCACGAGCGGCCGGTCGACGTGGACGATCGGATGCCGCCACGCGGCCCGCAGCGCGAGGTCCCAGTCCTCGTTCTGGCCGGCCGGCGCGCTCTCGTCCACCCAGGTCCAGCCCCGGCGGAACAGGAACGTCGAGGAGTGCACCATCATCATGCGCGAGCGGGTGAGGTGCCGATGGGTCACGTGGCCGATGCCGGCCAGCCGCGGCACCCGGCGGTCGCCGTACTCGACCTCGACGGCGCAGCTCGCGAAGCCGGCGTCGGGCTCCTCCGCCAGCGCGGCGACCTGGGCGGCCAGCTTGCCGGGCAGCCAGAGGTCGTCGTCGTCGCAGAAGGCGACGAGATCCGTGCCGAGCACCGAGATCCCGGTGTTGCGCGCTCCCGGCAGGCCGGCGGCCCGCCGGTTGTCCAGCACCCGGACGCTCCTGGCCGCGCCACCCGCCTCCACGCCCGCCACGAGACCGGCAGCGGAACCCGCCACAAGACCGGCAGCGCAACCGGGCGCGGAACCGGAGACGCCGGACACCTGCCTGGTGACGACGGAGGCGGGGACGCCGTCGGCCACGACCACCACCTCGACCCGGCCGGCGTACTCCTGGGCGACCACGCCGGTCAGCGCGGCCCGCAGCGGGCCGGGCCGGTCGCCCCGGGTGGGGATGACGACGCCGACGGCCGGCCTCATCGCCGGGTTCCCGGGCGATAGGCGAGGCGATAGCCGTAGAAGAGCAGGAGGGGAAGGGTGATCGCGGTGACCAGCCACCGCTGGGTCCGGGGAAGGGGCGCAGGACGGTGGCGTATCTCGATCGGTCCCACCGAGAAACGCATGGGGTTGCCGGAGACGGTGTGCGCGACGCCGAGCAGCGCTTCGCGGTCGTCCAGGAAGTCGAGGCCGCCGCTCGGCAGGCCGAGCCGCGTGGCCAGGCGCCCCAGGGTCGCGCGCGGATCGCGCACCAGGTCCTCGTGACGCACCCGGACGACGTCGACGCCCTTGCGGCGCAGCACCTCGAAGGCCAGGTTCTGGGCCAGCCAGTGCACGGCGGTGCGCACGGGCGTCCAGCGGGTCATCGGCCGCCCGTCCTCGGGTCTGCGCACCCTGCGCCGCCATGACGCGGCCACCGCCCGCGGATCGCGCACCACCTGCACGACCCGCATGTCCATGATGGCCGCCAGGCAGTACGCCAGGGAGGCGTGCTTGCTGGAGTCGACGACGACCCGGGCGTCGGCCACCTCCGCCGCCGCCGTGTAGATGCGGGAGTACGACCGGACGTATTCGGCCAGTTCGGCCTCACGGGTCGCGAGCCCGAGCGCGAGGACGGGCACGCGGCGGGTCCGGTCCACGCGGGCCCGCAGGCCGGGCAGCCACCCCGCCTGGCTCTGCCGCCACTGCCCGAACGCGCGGGCACCCACCTTGGTCCAGAACGGGCACTGGGAGAACCGCTGCCCGCAGCCGCACGGCTCGTCCGCGCGTACGCCGCGGTCCCACAGGTGGACGACCTCGCCGAGCGGTGCCACGCCGGGCACCTCGCCGAGGAGGCGTTCGAGCAGAGTGCTACCGCTGCGTCCCAGGCCGCCCACGAAGATCACCGGCTGAGTGTCGGCCACGTGTCCTCCACGGATGGATGCGAAACGTGACGACCCTAGCGCGAAGGGTAATCGGGCGACCCTCAATCGCCAAAGGATCTACGCGCCCGCCGGGGGCGGGTGGAGCTGCGGGCGCCGCCGCACGGAAGCACGCGTCCGCCGGAAATGGACCTCAGGAGGAGCGCAGTTCCACGCAGCACTCTCCCGGCCGCGGCACCAGGACGGCCTGCACTTTGGCGGCTTCCAGACCGGTGAGCATGCCGTCGAGGAAGGCGTGGTTGACCCCGCAGACCAGATCGGGGGCCCGCGCCGCCAGCGGATGAAACGGGCAGTTGCGCAGCCGCACACAGGTGGGGGACTCGCGGCCGGGCTCGAAGCCATGCCGCGCGAGCAGGCCTTCGAGCAGGGTGAGGGCGCGCTCGGCGCCGAGCCGCCCGGGCTTGGTCCTGGCGCGCTCCGCGGCGCCGATCTCCTCGCCGCGCCGAGAGGCCACCCGGACCGCCGCCCGGCGGGCACTCTCCCCTTCGCTCTCCGCGAGAACGGCGTCCATGAGGATGTCGGCCAGCACCTCGTGCCGGCGTTCGGGGATCGTGACGCGGATGTCGGTCTCGGTCGGTTCGTAGACCTTCGGGGTGCGGCCGACCTTGCGGATGCCGCCGACCGCCTCGTAGCGGGCGCGCAGCAGACCGGCGTCGACCAGTTTGTCGAGATGGAAGGCGGCCAGCTTGCGGGAGATCCCGACCGAGGCGGCGGCCTCGTCCCGGGTCACCGGGCGACGCGCCCTGCGGATGTAGGCGTACATGCCCTGCCGCAGCGCGTCGTCAAGCGCGGCCACCGCACCGATCGCGGGATCCGTCGTCACCCTGCCACGATAACGCCCGCCTCCCCGGTCGAAAACCATGACCCCCTCGATGTACGCGTACACCTTGACCGTCAGACTGAATAAGACCAACATTCATTGGCGTAATACGTCGTACGCGGAGGTCCGGATGACCGGTGAACTGCACGAGGCGAAACGACCGGTGAGCGCGGTGCTCGCCGGGCCGTACGGCCATCCGTTCCACCCCATGCTCGTCGCGGTGCCCATCGGGGCCTGGGTGGCGAGCATGGTCTTCGACCTGGCGTCCCGGTTCGCCCCCGACCCGGGTTTTCTGGCCGAGGGCTCGAAGTGGCTGATCGCCATCGGCGTGCTCGGCGCGCTGGCCGCGGCGATGGCCGGGTTCCTCGACCTGTTCGCCATCCCTGCGGGCACTCCGGCGTTCCGCACGGGTCTGCTCCACATGGGGCTGAACCTGGTGATCACCGCCGCGTACGCCGCCGGTTTCCTGTGGCGTCAGACCGGCCCGGCGGCGGGCACGGCGGCAGGCACGGCGGCGGGCGAGGTCGCGCTCGGCCCGCTGCTGCTGTCGGCGGGCAGCCTGGCGCTGCTCGTGGTCTCCGGTTATCTCGGCGGCAAGCTCGCCTACCGCTACGGCGTACGGGTGGCCGACGAGGCCACCCAGGCCGGCGGTTTCCGGCGCTGACCCTCATCCCACCTGCACAGGAGGAGAAATCATCATGGGTATCGCGGCACTGGTCACATGGTTGCTCACCGCGGTGGGCGGCTTCGTGATGCTGGGCATCTGGATCGCCAGAGGCGGCCGGCGCACCAGCCGCTTCTCACCAGGCCTGATCTTCGGTCACTTCGCGCTGGCCGCCGCGGGGCTGGTCGTGTGGATCGTGTTCCTGTTCGCCGGCGTCGCCGCTCTGGCGTGGGTCGCCCTGGTACTGCTGGTCCCGGTCGCCCTGCTGGGCTTCGCGATGTTCGCCCGGTGGATCCCCGCCTACCGCGCCCGTACGGCGGTCGCCGGCGGGCCCGGCGCCACCGGCACGGCGGGACCGCCCGAGCGGCATTTCCCGGTCGCGGTCGTGGCCGGGCACGGTCTGCTGGCGGTGGTCACCGTCGTCCTGGTGCTGCTGACCGCGCTCGGCGTGAACGGCGGCTGAGATGCGTCCCGGCACCACCCTGCGGGTGATCGACGAGCCGCGCGACGGCGTGGACCTGGCCGCCGCCGAGCGGGCGGCCCGCGAGTTCCTGGAGGCGCTGGGCGTCTCGGCCGATTCCGAGAGCCTGCGGGAGACTCCGGCGCGGATGGCTCGGGCGTACGCCGAGCTGTTCACGCCCCGCCCGTTCGACCTGACCACCTTCCCCAACGAGGAGGGCTACGACGAACTCGTGCTGGCCCGGTCGATCCCGGTCCGCTCGGTCTGCGAGCATCACCTGCTGCCCTTCGCCGGAGTCGCCCACGTCGGCTACCTTCCCGGCGACCGTATCCTCGGGCTGTCCAAGCTGGCCCGCGTCGTCGAGCACTTCGCCCGCCGCCCGCAGGTGCAGGAGCGGCTCACCAAACAGGTGGCCGACTGGCTCGCCGACCGGTTGCGGCCCGCGGGGGTCGGCGTCGTGATCGAGGCCGAGCACACCTGCATGACGCTGCGGGGAGTGCGGGCCGTCGGCTCGACCACGGTCACCTCGACGCTGCTGGGCATCCTCAGAGAGGACGCCCGATCCCGTCAGGAGTTCTTCGCCCTCACCGGCACCCGACCCTGAGCAAGGAGACCATCGCCGTGACACCACAGAGGTTCGTGATCGTCGGAGCCGGTCTGGCCGGTGCGAAAGCCGCCGAGGCCCTGCGCGAGCAGGGATTCGACGGGCGGATCACGCTGATCGGCGCCGAGCCGCACCGCCCCTATGAGCGGCCCCCGCTGTCCAAGGGCTACCTGATGGGCACGACCGACCGGTCCGCCGTCTTCGTCCACCCGGAAGGCTGGTACGCCGACCACGACGTCGAGCTGCGACTCGGCACGGCCGCGAGCGGCCTCGACCGCGGCGCGCACCGCGTCGAGCTGACCGACGGCGGTGCGATCGAATACGACAAACTGCTGCTGGCCACCGGGGCCCGCCCGCGAACGCCGCCGATCCCCGGCGCGGACGCGCCCCACGTGCGCTACCTGCGCCGGATCGAGGACTGCGAGTCGCTCAAGGACGTCCTGGGGAGCGTGTCCCGGCTGGCGGTGATCGGGGCCGGCTGGATCGGGCTGGAGGTCACCGCGGCGGCCCGGCAGGCCGGCGTCGCGGTCACGGTGCTGGAGGCGGCGCCGCTGCCCCTGCTGCGCGTGCTCGGGCCCGAGGTCGCCCGGGTCTTCGCCGGCCTGCACCGCGACCACGGCGTCGATCTCCGGCTCGGGGTCGCCGTCAGCGAGATCACGCCCTCGGGCGTACGCCTGGGCGACGGCGACGAGATCGCCGCCGACGCCGTCCTCGTCGGCGTCGGCGCCGAGCCCGAGGTGGGGCTCGCCGTGCGCGCCGGGCTGACCGTGGACAACGGCGTCGTGGTGGACGCGGCCCTGCGAACCGACGACCCGGACATCGTCGCCGCCGGGGACGTCGCCAATGCCCATCACCCGCTGCTGGGCACGCGCGTACGGGTCGAACACTGGGCCAACGCGCTCAAACAGCCCAAGGTCGCCGCCGCAACCATGCTGGGCCGGGAGGCGGCCTACGAGGAGCTGCCCTACTTCTACACCGACCAGTACGACCTCGGCATGGAGTACGTCGGCCACGCCGAGCCCGGCGGCTACGACCAGGTCGTCTTCCGGGGCGACGTCGCGGCGCGGGAGTTCATCGCCTTCTGGCTCAGCGGCGATCGCGTCCTGGCCGGCATGAACGTCAACGTCTGGGACGTCGTCGAGCCGATCAAGACGTTGATCCGCACCGGGACACCCGTCACTCCCCAGGCGCTGGCCGACCCCGGCCGGCCCCTGGAGAAGCTCGCCGCCCCGTAGGTTCCGCCGGCGGTCTCCCCGGGGGCCTGAGGGCGGGCACTCGGATCACTGTCCCGTGCCCGTCCCCGCAGGTCCTTATCGGGCTCTCGGCGAGCGCCGGTCAGCGCGCGTCGACGATCATCCCCGCGCCGACGGTGCCGTTGGTGGCCTCGTCGATCAGGATGAAGCCGCCGGTGAGGCGGTTGCGGGCGTAGTCGTCCACGAACAACGGCTGGGTCGTCCGCAGCGACACCCGGCCGATCTCGTTCAGGCCGAGAGCGGCGGCCGACTCGTCCCGGTGCAGGGTGTTGACGTCGAGCCGGTAGTGCAGGTCCCGCACGAGGGCCCGGGCCGTACGGGTGGTGTGCTTGATGATCAGCTTGGAGCGCGGCTGGAGCTTCAGGCCGTCGGCCATCCAGCAGATCATCGCGTCGATCTCCTGGGCGGCCTCCGGCTGGTTGTTCGGCCGGCAGATCATGTCGCCCCGGGAGATGTCGATGTCGTCGGCCAGCCGCAGCGTGACCGACATCGGCGCGAACGCCTCCTCCACCGGGCCCTCGAAGGTGTCGATCCCGGTGATCGTCGTGGTCAGGCCGGACGGCAGGTGCAGCACCTCGTCACCCGGCTTGAGCACGCCGCCCGCGACCTGCCCGGCGTATCCCCGGTAGTCGTGCAGCTCCTGGCTGGTCGCGCTGTGCGGGCGGATGACGTACTGCACGGGGAAACGCACGTCGACCAGGTTGCGGTCGGAGGCGATGTGCACGTTCTCCAGGTGGTGCAGCAGCGAGGAGCCCTCATACCAGGGCATGTTCTCCGAGCGGGAGACCACGTTGTCGCCGTGCAGCGCCGAGATCGGGATGAACGTGAGGTCGCTCGCGTTCAGCTTGCTGGCGAACGCGGTGAACTCCTCTCGGATCTCCTCGAACCGGGCCTCGGAGTAGTCGACGAGGTCCATCTTGTTGACCGCCAGGACCAGGTGCGGCACCCGCAGCAGCGTGGTCAGGAAGGCGTGCCGCCGCGACTGCTCCAGCACGCCCTTCCGCGCGTCGATCAGGATGATCGCGAGGTCGGCCGTGGAGGCGCCGGTGACCATGTTCCGGGTGTACTGGATGTGCCCGGGGGTGTCGGCGATGATGAACTTCCGCTTGGGCGTGGCGAAGTAGCGGTAGGCCACGTCGATCGTGATGCCCTGCTCGCGCTCGGCCCGCAGTCCGTCGGTGAGCAGCGACAGGTCGGTGTACTCCGTGCCCCGATCGCGGGAGGTGCGCTCGACCGCTTCGAGCTGGTCCTCGAAGATCGCCTTGGAGTCGAACAACAGCCGCCCGATCAGCGTCGACTTGCCGTCGTCGACGCTGCCCGCCGTCGCGAAACGAAGGATGTCCATCAGAAGTAGCCTTCCTTCTTGCGATCTTCCATGGCGGCCTCGGAGGCCCGGTCGTCGGCGCGGGTCGCGCCGCGCTCGGTGATCCGGGTGGCGGAGATCTCGTCGATGATCTGGTCGATCGTGGTGGCGGTCGAGGCGACCGCGCCGGTGCAGGTCATGTCGCCGACCGTGCGGTAGCGGACGACGGCCTCGAACGGGGGCTCGTCCTCGCCCCGCTGGACCACCTCGGAGTCGGACAGCAGCATGCCGTCACGCTCGAAGACCGTCCGGGTGTGGGAGAAGTAGATCGACGGGATCTCGATGCCCTCGCGCCGGATGTAGTGCCACACGTCCAGCTCGGTCCAGTTGGACAGCGGGAACACGCGGATGTGCTCACCCCTGCTGATCTTCGTGTTGTAGAGGTTCCACAGCTCGGGGCGCTGGTTCTTCGGGTCCCACTGGCCGAACTCGTCGCGGAAGGAGAACACCCGCTCCTTCGCCCGGGCCTTCTCCTCGTCGCGCCTGGCTCCACCGAACACCGCGTCGAACTCGTGCTCCTCGATCGCGTCCAGCAGCGTCGTGGTCTGCAACCGGTTGCGGGAGGCCCGCCGTCCGGTCTGCTCGACCACCCGCCCGGCGTCGATCGACGCCTGGACCGACGCGACCACCAGGCGTGCGCCCAGCTCGGCGACGCGCCGGTCGCGGAACTCGATGACCTCCGGGAAGTTGTGCCCGGTGTCGACGTGCATCAGGGGGAAGGGGATCGGCGCGGGCCAGAAGGCCTTCTCGGCGACCCGCAGCATGACGATGGAGTCCTTGCCGCCGGAGAAGAGCAGACAGGGGCGCTCGAACTCGGCCGCGACCTCACGCATGATGTGGATCGCCTCGGCCTCGAGCACGTCGAGCTGTGACGTGGTGTAGTCACGCTGAAGCATAGGGACTTCCTTCACGGAGTCTGGCGATGCAGGTCACGGATTCCGGCGAGCAACGTTGGCGCCAGATCCGGTAGGGAGACCAGGATATCCGGCAACCACGGGTCCCCCTGGTTATAGGTCAGCGGTGAGCCGTCGATCCTGCTCGCGTGTGCCCCCGCCGCGACCGCCACCGCGACCGGCGCGGCCGAGTCCCACTCGTACTGCCCCCCGGCGTGCACGTACGCCTCGACCTCTCCGGTGAGGACCGCGGCGATCTTGGCGCCGGCCGAGCCGATGGGGACGAGTTCCCCGCCGAGACGGGCGGCCAGCTCGCGGACGAACTCGGGCGGCCGGGTGCGGCTGACCGCGATGCGGAACGGCTCGCGCACCTTCTCCGGCAGCTCGGGCGGCGACGCCGTCGTGAGCGTACGGCTTTGGGCGGGCAGGGCGACCGCTCCGGCCGTGAGGGCGCCGCGCTGCCACAGCGCCACATGGACGGCCCAGTCGGCGCGGCCCTGCTCGGAGAACTCACGGGTGCCGTCGAGAGGATCGACGATCCAGACGCGCTCGGCCGACAGCCGCCGGGGGTCCATCCGCTCCTCGCGGGTCGCCTCCTCCGACAGCACGGCGTCGTCCGGCCGCAGCCGCCTCAGCGCGTCCATGAGGAACTCGTGGGACGCGCGGTCTCCGGCGTCCTTCAGGGCCCGGCCGTCCTCGAACCCGAGGCGGGCGCGCAGCTCAAGGAGCCGCTCCCCCGCCTCCGTCGCCAGCTCGCCGGCAAGGGTGTGGTCGTCCCGCAT
The DNA here is from genome assembly GCF_044460045.1 of Microbispora rosea. Lineage (NCBI taxonomy): Bacteria > Bacillati > Actinomycetota > Actinomycetes > Streptosporangiales > Streptosporangiaceae > Microbispora > Microbispora rosea. The sequence goes on along the minus strand of NZ_JBITJO010000008.1, from coordinate 22,151 downwards.
CGTCATTTCTCAGTACGCTCCCGCCCCGCGTGCGACCGCAGACCACGTCTTCCATAGGATCTGCAGATCCAGCATGAGAGACCAGTTCTCGACATAACGCAGGTCCAACCGTACCGATTCCTCCCAGGAGAGGTCGGACCGGCCGTTGACCTGCCACAGCCCGGTCAACCCGGGCCGGACCACGAGCCTGCGGCGTACGTCGTCGCCGTACCGCGCGACCTCCTCGGGCAGCGGCGGCCGCGGCCCGACGAGCGACATGTCGCCCCGCAGCACGTTGATGAGCTGCGGCAGCTCGTCGACGGAGTAACGCCGCAGCGCGGCGCCGAGCGGCGTGACCCTCGGGTCCCTCCGCACCTTGAACAGCACGCCGTCGGCGTCGCTGACCAGCTCGACCTTGCGGGCCTCCGCGTCCCGCCGCATCGTGCGGAACTTCAGGATCGTGAACTCCGCGCCATCCCTGCCGACCCGCCGCTGGCGGAACAGGGCGGGCCCCGGGCTGGTCACCCGCACGGCCACGGCCACGGCGCCCAGCAGCGGGGCGAGCACGATCAGCGCCGCGGCGGCGACCAGCCGGTCGAACACGCCCTTGACCAGCCGGCGCCCTCCCGCCAGCTCGGGATGCTCCACGTGCAGCAGCGGGAGCCCGGCGACGGGGCGGATCGCGATCCGCGGGCCGGCCACCTCCATCAGCGCGGGCGCCACCACAAGGTCGGTGCGCGTCCGCTCCAGCCGCCAGGCCAGCCTCCGCAGCGCCGTGCCGTCCAGCTCCGGGCAGGCCAGCACCGCCACCGTGTCCGCCCGGACCTGTTCCACAACCAGCGGCACGTCGGTGAAGTCGCCCAGCACCGGCACGTCCGCGATCCGTCCGGCGGCGCCGGTCGGGACGCAGGCGGCCACCACCTCCATCCCGTGGTAGCGCTCCCTGCGGAAGGTGCCCACCAGTTCGGCGATCGCCGCGCGGTGGCCCACCGCCACGACTCTGCGCATGCACCCCTCGCCCCTGGCGCGCCTGCGGTGCAGCCGCTGCCGCAGGCCGTACCTCGCCGCGAGGGTGAGCACGGTGGTGAGCGGCAGCGCGATCAGCACGTAGCCCCGGGCGATCTCGGTCTTCGACGCGTACGCCGCGATCGCGACCCCCGCGATCAGCGTGAAGCCGGCCCGCGCGACCCGGCGGAACTCCTCGGCTCCCACGCCGACCAGGCGCGGCTCGTACGCCCGGCTCAGGACCAGGATCACCGCCCAGCCGGCGGGCAGCACGGCGCTCGCCATGACATAGGGCACCACGTACGGAGTAACCTCGCCGAACCGGATCACCACGGCGGTGACCCCAGCGAGAAGGGCGCCCACGATGTCGCAGACGGCCGCGGCGAGCCGATATCGGACGGCCCACGCGGGCGGCCTCGGCATCGGATGGGCCGGCGAGTCCCGGGACATGCCGACGGCGAGCGCGGCCGTATCGCCGTCCAGCACTGTCGCCCCCCGCAATCCTGCCACTACCGACGGTGATGGAATGCTAGCGGCCTCACCCCGGCGTCTCAGGGAGATTGGTTGAAAGCCGAAACGTACATATCGGTCGATGTCGAGGCGGACGGCCCCATTCCAGGGCCGTACTCGATGGTGAGCTTCGGCATGACCGTGGCCGGCCGGATGACCGGTCGGCGGTTCGAGCGGACCGACCCGGAGTCTCGGACGTTCTACGCCGAGTTACGGCCGATCAGCGACGACCACGTGCCGGAGGCGCTGGCGGTGAGCGGCCTCGACCGGGCGACGCTGCTGCGGGAGGGACGCGACCCGGCCGAGGCGATGACCGAGGCGGCGGCCTGGGTGCGCGAGGTGTGCGGCGACGACCTACCGGTGCTCGCGGCCTTCCCGCTGTCGTACGACTGGATGTGGATGTACTGGTACTTCCTCCGCTTCACCGGGGAGTCGCCCTTCGGCCACTCCCGGTGCATCGACATCAAGACGCTGTACGCCGCCAAGGCCGTGGTGCCGGTGGCCTGGGCGACCAAGCGCCAGATGCCGCGCGAGGTGCGGTCGCGGCGCCCCCACACCCACAACGCGCTCGACGACGCCATCGAGCAGGCGGAGCTGCTGCAGAACCTCATGGAGTGGCCGGGCTCGGCGCACCGTGAGGCCGGCGACGCCGGCGGGGCGGTCGCGCCCGGTCCCAGCGGGGCGGCTTCGCCGGATCTCAGCGGGGCGGCTTCGCCGGATTGAGGTCGGCGGCGTGGAAGCGGTTCTGCGTCGCGTCGAGACCGGCGGTCATCAGCGACTCCACCATGTCGGCCGCCCGGTCCACGAGGAACGGCAGGTCCTTGCGCTCGGCCGTGGCGAAGTCGCGCAGCACGAACGTCGCCGGGTCCATGCGGCCCGGCGGGCGGCCGATGCCGAACCTGATCCGGGGGTAGTCGCGCGTGCCGAGCGACTTCGTGATCGACTTCAGGCCGTTGTGGCCGTTGTCCCCGCCGCCGATCTTCGCGCGCAGCGCGCCGTACGGGATGTCCAGCTCGTCGTGGATCACGATCACCCGGTCGGGGGTGACCTTGTAGAAGTCGGCCAGCGCCTTGACCGGGCCGCCCGACAGGTTCATGAACGACAGCGGCTTGGCGAGCACGACCGGGAGCGCGGCCAGACGGCCCTCGACCACCTCGGCCCGCGACCTGTGCGCCTTGAACCGGCCGCCCACCCGGGCCGCCAGCTCGTCGAGCACCATGAAGCCCGCGTTGTGCCGGTTTCCGGCGTACTCCGGCCCGGGGTTGCCCAGGCCTGTCACCAGCCACCGCTGCGCGGACGTGTCGGACATCGCTGTCTCCTCCGCTGTCTTTCCCGTCGCCTGCTCCGCCGCCGACCCCGCCGACGGCTCACATGGAAGAGTCCTCCACAGGCATTCTGTGGAGGACTCTCTCACGAACGGGGTCCTACTCGGCGGCGGCCTCACCCTCGGCGGCCTCGCCCTCGGGCAGCTCGGCGACGGGGGCGCCGATCACCTGCAGCACCAGGGCCTCGGGGTCGCCCGCCAGCGTGGTGCCGGTCGGCAGGTTCAGGTCGCTCGCGTGCACCGTGAAGCCGGCGTCCTTGCCGTCCACGTCGACCTCGACGCCGGTCGGGATGTGGGTCGCCTCGGTCTCGACCGAGATCGTGACGAGCTGCTGCTCGACGATGGCGCTGCCGATCGGGTCGCCGGTGACGGTGACCGGGATCTCGACGGTGACCGTCTCGCCGCGCTTGACCAGCAGCAGGTCGACGTGCTCCAGGAAGCCCTTGATCGGGTCACGCTGGACGCCCTTGGGCAGCGCGATCTCGTCGACGCCCTCGCCCTGCAGGCGGATGAGCACGTTGGGCGTGCGCAGCGCGAGCAGCAGTTCGTGGCCGGGGAGGGTCAGGTGCTTGGTGTCGGTGCCGTGGCCGTAGAGGACGGCGGGGACCTTGTTCGCCCGGCGGATCTTGCGGGCGGCGCCCTTGCCGAACTCGTTGCGAAGCTCGGCGGCGATGCGTACTTCGGACACGGCACATCTCCTAGGGATGATTCGATCGGATTGGCGCGCTCCCCCTCACCCGCCCTAGCGGAAGGCGTTACGAGCGCAACCCCACCACCCTACCGTGTGTCGTGCCGGAGTCACGCCGTGAGTGTCGTGCCGGAGTCACGCCGTGAGTGTCGTGCCGGAGTCACGCCGTCAGTGTCGTGCCGGGGGCGCGCAATGAACACTTCCCGCGTCGCGGCGGGGGCTCCCCCGGTCCGCGGCCGGCCGTTACACTGGCCGCGTGATTCGTACGTTGTGTCAGGGCTGGTGGCGCTCCACGTAGGAGCGGCCATCTCACACGCGTACGACCGGGCCGTTCGGATGGACGGCCCTTTTTCGTGCTCCCTGGACGAGGGGTCGCCGTCGGGACGGCGGACCATCTGCCAAGGGAGAAACCATGACCACGATTCTCGACGCCGTTCCGGACGACGACGAGCTCGGTGTGCCGGCCGCCCGGCTCCGCAGCGCCGAGCTGGAGAGACAGATCCATGAGCGGCCGGGACGGTTCCGCGCGCTGACCGGGGACCGCCCGACCGGCCGGCTGCACCTGGGGCACTACTTCGGCACCCTGCACAACCGCGTCCGCCTCCAGAACCTGGGCGTGGACATGATGGTGCTCGTCGCGGACTACCAGGTCCTGACCGACCGCGACGTCGCCGACCGGCTGGCCGAGCACGTGGAGGACCTGGTGCTCGACTACCTGGCCGTGGGCGTCGACCCGGACCGGGCCACGGTTTTCACGCACAGTGCGGTCCCCGCGCTGAACCAGCTGCTGCTGCCGTTCCTCAGCCTGGTCTCCGTCGCGGAGCTGGGGCGCAACCCCACGGTCAAGGACGAGATCGCCCATTCGACCCAGTCGGCGGTGAGCGGGCTGATGTTCACCTATCCGGTCCACCAGGCCGCCGACATCCTGTTCTGCAAGGCCGGCCTCGTGCCGGTCGGCCAGGACCAGCTGCCTCACCTGGAGGTCGCCCGCACCGTCGCGCGCCGCTTCAACAGCCGCTACGGTCCGGTGTTCCCCGAGCCGGAGGCGCTGCTGTCCGCGGCCCCGCTGCTGCTCGGCACCGACGGAGGCAAGATGAGCAAGAGCCGGGGCAATGCCATCGCCCTGGCCGCGACCGCCGACGAGACCGCGCGGATGATCCGCGGCGCCAAGACCGACGCGGACCGCCACATCACGTACGACCCGGTGGCCCGGCCCGAGGTCTCCAGCCTCGTCCTCCTGGCCGCGCTGTGCCTGGACCGCGACCCGCACGAGGTGGCCGGAGAGATCGGCGGCCGAGGAGCGGCCGCGCTGAAGGCCGTCGTCACCGACGCGGTCAACGACTACTTCGCGCCCATCCGGGCGCGGCGCGCCGAGCTGGCCCTGGATCGCGCCCACATCCGCCGGGTGCTTCGCGACGGCAACGAGTGGGCCAACGCCATCGCCGACGACACCCTCAAGGAGGTGCGGGAGGCGATGAAGGCGCTCTACTGAAGAGAAGATCCTCTGCTGAAGGGTGCGGGCCCCCGTCCCGGCCGGCCGACCGGGACGGGGGCCCGCACCGCTCAGCTGTCGCCTTCGAAGAGGCTGGTGACCGAGCCGTCGGTGAAGACCTGCTCGATGGCCCGGGCGATCAGCGGGGCGATCGACAGGACCGTGAGGCTGTCGAACCTCTTCTCCTCCGGGATGGGCAGCGTGTTGGTCACGACCACCTCGGAGATGCGGGAGTTCTTGAGCCGGTCCACGGCCGGGTCGGAGAAGATGGCGTGCGTGGCGGCCACGATGACATCGGTCGCGCCGTGCTCGTACAGCGCGTCGGCCGCCTTGCAGATCGAGCCGCCCGTGTCGATCATGTCGTCGATCAGCACGCAGGTCCTGCCGCGCACCTTGCCGACCACCTCGTGCACCTTCACCTGGTTGGCCACGTCGAGGTCGCGCCGCTTGTGGATGAACGCCACCGGCGTGCCCAGGGTGTCGGACCAGCGCTCGGCCAGCCGTACGCGGCCGGTGTCGGGAGAGACGATCGTGGTGGTCGCCGGGTCGAGCTTGCCGCGCAGATAGTTGATCAGAACCGGCAGGGCGAACAGGTGGTCCACCGGACCGTCGAAGAAGCCCTGGATCTGCGAGGTGTGCAGGTCGATGGACATCATGCGGTCGGCGCCGGCCTGCTTGAACAGGTCGGCCATCAGCCTGGCGGTGATCGGCTCGCGGCCGCGGCCCTTCTTGTCCTGCCGGCTGTAGCCGTAGAACGGCATGATCACGGTGACCCGTTTGGCGGAGGCCCGCTTGAGCGCGTCCACCATGATCAACTGCTCCATGATCCACTGATTGATCGGCGCGGTGTGGCTCTGCATGACGAAGGCGTCGCAGCCGCGCACGGACTCCAGGTAGCGCACGTAGATCTCGCCGTTGGCGAAGTCACGCAGCGCCGTCGGCGTGATCTCGACGCCGAGGGCGTTCGCGACCTCGTCGGCCAGCTCGGGGTGGGACCTGCCGGAGAAGAACATCAGGTTCCGCTCACCGGTCGTCTTCTTGCCGCTCATGCCGCGCTCCTCGCGTGTCGAGCCTGTTCGCCGTACCGGGCATGGTGCTGGGGCCGAGCCGGCCGTAACGCCGTCCCCCCGCGTCGCCCGGGGCCCTCGAACCCCTTCACCCGGTCGATGTGGTCGGTCACGGTGTCCTCCTGGCCTGGCCCTTCGGCGCTACGCGGTGAGACCGCGCCTCGTACTCTTTCCTGTCCCCGTACGGCCCGCGGGGAAGCGGGCCGCAGGTGGTCCTCATCGCCGGCCCTGGTCACCGGCACTGGTTACCAGCACTGGTTACCGGCACCAGCCGTCGGCACTAGTCATCGGCGGGGTTCCCGCCGTTCGCCGCGGCCTCCTCGCGGGCTTCGCTCGCCCGCCGGGCGGCCTCCGCGGACCGGGTGCCGGCGCGGCGGCGCTCCACCCAGCCCTCGATGTTGCGCTGTTTGCCGCGGGCGACCGCCATCGCCCCGGGCGGCACGTCGGACGTGATCACCGAGCCGGCGGCCGTATAGGCGCCGTCGCCGATGGTGACCGGTGCGACGAGCATGTTGTCGCTGCCCACGCGCACGTGGTCGCCCACGACCGTGTGGTGCTTGGCGACACCGTCGTAGTTGACGAAGACGCAGGCGGCGCCGATGTTCGAGCCGACCCCGATCGTCGCGTCGCCGACGTACGTCAGGTGCGGGATCTTGGAGCCCTCGCCGATCCGCGCGTTCTTGGTCTCGACGAACGCGCCGATCTTGCCCTTGGGGCCGAGCACGGTGCCGGGGCGCAGGTAGGAGAAGGGGCCCACGACGGCGCCGGGGCCGATCTCCGCGCCGTCGGAGACGGTGTTGCGCACGACGGCCTCCTCGCCGACGACCGTGTCGGTCAGCGTGCTGCCCGGCCCGACCTCGGCTCCCGCCCCGATCCTCGTGGCGCCCTTGAGCTGGGTGCCGGGGTGGATCACGGCGTCGGGCTCCATCTCGACCCCGGCGTCGACCCACGTGCTGGCCGGATCGACAACGGTCACCCCGGCGCGCATGTGCGCCTGGAGGATGCGGTCGTTGAGCACGCGCCGCACGAAGGCGAGCTGGACGCGGTCGTTGACGCCCTCGACCTCGGCGTGGTCGCCCGCCACGTGCGCGCCCACCCGGTGGCCGTCCTCGCGGAGGATGGCCAGCACGTCGGTCAGGTACTCCTCGCCCTGGGCGTTGGCGGCGCCGATGCGCTTCAGGCCCTCGGCCAGCAACGCGCCGTCGAAGGCGTACACGCCGGAGTTCATCTCGGCGATCGCGCGCTGCTCGGGGGTCGCGTCCTTCTCCTCGACGATCTCCAGCACCGCGCCGTCCTCGTCGCGCACGATCCGGCCGTAGCCGGTCGGGTCGGGGACGACGGCGGTCAGCACCGTGACGGCGTTGCCGTCCGCGGCATGCCGTTCCAGCAGGGCCGCCAGGGTCTCGGTGCGCAGCAACGGCGTGTCGCCGTACGTCACCAGGACGGTGCCGTCGAACGGGCCCTCGGCTTCGAGCGCGGTGCGCACGGCGTGGCCGGTGCCGTTCTGCTTCTCCTGGACGACCGTGCGGGCGTCCGCGGCGCTCGTCGTGAGATGGGCGGCGACCAGCTCACGCGCATGCCCGATGACCACGATCAGCCGCTCGGGCGACAGGCCGCGCGCGGCGGCCAGCATGTGGTCGACGAGCGCTCGGCCGCAGACCTCGTGGAGGACTTTGGGGTTCTTCGATTTCATCCGGGTGCCCTCGCCCGCGGCGAGGACGATCACGGCTGCCGGGCGCGGCACACTCACGGATTGAGGCTCCCTCGGCGTCGCGGCTCACTACACGGATCGTGACTGTACGAATCGAGGGCGGCTTCCCACGCGTCCACTACCCAGGAACCGCACGGTCACCCGCTCGACAAGGTGAGCTTACCTGCCGTACCCCAGGAGGGAACCAGCCCCCCTGGGGCTCTGACGGCCTGATGAACAGGCTCCCGGGGGAGGATTCGAACCTCCGTTGACAGAACCAAAATCTGTAGTCTTGCCCCTAGACGACCCGGGATGGGCGCAAAGTGCCGTTTTGCCGGATTCCGACAGCCCCGGAATCCGCACTCAGGATACAGAGCCGTCCCCCCGGCGCGCGCCCCCAAAATCCGGCGCGAGGAAATCGTCACAGCAGGCGCAAGAACGCCAGGACGTCCCGCGACGAGCAGGCCACGCCCCCCCCCCCCCCCGTCCCGCCCCGCGCCAGCGGACTCGCGCACGCGCGAAGCACGGCGGCCGGGGATGTTACCTAGAGGACATTCCGGGCAGATCGCCGTCGACGCCGCGGCATCGGCGACGCGGCCGGAAGCGAGCACGAGGCATTACCAGATGGCCGACCGTTGGTGCAAGGCGTGGATTCGCCACCAGATGCGGCCCGGACCGTCACCTTCCACACATTCGCTCTTAGGGATTCCTAACCTACGATGGCGTAGGTTACGGTTCCGTAGCCAGACATTCTTCCCCATCTCGTGAGGTAGCCCATGACCGTCCTGACCGAACGTCCCTCACCACAGCCGAAGCCGGAGTTCGAACCGGAAGGCAAGAGCAAAGCCGATCTGGTCGTCTTCGCGCTCGTCGTCGGCCTTCCGATCCTCGCAGTCATCGCCGCGGTGCCCTTGCTCTGGGGATGGGGCCTGGGCTGGACGGACGTCGCGATCGCCGGCGTCTTCTACGTCGTGTCCGGCTTGGGGGTCACGGTCGGGTTCCACCGCTATTTCACACACGGCTCGTTCAAGGCCAACCGGCGTCTGAAGATCGCCCTCGGGATCGCCGGCAGCCTGTCGCTGGAGATGTCCGTGCTGGACTGGGTGGCCGCCCACCGCAAGCACCACAAGTTCTCCGACAAGGAGGGCGACCCCCACTCGCCGTGGCGGTTCGGGCCAGGCTTCAAGTCGATGTGCAAGGGCCTGCTGTACGCCCACGTGGGCTGGCTCTTCGAGGTCGAGCGCGTCAACCGCGCCAAGTACGCCCCGGACCTGCTCAAGGACCCGGACATCATGAAGCTGCACCGGTGGTTCCCGACGCTGGCGATCACCTCCCTGCTGCTCCCGCCGGTCCTGGGCGGCCTCATCACCTGGTCGTGGCAGGGCGCGCTGACCGCGTTCTTCTGGGGCACGCTGATCCGGATCGGGCTGCTGCACCACGTGACCTGGTCGATCAACTCCATCTGCCACGTGTTCGGCGAGGAGGTGTTCGAGTCGCGCGACAAGTCCCGCAACGTGTGGTGGCTGGCCATCCCGTCGTTCGGCGAGTCGTGGCACAACCTGCACCACTCCGACCCCACCTGCGCCCGGCACGGCGCCCTGAAGGGCCAGATCGACCTCAGCGCGGGTATGATCCGCTGGTTCGAGAAGGCCGGATGGGCCTACGACGTGCGCTGGCCGACCCCCGAGCGGCTGGCGGCGAAGCGAATTGCCTGACGATTCAGTCAGCGCTGACGGCAGGGCCGCTCCGCGGAACGCGGCGGCCCTGTCCCTCACACCGACGTCCCTAACGCCGACGTCCCACACATCGACGTCTCTCACGCCGACGTCCCACAAACCGACGTCCCCCGCAGCAGCGGTGCCCTCTTCTCCGGAAGCGCGCGCCACACCCGCCCTCCCGGCACCGGCCAGACGCGGCACTCGTACGGCCCCCGCCTCCGCGGTGGTCGTACCGGCGCGTCCGGCTACTTCCGCCAAGCAGAGGCGAACCGGCCCGAACCGGGTCCGGGCCGCCACACCCGCCATGATGGAACCCGTGAGCGAGTCCTCTCGATCCCGAAGACGCATGACCGGCGCGGAACGGCGCGAGCAGCTGATCCAGGTCGGTCGTGCCCTGTTCGCGGACAAGGGCTTCGACGGCACCTCGGTCGAGGAGATCGCGGCCAGCGCCAAGGTGTCCAAGCCCGTGGTGTACGAGCACTTCGGCGGCAAGGAGGGCATCTACGCCGTCGTCATCGACCGGGAGATGCAGCGCCTGCTCAGCCTGGTCACCCAGGCCCTGTCGGCCTCTCATGCCCGCATCAAGCTGGAGCGGGCCGCCCTCGCCCTCCTCCAGTACATCGAGGAGAGCAGCGAGGGCTTCCGCATCCTGGTCCGCGACTCCCACGCCGCCTCGGGCACGGGCACCTTCGCCAGCCTGATCAGCGACATCGCCAGCCAGGTGGAGGACGTGCTGGCCGACGAGTTCAAGGAGCGCGGCTACGACCCCAAGCTCGCGCCGATGTACGCCCAGATGCTCGTGGGGATGACCGCCCTCACCGGACAGTGGTGGCTGGAGGTGCGCAAGCCGCGCCGCGAGGAGGTCGCCGCCCACCTGGTGAACCTGTCCTGGAACGGCCTGACCGGCCTCGATTCCAATCCCATGCTCACCGCCGCGACGCGCGGCCTGGTCCTGTCCCCCGCCGTGGAGACCCGTACGGCGAGACCCGGCGAGCGCGAGTCGAAGGAGCAGGAGAAGCTCCGCCGCGAGCAGGAGAAGACGCGCGAGCGCGAGCAGCGCGAACGCGCCAAGCAGCTCGAACGCCAGCAGCGCGATCTGGAGAAGGCCAAGGAACGCGAGCAGCGCGAACGGGCCAAGGAGCTCGAACGGCAGATGAAGGAGCAGGAGAAGCTCCGCCGTGAGCAGGAGAAGGCGCAGGAGCGCGAGCAGCGCGAACGCGCGAAGGAAGTCGAACGCCAGCAGCGCGAGCGGGCCAAGGAACTGGAACGCCTGCAGCGCGAGCGGACCAAGGGACTCGACCGCCAGCAGCAGCACGGGGAGATCTGACCCTCCCGCCGGCGGCCCGCGGGGCGGTCGCCGGGCGGCGCGCCGGCAACACGTGGGGCGTGCGCGGGGGATCAGGAGCGCGGGAGGCGCGGCCCCGAGCACGCGGAAGGCGTCCAGGGTGCGTGCACAAGGCATCCAGGGTGCGCGCCTAAAGCGTCCAGGGTGCGCGCGGGCGGTCGCCGGACGGCAGCGCCGGGGCGTGCCGGGGCGTGCCGGAGGCGCGGGGATCAGGGACAACGCGGCTCGCGGAGCCGGTCTGACGCTTTCGTTGCGGTTAAGTTAACGTTCTGTTCAACGACTTGGGGCATATTTCGTTATATGTCCGCCCAAAGCTCCCCTGCCCATGAGCCCGAAGAGGCCGACCTCCCCGCGCACGCCCCGCTGCCCAACGAGCGCTTCCTCAATCGGGAGGAGAGCTGGCTCCTGTTCAACGAGCGCGTCCTGGAGCTGGCGGAGGACTCCTCGGTGCCGCTGCTCGAACGGCTCAGGTTCCTCGCCATCTTCGCGAGCAACCTGGACGAGTTCTTCCGTGTGCGGGTGGCCGGGCTCAAACGGCGGATGGCCACCGGCTTGCTCCTGCGGACGACGGGAGGGCTGAAGCCGAGCGAGGCGCTGTCGCGCATCGCGACCGTCGCCGACGAGCTCGCGCGCAGGCACGCGGCGATCTTCCACGATCGCATCTGCCCGGAGCTCGCCGAGCAGGGCATCGCGATAGTCCGCTGGGACGACCTCGCGAGGGACGAGCGGACGGCGCTGCGCAAGCTCTTCCGTGAGCGGATCCGGCCGGTCCTGACGCCGCTGGCCGTTGATCCGGCCCACCCGTTCCCGTACATCTCGGGTCTTTCGCTGAACCTGGCCGTGACCGTGCGGAACCCGGAGGACGGCCACACGGTGTTCGCGCGGGTGAAGGTCCCCTCGCAGCTCCCCCGGTTCGTGACCGCCTCGCCCAACCGGTTCGTCCCGCTTGAGGATGTGATCGCGGCCCACCTGGGCGAGCTGTTCAAGGGCATGCAGATCGTGCAGCACCACGTGTTCCGGGTGACCAGGAACGAGGACCTGGAGGTCGACGAGGACGTCACCGAGAACCTCATGAAGGCGCTGGAACGCGAGCTGCTGCGCCGCCGCTTCGGGCCGCCGGTGCGGCTGGAGGTCGAGGACACCATCACCCCCCAGGTGCTGGAACTGCTCGTGGACGAGCTCGGAGTGTCCGACAACGAGATCTACCGCCTGCCCGGGCCGCTCGACTTAACGGGGCTGCACGCCATCGCCGACCTCGACCGCCCGGAGCTCCACTACCGGCCGTTCGTCCCGGCGGAGGCGATCAGCGCCGAGGACGACCTGTTCACCGTTCTGCGCGAGCGCGACATCCTCATCCACCACCCGTACGACTCGTTCGCCACGAGCGTGCAGCGGTTCGTGGAGGAGGCGGCGGCCGATCCGGACGTGCTGGCGATCAAGCAGACCCTCTATCGCACCAGCGGCGACTCGCCCATCGTGGACGCGCTGATCGACGCGGCCGAGGCGGGCAAGCAGGTCGTGGTCGTGGTGGAGATCAAGGCGAGGTTCGACGAGCACGCGAACATCTCCTGGGCGCGCAAGCTGGAGACGGCCGGGTGCCACGTGGTCTACGGCGTGCTCGGCCTCAAGACGCACAGCAAGCTGTCGATGGTGGTCCGCCAGGAGGCGGGCGGCGAGCTGCGGCGCTACTGCCACATCGGCACCGGCAACTACAACCCGAAGACGGCCCGGCAATATGAGGACTTCGGCCTGCTGACCGCCGATCCGCAGGTGGGCGAGGACGTCACCGACCTGTTCATCCATCTGACCGGCTACTCCCGCCAGTCCGAGTATCGCCGGCTGCTGGTCGCGCCCAACTCGCTGCGCCAGGGCCTGCTCGCCCGGATCGAGCAGGAGATCGTCCATCGCGAAGCGGGCCGCCAGGCCCGGATCCGGATCAAGACCAATTCGATCGTGGATGAGCCGATCATCGACGCGCTGTATCGCGCCTCGCAGGCGGGGGTGCCGGTGGACCTGTGGGTTCGCGGCATCTGCACCCTCCGCCCCGGCGTTCCCGGCCTGTCGGAGAACATCCGCGTACGCAGCGTGCTCGGCCGTTTCCTCGAACACTCCCGGGTGTACGAGTTCGGCGGAGGGCGCCGATCGGAGATCTGGATCGGCAGCGCCGACCTGATGCGCCGCAACCTGGACCGGCGGGTCGAGGCGCTGGTCAAGGTCACCAGCCCGCAGCAGCGCCGGTATCTGTCCGACCTGCTCGACCTGGCGTTCCGCGACACCACCACCGCCTGGACGCTGCACTCCGACGGCAAGTGGCTGCGTCACCGGGGCGAGGTCGATCTCCAGCACCACCTGATCGCGGGGAGGCGCTGGCGGACCGTGGACGACGTGACGGACTGACGGCCGAGGGCAGGGTCAGAGGTATGGCCACGGGCATGATCAGGGCGGCCGGCGCGGTCGTCTGGCGCGGGAACGAGGACGACCCGGAGGTCGCTCTCGTGCACCGCCCGGCGTACGGCGACTGGAGCCTCCCCAAGGGAAAGCTCAAGCGCGGCGAGCACGTGATCGCGGGAGCCCTGCGCGAGGTGCGGGAGGAGACCGGCCTGCGGGTCGTGCTCGGCCGTGCGCTGCCGCCCGTGCACTACATGCACGGCGGCCGGCTCAAGCGGGTGGACTACTGGCTCGCCCACGCTCTCGACGACCAGGTCGCGGTCGACGGCGACGAGGTCGACGAGGTGGCGTGGCTGCCGATCGAGGAGGCACGGCGGCGCCTCACCTACGCGTGGGACCGCGGCCTGCTGCGCGCCGCCGGCGCCGCTCCCTTCGCGACCACGCCGCTGATCCTGCTGCGGCACGCGCTGGCTGGCTCCCGGCAGGAGTGGAAGGGCGACGACGACCTGCGCCCGCTGGACGAGCGCGGCCGCGCCCAGGCCGAGGTCCTGGCCACGGTGCTGGGGGCCTACCGCCCGGCCGTGCTGGTCAGCTCGCACAGCAGGCGCTGCACGCAGACGCTCAAGCCGTACGCCGAGCGGCACGGGCTGGAGGTGCGGGAGGAGACGGCGCTGTCGGAGAGCGGCTACGACCCGCGCGAGGCGGAGCGGCTGGTGCGCGATCTGTCGGCCGCGCCCGAGCCGGCGGTGCTGTGCAGCCACGGCAAGATCCTGCCCGAGCTGCTGGGCATGGCGGGCGGGGCGCTGCGCGGCGTGCGGACGGCCGACCGCACCCTCGCCAAGGGCGGCTTCGCCGTACTCCACCGGGCGGCGGACCACACGGGCGCCGTCGACAACAACGTGGACGACGTGGACGACGACGCGGCCGAGCACGTGCTAAGCCTTGAGCGCTACACCACCTAACCCCCCGCGTGATCAGGAGAGGCGGGACCAGACGGCGGGGAACTCCTCCTGGGCCCGGGCCGCCTCGGCGCTCTCGATGCCCGCGAGCACTCCGTAGGTGAAGGTGTCCTCCCCCGCCTGCCGAGCCCTTTCCGCCTCCTCCAGCAGCACGCCCTGGGCGACCACGCCGTCCTGGTGCCGTCCCAGCACCTCCTGCACCTCCGTGGCACGCTCGGCCGCGCCGGACATGCCGGCGGCCTCCGCCGTGTATCGGGCCCGCTTGGCCGCCTTGCGCACGTCGTGCATGGCCGCCTCCCGTTCCTCGCCCTCTTCGATGCGCCGCGCCGCCTCGTAGGCGTCGGTCACCCGCCGCCAGTTCCTGTCCACGATCTTGGGCAGCGCCTTATCCTCAGTCTTGGCCGCCGCGGCCGTCAGCGGCGGGTCGGCGGCCAGCGCGTCGAGGGAGTCGAGCAGCGCGAAGTAACGGCTCTCGCTCAGCGCGCGCCGGATGCGCTCGTACGCGTCGTGCTCCCTGGCCATCAGGTCGTCGCCCAGCCTGCGGCGCGCGTCGGCGGTGACGAGGCGGGGATCGAGGTCGTCGAGCCGGGCGGTGAAGCGCGCCCTGATGACCTCCAGGTCACGGGCCTCGCCCAGCACCTCGCCGAGCCACCTGAGCTCCTCCTGAAGGTCCTCGGTGCCGGCGACGATCCGCTTGAACGCCTTGAGCGCGCTGCGCAGGCGGCGGCAGGCGACTCTGGCCTTGTGGACGGCGTCCTCCTCGGCCAGGCGCACGTGCGGGTCCTGCGCGATCAGCGCGTCGGCGTGAGCGCGGAGGTAGGCGACGACGACCTCCCCGGCAGAACCGGGCTCGGGCCGGGTCCTCGGCTGCGGCGCGGGGACGCGGTCTCCGAGGACGCGCGCGAGTTTGCTCGCGCTGTCCGCGGGAGCGGCGCCGGCCTTGCGCAGCCGCTTGGCCACCTTTTTGAGGAGGTCGCGATCACCCTCCTTGAGCTCGGCCTCGACCTCGCGCCAGCGCCGCACCACCGGCTCGTCCCCGAGCACCGTGCCCTTCACGCGGTCGTCCGCGATCTCCACGAGCACCGTGCCGCCGGGACCGAGCAGCCGGGTGATTCCCCGGCGGGTCTCCAGCTGGGCCACCGGCGCGAGCGGGGCGCCCCGCGTGTACGCGAGGACGAGGCTCGCCAGCTCGGCGGGCACCACCTTGGCGCCGCGGGTGAGCGGCCGGGTGATCTCCTGACGGGCGCCCTTGGCCTTGGGCAGCTTGAGATGCCAGCCCTCGTCGTCCCCGCCGCGCCGCCGGCGCAGGGTGACGCCCCGAGCCGCCAGCCGCAGATCGGAGGTGTCGAAATAGACCGCGGTCAGCCGGTGGGACAGCGGCTCGGACACCCCCTCACACCCCGGCACACCGCCCAGGTCGGGCAGGGCGAAGCCCTCAGGAACGTCGAACTTGTCCTCGATCTCCAGCGCCACCGTTACCCCCGAATGTCCCGGTTGGCGTCATACTGCCACCCCAAGGTGAACGCAGACCCTCACAGGTGCGCGGCCACGAAGATCCGGCGGAACGGGAACGGCGTGCCGTACGGCCTGGGCGGGTAGGCGGCGCGCAGGGCCCGGGCGCAGTCGGCGAGGAAGCCCGCGTGGCGCTCGGGCGGCAGCCGGTCGAGCATGGGCCGCAGGGCCGTGCCCTTGATCCAGTGCAGCACGGCGTCCTCCCCCGGCAGGACGTGGACGTAGGTCGTCTCCCACGCGTCCACGGTGAAGCCGAGACCGGCGAGCAGGTCCACGTAGTCGGTCGGCTCCCCGACCGGCGCACCCCGCGGCACGTCGCCCAGCTCCTCCCGCCAGGTCGTACGGCACAGCTCGCGCACGACGGCGTGACTCGGCGCGTCGAAGTTGCCGGGCACCTGGAAGGCGAGCCAGCCGCCCTCGGTCAGGTGGCCCCTCCACCGGCGCAGCAGGTCGGGGTGTTCCGGGATCCACTGCAGGAGCGCGTTCGAGACGATCACGTCGACCGGCCGCGGCGGGTGCCACTCGCGGACGTCGGCCACCTCGAACGTCGGCCCGGCCGGCGCCTTGGCGATCATCGTGGGCGAGGAGTCGACGCCGTGCACCTGAGCGCCCGGCCATCGACCACACAAGGTCGCCGTGAGTTCCCCGGTGCCGCAGCCGAGATCGACGACATACTCGGGCGACCTGGCGCCCACCCGGGCCACGAGCTCGTGGAAGGGGCGGCCGCGCTCGGCCGCGTACCGCTCGTAGACCTCCGGATCCCAGATGTCCGCGCTCATGTCGGCACCTCCATTATCTTGACGTCGAGATAAATCGATATCGCGGGAGATATCTCGATGTCAAGAGAAGCTAGACTCGGCCCATGACCTTCTCGAGGCCCGTCGAGGACGAGGTGGACCGGCTGGTCGCGGCCTGGAGACAGGAGCGCCCGGACCTGGACGTCACGCCTCTCGAAGTGCTGAGCCGGGTCTCCCGGTTGAGCCGGCACCTGGAGCGCGAGCGCCGCGCGGCCTTCGCGTCGCACGACATGGAGTCGTGGGAGTTCGACGTGCTGACGGCCCTGCGCCGCGCGGGGGAGCCGTACGAGCTCAGCCCGGGCGCGCTGCTGCGCGCCACTCTGGTGACCTCCGGCACGATGACGAACCGCATCGACAGGCTGGCCGCCGCCGGACTGGTCATCCGGCGCCCGGATCCGGAGGACCGGCGCGGCGTGCTGGTGCGGCTGACCCCGGCCGGCATGCACCGCGTCGACGCCGCCTTCGCCGACCTGCTGCGCCGCGAACGCGAACTCCTCGCGGGCCTCGAACAGCACGAGCAGCAGGCCCTCGCCGCCCTGCTGCGCAGGCTTCTGATCCCCTTCGACGCCTCCGACGCGCCCGCCCACTGATCCGGCCGAGCCGTTGTCACCCCCGGTCAGAGCGGCAGGGAAGCCGAGGCTCGATGGCGTCGCCGTGGAGGCGGAAACCGGCCGGACTTCGGCCGGATTTGCGAACGACAATCGCCCCTATCAGGGCTAAGACCTGCCCATATTCGCTGTTTGTCGCTTTTGACGCTTTCGACGGCACTTCGAACGCCGCGTCAACCCGCTATTGACTCATTCACATCCGGCATAGATATGCCCATATAGATGTGATTTTCGTCACACGATTATGTTGGATCGGTCCAGCACCGGTCGCGGCCCGAGCCCGGGTGCAGGGTCTGTGATCAGCAGAGACGGGACCCGAACTGCCACGGTGGCCGGCTACCACACCGAGACGAAGACCCTGCGGGCATGGAGGGGAAACTCTGAAATTTCTGTTTTCAGAGGGTTTCTCGTTATAACTTCCCACCGTTCCTTCACTGACGCATGGGGCGCAAGTGACGCCCCACGACAGACCAGGGAGATCCAGTTGAAGCGCACTCTCGCTCTCGGCGGGGTCGCGGCCGGCCTGCTGGCCTCCGCGGCGATCGCTGCCCCGGCTCACGCCGACCAAATCCCGTCCATCAACCTCGCCAAGACCAACCTCGCGGCGAAGGAAATCGCCGCGTTCTGGTTCGGTGAGGCGCGGGCCAACCTGATCAACGCCACGCCGTACGGCGTGGAGACCAAGATCTCCGCCAAGCACGTGTCGACCGGTGGCGCATCCGCCGACGACAAGGCCGGCGTTGTCGGGTCGAGCGGTGACCAGAAGGCCGCCAGCGGCAGCCTGAAGAACGTGAACCTGCCGAAGACCACCGGCAAGGTGTTCTTCATCGGCGCCGACCACAGGCCGCACTGGTGCTCGGCGACCGCCGTGCAGTCGCAGTACAAGAACCTGGTGGCGACCGCGGGTCACTGCGTGTACGACACCAAGTCCAACGCGACCACCCTCGACAAGTGGGTCTTCATCCCCGGCTACTACGAGGGCAAGACCCCCTGGGGCATCTACGTCGGCAAGACCGCTTACACGCACTACGACTACAGCGTGTACGAGGACGGCGACCGCGACTACGCGTTCGTCACGGTCTACAACGGCGTCCAGGTCACGGACGTGCGTTACGACAGGCCCGGCCGCGACGACCACCACGGCCGTAACGACCACCACGGGCGCGACGACCACGGCAAGTACCGTGACGGGCGTGGCCACGACGAGCACGGCTCGCACGTGGGGCCCGTCTCCGTCCGGCAGTTCCAGGCCCTGAACCGGGGCAGGGACCTCACCGGCAACGGTCCCTGGGCCAAGGGCACCGGCGCGCAGACCCACGAGATCAGCGAGCGCGAGTACCACAGCCGCTCGGACTCGTACGTCAGCCGTGACGGGAAGACCCTCTACTTCCGCAAGAAGGTCTGGGACCACGACGACCACAGCGGTCCGCGGCACGAGGACAAGCAGCTCACGCCGAAGGCCGCGCCCAGCGGCGAGAACAACCGCCTGGCGCCCACCGGGCCCCAGACGCCCCCCACGCACCCGGAGCCGCCGAAGCCGCCGCACCCGACCGCCACGGTCACGACGACCGCGACGGCCACCGTCACCGCGACCGCCACGGTCACGGCGACCGCGACCGTCACGGCGACCGCGACGGTCACCGCCACTCCCACCCACAGGCCGACGGGCAGGCCCGACCACGGGGCGAAGTACAAGTACTACGCCCGGACGTTCTGGGCGCAGAGCCGCGACGACCACCGGTCGCACGGCACCCTGAAGATCACGCTGAAGGACGTCGGCACCCTCGGGTCCAACGTCGGTGGTCAGGGTCTGGCCTACAACCAGAAGATCGGCACCTCGATCTTCATGTTCGGTTACCCGAGCGGGTCGCACCCGGACGGCAACTACGCCTTCACCGGCAAGACCCAGAAGTGGGCCTACGGCAAGACCTTCAAGGCGAGCGCCGCGGCCGTCAAGGGCGAGGAGCTCGTGGGCGTCAAGTCCTCCTTCACGGGCGAGGGCGCCATCGGCTCGTCCTGGCTGTACCGCTACAGCAACGCGAAGCGGCTCGGCTACCTCAACGGTGTGACCATCGGTGTCGCCGACACCGACGGCAACGGCCGCATCGACACCAGCATCTCGCCGTACTTCGACGGTGAGACGCTGGCCGTCTACAAGACCGCCGCGGCCAACTGGTCCGGCAAGATCGTCTGAGTCTCCGACTCCTGACGTTCAGGAGGGCCCGGCTGTCCGCAGCCGGGCCCTTTCCTTTTGCCCACTCAAGTTCCTTTTGTCCAGCAAAGGCGGCCACTCGCCCATCGGCGACGAGAGCGGGCAGCGCCCTGTTCGCATGGTCGCGACGGCCCGGCCGGAAGCCGCCGGCCGGCTGTCCTGCGGCATCGACATCGACATCGACCTCACCACGGCCGTGGAACCGCCGTTCCGTGCCGTCCTCCGTACCGTCCTCCGTGCCGTCCTCTGCGGCGTCCTCGGCCCCGCGTACGGGAACACGCCGCGACTGTCGCGGCGAACCACCCGCACGCCGCCGCCGCGACCGCGACGCTTCCAGTGCGCGCCCGTGGTGGAGCCAGCCGATCGCCGGTCGAGTTCGCGGAGCCACGGTGTCGGGGCTTACTCCGCACATCGGCATTACGGAACGCACTTCCTCGGGGTCAGGGTCACCCTTCCCGACGCCGCCGAGAGAGCCCAGGGAAAACCACCCGAACAAAGAGCGACGAGGTCACGGGAAATTCCACCGATCAAGAACAATCACCCCTGACCACAGGGTAAATCCAATTGCAGAGATCAACCGACGACAAGCGACGAGGAACCTCAGGAAAACGAGCAACGAGCCGGTATCGCCAACCTTCCCGGAGCCCACTCGCCAGCGCCTTGAATGAGATCACATCATGAACGGAAGAAAATCCGGGGGGTTCTCACTCCTCTTCTCCCACGCGGAGACTCATAGCTGCGGGAAGTCATCGAGGATAACCGTCCAAGGTAGGCCGAAACCAGACGGCTTATCGATCTACCTGGGGAAACATCACCAACCTCTGCCGTCGGCGCCCCGCCGAGGACCCGCGACGCTCGTCGCCCCACCCTCTCCGCGACGGGCGAGCGATCACCACAGAAACCCCCGAGAGAAATCTCCCACAATCGCGATGGACACCGCCCCGGAAACGCTTTCCAGCCGCGCCGAGAGCGCACGGTGCGAGCGATGCGGTGATTCCAGACAAGGTGCGGCGACTCCCGCACGCCTCTCTTCGACCACTCCGAAGGGCTCGGGAAATTTCGGACATCCGATCAGCTGGCTTACCGCCTGGTAACAACCCCTGCAGGAGGGCTCAGGAACCCTTCAGGAAGGCTCTCGCCGCATCGCGGCCACCACGTCGCGACGCCGTCCGGGCCCAGCGGAACCGGAGCCGGGCCGAGGCGACGCCCAGCGGTCCCGAGACGCTCACACCGCAGTGATCGGCGATCAACCTGCCCCTTCACGTTTCCTCTTGATCGTCGAGTCACACCCACTGGGCGGTTACACGGACCACGGTCCAGGCGAACGGGCAGACTCCGACGCAATCTGCCGGTCTTCCGGTTTCACTCAAACCTGTGATTTACGTCACATTGTCGGGTGACCGATCCAGTGCGCAGTGTCACGGATCTCGTCCCGCACAGCCGGTGATCAGCTCATTTTCAGCTTCCGTTCAGGAACGACCGTGAGCACCGGAGTTGGAGGCAATGCGCGAACCACCCAATTCGACTTACGTCACTCCAATTCGTCCTATAGCTTTC
Organism: Microbispora rosea; assembly: GCF_044460045.1. NCBI lineage: Bacteria > Bacillati > Actinomycetota > Actinomycetes > Streptosporangiales > Streptosporangiaceae > Microbispora > Microbispora rosea. Next base: position 1,300 of record NZ_JBITJO010000008.1, on the reverse strand, counting down.
TCCCCGTTCCTCACTGACGGATGGGGCGCGAGTGACGCCTCACGACAGACCAGGAGAAAGTTATGAAGCGCACTCTCGCTCTGGGCGGGGTCGCGGCCGGCCTGCTGGCCTCCGCGGCGATCGCTGCCCCGGCTCACGCCGACTCGGTTCCGGCTGTGAACCTGGCCAACACCAACTTCGCGGCGCAGCAGGTCGCGGCGTTCTGGTACGGCCAGGCCAAGGCGAACCTGATCAACGCCACCCCGTACACGGTGGAGACCACGGTCCCCACCAAGCACGTGTCGACCGGTGGCGCGTCCGCCGACACCAAGGCCGGTGTCGTGGGCTCCAGCGGTGACCAGAAGGCTGCCACCGGCACCCTGAAGAACGTCAACCTGCCGAAGACCACCGGCAAGGTGTTCTTCATCGGCGCCGACGACAAGCCGCACTGGTGCTCGGCCACCTCGGTCCAGGGCCAGTACAAGAACCTGGTGGCGACCGCGGGTCACTGCGTGTACGACACCAAGTCCAACGCGACCACCCTCGACAAGTGGGTCTTCATCCCCGGCTACTACGAGGGCAAGACCCCCTGGGGCATCTACGTCGGCAAGACCGCTTACACGCACTACGACTACAGCGTGTACGAGGACGGCGACCGCGACTACGCGTTCGTCACGGTCTACAACGGCGTCATCCCCACCGAGAACGGCACCAGCGGTGGCAAGTACGCGTCGCGCGTCTACCACAACAAGTGGGACGCCTACCGGGCGAAGCGGAAGCTCCAGGCCGACAAGACCACGGGCTACTCCAAGCTCGAGGTCGTCGAGGTCAACAAGCTCTCGCGGTTCGGCAAGGACACGGCGGTCAGCGTCGCCGACTTCCAGGCCTGGAACAAGGGCAAGAACCTGACGGGCAACGGTCCCTGGACCTGGGGCACCAACGCGTCCGCGCCCAAGGAGATCTCCAAGAACGAGTACCAGTCCTGGAGGGACTCCTACGTCAGCAAGGACGGGAAGACCCTGTACTGGCGGACGAAGGTTCAGGCTCCGGCCGCCGCCGCCGCCGCGTCCGCGAGCCCGAGCCCCAGCGCCAGCGCGCAGGCCCAGGGCAACAGGTGGCACCCCAACAACCAGGGCCACTTCGAGTACAAGTACTACAGCCGGACGTTCACCGCGAAGGTCATCACGGGCTACCAGGTCGTCGGCCTGAAGCTGTCGATCGGCCTCAAGGACGTCGGCACGCTGGGCTCGAACGTCGGTGGTCAGGGTCTGGCCTACAACCAGAAGATCGGCACGGGCATCTTCGAGTTCGGTTACCCGAG